>NZ_BCVA01000005.1 GCF_001591505.1 Neobacillus niacini NBRC 15566
TGACAAGTCAGATTTCAGAGAGTCATGTCCGAATCAGGAAAGTATTCGGACAAGGCAAGTCAGATTCCAGAGAGTCATGTCCGAATAAGGCAAGTATTCGGACATAGCAAGTCAGATTCCAGAGAGTCATGTCCGAATAAGGCAAGCAATCGGACAACCTGTGTCAGAATCCAGAGGGTCGTCCGAATAGGGCAAGCAATCGGACAACCCGAATCAGAGAGTCCAGTCCGAATTTGACCCATTCTGAAAACTGAACTATTTTTAGTGTGTCTGAATTATTCATGTTATTTCTGTAACGACTTATAATATTGAGCCTTCTCTGCATATTCTGTATAGATCCTGTGCATTTCTTTTTTATCGTGCTCATTTAATTCCCTAATAACTTTAGCTGGTCTGCCAAATGCTAATGTATTAGGAGGGATTTTTTTTCCTTGAGGTACAAGACTGCCTGCACCGATAAAAGCACCTTCGCCAATCTCGGCTTGGTCTAGAATAATCGATCCCATACCAATCAATGCCTTCTTTCGTATAATACAACTGTGAAGGATGACCTGGTGACCCACGGTTACCTCATCCTCTAAAATTAATGGGTTATTTGGGCTTTGGTGTAGAACAGAGTTGTCTTGGATATTTACTTTTTTCCCGATGACTGTAGGCGCAACATCTCCTCTGATCACAGAGTTAAACCAAACGCTTGATTCCTCACCTATTTCAACATCACCTGTAATGGTGGTAAAATCTGCAATGAATGCAGAGTCCGCGATTTTGGGGTGTTTATCTTTGTATGGATAAATCATTTAGGTCGCTCCTTTTTGACTGAAATACATATTCATTCTAATATAATACTAAATAGAATATTTTTCTAGGAGGAAAAACTATGTGGAAGTGGGAAGCAGAAGGGGAAGTGAAGGCTGTAATTGTGATCGTTCATGGTGCAATGGAACATCACGGGCGATACGGCTGGCTCATTGAAATGTGGCGCATGTCTGGTTTTCATGTCATAATGGGTGATCTTCCTGGACAAGGCATGACAACAAGATCCCGACGAGGCCATATAGATTCATTTGAAGAGTACATAGATGAAGTCAAGGATTGGATTAAAGCAGCTTATCGTTATGAATTGCCTGTATTTTTATTAGGGCATAGTATGGGGGGCTTAATTGCGATTCGTTTGATGCAGGAAGAAAAATTTGACTTGGCAGGAGTCATTCTCTCATCACCATGTCTAGGTTTAGTCCATACTCCTCCGAAAATTTTAGATATATTGTCTTACGGAATTAATGTGGTTTTCCCTTCATTTAAAATGAATTCAGGCTTAACCGTTGAAATGGCTACCAGAAACCAAGACGTGATTGAGGCGGATAGAGATGATAGCCTCTATATCACAAAGGTCTCTGTTAGGTGGTACCGTGAATTAGTAGAGGCCATGAAAGAGGCCTTTCTGTCAATCGAAGGCACAAAGGATGTCCCGATGCTTGTTATGCAAGCCGGGGATGATAAGATTGTTAATAAGATCCCCGTTAAGGAATGGTTCAACCAAGCACCACTATCAGAAAAGCGATTTAAGGAATGGCCAAAGCTTTATCATGAAATTTTTAATGAACCAGAACGGGATGATATTTTTGAATATGCCAAGGATTTTGTTATCAGTCAATTAAAAGCAATAGGGTACATTGTTTAAGAAGGGAAAGGATAGCTCCATGATGCCAATTAAACTCATGTCGAAAGTTTATCGTAAAATTATTCCAGCAGTTCATCAAGAGCTAAGGTATTGGAGGTCCCGGGCAGATAGTATCCCTAATGAGGAGCTTAGAATGCAGGCTTTGGCAAGTATTGAACATAAAACCTTTCATTGTGAGGGCGGCGGGATACTTGCTCTTTCCGCTAACGAGGAGTATAAAAAAGCAGTAAAGTTTATCGTTGCGTATCAAACCATTAGTGATTATTTGGATAATCTTTGTGATCGGAGTACCTCACTTGATCCCAAGGACTTTGAAGCCCTCCATGAATCCATGCAAGATGCTCTAACACTTGGCAGCGAACAAAAAAATTATTACCGTTTCCGCGATGATCAGAATGATGGCGGTTATTTAAATGATCTTGCGGAAACGTGCAGATCAGTATTAAAAGATTTAGAGCATTATCACTTAATCAAAGATTACCTATTGGAACTTTGCGAATATTACTGTGACTTGCAAATTCACAAGCATGTTATCCATGAAGAACGTGTTCCCAGATTGGAAAAATGGTTTGAAGTCCATCAAAACAAACTTCCTGACATGGAGTGGTATGAATTTTCTGCTTGTTCGGGTTCAACCTTGGGGATATTCTGTCTGATTTCCTATGCAATGAGAAATGATTTTCATGCCAAGGATGCAGAAAATATTCGTAAAGGATATTTTCCATACATACAAGGCCTTCATATCTTATTAGATTATTTTATCGACCAAGAAGAAGATCGGGAAGGCGGGGACTTGAATTTTTGTTTTTATTATGAAAATCAGGAAACGCTGTTTAAGCGGTTAAGTCATTTTGTCCGTGAAGCAGACCGACATACCGAATTTTTGCCGCATAAAAAGTTTCACCAACTCATAAATCGAGGGCTGTTAGGAATTTATTTATCGGATGGAAAGGTTCGAAAACAGAAAAAGGTGCGAAAACTAGCCAGGGGAATCATAAAGACTGGCGGTATAGTCAGCTATTTCTTTTATATCAACGGACTGGTCTATCGTTCTGTGCAAAAATGGATCCCTTCATTTGTAACAAGACTTATCATAAAATAATAAACCAGGCTGGCAGCCTGGTTTATCTTTTTTCAATTGCAACAATAAAGGGAGGATTATTTTGTTGATTAATAAATCGATACATAAGGACATGCGCTGTTTTCTGATCTATTTCTTGACAATACGTTAGTAAAGCATCTCTCTCAATCGCTCCCTCTGTATGGCCATGGTAGATGACAAGGATAATGATTCCCTCTGGCAACATCATCTCGAGCAATTGTTCAATTGCAGAAATGGTGGTCTCAGGCTTTGTTACAACTGATTTATCACTGCCAGGCAAATAACCTAAATTAAAAATTGCAGCTTTAACCTTTCCGTGGTGTTCAGCTGGTATTAAGTTAGAAAGCTGCTCATGACCTCTATGAAAGATAGTTACGCGGTCCGTCAAACCATGTTGAATTAATCTTTCCTGACTGGTTCGAATAGCGTCCTCTTGTACATCAAAACCATACACGGTTCCATTTTCACCTACGAGATTAGCTAAAAAAAGAGTATCATGACCATTTCCCAGTGTTGCATCAACAACGACATCACCACCAGCAATAGTCATTTCAAGTAATTTCTTTGTATATGGAAGTATCCGATCGAGCTTCATCCTTAGTTCCTCACGATACTCTCATGATAAAATTTCCCCTGATAGCTATCTCTTCTTTTTAGCTCTGCGTCAATGGAATTTAGTACTTCCCACTTGTTCACACTCCACATAGGTCCCACCATTAAGTCAATCGGTCCATCCCCAGTAATACGATGAACAATCATTTCCGGCGGTAAAATTTCTAATTGGTCACAAACTAAATTCACATAGTCCTCTTGAGAAAGAAATTCAAGCATACCTTTCTCGTATTGTTTCACCATTGGAGTCCCTTTAAGTAAGTGAAGCAAATGAATTTTTATCCCTTGAACATCAAGCTTAGCAACCTCTCTTGCTGTTTCCATCATCATTTCATATGATTCGAGCGGCAGGCCGTTGATAATGTGAGAACATATACGGATGCCATGTTTTCTAAGTTTATTTACACCCTCAACATAACATTGAAAATCATGGGCACGGTTGATAAGTAATGCAGTACGTTCATGCACTGTTTGCAAGCCAAGTTCAACCCATAGGTACGTTCTTTGGTTTAATTCAGCTAGATATTCAACTACATCATCCGGAAGGCAGTCTGGACGTGTTGCAATCGATAAACCGACTACTCCCTCTTGGTTGAGAACCTTCTCGAATTTTTCACGTAGAACGTCAACCGGTGCATGTGTATTTGTATAGGCTTGGAAGTAGGCCATATATTTGCCATCTTTCCATTTAGTATGCATTTTTTCCTTAATATCAAGGAATTGTGTCTCTAAATCATCGGTGCGGTCTCCAGCAAAATCGCCTGATCCTGCTGCACTACAAAAAGTACAGCCGCCGTGTGCAACCGTACCGTCACGGTTAGGGCAGTCAAAGCCGCCATCTAAAGCAACCTTAAAAACCTTATGGCCAAATTGCTGTCGTAAGTGATAATTCCAGGTATGGTAACGTTTATCGTCAGTAGCATATGGAAAAGGGTTGGTCTGAGTCAATTCAGAAACCTCCTTTTAGTTTTTAGTGTGATAAAGCTATTTGTCAATTTGCACCTGCAACACAAATCAACAGCCATTTTTTTAAGCATAAAGTCAATTTTATCATGAAAATAAACGCTTATCCAACTGAATTGTTTACCAGTAATTATCACGTTATAGGAAAGGGGAGAGAGAACAAAATAAGATATGAAGCACTTTGACTCATTGAGGGAAGTGTTTTACCAAGGCTCTTTAAAGAGCCTACAAGCTAAAACCAAAAGTGCAAAATGACTATTTCCACGTTAAAACCGGCTTTAGGATTTTAACAACAATCTTTAAGAAATAGCCTTTGCCAAAAAAAAGGGGGTCCTTAGATGGCTACTCGTGCTTCAATGGATGCTTTAATGCAGCAATGTGAGGATGTTATTCGTAACGCACAGGATCAATTTAAAGAAAGCAGCCTTCAAGAGCATTACAACAATGATGCATATACACAGGCCTTACAACAGCTAGAGCAAACCTATCAGGATATTGCGAAAATGGCTCATAGTGCCAATGGGCAGCAGCGGGATCAACTCCATCGGATGAGGATTCAAATTCAACAGCTCCAAAATAATATGATTTTAGAGGGGCAAGCATTTAGAGGAGGAGATCTTTCTTGAAAAAACGATCTAAACAACAAAATCCTGAACAAAAAACCCGCAATGGCAATAACAATCAGGATCTTGAACTTGGTCAGGATGTGGATCTTGTTAAACAATCTAAAAAGAAATATGAAAAATCTGGTGGTCAGCCGGTTAAATCAAAATTTCATCAAGAAAAGGATCAGTCATCTTAATAATTCGCTTCAGACCTTCAACCTGGTGTTGAAGGTCTTTTTAATAATGAAAAAACTATAAAAACACTGTGAAAATAAGGTAAAAACGCCGTTCACAAATTAGAAATAACTCAATATCTTTTTGTGATTTTGGTCACAGAATGGGTTTAAGTATCATGGGATAAATAAAGTATGTAAATTGACATCTAAAGGTTAGTTCTAATGAGTCTTGTGAATGTATTCACAAAAAATTCACAATTTGGAAGGAAGTAAGTACCATGAAAAAATTACTGCTTAACATAAATATCCTCCTGTTCTTACTGCTATTAAATCCGTTGGTTACCGCCGCAGAAGAGAATCGAAACATTCTGACTTTGGAGGAGCTTTCAATAAAGGTAATGCCAGAATACGCTTACCATCCTAATGATGTTAAGAAAGATCATCCTCCATTATTGATTGGTTATCAAGGAACTATGCGGAATCTCTCGGACCAGCCTCAAAAGGGACATATTGAACTGCCGCTGCCGATGGAAGAACAGAATTTTCGGATTGGCTATGTTGCTGATTATTCAAGTGATTTATCAAAGGTGTATGAAATTGAGTACATAATCAACCAAGAAAAAGGAACTATTTCTTGGACAACAAGTGAAGAGATACAGCCAAATGATGTTTATAAATTCGTTGTTGAATTTTATACCGATACCATAATGGTTGAAAAAGAAAAGAAGATAGTGTCTTACCAATTTAAAAGCTTTACGAATATTGGCTTGTTCAATGTTTCATTTATAGAACCTCTAAAGGCACAAAATGTAAAAATGGATCCAGAAACAGAAAAGAAAAAGACTCATGCTGACGAAGACGGTGTTCACTCCTATTTCTTTAAAGGATTAAAAGCTGGAGAAGAGAAAAGTTTTACTCTTTCGTATGAGCGTAATGAAACGTCGACTGCAATCGAGATGATGGAAACACAGAAACAACAACCGATTGACAGCGCGGCCAATGAAAAAAGTCCTGCTATCCTTTCTATCGCAGCTGTTAGTGGAGCTGGATTACTAGCTGGTAGTGCATTTATTTATTTTGTGAAAAGTAGGCGCAGGAAGAATTAGCTTAGCAACACATTCTTTTCGGTAATAAGGTACAAAGTACTTTATTCAATAAATTAGAGAGAAAAAGATTTACATTATGGGAGGTGAAAGGATGTTAAAAAAATCGTTTAAAAAATTACTGGCAATTGATAAAAGAGTCTTGATTTTAGGTGCTCTTTTAGCCGGTGTACTCTTTTCCTTTGGGACTGTTAAAACAATGGCTTACCTAGATTCACCTGATTTTTGTCAAAATTGTCATACAATGAAATCTGTTTATACTTCATTTGTTGATTCTACTCATGCAGAATTGCAGTGTAATGACTGCCATTTACCTCATGAGAGTGAGGTAGGGAAGTTATTTTTTAAGGGCCGCGCCGGGATGACACATATTTTTTATAACACCTTGGGTACGGAAGATATACCAGATAGAATTTATGCGACAACACGGACATTGAGAGTTATTAATAAAAACTGTGCAGAATGTCATAAGAGTACTGTAGATAATGTCTCACATGATGCGAAGGAAAACTGTATGTCATGTCACCAGACAGTGCCACATGGAAGTGACTTTAAAGATGATACTTATAATCAGCCGCCTAAGTCCGGTGAACTATTAAAAAATAAGGGAGGATTTTAAGAATGAATAGGTTCCGTTATGGGGCATACCTCCTTCTGCTAGTATTTGTTCTGATCGTTACTGGCTGCAGCAATTCCAGTAATGGTGCAAGTGAAAAAACGGCAAGTGCTAAGGAAGTGAAGGGTACGACTGGCCTTTCTAAGGATGAAATAAGCAATGAAGCGTTTAAAGAGATTTTTCCACTTCAATATAATAGTTATATGAAGAATGAGAAGATGGAGGATACTACGTACGGAGGTTCAGTAAAACGCAGTAAGTATGATCCAGATAAAGAGCCATTACTTCCGGTTCTTTTCAATGGTTATGGGTTTGCGACAGAGTATAATGAAGAACGTGGTCATGTTTATGCTCTTGAAGATATTCGTAATGTTAAGCGGATTACTGATAAATCAGTTGGTTCTTGTTATACATGTAAATCAACTGCCGTACCTCAAATGATTGAAGAAATGGGCGACGATTATTGGGGAGCCAACTTTAATCAAGAAATTTGGCCGAAAGGGGAAGCAATGGGACACTCACCAATTGGATGTTCTGACTGCCATGACCCCGAAACTATGGATCTACGTGTGACACGCCCAAGCTTCTATAAAGCATTGGAAGCGCAAGGAATCGATACTTCTAATCCAACTAAAAATGATATGCGAAGCTATGTTTGCGGTCAGTGTCATGTAGAGTATTATTTTGCAGCTGACAACAGTGAAGTTACATTCCCATGGTCAGAGGGCTTTAAGCCAGAAGACATGTATAAATACTATAATACGGTTGCTAAAGATGAAGGGTTTGAGAAAGATTGGGTTCACAATATCTCTGGAGCACCAATGTTAAAATCGCAGCATCCTGAATATGAAACACATTCTTCTGGGACTCATGGTAAGGCGGATGTGTCCTGCGCAGACTGCCATATGCCTTATGAGCGTGTAGATGGAAAGAGAAAAATCACCTCACACTATTGGACCTCACCACTCAAAACAATGAATACATCTTGCGGACAGTGCCATGGTGATAGAGACTTAGATAAATTAAAGAATCGTGTAATTGAAATCCAAGAAGCTAACGTGAGTGCACTACATGAGGCACAGGAAATCTCAACAACCGCTCACTATTATATTAATAAGATGATTACTTCTGGAGTCAGCCAAGACAAGATTAAGCAGGCTCAAGAATTTGTACGTAAGGGGCAATGGTTCTGGGATATTATTGCGGCTGAAAACTCTTCTGGATTCCATAATCCTCAAGGTTCGATGGACTCATTAAGGGAATCGATTGTTCAATCAAACAATGCCATTCGCTTAGCAACGGAAGAGCTGGTGAAAAAAGGTGTCAGCATTGAAGAACTTAATGCAGAAATTGAAAAAGTTAAAACAGCTGTTCAAGCCGAATCGGTAAACGAGAAGAAAAAGGATCATGCTGTAAACAGCTACTTCCCTGCACAGCAGCCAGTGGTGAAAAAATAGACTTATCCATTATTATTCTTGGTCTAATTCTCCCTATGAGAAAATATTTTATAGGGAGAATCCAATCTATAAGAATGGAGAGACCAATATGTTTGTTGTCCATTATTTTGAAGATAAAAAAGAACTTTTAAATCAACTGCTTGGAAGGGTTCCTTCTGAGGGAGAAGATGTCGTGATTAAAGGTCGTAAAGGGAAAGTATCTAGCGTTGCATCCATGGATGACATACACGTTCATGTACACCTTTTCTTTGAAAAGCCTGTCCAAAACAAAAATAAACTAGTAGTTGATAACAAAAAGAAAAAACGATAATGGTAATTAAGATTCCAGAGGTCCTTATAAAGGCCTTTTTTTTATTTTTACAACAATTTAGTAAAGGATTGCGGAGAATCATGAATGGGAATACAATATCTTTTGGAATCCGAAATTAGTGAACGTAAAGGAGCGTTTTTCATGCCGCGTGCGTTATGGCTATTAATTATAGGGATGGCAGTGAATGTAACTGGTAATTCCTTTTTATGGCCTTTAAATACAATTTATATTCATGATCATTTAGGGAAGTCTTTATCGATTGCCGGCGTTGTCTTAATGCTAAACTCAGCAGCAAGCGTAATTGGTAATCTTTATGGCGGCAGTCTTTTTGATAAAATCGGCGGCTATAAATCTATTCTTCTTGGAATATGTATATCCCTTGCAGCTCTTGTAGGGCTAACGTTCTGGCATGGCTGGCCAGAATATATTGTTTTCCTTACCATTATTGGATTTGGTAGTGGGGTCACTTTTCCTGCTATGTATGCGATGGCGGGGATGGTTTGGAAGGAAGGCGGACGTAAAGCATTTAATGCCGTTTATATTGCACAAAACCTTGGGGTAGCGGTCGGTGCCTCACTTGGCGGCATCCTAGCCGATTACTCATTTGAATTGATCTTCCTTGCTAACACCGTTATGTATATGATCTTTTTGCTAATCGCTATTTTTGGCTATAAGGGGATTTCAACTGTTTCGGCTAAACCAGCGAATATCCTTCAGGATACAGCACTTGTAAAAGGGCGAAAAAATCTTTATTCTTTATTGATTTTATGTTTAGGTTATTTGTTATGCTGGGTCGGCTATGTTCAATGGATGACAACAATTGCTTCTTATACTCAGGAAATTAACATATCATTATCGCAGTACAGCCTATTATGGACGATTAACGGTGCTTTAATTGTTCTTGGCCAGCCATTATTAAATGGCTTGCTTAAGCATCTTGCTGCCACACTTAAGGTGCAAATCTTAATTGGGATTGCTATTTTTATTGTTTCTTTCTTAGTAGCGGGAAATGCTAGCGCATTTTCAGGATTTCTAGTAGCGATGATTATTTTGACGATTGGGGAAATGTTTATTTGGCCTGCTGTACCAACAATTGCGTTTGACTTAGCACCAGAGGGTCGCGAAGGGTTTTATCAGGGGATTGTCAATAGTACTGCTACTGGAGGAAGAATGATTGGACCATTATTAGGTGGAATTCTTGTTGACGTCTATAGTATGTCTGCACTATTTTATGTCTTAATTGCTCTATTCGTTATTGCAATCATAACGACTTTAACGTATGAGCGTATAGTGAAAACGGAAAAGAAATTCAAAGTGAAACTATCTTAAACATATTTATCTGGCTTCCTAAAGGGAGCCTTGTTTTATGTTTAAAAATAATATGATTGGGTCAAACTGATTTAGGTAAAAGTTACTTGCATACTGTTGGGAAATTTAATACAATAACCGTAATACTTTTTATAATTAATAACATTGATTAGGAGTAGTAATGATTCATACCTGTCTATAGAGAGTTGACGGCTGGTGCAAGTCAACGGGGTACATCATGAACTCGCCTATGAGTTGCAAACATGAAAGGAACAGTAATGTTTGCCGTATTCCGCGTTAAGGATGAATGAAGCGAGTGTTTACAACACTAATGTGGGTGGTACCGCGGGAAGATACATAGATAATCCTCTCGTCCCTTTTGGGATGAGGGGTTTTTTTATTTTTTTTAGGAGGAATAGACAATGAGTTTCGATCATCAGCATATCGAGAAAAAATGGCAACATAAATGGGAAACTGAAAAGACATTTAAAACGAGTGAAGAATTTGATAAACCAAAATTCTACGCATTAGACATGTTTCCCTATCCATCAGGGGCGGGACTTCATGTTGGACATCCAGAAGGTTACACGGCTACAGATATCCTTTCACGCTTAAAAAGAATGCAGGGCTATAATGTTTTACATCCAATGGGCTGGGATGCCTTCGGTTTACCTGCTGAGCAATATGCTCTGGACACAGGGAACGACCCTGCAGAATTTACAGAAAAGAATATTAACACTTTTCGCAGACAAATTAAATCATTAGGTTTCTCATACGACTGGGATCGAGAAGTAAATACAACCGATCCAGAATACTATAAATGGACGCAGTGGATTTTCTTGAAGCTATGGGAAAAAGGGCTTGCGTACATTGATGAGGTTGCTGTTAACTGGTGTCCAGCACTTGGTACAGTGTTAGCAAATGAAGAAGTCATAGATGGTAAGAGTGAGCGTGGTGGTCACCCAGTTGAACGTAGACCAATGAAACAGTGGATGTTAAAAATTACAGCTTATGGTGATCGTTTACTTGAGGACTTAGAAGAGCTTGACTGGCCAGAAAGTCTTAAAGAAATGCAACGTAATTGGATCGGCCGTTCTGAGGGTGCTGAAGTAACCTTTAACATTGAAGGACATGAAGAAACATTTACGGTATTTACAACTCGCCCTGATACTTTGTTTGGTGCTACGTATGCGGTACTTGCTCCTGAACATTCTTTTGTTGATAAAATCACAACAGGGGAGCAGCGGGCAGCAGTTGATGCATATTTAGATAAAGTAAAAACAAAGAGTGACCTTGAACGAACCGACCTTGCGAAAGAGAAAACAGGAGTTTTTACTGGTGCCTATGCAATCAACCCAGCTAATGGTGAAAAAATGCCAATCTGGATTGCTGATTATGTATTAGTAAGCTATGGCACAGGAGCCATTATGGCGGTACCTGCACATGATGAACGCGACTATGAATTCGCTAAACAATTTGACCTTCCGATTAAGGCTGTTGTTGCAGGGGGAAGTATTGAAACGGAAGCCTATACTGGTGATGGTGAACATATTAACTCTGAATTCTTAAATGGTTTAAATAAAGAAGAAGCAATCACTAAGATGATTTCCTGGTTGGAAGAGAAGGAAATCGGTACAAAGAAAGTAACATTCCGTCTACGTGATTGGCTGTTTAGCCGTCAGCGTTATTGGGGTGAGCCGATTCCAATCATTCATTGGGAAGATGGCACGATGACAGCAATTCCTGAAGATCAGCTGCCACTAACCTTACCGAAAACAACCAACATCAAACCTTCTGGAACTGGTGAATCACCGCTTGCAGTGATAGAGGATTGGGTCAATGTGGTTGACCCTGAAACCGGCAAGAAGGGTCGTCGTGAAACAAATACAATGCCACAATGGGCAGGCAGCTGCTGGTATTATTTACGGTATATTGATCCTAAAAATGATCAAGCACTTGCTTCACCTGAAAAATTAAAGCACTGGCTTCCAGTTGATGTTTACATTGGTGGTGCAGAGCATGCGGTTCTTCACTTACTGTACGCACGTTTTTGGCATAAAGTTTTATATGATATTGGTGTTGTCCAAACGAAAGAACCATTCCAAAAATTATTCAATCAAGGAATGATTTTAGGTGAAAACAATGAAAAGATGAGTAAGTCAAAAGGGAATGTTGTAAACCCTGATGATATCGTTGACAGCCATGGAGCTGATACACTTCGTTTATATGAGATGTTTATGGGACCACTTGATGCTTCTATTGCTTGGTCTACAAATGGTCTTGATGGATCTCGCCGTTTCCTTGATCGAATTTGGCGTTTGATGGTGGAGGAAAGTGGAGATTTAAATCCAAAAATTCAGGAGAATGAAGAAGCTTCTAATTTAGAAAAGGTGTACCACCAAACAGTAAAAAAGGTAACCGAGGATTATGAGGGCTTAAGATTTAATACGGCGATTTCACAGATGATGGTGTTTATTAATGAGGCAAATAAAGCAACCGTTCTTCCTAAACATTATATGGAGGGATTTGTTAAATTGCTAGCTCCTGTTGCACCACATATTGCGGAAGAACTTTGGGAAAAGTTAGGTCATAGTGGTACCATTTCTTATGAAACATGGCCTGCTTATGATGAAGCTAAATTAGTTGATGATGAAGTTGAAATTGTTATCCAAGTTAATGGAAAAGTAAAAACTAAGTTAAAAGTACCGACAGATGCCAGCAAGGAAGCATTAGAAGGTATTGCAATGGATGATAATCGAGTGAAGGAACAAATTGAAGGGAAAACCATTCGTAAAGTCATCACCGTTCCTGGTAAACTTGTTAATATCGTAGCTAATTAATTGGGATCCCCCTGGTAGACAGGGGGAAATCAAACATAGGGGTGAGAAAGATGGAAGAAATTCAGGTTATTACACCAGAGGAATTAAAGAAGAAGCTCGAACAAGGGGAGAAACTCGATCTTGTCGATGTTCGTGAGTACGAAGAGGTAGCACAGGGAATGATACCAGGTGCAAAGCATATCCGCATGGGTGAGATTCCTGCTAATCTTGATTATTTTGACAAAGAGAAGGAATATATCTTTATTTGCCGTTCCAGTGCTCGTAGTGGAAATGTCTGTTCCTACTTGCAAGATCAGGGCTATAAAGTTCGTAATATGATCGGCGGAATGCTTGCATGGCCAGGAGAAGTAGAATAACGATTCCATTAGTGGAATCGTTTTTTTTATACGCCTAATTTTTAATTTTCTGAAAAATGGATAGACTGATGGTAAAAACCAAAGGTGGGATTTCAATGATTCAGGTTAAATTGTTTGATCGGGAACATGAAAAGGATTTAGAAAAAGAAATGAACCGCTTTTTAAAAGGGTTAGATGAAAAGAAATTGATGGATATTAAATACAATGTGGCAGCTATAACTGAGGATGAAGAGGAAGAGCAAATCTATTGTTTCTCGGCAATGATCATCTATAGGGCATGATGAATAGAAAAGCAGAAGCGCCTTCGGAAAAAGCCAGCTTGTTCCAGTGAGGATAATTCTAAGTAGCTTTCCTTAGTGTACAGGGACGACAGGCATAAGCCAATCCGGCAGGAAGGTTTACTTTAACCTTCCTGCCGGATTGGCTTATGCCACCGAGCCCCTTAGGCCGTGGAGCTAGACATAAATCATCATGTCTGATATTGTTTTTTAGCAGATAAAGCAGCATTGGTTCCCGCCAGTCTTCCGGTGACTAAAGCAGATGTGATGTTATATCCTCCAGTATAGCCATGGACATCAAGAATCTCCCCGCAAAAGTAGAGACCGCTCATCAATTTCGATCCCATTGTTTGCGGTTCAATTTCTTTCACGGAAACGCCGCCGCCAGTTACGAAAGCTTTCTCTAACGGTAAGGTGCCATTTACTTTAATTAAGAACTGTTTACAGCTTTTCACAAAAGTGCGAATTTTTTCATTTGAAATCGTAGCCCCTTGTTCTAAAGGGTCTATTTCATTCCGCTCAAGCAGGAACAAAAGATATCGTTCAGGGACAAGCCCTTTTAATGTGTTTTTAATACTTTTTTTAGGCTCACTTTTTACGAGTTTCACAATTTCTTGAAAAAACTCTTCTTCTTTTTTATCTGGGATCACATCAAGACTCATGGTTGCCTCGTTTAACTTCCATTTTTTCATTGCTTTCACCACAAATTGACTGCAGCGGAGGACTGCTGGACCACTAAGCCCAAAATGGGTAAAAATCATATCCATCCTGTGAGTAATAATCGCTTTTCCTTTTGGATTTAGCACACTTAGCTCAATATTCCTTAATGACAAACCTTGGAGAGATTTATTTTTAATAAACGGTTCATTTGAGGTGACAGGCACCTCAGTAGGAAACAGTTCCGTAATGGTATGTCCGGCTTTTTCAGCCCAGACATAGCCGTCTCCAGTTGAGCCGGTATGAGGTACAGATTTACCGCCGACTGCTATGACAACAGCTTTAGCAGATATCTCTTGTCCGTTTTTTAATTTTACCGATGAAACATGACCATCTTTATAAACAACTTCCGCAACCGGGCTATTCGTGTAAACCTTCACCTTAAGCTGTTCTAGCTGGTCCAAAAGTGCATCGACTACTGATTGTGCTTTATCCGAGACCGGAAACATTCTGCCATGGTCCTCTTCCTTTAATTCAATACCTAATTTTTCAAAGAACTTGATTATATCTTCATTACTAAAAATTGAAAAAGCGCTGTATAAAAATTTCCCGTTACCAGGCAAATGTTTAATGATTTCTTCAACAGGGAGACGATTTGTAACGTTACAGCGGCCGCCGCCGGAAATGGCCAGCTTCCTTCCAAGCTTGTCTCCTTTATCAATTAATAGGACGTTTAAACCTTTTTCTCCAGCAGCAATGGCAGCCATTAAACCTGATGGTCCCCCGCCAATTACCACAACATCGTATTGCATACTTCCACCAACTTTATATAAATTCATTTCTTACACATTCTTACCATTATAAACACATTTTACGAAATTTAGCACGGCTGTTAGTGGCATCGAAGCAAAAAGAGATGTAAACTACTAATAGTGTGCAAAAATGTGTTTACCAAAAGTTTGCTCATACGCGCACAAACTTTTTCTTCACTGGGAAGGGATCCTAATCTTATGTCGTCGAAGCTTATAAGAGGAACGTTTATTTTAACATTGGGTACCATTATATCCAAGGTTCTTGGCTTATTATATGTTATACCCTTTTATCAAATTGTAGGCTCAGAAGGAACAGCATTGTACCAGTATTCTTATATACCCTACACGATCTTTATAAGTATAGCCACAGCTGGTGTACCGCTTGCTGTTTCAAAATTTATCTCAAAGTATAATGCACTTGAAGAATATGCTGTTGGGCGGAGATTGTTCAAATCTGGGCTAGTGATGATGCTTTTAACGGGAATCGTTTCATTTTTAATTTTGTATTTTTCAGCACCGTTAATAGCTGACATGATTATCTCAGATAAAGATGATGTCGAATCAAGGGTAAACGATATCATCACCGTTATCCGTGCGGTAAGTTTTGCATTGATTGTTATCCCATTTATGAGTTTAATTAGGGGATTTTTTCAAGGACATCAATCAATGGGACCATCTGCTGTTTCTCAAGTGGTTGAACAAATTGTTCGGATTACCTTCACACTTGCAGGAGCCTATATCGTCATAAACTTTTTAAATGGAAGTATAGTAACAGCCGTTAGTGTGGCGACCTTTGCTGCGTTTGTGGGGGCCATTGGCAGTTTAGTCGTTTTATTTTGGTACTGGTATAAACGAAAACCACATTTAGACCAGCTGCTTCAACACGATAAAGGAACTGTACAGGTATCATTAAAGGAAATCTATAAAGAAATTATTATATATGCAGCACCGTTTGTATTTGTTGGGGTTGCCAATCCATTATTTCAAGCCATTGATCAAGTAACTTTTACCCGTGCCATGGAGGGGATTGGTAATAGTTATAAGGTGGCGGAGGCAGCTTTCTCTATTTTAAATTTTGAATCACATAAAATCGTCATTATCCCTGTTTCTCTTGCGACAGGATTCTCATTGGCTCTGGTTCCAAGTATCACGAAGGCATTTGTAGAGGGGGATCGGAAAGCGTTAAAACAGCAATTAAATCAAACCTTTCAGGTCTTATTGTTCTTAACACTGCCGGCAGCGATCGGACTTTCTATATTAGCAGAGCCGATCTACACTATATTTTATGAGCATAAGGAGCTTGGATTCGAAGTACTACGAGCATATGCCCCAGTTGGTATTCTATTTTCATTATTTTTAGTAACGAGTTCCATTCTGCAGGGAATTAATGAACAACGATGGACTGTATTAAGCTTATTAGTAGGATTATTGATTAAATTGTCGCTAAATATTTCTCTCATTACTATGTTTGAAACAAGAGGCGCGGTGTACGCAACGGCCCTTGGCTACATCGGAGCGATTGTGATCCAATTACTTGTTATAAAAAATTATGCAAAATATCCATTCTTATTTGTTTGGAGAAGAAGCTTGTTAATCATTATTTTTGCTGGAATCATGTTGGCAGGTACCGAAATGGTTTATCAGCTGCTATTGTTAGTTCTAACTCCAGAAACAAAGCTTCAATCACTAGTAATGATCATTGCTTGTGCAGGCGTAGGGGCTGTTATCTATTTTTACCTAGGATTAAAATCAGGACTTGTAAACAGACTATTTGGAGACAGGGTTGACCGAATAAAGAAGAAATTAAGATTGACCAATTAAACTCCTAAAAATGAAGGAGGATGACGCTTTGAGAATCGATAAAATGCTCGCCAATTTAGGTTTTGGCAGCCGAAAAGAAGTAAAGCAGCTATTAAAAAGCGGAGCTGTTAAGATTGACGATGCGGTCGTGAAAGATCCAAAACAGCATGTAGATACAAATAAACAAAGTGTTACCTTAAATGGTGAAGTAATTGAGTATAAAGAATTTATCTATTTAATGATGAACAAGCCTCAAGGCGTACTGTCAGCAACAGAGGACAGCGCTCAGGAAACAGTTATCGATTTATTGGAATTAGAGGACCAAGTGTATGAGCCGTTTCCGGTCGGGAGATTAGACAAGGATACCGAAGGCCTATTACTGATTACAAATGATGGGCAATTAGCCCACAGGCTGTTGTCACCCAAAAAACATGTTCCGAAGACCTATTTTGCGGTGATTGACCAGGAAGTAACACAGGAAGACATAAAGGCATTTGCAGAGGGAGTCACCCTTGATGATGGGTACGAAACAAAACCAGGTGAGCTCAAAATTTTGAAGTCTGGTATTCGTTCAGACATCGAACTGACGATAACCGAGGGGAAGTTCCATCAAGTAAAAAGAATGTTTGAAGCAGTAGGAAAAAAAGTGGTCTATTTGAAGCGAATTACTATGGGACCATTACCTCTTGATGAGACCCTTGAATTAGGGGAGTATAGAGAACTAACGGACGAAGAAATAGAGCTACTAAGGAATTATCAAGTAAAGTAAAAAGGACAAGGCGACAGTCGCCTTGTCCTTTTTACGCTTGAAGAAAGGATGTTAACATCCAATTATGTTTGCTTAGTTTTTCAATTAATTCTGTGAACATGTCACTTGTTACTTCATCATTTACGTTTTCGGCAGCCACTTTACCTACCTTTAATTCAGAGATAAGCTGCGAGAAATCATTAACAACACTTTGTACCATCTCTTCTGCCGTCAGGTTCTCAGAAGTTTCTTCAATAGATGCATATAGGATGTATTCCTTTAATGTTGAAATTGGCTTTCCACCTGCAATTAATAACCGTTCGGCTAATTCATCGATCGTTCCTGCAGCCTCTTCATATAAGTCCTCGAATTTCGCATGTAGAGTGAAAAAGTTTGGTCCTTTTACATACCAGTGAAAACGATGGAGCTTTGTGTATATTACATTCCAGTTTGCGAGTTGCTGATTCATCACTTGTTCAAGAGTCATTGTTTGTGTCATCGTTTCATCCCTCCTAATTTCTTATCTGTAATAATTATAACATATATCATTTGAAAGTAAATATTAAATTATAATAATTATAAATAAGGGTCGAAGGGAACTTTTATATAAGTAACAATTAAAAAAATGGGTATTATAAAAATATTTACTACTCTGTACGCATTTGAAAATCCAAAAGGGGGAAGCTGCATGAAACTTTCACACAAAGAGACCATTGAACTACATGGCTTTAACAACTTGACCAAATCATTGAGTTTTAATATGTACGATATTTGTTATACACGATCAAGGGAAGAGCGTGAGGCATATTTAAAGTATATCGATGAACAATATAGTGCCGAAAGACTGCAAAAGATATTAACACATGTATCTGATATTATTGGGGCTCATGTATTAAACGTTGCAAGTCAAGATTTTGAGCCGGCTGGAGCAAGTGTAACGCTTCTCGTATCAGAGGGGCCAGTCGAAAATGCCCCGTCAGAGCATTTTGAGGAATCACCAGGACCGTTGCCGGAATCGGTTGTAATGCAGTTAGATAAGAGTCATATCACGGTTCATACATACCCTGAATATCATCCAGATGAAGGAATCAGCACTTTTAGGGCGGATATTGACGTATCAACGTGCGGGGAAATATCACCGCTTAAGGCACTGCATTATCTGATTCGTTCGTTTGAAACTGACGTGATGACAATAGATTATCGTGTTCGTGGATTTACAAGAGATAAGGATGGATATAAATTATTTATTGATCACGAAATCAGCTCCATTCAGAATTATATACCTGATGACGTTGGCGAACTATTCGACATGATTGATGTAAATGTGTATCAAGAAAATATTTTCCATACAAAGTGTAAACTTCGCGAATTTGATTTAAACAATTATTTATTTGGCTATAAGAAAGAAACGTTACAACCAGAAGAGTTAATTGAAATTACTGAAAGAATAAAACTAGAAATGGATGAAATCTTTTATGGGAAAAATATGGTGTAATGCATGACAATTCTATTGTTAACATTATTATGGAGAACAGTAGCCAAAAGGAGAGTGCGCAGCTTTGCAAAAAAGTAAGGCTGCTTTTTTGCGATGATGGTGTAAAATGGAATTCATAAGATTTTATTTAGTAGGAGAATATTATGTTTTTAAATAAAGTGACATTATTAAAAGAAAAGATTCCATCCTTTAACCTCTACCCCTTTTCTATACCAGCAATTGAGAGCCTTGTAGAGATTAAAATAGAAAGAAACGTCACCTTTTTTGTAGGAGAAAATGGGTCGGGTAAATCTACTTTATTAGAAGCAATAGCAGACAAATGTGGCTTTAATACAGCTGGTGGCGGAAGAAATAATTCTTATGAAGTGTATGAAACAGATTCTGATCTTAGCCAATTCATAAGGCTTTCCTGGATGCCAAAAGTAACGAATGGTTTCTTTTTACGGGCAGAATCATTTTATCATTTTGCTACCCATATTGATGAGGTGGATGAGAACGGATTTAAACATTACGGTGGAAAATCGTTGTTACAACAATCACATGGAGAATCTTTTTTGTCACTATTTTTAAACCGATTTAATGGGGAAGCAATTTATTTGTTAGATGAACCGGAGGCTGCATTATCTCCTGCAAGGCAATTGACCCTTTTAAAAATCATTCATGACCTCGACTCACGAGGTGACTCCCAGTTTATCATTGCCAGTCATTCTCCTATACTATTGGGTTATCCAGAAGCAGACATTTATAGCTTCGACAATGATGAAATTTCAAAGATAAACTATGAAGAAACAGATCATTACAACATAACAAAATACTTTTTAGAAAATAGAAAGAGATTTCTTCATGAGCTTTTTAAAGAAGACGAATAGCTCTAGCAAAAAGCAGGGATACCCAAATGAATAATAAAGGGTTCCGTTTGAGAAAACTCACTCTCTTAAAGTTAAGATGTCTCGTTTTTAATCGAGTAACCAGCAAAAGAAAATAAGCGGAGATTTTCCGCCTATTGCAGAATGGAACTTGTTTTGGGGTAAATAAACGGAGGTTTTCCGCTTAAGCAAAGCAAAAACCCCCATTTTCCAATTTTTCGAGCCCATAGGCGGAATCTATCCGTCTATTTTAGCCTTTTTTATACTAATTACTAATTAAGCGGAATTTCTACGGCTATTTATCAACTCAGGTGCTTAACCCCATCCCTTCCCAACCAATAAATAAAGAAAAAGACGTATGAAAATTCATACGTCAATTCACCCGAAAATGGAACCCTTTATAATGAATGGATATCACTTCTTTTTTGCTTTTAATGAAAGAACTACCAGTATTCCCACTATTAAAAGAGAAACGGTTGAGCCTATTATATTGTTTGGCGTTAAAATAAAACCAATAAAAATTAAACTTAATACTACTATAGCGATAATCGTTGTATATGGAAACCATTTAACCCTAAAAGAAGGCGTAACCTTATACTGCGGTCTCAGCTTTAAATGGGCTGAACAAATTCCTATCCAAACTATCATAATTGTGAAGCCAGGGATCGTCATAAGGTAACTAATGATATTACTAGGACTAATATAGGCAAAGAATACACCAACTAATAGACAGAGACTGGTAATCATAAGACCAATAAAAGGAATTCCGTTACTAGAGGTTCTCATTAATCCTTTAGGAGCAACTCCGCTTTTAGCCATAGAAAATAGTGTTCTCGATGTTGCATAGATCCCTGAGTTGGCGGCTGAAAGAACGGCTGTTAATAGAATGAAATTCATTACATGTGCTGCTCCAGGAAGTCCAGTCATAGTAAAAACTTGAACAAATGGACTTTCTTGACCATTAACAGAATTCCAAGGCATAATACCACAAATAATTAAGATCGGAAAAATATAAAAAATAATAACCCGCCATACTGCACCCTTAATAATACTTGGCATAACTCGTTCAGCGTCCTTCGTTTCAGTCACAGCAACCCCAATTAACTCAGCACCGCCATATGAAAACATAACGACCAAAAAGGCACTTAGCATCCCACTGACACCGTGCGGGAAAAATCCGCCATGTGCAGTATAGTTTGCTAATGGATCCCCAATATCACTTGGAAAAACTCCAAAAATGATAAGAGCGCCCAAAAAGATAAAAGCGACTAACGCGATTATTTTTATCCCTGCAAACCAAAACTCGAGCTCACCATAATATTTTACCGGGAATAAATTAATCCCAATAATGACTGCAGCACATATTAGGCTAAGAAGCCATAATGGTATCGATGGATACCAAAATTGCAGAAAACTTCCAGCTGCTAATAATTCAACCGTGATAACAATGGTCCAGTTAATCCAATATAACCAGCCCGTGATAAATGACAGCTTAAAACCAAAAGCTCGATAAAGAAGCAGCTGTACATTATGATTGGGAAAAGCAATAGCCATCTCACCTAAAGCAGCCATGACGATAAACAATAATAGCCCGCCAATAAGATAGGTAAAGATAACACTAGGCCCAGCGATATTTAACGTATCGGAACTACCTTTGAAAATTCCTGTACCAATCATGCCGGCTAAGGCAATAAACTGGACATGCCTTGGCAGTAATCCTTTTTTTAGTTCATGATGATTATTTTCCATGTTGTCCTACCTTTATTTAAAAAGTTTTCACTATCTTACGTAAACGCTTTTAAGCGCTAAAGTATTATACTAATATATCATAATATACTAGATATTCAACCCTATTTTACAAATAAAAGCAAGCACGCACGCGAGATATTCGCGTGCGTGCTTGCTTTTATTTGTTTATCCATATATTACGAAGACATCTTTACTTTTTTTTGTGTGGTCGTCCATTTTCCGCGGCTTGGGCTTATTACCAAGTCATTATAGGCTAAAACATTTAAATCTCGTTGTATGGTGCGAGGAGTGATACCAAATTCCTCTACAAGTTCTTGCGTCGTGACTGTGCCCTTATTACGAATAAACATGTAGATGCATTTGATGCGGTTTAACATCCGGTTAGTTGAAGGTTTCAAAGAACCACTCCCTATCCTTTTATAAAAACCTAGTGTCTATCCCTCTACCGACAGCCTCTTTGATTAGTATGTAATTTTCTTCCCGCAGACAACTCCTTTTATTAATAGATAGTTGCAGTGGATACCCCGATGACTTACATTTATTGTACCCACAATTTCTGAAAATTTCCACCATTAGCGAAATATTTACATAAAAAACATAACTTCGTAACAATAATTGTTCGGTTATTCTCCTCCCTTACTTGATTCTTACTATAGTCTATGGATGTAAATGTTAAGTTTATGACAAATTAATTGAATTTTTTGTAAATTAACACCCTTTCGACGTAAAAGTGCTAATGGAAAATATTTCGTTTTTAAACAGAATCTTGATAAGATAATGGCGGGATATCAAAATATTGAAATTGTTCCGTTGGCTCAATAAGACTAACTAAAGGGGGACTAAAGAATGGAATATGCTTTATTAAATGGGGAGATTATAGACCGGTCGGAAGCAAAGGTTGATGTAGAAGACCGTGGTTATCAGTTTGGCGATGGTGTGTACGAAGTTATCCGTGTTTATAATGGAAAAATGTTTACACTAACTGAACATTTAAAACGATTCGCTAATAGTGCTGAAAGTATAGGGATTTCTATACCATTTTCGATTGTAGAATTAACGGAAATGTTAGAAGAACTATTACTGAAAAACAATTTGCAAACAGGAAATATCTATATGCAGGTGACCAGAGGAACTGCGCCTCGGAATCATTTGTTTCCAACAGGAAATGTTCCACCAACACTTGTAGCCTATACAATTAAGGGAGTACGACCTTTGGAAAACCTCAAGTCTGGAGTAAAAGCAATCTTAACAGAGGATATTCGCTGGCTTCGCTGCGATATAAAAAGTTTAAATTTACTAGGTAATCTTTTAGCTAAACAAAAAGCAAGCGAGCAAGGCTGTTTTGAGGCGATTCAGCACCGCGGCCAGGATGTCACAGAAGGAAGCTCTTCAAATATCTTTATTGTAAAAAATGGGACAGTCATAACCCATGAGTCGAACCATTTAATCCTAAAAGGAATTACAAAAGATGTGATAGTAGATCTCTGTAAGAAAAATAATATCCCAGTACTTGAACGGACTTTTTCACTTGCAGAACTTGGGGAAGCAGATGAAGTATTCTTATCGAGTACAACAGCGGAAGTAATGCCGGTAATTGAAATTGACGGAAATAAAATTAAATCCGGAAATCCGGGTCCACTAACTCGAAATTTGCAAGAATTTTTTAAAAAAGAAATTGAAAAACAATGTGGAGTACTTGTTAATAACGGAATCTAGCATAGAAACGTGCAACGGAAAAAATCTGGTGCACGTTTCTATTTTTATTAACCTATATAATACATACAAGTTGGAAAAAATAGTCTAAAATAAGAAAAGGAATGATAAATATGAACAAACAAACACATTTTTTCTTTGCGATAAAAATTCCGCAAGAAACAAAGCTGATCTTGAAAGAAAATAGGGAGAGGTTAAAAGAGTTTCTCCCATTCAGCCGCTGGGTTCACCATGAAGATTTGCATATAACATTAGCTTTTCTAGGAGATGCCCCTTCTGAAAAACTTACTAGCGCGATGGAGAACGTTCAAGCAGCATTAAGCGGGACAAAAGGATTTATATTGAAAATAAACAGGCTTGGAATCTTTGGTAAACAAGATTCACCGCGGATTTTTTGGGCAGATACAAATGAAAGTAAAGAATTGCAGGTCGTTAGAAAAAAAGTATTTTCCGCATGCTTAGAGGCTGGTTTTCAACTTGAAACAAGACCCTTTAAACCCCACCTCACCCTTGCACGTAAATGGACAGGGGACAAACCTTTTCAGCAAAATCTCCTTAATGTATGGGATAAGCTTCAGCCAGAGCCGCTTTTATTTAAAGTGGATGAGGTTGTTTTATACCAAACACATCTTGATAAAACACCGAAATACGAGGAAAAAACAATATACAAATTGGAATAAGCGACAAATTAACGTAAAAGGTTGGTTGTATGAAACAAATCTATTTTATTATCAATCCAAAAGCGAGAAATGGATACTGCTTAAATGTATGGAGGAAACTTGAAACAAAACTACTCGAAGATAAAATCCCTTACTTGGCCTTCTTTACGGAATACCCTGGTCATGCGATCAAATTAGCGTCGCAAATTGCTGCAAAAGACCATGAGAAAAAAGTCATTATTGCCGTTGGCGGGGACGGAACCATGCACGAAGTCGTGAATGGAATTGTAAAATATAACAATATTACTCTTGGTTTCGTACCAGGAGGATCTGGAAATGACTTTTCTCGGGGCTTTCAAATTCCCTCAGACCCAGAAGAAGCTTTATCGGTTATTCTTCGGCTGATAAAAAAGGAAGCAACAATCATTGATATTGGAATGGTCACGATGAAGGATCATTCAGAAACCTATTTTATTAATAATATGGGTGCTGGGTTCGATGCATTAATTTCCCATGAGGTAAACCATTCTAAAGTTAAAGCTTGGCTCAATAAACTGTCTTTAGGCCGGTTGGTATACGTGTATTTTTTACTAAAAAAACTATTTTCTTATAAATGCGCAACAATTGATTTATCAATTGACGGCAGAAGGCATATACTTGAACAAACATGGTTTGTAACTGTTTCCAATCAGCCCTATTACGGGGGAGGTATGATGATTGCACCTGGTGCGATCCCCGATGATGGACTCTTAGATATTACGGTAGTCCATAGTTTGTCAAAATGGAAGCTATTATTGGTTTTTATTAGCGTATTTTGGGGTAAGCACATTCAATTTAAAGAGGTACAGACCTTTAAGGGAAGAATCGTTTTCATTCAATCTTCAGCTTCCTTATATGTCCATGCTGATGGTGAGGATAAAGGATACACTCCTTTAAATATCCATGTTCAAACAAAAAAACTAAAGGTTTTAACGAGGGTGGGAAGTATGCGAGAAACTGTTCTGAAAGAGAGGGACTCGAATGAACTCCAATGACCGTATTTTCCTAGCTTATTTAGATGAGATGGATATCATTACGATTCTTCTGCCACTTTCCTATCATCAAGGTTTGTCTTCCACTTTCACGATCACTGATGAGATGCAACATGTTAGAACTTTGCAAATTATCAAGAAGCAGCAAATTGAAAATCATAATAAATATATTTGTCGGCTGGCTGAGGAAATTACTTTTGGTCATTCCTACTGGATTATGGATGAGCATGGTGGAAGAACTGATCTTCAAATAGGTGCAGTAATACGAACACCTGCATTTGATGACCGTTTTTTCTATGGTGGAAACGACCTTGGTGTGAAATGCAGCGATCATCAAACGGGGTTTAAACTTTGGGCACCAACAGCCACACAAGTAAAATTAAAATTACGAAATCCAATCAGTTCTTACTCAAAAATTGTCAAGATGAAACGCGAGAATAAAGGTGTTTGGTCAGTAGTCATTCACGAGGATTTAGAACTTTATCAGTATACCTTCCTAATCCTTGTCAACCAGGAATGGAGAGAATCGATAGATCCTTATGCTGTTGCTGTTACGGCGAATGGGGAACTAGGGGTTATTGTGAAGCTGGAGAAAACGCGGAGGAAAAAGCCTTCATTACCTCCATTTGAATATCCAGTTGACGCCATTATTTATGAAACGCATATCAGGGATTTCACCATCCATCAAAATAGTGGTGTAAAGAATAAAGGTCTTTATTTAGGGGCAAGTGAGTTAAACACAAAAGGAAAAGACACTGAGCCAACAGGACTTTCTTATATAAAGGATTTAGGTATAACTCATATTGAATTTCTGCCATTCAATGATTTCGCCGGAGTAAATGAATTGGAGCCAAATAAAGACTATAATTGGGGTTATAACCCCATACACTTTAATGTACCAGAAGGTTCCTATTCCACAAATCCATCCGATCCCTACGCCCGAATTATAGAATTGAAGCAATTGATTGATGCCATTCATGGACAAGGAATAAGGGTTATTATGGATGTAGTATACAATCATGTCTACATTCGCGAAACATCTTCCTTTGAAAAAGTTGTTCCGGGATATTATTTTCGACATAACGAGCTTGGCTTTCCTTCGAATGGTACAGGAGTTGGAAATGATATTGCCTCAGAGAGGAAAATGGTAAGAAAGTTCATCGTTGATTCTATCCGTTTTTGGATGGAGGAATATCATATTGATGGTTTTCGTTTCGACCTAATGGGGATTTTGGATGTTGAAACCATGAAGGAAGTTAGGAAAACTTGTGATAGCATTCAAGAGGGAACCCTAATTATCGGAGAAGGCTGGAACCTAAATACCCCGCTTCCCATTGATAAAAAAGCCATTATTCGTAATCACACAAAGCTCCCTGACATCGGTCAATTCAATGATAAATTTCGTGATACGATAAAGGGAAGTACTTTTAATTTGTATGATAAAGGATACGTATTAGGGAATGAGCATTATTATGAAGGTGCTATCGATGTTATTACTGGAAGCATTGGATTAAATCAAGAAGCTGGCGGCCTCTTAACTGAACCTTCTCAGTCGGTAAATTACGCAGAATGCCATGATAACCATACCATTTGGGATAAACTTGTTTCTTGTCTTCCAGATTTAGATGATGCACTTCATATGAAATATCATAGGCTTGCAACTGGTCTTGTACTATTATCCCAAGGGATTCCTTTTCTGCACAGCGGTCAGGAATTCTTCCGGACAAAACGAGGCGATGGGAATAGTTACAAATCACCAGATCATATTAACCAGCTTGATTGGGATCGGAAGCACCTTTATCAGGATAATGTTAATTATATAAAGGGATTGATTCAGATCCGTAAAGAAATGCCTTGCTTCCGAATGAAAAGTGCTGATGAAATTCGAGCAAATACTCATCTTTTACCGCTGCTTTCGCCACTAATTGGAGTTTACTATCAGTGTTTAAGTAATGATATTAGTGAAGTTCTTCTACTCATCAACCCTTTAAGGACAAAGCAATTAGTTGAAATACCAGATGGCATCTGGACAGTAATCGCCAATGATAAAGATGCGGGAATTTCTTCCACTCAAAAGGTGGAAGGAAAAGAAATAGTACTAGAACCAGTTTGCTTAACCATTCTAGTAAAAAAATAGTTTGGTCAGATGTACTTGACGACTAAAGCTAATTGGAGATAAAATTTAGTAAGATGGCTATTGTGTGTTATTGTCCAATAGCTTTTTTTATTTTTCTAAAATATTTTTCTTAATTAAACTACTAAATGGTGTTTTGAGAGACCCATTTGAGAACGGCATAAATTGAAGGTGAACAATTTTGGAACATATATTAGGACAAGAATGGGAGATTGTCCCTGCGGGGGGCGCAACGGGAGAAGCCTTTTATGCTAGCTATGAAGACCAAAGGCTTTTTCTAAAACGCAATTCCTCTCCTTTTCTAGCAGTTTTATCTGCAGAAGGAATCGTCCCAAAGCTTGTTTGGACAAAACGATTGGAAAACGGAGATGTGATTACGGCACAGCAATGGCTCCCTGGACGTGAATTAAAGCCACATGATATGAACCATGAACGTGTTGCTAGGATGCTCAGGAAGATTCACCGCTCTGAACCAATGGTTGGGATGTTAAGCAGGCTTGAAAAGCAGCCTTTACAGCCAGATATGATATTTCAATCTGTTGTTGAGCTCTTGGATGAAGAAGTGTTATCATTCCCTGTTGTAAAAAAAACGTTGAATTTTCTATTAGAAGAGGCAGCAAATGTCTTCAGTAATGAGAAAGTCGTTTGTCATGGTGATGTCAACCATAACAACTGGCTGCTTACGGAAGACAACCAGTTGTATTTAATTGACTGGGATGGTGCGATGATTGCAGACCCAGCGATTGATCTTGGTATGCTTCTTTATTTGTACATTCCGGAGACTAATTGGGATAGCTGGTTATCGATGTATGGAAAACCGTTAACAGAAAACCTAAAGCTTAGAATGAAATGGTATGTTGCACTTCAAACTCTATCTTCCATTCAATTTTACAAAAATAAAGACCGGCTTCACGAAATGGATAAGTGGATTGCCTTTTTAGATGAGCTTTTGTAATCAGGAATACGTGTCTATATTAGACACCCACTGTGATAAATTACCTTGATTGGAAAGAATATGCTCGTCTAAATCTGCAGTTTGGGCGCCGTACTGACTGTAATTGTATACCTCCTGCAATATGCTTTTAACATTTTGGTCAATCTGTGTATTCACCATTAAAGACTTTACTAATCGTTCCAATTGTTCACATTCTGAAACAGACCCACAGCAATCGGTTTGATGATTATTTAATATATCTTTTAGTAATGAAACTTGGTCCTGATGACTTAATGGCATGTTGGTACACCCTTTCAAGTGAAAATAAAAAAGAATTCACAGTTAGGTTGTGAATTCTTTTTTTGTTTATACATTAATGGGGAACCCCATTATTACCAATAATAAAAAATAATATCTTTATTAGGAGTGGCAAAGAAAAATGAGACTTAGGCATAAACCTTGGGCGAAGGAAATGATTGAGAACCATCCACAATATATTGTCGCAAATCCAGAAAATTATAAAGGAAAGTGGCATGAAGTTTTTCATAATGAACAGCCTCTTCACATTGAAGTTGGAACAGGAAAAGGCCGCTTTATAACAGAAATGGCAAAGGCACATCCCGATATAAATTATATAGGCATAGAACTTTACGACTCCGTTATTGTTGCTGCTTTAGAACGATTAATTGAAGCCGATTTGCCAAATTTAAGATTACTCAATGTCAATGCCAGCGATTTAAGTGATTACTTTGCAAAGAATGATGTAGACAGAGTCTATCTGAATTTTTCAGACCCATGGCCTAAGAGCCGCCACGAAAAAAGAAGGCTAACTTATAAGGACTTTTTGAAGCTTTACGAAAATATTCTGGTGGATAAAGGTGAAATCCATTTTAAAACAGATAATCAAGGCTTGTTTGAATATTCATTGAAAAGTTTTTCCGAGTATGGATTATTATTAACTTTCCTTAGCCTTGACCTTCATAAAAGTGATTATGAAGGAAATATCATGACAGAGTATGAACAAAAGTTTTCCGAAGCGGGTAAACGAATTTACCGCTGTGAGGTAAAATATCAAAACTAATGTCCCAGACAGTCTATTAAAAGACTGTCTTTTTTGTATATGTTAAAATATAACTAATAAATCAAAGGGGGAAAGAAATGGAGACGTTAAAAATTGGCAGGATTCAGCTTACTTGGTTAGCAGGTGGAATTACAAACTTAGATGGCGGCGCAATGTTCGGAGTCGTTCCTAAACCGCTATGGTCCAAAAGATATCCGCCTAATGAAAACAATCAAATTGAACTCCCTACCGATCCAATCTTAATTCAAATGGATGGCATGAATATTTTGGTAGAAGCAGGACTTGGAAAAGGAAAATTATCTGAAAAACAACTTAGAAATTTTGGCGTTACCGCACAATCTAACGTGGATAGCTCTTTAAAACAATTAGGATTAAACCCAGAAGATATCGACTATGTTTTAATGACCCATATGCATAACGATCATGCTGGCGGTCTGACAAAATTGGAAGATGGTTTTTATCAATCAGTCTTTTCTAAAGCTAAGATTATTACCTCCACTATTGAATGGGATGAAATGAGGAATCCGAATATTCGTTCCAAAAGTACATATTGGAAGGAAAATTGGGAAGCAATTGAATCGCAAGTGATTCCTTTTGGTGAAAAGTGGAGTCTAGGAGCGCTCAGTATGTATCATACTGGCGGTCATAGCAATGGACATTCTATTCTTGTTATTGAGGATGAAGGGGAAATGGCCATCCATATGGCTGACTTAATGCCTACGCATGCGCATAAAAACCCACTTTGGGTCATGGCTTATGATGATTATCCAATGGACTCGATTGCCGCCAAAGAAAAATGGAGTACCTATGCATTGGATAAAGAGGTTTGGTTTACTTTTTACCATGATGCATTTTATCGTGCGGTAAAATGGGGGGCAGATGGTCAAATTCTGAACAGTATAAAGAGGATAAAATAAGGTCACGATAGTAAAAAGCCGTACCTCTTTGGATACGGCTGCTGTTTATTATAGGGCTGGCTCTGTAGTTGACTTTACGTCAATCAGTGTTCCGGTCGTTGCATCCGCAATAAATTCGAACTGTTCATTTACTCCATTTTGAATTTTAGAAATCCCGCCCTTATAAACTTGATATTTGATGTCGTGCTTCTCAAAAGGCTCCGTGATCATATGGATCCAAGAGCCATTAATGGGTCCGTTTTGATTGAATTGTTTTTTTACGTTTTCTAAAACCTTTTCAGGTGAAACATAGGTTTTCTGTGAAATGACTTCCTTGACTGCATATCCGCTTATTACTCCGACTGCAGCTCCAAGGAGAAATGATTTCCAGTTCATAATGCACCTCCGGATATTCAAATTGCTATTATTTCCAGTATATCTCATTTAATAAAAAGAACATAATAAATCCTTAAGACAAATTAATTGTTGTTAAGAGAACTAATAGTTCAGTAAGATAAAAATATACATATTGTTATTAGACCATTAAAGGGGGAAATTTATTTTGAATGAGCAGACATTAAATTTATTTAAAACGTTAACAGAGCTTCCGGGAGCACCGGGAAATGAGCATTTAGTTAGAAACTTCATGAGAGAGCAATTATCTCAATACGCGGATGAAATCATTCAGGACAAATTAGGCAGTATTTTTGGTGTTAAAAAAGGTACTGAAAATGGACCAAGAATAATGGTTGCTGGTCATATGGATGAAGTTGGTTTTATGGTAACGGCGATTACGGATAATGGAATGCTAAGGTTTCAACCGCTTGGAGGCTGGTGGAGTCAGGTCTTATTGGCGCAGCGTGTTCAAGTGATGACAAATAATGGGCCAGTTATTGGTGTCGTAGGCTCCATTCCTCCTCACCTATTGGATGAGGCCAAGCGTAGCAAACCTATGGAAATGAAAAATATGCTAATTGATATTGGTGCGGATGACCGTGAGGACGCAGAACGAATTGGTATTAGACCTGGTCAAGCCATCCTGCCTATTTGTCCTTTCACACCGATGGCGAATGAAAAGAAGATACTAGCAAAGGCTTGGGATAACCGCTATGGTTGCGGGCTTGCGGTCGAATTACTTCAAGAAGTAAAAGATGAAACTTTGCCAAATATTCTTTATTCCGGCGCAACCGTCCAAGAGGAAGTAGGTTTACGCGGCGCACAAACAGCTGCCAACATGATTAACCCTGACATCTTTTTTGCGTTAGATGCGAGCCCGGCTAACGATATGTCAGGAAGTAAATCGGAATTTGGTCAATTAGGTAAAGGCGCACTCCTCCGAATTCTTGATAAATCAATGGTGACCCACCGTGGAATGAGGGAGTTTATTCTTGATACTGCAGAAACAAATAAGATTCCTTATCAATACTTTGTTTCACAGGGCGGCACGGACGCAGGACGCGTTCATCAATCTAATGAAGGTGTTCCAAGCGGCGTAATCGGTATTTGTTCTCGTTACATTCATACTCATGCTTCGATCATTCATATCGATGACTATGCAGCTGCTAAAGAACTCATTGTAAAACTCGTAAAAGCTTGTGACCAAACAACAGTGGATACCATTAAAGCAAACAGTTAATTTTTACAAAGGGGAGGCATGATATGCCTTCTTTTTATATGGGGTAGGAGAGGTTGTAAAATGAAAATTATTATTGGTTCAAATAATCCTGCTAAAGTGGCTGCGGTAAAAAATGCATTTCATTATCAACAAACGGAGTTTCTTTCGTTGGATATCCCATCGGGCGTGAGTGAGCAGCCTTTTTCAGATGACGAGACCATTAAGGGAGCTATTAATCGTGCTGTTGGTGCTTTGGAAATGGGAAACGGAGATATTGGAATCGGGCTAGAGGGCGGTGTACAAGAATCGGCCCAAGGTTTGCTGCTATGTAATTGGGGGGCGCTAGTCTCAAAAAATATGGAACCCATTATTGCCGGCGGAGCCAGGTTTCTACTTCCTCTAGAGATTGCGGATCGATTAAGAGCAGGAGAAGAACTTGGACCCATTATGGATGATTATGCAAAGAAGGAAAACGTGCGAAAGAAGGAAGGGGCAGTTGGTATCTTTACCAATGGATTGATTAACCGTTCAGAGATGTTTTCACATATTATGAACCTCCTGGTTGGTCAATATCACTATCAAAAAGCCACTAGGAAGCAGGATTAGTTTCAAATAAAAGAATTCATTCTTCTTTCGACAACAAAAATCGACAAAAGACTTGTCTAATGAACATTAGGGAAGGTATGATATAGATAGGACAATTGTCATATTAGGAGGCGAAGAAAGATGAAATTCTTTAATGCCATTTTGATCATAATCTTATCTATACTCTTACTAAGTGCCTGTGGCAAGTCGAATTTTAAAGCCGAAAGCAAAGAAACGATTGGAACAGTGAAAGAAGCACTTAATGAAAAAGCGAAAAAAACAAACAAAAAAAGCGGAGATATTAATTTTTATTTACCATTTGGGTATGAAATCGAAGACGAGTCTCCAAATAATATCATTTTGAAAAATGGATCTAAACAATATATTCTTTTTAATAATCCGCAAGAAAATAAAGTGAGCGATGTAGTTTACAAATCAACCGTTGCGCAAAATAAGAACCTGGATATTAATCAACAATTTAAGAAAAGTGACCAGTTTGGCTACCTAATCATCAAGAAACTAGACGAAGATATGAATGAAATGACTATAGGTATTGGTGGAACAAAGATTACAACATTGATTAAAACAAGCAGTATGAAAAATGAAGCTGCAGTGATGACACAAATCGTTAAATCAGTTGTAAATGTGGATTAATAATAAAGGAGGGTATTTCTTTTGAAAAACTTAGCGTCTATGGAGCAATTCGAACAACTCCGTGATGGAGGAAAAACAATATTCATGTTCTCGGCAAACTGGTGTCCAGATTGTCGGATTATCGAACCCATACTTCCAGAAATAGAAGAAAAGTTTAGTGAATTTACTTTTATTCATGTTGATAGGGACGAATTTATTGAGTTATGCCAACAGTTGGATGTATTCGGTATTCCAAGCTTTATTGCATTTGAAAATGGGAAAGAGCTTGGCCGCTTTGTTAGTAAGGACCGGAAAACGCAAGAGGAAATAGAAAGATTTATTAACGATCTAAAATAATACAGTCATACTCCTCCATCTTTTTTGAGATGGAGGATTTTTTAATGTACAATTGGATGGTAGGCTGGAGGGATAAAGATGAAGATGGATAGCATTAAAATGAAAAGAGAATTAGAAACACGCTTAGCTGCGGCCGATCGGCAAATCACGTATGATCGTGAAAAGGATCAATTACGTATTGAACATAAAACCCTTGGAAAAGGAATAACGGTAACTCTGGGGGGGATTGTTGCAAAGTGGCATTCAGAGAAGGAAAAGGCCATTGACGAAGTGGTTTATTATGTAGAAGAGGGACTAAGGGCCATGACGGATACAGTCCAGTTAACAGACCATGAGAAAAAGATTTTTCCGGTTATTCGCTCGACATCATTTCCTATCGAATCAGAAGAAGGTGTTCACTTTTTAACGGAGGAGCACACTGCGGAAACAAAAATCTTTTATGCCTATGATATGGGCACAACGTACCGATTAATTGATTCCCGTATCATGGAAAAAGAAGGATGGCAGGCAAACCGCATTAAAGAAATCGCCTTATTTAATGTGAGGTCACTAAGGACATCTTTAAAAGAAGATCAAGTAGCAGGTAATACCTTTTATTTTCTGAATTCAAACGATGGCTATGATGCAAGCAGAATATTAAATAAAGGCTTTTTAAATGATATGCAGAAAAAAATTACAGGGACTATGGTCCTTGCTGTACCACATCAGGATGTATTAATCATTGCGGATATTCAAAACAATACGGGATATGATGTTTTGGCACAAATGGCGATGAGCTTCTTTGCTAATGGACGCGTACCAATAACAGCTTTATCATTTTTGTATGAGGATGGAGAATTAGAACCAATTTTTATATTAGGTAAAACACGAAATGAAGACGGAAAAGGATCACGGTAAGTGGTCTTTTTTGCTTATTCTTAGATTTTTTGTCGAAAATTTTATAATAACTGTTAAAATAGATTGATAGAAATAGTAGAAAGAGTGATAGTTTTGAGCTGGATCCAAAACTTTTTTCAAAGGTTTATAAAGGACAATCAGGATGAATATGCTGAATATGACATACATAACAAGAAACTGGATAGGTCGCTGCCTCATAAGATAATTGAGGGCAGTTATCATCTAGATACGAAAATTTCATATCAGTATCCAAAAGGTAAACGACAATTGTATGTGCAGCCAGAGGTTCCAACTATAAAACCTGAAAAAAACAATCGTCAAAAAAGGGTAGAGCAGCGTTCGCGTTCTGAAGTAAAAAGCTCAGAAATTAGAAATTCTGACAGTAAAAGCTCAGACACAAAGACAGGGGAGGTAAATAACAAAATTATACCTCCAATTAAGAAAAAACCGTTCCAACTGACTGAAGTTCCTTCACCTATTTATGGGTTTAGCAGACCTGCTAAATCATCAGAATCCATTGTCGAGCATGAGTTAAGCCATTTTCTTGATGACGATTCTGATAAACTATTAGTTTCAATTATGGCGGCAGAGCAAAATTCAATGCCCGAAGTGGAACTCGCTGCCTTGGAGACGGCTGTTGCGATACCGGAAGCAAATGAACTCATTGAAGAGGTTCCAGTAATTGAAGTGCTTCCATCAAATGAAGAGGTTTCAGTAATTGAAGTGCTTCCATCAAATGAAGAGCTTCCAGTAATTGAAGTACTTCCAGCAAATGAAGAGCTTCCAGTAAATGAACCAAAGGTAGAGGAACAAACACCGGATTTAAGAGAAATAAAAGCCCGAAAACGCTCCCATCTTCCTTTCAATGTAATGATGCTAAAACAGGATAAGGTAAAATGGGAGGAAAGAAAAAGCAGAAGATCTTTACCAGAGGAAATAGGCAGGGGTAAGGAAGAAACAAACGAAGTAAAGATAAAGCCGGGCAATCTTGAATTAAATGAAGAAAATCCAATTGACCTTCCTGAAGATGAAGTCATCGTTAATAACCCAGTAACTGTTCAACCTGAACTCAAAGTTGAATCGCTGCCGGCTACAAGTAACAACGTAAAAGTGGAGTCAAATGTTGAATCAGGTTCAAATTTATATGAATTTCCAAAGATGAACTTGTTAAAACCTCCTGTAATTGTTGAAGATGATACAGAATGGTTACTCTACCAAGAAGAATTATTAAACCAAACGCTGCAGAATTTTAATGTTGGTGCGAGTGTTGTAAATGTAACTCAAGGACCAGCTGTGACTCGTTTTGAAGTCCAGCCAGAGCCCGGTGTAAAGGTAAACAAAATTACAAATTTAAGCGATGATATTAAACTAAGCCTAGCGGCCAGAGATATCCGAATTGAGGCACCTATTCCAGGTAAACATACGATAGGTATTGAGGTGCCAAATCAAAAATCACGTCCTGTGTTAATCAACGAAATTATTCAGAGTCCAGTGTTTCGTGAATCGGCTTCTCCGTTAACAGCGGTACTAGGTCTCGATATTTCCGGTAAACCCATCGTGACAGATTTAAAAAAAATGCCTCATGGATTAATCGCTGGAGCAACAGGTTCTGGTAAGAGTGTATGTATTAACACAATCTTAGTAAGTTTATTATTCAAAGCAAGTCCGGAGGATTTAAAACTATTATTAATTGATCCTAAAATGGTAGAGCTTGCTCCCTATAATCGAATTCCACATTTAGTCAGCCCGGTCATAACGGATGTAAAAGCTGCCACAGCGGCTTTAAAATGGGCTGTAGAGGAAATGGAGAGACGGTATGAGTTATTCGCACATACAGGAGTTCGGGACATAAATCGTTTTAATGAGCTCGCCATCATGCATAAACAATACGCTGATAAACTTCCTTTTATTGTCATTGTTATTGACGAATTAGCTGATTTAATGATGGTATCGCCCGCCGATGTTGAAGAAGCAATTTGCAGAATTGCGCAAAAGGCAAGGGCATGTGGAATTCATTTAATTGTGGCTACGCAAAGACCGTCAGTAGATGTTATTACTGGATTAATTAAAGCTAATATTCCAACGCGAATTTCCTTTTCTGTGTCTTCACAGGTCGATTCCCGCACCATTATAGATATTAGCGGGGCCGAAAAATTACTGGGCCGAGGAGATATGCTCTTTTTAGAGAATGGCTCATCAAAACCGGTCCGTCTTCAAGGAACTTTTGTTTCGGATGAGGAAATTGATCTTGTGGTCGGGCATGTAAGAGAACAACGTGAGCCTGATTACCTGTTTGAACAAGAGGAATTATTAAAAAAGACACAGGTAACAGAAGATGAAGATGAGCTGTTTTACGAAGCATGTGAATTTATTATCGAACAAGGGCTGGCGTCAACCTCAAGCTTACAAAGGAGATTTAAAATCGGCTATAACCGTGCTGCAAGATTAATGGATATGCTCGAATCAAATGGATTTATTACTAGTGCAAACGGCAGTAAGCCCCGCGAAGTTTTGATTACGTTGGCAGACTTGGAGTCTTTGCAAGATACTGGTACAATAAACTAATCTTACGTATCCTTTGTTAAGGAAAAGCAAAAAATATATTGTTAATAAAAGTATCAAATAGTTTTTATTGATGAACAATGATATAATACTTAAATGTGAATCACTCATATATTTTTACACATTAACAAGTTAAAGCGTTAAGGCGCTCAGCCTTTCGTTTTAAAAATTAGCATTTCAAGATAGATGTCATATACTGTTTTACAGATAGACGTTGGTTGGAGGTTCTTTATATGACTATTTACCATTTTGTAGGTATAAAGGGGTCAGGAATGAGTGCATTAGCACAAATTCTCCATGATATGAATTTCGATGTACAAGGCTCCGATGTCGAAAAGCGCTTTTTTACTCAACTGGCCCTTGAAAAATCAGGAATAAAGATTCTCCCCTTTCAAAAGGAAAACATCAAACCGGGGATGACTATTATTGCTGGAAATGCATTTCCTGATACTCATGAGGAAATTCAAGAGGCTATGAAGCTCGGGCTGCCGATTATCCGTTACCACCGATTTTTAGGCGATTTTATGCAAAGTTTTACAAGCGTGGCTGTAACTGGTGCACATGGTAAAACGTCTACAACGGGTCTGCTTGCCCATGTTATTAAAGGAGCAAAGCCGACTTCGTTTTTAATTGGTGATGGTACAGGCAAAGGCGAAGAAGGCTCGAAATATTTTGTTTTTGAAGCATGTGAATACCGTAGACATTTTTTGTCCTATTTTCCTGATTATGCGATTATGACAAATATAGATTTTGATCATCCGGATTATTTTGCCAATATTGATGATGTTTTTTCTGCATTCCAAGAAATGGCAGTTCAGGTTAAGAAGGGGATATTCGCACATGGAGATGATGAACAGCTTCAGAAAATCCAGGCAAAAGTCCCTGTATTGTTTTATGGATTCGGTGAGGAGAACGACTACCAAGCCAAAAATCTGGTGAAAAGTACGAGTGGTACAACATTTGATGTCTTTATTCGCAATACATTTTATGATACATTTACCATTCCTACTTTCGGTGAGCATAGTGTTTTAAATGCACTTGCTGTTATAGGTGTTTGCCATTACGAAGAAATTGATGTTTCGATTGTTAAGGAACAATTGGATACCTTCCAAGGTGTGAAAAGAAGATTTTCTGAAAAAAGTATCGGTTCACAAATATTGATTGATGATTATGCGCATCACCCAACAGAAATTAAAGCGACCATCGATGCAGCCAATCAAAAATATCCAGATCGAGAAATTGTAGCCGTGTTTCAGCCTCATACGTTTTCGAGAACGCAGGCATTTCTAGAGGATTTTGCAAAAAGTTTGAGACTTGCAGATAAGACGTACTTGTGTGAAATTTTCGGCTCTGCTAGAGAAAATCATGGGAAGCTGACGATCAAAGATCTTCAAACAAAAATTGAAGGTGCAGAAATTTTATCGGAAGAAAATACATCCCTGCTTGAGAAACATAAAAATAGCGTCATTATCTTCATGGGTGCAGGGGATATCCAAAAATTCCAAGCATCCTATGAAAATCAGTTAACCTTGTAAAAAACAAAGGATGTCAGTCCAGCTGACATCCTTTGTTTTTTATTTTTTACTTTTTATTTTAAATTTTCAGGGTTAAGACCTTCCAGTTCTGGAATAACGAACAGACCGTCTTTACGGATTAACACATCATCAAAATAGATTTCGCCCCCTCCATATTCTGGACGCTGAATGTTAACCATATCCCAGTGAATATTTGAATGGTTTCCGTTAAAGGCCTCATCATAGCATTGACCTGGTGTAAAGTGGAAGCTGCCTGCGATTTTCTCATCAAATAAAATATCCTGCATTGGATTTAAGATGAATGGGTTAACGCCGATAGCAAATTCTCCAACATAACGTGCTCCTTCATCAGTATCGAATATTTTGTTGATTCGCTCAGTATCGTTGGCAACAGCCTCTACGATTTTACCATCCTTAAAGGTTAACTTTACATTTTCAAAAGTAAAACCTTGGTAAGGTGATGGAGTATTATAAGAAATCACTCCATTAACTGAATCACGTACGGGTGCACTATATACTTCCCCATCAGGGATATTGGCGTGACCTGCACACTTTATAGCAGGGATATCTTTTATAGAGAAGGTAAGGTCTGTTCCTGGTCCTGTTAGACGAACCTTATCTGTCCGGTTCATCAATTCCACAAGACCGTCCATGGCTTGATCCATTTTTCCATAATCCAAATTACATACATCAAAATAGAAGTCCTCAAATGCCTCGGTGCTCATTTTAGCCAGCTGAGCCATATTAGATGTTGGGTAGCGGAGAACAACCCATTTTGTTTTAGGCACTCGGATATCTCGATGAACCTTCTTTCCAATGGTATTGCCATGAATTTTAATCTTATCGTCTGGAACATCTGCCTGCTCATTTATGTTATCACCAGAGCGCAGTCCTATGTATGCATCCATTTTGCCCATAACATTTGCTTCAAAATCTGCCATCATATTGAACTGCTCTTCTTGGGCTCCAAGTAATAATGCCCGATCGACTTGTTGATCTTTTAATAGTACAAATGGATATCCACCAGCTAAATAAGCTTCCTTAACGAGTGCTGTAACAAGCTCGCGCTGCAGACCAAAGTTTTCGATTAATACCTTTTCACCCTTTTTCAGTTCTACTGAGTAGTTTATTAGGTTTTTTGCTAGTTTTTCGATACGCGGATCCTTCATGCTTATCCCTCCAAAACAAAAAATGTAAATCCATCCTCTATTGTAACCGATTCCTTAGAAAGTGAGAAATATTCAACTTAATAAGAAAACGTATTGTAATCCTTTGCAGGAAAATGAGACAATCATATTGAAGTAGTATAAGATACCTATTTAGGTTTAACACATCCTTAGATAGGTAATACATAAAGGTATAAAAAGCGGAGGTAAAAAACATATGGAAATTATTTTATACTTAAGTGTCGCTTTAATCGCGATTGCATTTTTAGTACTAGTCATCTACCTGGCAAGAACGCTTAACTCTCTTCAAGAGACTCTTTCCAGCGTTTCAACCACTCTCACAGGATTAGAAAAACAATTGGATGGAGTCACTAAAGAAACAACTGAACTCTTACAGAAAACCAATGCATTAGCAGATGATATTCAGGAGAAATCTCAGAATTTAAATAGTGTAGTCTCTGCTGTAAAAAATGTAGGGACTACGGTAAATAAGTTCAATGGCACCTTAAAAACGTTAACTGAATCTTTTGATATACAAGTTGAAGAAAATAAAGAAAAAATTTCACAAATCGTGCAATGGAGTAATGTTTTCATTGAACTAAAGGATAAATGGAATGCTAAGAAGCAAGAAAAAAAAGCCACTCATGTGGAGGAGATTAAGAGAGTTAGGTCGCACTAATCTATTATATGAGGGAGGAATCCAGAATGAGCAGTAAGGATTATGAAATGCGAGAAACAAAACAACAAAACAAAAGTGACTCATCCAGCAGTTTTTTATTAGGAGCATTTATCGGCGGACTAGTAGGTGCAGCTGCAGCCATTTTCTTAGCCCCTAAATCAGGCAGAGAGCTAAGAAGTACACTTAACACCCAAGCGGGTACGTTAAAGGAAAAAACGGTCCAGCTGATGAATAAAACAAAGGCACCAGTTGAAGTAGAAGAAGATCATTATATTCCAATTGGTGATTCGCCAAAAGCAACTAGTAAAGATTCAGTTGATGAACTTTCCGTTAGAAAAAAATTAGAAGAAGCAAAAAAAGCCTTTGAAGAGGAAGAATATAAAGTAACACATTGATAGAACAATCGAAAAATAATTCAATTATTTGTATCAAAAACGGTGAAGTGATAGAATGACTTCACCGTTTATTATTGGGAGGAAACAATATGTTGAAAAAAATTGATACATTAGAACAGTTTGAAGATTTATTGAAGAAAGAGGACAAATTTTTTATCTTAAAGCATAGTCTAACTTGCCCAATTAGTCATGCAGCCTATCAGGAGTATGAAAAATACGCAGGCGGGGATCAAGGAATACCGACGTATTATTTAGCTGTGCAAGATGCACGCCCTTTATCAAATGAAATTGCTGAGAAATTTGAAATTAAACATGAATCTCCTCAGGCACTATTGATTAAGAAAGGTGAGCCTGTCTGGAATGCTTCTCATTGGAAGATTACAAACAAATCTTTAACTAGTGCAACAAATGAAAATTTATAGTACCTTTTTTACTGTCATGCATACAATAATTTATTATAAAACCGATTTGCTTTAGCGCTTAAAAGCGTTTAATCATTAAAGAAAAAAGGCGTGACAAAAAAGCTCTTATCAGATATAATAAAGCCTAATTATTGAATAATTAAAAAACTTATATTTAAGGGAGCTAGCTGACAGTATTTAGTCATTCTGCAATCATTCTGTCAGGCTATTGAAAGGACGGGGGACAATAAATGAGCAAAAATAACTTGGAACTGTTAAGGACACGTGTCGATGATTTAAATTTAGAATTGTTGAAACTAATTAATGAGAGAGCTCAACTTGTCCAAGAGATTGGGAAGGCTAAAGAAAGTCAAGGTGTGTACAAATACGATCCGGTTCGTGAAAGAAAAATGCTTGATGTCATTAAAGAACATAATGATGGGCCATTCGATAATGCTACAATTGACCATTTGTTTAAGGAAATCTTTAAGGCTGGCTTAGATTTGCAAAAGGATGATCATCAAAAAGCACTTCTTGTTTCTAGAAAGAAGAAACCTGAAAACACAATCGTCAACTTAAAAGGTGAAACGGTAGGAGACGGAAAACAGCATTTTGTTTTTGGTCCATGTGCGGTCGAGTCCTATGAACAAGTGGCTACTGTAGCAAAAGCAATGAAAGAAAAAGGTTTAAAGCTTTTGCGTGGCGGTGCTTATAAGCCAAGAACTTCTCCATATGACTTCCAAGGTTTAGGCGTTGAAGGATTAAAAATCTTGAAACGAGTGGCCGATGAGTATGATATGGCTGTTATCAGTGAGATTGTAAATCCAGCAGATATTGAGATGGCGATTGATTATATCGATGTTATTCAAATTGGTGCACGTAACATGCAAAACTTTGAATTGTTAAAAGCTGCAGGAGCAGTCAATAAGCCAGTTCTTTTAAAACGTGGAATTGCAGCGACTATTGAAGAATTTATAAATGCTGCTGAATATATTATGGCACAAGGAAATGGACAAATCATTCTTTGTGAACGAGGAATTCGAACATACGAACGGGCAACTAGAAATACGCTTGATATTTCTGCTGTGCCGATTCTTAAGCAAGAAACACACTTACCAGTAATGGTGGACGTAACTCACTCAACTGGCCGTAGAGATTTACTTCTTCCTTGCGCAAAAGCAGCACTTGCAATTGGTGCTGATGGGGTGATGGCTGAAGTTCACCCAGATCCTGCAGTAGCACTTTCAGATGCGCAGCAGCAAATGAATCTTGATCAGTTTAATACTTTTTATAGTGAACTGCTTGCTTCTAATTTAGTTAGAGTTTAATTAAGTGTAAACGACCCTCTGCATTCCTTGCGGAAGGTCTTTTTTTTATTAAATAATGAAATTATAGTGAAAATGTGAACAAACATCATTGCGACTTGTTTGTTCTTATCGTATTATTAGATACATAAATAAAAGTTTGTATATTATCTCACAAAGAGAAAAGCGGAAGCGCCTTGTTCAGCCCCGACAAGCACTGGAGGGCCTGTGGATGAAGTCGTGCTTTTTGACTTCATCTGCAGGACCGAAGTGACTCGAGGGGCTAGGCGCTGAAGCTGGACAAAAAAAAGACTAAATTATTGAAAATGCTGTAAAATAAGAGAAAATACGTATCGTGTTTAAGGAGAGTGTAAAAACGTGAATATTACAATTTATGATGTTGCCCGTGAAGCGAATGTTTCAATGGCAACCGTTTCACGTGTTGTCAATGGAAATCCAAATGTAAAGCCTGTTACTCGAAAAAAGGTATTAGAAGTCATCGACAGACTTGGTTACCGTCCTAATGCAGTTGCAAGAGGATTGGCTAGCAAAAAAACTACAACCGTTGGCGTTGTAATTCCAGATATCTCGAATATCTTCTTCGCAGAACTCGCACGTGGTATCGAAGATATCGCAACAATGTATAAGTACAATATTATTTTAAGTAATTCTGATCAAAACAAAGAGAAAGAATTACACTTATTAAATACCATGCTGGGAAAACAAGTTGATGGAATTGTTTTTATGAGTGGAAATATCACCCCAGAGCATGTTGAAGAATTTGGCAAATCACCAGTACCAATTGTCTTAGCTGGATCAATTGAAGAAACTGAACAGATTCCTTCGGTTAACATTGATTATGAGCAGGCTGTATATGACTCAGTGAAGGAATTTATTGATAAAGGTCATAAGCATATTGGATTTGTAGTTGGGCCATTACAAGAGCCGAGAAATATCCACAAAAAACTAAAAGGATATCAGCGGGCACTTGCAGATGCAGCGATTGACTACAATGAGTCACTTATTGTTGAAGGTGATTACACGTATGATTCCGGCTTAGAAGCGTTTGATAAATTATTGGAAGCTCCTAATAGACCGACGGCCATATTAGTTGGCTCTGATGAAATGGCACTTGGTGTTGTCCATGGCGCCGAGGATAAGGGATATAAAATTCCTGAAGACTTCGAAGTCATTACATCAGATAATACTAGGCTTTCATTAATGGTTCGCCCGCAGTTGACCACAATCGTTCAGCCTTTATACGATATCGGTGCAGTGGCTATGCGTCTACTTACCAAATTAATGAATAAAGAAGAGGTAGAGGAACAAACCGTTGTTCTTCCACACCGTATTGAGTACCGACAATCAACGAACTAATAAGAAAGGAAGCGCATATCGTTTATGCGCTTCCTCTTTTTTAATCTTCCATTGTAGATAGGTCACCAGTTGGCAGGTTAAGTTCCCATGCCTTTAAGACTCGTCTCATAATCTTACCGCTTCTTGTTTTAGGAAGCTTATCTCGGAAATCAATTTCTCTAGGGGCTGCATGTGCAGCAAGCCCTTTCTTTACAAATTGTCTGATTTCTTCTTTCAGCTCATCTGAAGCTACATAGCCGTCTCTTAGTGCGATAAAAGCTTTAATAATTTCACCGCGTACAGGGTCAGGTTTTCCGATTACCCCTGCCTCTGCTATAGCAGGGTGTTCGACAAGCTTGCTTTCTACTTCAAATGGTCCAACGCGCTCACCAGATGTCATGATTACATCATCCACACGTCCTTGGAACCAGAAATATCCGTCCTCATCCATATAGGCGGAATCACCAGAAAAATACCATCCGCTTGGCATAAAATAGGATTCATATTTTTCAGGATTATTCCAAATGGTGTGCATCATCGAAGGCCAGCCCTTTTTAATAGCAAGATTTCCCATACGGTAAGGAGGGAGTTCATTGCCTTGGTCGTCGATGATAGCAGCCACAACACCAGGAATCGGTTTGCCCATTGATCCTGGTTTAATCTCCATACAAGGGTAGTTACTAATTAGCTGCGCACCAGTTTCCGTCATCCACCAGTTATCGTGAATTCTTTTGTTAAAGACCTTAACTCCCCATTTTACCACCTCAGGGTTTAAAGGTTCCCCAACACTCAAGACATGGCGAAGGCTGCTTAAATTGTATTTTTTCACAATTTCATCACCGGCACCCATTAACATACGGAACGCAGTAGGAGCACTATACCAAACAGTAACACCAAAGTCTTCTATCATTTTGTACCAAGTATCCGGGCTGAAACGTCCGCCTACAATCACGTTGGAAGTACCTGTTAACCAAGGTCCAAAAATACCGTATGAAGTCCCTGTAACCCATCCAGGGTCAGCTGTACACCAATATACATCTTCTTCTTTTAAATCTAATACCCATTTAGCTGTTTGGTATTGTTGGATCATTGCATTATGTACATGCAAGACTCCTTTTGGTTTGCCTGTAGATCCAGAAGTATAGTGAAGAATGAGACCATCCGTACGTTCTACCCATTCAACTCGCAGCTGGCTGCCAGCAGACTCAAATTTTTCTAGGAAGTTAATGTACAAACCATTTTCTTCAACATTTTCACCCACAAGGAAAATATGTTTCAAAGCTGGCAGTTCATCAACAGGTACACGATCTAATAATTCAGGAGTTGTTACCAAAACTTTTGCTTCACTATCTTGCAAACGATCACGAACCGCACCTTCCATAAAAGCTTCAAATAATGGTCCGACGATTGCTCCCAGCTTGATAGCACCTAATACAGTAAAATATAGTTCTGGTGACCGTGGCATGAAAATAAATACGCGGTCTCCTTTTTCAACATCTCCATATGTTTTTAACACATTACCAGCTTTATTTGAAAGCTCTTTCATTTCTTTGAATGTATATTTTTCATTCCTAGTATTATCGCGATAATATAGAGCTACCTTGTTTTTTCGAAATGTTTCAGCATGACGGTCAATAGCCTCATAAGCCATATTCACAAGTCCTGTCTCATACCAGGAAAATTCCTTTTCGGTCTCCTCCCAACTGAAGGTCTTATACTTTTCATCATAATTTGATAAGTTATGCTCCCCTTGCATTACTGGTAGCTTTTCCACTTTCATTCCATTTCCCCCTTATGCTAGTATGAGATTATTATAGTACAAATATAAACTATTCTCAATTTTTAAAAAAGTTTTATGTTTGTTGATAAATTGTCACATAGATTTCTAATTTGACAGAAAATTATGTAAAGAGGCTAATTATCGATAGAAATTATGTATAATAGAACTGATAAGCGAATGATTTTTCAGGTGGTGTAGGGATGGAACACAAAAAAACATACAATGCAAAAGAATTAAAAACTCCCCATGGAAATTTAATAATTGAAGGTCCTATTTCCTCAGATAAACTTGCTGGATATGAATTTCATGAACATTTAACTGCTTTTCGCCCTCCTGATCAGCAGCATCAAGCACTAGTTGGGATTGCGCAGCTCGAAGAGGGAAGAATTATTATCGCACGACATCACCACACAATTGTGGGTTATGTGACCTACTTATTTCCTGATCCTCTTGAACGATGGTCGGAAGACAAAATGGATAATTTAATTGAATTAGGTGCTATTGAGGTAATTCCTAAATTTAGAGGATGTGCTGTCGGAAAAAATCTCCTTACCGTGTCTATGATGGATGAAGCAATGGAGGATTACTTAATCATTACGACAGAATATTATTGGCATTGGGATTTAAAGGGAACAGGGTTAAATGTTTGGGAATATCGCAAAATCATGGAGAAAATGATGAATGCCGGGGGTCTTGAGTGGTATGCAACAGATGATCCTGAGATTTGTTCACATCCTGCTAACTGTTTGATGGCGAGAATTGGAAAAAGGGTAGATGTAGAGACAATCCAAAGGTTTGATCGGCTTCGTTTTATGAATCGATTTATGTATTGAAACCAAACTCAATTGAGGAGGCCATTCGGATGTTAGTAGAAGAAATAATGAAAACGGAGATTGTTACGGTTACCCCAAGTGTTTCAATCGCTGACACAATGAGATTAATGGAGAAAAAAAAAATCCGTCATATACCAGTTATCGATGCTAATAAACAGCTTGTTGGCATTGTAACCTTAAATGATATACGTGAAGCGGCTCCATCTATTTTTCGTGCAAACGAACATTTAGAAGACCTTGAAAAACCCGTTGATTCGATCATGAAAAAAGATGTTATCACTGGTCATCCTCTTGATTTTGTGGAGGAAATAGCAGCAGTCTTTTATGAGCATAAGATTAGCTGTGTTCCGATTACAAACAATCAACAGCTTGTTGGGATTGTAACTGAAACGGATTTACTCCGAACGCTCGTTGAGTTGACAGGTGCCCACCAACCTGGGTCACAAATTGAAATAAGGGTACCCAATCTTGCAGGAAAGCTTAGTGAAATTACCAGTATCATAAAGAATCGGAAAGCAAATATTTTGAGTGTACTAGTATATCCTGACAAAAAAGATGACCAATTTAAAATTCTTGTTATAAGATTACAAACCATGAACCCTACTGTCCTCATTCAGGATTTAAAACTATCGGGCTATGACGTTCTTTGGCCGAATCTGCCAGGTGTTTCTCTATGACCGACGCCTGTTCATTTGTATTTTCAGAGGAATTGTTAAATTATAAATTCGGCAATAACCATCCTTTTAATCAGTTTCGACTGAAACTCACTGTCGATTTGTTACATAGATTATATGCTTTAGACAATATTCAGATTGTTACCCCAAGGATGGCAACGGAGGAAGAACTTTGCCTTGTTCATGATCCAAGCTATATTGATGCTGTAAAGATGGCGGGGTATGGAAAACTTCCACAACAAGTAGCTGAGAATTATGGATTAGGAACGGAAGATACACCGATATTTCCTAAAATGCACGAAGCGAGCGCTCTGCTTGTCGGGGGTACATTAACTGCCGTCGATCAAGTAATGACAGGACAGGCAGTCCATGCTCTTCACTTAGGAGGGGGATTGCATCATGGTTTTCGCGGAAAGGCTTCTGGATTTTGCATTTATAATGATAGTTCAGTAGCTATTAAGTATCTGCAAAAAAAATATAATGCAAGAGTACTATATGTTGATACGGATGCCCACCATGGTGACGGAGTTCAATGGTCCTTTTATGATGACCCCGATGTCTGCACCCTCTCCATACATGAAACAGGAAGATACCTGTTTCCTGGTACTGGAAATGTGAACGAAAGAGGACATGGAAAGGGGTACGGGTATTCTTTTAATATTCCAGTAGATGCATTCACGGAGGATGATTCTTGGCTGCATGTGTATACCCAATCAATAAAGGAAGTAGCAGCGTTTTTTAAGCCTGATGTTATTCTGACACAAAATGGAGCAGACTCTCATTATTATGACCCTTTAACGCATTTATCGGCAACTATGAAAATCTATCGTGAAATCCCAAAGTTAGCACATGAAATTGCCCATCAATATTGCGGAGGTAAATGGATTGCTGTTGGCGGTGGGGGTTATGACATATGGCGTGTGGTTCCGAGGGCTTGGGCACTTATTTGGTTGGAAATGACTGAAAACTCAAACTGTTATGGAAGTTTACCACAGGATTGGATTGAATATTGGCAGGAAAAGGCTCCAGTGAGCCTTCCAATGAATTGGGATGATCCAGCTGATTTGTATAAGCCGATTCCTAGAAAAGCAGAAATAACGGAAAAAAACTTACTGACTCTCGAAAAATCACTGTATCCAATTAGAAATAATCAAAAAGGTGAATCTAAAAAATAAAGGGGCTTGGATAAAAATCCAAGCTCCTTTATTGTCATTTATTGAGGTGCAGGTGTTGGGTCAGGAGCAGGTGCAGGATCAGGTGTAACAGTAACACCCACATCCACTTTATTAGATGGTCCAGATTCATTCCCAGCTATATCTACGGCTGTTATATAGTATGAACCGATAGATGCTGAGAAGGAAAGACTAGAGCCACTGATGATACTCCCGACTTTTGATCCGTTATGATAGACACGGTAGCCAACAATATCATTATCTGCCGGTGGTGACCAAATGAGATTGTTACCGGATAATGAAAGTGTCACCCCATCTGGCCGTTTTCCGTTATCGACCATCTTATCATTCGGAATGAGGATTTTGCTCCAACGGTCCATTTTCGGTATGAGCTGACTGTAATTATTAAAACTATTTCCAACCATTTGTTTAATGAAGTCAGGATTTAAGATAACGCCTTGCTGAGAAAATTCTGCTGGTGTTGAATCTAAAGCTAGATACTTTTTATCACCAATTTGCACATAATTTCCTGCAATTAGGCTGTCATCCTGCTTTGTCGGTACATTCTCTGCATTAAAATAATCACTTACAACTAAACCAGCCTGTGAACAAGCTGCTGAAGGTAATAAGCCTGAAACTGCGCAAAACGAGCGCTTTACGATTCCAGTTGGTACAGGAAATGATTCAGCAGGACTAATTAACTCAGGTTTAATATCATAAGCAGCATTCATCAATTCAGCCCATAGATTATTTGTTCTTTGTGAGTAAGACATTCCGCCATTATTTAATGATTTTGGCGTGTCATAACCCGTCCAAATTCCAAATGTTACACTTGGATTGGTGGCTACAAACCAAGCATCATGGAAATCATGACCCGTTCCTGTTTTACCTGCCCAATCTGCTCTGAACTTTAATTTACTATTAATACCCTGAGCCGTACCACTTTTGATTACATCTCGCATCATATCGAGTGTTAAAAATGCAGTTTGTGGTTTAAATACATCGACAGGCTTCACTTCATGTTGATAAATAGTTTTCCCGTTTTTATCGACGATTTTTTCGATCATGTATGCATCAATAAATTTACCTTCATTTGCAAAGGTTCCAAAGGCGTTGGTGTTTTCTTCGACTGTAACCCCATTTTTCAATGAACCTATAGAGGTTGAAAGATTGGTATAATCATCACTTTTTAGCGATGTAAAGCCCATTTTTTCAAGATATTTTGCAGGCTGCTGGTCTAATATATCTTTATATAATTTAACAGCAGGTACGTTATAAGATTTCTTTAGTGCAAATCTTGCTGAGGTGATACCGCTGTACCTCTTGTCATAGTTGTTAGGCCAAGGTCTTGAAATGGAAGGTTCGAGCCTTAAAGCTACGTCCGGTAAAGGTGTCCCTGGTGAGGCTTTCCCCAATTCAATTGCTGGTGCATAAACGAGAAGAGGCTTCATTGTAGAGCCATTTTGCCGAACAGCACTAGTTGCATGATTAAGTTCCTGCTTATTGTGATCTCGTCCACCGACAAAACTGATGATTTTCCCGGTTTTATTCTCGATAAGCATAGCACCGACTTCAACCGGTTCCATGACATTAATCATTTCCCCAGTTTCTGGATCCTGTTTCTGTTCTGGCTTGTCAGGTCCGTAATTTGGGTAGTTATTCTTTACAACTTGGAAAACATCATAAATATCTTTGTTGATCGTTGTATGAATTTCGTATCCATTTTGCCTTAAATTTTGTTTGGCCAAAGTTTTGTATTTATAAAAAAGATTCTCATCTTCTTTTAAATCGTTTTCCTCAAAGCCGTCATTTTTTGCCAATACATTGGTTAGGACTTCGATAGCCCGCTTTTCAATTTCAAATGATAAGTATGGATATTTTTCTAGCGGATTATCCCCCGCAGGAATAAAATCCTTTGTAATATCATAGGCTGCGGCTTCGGCATACTGTGTTTCGGTTATATGACCGCCATCATACATTCTTTTTAGAACTGTTTTCATTCGTGTAAGTCCAGGTTCTAAATTGTTTTTCACTGTACCTTCTCTTGTAAAAGGTGTGTAGCCAAAGGGACTTTGCGGTAAACCTGCTATAAAGGCAGCTTGTGGAAGGGTTAATTCGCTCGCATTTTTCCCGAATATTCCTTTTGCTGCGGCTTGGACACCGGCGATATTTTTACCAGATGAATTTCTTCCAAATGTTGAAACGTTTAGGTAAGCTTCTAAAATTTCTTTTTTGCTAAAAAACTTTTCAAGTCGGAGGGCAAGCAAAATTTCATTTGCTTTTCTTTCGAAGGAGACCTCATTCGTTAAGATTTGATTTTTGATTAATTGCTGTGTTAAGGTACTTCCGCCTGATTGAATGGAAGCGTTCGTTACTTCTTGGAAGAGTGCCCGAAAAACTGCTTTTGGGACAACTCCTTTGTGCGTATAAAAGTACTCATCTTCAGTTGCAATGACTGCTTTTACTAAAAAGTCTGAAACTTGATCAATTTTTACTTCTTCACGTTCAAGGTCTGTACGCAGCTTTCCTAAATAGACATTGTCAGAAAAGTATAAGTCCGATGTTTCTGTATAATTATAAATGTCCTTTTTCATGCTGTCATATGACCGGACAGGTTCGTCCTTAACAAGCGAAGCGAAATATCCTGCACCCACACCACCTGCAAATGCTCCTCCAAGTATTACGACAGTAATAGTCAACAGTAAAAGGTTCCAAAAGACCTGGTATGTAATACGTGCACTTTTTACTGTTTTTTTATGGGTGAACAAGTGGGTTATAGACTTTAATTTCTCTATCCACGCTTGAAATTTATTGTTCATCGAATCACCTCTTTTAAAATCACATATATTATAGCATATTGATGATTACAAAAATGACAAACTTCTACATTTTTCTGATATTACCAATTCCTGTTTGACAGTGACAATAATTTATGGTAAAAATTCTATAAGTTATCAATTTAATAATCAAGCTATGAAGGGAATCTACTGTAGGTCTTCTATCCCTGTTTTTAGAGAGTCAGCGGCTGGTGAAAGCTGATACAAATAGAAGAGTGAATTACATCCCAGAGCATTCTCCGTGAACATAGAAGTAGTGGAGAACGGACTAAACCGTTAATTTTTCGAGTTGGAGTGATTTTTGCTCAAGCCGGGTGGTACCGCGCGTTATGCGTCCCTGCATTTTTTGCAGGGGCGCTTTTTGTGTTATTTAGGCTCTTTTCTAAGAAAAAAAGAGCTAGCAAACGTAATCAAGCACAAAAATAGATTGTTCCGCGTTAAAATCGGCTTTAAGATGTTAACAACATTTTTAGGGAACAGTCTTATTTTAAGAAATCGGAGGAAAATAAAATGGATTTATTACAAGATTTAGCGTGGCGTGGGCTCATCTACCAGCAAACAGATGAAGAGAGCCTAAGAGATTTGATCAGCAAAGAAAAGATATCCTTATACTGTGGAACTGATCCATCAGCTAACAGCTTGCATATTGGACACTTAGTGCCGTTTTTAACCCTTAGAAGATTTCAACAGCATGGACACCGTCCAATTGTTTTAGTGGGTGGATCAACAGGTTTGATTGGCGACCCAAGTGGAAAAAGTGAAGAGCGGAAGCTGCAAAGTCTTGAAGCAATTCAAAAAAATTCTGAGGGCATTCAAAATCAATTAGCTGCTATTTTCGAATTTGAGGGTGAAAATGGTGCAGTTATGGTCAATAACTATGATTGGACAAAATCGATGGATGTTATTACTTTCCTAAGGGACATTGGCAAGCATATCGGTGTAAATTATTTGCTAGCAAAGGATACTATTTCTTCAAGATTGGAATCAGGCATTTCATTTACCGAATTTACCTATACCATTCTTCAGGCGATGGATTTCAATCATTTATATGAGACTCATAATTGTAAATTACAAATTGGCGGCAGTGACCAGTGGGGCAATATTACATCTGGACTAGAATTAATTCGAAAAATGCAGCCAGAGGGATCCAAGGCTTTTGGTTTAACCATTCCACTTGTTACAAAAGCTGACGGAACAAAATTTGGGAAAACTGAGGGCGGAGCGGTTTGGCTGGATCCAGAAAAGACGACTCCTTACGAATTCTACCAGTTCTGGATTAATACAGCTGATGCGGATGTTGTAAAATACCTTAAATACTTTACCTTCCTTTCTCATGAAGAGATTGAAGGATTAGAGAAATCTGTACAGAAAGAACCTCATTTACGGAAGGCCCAAAAGGGATTGGCTGAGGAAATGACACGTCTGATTCATGGTGAAGAATCTCTACAGCAGGCAATAAAAATTACAGAAGCATTATTCAGTGGGGACGTTCGGAGCTTATCTGCTTCAGAAATAGAGCAAGGATTTAAAGATGTTCCTTCTTTTAATGCTGCTGATACAGATGGAAACTTGGTTGATTTATTAGTAGCTGCCAAGATTTCCCCATCAAAGCGCCAGGCCAGAGAAGACATTACAAATGGTGCGGTCACAGTCAATGGTGAACGAGTGACAGATACATCCTATGTATTACAGGGTTCTGATCGGATTGAAGGTCAGTTTACGATTATTAGAAGAGGTAAAAAGAAATATACATTAATTAAATACTAATTATTAGCTAGCCGGCCCTTATTTGGGTCGGTTTTCTTATAATTGGAGATGCTGGGGAAACTTGGATTGAGGAGATCGTAAGGGAGAGGACCCACTTGCCCTAAAAAACAAAAACGGAATTGTTCGGTCGAGTGGGGAGGACCGACTTGCCCTAAAAAGCTGAAACGGAAATGTTCGGTCGAGTGGGGAGGAGCCACTTGCCCTAAAAAGTTGAAACGGAATTGTTCGGTCGAGTGGGGAGGAGCCACTTGCCCTAAAAAAGCTGAAACGGGAAGGTTCGGTCGAGTGGGGAGGACCTACTTGCCTTAAAAAGCTAAAACGAAATTATTCGGTCAACTAAAATAGCTCATGGAATAACAATTCACTTATGTAACAATAAAAGAAGCTATCACGTCTCATATTATAAGTCGTACTTTCGGAGGTACTTATGAAGTTACTCATCCATGCTTGTTTTATCATTCTCCTATTACTTGTTACTTTCTTTGGTGTAGGTCCGGTGCTTTATGCAGACGGGGTGCTAACAGAACGCCTATTGACTGCAGCGGTGGTGGTGATCCTATACGCTACCATTGGGTTCCTATATTCGAGAGCTATCAAGTGGATAAAAAGGAAATAAAATGCTCCTCGTTTTTTTACCTAATTTAGGAAAAGTTGCAGCCCAGTCTAATTTGACTGGGCTAAATGATATATAATTAATAGTATATTTTATATAAATAGGAAATGGCCCTTACTATTTTTTTCTACGAAATTAGTAGATTTCCTTCGGTCTCCTTTTTTAACAAACTATTACAGGAGCATACATAATGAAAAGAATATTCTTCCTTTCCGTATCCATTATTATTATTATTATTATTATTATTATTATGGTTTCTTTTTTTTATTGGCAAAACAACGATCTCGTCATTACCAAGCATGTGATTAATTCTGACAAAATTCCGAAAGGTTTTAACCACTATAAAATTTTGCATTTATCAGATCTCCATAATAAGAATTTTGGAAAAAGACAAGAAAAGTTAGTGGGACGCATAAAGGAAGAAAAGCCAGATGTCATCGTCTTTACTGGGGATATTATCGATAGGAGAAGTAAGGACCTAAAACCAGCAGCTTTGCTAATAGATCAATTGGTTGAACTAGCACCCGTTTATTTTGTACCTGGCAATCATGAGTGGGATTCTGACCTTAAAAGGAAACTTGAAACGCTGCTAATGAAAAAGGGTGTTGTCATTCTGACTAACAAAGTTCGAATAATTGAAAGAAATGGTGAGCGTATCGAAATGGCAGGACTGGATGACCCGGAGAGTGGACTATCAATCCGTTCTAGTATCAAACGAATATCAGAAAAAATGCAGCCCGATCTCTATTCCATTGTCCTCAGTCATAGACCAACTTGGTTTAACACATATACAAGGGCAGGATTTAATCTGGTGTTTTCCGGCCATGCCCACGGAGGTCAAATACGGCTCCCTATTATTGGTGGTGTATTTGCACCAGGTGAGGGGTTTAATCCTAAGTATTCAGAAGGGATTCATCAACAAGATCATACATCCATGGTTGTTAGTAGAGGACTGGGGAATAGCAGTTTCCCGCTTCGAATCTTCAATCGACCTGAAATTGTTGTCATCACACTTCAAAGTGAGTAGTTTCATCTGTCCAAAGATAAAATAAAGGGAAAAAATAAAAAACCCTAGAAGCTGCGTTATATAAACGCTGCCTATAGGGTTTTTATAATTAACGAGAGTAGAACTCGACGATAAGAGTTTCGTTAATTTCAGCTGGTAATTCAGAACGCTCTGGTAAGCGAGTGAATGTACCTTCAAGCTTGTCTGCATCAAATGTTAAGTAGTCAGGTACGAAGTTATTAACTTCGATAGCTTCTTTAACAACATCAAGATTACGTGATTTTTCACGAAGGCTGATAGTTTGACCAGGAGCTAAACGGTATGATGGGATATCTACGCGAGATCCATCAACCAAGATGTGACCGTGGTTAACTAATTGGCGAGCTGCACGACGAGTACGAGCTAAACCTAAACGGTAAACTACGTTGTCAAGACGTGATTCAAGTAGGATCATGAAGTTTTCACCGTGAACCCCACCCAATTTGCCAGCTTTATCAAATAGGTTACGGAATTGACGCTCAGTTACTCCATACATATGACGAAGTTTTTGCTTTTCTTGTAATTGCAATCCGTATTCAGAAAGCTTCTTACGTTGGTTAGGACCATGTTGTCCAGGAGCGTAAGGACGCTTTTCTAATTCTTTACCTGTGCCGCTTAGAGAGATTCCAAGACGACGAGAAATTTTCCAGCTTGAGCCAGTATAACGAGCCATGAATGACTCCTCCTTAGTGTTTTTATTTTTTGGTAAAATAAAAACCGTTATGAAACATCAATGATAGCCATTTTGTTTTCATGCACCTTCGCCCTAGCAGCAGAGGGTTACAAGATACACCATCAAATGAGTTCGATGACTCATGAGGAACAAAATGAATCCATTCACGTGTTCACATAGGCTGCAGTTATTTTACACAAAGGATATTATATAATTTTATTCATCAATGTGTCAAGTTAATTTCAGGAAATGAATAGTATAAAGAAATAGATAAAAAATGATAGCGTTTTCATATAGGAGGAATCAGTTTTGGGTAATGAAAAATTTCGTTTTGAAACGGAAGCTGTTCACTCTGGATATTGTTCCAATGAACACCAAGGAAGTTTAGTCCCTCCCTTGTATCAAACTTCCACATTTACCTTTTCAACTGCAGAACAAGGGGAAAGAAGATTCGCTGGTCAAGAAGAGGGATTTATATACTCTCGTTTGGGGAATCCAACCGTCAAAATTCTCGAAGATCGAATGGCAAAGCTGGAAAAGGGAGAAGCAGCTTTGGCCTTCTCATCAGGGATGGCAGCAGTTTCAGCTGTGTTAACTGCTTTAACGAAAGCAGGTGACCATATTCTGTGTTCACAGGGTGTATATGGTTGTACGTTTGGATTGCTGCAATTATTAAAAGAAAAATATAACATAAACCATGATTTCTCATTGATGGCTTCAAAAGAAATTCTAGAAGAAGAGATTCGCACAAATACTGCATGTATCTATATTGAAACCCCAATTAATCCCACCATGAAACTAGTTGACTTAGAATTAGTCGCACGTATTGCTAAACAACGCTGTATACCAGTTGTGGTCGACAACACCTTTTGCTCTCCATATTTACAAACGCCTATTAGTCTCGGCTGTGATATTGTTATTCATAGTGCAACAAAATATATTTGTGGTCATGGTGATGTAATTGCGGGAATCGTTGTAGGGAAAAGTGATTTTATCAAACAGGTTTCAAGAACCACACAAAAAGATATCGGCGGCACCATCTCACCATTTGACGCTTGGCTTTTATTAAGAGGGTTAAAAACGCTGCCCGTTAGGATGGATCGGCATTGTGAAAATGCCAATATACTTGTTGAATTTTTACGGAATCATCCAAAAGTAGAAAAGCTCTATTTTCCTGGCAATAGTGATTATATAGATGATAACAAGATCATGCATAAACAAATGAAAAAACCTGGCGGGGTGATTTCGTTTTCTGTAATAGGAACAAAAGAAACCGCTCAACTATTTATGAATCAGTTACAATTGGTAAAAATAGCAGTAAGTTTAGGAGATGCTGAAACGTTGATACAGCACCCTGCAACCATGACACATGCAGTCGTTCCTGAGGATGAGCGAAGAAAAATGGGGATTAATGATACATTACTCCGCCTGTCTGTAGGTCTTGAAGCATGGCAGGATATACAAGAGGATATAGAACAAGCGCTTAAAAAAATATAAAAAAACTCGCCGCGGCGAGTTTTTTTTACAAATGTTTAACAAGAATGGCTGTAATTTCTTCTAACTGCTCTTGGTCCAGCTCATCAAAGCGATTTTTCTCTGGTGAGTCAATGTCTAAGACCCCAAGTAATTTTCCATCCTTGATAAGTGGTATAACGATTTCGGAATTGGAGGCAGCATCACAGGCAATGTGACCAGGAAATTGATGAACGTCTTCAACCCGAATGGTTTCCATTTTCTTTGCAGATGTTCCACACACTCCTCTTCCCAGCGGAATGCGGACACATGCAGGAAGTCCTTGAAAGGGCCCCAATACTAGCTCGTTATTCTCGTCCAGTAAATAGAAGCCAACCCAATTTATACGATCAAGAAACTGATTTAACAATGCAGAAGTATTGCTAAGATTAGCGATTTGGTTTTTCTCGCCATGGAGAAGGGCATCTAATTGTTTCTTAACCAATTCATAATTTTCTTGGCGGCTTCCTTTATACATTTCGACATTAAACATGTTTTTTCACCCATCCCTTAATGAATTTCTTATTTATTTTATCAAACTTACATGAAAAGTAGCATACTTTGTCGATAAATTCATGAAGGAATCCATCGTCAAAGCAAGAATTGTTATAGAAAGATATAAAACTCGTGTATACAGGAGGTGTACGATGAAAAAGGATTCGAAAGAAGAAATAGTGAAAGCAGCGATATCGCTTTTTAATTCAAATGGATATGCTGGTACATCAATACGTGATATTGCAACCGCAGCAAAAGTGAACTCAGCAACCATCGCTTACCATTTTGAGAATAAGCTTGGATTATTAGAATATTGCTTTACTTACTTTTTTGAGCGATATCTCGGTATTATCGAAGAAAAGTTTTCCTTAATGGACACAGGCGTAAAGGAATGTTTAAAACGGATTACAGCTGACCTGCTCCACTATCAATGTGAAAATATTGAACTTACAAGCTTCGTATACCGAGAAATGTCGATAGATTCTCAGGTAGTCAGGGAAATTATGTCTACCTACGCATTAAAGGAGAAGTACTATTTTCAAAAGATGTTTGAAAAAGGGTTTGAGAGGAAAGAATTCCGTCCTCATTCTATTGCGTATTTAATTATCCAGTATAAAGGTTTACTTATGATGCCGTTTATTAATGCACATTATCTAAGAGAAGTACTTTATATTTTTCCAAATGAAAGGTTCTTTGAACAAAAGTATCTTAAGGAAATTAATCGATGGATTGAAAACACGCTGGCAGCTAAAATGATAGAAAAGAAAGAGGCCATCCTGTAACGGGATTATAAAATAAAAATATTTGGCAGGCACTAGCTCGGAAACCAAATTTCCTTAAGCGAGTGCTTTTTAATTTGGAGTTTAACCCTAAATCATCTTTTTACAAGGATTTTGTCAAAAAATAGTAAATTAAAAATTTCTTTTTCAAAAAAATTGAAAATACTAGTCAAAAAATGTCGTTTACATGGTATCATAGAGGCATTGAACTTTACCGAATTTGTTGGTTTTTAATAGATTAGTTAGAAGATTTAAATGAAGTGTTTGAAACAGGGGGCTTGAACGTGACATATTTTATTGGATTTATTATCCTGCTACTAGCCTTATTTGTATTGGGGTATTTTATAAAGAAAAAGTATTTTAAAGAAATGGATCGGTTAGAAGCATGGAAGATCGATTTGTTTAACCGGCCGATTTTGGATGAAATGTCAAAGGTAAAACAATTAAATATGACTGGACAAACCGAGGAGTTATTTGAGGGCTGGCGTAACCAATGGGACGATATCGTAACGGTTAAATTGCCAGATCTTGAAGAAATGTTATTTGACGCTGAAGAATTTATTGATAAATATCGCTTTAAAAAAGCGAAAACCACTCAACAGGAGATCGAAGATAAGCTGCAGTCAACTGAAGCTGAGATTAATAAAATTGTTGAAGAGCTTCATGAACTTGTTGGAAGTGAAGAAAAGAACAGGACTGAAATCGAGCAGTTAAAGGAATTGTATCGGGAAACGAAAAAGACACTGCTTGCTCATCGACATAGCTTCGGAAAGTCAGAAAAATACTTAGAAGCTCAACTTGAGGACGTTACGAAAAAGTTTCATGAATTTGACGAGAAGACTGAACAGGGGAATTATCTTGAAGCGCGCGAGCTTGTGTTAGGAATTCATGATCAATTAATTAAGGTTAAGAATAATATGGCTGATATTCCACAGCTGTTAATCGAATGTCAATCTCTAATCCCAGCTCAATTGTCTGATATTCTCGATGGATATCGAGAAATGACTGAAAAGGGTTATTACCTCAGCCATATTCAAGTAGAAAATGAAATTGAAGGTTTGCAAGAAAAATTGGTTGAGTATTTAGGACTGATCGAAGAGACGAAAATAGAGGAAGCACTTGAAGGTATTGGTGAAGTTAAAGAGCGAATTGATATTCTGTTTGACTTATTGGAAAAAGAAGTGAATGCTAAGCACTTTATCCTTCAAAATGAAAAAGGGATGAGTGGACTCTTATCTTCAGTTCTTGAGGAACATGATCATCTTTCCAATGAAGTAAAGCATGTTCAAGAAAGCTACCATTTAACAGAAAGTGACTTTGAAATCCAGAGACATCTGGAAAAACAGCTGGCGACCGTTACCAAACACTATGACATCTTGATGGAAAAAATTAATATCAATGAAACAGCATTAACCATTCTTTGTGAAGAGCTTAAAGAAATAAAAACGCATATAGAAATGATTCAGGAAGAGCAAGAAAATTTCGGTCTCAAGTTGCAAGCTCTAAGAAAAGATGAGTTTGAAGCGCGTGAAACATTAAGGGAATTAACAAAAAAAGTTGGCGAAACGATTCGTTTAGTATCAAAAAGTAATATTCCGGGTTTACCAGAAGACTATAAATATTTAGTAGAAGATACAAATGAGAGCATACAAAACGTAAAGCTTCAGCTTCAGGAAAAGCCCCTTAACGTATCAGCGCTAACTCAATATTTGGAGATTGCAGTATTGACAGTGGAAAAACTATCAAATACAACAGTCGAACTCATTGAAAATGTTTTGCTTGCTGAAAAGGCGATTCAATATGGAAACAGATACAGAAGTCAGTTCCCTTCAGTTGCCAAGGGACTTAGTGATGCAGAAAATGCATTTAGACATTATGAGTACCAAGAAGCTTTAGAACAGGCTGCTGCTTCACTTGAATCCATTGACCCAGGAGCTTTGAAGAAAATCAAGGCAACAGTCGTAAAGCAATAAGTTATCGCGTTAAACCGATTTTGCTAAAAAGTGGCAAATCGGTTTTTCTTTTTCTCGCTCACAAAGTTTTTTCAATTGATTAAGTTTGTGGTAAGATTTAGTCCTGCAAAGGTAGGTGTGTTAGTAAGATGATTTATTTTGATAATAGTGCAACGACAAGACCATATAACGAGGTTTTAAACTCATTTGTAAAGGTCTCAAGTGAATATTTTGGCAATCCCTCATCCCTTCATGGGCTAGGGCTGCAAGCTGAAAAACTTCTCACACAGGCTCGTACGCAAATAGCCAGCCTCTTAACTGTAAAACCAACAGAGATTTATTTTACTTCTGGTGGGACTGAGAGTAATAACCTGGCCATTAAAGGGGCAGCGCTGACTCATAAGAACAAAGGAAAACACTTAATTTTATCTAGTGTCGAGCATCCTTCTGTCCGCGAAGCAATGGAACAGTTAAAAAAGTTAGGATTTGACATTACCTATTTGCCGGCTGATCGAAATGGAAGAATCATGGCAGATGATGTCAAAGCTTCTATAAAAAAAGATACAATACTGGTTTCAGTTATGCAGGTAAATAATGAGGTGGGAACCATACAGCCAATAGCAGAAATTGGCAAGCTTTTGAAGCAATATCCAACCATCCTCTTCCATGTTGATGCGGTACAGGCAGTTGGAAAGGTACCACTAAATATAATGGAAAATGGTATCCATTTATGTTCTTTTTCGGCACATAAGTTTCATGGATTAAAAGGGACTGGAGCACTCTTTATAAGAGAAGGTGTTCGATTAGACGCTTTGCTTTCGGGTGGAAACCAAGAATGGAAAGTTAGAAGTGGGACTGAAAATGTTGCAGGAGCTGTCGCCATGGCAAAGGCTCTAAGAATGACGTTAGTAAATAGTGAGCTGGGAATAGAAAGAATGAAAAAGGTTAAAACCCTTTTAAGAGCGGGGTTAAGCAAAATAGATGACCTTACCATTAATACCCCATTGGAAAATTCTGCTCCTCATATTCTCAATTTTTCTATAAAAGGTGTTAAAGCAGAAGTTTTGATCCACACGCTAGAGCATAAAGGTATCTATCTTTCGACAACAAGTGCCTGTTCTTCTAAGAAACAGTTACCAAGTCAGACGCTATTAGCCATGGGTGTTCCAGATGATTTGGCTGACAGTGCATTTAGAATAAGCCTATCATATGATAATACGGAAGAAGAGGCTGAAAAAGTAATTGTGGCAATCGAAGAGGCGGCTAAACAACTAAGAAAGGTTATGAAAACATATGATTTATGATCGAATACTAATTCGCTATGGTGAAATCTCTACCAAAGGCAGAAATCGAAAGAAATTTGTAGACAAGTTAAGAAAGAGTGTTAGTGCTGCGTTGGCACCCTATCCAAATATAAAAATACGGGCAGAACGTGACAGGATGTATGTGCTTGTTAATGGGGAAAATGTTGACGATATCATCAACTCATTGAAAAATATATTTGGTATCCAATCTCTTAGTCCAGCAATAAGAGTGGAAAGAGATATTGAACAAATGAAAGAAGCAGCTCTGTCTTTGGTGACGAGCCTATATAAAGAGGGACAAACTTTTAAAATTACCCCTAAACGTTCTGATAAATCTTTTGAATTAGATACAGCTGGTATTAATCATACCTTCGGAGGCTATATTCTCCAAAACCTCCCAGGCATCAAGGTGGATGTGAAAAATCCTGATATTAATTTGAAAATAGAAGTTCTGAGTGAGGCTATCTACATGTCTTGTGAGAACATCTTAGGGGCTGGGGGATTGCCAGTTGGCTCAAGTGGCAAGGCGATGTTAATGCTGTCTGGAGGTATTGATAGTCCAGTCGCTGGATATTTAACGATGAAGCGCGGAGTAGAAATAGAAGCTGTACATTTTTTCAGTCCGCCGTATACAAGTGATAGATCAAAGGAAAAAGTAATCGACTTAGCAAAAAAACTTGCTGAAATATTTGGTTCGATGAAACTTCATATCGTTCCATTTACGGCTATTCAACAATCGATAAAAGAACAAATTCCAGAAAATTACTCAATGACAACCACAAGAAGATTCATGCTGAGGATTACCGATGAAATTAGAAAAAAACAGGAAGGTCTTGCGATTATTACTGGAGATAATCTTGGTCAGGTTGCCAGTCAAACTTTAGAAAGTATGTATGCGATAAATGATGTGACAAATACCCCAATACTGAGACCTTTGCTCACCATGGATAAAAATGATATTATAAAAATCGCCAAAGACATTGATACCTACGACATTTCGATTAGACCTTTTGAAGACTGCTGTACGATATTTGTACCATCATCACCAAAAACTAAACCGAAAAAAGAAAAAGTCCAGCACTACGAAAGCTTCTTCGACTACGAACCACTAATCCAAGAAGCAGTTGAAGGAACAGAAATGCTCACAATTAAGCCAGACAGAAAAGAACAACCGTCAGAATTTGAGGATTTATTCTAACTCAACTGTGATAAGTTGAGTTAGATATTGTCACAATGTTGATTGGAACGGAAGGCACGAAGACTCCTGCGGGAGAAGCGAGACAGGCGAGACCCCGCAGACACGCAGTGTCGAGGAGGCTCGGCGGTCGCCCGCGGAAAGCGAAGTGCCTGGAGTTCCAATCAACATTCTTATGAACAGTAGCTGTAAATAAGAAATTTGTGAAATATTTGTGAACAATTACCAATTCAAAAAAAGAATACAGCCATGTGATTCTACACATTCTATACTCACAAGGAGGTGATATCACATGGCTAATAACAACAACTCAAATCAATTACTTGTACCTGGTGTAGAGCAAGCTCTTTCTCAAATGAAATACGAAATTGCTTCTGAATTTGGTGTACAACTTGGTGGGGATACTACTTCACGCGCTAACGGTTCTGTTGGTGGTGAAATCACTAAGCGTTTAGTTGCAATGGCTGAGTCTCAATTAGGCGGCGGATTTTCACGATAACAAATGAATAAGATGGCTACAGAGAGTGGGATTTTTCCCACTCTCTTTTATTGCGTGTTTTTTTAGGATAATAATTTTAAATTTTTAAATAATTTTGTATAATAGGTTTGTGATGATGTATATATCTGGAATGAGGGGGAGAATCATGAACCGCGAAGAGTTAATTGCGCCAGAAAAGTATAATCTTGTATCAGAAGTAGAACGATTTGCACAAGACCCGAAAAGATTAGCATTAAAGTGGGAAAGTGAATCAGGGGAAACAAAAGAGGTTACATATGAAGAATTAATTAAAAAAGTTAATCAAGCGGGAAATGTCTTCACACAGAATGGTCTGAAAAAAGGCGACGTCGTTTTAGTGATAATACCAAGACTTATAGAAGCCTATGTTGTATACTTGGCTGCTTTAAAGGCTGGTCTGGTTGTTATTCCAAGCTCAGAAATGCTGAGAGAAAAGGATCTTCAATATCGCATTACACATGGGGATGTTAAAGCAGTAGTCAGTTATTACCCGTACGTGGATCAATTTAAAACTATTACGAGTCAGCAGCCACTTTTAAAGGTTTCAGTTGGCGAGAAACAAGAAGGCTGGATATTTTTAGAAGAGGAAATGCAAGCAGCATTACAAGAATTTGAAATTGCAGATACACACCGTGAAGATATGGCGTTTTTATCCTATACATCAGGAACGACCGGTAATCCGAAAGGAGTAGTACATACACATGGATGGGCGTTTGCTCACTTAAAAACTGCAGCACCAAAGTGGCTCTGTATTGAAGATGGTGATACCGTGTGGGCAACTGCGGCTCCTGGCTGGCAAAAGTGGATTTGGAGTCCTTTCTTATCCGTACTTGGTTCAGGAGGAACGGGGTTAGTATATAATGGCAAGTTTGAACCCAAAAAGTATTTAAGCCTTTTAGAAAAATATTCTGTAAATGTCCTTTGTTGTACACCAACAGAATATCGGCTAATGGCGAAGGTAGAAAACCTAGATGATTATCATTTACCAAGTTTGCATAGTGCTGTTTCCGCTGGAGAACCGCTTAATCGTGAGGTTATTGATACTTTTAAAAGACAGTTTAATGTTGATGTTCGTGACGGCTATGGACAAACGGAAAACACTTTGTTAGTTGGTGTGACCAAAGGGATGGAGTTAAAATCTGGTTCTATGGGTAAACCAACTCCCGGTAATCGAGTGGAAATTATTAATGAGGAAGGCGAAGTTTGTCCGGTGGGTGAAGTTGGAGATATCGCTGTACATGTTGAAACACCAGCACTGTTTAAGAACTATTATAAGGACCCGGAAAGAACGGCCATGCAATTCCGTGGTGATTACTATATAACAGGGGATAAGGCAAAAATGGATGAGGATGGATACTTTTGGTTTGAAGGCCGCGGTGATGACATCATAATCAGTTCAGGCTATACAATTGGACCTTTTGAAGTCGAGGATGCACTTGTAAAACATCCATTTGTTAAAGAATGTGCGGTAGTGGCAAGCCCTGATGAAATCCGCGGCTTTATTGTAAAGGCTTTTGTTGTTTTAAAAGAGGATGTCGATGTAAATGACCCTGAATTAACAAAGAATCTTCAAGAACATGTTAAAACACTTACTGCACCATATAAATACCCAAGAAAAATCGAATATATCTCTGAACTGCCAAAAACAACGTCAGGGAAAATTCGAAGAATAGAACTGCGCCAACAAGAATTGCAATCGACCAAACAATAGTATTGAAAAAGGCTGTCAACTTTTCGACAGCCTTTTTTGCGCTTATTACAAAAATGTTCTCTTCACCTTTTCCCAGAAAGAATTATCTTTTAGCTTAAGGGTTTTAATTTTCTTTTCACTGAGTCTAATCTGGATTTTATCAACATGACGAATGCTCAAAGCCTCATTGTCTAATCCCATTGTAGGGTGCTCATTACCTTCCGAAACGATTTTGAGTGTTAGAGAGCGATTGCCGCCAAGAACAAAAGGAGCACCTAATGTACGATATTTGTTGTTATTAATAGAGGCGACCTCACTCACCTGCATGCAGGGAATTAACGGGTCAACAACAGCACCGTTAACGGATTTATTATATGCTGTACTTCCAGTTGGCGTCGCAACAATTAAACCATCGCCGCGGAAGGTTTCAAAGTGTAATTCATCAATAAAAACATCTAATTCAAGCGTTCTAATGATCGAAGAGCGGATACTAAACTCATTGAGGCATGGAAATATCCCTTGTCCATCAACCATGACTTCGATAATAGGATAACGGCGAACCTTTAGATCTTCATTCGAAACAGTCTCAACCTTTGAAACAGCTTCAACCATTTTAGAAGAATCGTTAATTTTGAAATCACAATACATGCTCAAGCTATCCTTTGTCGTTATACCACAATAGAGTACATCATCACGAAATCCTGTCTTCCGTACAGCTTGTAGGAAAGTACCATCATCCCCGATGCTTGCAATAATATTCGCATCGCGGTGGTCATTTACAATGGTTAAACCGTATTGTTTTGCAGAATCGTCTAAATTGCCGACCTTGTCCAGCATTTCTTTATCCAAATGATGATAAAAGTAGATATTACGTCTATTTCCCATATTGCCCTCCAAATTTTGATTGTAAATTTTGAGAAAAATTCCCATGAAACTTTTTATTTTGATAAACTTAGATAGTCTGCTTTAATTTTAGCATTATTTTGAAACAATATTAAATTATGTAAGGGAAATTATATGAATTAAAGGGGGATTTTTAAAATGAATGGGAAACGATGGGCAGCCCTTGGGATTGCTGCGGCATTATTTTTTGTATCAGTGATGATTAACTTTTTATCTGCATTTGCATTTAAAGGGGTTGAAACGGATTTAAGTGAGCTCTTAGCCGCATCAGAGCTGCCTTTTACAGAGGAAATTGTGCAGGAAGGTAATGAAATGAAAAAAATTGCGGTACTCGACGTTGATGGTGTTATACAAGATACAAATAGTGCGGAATCTTTTTTTCAATCTGTTGGATACAATCACCAGGGATTTATGAAAAAATTAGAGTACATAAAAGAAGATGATACCGTAAAGGGGATTGTTCTTAAGATTAACTCTCCCGGTGGCGGTGTAGTGGAAAGTGCAGAAATTCATGATAAATTAGATGAAATACAAAAGGAAACAAAGAAACCAGTCTATGTTTCAATGGGCTCAATGGCCGCTTCAGGAGGCTATTATATTTCAGCTGGTGCAAAAAAAATCTATGCGAGTGAGGAAACTCTTACAGGTTCTCTTGGAGTCATCATGCAAGGAATTAATTATGAAGGATTGGCTGATAAGTATGGGGTAGACTTTGTAACGATCAAAAGTGGCCAATATAAAGACATTATGAGCCCAACACGCCAAATGACAGAAGACGAACGGAAAATTCTCCAAAGTATGATTGACAATTCCTATGAGGGATTTGTGAAGGTAATTTCAGAGGGGAGGAACATGACAACTGACCAAGTTAAAGAGATTGCCGATGGAAGAATTTACGATGGAAGACAAGCAAAAGAGCTAAATTTAATCGATGGCTTTGGATATCTAGATGATGTCATACAACAAATGATGAAAGATGAAAAACTTAAAGACGCTAAGGTTGTCCGATATACTGACGCATTAGGTTTTGGTTCACTATTAAATTTAAAAGTTCAAAAATTAATTGGTACTGAAAATGAGATGACCGGGCTGATGGAAATTTTATCAAGGCCTAATTCTCCGCGTCTAATGTACTTGTATGCAGAGTAGGGGGGAAACAAATGGAATTTGAAAACCAAGAGGAAATGGATAAACCAGCAGCAATTCAGGAAATAAATCCTGTCTCCGTTCGATTTGCAGGCTTTTGGATGCGGTTCTGGGCATACCTGCTAGATTTGATTGTTATAGGAAGTATAGAGAGATTAATCATCAATCCTTTATTTCGTATTTTTGAGATTCCATTAGTGGAATTCAATATGTTTGCCCCTATCTCAGTCGCTTCAGCAGTCATATTTTATTTATATTTTGTGTTAATGACAAAGTACTTTCATCAGACTCTTGGAAAAATGGTATTTGGATTAAGAGTCATTGATTTAAAGAGTGACAAATTATCCTGGGGAACGATTCTATTTCGAGAATGGATCGGTCGATTTATTTCCGCAACAATTATTATAGGTTATATCGTAGTTGCTTTTTTACCAAAGAAACAAGGTATTCACGACCTCTTTACAGACACCTCTGTTATCCATGTGGAAAGATAATTTTGACTCGCTAACGAATGTTAGCGGGTTTATTTTTTTATCTTGAGGTGATACTAATAGGCTGAAAGGGTGTGAAAAAAATGGTTTGGCTGGTGATAGCATTTATTATTATCATTCTATTCATTTTACTAATCATTTTTTCGAAACTAACTATCCGCCTAAATTATTTTCATCATAATGACAACGATGAATTGAAAATACAGTTTAGAATCTGGTTTGGCTTAATTAGATACACAATAAATGTACCGCTTGTCAAAATCGATGATAACTCCCCAAGCATTGTTGTGAAGGAGAATACACAAATGGGCGAGTCAAGTGAGAAAGAGTCACCAACAAAGGAAGAGCAAATTACAAAAGAAGGCATCATGTCCAAATTTACGAACGCAAAAGAAATCGTTCAGCATGTCTTTAATATGAATGTCATCATCAGCAAATTTATCAAAAGAATAGTAATTAAACATTTCGAATGGCATTCATTAGTGGGTGTAGGTGATGCGGCACATACAGGGATTATAACTGGTGCACTTTGGATATTGAAGGGAAGCGTTATAGGTATGCTTAGTCATTTCTTGAGGCTGAAAGAAATGCCAGTACTATCCATTACACCCCATTTTCAATTAGCGATTATCCAAACCCATATCACATGTATTTTTCAGTTTCGTATCGGGTATGCTATTTTAGCAGGATTAAAACTAATTAAATTCTGGAAGGGCGGACTCCCAAATCTCAAAATGGATACTGCCTATGCGAAGGAAAAAACTAAAACCGTGTAAAAGAGGAGGAAACAGCCATGTCTGAACATCCAATTCAAGGTTTAATGACGACTGCTATGGAAAGTTTAAAAGAAATGATTGACGTTAATACCATTATAGGTGATCCTGTTGAAACTCCTGACGGAAGTGTAATTCTGACTGTCTCAAAAGTAGGCTTTGGATTTGCGGCAGGGGGAAGTGAGTTTAAACTAGACGGGTCACAATCAAAAGGACAAGATGAAGGTAAAGGTCAGCCTAAGCTTCCATTTGGCGGAGGTAGTGGTGGCGGAGTCTCCATCACTCCAATTGCATTCCTAATTGTAAACTCAAAAGGTGTAAAAATGCTTCATCTTGACGAAAGTACTCATCTGTATGAGAAAATCTTAGAATTGGCGCCTCAAGCAGTGGATAAGATTCAGCAAATGTTCTCGAAAAGAAATGAGCAGCAAGGATCACAGCAGGTAGCGCAGCAATCAAAGCAAAACGAAGCTCCTAAGCAAGAATTTGATATATAGGATAAGAAGTTAACTTCCACATATAAAGGGAAGTTAACTTTTTTCATGAAAGTGAAAGCTTAAATCATTGCAAAAAGAATTCTGAAAAGATATATTTACACTGTACATAATTGTAATGAAGGCGAAATGGACTTGCTTTTGTTCGTACGAAAAAGGAGGATGTTTAAATGGCAAACGTAACTTTTAAGGGGAACCCAGTAACATTGTTAGGCAACGAAGTGAAGGTGGGAGACAAAGCTCCTAATTTCAGCGTGTTAGCAAATGATTTATCACCTGTAACCTTAGAAAATACAAAAGGTCAGGTAAGACTAATCAGTGCTGTTCCTTCATTAGATACTGGCGTGTGTGATGCAGAAACTCGTCGTTTTAATGAAGAAGCAAATAGTTTAGGAGATGTTAAAATCCTAACAATAAGTGTAGACCTGCCATTTGCGCAAAAACGCTGGTGTGGAGCAAACGGCATTGAAAATGTACAAACATTATCTGACCACCGCGATCTTTCTTTTGGAGAAGCATACGGTGTTGCGATTCAAGAATTAAGATTATTAACTCGTGCAGTTTTTGTTGTAGACTCAACTGATACTGTTACTTACGTGGAATATGTAAGTGAGGCAACAAATCATCCAAACTATGAAGCAGCACTTGAAGCAGCTAGAAACGCAAAGTAATTTTAAATGACGATAGAAGGCCTCGTCAATTTGATGAGGCCTTTTTCTAATATTCAGGAGGTGTATACATGAAAATCGCTCCAGTCGAACAGCTTTTCACGCTATTCAATGAAACGGCTCTTGTTTTGCAGGAAGAATTATCATGTACATATTTAGAGGCATTAGCCGAAACAGGAGAGAATCTATTTCACGGCTCAATTCTTCAGGAAGAAGTAAGTGAAATAACTGAAAAAAGACTTAATAAACAATATAAAGAATTCAATTTAGACAATTTTACAAAGGAAGAAATTCGTAAAGCCTATCAGCTGGTAATCTTAAAAGGGATGAAAGAAAATGTACAGCCTAACCATCAGATGACTCCTGATAGTGTAGGAATGTTACTTAGTTATCTAGTGGATAAATTTATGACACAGCCTTCCTTCCGCTTATTAGATCCTGCAATTGGAACAGGAAATTTAGTAACAACAGTACTAAATCAATTGCACAAAAATATCCATTCAATTGGTATTGATATTGATGACTTGTTAATTAAACTCGCCTATGTGAACGCAAATTTACAGGAACATCCCATTGAGTTGTTTAATCAGGACAGTCTGGAGCCTTTATTTATCGATCCAGTTGATGCAGTAATCGCTGATTTGCCGGTAGGATATTATCCTAATGATGTACGCGCATTAGATTACCAATTAAGAGCGGAAAAAGGTCACTCCTATGCTCACCATTTATTTATGGAGCAAAGTGTCCGCCACACCAAACCGGGAGGATATCTCTTTTTTATCATTCCAAATGGTCTTTTTGAAAGTGACCAGGCACCACAACTTCGTGAATTCTTTAAGAAAGAAATCATTGTTCAAGGGGTAATTCAACTTCCTATAAGTATGTTTAAGAATAAAAATGCTGCAAAAAGTATCTTGGTCCTGCAAAAGAAGGGTGAAGGGATAGAAGCACCAAAACAAGCATTACTTGCCAATCTTCCGAATTTATCCAGTGTAGTTGAGATGGACAATATCTTGAGAAAAATTGATAAATGGTTTCAAGATAATAAGCGGTAAAACCGGAGCTAGAATCGGTTTTATCGCTTTTTTATTGGTTAAGAACAGTTTGAATAATGTGAATAAATTTTCATTTTGGAGGTAACCGTTTCCATCCAATTTCCTCCTTGAAATGTAATATATACAGTGATTAAATGAGGTGATGAAAGCAATAAACGATGTCGGTTTCGCGCAAAATAACCTTGTACGGAGTATTGAGCTTTCCCGAACCGATGTTGTTTTTATAAAAGGAGCGGTAAACGAAATGTCTAAAATTATTGCGATTAATGCAGGTAGTTCTTCATTGAAATTTCAATTATTTGAAATGCCAAGTGAAGATGTTATTACGAAAGGAATCATTGAAAGAATCGGTTTAAATGATTCGATTTTTACAATTTCTGTTAATGGTGAAAAAGTTACTGAAACTACTGATATACCTGATCATGAAGTCGGGGTTAAAATGCTGCTTGATAAGCTAACTACTCTTGGGATTATTCAATCTTTAAATGAAATTGAAGGAATTGGTCACCGTGTAGTTCATGGTGGAGAAGAGTTTAGTGATTCCGCTCTTATTACAGAAGAAGTTCTAAATAAGATTGAGGCTTTATCGGAGTTAGCTCCATTGCATAATCCTGCAAACATTACAGGAATTAAAGCATTCCAAGCTGTTCTTCCTAATGTTCCAGCTGTAGCTGTTTTCGATACAGCTTTCCATCAAACTATGCCAGAAAGTTCTTATCTATACAGCCTTCCATATGAATACTATGAGAAATACGGTATTCGTAAATATGGTTTCCATGGTACAAGTCACAAATATGTTTCCCAGCGTGCTGCTGAACTACTAGGGCGTCCTGTTGAACAACTTAGACTGCTTTCTTGTCATTTAGGTAATGGTGCAAGTATTGCAGCCATTGAAGGCGGAAAATCAATAGATACGTCAATGGGCTTTACGCCATTAGCTGGGGTAACAATGGGAACACGTTCCGGTAACATTGACCCTGCGCTTATCCCATTCATTATGGAGAAAACCAATAAAACCGCAGAAGAAGTTCTCGATGTCTTAAATAAAAAGAGTGGAATGCTGGGTGTTTCTGGATTCTCAAGTGATTTAAGAGATATTGAAATTGAATCACGTAAAGGGAATGAACGAGCACAGCTTGCATTGGATGTTTTTGCTAATCGTATCCATAAATATATTGGTTCATATGCTTCACGCATGTATGGTGTAGATGCTATCATTTTTACTGCTGGTATCGGTGAAAACAGTGATGTTGTCCGTGAAAAGGTACTAAAAGGTCTTGAATTTATGGGCGTCTATTGGGACCCAGCTTTAAATAAAATTAGAGGTGAGGAAAGATTTATTAACTATCCTCATTCACCTGTTAAAGTAATCGTTATTCCTACAAATGAAGAAGTAATGATTGCCCGCGACGTTGTTCGTTTAGCACAATAATCCTTAATAAAAGGCAGGCTGTCCTAGAGACAGTTTGCCTTTTCACATTTTTTATGTATATTTCTTTGTGATATACTGGAGGGAGAAAAGGAAGGTAGGAGGATTGCCTATGCCATTAACTGACAGGGAAACAGAGGTATTGAATGCAATTAGGGAGTGGGAAAAGCAATTATTAAACTACGAGGCAAATGACCTGCAGCTTACGTATGAAAAATATTTAGAGCGTTCTTTCTCTTTGTTGCCTGAAAAAGTTCAAAGTCAATTTTTTTCAGTTATTGATAGCTGGTTGTTCCATTTGCACGGGATGATTCAGGGCTCTCAATTACAGATGGACGCAAAGGAAAGGATCCTATCTTCAGGTCGTGTTTTTAATAAGGATTTGCATCAAATTGAGGATTTAAAAAAATTAGATATTGATCAATTACAATACATAGCCATGCAGCAAATTGCAAGGCATCGATTATACTCCTTTGCACAGGGGGGCCTGGCGGGGACAGGCGGGCCGCTCCTTTTGGGTACAGACATACCAGCGATGGCGGTTATTAATTTAAGAGCAGTACAATTAATTGCCATGACATATGGTTTTGAGGTAAATACGCCTTACGAGATGATGAGTTCTTTAAAGGTGTTTCATACCGCTTCACTGCCTCCACGTCTACAAAAAGAGGGATGGTCGGTGTTAATGAACGAAATGAAAACCAGCACTGATCATTATTTTTATGAAGGAAATGAAGAAATTACAGATGTAACTTGGCTGGAACAGCCTATCCAACAATTATTGAAAGCTATGGTCATTACGGTGTTCCGCAAAAGACTCATTCAAGGTATCCCTCTTGTTAGTATGGCCATTGGTGCAGGGACGAATTATCAATTAACAAGAAAAGTTACGGAATTTGCCCATAACTATTACCAATTGCGATATCTTAATCAGAAAGAGGAAATCTAATGAGTACAACAGAACATAAGCAGGGAGCTCCAAAGACTGTAAATTGTAAAGTAATTACCGTGAGTGATACGAGAAATAAGGATACGGATAAAAGCGGCAGGTTGATGATAGAATTACTAGAACAAGCCGGGCATGCCATCGTGGACTATTGTATTGTCAAAGATGAAGCAACTCCTATAAAAGAGGCTATCTTACAAGGATGTGAGCGCGAAGATATTGATGTTATTCTAACAAACGGAGGGACAGGAATAGCAAAGCGCGATGTCACCATTGAAAGTGTTCAAAGCATCCTAGATAAAGAAATAGTTGGATTTGGTGAATTATTCAGGATGTTGAGCTATCAAGAAGATATTGGCTCTGCAGCTTTACTTTCTCGAGCAATTGCAGGCGTTGTAAAGAATAAAGGGGTCTTTTCCACCCCAGGCTCTACTGGGGCAGTAAAATTAGCAATGAATAAGCTAATCCTGCCTGAAATAGGCCATGTAGTTAGGGAAATTAAAAAGGATCTTTAAAAATAAAGGAGAGCTCCCGTTAGATAGGGAGCTCTCTTTATTGATGCATTTTATCAGATACAGTTTGGTTTGCTCTATACCAAAGCCACAAATCATTGATGATAGACGCAAGTTCGGCAATTTCGCTGTTTAATTCACATGAGGTTTTAAAGTTACTTTCATTGGAAAGTTGTGTTTGTTTTTGATTTATCATTTTTTCAAGGTCAGCAATTCGATCCGGAATGCTGCCTCTTATTTGTTCCCATTTGAACAAGATAGCCTGCTGGGTTTCATCACTATATTGAGCCCATTCCAATGCTAGATTGGGAATAGAAATACCAAGACGTTGATCAAAGGAAAAATGTTCGTTCATGTGATAGCCTCCAAGACGAGTTATTGCTTTTATTTTACACTACATCTAGAAAGCATTCACGTATTTATTTATGTGTACGGACAATGAGGACATCACATGGTGCGTAACGAGTAATGTGTTCAGAAACACTGCCAATCAAAAACCTTTCAACTGCATTCATACCAGTAGCACCGCATATAATTAAATCAATATCATGTTTTTTAGCGATTTCCTTGGGGATTTTCACTTTTGGAGAGCCATACTCGATTTCATAGTGAACGTGTATAACTCCTTCGTGTATGGCTTGGTTTTGATATTTTTCCAGCATATCGATGGCAAGTTTGTTTGCGCGTTCGGCAATATCTGGATCATATGAATCAATTAAAAGGAATGACCTTGTGTCGATTACATGTGCTAGTAATAGTTTTGCGTTGTTTCTTTTAGCAATTTCAATCGATTTTTCTAGTGCCCACTCTGATTCTTTTGAACCATCCATTGCAACTAAAATATGGCCATATCTTTCTCCCATAGTGATCCCTCCTTACCTAGATTATACATTATTTTCTAGGGATAAATGTTTCAATTTTTCGAAAAATAAAGAGGTAAATATCCATGGAAAGGAGATTTGACCTATGTCTAAACAAGATCCGAACAAAGCTTTTTCATTTGAGTATGATGAGCAAGGTACTACTGAGGTAAGTAATCAAATCATGAATTCCTATAATAGCGGATTTATTGGCCAGGATTTTGCAGTTAGGAACGAGGATGAAGCACAGTACACAGAAGAATAGATTTCAATCAGCTCGCCAGTGGCGAGTTTTCCTATGTGTATGACTATAAATTTTCCTCTGTTAGGGCAATTACCCAAGAATCTCATGTTCATAATGCATATTCTTTTAATGTGTTAAATATAAACATGAGGAGGAAGAAAAATGCAAGAAATTCAGGAAATGACTAATTATATGGGCGCAATTGACCCTAACGATCAAAGGTTTGGTCACCATGGATTTGGTGGATTTGGTCATGGGTTTGGATTTGGAAGACCAGGGTTTGGATTTGGAAGACCAGGGTTCGGATTTGGAAGACCATTCGGATTTGGATTTGGAAGACCATTCGGATTTGGTTTTGGAAGACCATTTGGGTTTGGATTTGGATTACCATTCTTAGGGGGATTAGCACTAGGGGCAGCATTAGCCCCAGGATACGGATACGGATACGGATACCCTTACCCTTACCCATATCCTTACCCGTATTATGGATATCCGTACTACCCATGGTATTAATAGAAAAGAATTATACGAGCTTTGCAAATTTGCAAAGCTCTTTATTTCTTTTATTAATCTACTATTTATTTCATATGATAATGAAGTGAATAAAAGAATTTGGATTTCTACACTTTTTTGGTAAAATGGAAGTGCTTTCAAATTAAAAGCTCGCCTCTCTATCCTTTCTAGGAGAAACGCTTTATTACTAAGTATTTATTGGAGGTAATTAGATGCAAATCGGTGTGCCTAGAGAAATTAAAAATAATGAAAACCGTGTTGCGATGACACCAGCAGGAGTTTTTAACCTACTCAAATTTGGACACGAAGTTTATATTGAAAAAGGAGCCGGACAAGGTTCTGGTTTCACAGATGAAGATTATGCATCTGCCGGTGCAAAAATAGTAGAAACTGCATTAGAAGCATGGTCAATGGAAATGGTAATGAAGGTTAAAGAACCTCTGCCAAGTGAGTACCAATATTTTCGTGAAGGATTAATTCTATTTACATACTTACATTTAGCTCCTGAGCCTGAATTAACAAAGTCGTTAATTGATAATAAGGTAGTTGGTATTGCCTATGAAACGGTACAATTGCCAAACAAATCCTTACCTTTATTAACGCCAATGAGTGAAGTGGCTGGAAGAATGGCTGCACAAATAGGGGCGCAATTTCTTGAAAAGGTCCATGGTGGAAAGGGTATATTACTTTCTGGGGTACCTGGTGTGCAAAGAGGGAGCGTTACGATTATTGGGGGTGGTGTAGCAGGGACAAATGCTGCGAAAATGGCAATTGGACTTGGTGCTAAAGTTACAATTATAGACTTAAATCCAGAACGTCTCCGTCAATTAGATGATATTTTTGGGTCAGATGTTACTACTCTCATTTCCAACCCTTATAATATAGCTGAAGCTGTGAAAGGTTCTGATGTTGTTATCGGAGCAGTGCTAATACCAGGAGCTAAAGCGCCAAAATTAGTTACAGATGAGATGATTCAATCAATGAATCCTGGAAGTGTCGTCGTTGATATTGCCATCGACCAAGGCGGCATTTTTGAAACTACTGACCGGATTACTACTCACGACAATCCAACTTATATTAAACATGGTGTTGTTCATTATGCTGTGGCGAATATGCCTGGAGCGGTACCAAGAACATCAACCATCGCTTTAACAAACGTGACAGTACCTTATGCGATCCAAATTGCCAATAAAGGGTTTAGGCAGGCATGTCTTGAGAATGATGCATTACTGAAGGGGATTAATACATTAGGTGGGTTTGTAACCTATGAAGCAGTCGCAGAGGCACATGGTCTGCATTACTCTGATACTAAAACATTACTTGGGCAGATGTAAAAAACAATTGGAAGAGATTGATTCTCTTCCTTTTCTCTTAAGCAGAAAAAAGAAAGCCAGCTTCAAGTCGAAGCTGGCAGTTTAAATTCAAAATTATATAGCCGCATTTGCCGTACCTCATATAAGAAAGTTTTAAACCACCACTCCTCAAAGTGGGTGTTCGCAGAAGCCTTCCTGCATGTCCTCCATGTCGTTTAGACAGAGGCTTGTCATTTTAGCTCCGATAGTAAAACTCCCTTTTACAGCTTAAAGGTTAAAACTTTATTATCACTACGAGCAACGCAGCTTGTATTAGTATAATACTGCAATTTATTCAATTGTGCAATGGTAAAAAAAACAAATTAACTACCTTATGATTTGTAATTCCTTAGGGAATTTGGTTAATACTTTAGCTCCATCCGCAGTAATGAATACATCATCTTCAATACGTACACCTGCTACACCAGGTACATAAATGCCTGGTTCGATTGTATAAACCATTCCTTCCTCTATCACCAATGGGTTTGTTTCTGTCATCGAAGGATACTCATGGACACTGATTCCTAAACCATGGCCTAGACGGTGCGGGAAGTATTCACCAAAGCCTGCATCTGCAATGATTCTTCGGGCCGTTAAGTCTACCTCAGCTGCTGTTACACCTGGCTTACTTGCCTCTACAGCAGCTAATTGTCCTTTTAAGACGGTATCATATATTTCTTTTTGTTTATCATTAATATCACCATATGCAACGGTTCTTGTAATATCAGAACAATAGCGGTCTACCACTACGCCTAAATCGAATAGGACTAAATCGCCCTTTTTGATTTTTGTGCTTCCTGGGTTGCCGTGTGGGGACGCAGCATTTGCACCTGTTAAGACCATTGTAGAAAATGACATTTCGGTTACGCCCTTTTGCTTAAGCGCATATTCAACTGCATTTAAAACTTCTAATTCAGTTCGCCCCTCTTTAATTTCACTGCAGCCAACTTCGATTGCATAATCAGCTAATGCACACGCTTCTTCAATAATTTTTAATTCCTTGGCGTCCTTTATCATCCGCAGTTTTCTCATTTTTTCCTCAGCGGAAACAAAAGCAGCACCCGGAAATAATGCTGTCAACTGCTCATAGCGTTCTACATTCATATGTTCTTTTTCGATGGCGACATTTCGTACATGGCTGATTCTTTTATTGATTGAGGTATGTACTAATTTCCATGGATTTTCGATATCACTATAGCCGATGATTTCTTGGTTCCAGCCAGATGCCTTGACATCATGAACCTCCATTCCCGGACAAACAAGGAAAGGCTCTTCCTCTTGGAATACTGCTAATGCAAGTAAACGTTCATGTGGATTTGAGAAAAATCCACTTAAATAAAATACATTTTCAGAAGAGGTGATGAAGCTGACTTCAATACCATTTTCCTTCATCCAAGCTTGAAGTTTTTGTAAACGTTGGTTCATTTCTTTTCCTCCTAAACTAAACATTTCTATTTGAGCGTATCAATTTTACTCCTGTGTGTAAACAATCTGCATATAGGTTGTGCTAAATCAATCTATTTATGGATATAAATGAGGAAGGAATTTAGAAATTTTTATGGAAGTACATAGTATTACACAAAAGGAGGAGATGGGAAAATGAAAGTATCTTATCATGGGCATTCAGTTGTTCAAATTCAGGTCAATGGCAAAAATATTATCATTGATCCTTTTATTACTGGAAACCAATTAACGGACTTAAAATTGCGGGATGTAAATCCAGATGTAATTATTTTAACTCATGGTCATGGAGACCATGTTGGAGATACGGTCGAGTTAGCCAAAAGAAACAATGCACTTGTAATAGCGAATGCCGAGCTTTCTACATTCTTAGGCTGGCAGGGGGTAAACACCCATGCAATGCATATCGGCGGAGCCTATCAATTTGATTTTGGCAAAGTTAAATTGACACAAGCCTTTCATGGTTCTAGCTATGAGACAGAAAATAAAGAACTTGTATATTGCGGCATGCCAGCAGGAATTCTCTTTATGGCAGAAGGAAAAACGATTTATCATGCAGGAGATACAGGTTTGTTCTCAGATATGAAGCTTATTGGTGAAAGACATCCTATTGATTTAGCTTTCTTGCCAATCGGCGATAATTTCACAATGGGTCCTGAAGACGCAGCATATGCAGCTAAATTACTGGCAGCAAAAACCATTGTTCCGATTCATTACAATACATTCCCGCCAATTAAGCAGGATCCAACCCAATTTATTAAATTGCTTGAAAATAAAAATGGAAAAGTCCTAGAACCTGGAGATTTTATCGAATTATAATACTTTTTTACCCCTTCTGTGCATAAAGTGAAACAAGCAGTTGTTTGAAGGGAGATAAGTCAATTGAAAAAAAACAGATATTTACTATGCCTGTTGCTATGTGGTTTCATGCTTTATTTCGCTGTACCAAGATTATCGGTTTTTGCAGAAGGACTAGAAGGGACATTTGCTCTAACCTGGCTGGCATTAGCATTAATTGTCATTGCAGGAAATCTCACTGCGATATTGTATAGCCCAAAAAGAGCAGTGAAAAAACGACAGCAGCTCAGATTGAACAAAAAATCACGTTCTTATTATTAATAGCGATACTGTAAGGGGGGCCTGTAAAAAGGCTCCCTTTGTGTTGGTTTATTATTCAAATTAATGGTATAAATAATATATCAATTATTATTATTAATTAATGGGTTATAGAAATGGGTGAAGGTCTTGGCTACAAAACATGAACAGATTCTGCAATATATTGATGAACTTCCTGTTGGGGAAAAAATATCAGTACGGCAAATCGCCAAGGCGATGACTGTTAGCGAAGGTACAGCTTATCGAGCAATCAAGGAAGCTGAAAATAAAGGCTACGTAAGTACAATCGAACGTGTAGGCACGATTAGGATTGAACGGAAGAAAAAAGAGAATATTGAAAAGCTTACCTTTGCAGAAGTCGTTAATATTGTGGAGGGTCAGGTTTTAGGCGGAAAGACTGGCTTGCATAAAACGCTAAATAAATTTGTTATCGGTGCAATGAAACTTGAGGCAATGATGCGCTATACCGGTCCTGACAACTTGTTAATCGTCGGAAACCGAACTCAGGCGCAGGAACTAGCACTGAAAGCAGGTGCAGCTGTCTTAATAACCGGTGGTTTTGATACAGAGGACCATATCAAAAAGCTTGCTGATAGTTTAGAAATGCCAATCATATCAACAAGTTATGATACGTTTACAGTAGCAACCATGATAAACCGGGCCATCTATGACCAGTTGATAAAAAAAGAAATTATTCTGGTTGAGGATATCCTAACACCTCTTACCGAGACGTATTATCTTAAAACTTCTGAAAAGGTTTCAAGGTGGCATACTCTCAATCTAGAAACCACCCATAGCCGTTATCCGGTTGTGGATCAGAACATGAAGATTCAGGGAATGGTAACAGCTAAAGATATCATGGGACAGGAGTCAGATACAACCATCGAAAAGATTATGACAAAACAACCGATGACTGTTTCAGGTAAAACAAGTGTAGCCTCGACAGCGCATATGATGGTTTGGGAAGGAATTGAAGTTCTTCCGGTTGTCGATGATACGAATCGTCTTGAAGGGATTATTAGCAGGCAGGATGTTTTAAAAGCATTGCAAATGAATCAGCGTCAGCCACAGGTAGGAGAGACACTTGATGATATCGTCACCAACCAAATGGTGCTAATGAGGGGAAGAGCTAAAGGGGAAGAAGTGTATACCTGTGAAGTTACCCCGCAAATGACAAACCATCTTGGTACTATATCCTACGGTGTATTTACTACGGTTGTATCGGATGCTGCGAACAGGATTTTACGGAGCTATAAAAAAGGGGATTTGGTTGTTGAGAATATGACTATTTACTTTTTAAAGCCTGTTCAGATGGAGAGTATTTTAGAAATTTATCCAAGAGTCCTTGAAGTGGGCCGAAAGTTTGGAAAGGTCGATGTAGAGGTCTTTAATGATGGAATTTTAGTTGGTAAGGCAATGATGATGTGTCAGCTTATCGATCGAAATTAAGCAAATGAAAAAAGCCGCTTGAAAATAAGCGGCTATCATTTATTTAATACTGTAATTCTCTGCTTCTTCTGCGGCAAATGGAAGATAGTGTTTATACTTTTTGTATCCAACCCAAGTAAACACACCGCCATATGCAATAAAGATGACTGATACAATCAGTGTAACCGTCGTTTGTGAAATAAAGAATAAATGATTAATACCAAATAAGAAGACAAATAAACCAAGGGCTATATTTGATTTGGCACCTAGCCATTTCTTTTCCACTGGCCGGCTGCTTCGGAAGTATTTTGTTTTATAAAATAAATAAAAGGCAAAAAGTATGACGATGAAAAAAACTAGAATTGACATTATATTTCCTCCAAGCCGAAAATTCTCTTGTTAATTGTACATATTATTTTAACAAAATACTACCCTTGCTTCAAAACAATAGAGAGGTGATTACATTGAATGAAAAAATTTTAGAAATGATTGAACAATATGAGACGATAATCGTACATCGCCATGTTCGTCCAGATCCGGATGCATACGGTTCACAATGCGGATTGGTGGAAATACTAAAGGCCTCATATCCAAACAAAAATGTGTTTGCAGTTGGAAAAGAAGAAAGATCGCTTCATTTTATGCGCCGTTTGGATTCCATTGAGGATGAAGTTTATAAAGGAGCTTTGGTTATTGTTTGTGATACCGCAAATCAGGAACGGATTTGTGACAGAAGGTATACTCTAGGTGATAAACTAATTAAAATAGATCATCATCCAAATGAAGATCCTTATGGCGATTTATTGTGGGTGGATACAACGGCAAGTTCATGCAGTGAGATGATTTATGAATTTTACTTATTCGGTAGGGACAGAGGGTTAAAACTAAATGATGCAGCTGCAAGGCTTTTATTTGGTGGTATTGTCGGAGACACTGGAAGATTTCTATTTCCAAGTACGACGGACAAAACATTTGCCTATGCAGGGGAACTGATTCATTACAATTTTTCTCGTACAGAACTCTTTGACAAAATGTACGAGCGTGATCTCAATATCATTAAATTAAACGGCTATATTTTGCAAAATTTTGAAATGCAAAGTAACGGTGTAGCTTCAGTCCGTCTTACAAAGCAGCTATTAGAAGAATATAATGCAGTGCCGTCAGAGGCTTCGTTACTTGTAGGAACATTAGGAGATGTAAAAGGGATTAAAGCGTGGGTGTTTTTTATTGAAGAGGAAGATCAAATTAGGGTGCGTCTGCGTTCAAAGGGTCCAGTCATTAATGGGGTTGCAAGGAAGTTTAAAGGCGGCGGACATCCACTTGCCTCAGGTGCTTCCATTTATTCATGGGATGAAGTGGATCATGTCCTAAAAGAACTTAGCGAAGTGTGTGACAACTACTAAAAAAATCGGTCCAATTTCTGGACCGATTTTTCTATTCTTCAAAACTAATTTCCAGTTGAATGGAAAGGGTGGTGAAGATAACCATTTCCTTCACCTGCAATTTATATCTTTTGTCGTTTAGTTTAACAGGTTTATTTTGAATGATTTTTTTTATTAATTCTTTGCTTTTATAGACAGTGTCAATGTCCTTTGCAATCATCATACTAATGTCATCTTTTACGGAGTCTTCGATTTCTGAAACACTTAACATATCCAGTTTGTATTTTTCCCCATTGATTATTTTGATGTTGATTTTTTGAATCGTCAACTGCTCAATGGTCCGTTTATTTATTTCCTTATATTCTTCCTGCCAGATTTTTTTTTCGTTTTCTAGGTCAACAATTTTTTCACTTTGCTTTTCAATGAGTGAAGTGTGCTCCTCCTGCCATACTCCATAAATATAAATGAAAATACACCAACTAATAGCGCCGCCAATGACCATTCCTGCAAAAAAACGCTGCCATGCAGGTCTGCGATAATAAGGAGGAATTCTCACGATATATACTCCTGTGTTAACCAATTAATAATCAGGGCACCTGTCTGGGCACCGCCTAAGGCAGATAGAATAATAAGAAGCTGTTTAAAAATGTCCCTCGTTTCCGCATTAAATATCCCTCTCTCAAAGGTGTAAACGGCATCAAATGTCCCGCCAATAGCAGCAACAATTGCCCAGATTCTTAAGTCTGTGGACAGCCTGTACACAGCTGTAAGCGGTGGTTGTCCAGTTAGAAAGGCTGCGATTCCGCCAATTAAGGCACCGCCTAGGATAACGCCCAATGCAATAAAATAGCTCTCAATAAATGTAGGAAAAAAACCAATTTCTTTCATAACCTCAACCGCCCTCACGGAATATCAATACCTTTATACATTTATATGGACAAACCGCCCTGATTATGATTTTTATAATTAAATGTGAAACGTTGAATTGATAGTGGCACTCTGTTGATTTGTGCGGAAGGCACGGAGACTCCTGCGGGAGGACGGGGCAGGGGAGACCCCGCAGGCGCTTAAGCGCTGAGGAGGCTCCCCGGACCGCCCGCGGAAAGCGAAGTGCCAGGAGCGCAAATCAACAGACAAATTACATAGCTAGAAAATAAGAACATATTTTCCTTTTTTAGAGTTTAGCTCTATAATGTAGGTAAGAGTTTTTAATGGAAGGGGTGACAAAAATGTCTTTTATTCACCTTCATGTTTATAGTGCATACAGCTTGTTAACAAGCACAGTTTCGGTTCATGAATTAGTTCAAAATGCAAAGGAAAAAGGATTTAAGGCGATTGCATTAACCGATCGAAATGTTATGTATGGAACGATTGAATTTTATAAATTATGTCTAAAAAACAATATACAACCAATTATGGGGTTAACCGTAGATGTAGAAAGTGAACACAGGAAGGAAGAATCATTTCCATTAGTCTTATTAGCTGAAAATGAAAAAGGATTTAAAAACCTTTTAAAAATTTCTAGTGCAGTTCAAACTAAAGCGTCAAAAGGTATTCCTTTTAAATGGTTAAAACATTATGCAGAAGGACTTATTGCTATTTCTCCAGGAATAGAAGGAGAGATTGAACAAAATCTATTAAGCAATCAACAAGAAGAAGCGATAGCAATCATAGAAAAGTTTCAGCTTATCTTTGGCGTAGAGTCATTTTTTCTAGCTGTGCAAAACCATCAAGTAGAAGAAGAAAAAATTTTGACACAGAGAATCCAGCGTATTGCTAAAGAACTAAGTATTCCATTGGTGGCAACAAATAGAGTTCATTACATAGAACAAGAGGATATGTTTGCCCATGAATGCCTGTTAGCCATAAAAAATGGAGATAAACTTCAGGATGAGCACCGAGAAACGCTAGAAAGTGATCAATATTATTTAAAAACGGCAAAAGAAATGATAGAAGCATTTCCTGAATTACCCGAAGCGTTAGAGAGCAGTATTACAATCGCTAAAAGGTGCATGGTAAATATCGAATTGAACAAAACCTATTTACCTGAATATCCGACAGAGAAAAAGCAGTCTGCAGAAGATTACTTGGAAATATTGTGTGAAAAAGGGTTAATGGAGCGCTACGGGTCACCTACACAAGAACACTATGAACGGTTGTCTTATGAATTATCGGTCATAAACTCCATGAAATTTAGTAATTACTTTTTAATTGTTTGGGATTTTATGAGATATGCCCGTGAACGTGGTATTTTGACTGGTCCGGGAAGGGGTTCAGCAGCAGGGTCATTAGTGGCCTATGTTTTGTACATTACCGATGTCGACCCGCTAGCACATCAGTTATTATTCGAACGTTTCTTAAATCCAGAGCGGATATCGATGCCGGATATAGATATCGATTTCCCGGATCATCGCCGCGACGAAGTAATAGAATATGTTGCAAAAAAGTATGGAGAATTACATGTTGCACAAATCGTAACGTTTGGAACCATGGCCGCTAAGGCAGCAATTAGAGATGTTGGCAGAGCTTTTGGCTTGAATACAAAAGAATTAGAACAGCTGTCGAGACGTATTCCATCACGGTTGGGAATAAACCTTAAAGATGCATATAAAGAATCACAGTCTCTTAGAGCTTTTATTGATGAAAGCCCTATGAATCGAAAGCTCTATGAAACAGCATTAAAACTAGAGGGATTGCCTCGTCATACCTCCACACATGCTGCAGGTGTTGTTATTAGTGAGAAGCAGCTCGTTGAGTTAATTCCCATTCAACAGGGACATAATCATGTTTATTTAACCCAGTATTCAATGGAACATCTTGAGGAAATAGGCTTACTAAAAATGGATTTTCTGGGGTTAAGAAACTTATCATTAATTGAATCAATATTATCTTCCATGCAAAAGAAAACCGGAAAAAAAGTAGACATTAAGACCATACCGTTAAATGATGAAAAAACATTTGAACTGTTAGCAAGAGGAGAGACAACCGGTATATTCCAGTTAGAATCTGAAGGAATGAGGAAGGTATTATTGCGTTTGAAGCCTTCACGCTTTGAAGATATTGTTGCAGTTAATGCCTTATATCGTCCAGGACCAATGGAGAATATTCCTCTATTTATTGACCGAAAACATGGAACGCAAGTAGTTGATTATCCACATGAGGATTTGCAGCCTATACTGGAAAATACTTATGGAGTTATCGTATACCAGGAGCAAATCATGCAAATAGCATCTACAATGGCCGGTTTTTCCCTCGGAGAAGCGGATTTGCTGCGCAGGGCGGTAGGTAAGAAACAAAAGGATGTATTGGATAGGGAACGAAATCATTTTGTCCAAGGTGCTCTAAAGAAAGGGTATAATATTGCACTGGCAAATGATATTTATGATTTAATTGTACGATTTGCCAATTATGGCTTTAATCGCAGCCATGCAGTGGCATACAGTATGATTACGTACCAGCTTGCCTATTTAAAGGCTAATTACCCCCTTTACTTTATGGCGGGGCTGTTAACATCCTCAATTGGGAACGAAACCAAAATCGCCCAATATATATTGGAAACAAAACAAAAGGATATTGAAATCCTTCCTCCCTCCATTAATTACAGCGGGTTTTCCTTTCAAGTAGAGAAGAATGGTATTAGATACAGCCTTGCAGCAATAAAAAGTGTAGGTGCAGCAGCATTAAGAGAAATATTCCAAGCAAGAAAAAGTAAAAAGTTTGAGGATTTATTCGATTTTTGTACAAGGGTTTCTTCAAAAGCCATCAATCGGAAGACTTTGGAGGTTCTCGTCCATTCAGGAAGTTTTGATGAATTTAAAGAAGACCGTGCTGTCCTGCTTGCAAGTTTGGATGTGGCGCTTGAACATGCGCAATTATTTAAAGTGGATGAAACAAGCCAAGTAGAATTATTTCTTGAGGAATTTCAGCTTAAACCGAAATATGTCCAAGTTGATCCTATTAGGTTAGAGGATAAGCTTTCTTTCGAAAAAGAGGCTCTTGGCTTTTATCTTTCCGATCACCCAGTCTCTATTTTTGAAAAAAGACTTAAACATGCTGGAGCAAATGGTTTGCTAGAATTATCGGCAGATAAAAAACGTGTGGCTGTTGGTGTTTATATTACCTCTTTACGGAAAATCAGAACAAAAAAAGGGGATTCGATGGCCTTCTTGAATCTTAGTGATGCAAGTGGTGAAATGGAAGCTGTCGCTTTTCCAGACGTGTACAGAAAGTATTCTCACTTGCTGGAACATGGGAAATTTGCTGTGATAGAAGGAAAAGTGGAAGAACGGGATGGTAAGCTTCAATTTATTATCCAACAGGTAGTTGAAATGGAAACATGGCTCAGTTCAAAATCTAAGCAGGAATCAATTTTATATCTAAAAATAGGCAATGGAAATCAAGACGAGCAATCATTATTTCAATTAAAACGATTATTTAAGGATAATATAGGAACAACTAACGTTGTTTTACATTATGAAAGCAGCAAGAAAACTATCAGACTGGGCAGTGAATTTATGGTTGACCCCAGCAGTTATTTTATGAAAGTATTACGTGATTTTCTTGGAGAAGACAATGTCGTTTTAAAAGATTAATTCTTTACAACTCTTTCAGATGTGTTATAGTGGTAAATGAAGATGGGTGTGGTCTGACCACTAAAAAACGGACTAGGATTATTGTATTTAATGATATCTTTTTGTACTAATTTAAGGGGTGACAAATCTTGACATTACGGGAAGAAGCACTACACATGCATCGAATTAACAAGGGAAAGCTTGAGTCAAAATCAAAAGTACCAGTAAGAAATGCCAAGGATTTAAGTTTAGCGTATTCTCCGGGCGTTGCCGAACCGTGTAAAGATATTTATGAAAAGCCAGAAACGGTTTACGATTACACGATGAAAGGCAATATGGTTGCTGTAGTGACAGATGGTACAGCAGTCTTAGGTCTTGGAAATATTGGACCGGAAGCTGCACTTCCAGTAATGGAAGGTAAAGCAGTTTTATTCAAAAGCTTTGCCGGCGTCGATGCCTTCCCAATTTGCTTAAACACAACCGATGTCGAAAAAATAATTGAAACCGTTAAGTTGCTCGAGCCAACATTTGGCGGTGTGAATCTCGAAGATATCGCAGCACCAAATTGCTTTGTCATTGAGGAACGATTGAAAAAAGAAGCGAATATTCCTGTTTTCCATGATGATCAACATGGTACGGCTATTGTCACGGCAGCCGGTCTTGTGAATGCACTAAAGCTGATTAACAAGAAAATTACTGAGATCAAAGTGGTTGCGAATGGAGCTGGAGCAGCTGGAATTGCTATTATAAAATTATTACACAGTTATGGAGTAAGAGATATTATTATGTGTGATACAAAGGGTGCTATTTACGAAGGACGCCCGCAAGGAATGAATGACGTTAAGGCAGAAGTAGCAAAATTCACAAATCGTGATAATCTTACTGGAAGCCTTGAAGATGTCATAAAAGGTGCTGATGTATTTATTGGCGTATCGGTTGAAGGTGCTCTTACAAAAGAAATGGTTGCTTCCATGAATAAAGACGCAATCATATTTGCTATGGCAAACCCTTCTCCAGAAATTATGCCGCATGATGCAAAAGAAGCGGGAGCACGAGTGGTAGGAACGGGCAGGTCAGATTTTCCAAACCAGGTAAATAACGTACTAGCCTTTCCTGGTATTTTCCGTGGTGCACTCGATGTAAGGGCTACACACATAAACGAGGAAATGAAAGTGGCAGCTGTTGAAGCAATAGCCAGCTTAATAAATGAATCTGAGCTAAACGAGGATTATGTCATCCCTGCACCATTTGATCCGCGTGTTGCCCCGGCCGTTGCTGCCGCAGTAGCAAAAGCAGCAATGGAAACAGGTGTTGCACGTTTAAAGGTTGACCCTGAAGATGTTAAAGAAAAAACAAAGAGGCTCGCTATTATTGGTAAAAGTGAGTGATTAGTTAGTGACGAATACTAAAGTATATCTTGAGATTGTCAAACAGCTAAGAGAGATGATATCTGCAGATAATTTGAAATCTGGGGATAAAATCCCATCTGAACGGGAATTATCAGAGCGCCTGAATGTCGGGCGCTCTTCCGTTCGGGAAGCTTTAAGAGCATTAGAACTGTTAGGTTTAATTGAAACGAGACGTGGAGAAGGCACCTTTATCCGAGATTTTCGAGGAAATCAACTTGTACAGCTGCTTGGAACCTTTATTCTTCAAGATGAGAAAGCAAAGTTAGATGTAATTGAAACAAAGAACCTAATAGAGATGGATATTCTTTGGTTAGTTCTAAAACGAGCTGATGCAAAGCAGTTATTGAAGCTTAAAAGCTTGGTTGAATCCGATCAATTAACGGATGATCAATTTTTTTATCAGCTTATTGAACTGACAGACAATTATTTGTTTTCGAGAATATGGTTAATATTAAAGGACTATCACCATTCATTGAGTTTTAAGAAAGTGGAGTATAAACGTGATAGCTATTTAATGTTAATCGAAGCATTGGTTGAAAAAGATGAGGAAAAAACATTATCTGCTTATCGCCAATTAAGAAATTTGTCTATTTTAACCGACAAATACTAACAGATTTTGAAGAAATTTTCCTTTATAGTGATAGACAAGCAATCAGCCCGATTGAATGTGGGGCATTTTTAATGTTTGGGTGGTCTGACCAATTTTAAGGGTTAGGTTTGAATTGTCATTATTTAAGGATAGACTTCATTATAAGATGATAAAAACTTTGCCGATTGGCAGATTTTTTCGAACAAAGGAGGTTTGGACAAATTGCTTAAAGAGCTTTTTACAAAAAATACAAATAAAAAGAAAAAATATGCAACGATTCCTACCGAGGCTGCGAAAAGTGATGTACCTGAAGGAATTATGACTAAATGTCCTTCCTGTAAAACGATTATGTATACGAAAGAACTAAATAAAAATTTGAAGGTTTGCGTGCATTGTGGGTATCACTTTTCAATGAACGCCAAAGAGCGTATCGTAAGCTTTTTAGATGAAGACAGTTTCAATGAAATCGATGAAAATATGGTTTCTGAGAACCCGTTAAATTTCCCAGATTACTTGGAAAAAGTAGAAAAAGACCGTCAAAAAACGAAGATTAATGAAGCGGTAGTTACGGGCAGTGGAACCGTAAATGGCAATAAGATCGTCCTGGCCATTATGGATTCTACCTTTAGAATGGGAAGTATGGGTTCTGTCGTAGGGGAAAAAATAACCCGTGCGATTGAAAAAGCAGATGAAATGTCAGTGCCATTTATTATTTTTACCGCCTCCGGTGGTGCTAGGATGCAAGAAGGAGTCCTTAGCTTAATGCAAATGGCGAAAACGAGCGTGGCATTAAAGAGATTTAGTGATAATGGCGGACTTATTCTTTCAATAATGACCCATCCAACAACTGGCGGTGTTTCTGCAAGCTTCGCATCATTGGGTGACTATAACTTTGCAGAACCAGGGGCATTAATCGGTTTTGCAGGGCGTAGAGTTATCGAACAATCCATTCGTGAGGAACTGCCTGAAGATTTTCAAACAGCGGAGTTTCTATTAAAGCATGGCCAGCTGGACGCGATCATTTCTCGTCCTGAGCTAATTGATAAAATCACGAACTTACTTGAAATTCATCAACCAGGAGGTGAGCTCGAATGGTAGGGGAATTAGAATTCGAACGCCCGATTGTGCAATTAAGAAATAAAATTGCCGAACTCAAAGAGTTCACAAAAACTGCAGATGTGGATTTATCATCCGAAATTGAAAAATTAGAATTACGACTTGAAAAACTAGAAAAAGACATTTATAACAACATTAAGCCATGGGACCGCGTTCAAATTGCCAGACATCCAAATAGACCAACTACATTAGATTATATCTCTAATCTATTTGATGGTTTCTTTGAATGTCATGGAGACAGAGCATTTGGTGACGATGAAGCTATTGTCGGAGGTATTGCAAAGTTTCGCGGGCTGCCTGTTACCGTCATCGGCCATCAAAGAGGTAAGGATACCAAAGAAAATATTCGCAGGAACTTTGGTATGCCGCACCCGGAAGGCTATAGAAAAGCACTTCGTCTTATGAAACAGGCAGATAAATTTCAACGTCCTATTATTTGTTTTATTGATACAAAAGGAGCCTATCCGGGAAAAGCTGCAGAAGAACGGGGACAAAGCGAAGCCATTGCTCGAAACCTATTTGAAATGGCTGGACTTAAGGTGCCAGTTATTTGCATCGTTATTGGTGAGGGAGGAAGTGGAGGTGCCCTTGCTCTAGGCGTAGGTAACCGCATGTACATGCTCGAGAATTCCACTTACTCTGTAATATCACCAGAAGGTGCAGCGGCAATATTGTGGAAGGATTCTGCCCTTGCAAAGAAAGCAGCAGAGTCGATGAAAATAACAGCGCCAGACTTAAAGGAGCTTGGGATTATCGACGATATTATTCCGGAAATTAAGGGTGGTGCACATAAAGACGTTAAGGGTCAATCAGAAGCGATTGACAATTTCTTAAAGAAATCCTTAAAGGAACTTTTGGAACTCTCCGAAGATGAACTGGTTGCGGATCGCTATAACCGATTTAGAACGATAGGTGAATACTCATTTTTAAAGGATTATATAAGTATTTAAAACGTGCTCTCAGGCACGTTTTATTTTTTGGTAAATATTTTTCATTTCACAATTATGTCAACAATTGTCCATTTTATGTAAATGATTTCGCTTCCAAATATACGTTAAGCGTTTACAGTTAACCGACAATTCCGTCTATTAAATTTACTAATATGATTGAGTTGTTATAGGGGTCTATTTAATGGTATTTTATAAATATTACCGGATTTTCTGTAGATAATAAATGAAGTACTTATAAAATGAAAACTCCTATCTAGATATACATAAATAACTTAGTAAATCACATGAGGTGGTAGTAATGAAAAAAATTGGCGTTCTAACAAGTGGTGGAGATTCACCAGGTATGAATCCGGCTATTCGGGCTGTAGTTCGAAAAGCGATTTATCACGATGTAGAGGTTTATGGGATTTATGGCGGGTATACTGGCTTAATTTCTGGAAATATAAAAAAACTCGAGCTTGGATCTGTGGGTGATATTATCCATCGAGGAGGCACTATGCTTCATACGGCACGATGCCCAGAATTTAAAACACCTGAGGGACAGCAAAAAGGAATTGAGCAGTTAAAGGCACATGGTATTGAAGGGCTTGTGGTCATAGGAGGCGACGGTTCTTATCGTGGAGCAAGAGCCTTGACTCAGCAAGGTTATCCATGTGTTGGTGTACCTGGTACAATCGATAATGATATTCCGGGAACGGAACTAACAATTGGATTTGATACAGCATTAAATACAGTTATAGATGCCCTGGACAAAATTCGTGATACGGCTACTTCACATGAAAGAACCTTTGTGATTGAAGTAATGGGCAGGGATGCTGGGGATATTGCTTTGTATGCAGGTCTTGCAGGTGGTGCAGAAACCATACTTATTCCTGAAGAAAACTTCGATATGGCTGAAATTGCTGAGAGGCTGAGAAAAGGTCAGGAACGCGGTAAGAAGCATAGTATCATTATCGTTGCTGAAGGAGTTTGCGGCGGAAATGAATTTGCGAAACAGTTAAGTGAAGCTACTAACTTTGACACTAGAGTATCCGTACTTGGCCATATTCAACGCGGTGGTTCGCCAACTGCAGCCGACAGGGTCCTAGCAAGCCGTTTAGGTGCGAGAGCAGTAGAATTATTAATTGAAGGTAAAGGCGGACGTGCTGTAGGGATGGAAAGTAATCGTGTTGTAGATTATGATATCGTTGAAGCATTAGAAAGAAAGCATAAGCTAGACCTAGACCTTGTTAAACTTTCAAAAGAATTATCTATCTAACCAGTACTAGTTGAAATTTAGGAGGAAACAAAAGATGTTGCGTAAAACAAAAATCGTTTGTACGATTGGCCCTGCAAGTGAAAGTGTAGAAAAATTAACTCAATTAATGGAATCAGGAATGAATGTTTGCCGATTAAATTTTTCGCACGGTGATTATGAAGAACATGGTCAGCGAATCCAAAATATTCGTGAAGCCTCAAAACTAACAGGTAAGACTGTTGCTATTCTTCTTGATACAAAAGGTCCGGAAATCCGTACAAACAATATGGTTAATGGAGCAATTGAACTAAAATCAGGTGATAACATTACTGTTTCCATGACTGAAGTGGAAGGTACCACAGAAAAGTTTTCAATTACATACCCAGGATTAATTGATGATGTTCATGTGGGCTCTAAAATTTTATTAGATGATGGACTAATTGGATTAGAGGTCCTTAACATCGATAAGGAACAAAATGAAATTCAGACAAAAATCCTTAACAGTGGAACATTGAAGAACAAAAAAGGTGTCAACGTTCCTGGCGTATCGGTAAAACTTCCGGGAATCACAGAAAAAGACACAAATGATATCATTTTTGGAATTGAGCAAGGTGTTGACTTTATTGCAGCTTCTTTCGTTCGCCGTGCAAGCGATGTAATGGAAATTCGTCAGCTATTAGAGGAAAAGCAGGCTACACACATTCACATTATTCCTAAGATTGAAAACCAAGAAGGTGTCGATAACATTGATGAAATTCTTGAAATCTCTGACGGTCTAATGGTGGCACGCGGTGACTTAGGTGTAGAAATACCGGCTGAAGAAGTACCACTTGTCCAAAAGATGTTAATCAAGAAGTGTAATGCGCATGGTAAACCTGTTATTACTGCTACACAAATGCTTGATTCAATGCAGCGTAATCCGCGTCCAACACGTGCTGAGGCTAGTGACGTTGCTAATGCCATTTTTGATGGTACAGATGCAATCATGTTATCTGGTGAAACAGCAGCCGGAATTTATCCTGTAGAAGCGGTACAAACTATGCATAATATTGCTTCTAGAGCGGAACAAGCATTAGATCACAAAGAAATTTTATCAGCACGCAGTAAAGATTCAGAACATAATCTTACTGACGCTATTGGTCAGTCTGTTGCACATACGGCTTTAAATCTTGATGTAAATGCAATTGTAACACCAACCGAAAGTGGTCATACTGCTAGGATGATCTCTAAATACCGTACGAAGGCACCAATTGTGGCAGTTACAGCAAATGAGCAAATTTGCCGCCGATTAGCGCTTGTATGGGGAGTATATCCTCAACTTGGAAGAATATGCAGTTCAACTGACGAAATGCTAGACAGTGCTGTGGAAGAAAGTGTAAACAGCGGTATTGTAAAACATGGTGATTTAGTTGTCATCACTGCTGGCGTTCCAGTTGGAGAAACAGGTACAACAAACTTAATGAAAATTCATGTTGTCGGCGATGTTATTGCTAGAGCTCAAGGGATTGGCCGAAAGTCTGCTTTCGGTAAAGTAGTTATTGCCCAAAATGCAGCGGAAGCAATCGAGAAGGTTAAGCCTGGTTCCATTTTAGTAACGCTTGGTTCAGACCGTGATATGGTACCAGCGATTGAAAAATGTGCTGCTCTCATTACGCAAGAAGGCGGGTTAACCAGCCATGCAGCGGTAGTTGGCCTTAACCTCAGCATTCCAGTCATTGTTGGTGTAGAAAATGCATTAGAGTTATTTAGAGATGGCCAAGAAATTACCGTTGACGCGACAAGAGGTGTCATTTATAACGGTCATGCTAGTGTGCTTTAAATCATGAAGAAGGGATTATCCCTTCTTTTTTTTGTTATTCAGTATATAATAGATTTAAGCCTGTTTGAAGGAGATACAACAATGCGCTATTTAGCTCTATTAATTATTGTAATACCCGCAATCGATATCGGATTCTTGCTGTTATCAGGAAAAACAATAGGCGTGCTGCCTACCATTGCTTTTATAATCCTAACAGGAGTGTTGGGTGCCTATTTGGCTAAGAGAGAAGGTTTACAGACCATAAAAAAGGCTCAGGAACAGCTTGCTTTTGGTCAAATTCCTGGTGAATCTGTCTTGGATGGCATATGTATTCTCGCTGGAGCTATTCTGCTGTTAACACCTGGATTTGTTACCGATTTATTTGGATTTTTATTGTTATTCCCCCCGTCTAGAAAGCCTTTTAAATTTCTGATGATTAACGCTTTACGAAGAAAGATCCAAAATGGAAATATAAAAATTATAAAATAACGTCAACCTCTAAAGGGAGGCTGACGTTTTCTTTTAGACTTCTTTTCCTTTTATAAAAGTCCAAATATCGTGAAAAACATTTGCGCGGTAGAGTGTGTTAATAATGACGAGAGTAACTGGCCCTAATATTAATCCAAGAAACCCAACTAATTTAAATCCGACAAACAAGGCGACCAGCGTAGCTAATGGATCCAGACCAATATTAGATGAGAGTATTTTTGGTTCCATAACTTGTCTTTGCACAATCACAAGTAAATACAGGACTCCTAAACCTACTGCAAGACTGATATCCCCTGCAATGACCTCATAAATAATCCATGGTACAAAAACGGCTCCGGTACCAAGGTATGGAATAATATCCACAATCCCTGTTATCAAAGCGATGGTAATCGCGTAATCAACGCGAAGTACAAGAAGTCCAATTAAAATAATAACAGTTGTAATGGAAATAAGGGTTAATTGGGCCTTTAGAAATCCAAATAAAGCTTTCTGTAAATCAACGAATACCGTTTTTCCACTTGATTTAGCCTTCTCAGGTAAAATGCTGCTGCTAATCCGTGAAAGTCTGTACCAATCCTTACTAATGAAAAAGGTTGCTAAGAAGGAAAAAATTAATACGGTTGCCGCATTTGGGAACCAAGATAAGATAACCGGAATGTTACCGAATAAATTTTGGATGAAGTTACCAACATTTGTTCCAATAGTAGTGCCAACATTTTTTATGTTTGATATGATGGTGTTTTGCTGCCCATCTTCTAATTGATTAAACATACTTGTTAATTGATTATAAAACGGGATAATTTGACCAGTTATATACTCTTCAATATAGCCTATTAAAGTATCCAAATGCTCTGGAACAACACGGGCAAGGTAATTCGCACCGGAAACCAATTCAGCTACTAAAAGTGTAACTAAGCCTGCAACAAAGGCAAAAATAATGATTATAGCTACAAAAACGGCTAAGCCGCGGGGCATTCGAAGTTTTTTTTCAAAAATGTTAACAATTGGGTTGATAAAAAAGGCAATTACTAAGGCGATTAGAAATGGATAGGTCACTTTTGACAAATAATAAAATGATAGAAGTGCAAGAACTACAATGCCAATGACTAGAAAGAACCTTAAGGTTCGATATAAGTACTTTTTTTCCAATAACTTGCCTCCTTAGCGTCATTTAAGTAATTCTAGTTTAACATTTCTTGTACAAAACTGCATGATTTTCCAATTGCAAGAAACGGAAGGATGAAATCAATGTTTAATCAGCCATTATTGTTCCTATTGCTGCTTTTAATCATAGGAATTATCGCAAAAAATAACTCATTATTGATTGCCATTGTCGTTTTATTAATTTTAAAATTAAGCGGACTTGAAACAAAATCTTTTACCTTTATACAGAGTAAAGGGATTAATTGGGGAGTTACGGTAATCACCATAGCTGTATTAGCTCCAATTGCATCGGGTGAAATTGGTTTCAAAGATTTGACTAGTGCTTTTAAATCACCGCTTGCTTGGGTAGCTCTTATTTCAGGTATGGCTGTTGCATTACTAGCAAAGGGTGGAGTATCTCTATTACAAGATGATCCGCATATTACTACCGCACTTGTTTTAGGCACTATTCTTTCCGTATCCATTTTCAAAGGGGTTGCTGTTGGTCCTCTCATTGGAGCGGGAATAGCATATGCAGCCATGAAAATGATTGATTTTTTTAGTTAGCTATTTTGTAAAATAATATTTTTTTTGAACTTTTCAGCCCCTTTTCATTCACAAAAATCTGATAATTGTTTATAATAGGACTTGAAAGCGCATCCTTTTTTACATAATTCACATAAATATGCTAGATTACTTGTAAAATAACTTTTTTATTTAAAAAAAGTTATTCCGCTTGTCGGTTTTTTCCCGAGCAAGCGCTCATTCTAGATATTTGTTAAAAAGGGCGCTAGTCATTCATATTTGAAATGAAGATTTTCTTTCAACATAGCTGTGACCAATAACAGTTTGCAGCTGATAAAAATACTTCTTTTAACAAATGGCGGGTAATGGGGAAATTAGAATGAGAAGGAGAGATTTTCTATGACAGTAACTCGAGGTCTTGAAGGGGTAGTGGCAACAACTTCTTCTATCAGCTCAATTATTGATGATACTTTAACGTATGTTGGGTATGATATCGATGACTTAGCTGAGAATGCAAGCTTTGAAGAAGTAATTTATTTATTGTGGCACCGCAGATTACCAACTGAGCCTGAATTAGCAGAACTAAAGAAACAACTTTCTGAAAATGCAGCACTTCCAAAAGAAGTAATTGAGCATTTTAAGATGTATCCGATTGAAAAGGTTCATCCTATGGCTGCACTTCGTTCCGCTGTTTCCTTACTAGGTCTTTATGATGAAGAAGCTGACTCCATGGATCCAGAGTCAAACTATCAAAAGGCGATTCGTCTTCAAGCAAAAATGCCTGCGATTGTGACAACTTTTGCTCGCGTCAGAAAAGGTCTTGAACCAATTGCACCTAGAACAGATTTAAGCTTTGCAGCTAACTTCCTTTACATGTTGACTGGCAATGAGCCTGATGAAATCGCAGTTAACGCTATGGATAAAGCTCTTGTATTACATGCTGACCATGAACTTAATGCTTCAACTTTTACAGCAAGAGTTTGTGTAGCAACTTTATCAGATGTTTATTCTGGTGTAACTGCAGCAATCGGCGCGCTTAAAGGACCATTGCATGGCGGTGCAAATGAAGCCGTTATGAAAATGCTTAAAGAAATTGGTACAATTGAAAATGTTGAGCCATATGTTCGTGGAAAACTTGAAAAGAAAGAAAAAATCATGGGATTTGGACACCGCGTTTATCGCGCTGGCGATCCTCGAGCTAAGCATTTGAGAGCGATGTCCAAAAAATTAACCGAACTTACAGGCGAGCCGCACTGGTATGAAATGTCTGAAAAAATTGAAAGCATTGTTACTGGCGAAAAGAATTTACCGCCAAACGTTGACTTTTATTCAGCATCCATGTACCACAGCTTAGGTATTGACCATGATTTATTTACACCAATCTTTGCAGTAAGCAGGGTTTCAGGCTGGCTTGCACACATTCTAGAACAATATGATAACAATCGATTAATTCGTCCGCGTGCGGAATATACAGGTCCAGGCATGCAGACATATGTACCAATTAATCAAAGAGGTTAATAAATATTTACTTTTTTCAAAAAAATTGGTCTAATAGGATTGTAGGAAAAGGTTAAAGAGTCAAATCTTTAACCTTGGACGCAATCTCTTTAATACACAAGGGACAAATGAGTATGACCACTGATACATACCTAGGAGGGAGACACAACTATGCAAGGCGAAAAAATCACAGTAACAAACGGAGTATTAAATGTACCAAACAATCCAATTATCCCATTTATTGAAGGTGACGGTATCGGACCAGATATCTGGGCAGCTTCAGAGAGAGTATTAAATGCAGCGGTAGAAAAAGCATATAAAGGCGAACGCAAAGTAGTATGGAAAGAAGTTCTTGCTGGAGAAAAGGCGTTTAACCAAACAGGTGAATGGCTTCCAAAAGAAACTCTTGATGTAATCAATGAATATTTGATTGCGATCAAAGGCCCGCTTACTACTCCTGTTGGCGGTGGAATTCGTTCATTGAACGTAGCACTTCGTCAAGAATTAGATTTGTTTGTATGCTTACGACCAGTAAGATGGTTTGAGGGTGTGCCTTCACCAGTTAAGCGTCCACAAGATACTGATATGGTAATCTTCCGTGAAAATACTGAAGATATCTATGCAGGTATTGAATATGAAAAAGGTTCAGAAGCAGTTAAGAAAGTAATCGACTTCCTTCAAAATGAAATGGGAGTTAACAAAATTAGATTCCCTGAAACTTCTGGTATCGGTATTAAGCCAGTTTCTGAGGAAGGAACAAATCGTCTAGTGCGTGCAGCTATTAATTATGCGATTAAAGAAGGTCGTAAATCAGTAACACTTGTACACAAAGGTAATATCATGAAGTTCACAGAAGGCGCGTTCAAAAACTGGGGTTATGAACTTGCTGAGAAAGAATTTGGTGATAAAGTCTTTACATGGGCTCAATATGACGCCATTAAAGCTGATCAAGGCACTGACGCTGCAAACAAAGCTCAGGCTGAAGCAGAGGCAGCAGGTAAGATCATCGTGAAAGATGCGATTGCTGATATCTTCTTACAGCAAATTCTTACACGTCCACGTGAGTTTGATGTGGTAGCTACAATGAACTTAAACGGAGACTTTATTTCTGATGCTCTTGCAGCGCAAGTTGGTGGAATTGGAATTGCTCCTGGAGCAAACATCAACTATGAAACAGGACATGCGATTTTCGAAGCTACACATGGTACTGCACCTAAATACGCAGGCCTAGATAAGGTAAATCCATCATCTGTTATCCTATCAGGTGTATTACTTCTTGAACATTTAGGCTGGAATGAAGCAGCTAATATGGTCATTAAATCAGTAGAAAAAACAATTGCTTCTAAAGTTGTAACTTATGACTTCGCTCGTTTAATGGATGGAGCAACAGAAGTTAAAACATCTGAATTTGGTGATGAATTAATTAAGAACATGGAATAATTTATACAGCTTCAGTGCTTTGCGCTGAAGCTGTATAAGCGCGAGTAGGGCTGTTTTCGAACAGCTGCTTCGAATAAGGAATTTAATACTTTCAAAGGGGAGAGTTCATATGTCATTGAAACGTAAAAAGGTTTCTGTAATCGGCGGAGGATTCACTGGGGCAACAACTGCATTCTTACTTGCACAAAAGGAATTAGGTGATGTCGTTCTCGTTGATATCCCTCAAATGGAAAACCCTACAAAAGGAAAGGCATTAGATATGCTTGAAGCAAGTCCAGTTCAAGGATTTGATTCAAACATAACTGGTACATCCAATTACGAAGATACTCGTGATTCTGACATCGTTGTAATTACTGCTGGTATTGCGCGTAAGCCTGGAATGAGCCGTGATGATTTAGTTCAGACAAATCAAAAGGTAATGAAAAGTGTTACACAGGAAATCGTAAAGTATTCTCCAAACTGTACAATCCTTGTATTAACTAATCCAGTTGATGCCATGACATATACAGTGTTTAAAGAATCAGGATTCCCTAAAAACCGTGTTATTGGCCAATCAGGTGTACTTGATACGGCTCGTTTCCGGACATTCGTTGCTCAGGAATTAAATCTTTCTGTTAAAGATATTACCGGCTTTGTTTTAGGCGGGCATGGTGATGATATGGTTCCACTTGTTCGTTATTCATATGCCGGTGGTATTCCATTAGAAACATTGATTCCTAAAGAGCGTTTAGAAGCGATTGTTGAGCGTACTAGAAAAGGCGGCGGAGAAATTGTTAACCTTCTAGGTAACGGCAGTGCTTATTATGCTCCAGCAGCATCACTTGTAGAAATGTGTGAAGCAATTTTAAAAGATCAGCGCCGTGTTCTCCCTTCCATTGCTTACCTTGAGGGAGAATTTGGATACGAGGGTATATATCTTGGAGTCCCAACAATCCTCGGTGCAAACGGAATTGAGAAGGTTATTGAGCTTGACCTAACTCCTGAAGAAAAAACGGCTTTAGACAAATCAGCTGAATCCGTTCAAAATGTAATGAAAGTTTTAGTGTAAATGATTAAAAATTCGGGGAAAAAGTTCCCCGAATTTTTCCTACTAAAATGTAACCGTTTGCAAAAGGGGTGACGAAATGCTTTTAGGAAAAAAGAGAAAGTTAGGCAGAGAAATAAAAGAAATGTCAGTCGGAGAAAAACTGTCATTAACCGAGAAAGTGGAGGATAAGGACATTCTTCTGTATCTAGGGTTAACTGATGATGCGAATCCACTCTTTATTCAGCATGATTACGCATCCCAAACTCCTTATAAAAAACCGATTGTTCCAAGTATCATGCTGACAGGCATGATTACCTCGGCTATCTCAAAGTATTTACCTGGGCCAGGCAGCCATATATTAAGTCAAGATATCGAATTTCCGAAACCTGTATACCATTATGCAACGGTCCAGCTGTTGTTAGAGGTTGTGGAAGTAGATCATGATAATCACTCAGTGATGATGACAGTTGTTGGAACTAACGAAAAAGACGAAGTAGTGATAAATGGGAAAATGAAAGTCTGTCCTCCTCATCGGCTAGGAAGAATGGATGCCAATGTATTAGATAATTTTTAATCACTTAAAGGAATGTATTTCACATTCCTTTTTTTGTCTTAAGTTCGATAGTGGGTATTCTTTTTATTTCTATATTATAATGTAGAAGGGTAGTGAAATAGATAACACATTCGGAGGTTTTTATGAAAAACAAGGTACTCGTTGTTGACGATGAACAATCAATTGTAACGTTGCTTCAATATAATTTGGAACAAGCCGGCTTTGACGTAGTAACAGCAATGGATGGTCTAGCTGGTAAACAATTAGCGGAAAGTATTGCACCTGATATTATTGTTTTAGATCTTATGCTTCCGAAAATGGATGGAATCGAAGTATGTAAGCAGCTTCGGCAGCAGAAAATTATGATACCCATTTTAATGTTAACAGCAAAAGATGATGAGTTTGATAAAATATTGGGGCTAGAGCTAGGTGCGGATGATTATATGATTAAACCATTTAGTCCAAGAGAAGTGGTTGCACGAGTAAAAGCCATTTTAAGAAGAATTCAGATACAATCCACTAGTAATGAGGATGACCAACAGGTTGGTACTGATATTATTATTGGAAACCTCCAAATCATCCCTGAAAAATATGAAGCCTATTTTAAAAATCAACAATTGGAATTGACCCTAAAGGAATACGAATTACTTCATTACTTGGCTCAGAATAAAAATCGAGTTTTAACTCGCGACCAATTATTAAGTGCAGTTTGGAATTATGAATTTGCTGGCGATACTCGTATAGTAGATGTTCACATTTCACATTTAAGGGAAAAGATAGAAGAGGATACGAAGAAACCTGCTTATATCAAAACCGTCCGTGGTCTAGGGTATAAGCTTGAGGAGCCGAAAGGTGAATGACCAAATATCGCACAAAGCTTCTTTTTGCATTAATTTCCTTACTTATTATCGGTTTGATCGGGCTGGAAATCCTACTCGGACAACTTTTTAAAGGCTACTATCTTGATACATATAATGAACGTCTAGATAAAGAGAGTAATCTTCTTAGCTTGCACATTGAAAATAACGGCGGCGTCAATTCATTTAATCAACAAAATATAATCGACCTAAGCAATATCCTAAATGTAAGACTTGCCATCACAGATACTAAGGGGAAGATACTTTTTGACAGCGGTGAAACGAGTCCTTCTAATATTAACGGGATAAGAGAAATTATTAACGAGGTCTTGAAGGAAAAACAACAAAATAAGACGAAGCTTGTTGAACGTGAGGAATACGACTTACACTATGCCTGGAAACCAATACTACAAGGAAATGAAAATGAAGGTTATTTGTTCATCTTTACTAAAACTAGTGAGTTGAAACAAGCATACGGGCAAATTTGGTGGATTCTGTCCACTTGTCTTCTGATGGTGTTTATTATTTTTATTTATCTAGGATACAGAATTACGGCAAGATATACGAAACCAATAGAAGCGGCAACAAATGTGGCCATTGAGCTCGCGAAGGGTAATTACAGAGCTAGAATAGAAAATGATCAATTAACTGAAACGAGTATGTTAAGCACCTCCATCAATGTACTAGCCCAAAACCTCCAAGAAATGAGTAAAGCACAAGAAATACAGCAAGATCGCTTAAGTGCTCTAATTGAAAATATGGGTGCAGGACTACTTCTAATGGACAGCCGTGGGTTCGTTAATTTAATTAATAGAGGTTTCATCGATATCTTTCATGTGAACTCTACTAATTATTTAAACAAACTATATTATGAAGTGATTGAGCAAGAGGAAATATGCAATATCATAGCGGATGTTTTTAGGACTGAGCAAAAAATCAGAAAACATCTCCTTCTTCCATTGGGAATCGAGAGAAGATACTTTGATGTTTATGGTATACCGATTATTGGTATAAATAATGTATGGAAAGGGGTTTTGCTCGTTTTCCATGATATTACTGAGATTAAAAAATTAGAAGTAATGAGAAAAGATTTTGTGGCCAATGTGTCACATGAATTGAAGACGCCCGTTACCTCTATCAAAGGTTTTTCTGAAACGCTGTTAGATGGTGCTATGAACAACCAAGATACACTTGAGGCATTTTTATCGATTATTAATAAAGAAAGTGAGCGCATGCAATCACTTATTCAAGATTTACTCGATTTTTCTAGAATTGAGCAGCAGGAGTTTAAGTTGAACATCCAGGACGTTGACCTCTGTGAATTAATTAACGAAGTAATCACAATGCTTACAAAAAAAGCAGAATCAAAAGAAATTCATCTTGAACTCGAGTGTCAGAAGGAAGATTTATATATACAAGGAGACCATGACCGCCTAAAGCAAGTATTCATAAATCTAATTAGTAATGCAATTTTGTATACACCGCCAGGCGGATATATAAAAGTTTCCTTGTTTGATCATGAGAGAACAGTGAAAATCCATGTGAAAGACTCGGGTGTTGGAATTAAACAGGAAGAAATTCCACGTATTTTCGAACGATTTTATCGTGTTGATCGTGCAAGAAGCCGGGATTCTGGCGGGACTGGTCTTGGATTAGCAATCGTAAAACATTTAGTTGAAGCACATCACGGAAACATTTCGGTGAAAAGTACCTTGGGTGAGGGCAGTGAGTTTATCATCGAACTTTATAAATATATGAAATAACCGAAAGGGGTAAATAGATGGAAAAGAAGAAGTTAGTATTAATTGACGGAAATAGTATTGCTTACCGTGCGTTCTTTGCACTGCCCCTGCTTAATAACGATAAAGGCGCACACACAAATGCAGTTTACGGTTTTACCATGATGTTAAATAAAATTATGGAAGATGAAAAGCCAACGCATATTCTAGTGGCATTTGACGCGGGAAAGACAACCTTTCGTCATGCTACTTTTGGTGAATATAAGGGCGGCAGGCAGAAAACACCTCCTGAATTATCGGAACAATTCCCTTTTATTCGTGATCTTCTTGATGCATATGGGATTGAGCGATATGAGCTTGAGAACTATGAGGCCGATGACATTATTGGAACGCTTGCCTTAACAGCTGAAAAAGAAGGTTATGAAATAAAGGTAATATCGGGAGATAAAGATTTAACTCAACTTTCCTCTGAACATACAACGGTATCGATTACTCGTAAAGGGATTACCGATATCGAGGAATATACCCCAGCACATGTAATGGAGAAGTATGGTTTAACGCCTGAGCAAATTATTGATATGAAGGGACTAATGGGCGACCCTTCAGATAACATTCCAGGTGTACCCGGAGTCGGTGAAAAAACAGCGATTAAATTGCTGAAGGAATTTTCAACATTAGAAAATTTACTAGAGTCCGTTGATCAGGTCACTGGAAATAAGTTAAAAGAAAAGCTGGAAGAATTTAAGGATCAAGCAGTGATGAGTAAGCAGCTTGCCACCATTGAAAGACATGCACCAGTCGAAGTATCCATAGAAAATGTCGCTTATGAAGGATTTGAAAGAGAAAAACTTGTGGCACTTTATAAAGAGCTTGGATTTCATTCTTTATTAGAAAAATTAGGTGGAGACACATCAGGTACTGAGCAGCTTGAACTTGAAGACATCGAGTTTCAAACTCCAGATGAAATAACAGATGAATTATTTACAGATGATAATTATTTGTATGTTGAAATGCTTGATGATAATTATCATTACGCTGATATCATTGGTTTTTCTCTTGTAAATGAAACAGGAAATTATTATTTACCAACTGAATTAGTGATTAAATCCGACCATTTTAAGAAGTGGGCTGAAGATGATACAAAAAAGAAAACAGTCTACGACGCAAAGCGTTCAGAGGTATCGCTAAGAAGGTATGATATACATTTAAAAGGGGTAAATTTCGATACGTTAATGGCCTCTTATATTATTAATCCTTCTGAAACGATTGATGATATTTCAACGATTGCCAAAAAATACGGGTTAAATATCCAATCAGATGAGTCGTTTTATGGAAAAGGAGCTAAACGGAAAATACCTGAAGCAGCACTTACAGCTGAGCACCTTGTTCGAAAAAGTCTTGCAATGGTTGATCTGAGACAAACATTAGAAGACGAGTTAAAAACAAATGAACAATATGAATTGTTTACAGACCTTGAAATGCCGCTATCGCTCATTTTAGCAGATATGGAATCTTGTGGTATTAAGGTGGATAGCGATCGTCTTCAAAGAATGGGCAGTGAAATTCATGATAGACTGGTCGAAATTGAAGGAATCATTTATGAGTTAGCCGGTGAAAAGTTTAATATTAATTCTACTAAGCAATTAGGTGTAATTTTATTTGAAAAACTAAACCTGCCAACCTTAAAGAAAACGAAAACGGGCTATTCCACGTCAGCAGATATTTTAGAGAAATTAGCAAATGATCATGAAATCATTGAGCATATTCTTAATTACAGACAGTTAGGCAAACTCCAGTCAACTTATATTGAAGGATTGCTCAAGGTGATTAATCCTAAAACAGGTAAAGTTCATACACGATATCAACAGACATTAACAGCAACAGGACGATTAAGCTCCATTGACCCGAATCTGCAGAACATTCCAATTCGTTTAGAAGAGGGGCGGAAGATTCGCCAAGCTTTTGTACCATCAGAACCAGGCTGGCTCATTTTTGCCGCCGATTATTCTCAAATCGAGCTTAGAGTTCTGGCTGACATTGCTGGTGATGAAAAACTAATACAAGCCTTTAAGGATGATCTCGATATTCACACAAAAACAGCGATGGATGTATTCCATGTGAACGCTGACGAGGTAACCTCCAATATGAGACGGCAGGCGAAGGCGGTAAACTTTGGTATTGTCTATGGGATAAGTGACTATGGGCTATCGCAAAGTTTAGGAATTACCCGGAAAGAAGCTGGTCTGTTTATTGACCGTTATCTTGCCAGCTATCCTGGGGTAAAGGATTATATGGACGAAATCATCCATTCCGCTAAACAAAAAGGGTATGTAGCGACCCTTTTGCAAAGAAGAAGATATATTCCAGAGATTACACATCGTAATTTTAACATCCGAAGCTTTGCTGAAAGAACAGCAATGAACACCCCAATTCAGGGAAGTGCTGCTGATATCATTAAAAAGGCCATGATTGATATGGCAGAAGCTTTAAAGGATTATGGGTTAAAAACGAGACTGCTGCTTCAAGTGCACGATGAACTGATTTTTGAAGCCCCAGAAGAAGAAATTGAGACACTCAAGAAACTCGTTCCAAGTGTTATGGAAAATGCTCTCGAATTAAAAGTGCCATTAAAAGTTGATTTTTCCTATGGCCCAACATGGTTTGACGCGAAATAGAAAAGCGGAAGCGCCCCTAGGCGCTGCAGCTGGACAGCATAGAGAGGAGCTTATTGAATGCCGGAGCTTCCAGAAGTAGAAACAGTTAGAAAAACATTAAAGAATCTAGTACTGCATAAACAAATTCAAGATATCACCGTCCACTGGCCGAAAATCATTAAAAATCCAGTTGAGGTGGAACAATTTATTGACGCTCTTAGAGGGGAAACCATTGAGGATGTTGGAAGAAGAGGTAAGTTTTTAATCCTCTATACGACTACGTTTGCCCTTGTTTCCCATTTAAGGATGGAAGGCAAATATGGGCTTTATCCAAAAGAAGAACCGTATGATAAACATACTCATGTTATCTTTCATTTTACCGATGGAAGTGATTTGAGGTATCGAGATGTTCGTAAATTTGGAACCATGCACCTATATATAAAGGGCGAGGAATTTCAAAAACCTCCATTAATTGACCTTGGACCAGAACCTTTTTCAGAAGACTTCACGAAGGAATACCTATCGGACAAGCTGAAAAAGACAAACAGAAAGATAAAGCCTGCACTGCTTGATCAAAAAGTGTTTGTTGGACTGGGAAATATTTATGTGGATGAAGCCCTTTTTCGTTCTGGAATTCATCCTGAACGAATTGCAAACTCCCTGAGTGATGAGGAATTAACCTTGCTGCACAAAGAAATTGTTAAGACCCTGGATGAAGCGGTTAAAAAAGGAGGAAGTACCATTCGCTCCTACGTAAACTCACAAGGGGAGATTGGAATGTTTCAGCTTGAATTATATGCCTACGGCCGTAAAGGGGAAGAATGCAAAAGATGTGGAACCCCATTAGAAAAAACAACGGTAGGGGGACGTGGTACGCATTTTTGTCCCACATGTCAAAAAATTTAAGTGTTAGAAGTGAGATGACAATTTAATAACAAAGGATAGGCTCCTCCCATATACTATCGTAGTGATTGACGGAAGGAGCCCTAGACATCATGTTTCAAATGTTCTCACTTCTCCTGCTGGCTTTTGCTCTCAGTCTTGATAGCTTTAGCGTAGGGTTTACGTATGGACTTAGAAAAATGGTACTGCCGCTTAAATCAGTGCTCATCATTGCAACCTGTTCAGCGATTTCTTTAATGATTGCGGTGTCAATCGGCCATGGCCTAGAAAAAATCTTGTCTCCGGATATCACGGCTAGCCTTGGGGGAATTATTCTAATTGCTCTCGGCGCCTGGGTATTATATCAATTTTTCAGGCCAGAAAAAGAAAAGGACTCAGACCTGCTTGAACATGAAAAGCTGATCATTAATTTTGAAATCCGCTCCTTAGGGATTGCGATCAATATCTTAAGGAAACCCATGTCAGCTGACTTTGACCGTTCGGGTACAATCACCGGAATCGAAGCGTTCATGCTGGGTTTTGCCTTATCCATCGATGCGTTTGGTGCTGGAATTGGTGCGGCTATGCTTGGATTCTCTCCTTTTTACCTAGCCGCCAGTGTTGCTGTTATGAGTTCTTTGTTTCTTGTTTTAGGAATAAAAAGCGGTGCCTTTTTTCATAAATTTAACTGGGTCCAAAAGTTTACCTTTTTACCGGGGATTTTATTAATTATCATTGGAATATTCAAATTATAAACGTTCAAGTGGAAAGGAATAGAGTATGTCACTTGTAATAGGACTAACAGGCGGAATAGCCAGTGGAAAAAGTACAGTTTCCAACATGTTAAAAGAAATGAACCTCACTGTTATTGACGCAGACGTAGAAGCCCGCCTCGCAGTTGAAAAAGGAGAACCCGCCTATCAAAAAATCGTTGCTGAATTTGGTGACGATGTCCTGCAGTCTAACGGAGAAATTGATAGGGTGAAACTCGGTTCGATCATTTTTCATAACGTTGAAAAACGACAGCTCTTAAACAGCATTGTTCATCCCGAGGTGAGAAAAAGGATGAATAATCAAGTTGAAGCAGCCAGGGGACGCGGGGAACAAGTCATTGTCCTCGACATTCCATTGCTGTTTGAAAGTAAACTAACGCATATGGTTGAAAAAACCGTTCTCGTTTATGTTGATCGGGATATCCAGCTAAAAAGACTGATGGAACGTAATAACTTATCCATGGAAGACGCAGAGGCAAGAATAAAATCACAAATGCCTCTTTCAGAAAAAGTAGCATTAGCCGATGCAGTGATTAATAATAATGGATCCATCGCTGAAACAAAAGAACAGGTAATTGAGGTTTTGAAAAGCTGGGGGATAACTACGCGGGATTAGACGAAATTGAGAAGGGGGGACCCTTCTTTTTTTTTGTTGTTAAAGCAATGAATTCATGGAGCCCAAAATATCGACAGAAGAACAGAAAAGGTCTTCGTGAATGGTTTATGAAGCCCAAAATCAAGTTGGAAGACAAAAAAGGTCTTCATGAATGGGTCATGAAGCCGAAAATATCGAAAAGTAGAACAGAAAAGGCTTCATGAATTGTTTATGAAGCCGATAATACCGATAGAAGAACAGAAAAGGTCTTTATGAATATATCATGAGAAAAAAGGGCAGCGTAGAAGTACTCATGATTCATGGATCCCAAAACAAAAGATACAAAGACTACATGGAGGATTCATGAGGTCTAAAGTCAAAAAGGAATAGCGGACAGGTCCTCATGAATGGTTTATGAAGCACATAATGAGAAGGAAAGTTAAAAAAGGACCTCATAAAAACCCTATGAGAGCCAAAAACAAAAAATAGTAACAAAAAGGACCTCATGAAAGTGTCCATGAGGTCTAAAGTATATAAACTAACCTACTCCTGATGATTAGTGCCACCTAATGCATTATCTACAAAATAAGAATATTTACCGTGCCCTTTTAGTATGAATTTTTTCAATAATATCTTTCTAATCCTCTTTTTACTCCTAATAATCTTGCACCAATTAAAGATGAGATTAGTGGTAATCTTTATATCTGGAAATAGTATCTTCAATTCCTCTACATGTCGCATTACCGCCACTTCCACCCGTTCCTCAAAACCACAATTCTTACAAGTTAATTTGGTTCTAGATACAGAAAAATTAAACGAGTGGCAAGCTGCACAGGTCATCCCTTTTTTCAATGTGTCATACTCATATTTTGGTAATCGAACATAAGGATTTTCTGTCTTATGTAAAGAAATTAACAAGTCTGCAAGTTTATGATGCCAATCACTTAGCTTAGCAGGTAAGCTATATAGTTTTTTTACAAAGGATTTAACTTGTGTAGGTAAGATAATCTGTGGATTTTGAGATGGCAGAAATAAGGTGAAATTGGGGTTTATAAAAACTAGGTAAGCTTCGATGGGGAATTTATAATTATATTTTTGGAGTAATTGCCGGAGCTCGGAATGACATCGTTTTAATTGAAGCATAGGATCCTTTTTTTCACTGCCAGTTACTGTTTTAAAAATACCATCTTCATAACAATATTCTCCTTCGTAAGTCTTCACATCAATAAGGTAAATCCGTCCATGAAAGATAATTAAAGTGTCAATTTGAAATAGTGTATCTCCTACTTCTAGTAACAAATCATTTAGAACTAGACTTCCTAGTTCACGTATTAGGTTATCAAACTTTAATTCCCCTTCATACCCCTTCTCCTTGTTAAAGAGTTGCTGCTTTTCTTTTTCCGATAATTTCATTCTATGAGCCAAAATTCTTAAGATAACCAATTCTGCAGGAACAGACCTTTCCTTTTTAAACATAACCCACATCCTTTCTTATCTATTATTCTAGCCGAACATCCTAAAACAAAAAATGAATGTTTTGTTAATTCTTCATTGCGAATATCATTAATAATCTTTATTGTAGCTCATTTATTAACCAAGTTATCCATATTAAAAACATTTTTAAAAAATCCGCACATTATATATCGCATTTTTATCCAAATATGTTATACTAATTACATCAAAACAAGTTAATAAGTATAACATATTACGGAAGGGGCCGTGAAATGAAGGCAAGAATTGCAATAAACGGTTTTGGGAGAATTGGAAGGATGGTTTTTAGAAAAGCGATCCTTGAAAATACGCTTGATATTATTGCTATCAATGCTAGTTATCCTGCGGAAACATTAGCACATTTGATAAAATATGATACAGTTCATGGACCATTTCAAGGGGATATCATTGCGCTTGATGAAGAGCTGATTGTAAACGGTAAAAGAGTAAAATTATTAAATAATCGGAATCCTGAGCAGCTTCCATGGAAAGAGTTAAATATAGATGTGGTTATTGAAGCAACAGGTAAATTTAACTCACGAGACAAGGCGGGACTGCACTTAGACGCAGGAGCAAAAAAGGTAATTATTACTGCACCGGGGAAGAATGAGGATATCACCATTGTTATGGGAGTAAACGAAGACAAACTAGACATCACTCAACATGATGTTATTTCTAATGCGTCTTGTACCACAAACTGTTTAGCACCTGTGGCGAAGGTGTTGGATGAAAAGTTTGGGATTGAAAATGGTTTAATGACAACCATTCATTCGTATACCAATGATCAACGAAACATTGACAACCCACATAAAGATTTGCGAAGAGCTAGAGCATGTGGACAATCTATCATCCCAACCACAACGGGGGCAGCTAAAGCGTTATCGCTGGTATTACCTCAGTTAAAGGGTAAGCTGCATGGAATGTCACTTCGTGTACCTACACCAAATGTATCACTAGTGGATTTAGTAGTCGATTTGAAACAAGATGTTACGATTGATGATATCAATCAGGCTTTTTCGGAAGCAAAAAATGGTCCATTAAAGGGTATCATCGACTTTACAATGGAACCGCTTGTATCCGTTGATTTCAATACAAATCCGTACTCCGCCATCATTGATGGATTATCAACCATGGTAATGGGGAACAGAAAAGTAAAAGTGCTTGCTTGGTATGATAACGAATGGGGATATTCTTCCCGGGTTGTCGATCTTACCTTATATGTCGCCCATCTAATGGCCAATTCAAATCAGGTGAAAGTTGGGTAATCCAAAAAATACTGTCGACTGGCAGTATTTTTTTTGTAGCTATTTAAAGCATTTGTGCATAATATAGTTTGAAATTCTTTTGAGGGATAAGCCTCGGCAAGGCCGACTCTAAAAATGTTAGATTCATAGGTTGCAAAACAAATATAAACTTAGTATACTAGTCATCGTGAACTTCTTGAAATTAGGTGACGATTGATTACTTAAAGGGTTAGGACCTCTCTGGACTAACTTTCCCCCGTGGTAATTACTTGGATACCATCAAAAAAGATTTCAAGAATGAAGCAAAAATGTTAGAGGGGGAATTGAATATGGAAACAATGGGACGTCACGTAATCTCTGAATTATGGGGATGCGACTTTGAAAAATTGAATGATATGAATTTCATTGAACAAACTTTTGTCGAAGCAGCTCTCAGATCAGGTGCGGAAATCCGCGAAGTAGCATTTCATAAGTTTGCACCACAAGGCGTAAGCGGTGTGGTCATTATTTCCGAATCTCACTTAACAATTCACAGCTTCCCTGAACACGGATATGCCAGCATTGATGTATATACTTGTGGTGATTTAAATCCAAATGTAGCAGCTGATTATATTGCTAAATGCTTAAATGCACAAACACGCGAGAATATTGAAATTCCACGCGGTATGGGTCCTGTTCAAGTAAAACAGGCAAAAGCTCTATAATTATAAATAAAAAAGCGACGAGGGGTGTATTTTATAGTACACCTCTTTTTATTTTTTTCGTAAAGTATTGTAAAATTAGATAAAAGACTATATTTGGAGGCTTCTATGGCTATATTTGGTAATTTATTTATTCGTTTTAGAAAACAGATCGAAACTTCGGATCATCAGAAAGATAATTCCTTAGCTACCCATTATTATAAAGCATCTTTCAACCAGCTTTTTCAATCCGTTGAGGAATTATTTCGTCAGGATGCAGATTGCCGTATTGTTACGGTTTCCAAAGACCATGGTGAGATTGCTGTAGAAATCAATAAACCGATTCCTTGTTTTCTAATCGTTACGATAGTTTCTGTGAGAGGAATGGAAACAGCAGTAGACTTTAGTATTTCTTCTGAAAAATTTTCACCTATTGGTTTGTATCCAATTTTAAGAAAAAGGATAATTTCCTATTACGATAAAATGAATAAATTACATACTCTTGTCAGAGTCGGCAAAAGCTCATAATACTTCTTGTGTTACCGTTTTCTTTTTAATAAGATAAAGAATAGATACTTATATTTATGAATGGATTGATTTGGGAGTTGATCAAATGAAGTGCCCTTCATGTCAAAATTATGGTACACGTGTGCTTGATTCCCGGCCGGTTGATGAGGGTCGTGCAACCCGAAGAAGGCGTGAGTGTGAAGAGTGTGGATATCGTTTTACCACATTCGAGAAGATTGAAGAAATTCCACTGATCGTCGTCAAAAAGGAAGGTACGAGGGAAGAATTCAGTCGCGATAAAATTTTACGAGGCTTAATTAAGGCTTGTGAAAAGCGCCCAGTTGCTTTAAAAGAATTAGAGGATATTACTCAAGGGGTAGAAAAGGAACTGCGCAGTCAAGGAATATCAGAAATCAAAAGTGAATTAATTGGTGAAATGGTAATGGACAGGCTTGCCTATGTTGACGAAGTAGCTTATGTGCGCTTTGCTTCTGTTTACCGTCAATTTAAGGATATAAATGTTTTTATTCAAGAATTAAAAGAACTGATAAATAAGGAGAAATCCTAGGAGCTAAAGAAAGTCTTTGGCTCTTTATTACTTTTTAAAGGGTGAATGATATGGCGCAGCATTGGCAGGAATTAATTCCGATTGACCGTTATCTTGTTACGTCAAATGGATTGCTGCATGAATACGACCGCAAAGTGCTGACTTTTTTGTATCAGCCCTTAATCGGATCCACTTGTTTAAGTGTATATATGACTCTTTGGGCAGAGCTTGAAGAAAATAAACTATGGTCTGAATCTTCGACGCATCATTTGCTAATGAATTTGTTAAGTATGAACTTAAAGGATATCTACGAAGCTAGGTTAAAATTAGAGGGTATTGGCTTGTTAAAAACATACGTAAAAAGTGATGAAAGTGGACGTTCATTTATTTATGAACTGACTCCGCCATTGAATCCAGAGCAATTCTTTTTAGATGGAATGTTAAATATTTATTTATATCGTAAAATCGGCAAAAATCACTTTTCGCGTTTAAAACGTTTTTTTAGCACCCCTAAAAAGCCGCTGGATGAAGATTATTTAGAAGTAACCAGAGAGTTTCAGGAAGTGTTTGCATCGGCTACTCCAGGCAGTCTCCAGTATATGCAAGAGCATTCAGAAGACTTGGAAGCCGAATCCGATCAAGAATTTATTGGCCGGATAGACCAAAAACCAATTCAAATTGATACCAGGACCTTTGATTTTGATTTGTTAATGGCAGGTCTTAATGAATCACTTGTCCCACAAAAAGCACTGACCAAAAAAGTAAAAGAGGTTATCAGTAACCTTGCCTTTCTTTATGGTATTAGTCCAATCGAAATGAAAAACTTTGTATTAGGGGCCATCAATGAAAAGGATGAAATTGATATCGAGGACCTTAGAAAAGGTGCGCGTGATTGGTATCAATTTGAAAATTATGACCAGCTTCCAAGTCTTATCAATAGAACACAGCCTGCTGTTCATCAGGTCCAGTTAACGGAACCAAAAACACAGGAAGAAAAGTTAATTCGTTATTATGAAACCACACCTCCCATCGTTATTTTTAAAGAACTCTCAGGCGGAGTGGAGCCTTCTGCTGCCAATTTGAAAATATTAGAGGAAATCATGATAAAATATAAACTTCCTCCTGGTGTAGTAAACGTGTTAATTGAGGTTGTTCTTAGAAAAACGGATATGAAATTTACTAAGGGTTTTGTTGAATCAATTGCAAGCCATTGGGCTCGGCTTAAAATAAAGAGTGTTAAAGAAGCAATGGAAGCAGCGAGGAAAGAAGAGCGGAGCTTTCAAGAAAGCAAAAAGACCGGTAAATCTACAAAAAAACCAATTCGGACGGAAGTTTTACCTGATTGGTTTGATGATAGTGGAAAAGTAAGTGATAAATCAAATACAAAAGCAAGTGATAAAGCAGATACAAAAGACCAAAACACAGAGCTTGAAGCGAAAAAGCGTGCGATTGAAGAAAAGCTCAAAGCATTTCGTAAATAGGTGGTGAATGTAATTGGAAAGGATAAATCGAACTATTAAGCGATTAGCCTCGAATGAAAATTTTCAAAAGCGTTATGAAGAGCAGCGAAAGCAAGTATTAAATCATCCTGATATTCATGCATTTCTAACAGAACATGAAAATGAGCTGAATCAGCTTACGATTGAAAAAAGCATGAGTAAACTTTATGAATACACTCAGCAGAGTAAAGAATGTAATCGCTGTGAAAGTCTTGATGGCTGTATAAATTTCATGAAGGGATACCACCCTGATTTAGTACTGGTACGAAACTCAATTGATGTTGTTTATAAACGCTGTCCTAGAAAAGTGATGGCGGATGAGAAAAAGAAAAATCAAAAGCTTATTAAGAGTTTATATGTACCTAGAGATATATTGGAAGCTACTTTTGAGGATTTTGAGGGTGACTTGGGCCGCTTGGACGCAGGGGACCGGGCAGCGACTTTTTTAATGAATTATGAGGCGGGATTAAAGCCTAAGGGATTGTATCTATATGGAAAATTTGGAGTAGGAAAATCCTTTTTGTTAGGGGCTATAGCCAACGAACTTGCTAAAAAGCAAATCCCAACCATGATTGTTTATGTTCCAGAACTGCTGCGAGAAATGAAAAGTGCGATTGGCGATTCTACTTTAAACGAAAAAATCGAAGCATTGAAAAAAGAACCGATTTTAATGCTTGATGATATCGGCGCCGAAGCAGTATCCAGCTGGACAAGAGATGAAGTACTCGGACCAATCTTGCAGTTCAGGATGCTTGAAAAGCTTCCAACCTTCTTTACCTCAAATTTTGACTTCCAGGGGCTTGAGCACCATTTAACCTACAGCCAGCGTGGTGAAGAGGAAAAGATGAAAGCACGGAGAATTATGGAAAGAATTCGTAGTTTAAGTGATCCTGTTCTTGTTGATGGACCAAATCGCCGTGATTAACATATAAATGTAAGTGGATTACCGAAGCATTTTCGGTAATCTTTATTTTTTTTTCACAATATTGGTGTATTCATAACGTATAAACTTCTATTTTGGCCAAGTCCCCCATATAAATGTAAAACAGAGTATGGGATAAAGGGGGGATTTGGTTGGCAGAAATCATCTTCCGAAGCAAGATGGATGCGAAGAGATGTTATGATCACTTGCTGAAGTGCTTACGGTATCATCCAAATAATGAAGATATTCTTCTTATAGAAGATCGACATATAGTGAAAATTTCGGAAAGTATTGTTAGGTTTGGAGAGGTCAAAGAGGCATTCTATGAATTTATCATAAAAATAAAACGTGATGACTGGTTTAGGGCTATTTTACAAGAGCAATATTATTTTGAGGACCAAGAAGAGCAGGAGCATATTATGGACATCATTTATTCTGTCCTTGAGGGTCAGCGGGAGGATTTAGCTGTTTTCATTAAGGAAAATGGTGAAGAATCTCAAATTAGAGAAGTTGTGGAGGAAATCTTTCAGGATCATATCTCGTTCTCGTTTGACTCCTTTTTAAAATTTCGATTGCGTCCTTATTTGAAAATGTTAGAGAGTTACGTCGAGATATCCATTGATGAATATAAAATGGAGCAAGAATATCAAATGTTTATTCAAACATTAAGGGATTTTTTAGCGAGCCGTGAGCCAAAAATGGTCACACTGCACCTTTTATTTGATGAGGAAATTACTTTTTTTGATGAGCAATTTGAAGAGATAAAAAGGGCAGAATTGATGAAAATGATTGACCGGAAGCTTTTGTTTAATCATCCGGTTTATGTAGATTCGGCTTCCATTGCACCATTACTATCAATTGCGCCAAAGAACATTTTCCTCTATACAAAGAATACGGATGAACCCCTTGTGAGAACCATTAAGAACATCTTTGAAGAAAGAGTATTAATAAAGTCATACAAAGGTTTGCGGCATACAAAGGAATGGCTTCGTCAGAAAAACTCCGCAAATGGAAATGGTGCTTGAAATATATTGGGAAATTGTATGCTTGGTGTATTGATTTTTCAAAATAGAATCATTATAATAACCTACATAGTCCGAAATGCAGAAGCGCCTTGTCCAGCCCCGACAAGCATAAGACGAGCGCTGACAGAAGGCGTCTTTTGCCTTCCGAAGCGATTGGCTTATGACTCGAGGGGCTAGGCGCTGAAGCTAGACATCAATATATCAAGCAAAAGTAATGATAAGGACAACAGTATTTATTCACGGTTACCAGAGAGGGAGGACGCAGGCTGAAAGCCTCCTAGCACGGATTGAATGCTTACCACCTTTAAACTTCAGCGGTGAACGCTTCTTTGAAGTGAGTAATCGTCTGACGGGAAACAGCCCGTTACCCTGTCCTAAAGTCGTTTTTATGTTTCTTATAAAAATGAAAAATTGGGTGGAACCACGTGTTTATTAAACTCGTCCCTTTTCCAGGGACGGGTTTTTTTATTTTTTAGGCTCTGTTAAACTAAACGTTGATTTCTCTGTGTTTGGAAAATAATCGGAGAATTTCCGTTTAAATCAGGAAACATCTATATTATCCTTAAAAATAACGGAGTTTTTCCGCTTATTGTATCCAAATTCTTGGAATTTGTCTTATTTACAGCAGTTATCCGGAATATCACCGCTTTTATCTGCTTCTTAAGCTTCTTCAATATACAATAGCCGGAAATTCTCCGCCTATGAATTTTCAACTCTATACGAAAATCAACAATGAATAATAACAGAGCCATTTTAAACAGCGTTTTACAGACAAATTTGTCTCGAGCGCTCAAATCAAAGGAGGAATTACCATGTCAGACGTTGTTAAGATTTCGTTTCCAGATGGGGCAGTAAAGGAGTTTCCTCGTGGAACAACAACCGAAGATATTGCCGCTTCCATCAGCCCGGGACTTAAGAAAAAGGCAATCGCTGGGAAATGGAATGGTCATTTATTTGATCTTCGCCGTCCAATCGAAGAAGACGGTTCAATAGAAATCGTTGTCCCAGAATCAAAAGAGGCTTTGGAGATTTTACGTCATAGTACAGCTCACTTAATGGCTCAAGCGATTAAAAGGCTGTACGGCAAAGAGGTAAACCTTGGTGTAGGTCCAGTAATCGAAGGTGGGTTCTATTATGATATCGACCTCGAGGAATCCATTACTCCAGAGGATTTACCGAAAATTGAAAAGGAAATGGCGAAAATCGTCAATGAAAATATCGAGATCGTTCGTAAAGAAGTAAGCCGGGCAGAAGCGGTTCAGTTCTTCAAAGCAGAAGGCGACCCTTACAAGCTTGAGCTAATTGAAGCGATTCCTGATGATGAGCAAGTTACAATTTATGAACAGGGTGACTTCGCTGACCTTTGCCGAGGTGTCCACGTTCCTTCAACCGGTAAAATTAAAGAATTCAAATTGTTGAGCATCGCGGGAGCGTACTGGCGCGGTGACAGCAAAAACAAAATGCTTCAGCGTATTTACGGTACTGCTTTCTTCAAGAAAGAGGATTTGAAAGAGCACCTTCGTTTACTTGAAGAAGCGAAAGAACGTGATCATCGTAAGATTGGTAAAGAGTTAAACCTGTTTACTAGCTCTCAATTAGTTGGACAAGGGCTGCCATTATGGCTTCCAAAAGGCGCAACAATCCGTCGAGTGGTTGAAAGATATATTGTTGATAAAGAGCAGCGTCTTGGGTATGACCATGTTTATACTCCGATCATGGGAAGTGTCGATTTATACAAAACTTCAGGTCACTGGGATCATTACCAGGAAGATATGTTCCCTGTAATGGATATGGATAACGAGCAATTGGTTCTTCGCCCAATGAACTGTCCGCACCACATGATGGTGTACAAAAATGCGATTCACAGCTATCGTGAACTTCCAATCCGGATTGCTGAGCTTGGAACGATGCATCGTTATGAAATGTCTGGTGCTTTATCAGGTTTACAGCGTGTTCGTGGAATGACCTTAAATGATGCGCATATCTTTGTTCGACCAGACCAAATTAAAGATGAATTTAAGCGAGTTGTTAATCTTGTACTAGAAGTATACAAAGATTTCAACATCAAGGACTATTCCTTCCGTCTATCCTACCGTGATCCACAAGATACTGAAAAGTACTTCGATGATGATGCAATGTGGGAAAAAGCCCAAAGTATGCTGAAGGAAGCAATGGATGACCTTGGCCTTGATTATTATGAAGCAGAAGGAGAAGCAGCTTTCTACGGTCCTAAACTTGATGTTCAAGTGAAAACAGCTTTAGGAAAAGAAGAAACCCTCTCTACTGTTCAGTTGGACTTCTTACTTCCTGAACGCTTTGATTTAACTTATGTTGGAGAAGACGGCAAGCAGCACCGTCCAGTGGTTATCCACCGTGGAGTCGTGTCAACAATGGAACGCTTTGTAGCCTTCTTAATTGAAGAATACAAAGGGGCATTCCCAACTTGGCTTGCTCCCGTACAGGTACAAGTCATTCCAGTTTCACCTGATGTGCATTTTGACTTTGCAAAGCAGGTTCAGGAACAGCTTCAAAATCAAGGCTTCCGTGTTGAATTAGATGGCCGTAATGAAAAAATCGGCTACAAAATCAGAGAAGCCCAAATGCAAAAAATTCCATACATGCTCGTTGTCGGTGACAAAGAAGTAGAAGAAAATGCCGTAAACGTCCGCAAATACGGAGAACAAAAATCAGAAACAGTACCATTTGCAGAATTCCTTGAGTCATTACTTGCAGAAGTAAAAAGAGGATAATTCAAGAAAAGCAAACGTCGTTTTAGCACTCAGTTGATTGGAGCGTAAGGCACGAAGACTCCTGCAGGAGGACGGGACAGGGGAGACGCCGCAGACGCTTTAGCGTCGAGGGATCCCCGGCACGCCCGCGGAAAGCGAAGTGCCTCGTGACAGGCAAAGACCGCCTGTCCCTGTGTTGATTATTCAAAGAAGCTTTCCTTAGTGGAGCGGAAATCAACAGGCCTAATTAACATAGCAAAAAGAAAAGAAAAAATTTCTATTGAATAATTTTTCGTTTCTTGATAAAATGAATTTCGTTGTCATATGAAATGCATGTTTGACATCACGTCTTTGCTTATGTTATAGTAACTAAGGAAAATTGAATACTAGTTTTGGGAAAAGAAGAAGCACCCGCTTCTCACCTGATTGACGCAATTGGCAGTTGGCAGGTTTTACGTGAACTCTTTGGTTTATTACTTTTGTTTCGTAAAGTGTGGGTGTATACATCCGCACTTTTTTATTTGTAAAAACAAAGCATTTAAAAAAAGTTGTTCATTTCTTGCCGAAACAGCATAGCGTCAAAGTCAGTCAGCTGACTATCTTGACCCGAAAGTTGTATTCGTGAAAACCTTGGAGGTGGCTAATTATTAGCAAAGACATGTTGTTAAATGAGGGTATTCGCGCTCGCGAAGTTCGTCTAATTGATCAGAACGGCGAACAATTAGGTATTAAAACCAAATTTGAAGCGCTGGAGATTGCCGGACGAGTGAATCTTGATTTGGTACTAGTTGCACCAAATGCGAAGCCTCCGGTAGCCCGAATTATGGACTATGGCAAATTTAAATTCGAGAATCAAAAGAAAGAAAAAGAAGCTCGAAAGAATCAAAAGATTATTGTTACAAAAGAAGTTCGTCTCAGCCCAACAATTGATGAGCATGACTTTAATACAAAACTTCGCAATGCGATTAAGTTTTTGGAAAAAGGCGACAAGGTAAAAGCTTCAATCCGCTTCAAGGGCCGGGCGATTACCCATAAAGAAATCGGTCAACGTGTATTAGACCGTTTTGCTACAGAGTGCAAGGAAGTTGCAACAATTGAATCTCATCCAAAAATGGATGGACGAAGCATGTTCCTCGTTCTAGCACCTAAAACTGAAAAGTAATAAGGAGGACTATCCCAATGCCAAAAATGAAAACTCACCGTGGCGCTGCAAAGCGTTTCAAGAAAACTGGTTCTGGTAAACTGAAGCGTTCACACGCTTATACTAGCCACTTATTTGCAAACAAATCTACAAAAGCTAAGCGTAAGCTTCGCAAAGCTTCACTTGTTTCTAAAGGCGATTTCAAACGCATCCGTTTCTTATTAACAAATCTTAAATAATCGTTAACGATTGATATAGGAGGAAAAATTCATGCCACGTGTAAAAGGCGGTACTGTAACGCGTCAGCGTCGTAAAAAAGTTATTAAATTAGCAAAAGGTTATTATGGTTCAAAACATACATTATATAAAGTAGCTAACCAACAGGTTATGAAATCTTTAATGTATGCATTCCGCGATCGTCGCCAGAAGAAGCGCGACTTCCGCAAACTTTGGATTACTCGTATCAACGCAGCAGCTCGTATGAACGGTCTTTCTTACAGCCGTTTAATGCATGGCTTAAAGCTTGCTGGTATCGAAGTAAACCGCAAAATGCTTGCTGAATTAGCAGTAAGCGATGCAGCAGCATTTACTGAATTAGCAAACGTTGCAAAACAACAGCAGAAATAATTCATTAAGCCATTCTCAATATGAGGATGGCTTTTTATATAGGGGAGATGGGGAAGTGACTACCATTTTAGTTGGATACATCATCATGAATCTTATTGGTATGATTGTGATGAAAGTAGACAAAGAACGGGCAAAAAAACATCAATACCGTATTAGTGAAAAGACATTATGGCTCATAGCGTTATTTGGGGGAGCCGTTGGCACGACATTAGGAATGCAACTATTCCGTCATAAAACAAAGCATTTATCTTTTAAGGTGGGTTTTCCCTTTCTAGCAGCTGCTGAAATCATACTTTTGGGTTATTTTTTTACGTTGCAGACATAACAGCCTGCCCCTTTTTATATCTTTAATTAACAAGAAAAGAGCAGCACCCAGGGGGCATGTAAATGAATGAGGACTTGTCTTTGCTGTTAATCATGATGGAAGCTGGCGGCGTTTTTGCTCCACTTGCTTTCGTGTTATTTCATCTGCTCAGATCGTTCTTATTTATTCCTGTATCAGTTGTCATCATTGCTGGCGGTGTTCTGTTTGGAACTTTATGGGGAACTATTTATTCCGTTATCGGTTTAATGGGGGTTAGCGTTTTCTTTTATGTATTTATTGATAGAATGCCGAAAACACAGGAGCGCATTATAAAAATTAAAAATCGGTGGTTCGGAGAATATCGAAATCTTACGGTTGGTCAAATAGCCATTTTAAGACTTGTTCCCTTTGTACATTACCATCTATTAAGCTTTTGTTTAAAACAAAGAAAACCTAAATTTAAAGAGTACATGAAGGCTTCATTCCTTACCAATATTCCAATTGCTCTTTTCTTTACAATATTCGGAGAGTATATATCTACCTTTACACCTTCTCTAATCATTTTGATTCTTCCAGGTTTAACTATACTTGTTTATCTTTTAAGAGAGAAACAAAATGTAATTAAATGGAGGGAGTTCTTTAAAAGAACAAAGGAAAAAGCCGCTGGTTAAGCGGCTATTTTTGTTGCAAAAACTCATGTATTGGGCTTTTCCAATGGATTTGGGCAGCAGGATATTTTTCAAGTATCTTTTTTTCAATAAAATAAAAGTCTTCCTTAGCCATTCCTTGAACCGCAGTGGGATGGTTCGGTGAAAGTGAAATAGAAACAACATCTATATTGTTTTTCGTGGCCCCTAAGTATTTTTCTCCTGTAAACACTGCACCATTGTAGGTAACCTGAAAATTCTTAATGACCTCCTCATTATCTAGCAGTAAAAAGCGTTTGTGCTTTCGTGCTGCTTCTAATTTACGAGTTGGTTTGAGGAGGAACTTCATTGTTACAAAAACAAAGAAGAAAAACAAGAAAACAAGCGCTAAGCGCAGCAGCCAAACCATGACATTGCCTCCTAGACCTTTTTCCTACTATACGAACTGGAAGGAGAAAAGTTTCATTCTCCGCGCAGTTTGATATAATTTTGCAGAGGGAGTGATAAAATGCAGTTAGAAAAATTATTTAGAATGCAGCAAGCGTTAGATCAGCATATTGTGGAGAAGCATGAATTACAGAACGAAGATTTATTTAATAGAAAGGTTCTTGCTTTGCTGGTGGAGCTAGGAGAATTGGCAAATGAAACACGCTGTTTCAAGTTTTGGAGTATCAAGCCATCGTCGGAAAAAAGTGTTGTATTAGAGGAGTTTGTTGATGGAATACACTTTATATTATCTTTAGGAATTGAATGTGGTTTTCAGAACCTAGATTACAAACTTGAATTGGAACCTTCAACACTGAGCACTACAGAGCAATTCCTTTTGATTTATGAAAAAGTAAATGAATTTAAAGACAGCAAGAAGGATTGTGATTTCCAAATTTTACTGCAATGCTATTTACAACTAGGTACCCTGCTTGGAATATCTTATGAGGAAATGGAAAAAGCATATTTTGCAAAAAATGAAGTAAATTATCAAAGACAGCAGAATAATTATTAGCTGAATATTATTTTCTGTATAATAAGTTTGAACAGACATAAAAGGGGGCGAAGCAATGGCTAAATTAGATGAGACGCTAACAATGTTTAAGGAGTTAACCGACGCCAATGGGATTCCCGGCAACGAGAGGGAAGTTCGCGAAGTAATGAAAAAGTACATAGCGCCATATGCAGATGAAGTCACAACTGATGGACTTGGCAGTTTAATTGCCAAGAAGGTAGGAAAAGAGGGCGGGCCGAGAATCGTCGTAGCCGGGCACTTGGACGAGGTAGGTTTTATGGTCACGCAAATTGATGACAAAGGTTTCCTGCGTTTTCAAACCGTAGGCGGCTGGTGGTCACAAGTTATGCTGGCACAGCGCGTCACTGTTGTTACCAATAAAGGTGATATCGTTGGTGTCATCGGATCCAAGCCACCGCACATTTTGCCGGCGGAAGCCCGTAAGAAACCTGTAGAAATCAAAGATATGTTTATTGATATTGGTGCCTCTAGTCGTGAGGAGGCTATGGAATGGGGCGTCCTGCCTGGTGATATGGTCGTACCATATTTTGAATTTACGGTTATGAATAATGAAAAATTGCTCTTGGCAAAGGCATGGGATAACCGAATTGGCTGCGCGATCGCCATTGATGTAATGAAGCAATTAAAAGGGACGGAACATCCGAATGAGGTTTATGGTCTAGGAACAACCCAAGAAGAAATCGGCTCTCGAGGTGCCCGTACTTCAGCTGAAAAAATTAATCCGGATATTGGCTTTGCAGTGGATGTTGGGATTGCTGGGGATACTCCAGGAATTTCTGAAAAAGAGGCAATGAGTAAAATGGGGAAAGGTCCGCAAATTATCCTCTACGACGCTACTCTTGTAGCCCATAAAGGCTTGCGTGATCTTATTATCAATGTTGCTGATGAGTTAAATATTCCGTATCAATTCGATGTTATTCCTGGCGGCGGAACGGATGCAGGTCCTATTCATACAGCGCACCATGGTGTTCCTTCCATTCCTATTACCATCGCAACACGATATATTCATACTCACGCGGCAATGCTTCACCGTGATGACTATGAGAATGCGGTTAAATTGATTGTTGAAGTCATAAAGCGATTAGACCGGGAGACAGTTGATAAGATTACGTATGAATAATGGTTTAAATCCTCGACAGTGAAGTCGAGGATTTTTTTAATACTACCACGTGCCCGAACAGAAACATTTTTGTAATTTGGGTAAAGTGGGACCTCTCCACATGCCCGAACGGATCCAATTTTGTAATTTGGGTAAAGTGGGACCTCGCCACGTGCCCGAACGGATCCATTTTTGCAATTTTGGGTAAAGTGGGACCTTTACACGTGCCCGAACGGATCTATTTTTGTATTTTGGGTAAAGTGGGCCCTCTCCACGTGCCCGAACGGATCCATTTTTGTAATTTGGGTAAAGTGTGACCTTCACACCTGACCCATATATTTCCTTTTTCGGGCCCATAGGTTCCATTAGAAAAGCTGCCGAAATTATTCGGCAGCCAGAGAATTATTTTAATCCGCTTTCAAGTGCTGCAAGCATTTCTTTCTTTTCTTCCTCAGAAGAATTTTTCCAAATGACTTCAAATAATACACCTAATCCTGGGAGCATTTTTTCTTCTCCATTTTGAATAGCATCAACGATTGTATCCTCTAATTCTGCTTGTGAGTTACCAGAAACATTGTGAATAATGGCATTCCGTAAATTTAAGTTCATATGAATTCACTCCTTTTTATCCTGTATTACTCTAATATGATTTCTAATTTTAGTTTTATTATGTATTTTTTTTGGGATATAATGAGAAAAAACACTGAAGGAGTACAAACTTGAAGCATATTGAATCCATTCAAAATCCAAAAGTAAAACAATGGAAAAAACTTTTAACGAAAAAGGAACGAGATAAATCCGGGACATTTTTAGTAGAAGGCTTTCATTTAGTAGAAGAAGCATTAAAACAAAGTGAAAGTGTTATCGAGATTATAGTCTCTGATAAGACAGGTCTTCCTCCGCGATGGGATTCTGGGGAAATACCAGTAACGATTGTAACCGAGGAGATTTCCAATTCATTATCTGAAACGGAGGCACCACAAGGAATCTATGCTGTTTGTCGGCAGGTTCAAGTAGACGTACCAAACGGAAAAACGTATTTGCTAATCGATGCAGTACAGGATCCAGGGAATCTAGGAACGATGATTCGTACGGCCGATGCTGCAGGCATTGACGCAGTTGTGGTAGGAAAGGGAAGTGTCGATGTTTACAACTCAAAAGTACTCCGCTCGGCACAGGGAAGTCATTTTCATTTGCCAATCATAAGAGGGGATCTACATGATTGGATTGAAAGACTCCATGAAAAAAATATTTCTGTTTACGGTACTGCACTTGAAGGTGCTTCAGCATATACTGATATTTCAACAAGTGAGTCTTATGGATTATTAGTTGGCAATGAGGGAAATGGTGTTAATAAAGAACTGCTGGCGAAGACGACTGCAAATCTTTATATTCCGATTTATGGCAAGAGCGAATCACTGAATGTTGCAGTCGCAACAGGCATCCTGTTATATTTTTTGAAAAAATAGACGATACTAGTTTGAATCATGGAGTAAAGTATTATATAATTATCTACATTATTGAAAAATAGCAAAAACGATGACGGAGAAAAGTATCTTATCAAAGACCATTTTAGGGAGAAAGTGCCTTGACTGAAAGCACTTTTATGGCAAGGCTAAGAGAAGTTCACCTCCTGAGTTGGCATCGGGACCATTTCAAATCGAAATGTAAAGATGCACCGGCCTAAGCCGTTATCTCAATGAAGCGAACACATGTGTTTTATACATACCGTGTTTACAAGGGTGGTACCGCGACTATAAACCTCGTCCCTTTCCAGGGATGGGGTTTTTTTGTTTGTTGAAAAATAACCGCTCTATATTTAACGATTAAAAGGAGGAAATACGATGCAAGAACGATTAAAGGAATTGCAGCAAGAAGCTATTCAAAAAATTGAACAGTCTTCAAGCTTAAAAGAATTGAATGACATTCGCGTTGCCTACTTAGGAAAAAAAGGTCCAATTACGGAAGTACTGCGTGGAATGGGTAAACTTTCAGCGGAAGAGCGTCCGATTATGGGAGCACTTGCAAATGAAGTTCGTGAAGCGATTGCAACGACATTAGAAGCAAAACAAAAGGATTTAGAGGAAGCTGCGGTTTTAGAAAAACTTGCCTCTGAGTCCATTGATGTTACATTGCCAGGAAGACCCGTTAAGGTTGGTAATCACCACCCATTAACACGAATCATTGAAGAAATTGAAGATTTATTCATTGGTATGGGTTATCAGGTAGCTGAAGGGCCTGAAGTAGAGCAGGATTATTATAACTTTGAGGCTTTAAATTTACCAAAGGGTCACCCTGCTCGCGATATGCAGGATTCATTCTATATTACTGATGAGATTTTACTGCGTACCCACACTTCACCCGTTCAAGCTCGAACTATGGAAAAGAACCAAGGGAAAGGGCCAATCAAAATTATTTGCCCAGGTAAAGTGTACCGCCGTGATAATGATGATGCGACACACTCTCACCAGTTCATGCAAATCGAGGGCCTTGTTGTTGGTGAAAATATCCGCATGAGTGACCTTCATGGAACATTAGAAATCTTTGCGAAAAAAATGTTTGGTGAAGACCGTGAAATCAGATTGCGCCCAAGTTTCTTCCCATTCACAGAACCATCTGTTGAAATGGACATTTCCTGTATGATTTGTGGCGGACACGGCTGTAATGTTTGTAAGAAAACAGGCTGGATTGAAATTCTTGGTGCAGGAATGGTGCATCCAAACGTTCTTGAAATGGCTGGCTATGATTCTAAAAAATACACTGGATTCGCGTTCGGTATGGGACCAGAGCGAATCGCCATGTTGAAATACGGTGTCGATGACATTCGTCATTTCTATACAAATGATGTACGTTTTTTAAAACAGTTTTCTAAGCATGAATAAGGGAGGAGATTAAAAATGTTCGTTTCATATAAATGGCTCCAGGATTATGTAGACTTATCCGGAGTATCAGCTTCTGAATTAGCTGAGAAAATCACAAAAAGCGGGATTGAGGTTGAGGGTGTAGATGTCCTTAACGAAGGAATTACAGGAGTAGTAGTTGGTCATGTTGTTGAGCGTGTGCAACATCCAAATGCTGATAAACTTAGCAAATGCCAAGTTGACATCGGTCAAGGTGAACCTGTTCAAATTATTTGCGGCGCACCGAATGTCGCGCAAGGTCAAAAAGTAGCTGTTGCAACAGTTGGCGCAGTATTACCAGGAAACTTTAAAATCAAACGAGCAAAGCTTCGCGGCGAAGAATCAAATGGTATGATCTGCTCCTTAACAGAACTTGGTGTGGAAGCAAAGGTTGTACCAAAGGAATATTCAGAAGGAATCTTTGTTTTTCCTCAGGATGCAGAAGTTGGCACTGACGCAATTGCATTATTAAACCGTAATGATGAAGTTCTTGAGCTTGGTTTAACACCAAATCGCGCAGATTGCTTGAGCATGCTTGGGGTGGCTTACGAAGTAGGAGCGATTCTAGGAAGAGAAGTAAAGCTTCCAGAAATTGATGTTCAGCCAGTAAATGAAAAAGCCTCAGATTATATTACGGTAAAAGTAGAAGCAAATGAAGATAATCCTTTATATGCTGCTAAAGTCATTAAAAATGTAAAAATCGGTCCTGCGCCGCTATGGATGCAAACCAGATTAATATCAGCTGGCATTCGTCCGCACAATAATGTAGTCGATATTACCAACTACATTCTCTTGGAATACGGTCAGCCGCTGCATGCATTTGACTATGATCGTTTAGGTTCAAAGGAAATTCTCGTTCGTCGTGCTCATGATGGTGAAAAGTTCTTAACGCTTGATGATGTAGAACGTACATTAACTTCTGACCATTTAGTGATTACAAACGGAAAAGAGCCTGTTGCATTGGCAGGAGTAATGGGTGGAGCCAATTCTGAGGTTACTTCAGATACTACAACCGTATTGTTGGAGGCAGCTTATTTTACAGGTGGAACGGTAAGAAAAGCGTCTAAAGACCATGGTTTAAGAAGTGAAGCAAGTGCTCGTTTTGAAAAGGGTGTTGATCCTAACCGCGTACGAGCTGCCGGTGAGCGTGCTGCATACTTAATGGCTAGATACGCTGGCGGCGAAGTACTAGAGGGCGCTTCCGAAGTTAATACACTTACAGTAGAACCAGCAGTGGTTTCGATAACTCTAGAAAAAATAAATAGTGTTATCGGCACAAACTTGACTGTTCAGGATGTTGAAGCTATTTTTGAACGTCTTCAATTTACTGTAAATGTTGAGGAGAATGTTATCACTGTTACAGCTCCTACACGACGTGGTGACATTAAAATCGAGGAAGACTTAATTGAAGAAGTAGCCCGCCTCTACGGATATGATAACATTCCTAAAACATTGCCAATCGGTTCCGCTACACCAGGTAAGTTATCAGATTACCAAGAAAAGCGCCGAATTGTCCGCCAATATTTAGAAGGTGCAGGATTATACCAAGCAGTGACGTATTCCTTAACAAGTGAGGAAAAAGCAGCACAATTCGCACTAGAGAAACGTGACTTTATTCGCCTGGCAATGCCGATGAGTGAGGACCGCAGTATCTTGCGTTTAAGCATAATGCCGCAGCTTTTGGAAGTTTTAAAATACAACAGTGCCCGCCAAAACGACAGTCTTGCTGTTTATGAAACGGGTGCGGTATTCTTAGCAAATGGAAACGAAGTATTACCTGAAGAACAAGAGCATTTAGCAGGTGCTGTCACAGGTCTTTGGCACAGTCATTCTTGGCAGGGTGAGAAAAAGGCTGTTGACTTCTATGTGTTAAAAGGCATTTTAGAAGGATTGTTTGCAAAACTTGGCCTTACTGAAAGTGTGACATATGTTCAAGCGAAAGTTGATAACATGCACCCAGGAAGAACGGCTGAAATTCACTTAAATGGTGAAAGAATCGGTTTTGTCGGCCAAGTACACCCAACTATGCAAAAAGAGCTTGATTTGAAAGATACTTATGTTTTTGAACTTTCATTGAAGGCAGTTCTAGAAGAAGCGACAACGGCATTAAGATACGAAGCCATTCCGCGTTTCCCATCCATTACAAGAGATATTGCTCTTGTCGTTGATAAAGAAACAGTATCAGGCGTGTTAAAAGACGTTATTCAATCAGCAGGCGGAAAGCTTCTTAAAGAAGTCAGCGTTTTTGATTTATATGAAGGTGATCGTATGGAAGAAGGCAAAAAATCTATTGCCTATTCACTGAAATACATGGATCCAGAACGTACATTAACAGATGAAGAAGTAACAAAAGTTCATACTCAAGTACTTGAAGCCTTAAAGACCCAGGCAGGAGCAGTATTGAGAGGATAACTATAGAGTGAAAAATGACCTAGTGAACATTCAACTAGGTCATTTTTTATGCAGGCGGTTGGTGAAGTTGAAAAATTGAAATTCGGGTCAATGTAGATATCTTTGAGTGACCGAAGAGTATTCATAAAAAAGCATTTGGGTCAATGCAGAACGTCTGGAGTGACCGAAGAGCATTCATAAAAAGCATTTGGATCAATGCAGAACGTCTGGAGTGACCGAAGAGCATTCATGAAAAGCATTTGGGTCAATGCAGATATCTTTGAGTGACCGAAGAGCATTTATGAAAAGCATTTGGGTCAATGCAGGACCTCTGGAGTGACCGAAGAGCATTTATGAAAAGCATTTGGGTCAATGCAGGACGTCTGGAGTGACCGAAGACTATTCATAAAAAACATTTAAGTCAATCCAACATAGGGCTGGAGTGACTGAAACCGAGACAGACTAAAGCATACTGCATTAGCTCCTCTTTTTCTTTATCAGATTCATTGCTTTTTCCGTATTAGCAAAATGAAGCTTGACAAATTGAGGCAATACCTCTCGTCCTTTTTTCAAAATCAGTTTTGCTGCAGCTTCATCGACCAACGATCCCGCTCCTTTTGGAATCTTAAAGCCTGCCGCTTCACTTAATTTATCAAAATACTGTACAAAAGCGTACCGTGCGAGGATTGAAGCAGCAGCAACGGCAAGATGAATTCCCTCAGCCTTCGTACTAAAATACACATTTTCCTTCGCAACAGCCTTTTGATTTTTCACATGCTGAAAATAAGTACTCTCCTGAACGAATTGATCAATCAGAATACCATCCGGTTTAACCGGTGCAATCTTCTCCAGTACATTGAGGATGGCTTGGTTATGAAGAAGGGCCTTCATTTTCCCCTGTGACATCCCAGCCTTTTGCAGCTGATTGTACTTTTCATTTTTCAACGTCATTAAACTAAAAGGGACAACATCTTTAATAACCTTTGCGATAGCAATAATTTTGTCATCATTTAAATCCTTTGAATCTCTGACCCCTAATTCTTTTAATAAAGGGATATCTTCCTTTCGAACATAAGCAGCGACAACGGTGATGGGTCCAAAAAAATCGCCGGTACCAACTTCATCGGAGCCAATCACGGACCAGCTGCTAAAACCTTCTGGAAGATGACCTTTAGCTGCTTTTGACTTGGAGGGAGCTTTTGCATCTGCCACGCCCCATCTGCCTGCTTCTGCTTCAGAGCCACTCCCTTGAAATAAAACTTTTCCAGACTTATAGGCCGTAATCATCGAGCCAGAAGTCTTGGCTGCAAACACACTTCCTGGAGGAGTTTTATCTAGCAATTTCCCTTCATAGTAGCTTTTCATTTTATTAATTTCAGACATACTTAGATTTAGTACGACATTTCCCACTTCAAAAACACTCCTCGGCATTATTTAAAAAAAGTAAAAATTCACCAAATTAAACTGTTTACTTTTCGACACACATCCGTTCGTGTTATATTATAAATTAGGGATTTCTTCGAATCGAATGGAGGCAGTAATTTGTCAAATATTGAAAAAACTAGAACAACCGTTGATATATACGGACAGCAATACGTTATCTTAGGAACCGAAAACCAGAGTCATGTTCGACATGTCGCTTCCTTAGTTGACAAAAAAATGCGCGAAATTGGTTCCAGAAATCCGCTGCTAGATGTAAATAAGCTCGCTGTACTTACAGCAGTAAATGCGGTCAATGATTATATTAAAATGAAGGAACAATTAGAGCGGCTGCAATCTGAACTACAAAAGGAAAAGGACTGAATAAGTCATGCTGGATTTAGCAATTATTATTTTATTAATTTTTGGTTTTTTTATCGGGTTAAAAAGAGGATTCATATTGCAGTTGGTCCATTTAACAGGTTTTATTATTGCATACATAGTGGCAAATTTATACTATGACGATTTGGCACCTAGACTAACGCTGTGGGTGCCGTATCCGAATCTAGGTACGACTTCTCCTCTAAAACTATTAAGTGAGAATGGTAATATGGAGGAAGCTTTTTATCGTGCGATTGCTTTTGTTATAATATTTTTTGCGGTAAAGATTTTACTGCAAATTATCGGATCGATGCTTGATTTTATTGCCCATTTGCCTATTCTTAAGCAATTAAATGTGTGGGCAGGCGGGTTACTTGGTTTTGCTGAAGTCTATTTAATTCTCTTTATTTTATTATATATTGCTGCGCTAATTCCAATGGAAACTTTACAAAAACCATTGGAGGATTCCATTATGGCGAATCTTATCGTTAATCATACGCCATTTCTTACAGAACAAATTAAGAATATTTGGCTGGAATATACAGCTGCAATGAATTCTCTCTGATGAGAGAATGCCTTACTTCTCTCTCTAGGAGAGAAGTTTTTCTATTAAAAGGTTAAAATAATGGTAAGGTGGGTGGAAGTAATGGAGGTAAATAAAAAAGATTTAATTCGACTATTAGAAACAATCGCGATATACATGGAGCTAAAGGGTGAAAATCCTTTCAAGGTATCTGCCTTCCGCAAAGCTGGCTCTGCACTGGAATTTGATGATCGCAGCTTATCTGATATTGAAGACTTTACATCGTTATCAGGAATCGGCAAAGGGACCGCAGCGGTAATTGAAGAATACATAAATGAAGGCACTTCTACAGTATTAAAAGAGCTAAAGGAAGAGGTTCCGAAAGGGTTGATCCCGTTATTACAATTGCCTGGCCTTGGCGGAAAAAAGATTGCCAAGCTTCACAAAGAACTAGGAATTGAAGATGTTACAACCTTAGAAGAAGCATGTAAAGCTGGAAAAGTACAAGCGCTAGCAGGCTTTGGAAAAAAAACAGAGGAAAAAATTTTAAGCGCCATTGCCAATGTTGGCTCTAGACCTGACCGACTGCCTCTTGCTTATATGCTGCCAATTGCTGATTTAATAGAGGCAAAACTTGCTGAACTTCCTGAGATTCATCAATATTCTCGTGCCGGAAGCTTGCGTAGAGTACGGGAAACCGTAAAAGACCTTGATTTTATCATTTCAAGTAAACAGCCGGAAAAAGTAAAACAATTTCTGCTGGAATTACCGAATATAAAAGAAATTATTGGCGCTGGAGATACAAAGGTATCACTGGTTTTTGGATTTGAGTATGATGTATCGGTTGATTTTCGTCTCGTTAAACCAGAGGAATTCATCACGACTCTTCACCATTTTACTGGTTCAAAGGACCATAATGTCCGGATGAGACAATTGGCTAAAGAACGTGGAGAAAAAATAAGTGAATACGGCGTTGAGAATGTTGAGAGTGGTGAAATACTTACTTTTTCATCAGAGGAAGAGTTTTTCAAGCATTTTGATCTGCCATTTATTCCACCAGAAATACGTGAAGATGGAAAAGAAGTCGAGGATTTTCCTGCATATGAAGGTGAATTAATCGAACTAAGTGATATCAAGGGCGATCTTCACATGCACTCAACCTGGAGTGATGGGGCACATTCCATCGAGGAAATGGTGGAAGCTTGTCGTGCAAAGGGCTATAAGTACATGGCTATAACGGACCACTCCCAATACTTAAAGGTGGCGAATGGGCTTTCACGTGAGCGGTTATTACAGCAAAAAGAAGAAATTAAAAAATTAAATGAAAAATACGATGATATACTAATTTTATCAGGTGTAGAAATGGATATCCTGCCAGATGGAACATTGGACTATGAGGATGATTTGCTTGGTGAGATGGATTTCGTAATCGCGTCGATTCACTCTGCTTTTTCACAGCCAAGAGAAAAAATCATGGAGCGGTTACGCACAGCATTAGAAAACGCACATGTTGATTTAATTGCGCACCCGACTGGCCGGAAAATTGGCAGACGTGAAGGTTATGATGTCGATATCGATATGCTGATAGAATTGGCCAAAGAAACGAATACCGCTTTAGAACTGAATGCCAATCCTAACAGATTGGACCTAAAAGCTGAATACTTACGAAAAGCACAGGAAGCAGGAGTTAAAATATTTATTAATACTGATGCCCATAAGAAAGAAACGTTATCACATATGGGTGTAGGGGTTTCAACAGCGAAAAAAGGCTGGATAAAAAAATCATCGGTCATCAATGCACTAGAAACGAATGACTTACTAGAATTTTTGCATAATCGAAAATAGGGGGTTCATCTCCATGCAAGAAAGAACGTTAAAAGTATTGGAATTTACCAAAGTGAGAGAACAGCTTATTGAACATGCTGCTTCATCACTGGGTATAGATAAATTAAAAAGGTTAGTACCATCAATAGATTATGATGAGGTCGTTAAGCTGCAGGCAGAAACAGATGAGGCAACGACTGTGTTGCGAATTAAAGGAAATGTCCCGTTATCAGGTATTCACGATATACGAGCACATATTAAGCGCTCGGTCATTGGGGGAGTACTTAGCTCGCATGAGTTGATTCAGGTTGCGAGCACCATCCATGCCAGCAGGCAAATGAAACGGTTTATTGAAGATATCGCAGAAGAAAGAACCGAAATCCCACTATTATTGGAACAGGTCGATCGTATTATTCCTTTAGTCAATTTAGAGGAATCGATTAGACATGCCATTGATGAGAGTGGTGAGGTTCTTGATAGTGCCAGTGATTTGTTACGTTCATTAAGAAATCAATTGCGCTCGAATGAATCACGGGTCCGTGAAAAATTAGAAAGTATGATTCGTTCATCCAATGCAGCAAAAATGCTGTCAGATTCGATTATTACAATTCGAAATGATCGCTTTGTTATTCCTGTTAAACAGGAGTACCGAGGACATTATGGCGGTATTATTCATGACCAAAGCTCATCAGGGCAAACTCTATTTATTGAGCCGCAAGTGATTGTCCAATTAAACAATCAATTACAGGACATTAGAGTAAAAGAGCAGCTTGAAATTGATAGAATTTTGACCGAGCTTTCTGCAAAGACTGCTGAATATGAGTCGGAGCTGCAGGTCATCGTTGAGATTCTGGGCAATCTCGATTTTATTTTTGCAAAGGCAAGATATGGCCGGAAGATGAAAGCGAGTATGCCTCGAATGAATAATGAAGGCCGAATTGCTTTATATAAAGCTAGACATCCATTAATTCCGATTGACGAAGTGGTAGCAAATGATATTTTGCTTGGCAAGGATTATACGACAATTGTCATTACCGGACCAAACACTGGCGGTAAAACCGTGACCTTAAAAACGCTTGGCTTATGTTCATTAATGGCGCAGGCAGGCTTACAGGTTCCTGCCTATGATGGCTCAGAACTTGCTGTTTTTGACGCGATTTATGCAGATATTGGTGATGAGCAGTCCATTGAACAAAGCTTAAGTACCTTTTCGTCACATATGGTAAATATTGTGGACATTTTGAAAAAGGTCGACTTTAATTCACTGGTCCTATTTGATGAGCTTGGTGCAGGAACTGACCCTCAGGAAGGTGCTGCGCTTGCTATTTCCATTTTAGATGAGGTCCATCATCGGGGGGCAAGAGTGATTGCCACAACGCATTATCCAGAATTAAAAGCCTATGGATATAATCGGGAAGGTGTCCTAAATGCAAGTGTTGAATTTGATGTTGAAACACTAAGTCCAACCTACAAGCTCCTTCTTGGCGTACCCGGACGAAGCAATGCGTTTGAAATCTCAAAACGCTTAGGGTTAAATGAACGCGTTATTGAAGCAGCAAGATCCCATGTTAGTGAAGATACAAATCAAATCGATAAGATGATTGCGTCTCTTGAGGCAAGCAAGCGCCAAGCTGAAATCGAGCATGAGGAAGCGCGGGATTATTTAAGGCAGGCAGAAAAGCTTCATCAGGATATGCAAAATCAAATGATAGAATTTTACCAAAACAAAGACGCTATGCTTGAAAAAGCGGCTGAGCAAGCTGGTGAAATTCTCGATGAAGCAAAGAGTGAGGCGGAAAAGGTTATTCGTGACCTTCGCAAAATGAGAATTGAAAAGCATGCCGATATAAAGGAACACGAATTAATTGATGCAAAGCGCCGTCTTGAAGCAGCGACTCCAGAAATAAAGAAATCAGCGAATCAAGTCAATAAGAAAACGAAGAAGCACACCTTCACTGCAGGTGATGAAGTGAAAGTTCTTACATTTGGACAAAAGGGTATACTTCTTGAAAAAGTTACGGATAACGAATGGCAGGTACAAATCGGCTTCCTAAAAATGAAGGTGAAAGAAAAGGATTTAGAATTTGTCAGTACGCCTAAACCTGTGGAAACGAGACCAATGGCAATCGTCCAGGGCAGGGACGCTGATGTAAAGTTAGAGTTGGATTTACGCGGAGAAAGATACGAGGCTGCACTTATGAGAGTGGAAAAATATATAGATGATGCGTTATTATCAAACTATTCTCGTGTGTCCATTATACACGGAAAAGGCACAGGAGCATTAAGACAGGGAGTCCAGGAATATTTACGAAATCACCGTTCAGTCAAGAAAATTCGGTTTGGAGAAGCGGGTGAGGGCGGTTCTGGCGTAACTGTGGTTGAATTTAAATAATATCTGGGGAGAATAGGAAATGAACCAGTTTTGGGATAACGTATATATTCAAAGTGCTGCCAATTATAGTGTGGTGATCTTATGTGTGATTGTCTTCTTGGCCATTTTTGAGCTGGTAACGAAATATAAAAATTGGGAAGAAATCCAAAAGGGCAATGTAGCCGTGGCAATGGCAACCGGAGGGAAGATCTTTGGAATTGCTAATATTTTCCGTTATTCCATTGAACAAAATGATTCATTGGTTACAATGATAAGCTGGGGAGTATTTGGCTTTGTGCTGTTACTGGCAGGATATTTTATCTTTGAATTCTTAACACCTAAATTTAACATCGATCAAGAAATTAAAAATGGTAATCGTGCAGTCGGATTTATTGCCATGATATTGTCAATCGGATTATCTTTTGTTATAGGTGCAGGAATTTCGTAAGGGGAGATTAGAGTGGAGACATTAGCGAAAGTGCTTCTTGGTTTATGCGCCTTGTTTTTGCTAATCGGTTTGGGGTACATGTTCTTTTAATTGGCAAATCATCGCTGATCATTTCAGCGGTGATTTTTTATTACTTGAAATTTTCGTGATATAGTGAGCATATATTGTTATTGTAATTGTTTAAACAGTCTGACTATATTATAATGAAAGGGAAGTGGGAAATTTTACAATAGAATAAAAAGGAGGGTTATTATGTATGATTCTAAACCATGGTTGCAGCATTATCCCGAGGAAATTCCTGCAGAACTGGAATTTCGAAAAGAACCTGTTCAGCAGTATTTAGTAAATGCAGCTAAAAGTTTTCCAGAAAAAACGGCGATTCATTTTATGGGAAAGGAAATGACGTATCAAGAGCTTTACGATGAAGCATTAACTTTTGCCAGCTATCTTCAGCAGATTGGTATTTCAAGAGGTGACCGTGTTGCCATTATGCTTGCCAATACACCACAAGCGGTCATAAGTTATTTTGGTATATTGATGGCTGGGGGAATAGTCGTTCAAACCAATCCGTTATATACCGAACGAGAACTTGAATACCAAATGAAGGACTCCGGAGCAAAAGCGATCATCACACTCGACATCCTCTATCCTCGTGCTTCTAAGGTGATGCCTAAGACTAATTTGCAGCACATTATTGTAACCGCTATCAAAGACTACCTGCCATTTCCCAAAAATTTAGTTTATCCTTTTATCCAGAAAAAGCAATATGGAATTGTTGTTAACGTTAAACATGAAGGCAATACCCATTTATTTAAAGAAATTGTCAAACTAAAACCTAATAAACTCGTCGAATATGACTTTGATTTTGAAGAGGATGTTGCGCTTCTTCAATATACAGGCGGTACAACAGGATCTCCGAAAGGGGTTATGCTGACACATCGAAATTTAGTAGCAAACTCTTCCATGTGTACGGCATGGCTATACAAAGCAAAACCAGGTGAGGAATCAGTTTTAGGAATCGTTCCGTTTTTCCATGTATATGGCATGACGATTGTTATGATTTTATCCGTTATGCAGGCATATAAAATGATTATATTACCTAAGTTCGATCCATTAACCACCTTAAAGACAATCCAAAAGCAGCGACCTACTTTGTTTCCAGGTGCGCCAACGATTTATATCGGACTATTAAATCATCCTGATTTAAAAAAATACGATTTATCATCGATTGATTCCTGTCTAAGTGGTTCCGCCCCGCTCCCGGTTGAAGTTCAAGAGGAGTTTGAGGCCATTACAGGAGGGAAACTTGTTGAAGGATATGGATTAACAGAATCTTCTCCTGTTACCCATGCAAATTTCTTATGGGATCGTGAACGGATAAAAGGAAGTATTGGTGTTCCTTGGCCAAATACCGAAGTGAGGATTGTTTCAATGGAAGATGGAGAAGACATGCCGGTTGGAGAAATAGGAGAAATTATCATTAAAGGTCCTCAAATCATGAAAGGCTATTGGAACCGTCCAGAAGCAACCGAGGAAACGATTAAAGACGGCTGGCTGTTTACAGGTGACCTTGGCTACATGGATGATAAAGGTTATTTTTATGTAGTAGATAGAAAGAAGGATATGATTATTGCCGGAGGGTATAATATATATCCAAGAGAAATAGAAGAGGTATTATATGAACACCCAGATGTGTTGGAGGCTGTAGCTGCAGGAATTCCAGACCCTTATAGGGGTGAAACCGTTAAAGCGTACGTTGTTTTAAAAGAAGGCTCGCAGATTACCTCTGATGACTTAAACCAGTACGCCAGGAAATATCTAGCCGCCTATAAGGCGCCAAGATTATATGAATTTAGAAAAGAATTGCCGAAAACAGCCGTAGGAAAGATTTTAAGAAGAACACTTGTCGAAGAAGAAATGAAAAAGATAGAAGAAGAGAACAAAAAACATGCCTAATTAGAACACATACTGCACTAATTTTTTTTGTACAATAAAGCTTGTCCTTATGAAGGCAGTGAAGTAATATAAAAATGTCCAGTATTTCTTGACAGAAATACATCTAAAACCTATTATAAAAATATGAATGATTATTCATTCATATTTTTTCTTTTTTAATTACTTGGCTGTGATAAAGCAAAAATTTGATTTTGCACTCTGTTGATTTGCGCGGAAGGCACGTAGACTCCTGCGGGAGGACGGGGCAGGGAGAGACCCCGCAGGCGCTTAAGCGCTGAGGAGGCTCCCCGGACCGCCCGCGGAAAGCGAAGTGCCTCGTGACAGGCAAAGACCGCCTGTCCCTGCGGTGATTATTCAAAGAAGCTTTCCTTAGTGGAGCGCAAATCAACAGACACGACACAACAGCCTATTACTATTATACTTTCTTCGGGAGGAGGGAGAATTACTATGAAAAAAAACAAGCCAAAATACATGCAAATCATCGACGCAGCAGTAATTGCGATTGCCGAAGTGGGTTATCATCAAGCACAGGTTTCTAAAATTGCAAAGCAGGCTGGTGTAGCAGATGGCACCATTTATCTCTATTTTAAAAACAAAGAAGACATTCTCATCTCACTCTTTGAAGAAAAAATGGGAAGCTTTATTGAAAAAATAGATGAAATGCTGGCAGGAAAACAGAGCGCCGCGGAGAAGTTATTAATGATGATAGAAGCTCATTTTAAAAACCTTTCTGATGATCATCACATGGCAATCGTAACCCAGCTTGAATTACGACAATCCAATAAAGAATTGCGTTTACGTATAAACAATGTTCTAAAAGGCTATCTAAAAGTGATTGATAAAATCATCATAGAAGGAAAAGAAACGGGAGAGTTTTCAAGCGACCTCGATGTCCGCCTTGCCAGACAAATGATATTTGGCACAATGGATGAAACCGTGACAACCTGGGTTTTAAATGAGGAGAAATACGATTTAGTGGCACTCGCTAAACCGGTTCACCAGCTGTTGATTAGGGGCTGCGGAAGTCATTAATTTTCGAGTGTAAAGGAGGAGGGGTTCTATTGGAATACTTAAAATGGTCTAATCAAGATTCGATCGCGACAATCACCATCAGTCGTCCACCGGCAAATGCCCTCTCACAAGGATTATTAAGAGAACTGTCGGCTGTTCTAGACGAAATTGAACCTAATCGTGACATTAAGGTGATTGTCATCCATGGGGAAGGGCGATTCTTCTCTGCGGGAGCTGATATTAAAGAATTCACTACCGTATCATCTTCCGAAGGATTTGCCAAGCTTGGAAAGTATGGTCAGGATTTATTTGATCGGATGGAAAAGTTTCCCAAACCAATCATTGCTGCTATTCATGGCGCAGCACTTGGCGGCGGCTTGGAGCTGGCCATGGCATGTCATATCCGTTTAGTTGGAGAAAATACTAAGCTTGGTCTTCCAGAACTACAGCTTGGACTAATCCCTGGTTTTGCTGGAACACAGCGTCTTCCAAAATATGTTGGGGTTGCACGTGCAGCAGAAATGCTGTTCACGTCTGAGCCAATCACAGGATTGGAAGCGGTTCAATTCGGTCTGGCGAACCATGCTTATCCGGAACAGGAAGTCTTTGAACATGCTCTTAAATTGGCGGGTAAAATCGCTAAGAAAAGTACAGGTTCATTAGAAGCAACGATTCAATTATTAAACTTTGCTAAAAATGAAGAGTTTTATGAAGGCTCTAAAAAGGAAGCGGAGTTGTTTGGAGAAATATTTGTTTCCGATGATGCAAAAGAAGGAATTCAGGCTTTTATTGAAAAACGAGAGCCGCATTTTAAAGGGTGAATAACTTTTATCACTCCGATAGAAGTTGCTAATAATTTTTTTTGCTGTAAATTTTCTTAATCTTTGGAACAGAAATAATGTTTGCATTATAGGAGGGAAATCATGAACATTTATGTACTATTGAAAAGAACCTTTGATACAGAAGAAAAGATTACTATTTCCGGCGGAAAAATCAATGAGGACGGCGCTGAGTTTATCATCAATCCTTATGATGAATATGCTGTGGAAGAAGCAATCCAAGTCCGCGATTCAAATGGTGGAGAAGTAACGGTTATTTCCGTAGGCACGGAAGAAGCTGAAAAGCAATTACGTACCGCACTCGCTATGGGCGCAGACAAAGCCGTTTTAATTAATACAGAAGATGATGTGGAAAATGGGGATCAGTTCACAACATCAAAAATCATTGCTGAATATCTAAAGGATAAAGAAGCGGATCTTATTATCGGTGGAAATGTAGCGATTGATGGCGGATCTGGACAAGTAGGTCCACGTGTTGCTGAATTGTTAAACATTCCTTATGTTACAACCATTACTAAGCTTGAAATTGATGGAACAAATGTAACCGTTACCCGTGATGTTGAAGGAGATTCTGAGGTAATTGAAACGAGTCTGCCATTATTAGTTACAGCTCAACAGGGTTTAAACGAGCCTCGTTATCCATCTTTACCAGGGATTATGAAGGCAAAGAAAAAACCGCTTGATGAACTAGAATTAGATGATCTTGATTTAGAAGAAGATGATGTTGAAGCAAAAACAAAAACAATCGAAATTTACTTGCCGCCAAAGAAGGAAGCTGGAAAAGTGTTATCTGGAGAATTAAATGATCAGGTAAAAGAACTCGTTCACCTTCTTCATACAGAAGCAAAAGTAGTTTAATCGTAACGATACTTATACGTTCAGAATGATGATTCTGATTAGCCAAAAAAGATTCGCAGGAGGGTAAAAGAATGACTAGAAAAGTATTAGTATTAGGGGAAACTCGTGACGGTTCTTTACGTAATGTTTCATTCGAAGCAATTGCTGCAGCTAAGACAGTAGCTGACGGCGGAGAAGTGATTGGTGTTTTAATCGGTGAAAATGTTAGCGCTTTAGGCACAGAATTAGTGCAATATGGTGCGGACCGAGTTGTAGTAGTTGAAGGTGAAAAATTAAAACAATATACATCTGACGGCTATGCTCAAGCATTACTTGCTGTAATCGAAAAAGAAAGCCCAGAAGGTCTAGTTTTAGGACATACTTCACAAGGAAAGGATCTTTCCCCGCGAATTGCCGCTAAGCTGTCATCCGGCTTAATTTCAGACACAACTGCAGTTGAAGTTGCTGGCGGGAATGTTGTCTTTACAAGACCTATCTATTCTGGTAAAGCATTTGAAAAGAAAATTGTAACGGACGGATTAATTTTTGCAACAGTAAGACCAAATAATATCGCACCACTTGCCAAGGATGAAAGCCGATCTGGTGAGGTTGCCTCTTTATCTGTTGAGATTAAAGACCTTCGTGCGATTATCAAAGAAGTGGTTAGAAAAGCAAGTGAAGGTGTAGATTTAAGTGAAGCAAAAGTTGTAATCTCTGGCGGACGTGGTGTCAAGAGTGCAGAAGGCTTTGAACCGCTTAAAGAATTAGCCAATGTTTTAGGCGGCGCAGTTGGGGCATCCCGTGGTGCATGTGACGCTGACTATTGTGATTACTCTTTGCAAATCGGTCAAACTGGTAAAGTTGTAACACCTGACCTTTACATTGCTTGTGGAATTTCTGGAGCTATCCAGCATTTAGCAGGGATGTCAAACTCCAAGGTAATCGTTGCGATCAATAAAGACCCGGAAGCCAATATCTTTAAAGTAGCAGATTATGGTATTGTTGGGGATCTATTTGAAGTAGTACCACTTTTAACAGAAGAGTTTAAAAAGTTAAAGGTTCACTCATAATAAATAAGGCGAGCAGTGGAAACTGTTCGCCTTATTACATATAATAAGCCAGAATATGAACCGTTTTTTAGGGGAAATTACATCCGAGACAGATTATTAGCATGATGGTTTAAACAATGCTATACTTTCGATAGAAATTAGTAATTATTTAGGAGGAATAAACAAATGGCTATTTCAAACGTAACTGACGCAAATTTCTCTGCTGAAACAGGCTCTGGTCTTGTTCTAGCGGATTTCTGGGCTCCATGGTGTGGACCTTGTAAAATGATCGCTCCAGTTCTTGAGGAACTTGATTCCGAAATGGGCGAGAAAGTAAAAATCGTTAAATTAGATGTAGACGATAACCAAGAAACTGCTGCTAAATACGGCGTTATGAGTATCCCTACATTACTTGTTTTCAAAAATGGCGAAGTGGTTGACAAAGTAGTCGGCTTCCAGCCAAAAGACGCTTTAGCTGGTGTATTAGAAAAGCACGTTTAAGAATTGATAACCTTAGCTGGATTCCTCTGGCTAAGGTTTTTATTTTTGGAAATAGAATCAGGCTTTTCTTTATGCGGAGTTTGCTTTAAAATTTTTATGATAGATAAAGACGGGGAGGAGCAGCTAGTATGAATGAGATAATAAAACAAAAATTAACACTGCTGCCTGATCAGCCTGGCTGCTACTTGATGAAGGACCGTCAGGGAACGATCATATATGTAGGAAAAGCTAAAATACTAAAAAATCGTGTACGGTCTTATTTTACCGGTTCACATGATGGTAAAACATTTAGACTCGTCAATGAGATTGAGGACTTTGAATATATCGTCACCTCATCTAATATCGAAGCACTGTTACTCGAATTAAATCTAATCAAAAAATACGATCCTAAATATAATGTCATGCTGAAGGATGATAAAACCTATCCGTTTATTAAATTGACAGCGGAGAGACATCCAAAACTCATCATTACAAGAAAAGTAAAAAAGGATAAAGGCAAGTACTTTGGTCCTTATCCGAACGTCATGGCAGCGAATGAAACGAAAAAGCTGCTAGACCGAATCTACCCATTGCGAAAATGCTCAACCCTTCCAGACCGGGTGTGTTTGTACTACCATTTAGGTCAGTGCCTGGCACCATGTGTAAATGAAGTACATGAAGAGCAATACAAGCAAATGACCGACGAAATTACCCGTTTTCTTAATGGCGGATTTAAAGAGATAAAAAAAGAACTAACGGAGAAAATGACCAGTGCATCTGAAGAATTAGATTTCGAGCGTGCAAAGGAATTCAGAGATAAGATTATCCACATTGAAACTATTATGGAAAAGCAAAAAATCACGATGACTGATTTTACTGATCGCGATGTGTTTGGCTATGCTGTCGATAAAGGGTGGATGTGTGTTCAAGTTTTCTTTGTACGCCAAGGAAAACTAATTGAACGTGACGTTTCCATGTTTCCGATCTACAATGAGCCAGAAGAAGAAATTCTTACTTTCCTAGGTCGATTTTACGAAAAATCGAATCATATTAAGCCGAAGGAAATTTTGATTCAGGATGAAATTGATTTAAATCTTGCCGAACAGCTACTTCAGGTTAAAGTCCTAAAACCTCAGCGCGGTCAGAAAAAAGATCTGATTAAAATGGCAATCAAAAACGCAAAAATTGCATTGAATGAGAAATTCTCTCTTATCGAAAAAGACGAGGTAAGGACGATAAAGGCTGTTGAAAACCTTGGGGAGCTTATGGGTATTTATACCCCGCATCGCATTGAGTCTTTCGATAATTCTAATATTCAAGGGACGGATCCTGTATCTGCGATGGTGGTCTTCATTGATGGGAAGCCGAATAAGCGTGAATACCGAAAGTATAAGATTAAATCGGTTAAGGGACCTGATGATTATGAATCGATGCGTGAAGTAACCAGAAGAAGATATTCTAGGGCGTTGAAAGAAGGACTTCCGCTTCCGGACCTCATTATTATTGATGGCGGAAAAGGACATGTGGAGGCTGTCAGAGACGTCTTAGAAAACGAACTGGGTTTAGATATCCCCCTAGCTGGGCTAGTCAAGGATGATAAGCACAAAACTTCTCAGCTTTTATATGGGAATCCACTTGAAATTATTCCGCTCGGCAGAAACAGCCAAGAATTTTATTTATTGCAAAGAATCCAAGATGAGGTTCACCGTTTTGCGATTACCTTTCATCGTCAAACACGAGGAAAAAGTGCGTTTCAATCGCTACTGGACGACATTCCAGGTGTTGGTGAAAAACGTAAAAAGCAGCTGCTAAAGGAATTTGGTTCCGTTAAGAAAATGAAGGAAGCTACATTTGATGAGTTTAGAGCCATCGGGATTCCAGCTCCCGTAGCAGAGGAATTAATTAAAAAACTTCAATCATAGTGATTGTCAGAAAAATCTTGCTATGCTATAATGATTGAAAATTATATTACTATCACTTTTTAATAATGAAGTGAAGGTAGAGGTGCGAGCTTCAATAGTAATGATTCGGAGAAGGATGGGCTTCTGTGATGAATCATGAAAGGGGATGGTCGCCGAAGTGAAGAAAGTCTCATTTCTTTCTTTGCTGGTCCTGTATTGAATAAATGCCGGATTGTCAAGGTTTAATGCCTTGGAGAGCTATCTTACATTGTAGACGCAGAATTTTTTTGTGTATTCAAGCAATGAGATGCCCTCTCATTGCTTTTTTATTTTTTTTGCGGGGAAACATATAGTGATTCTTAACCTATAACTGAAAGCAGGGGAAAAGATGGGTTTAATTGTACAAAAGTTTGGCGGTACTTCGGTTGGAAGTGTAGAAAAAATCCTAAATGTAGCACAACGAGTAAAAGATGAAACCGATCAAGGGAATCAGGTTGTAGTGGTTGTTTCGGCAATGGGGAAATCAACTGACCAGTTGGTGGATCTAGCAAAAGAAATTTCCGCGGCTCCTAACAAACGAGACATGGACATGCTCCTAAGTACGGGAGAACAGGTAACAATCGCTTTATTGTCAATGGCTCTAAATGAACAGAATCTTCCTGCCATTTCGTTTACCGGCTGGCAGGCTGGAATTGTCACGGAGCCTGTTCATGGAAATGCCCGTATTACAACGATTAATACAGAAGCGGTAAAAAATCAGCTTGATGACGGTAAAGTGGTAATAGTTGCAGGCTTCCAAGGGATTACGGAAAATGGTCAAATTACTACTCTTGGCCGTGGAGGTTCAGATACGACGGCCGTGGCACTTGCTGCTGCACTAAACGCTGATAAATGTGATATTTATACCGATGTAACGGGTGTATTCACAACTGACCCTAGGTATGTGAAGAGTGCTCGGAAATTACAGTCCGTGTCTTATGATGAAATGCTTGAGCTTGCCAATTTAGGTGCTGGAGTGCTCCATCCCAGGGCAGTAGAATTTGCGAAAAACTATCAAGTCAAATTAGAGGTTCGCTCAAGTATGGAAAGAGTAAAAGGAACAGTAATTGAGGAGGAAGCGTCAATGGAACAAAATCTTGTAGTCCGTGGAGTGGCATTTGAAGATGAAATTACGAAGGTAAGTGTATTAGGACTTGCCAATTCTTTAACAAGTTTATCAACCATTTTTACAACCCTGGCTGAGAACCATTTGAACGTAGATATTATTGTTCAAAGTACAACAGAAGCAGAAACAGCAAATCTTGCTTTCTCTATTAAAACCCAAGACCTGATGGAGACATTGAAAGTTCTTGAAAATAGCAAGGATGTACTAAACTATGAACAGCTTGACGCAGAAAATCAACTGGCAAAAGTATCAATCGTCGGCTCAGGGATGATTTCTAATCCTGGTGTAGCAGCAAAAATGTTTGAAGTTCTAGCCAAGAACCAAATTCAAATAAAAATGGTCAGCACCTCAGAAATCAAAGTCTCAGCAGTAGTCGAAGAAAAACACATGCTAAAAGCCGTGGAAGTACTTCACCATGCATTCGGACTAAATAGAGAAGATTAAAAAAGCCTTCCTTGGAGATAACTCCAAGGAAAACTTTTTGCCAATCTGTCCGCCTGAGGTGGACAGTGTCCACGAGTGGTGACAGGCACCGACTGAAGCACCGACTGAAGGACCAAAATAGCACCAGTTGCAACAAGAAAAAGCTTTCATCGGGAGATCCTGATGAAAGCTTTTCTGTATGCTAAAGTGTGTCTTTACGATCCCATTTGACGGTGAATAGGACTTTGTTTGCTTTTTTTACTGGGTGTTCGAAGGTTTCGGCGATGGCTTGTTTTTGGAGTTCGATTTGTTGAGCTAGAAAGCCAGCTTCAATTTGGAAGTAGTGTTCTGCTTTTGATTTAACTCTCGAAACGAACAGCGGGCTGACAAGTTCAAATTCTATTTCATCTTTACGCTCTTTTTTTAATTCGAGCTGTCCCCAAGAAGCTTTTGAGAAAAAATCGATGATTTCGTCAAAGCTATTTAAAGGGTGACTGCGGGCTAATCGTTTTCCAGCCCAGTAAAGGATTTCTGGTGTGTCTTTACCTAAGATTTCTGGCAGTATGAATTCACGAATCAATTCATAACCAAACAGTGAAATATTTCTTGGTTCATTCGATTGTAAAGTAAGTTCGACGGCAGTACTTTCATTCATTTTGCTTCCCCTCTTTCTACCATTCTATTATATACAATTACGGCTTTAAGTTAAGAACACTTTTTAGGAAATATAGTGTACAGCGTTAGAGTGGTAAAGGATTGTTATTTTGCAATATAATAGCGTGTCTTTCATCATAATTATCTTTCCCATTTATGGCAACAGTCTATGGATGTAATTTAATTATTTATTGTAATTCTACTGGATTTAATACAAGATAATTCCATTTGCAAGAAGAAAACTAATAATTTATTATAATATCAATATATTTTAAAAATTAAATTTTTATATAACTTTTGTGTATCCGTTTTCTTGACGCTCCTTCCTGTTGGGAGTAAAATGGACATGTCACATAATTGTCACAGTGGTGCTAAGTTTGAGAATTCTTATTTACAAGAAAAATAGTTGAAGGCTTATCATCCAGGAAAAATTTAAGGGGGGTTAATTATGGCAGGGAATCGTGAGTTTTTGAATCGAAGATTGCATTCATTACTAGGAGTAATTCCAATAGGTTTATTCCTTGTGCAGCATCTAGTAGTCAACAATTTTGCTACAAGAGGACCAGAGGCCTTTAACAATGCGGCGAATTTTATGGGGAACCTTCCTTTTAGAATTGTCCTTGAAACAGTAATTATTTATTTACCAATTTTATTTCATGCAATCTATGGCCTTTATATTGCTTTTACTGCAAAAAATAATGCCGGAAAGTATGGATACTTCAGAAACTGGATGTTCCTATTACAGCGTGTTTCTGGTGTCATCACGTTAATCTTTATTACATGGCATGTATGGGAAACTCGTGTTGCAGCAGCATTCGGTGCGCATGTTAACTATGACATGATGGCGGATATCCTTTCTTCACCATTCATGTTTGGTTTCTATGTGGTTGGTATCATTTCAACTATTTTTCACTTTGCAAATGGTTTGTGGTCATTCTTGGTTAGCTGGGGTATTACTGTTTCCCCACGTTCACAAGTAATTTCTACATATTTCACCATTGGTGTTTTCATTATTCTATCAATCGTGGGAATTAGCACACTACTAGCATTTGTATAAAAAATTAACTTCATACTCTGTGTTGAAAAATATCGGATTTTTGGATTAAGGGAGTGAGTCACAATGAGTAAGGGTAAGGTGATCATAGTTGGTGGCGGCTTAGCCGGCTTAATGGCAACCATCAAAGTTGCAGAAGAAGGAACACCAGTAGAATTATTTTCACTTGTTCCAGTTAAACGTTCCCACTCTGTTTGTGCCCAAGGCGGTATGAATGGAGCAGTAAATACAAAAGGTGAAGGAGATTCACCATGGATTCACTTTGATGATACCGTATATGGCGGGGACTTCTTGGCTAACCAGCCGCCAGTTAAGGCGATGTGTGAAGCAGCACCTGGAATCATTCACTTAATGGACCGGATGGGTGTTATGTTTAACCGGACTCCAGAAGGACTTTTGGACTTCCGCCGTTTCGGAGGTACACAGCATTCAAGAACTGCATTTGCTGGTGCGACTACAGGTCAGCAGCTGCTTTATGCATTGGACGAGCAGGTTCGTCGTCATGAAGTAGCTGGATTAGTAACAAAGTACGAAGGCTGGGAATTTTTAGGCGCAGTTGTAGATGATGATGGCGTTTGCCGAGGAATTGTTGCTCAAAACCTCACATCAATGGAGATTAAATCCTTTTCTGGTGATGCAGTTATTATGGCAACAGGCGGCCCTGGGATCATCTTCGGAAAAACAACGAACTCTGTTATTAATACAGGTTCTGCTGCATCTATCGTATATCAACAAGGTGCATATTATGCGAATGGTGAAATGATTCAAATTCATCCAACTGCGATTCCTGGTGATGATAAGCTCCGCTTAATGAGTGAATCAGCACGTGGTGAAGGTGGACGAGTTTGGACATATAAAGATGGAAAACCTTGGTACTTCCTAGAAGAAAAATATCCAGCGTACGGAAACTTAGTACCACGTGATATTGCAACACGTGAAATTTTCTCTGTCTGTGTAGATCAGAAGTTGGGTATTAATGGCGAAAACATGGTCTACCTAGATCTTTCACATAAGGATCCAAAAGAATTAGACATTAAACTTGGCGGAATCATTGAAATCTATGAAAAATTCATGGGTGACGATCCTCGTAAAGTTCCGATGAAAATTTTCCCTGCCGTGCACTATTCAATGGGCGGGCTATGGGTTGATTATGACCAAATGACCAATATTCCAGGACTTTTTGCTGCCGGTGAGTGTGATTATTCACAGCATGGTGCCAATCGTTTAGGTGCGAATTCATTACTTTCAGCTATTTATGGCGGTATGGTCGTTGGACCGAATGCGGTTAGATATATCAAGGGTCTTGAGAAGAGTTCAGATGCCGTATCATCTACTGTATTTGATCGTCACGTAAAGGAACAAGAAGAAAAATGGTCTTCCATTATGTCTTTAAATGGCACGGAAAATGCGTACGTTCTTCATAAAGAGCTTGGTGAATGGATGACGGATAATGTGACAGTTGTACGTCACAATGACAGACTATTAAAGACTGATGAAAAGATTCAAGAGTTATTAGAACGTTACAAAAAAATTAACATTCAAGATACAAGCAAATGGAGCAATCAAGGTGCAACCTTTACGCGTCAGTTACAAAACATGCTTCAATTGGCACGCGTAATCACAATCGGTGCTTACAACCGTAATGAAAGCCGAGGCGCGCATTATAAGCCTGAATTCCCGAACCGTGATGATGAAAACTTCTTAAAAACAACAATGGCAAAATTTGTTGATGGCACATCTGCACCAGCTTTCCATTACGAGGATATTGATGTTTCCTTGATCAAGCCTCGTGAACGCAACTACGCAAAAAAGAAAGGGGAGTAGGAACACATGTCTGAAAATAAAACAGTAAAATTTATTGTTACCCGTCAAGATAGCCCTGATTCTGCTCCTTATGAAGAGGAGTTTGAGCTAGCGTATCGTCCAAATATGAACGTAATTTCTGCATTAATGGAAATTCGCAGAAACCCTGTCAATACAAAAGGTCAAGCTACTACACCTATTACTTGGGATAGTAACTGCCTCGAAGAAGTTTGTGGAGCATGTTCAATGGTGATTAACGGGAAGCCGCGCCAATCATGTTCGGCACTTGTTGATCAACTGGAGCAGCCAATCCGCCTAGAGCCGATGAGAACATTCCCGGTTGTGCGTGACCTTCAGGTTGACCGCAGCAGAATGTTTGATGCTTTAAAGAAAGTAAAAGCTTGGATTCCAATCGATGGAACATACGACTTAGGACCTGGTCCGCGTATGCCAGAGAAGAAGCGTCAATGGGCTTATGAGCTTTCAAAATGTATGACTTGTGGTGTTTGTCTTGAGGCTTGTCCGAACGTAAACAGCAATTCAAACTTTATTGGACCTCAGCCGCTTTCACAGGTGCGTTTATTCAACGCTCATCCAACTGGTGCGATGAATAAAGCTGAACGTTTAGAAGCAATTATGGGAGATGGCGGGCTAGCTAACTGTGGTAACTCACAGAACTGTGTACAGTCATGTCCGAAAGGAATTCCATTAACTACATCAATTGCAGCATTAAACCGTGATACAACATTCCAAGCATTTAGAAACTTCTTCGGAAGCGATCAGGTATAATGCAAGATTCTTTAAACCTTCTTTTCTATTACGGAAAGAAGGTTTTCTTATTTAATGGGTAGGACTTTTAAACTCCCTTTGGTATACTAATAGTAAGATCTTTTCAAAGTTGGATAAAGGATGGTAAATAAGGGTGAAGAAGCTATCGGTACTTATAATTTTGGCAGGACTGGTTGTAATAGGAATCGGAATTTGGCAAATTGTTGAGACTAATTTTATGAGCGATGCTTCACTAAAAGAAGCTAAAAGGATAGTTGCTAAGGCAGAGTCTAACTATGATGAAGAAGAACCGTTCAAGAACCCTAAAAAAGTCGATCCTCCTAAATTCGGAGATACGATAGGTTTGCTGTCGATACCGAAGATTAAATCTGAATTAGCGATTGTGGAAGGTACGGATCCAAATGATTTAAAAAAAGGGGTCGGGCATTATAAAGGATCTTACTTTCCACGTGAAAATGGACAGATTATTTTATCCGGTCATCGAGATACCGTCTTTCGGCGTCTAGGGGAACTTAAGCCTGGAGATATTTTTGAAATGCAAATGGCAAACGGGAAATTCAAATATGAATTAACGAATACCAAAATTGTAGATGCAGACGATCGGACAATCATTACCCTGCAAAACACAAAGGAAGAATTAATCGTTATCACCTGTTATCCATTCCGATATGTTGGAAACGCACCTCAACGATACATTATTTATGCAAAACCAATATAGTCCTTCGAGCAGGGACTTTTTTTATTAAAATTTTTTTCATAAAATTATTCTCCTTAAAGCATTTCTAGTCACTCTAGATAGGGCATTTACATAAGATATCGTGACTAAATATATACCCACCCCACGGTTCATAACTGGCGAAGGCAAGGAGGGTCACAATACTTGAAGGAGAATGAATATACTCACAAGCCGTTACTCACCAAACGTGAAAGAGAAGTATTCGAACTCTTAGTACAGGATAAAACTACTAAGGAAATCGCTGGTGAATTATTTATAAGCGAAAAGACGGTTCGAAATCATATTTCCAATGCTATGCAAAAGCTTGGTGTTAAGGGGCGTTCACAAGCAGTTGTAGAGCTCCTTCGTATGGGAGAGCTAGAACTTTAATCATGACCGGCTTCCTGCGGGAGGCCGGTTCATGTTTTTATAAGGGGTTTTTTGCTAAAAAATTTGGCTCTATACATATGAGTTTGCAGAGGGTTATGTTTCAACTTGAAATTTTATCGAAAAAAGTAGAAAATAGAGCAAGACGAAAGAACGGTTAAAGTTTACGAAAACAAGGCAAAGGGATGCCATTATAGGAGTGTTATAGAGATGACTGTTGAAAAAACAAAAAAGGTCAGCGCGGAAATTGTTGCTAGTATAGAAAAAGATATGCGTTATATTTCAGGTATTATTAAGCAAAAAGGCAGAGAAATGCTTAGCCATTATAAAATTACTCCGCCGCAGTTTGTGGCCCTGCAGTGGCTTTTTGAAGATGGGGATATGACCATTGGAGAACTGTCTACTAAAATGTATTTGGCATTTAGTACGACAACCGACCTTGTAGACCGGATGGAAAAAAACCAACTGGTTGTTAGGGTAAAGGATCCTAAGGATCGCCGTGTCGTCAGAATTCACTTACTTGAAGAAGGCGAAAGAATAATAGATGAAGTTATAAAGAAACGTCAAGTTTACTTAGAGGAAGTTTTAACCAACTTTTCTTTAGAAGAAATTCAACAACTTCAAACCAATTTGATGAAACTGCATCAAGATATGCGTTAAAAAGTGCTGTTTTCTAATAATTGTTGTTAAAATCCTAAAGCCGATTTTAACGTGGAACAACTATTTTGTGCTTGAAATTAAGTTTGCAAGCTCTTTTCTTACAATAGATGGCTAGTTTGGCACAAGTTATAGCTTATATATGCGCTTTTAAACTTAAAAGCAATAAAGTTTAAGAAAAGAGCCTTAAAAAAGAGGCGAAAATTTTGAAACAACCAATTGGTGTCATAGATTCAGGTGTGGGTGGATTAACGGTAGCAAAAGAGATTATGAGACAGCTTCCGAATGAAAAAATTATTTACTTAGGAGATACTGCAAGGTGCCCATACGGACCTAGACCTCTTAAGGAAGTAAAAAGATTCACCTGGGAACTAACTAAATTTTTATTAGAAAAAAATATAAAGATGCTTGTCATAGCCTGTAATACAGCAACGGCAGCTGTCTTGGATGAAATTAGAAATGAGCTGAGCATACCCGTGATTGGGGTTATCTACCCAGGAGCACGAACTGCTATCAAGCGGACAAAGAACTACCGGGTAGGGATTATTGGTACAGTAGGTACAATCAAAAGCGGCGCCTATGAAAAAGCATTAAAAGCATTAAACAGCCGGTTATATGTTACGGGACAAGCCTGTCCGAAATTCGTGCCACTTGTTGAAAGTGGTGAGTACAACGGGGAGATTGCAGAAAGAATTGTTATTGAAGCATTAAAACCCTTGCAAAATCAAAATTTAGATACGCTTATCCTTGGCTGTACCCATTATCCATTGCTTGAACCAGTAATTCAAAAAGTGATGGGTGAAGGTGTGAATGTTATCTCCTCAGGCGATGAAACCGCAAGGGAAATAAGTGCTATTCTTCAGTATAATAATATACTAGAGGCTGATGAAAATGAACCGGAGCACGAATTTTATACGACGGGTTCAAGGTATCTCTTTTCAAAAATTGCTTCTCAATGGCTCGGAGTACCTATAAATAATGTTAAAAAGATTAAATTATAATTAAGTTCCTATTAAAGGAGCTTATTTTTTTTTGAAAAAAATGAAAGAATGTCCTATTTTTCTTACTAAAGGCGGTCTAATTAGTTTCATAGGCTCGTATACATGATAGTACAAACTGTCTTAGGAGGGAAAAAATATGTCCAAAAATAAAGTAAAACCACTTGTTACAGCCGTTTTTGCTTCAACACTACTTTTATCGGGGTGCGGTTTGTTCGGAAGTGAAGAGCAGAAGAGAGTGGATCCGCCAAAGCAGGTTACTGTAAAAGATACTAACCCGACTAAGGAAACCACCGGCAAGAGTGAAGAAGTCGAAGGAACAGTAAAAACAGAGTTATACTTAATTAATAAAGATGGGTTAGTGGTGCCGCAAACACTAACACTGCCAAAGACAACTTCAGTAGCAAAGCAAGCTTTAGAATACTTAGTTGCAAACGGCCCAGTTACCGATATGCTGCCAAATGATTTCCGTGCAGTGCTGCCAGAAGAAACTCAAATTTCCGTTAACATTAAAGACGGTGTAGCAGTGGTGGACTTCTCGAAGGAGTTTAAGAACTACCAGCCTGAAGATGAAAGAAAAATCCTAGAAGCGGTAACCTGGACACTCACTCAATTTGATACAGTAAATAAGGTAAAGCTTCAGATGAACGGACATGATTTAACTGAAATGCCTGTAAACGGTACACCAATCAGTGAGAACCTATCCCGAGCTACCGGTATCAATCATGATACAGCCGGTGTTACCGATATTACAAACACAAAGCCAGTGACCGTTTACTACATCGGCGGTGAAGAAGGTGCTTATTATTATGTACCTGTTACCAAACGGGTTAGCACTAGTGAAAAGAATAATGTCGTCGCAGTTGTGAATGAGCTGGTAAAAGGACCAAATGTAAAATCTAATTTGGCTTCAGAGTTTATGCCTGACGTAGAACTTCTAGAGGCTCCGAAAATTGAAAATGGAAAGGTCACATTAAATTTTAATGAATCCATCTATGGAAGCTTTGAAGAAAAAATTGTTTCTGAACATTTATTAAACGCCCTGGTACTTTCATTAACGGAACAAAAGGGAATTGAAAGTGTTGCCGTTACAGTAGATGGCAAGGCGGAATTGGTCAACGATAAGGGTGAAAAATTATCTGAGCCAGTCACTCGTCCAGAAAAAGTCAATACAGGTAGTTTCTAAAAATGTATTTTTGATATACTATATAGTGACAATCAAGAGGTTGCCTTTAGGCTTCCTCTTCTTTATTTGATTTTTTTATGATGAGGATTCTCATCATTAAGGAGGAAATGCTAGTGCGTGTTGATGGTAGAGAAAGACTACAATTAAGACCAATACATATTGAAACAGGCTATTTAATGCACCCTGAAGGATCTGTCCTTATTTCAGTGGGGAATACAAAAGTAATTTGTACCGCGAGTATCGAGGAGAGAGTACCTCCTTTTATGAGAGGTGAAGGCAAAGGATGGATAACAGCAGAATATTCGATGCTGCCACGGGCAACGGAAACAAGAAACATTCGTGAATCTTCAAAGGGTAAGGTTACCGGAAGAACGATGGAGATTCAGCGTTTAATTGGACGAGCATTAAGAGCTGTTGTCGACTTATCTTCACTAGGAGAAAGAACCGTATGGATTGACTGTGATGTCATTCAAGCGGATGGCGGAACCAGAACTGCTTCCATTACAGGAGCCTTTGTTGCGATGGCGATTGCCCTTCATCGACTTGGTGAAAAAAAGGGGACAAAGTTTCCTATTACAGATTATTTGGCTGCTACCAGTGTTGGTATTTTAAAAAATAATGAAACAGTTCTAGATTTAAATTATGCTGAAGATTCTAAAGCACTTGTTGATATGAATATCGTGATGACGGGAACTGGTGAATTCGTTGAATTACAGGGAACTGGCGAAGAATCAACTTTCTCTTATCAACAGCTACAGGACCTTTTAGGTGCGGCTCAGGAGGGGCTTATGGAGTTGTTTGAACATCAAAAAAATGCGTTAGGAGAAGAAATTACAACAAAAATTGAAGCAAGACGAAAGAAATAAGGAGATACGGAGATGAAAGAAGTTATCATTGCAACCAAAAATCCTGGTAAGGCAAGGGAATTTGAACATATTTTTGCACCGAGAGGGATGGCCGTCCGGACGCTGCTTGATTACCCTGAAATTAAAGATGTAGAAGAGACCGGTACAACGTTTGAGGAAAATGCCGCTTTAAAAGCGGAAGCAGTTGCACAGCAGTTGAATAAGATGGTGATTGGTGATGATTCTGGTTTAATTGTAGACGCGCTAGAGGGAAGGCCAGGAATTTATTCCGCACGGTATGCCGGTGAATCTAAAAATGATCAGAAGAATCTAGAAAAGGTACTGGAGGAACTGAAAGGTGTGCCTGAAGAAAATCGTACCGCTCGATTTTATTGTGCCCTTGCGGTTGCTTTGCCTGGTAAAGCAACCATCACCGTAGCTGGGACGTGTGAAGGACGTATTCTCGAACAACCAAAGGGTAACAATGGGTTTGGGTATGATCCAGTTTTTTATGTGCCTGAGAAAGGCCGAGCGATGGCAGAACTATCTTCAGAAGAAAAGAATAAAATAAGTCATCGAGCCAATGCTTTGAAAAAGCTTGAAGGTATGTTAGATTCTATTGTGGAAAGTGCGGAATAATCATGAGCAAAGTTTTAGTTGTTAGTGATAGTCATGGTTTAACGAATGAGCTCGAAATTTTAAGAGAGCGGCACATGAATGAAGTTGATTTGATGATTCATTGCGGTGATTCTGAAATGATGCCGGACGATAAAGTGATGAATGGTTATTTGACGGTGAAGGGAAATTGCGACTTTGGCGGCTATCCACTGGAAACCACAACGGAAATTGCTGGACGTAAGTTCTTTGTAACTCATGGTCACAGGTATTCAGTAAAGACGTCGTTAATGAACTTACAATATAAGGCAGCAGAGATGGGGGCAGATATTGTCTGTTTCGGACACTCCCATGTACTGGGGGCCGAAATTATTGGGAATACATTGTTCTTGAACCCTGGCAGCATACGAATGCCAAGGGCACGCAATGAAAAAACCTACGTGATTCTAGAGTTAGTAGATGAAAAAATAAAGTTTTTTGTCTATGATAGCAGTGGACGTGAACTCAAAGATTTAGCCTGTGAATTTGAATTGCCAAAAAGGTGAGGGAAGAGTTTTTCTTCCCCCCGATTTTATTTTTTAAAAAAGTTTTAAAAGAGTGTTGACTTTTATCTATATCCTTTATATAATAAATCTTGTCGTTGAAAGTACTATAATGTCCCAGTAGCTCAGCCGGATAGAGCATACGCCTTCTAAGCGTACGGTCGGGAGTTCGAATCTCTCCTGGGACGCCATTTAACTACATACCAATAGATATTACTCACCTTAGAAGGTGAGTTTTTTTGTTTTTATAGGATTTCTACGACATCCAGAGTGAATTGTACCGATAAATTGGAGGCAGCAGAATTACGGTAACAATCGGAGCTCAATTGTGCTGATAAATTGGAACCAACAAAATTACGGTAACAATCCGAAGTAATTGTGCCGATAAATCGGAACTAACAAAATTACGGTAACAAACCAACATCTCCATTGATAAGGTAAGTTTTTTTGATTTTCTTAAAATTCATGCTACACTATTTTCCATAAAGTAGCAGAGGACGGTACCAAGTATGAATAAACGGGAACGAGCGAAACGGAAAGATAATATTATATTCCTTCCCGGACTCGAAAAAAGATTGACGGATAAGGGCCTTGAGAGCCTTCATAACAAAAGATACCAAGAGGCCATTACCCTGCTTGAGGAAGCGAGGGACCATGACTCAGAAAATAGTGACATATTAATAGGTCTCGTCCTGGCTTACTTTGAAGCAGGAGCCTATACAAAGGCGCGAGAACTGGCTAATGAGATGTTGTTAAAAGGCATCGGTGATTATTTTCATATGGTAGATCTGTATCTAACCATCTTAATTCAACTCCATGAATATCAAGAAATCGTCTCAACGATTGAAGCTCTATTTGATGAAAAAGAGATTCCGCCAGACAGACATGACCATTTCCTTACCATCCTGCAATTTAGTAAACGGATGGCTGACAATAGTCAGCAGGAACCAATTGAAGAAGTAAAAGTAGAGACTCCTTTCAAAGAACTTAAACTATCTTCACTAAATAATATAAATGAGCAATTGCTAGTAATTTCAAGTTTGGCAGAAAAGAATATCCGTCCCTATATGGATGAAATCAAAGAATATCTCGACTCAGAGTCGGGCCACCCTTTCTTAAAAACTATGCTCCTGACCCTATTAAAAGAGCAGGAATACGATAAGAGAATAGTGGTGAAAAAGTTTAATGAGGGTGTAAGTATTGTGCCGACAGAACTGCCAGACATCAAAACGCAGCAGAGGTTGAAGGAAATAGAAAAAATCTTAGAAGAAAAATTAGAAAATAGTGACCCTGTTTTATTTGAAAATATTAAAGGGATGGTAGAAAGAACGTTCTTCATCACTTATCCTTTTGATTTAGATCCTGAAGAGGTATCAGCATGGGCTGCTGCTTTTCACCTGCTGGTTCTTAATTATCTTGGTGGAGATCCAAATGTCGAGGAGATTTCAGATGACTACGAGATTTCTACTAAAAAAATAGAACAGGCACTCACAAAAATCAGAGAATTAGAAGAAATTTCTTATCCCAATATATAGGTAACTCTGTTGAAAGTAAAAAATCCTGTGTTATAATGTAAGGGTTGCATTGTGTAAAAACTATCTTTTACATAAAAAAAGAGGGTAATTCATTATCCTGACAAATTCGTTACGAATGAAATGATAATAGATTGTTGGAGGGAAATAGTATGTCAGTAAAATGGGAAAAGCAAGAAGGAAACACTGGTGTCCTTACTGTTGAAGTAAGTGCTGAAAAAGTAAATGAAGGCTTAACTGCAGCTTTTAATAAAGTTGTTAAGACAGTAAATGTACCTGGTTTCCGTAAAGGAAAAATGCCACGTCAAATGTTCGAAAAGCGTTTTGGCGTAGAATCTCTTTATCAAGATGCGTTAGATATTCTTCTTCCAGAAGCATACGGAAATGCAATTGACGAAGCTGGAATTGAACCAATCGATCGTCCTGATATCGACATCGAGCAAATGGAAAAAGGTAAAGAACTTATCTTCAAAGCGACTGTACAAGTTAAGCCTGAAGTAACATTAGGCGAGTACAAAGGATTAGAAGTAGAAGAGTTCGATACTACTGTAACGGATGAAGATGTAGCTAAAGAATTAGAAACTCTTCAAAACCGTCAAGCTGAGCTTGTTGTAAAAGAAGAAGGTACTGCTGAACTTGGCGATACTGTTGTTCTTGATTTTGAAGGTTTCGTTGATGGTGAAGCATTTGAAGGCGGAAAAGCTGAAAATCATTCACTTGAATTAGGTTCTGGTTCATTCATCCCAGGATTTGAAGAGCAGTTAGTAGGAGTAGCTACTGGCGAATCTAAAGACGTTGAAGTGTCTTTCCCTGAAGAATACCATGCAGCTGAACTTGCTGGTAAGCCAGCGGTATTTAAAGTAACTGTTCATGAAATCAAAGGAAAAGAACTACCTGCATTAGATGATGAGTTTGCGAAAGATGTTGATGACGAAGTTGAAACATTAGACGCTTTAAAAGAAAAAATCAAAACTCGTTTAGAAGACAACAAGAAGCACGAAGCTGAGCACCACCTACGTGATTCTTTAGTTGAAAAAGCTGCTGAAAATGCACAAGTTGAAATTCCAGAAGTAATGGTAACAAACGAAGTAAACCGTATGCTTCAAGAATTCGAACAACGCCTGCAAATGCAAGGTATGAACCTTGAGCTTTACTTCCAATTCTCAGGTCAAGATGAAAATGCTTTACGTGAGCAAATGAAAGAAGAAGCTGTAAACCGTGTTCGCGTTGCTTTAACACTTGAAGCAATTGTTAAAGCTGAAAACATTGAAGTAACTGACGAAGATGTTAATGCTGAACTTGAAAAAATGGCTGGCATGTACAACATGACTGTTGATAACATTAAAGCAGCACTTGGCGGCGTTGATGGGATCAAGGGTGACCTTCAAAAGCAAAAAGCGGTTGAATTCTTAATCGAAAATAAAAAATAATAACGAAATGTTAAAACATGGCACGATTTTATCGTGCCTGTTTTTATACATTTTTTCAATTACATATTATAATAAGTACAGGGAAACCTTTTTAATATCCAGCTACAGCGCCTAGGAGCTCGGGGTCATAAGCCAATCCGTCAAAAAGGTTAAAAAGCAACCTTTCTGCCGGCTCGTCTTATGCCTGTCGCTCCTGGTCAAGGCGCTTCCGCTTTTCTTTTAACAAGCAAGGTTTCTATAGCAGGAAAAAGACAATTACATAGCGAATTAAGTAAAACCGGCCTTATCAAAGATTTAATTTGATGAAAAGTGGTTATGCTTAATGAGTACATAGGAATCATTTAAAGGTGCTCCAAACAAAAATCCGACGCAAGAAAAACATAATGGAAGAAGACTTTTTATTACCAGTCCGCTGGGTCCATGTGATACAATGCAATACATACCACTGAATCGTATCGAAAAAGAAACGGATTTTTGTTTGTGTTACGCAACTTTAAATAGTGTTATAACACGTTTTCAAGGGGTGAAAGAATTGTTTAAATTTAATGATGAAAAAGGCCAATTAAAGTGTTCCTTCTGTGGAAAGACACAAGACCAAGTACGTAAATTGGTTGCCGGACCAGGTGTATATATATGTGACGAGTGTATCGAACTTTGCACAGAAATCGTTGAAGAAGAGCTTGGAACAGAAGAGGAAGTAGAATTCAAAGACGTTCCAAAGCCGAGAGAAATCTGTGAAATTCTTGATGAGTACGTCATTGGTCAAGATCAAGCTAAAAAATCGCTGTCAGTTGCAGTTTACAATCATTACAAGCGCATCAATTCTAACAGTAAGATTGATGACGTTGAACTTTCTAAGAGCAACATCGCTATGATTGGGCCAACTGGAAGTGGAAAAACGTTATTAGCTCAAACATTAGCGAGAATTCTAAATGTTCCATTTGCGATCGCTGATGCAACGTCTTTAACTGAAGCAGGTTATGTTGGGGAAGACGTAGAAAATATTCTTTTAAAATTGATTCAGGCTGCTGATTACGATGTGGAAAAAGCTGAGAAGGGTATTATTTATATCGATGAAATTGATAAAATTGCCCGTAAATCAGAAAATCCTTCGATCACAAGAGATGTATCTGGTGAAGGTGTACAGCAAGCATTATTAAAAATTCTAGAAGGTACGGTTGCGAGCGTTCCACCTCAAGGCGGACGTAAACACCCACATCAAGAATTCATTCAAATCGATACAACGAATATTCTATTTATTTGCGGTGGTGCGTTTGATGGCATTGAACCAATCATTAAGCGCCGCTTAGGTCAAAAGGTTATTGGATTTGGTTCTGATGTTAAGCAGCAACAGGAAATTACACAGAAAGAACTTCTTTCTAAAGTATTGCCTGAGGACTTACTCCGCTTCGGATTAATTCCTGAATTTATCGGTCGTCTACCTGTTATAGCGAGTCTTGAGCAGTTAGATGAGGCAGCATTAATTGAAATTCTTACGAAGCCAAAAAATGCTTTAGTAAAGCAATATCAAAAAATGCTGGAAATCGACGAAGTAGAATTGGAATTCGAAGAAGGCGCACTTAGTGAAATTGCGAAGAAAGCGATTGAACGTAAAACTGGTGCACGTGGATTACGTTCTATTATTGAAGGAATCATGCTCGATGTCATGTTTGATCTTCCTTCTCGTGATGATATTCAGAAGTGTATCATTACGAAAGAAACGGTCATCGACAATAGTGTTCCGAAACTTGTTTTAGAAGATGGAACCGTTGTAGCAGAAGAAAAATCTGCCTAATATTTGCTATCCTAAAGAACCCAGTTAATCACTGGGTTCTTTTTTCTGCGGATTATTCATACCAACAAAAACAGTTTCTTACAATTTGTGGTTTATTCCCTCTATATGCAGGAAATACTTATAGATAACTACTTAAGTTTACTGTAGCAGGAGGGAAAATTATGAGTTGGACGGGGATTGCCTTATTTATACAGCTATTTTTTGGAATTATTATCGGGCTGTATTTTTGGAATTTGCTAAGAAACCAACGGACACAAAAGGTTTCCATTGATCGGGAATCCCGTAAGGAAATGGAACAGCTTCGAAAGATGAGATCCATATCATTAACCGAACCATTAGCGGAAAAAGTACGCCCAACAAGCTTTCAAGATATTGTTGGACAAGAAGATGGAATAAAGTCATTAAAAGCAGCATTATGCGGACCAAATCCTCAACATGTCATTATTTATGGACCGCCAGGGGTTGGGAAAACAGCTGCTGCTCGATTAGTTTTGGAAGAAGCCAAAAAAAACCAAAAATCTCCATTTAAACAAAACTCTGTATTCATTGAATTAGACGCAACAACTGCCCGATTTGATGAAAGAGGCATTGCAGATCCACTAATTGGATCTGTTCATGATCCAATTTATCAAGGTGCGGGAGCAATGGGACAAGCGGGAATACCACAGCCTAAGCAAGGTGCGGTTACCAATGCTCATGGCGGTGTATTATTTATTGATGAAATCGGCGAGCTGCATCCGATTCAAATGAATAAACTTTTAAAGGTTCTTGAGGACCGTAAAGTTTTTCTTGAGAGTGCCTACTACCATGAAGAAAACACACAAATTCCGACGCATATTCATGATATTTTTAAAAATGGACTGCCGGCAGATTTTCGCTTAATTGGTGCCACAACTAGAACTCCGAGTGAAATACCGCCTGCCATTCGTTCGCGCTGTATGGAAGTTTTTTTCAGAGACTTAACGCAAGAAGAAATCATTCAAGTAGGGCAAAAAGCAGCTGAAAAAGTGAAATTAGACATTAGTGAAGCTGGATTAGATATTTTATCTACATATGCGAGAAATGGGCGCGAAGCCGTTAACATGATTCAAATTTCTGCAGGGCTTGCCATAACCGATGACCGCAAGTTTATAAAAGACGAAGATTTAGAATGGGTTGCACACTCTAGTCAACTGTCACCAAGAATGGAAAGAAAGATTAATGATGACTCCCGGGTTGGTCTTGTAAATGGACTAGCGGTGTATGGTCCGAATACGGGGGCACTGCTAGAAATTGAAGTAACTGTTATCCCTGCCGAGGATAAGGGAACCATTAACATTACAGGAATTGTCGATGAAGAGAGTATTGGCGGACAAGGAAAATCCATTCGCAGAAAAAGTATGGCACGGGGTTCAATTGAAAATGTGATTACCGTCCTTCGGTCAATGGGTGTCCCAGCTGGTGATTTCGATATTCATGTTAATTTCCCTGGCGGGGTTCCGATTGATGGTCCGTCCGCAGGAATTGCAATGGCAACGGGAATTTATTCAGCCATTTACAAAGTACCAATTGATAACAAGGTGGCCATGACGGGAGAAATCAGCATTCATGGAAATGTGAAGCCAATTGGCGGTGTATATCCTAAGGTAAAGGCTGCACAAAAAGCAGGTGCTACAACGGTTATCATCCCTGAAGAAAATATGCAATCGATATTAAATGAGATCAAGGGAATCCGGATTGTTCCGGTTACCCATTTGAGTGAAGTTTTTGACATCGCTCTCGTCAATAAACTTGCCCAAGATCTAGTCATTCCTGCATCTATCGAGCTATCTAAAAAAGAATCCATTTAACGAAAACACTTCGGTTGTTTGACCGAAGTGTTTTTTATGAAAGAAATCGTGCTAGTTGGGGAAAATTAAAATATATATTGACAAGCAGATAGTGTGCCTTTCGTATTATTAGACACATATTTGCAAATGAGATAGAATTGTACAAAGACGATTTCTGCTTTTAACAGCTAGAAATAATGATTCATGCATGTGGAGGTGCAATTTAATGGCGAAAGAGAGAGAATTGATCGTCCCCCTCCTGCCGCTTCGAGGGTTGCTTGTATATCCGACAATGGTCCTGCATTTAGATGTTGGCCGCGAAAGATCGGTTGAAGCCCTTGAAAAAGCGATGGTAGATGACCATTTAATTTTTTTAACGACACAAAAGGATATTGCGATAGACGATCCATCAGAAGATGATTTATACCAGATTGGTACATTAACGAAGGTTAAACAAATGCTTAAGCTTCCGAATGGAACCATTAGAGTATTGGTAGAGGGACTAAATAGAGCAAAGATACAATCATTTCATGATGAGGACGAATATTATTCTGTCAGTATTGTGACATATGAAGAATCTACAACAAAGGATGTAGAGGATCAGGCATTAATGAGAACAATGCTTGAGTATTTCGAGCAATACATAAAGTTATCTAAAAAAATCTCTGCGGAAACCTATGCTTCTGTTGTTGATATTGAGGAACCAGGACGAATGGCAGATATTATTGCTTCTCATTTGCCAATCAAACTGAAGGAAAAACAAGAAATTCTTGAGACACTGGATATCAAACAACGAATGAATACGGTTATTTCTACGATTCAAAATGAAAAAGAAGTGCTAAATCTTGAGAAGAAGATTGGCCAGCGTGTTAAGCGTTCTATGGAAAGAACACAAAAGGAATATTACCTTCGTGAACAAATGAAGGCCATCCAAAAGGAATTAGGCGATAAAGAAGGCAAAACTGGTGAAATTGCAGATTTAACTGAGAAAATTAAGAACGCAGGTATGCCTGATCATGTCCAGCAAACCGCATTAAAAGAACTTGACCGCTATGAAAAAGTGCCATCAAGCTCAGCAGAAAGTGCGGTTATTCGTAACTATATTGAATGGCTGATTACAATTCCATGGTCAAAGAAAACAAATGATGACATTGATATTCTTCGTGCGGAAAAGACTTTAAATCAGGATCATTTTGGACTTGAAAAAGTAAAAGAGCGTGTCTTAGAGTTTTTATCCGTTCAAAAACTAACCAATTCCTTAAAAGGCCCTATTTTATGTCTTGCTGGACCTCCAGGGGTAGGTAAAACAAGCTTAGCACGTTCCATTGCTAATTCATTAAATCGGAACTTTGTCCGTATTTCACTTGGCGGTGTACGTGACGAATCTGAAATTCGCGGTCATCGCAGAACCTATGTTGGTGCAATGCCAGGACGTATTATCCAAGGAATGAAAAAGGCAGGAACAATTAATCCAGTGTTCTTACTAGATGAAATTGATAAAATGTCCAGTGACTTCCGTGGTGATCCTTCTTCTGCGATGTTAGAGGTATTAGATCCGGAACAAAACCATAATTTTAGTGATCATTATATCGAAGAGACTTATGACCTATCAAAAGTCATGTTCATTGCGACTGCCAATAACTTGTCAACCATTCCAGGTCCACTTTTAGATAGAATGGAAATTATTACGATTGCCGGTTATACAGAAATTGAAAAAGTTCATATCACTAGAGACCATCTTCTGCCGAAACAGATTAAAGAAAATGGTCTTACAAAAGGGATCCTCCAGGTACGTGATGACGCGATTCTTAAGGTTGTTCGCTATTATACCCGTGAAGCAGGAGTGCGGAGTCTCGAACGACAAATGGCAACCATCTGCCGTAAGACAGCAAAAATCGTTGTTTCAGGTGAGAAAAAGAGAGTCGTCGTTACGGAAAAGAACGTAGAAGAGTTCCTAGGCAAGCCAAGATTCCGCTACGGGCAAGCTGAAACAGAGGATCAAGTCGGAGTTGCGACTGGTCTAGCTTACACCACTGTTGGCGGGGATACATTACAAATTGAAGTTTCTCTATCGCCTGGTAAAGGAAGACTCGTGTTAACTGGAAAACTAGGAGACGTTATGAAAGAATCAGCGCAGGCTGCCTTTAGCTATATTCGTTCTAAAGCAGGTGAACTGGGAATAGAAGAGAACTTTCATGAAAAATATGATGTTCACATCCATGTTCCAGAAGGCGCTGTTCCAAAAGATGGTCCGTCTGCAGGTATTACAATGGCCACTGCTCTTGTTTCCGCACTCACCGGCAGAGCCATTCGCCGTGAAGTAGGAATGACAGGGGAGATTACACTAAGAGGCCGTGTACTTCCGATTGGCGGATTAAAAGAAAAAACTTTGAGTGCTCATCGAGCAGGATTAACAAAAGTCATTCTCCCTAAGGATAATGAAATGGATATTGAAGATATTCCAGAAAGTGTAAGAAATGAAATAGAGTTTGTGCTTGTTTCACATGTCGATGAAGTTCTTCGGCATGCACTAGTAGAAGGTGGATTGCAATGAAAGTAGTTAGTTCCGATATCGTCATCAGTGCCGTAAGGCCAGAGCAGTACCCAGAAACAGATTTGCCTGAGTTTGCATTAGCAGGCCGTTCGAATGTTGGTAAGTCATCTTTTATCAATAAAATGCTAAACCGAAAAGGACTCGCGAGAATTTCGTCAAAGCCCGGGAAAACACAAACGTTGAACTTTTATTTAATAAATGAAATCCTTCACTTTGTCGATGTACCGGGTTATGGATACGCAAAAGTATCGAAGTCTGAGCGTGCTGCATGGGGAAGAATGATTGAAACGTATTTTACCTCCCGTGAGCAATTAAGAGCGGCAGTTTTGATTGTTGACCTGCGCCATCCGCCTACACAGGATGATATCATGATGTATGATTTCTTAAAGCATTATGGTATTCCGTGTGTCATTATCGCGACAAAGGCGGATAAAATCCCAAGAGGGAAATGGCAAAAATATTTAAAAGTAACGAAAGAAACGCTCGATTTGGAAGAAAATGATCAAATCGTTCTTTTCTCGTCCGAAACGGGTGAAGGAAAAGATAAAGCGTGGTCGATTTTACAGAGTTATATGTGAGCTCTTTTCCTTAAGAAAAGAGCCTGCAAACTTAATTTCGAGCACAAAATAGTTTTTTTCGCGTTAAAATCGGCCTTAGGATTTTAACACCTATCATTAGTAGAACAGTCTATATGTAAGAAAAACGTCAGGCAATTTGCCTGACGTTTATTTTTTTCTCTTAAAAAGTAAGAAGAGGCCGATCAGAATGATAATTGCAGGCCAGAACTTCCAAACAATACTTAGCCCATTCTGAAGAAATCCAAGATATTCTGCAACTTTATCGTAAAATAATAGCAGTAATGCCAATACTAAAAAGAGAAACGCCTGAAACAGTCCATTGTTTGTTTTTTGAAAACGTAGAAAGTAGCCGATGGATATAAACAATACAAGCATGCCAATGGTGTTGTTTGGCCAGATTAAAATCTTGCCGGCTAAATGGTAGTGCAGACCAAATCCTGCGATGATGACTCCTGGTAAAATGGATTCATGATCGTTTGCAGAATATCCCTGTCCTAGAAAAGCGAGCCCAATAATAATAAGGAGTGTCGGCCACGAATACAATGTCTGTAGAACGGTAAATCCAGATTGCTGCAGGAATAGAAAGGCTCCAAAGCCTACGAGTATAATTCCAGGGAAAATGCGCTGATTCTTCATTTTAACACCACTTCCAGAAAGGTTTACTTGAATCTAGTCTATTTTTTTGGTACTGTACATAAGGATGATATATTTATTTACTACTTACTTTTTTACTATATTAGGCTAGCTTCGGCGCCTAGAGGCGCTTCCGATTTATATAGTACCATATTCTTTCGTATTCTGTTCACATTTACCGGGTAAAAGTTGAAAAAGCCCGTGTTATAATCAGACTAGTTAATAATGTACTAGTAGTTTTGTATTACTTATTGGGGGTGTTCTTAAAAAATGCATATTGTAGTGATCGGTCTAAACTATAAAACTGCCCCTGTGGAAATCCGTGAGCGGTTGACATTCAATGAAGCCGAGCTTGGGGATGCAATAAAAAAATTAAATACGAAAAAAAGCATCCTAGAAAATATCATTGTATCTACATGTAATCGTACAGAGATTTATGCGGTTGTCGATCAGCTGCACACTGGACGCTATTATATTAAAGAGTTTTTATCTGAATGGTTCGGAATTGAACAATCTGAGTTTTCACCTTTTCTATTTGTTTACGAGGAAGACGGTGCGATGGAGCATTTATTCCAGGTGGCATGCGGGCTTCACTCAATGGTTTTAGGGGAAACGCAAATACTAGGGCAGGTTCGTACCAGCTTTATACTAGCTCAAGAACTGGGAACAACAGGCACAGTTTTTAACCAACTATTTAAGCAGGCCATTACCCTTGCGAAGCGTGGACATGCTGAAACAGAAATTGGCGCCAATGCGGTTTCGGTCAGCTATGCTGCTGTTGAACTAGCGAAGAAAATCTTCGGTTCACTTGAGAATAAGCATGTTCTTATTTTTGGTGCGGGTAAAATGGGTGAGCTGGCCGCGCAAAATCTGCATGGCAATGGTGTAAGAAAGGTTACGGTAATCAATCGTACATTTGAAAAGGCTGAAGTTCTTGCTAACCGATTCGCCGGTGAGGCTAAAACAGTTAATGAACTCCAAAGTTCTTTGGTTGACGCAGATATTTTGATTAGCTCTACTGGAGCAAAGGATTTTGTTATTACAAAGTCAATGATGGAAAAAGTGGAGAAAAAGCGTAAGGGCAAGCCATTATTTATGGTTGATATCGCTGTTCCTCGCGACTTGGATCCAAAAATTGCGGAGCTTGAAAGTGTATTCTTATATGATATCGATGATTTAGAAGGAATTGTAGAGGCGAACCTTCAGGAGCGGAAGAAAGCAGCTCAAGTGATCATGTTGATGATTGAAAAGGAAATTGTTGAGTTCAAACAATGGCTCGGATTGTTAGGGGTGGTTCCGGTTATCTCGGCTTTAAGGGATAAGGCTCTTGCTATTCAAACCGAAACCATGGTCAGCATTGAACGCAAGCTGCCTCATTTATCGGACAGAGATAGAAAGGTTTTAAATAAACATACAAAGAGTATTATCAACCAGCTATTAAAAGACCCTATCTTACAAGCAAAAGAATTGGCTGCTCGTCCAGACGCTGATCAGGCATTGGATTTATTCATGAAAATATTTAATATTGAAGAGCTTGTAGAAAAACAAACGAAAGCAGCCGAAACGAATAATGCAGTGGTTAAAGTACCGCAGGCTTCCTTTCAGTCATAAGAGGTACTGAATATGTTTGACTTCCATATGACGCGGCTGCACGAATTGACAGTTGTCCTATATGCCTTCAGTGTGTTGTTATATTTTTTCGACTTTCTACATCATAACCGGAGGGCAAACCGTATCGCCTTCTGGTTACTTGCGTTTGTATGGGTATTACAAACAGTCTTTCTTACTTCTTATATGATTAAAACAGGACGATTTCCAGTCTTAACAATCTTTGAAGGTTTATATTTTTATGCTTGGATTTTGATAACGCTATCGCTTGGAATCAACCGTCTTCTAAAGGTCGATTTCATCGTATTTTTTACCAATATTCTTGGTTTTATTGTCATGGCTATTCACACGTTTGCTCCGATTACATATGATTCCCATGTCATCGGCAATCAGCTAATGTCTGAGCTCTTGCTTATACATATTACAATGGCGATTCTATCTTATGGAGCCTTCTCTTTATCTTTTGTTCTTTCTCTTCTCTATCTGATTCAATATGATTTATTGAAAAGGAAAAAATGGGGGACTAGACTATTGAGAATTGCAGATTTAAGTAAGCTGGAACGATCCTCTTACATATTAGTTGTAATTGCGGTTCCAATGCTGTTATTAAGTCTCATCTTAGGTTTACAATGGGCCTTCTTAAAGGTTCCTGGAATGCCGTGGTACGATATGAAAATTATTGGATCATTTATTCTATTAACCGGATACAGTATCTATTTGTACCTGCGTATCGTAAAAAATATGTCAGGCAGACAACTAGCTCTTTGGAATGTCGGTTCTTTTTTAATTGTATTAATCAACTTTTTCTTATTTGGTCAATTATCATCATTTCATTTTTGGTATTCATAACATAGGAGGCAGTCATGAGAAAAATTATCGTAGGTTCTAGACGCAGTAAATTGGCTCTTACTCAAACAAACTGGGTGATAGAACAGCTTAAAAAGCTTGGCGGCAACTTTGAATTTGAAGTAAAGGAAATTGTCACAAAAGGGGATAAAATCCTTGACGTTACACTTTCAAAAGTAGGCGGTAAAGGATTATTTGTTAAGGAAATCGAACAGGCTATGATGGATAAAGAAATTGACATGGCTGTTCATAGTATGAAGGACATGCCAGCTGTTCTGCCTGAGGGGCTGACAATCGGCTGCATTCCTTTCCGTGAGGATCACCGTGATGCATTAATTTCAAGAGATCATATTAAGCTAAAAGATTTAAAGCCAGGAGCGATTATTGGCACAAGCAGCCTTCGCCGCAGCGCCCAAATTTTAGCACAGCGTCCAGATTTAGAAATTAAATGGATCCGTGGAAATGTTGATACACGATTACAAAAGCTTAAAGATGAAGAATATGACGCTATTATCCTAGCAGCAGCAGGTCTTTCCCGCCTTGGATGGGCAAAAGAAACCATCACCGAGTTTATTGATGCCGATGTGTGCGTACCTGCCGTTGGTCAAGGTGCGTTATCCATCGAGTGCCGTGAAGATGATAAGGAACTTCTTGAACTTTTTGAGAAATTCACTTGCAAGAAAACAGAAAGAGCAGTTCGTGCGGAACGTGCTTTCCTTCAAAAAATGGAAGGCGGCTGCCAAGTGCCAATTGCAGGCTTTGCCTATATAGCGGATAATGATGAAATCGTTTTGACTGTATTAGTCGCTTCTCCTGAAGGCCAAGAAATCTTTAAAGAGGAACTACGAGGAACGAACCCAGAAGAGCTTGGCATTCAAGCTGCGGACCTATTAATTGAAAAAGGAGCTAAAGACCTGATTGAGAAGGTTAAACGGGAGCTTGAAGGTCAATGCTAAAACCATTAGGTTTGAAAGACAAAAAGGTCCTGGTGCCTCGTGGAGCGGGTCAGGCAAAATCCTTTTCACAACTTGTCGAAAAGTATGGAGGGATTTCAATCGAAATCCCTCTTATTGCATTTCGGCCAATTGAGCTCACAGCTCAGCTGCAACATGCTATGAATAAGATTGATACATATGACTGGATTGTTTTTACAAGCAATGTCACAGTCGAAACGTTCTTTTCTTTTTATAAAAATAAAAATCATAACTCATTTCCTAAAATTGCTGTGATCGGTAAGAAAACAGAAGAGGTATTGCTGGAAAGAGGATTGAAAGCAGAGTTTGTACCTTCTGCCTATGTAACGGAGGTATTTACCGACGAGTTCTTGCCAATAGTGCCGAGTGGTTCGAAAGTGTTGATTCCAAAAGGAAATCTGGCAAGGGAATATATTTCTACATCTCTTAGTAACCGAGGTGTGCTTGTAGATGAAATCGTGATCTATGAGACATATATGCCCGAAGACAGTACCAATAAATTAGCTAAAATGCTTTCTAATGATGAACTGGATATCTTAATGTTCACAAGTCCTTCAACAGTTAATCACTTTATGAGTGTGGTAAAGAAGTATAAACTAGAGAAGCATATCGAAAGATGTGTGATTAGCTGCATCGGACCCGTTACTGAAAAAAGATTACTTGCCTATGGGTTGCCGGTTCACGTCTCCCCAGAGGAGTATACCGTAAACGATATGATTAAAAGCACGATCCAATTTTTAGAAAAATGATATTTGAAAATAGAATTTGGGGGTAAATATTAAATGGAACTTCAATTTTCACGTCATCGCCGATTACGTACAAGTGCTAATATGCGTGCACTCGTTAGAGAAAATCACTTAACACCAGACGACTTCATCTATCCGTTATTCATCTATGAAGGTGAAAACATCCGCAGAGAAGTATCTTCCATGCCTGGGGTTTTCCAAGTATCGATGGATAACCTTAAAGCGGAAATGGATGATATCGTTGCACATGGAATTAAGTCCGTTCTATTATTTGGCATTCCGACTACAAAAGACGAGTGCGGAACACAAGCCTTCCATGACCATGGCATTATCCAAGTGGCAACCCGATGGATTAAAAAACATTATCCAGAAATCATCATTGTTGCGGATACATGCTTGTGCGAATATACCAGCCACGGACACTGTGGAATGGTCGAAGGCGATAAAATCTTAAATGACGAATCTCTTGATTTACTTGTAAAAACAGCTATCGCTCAAGCCGAAGCAGGTGCAGATATTATTGCCCCTTCAAACATGATGGATGGTTTTGTTGCAGCGATTCGTGCTGGTTTAGACGAAGCCGGATTTAAAGATATTCCCATCATGTCTTATGCCGTTAAATATGCTTCAGCCTTTTATGGACCTTTCCGTGAGGCAGCAGAGGGCGCACCGCAGTTCGGTGACCGTAAAACGTATCAAATGGATCCAGCAAACCGAATGGAGGCCTTCAGGGAAGCAGAATCCGATGTGGCCGAAGGTGCCGATTTCTTAATCGTGAAGCCAGGTATGCCGTATCTTGACATCGTTCGTGATGTTAAAAATAACTTTAATCTTCCTGTTGTAGCGTATAACGTCAGTGGTGAATATTCGATGATCAAAGCTGCTGCTGCAAACGGCTGGGTTGACGAGAAACAAACGGTGATGGAAATGCTAATTGCCTTTAAACGTGCAGGCGCAGACCTTATTATTACATATGCTGCCAAAGACGCGTGCCGCTGGTTGAAAGAAGATTAATAATTTTATTCTGAAAAGAGGAACAGATAATGCGCTCATATACAAAATCGCAAGAAGCCTTTAAAGAAGCTAAAAACTTGATGCCTGGCGGTGTTAACAGCCCGGTACGTGCTTTTAAATCTGTAAATATGGATCCGATTTTCATGGAAAGAGGAAAAGGTTCAAAAATCTATGATATCGATGGCAATGAATATATCGATTACGTATTATCATGGGGACCGCTAATCCTTGGTCATACAAATGACAGAGTGGTTGAAGGAATTAAAAAGGTTGCTGAGCTTGGTACAAGCTATGGCGCACCGACTTTAATGGAAAATGAACTGGCTAAACTTGTTATTGAACGTGTACCATCAATTGAAGTAGTAAGGATGGTTTCATCTGGAACAGAAGCGACTATGAGTGCGCTTCGCTTAGCACGCGGCTATACAGGCCGTAACAAGATTTTAAAATTTGAAGGCTGCTACCATGGCCATGGTGATTCCCTCTTAATTAAAGCTGGTTCTGGGGTTGCTACACTCGGTTTACCAGACAGCCCTGGTGTACCTGAAGGAGTGGCTAAGAACACGATTACTGTTGCATACAATGACCTTGAAGGCGTTAAATATGCGTTCGAACAATTCGGTGATGATATTGCTTGTATTATCGTTGAACCGGTTGCTGGAAATATGGGTCTAGTACCGCCGCTTCCAGGATTCTTAGAAGGTCTTCGTGAAATCACTTCCGAAAACGGGGCATTGTTGATTTTTGATGAAGTTATGACCGGCTTCCGTGTGGGCTATAATTGTGCGCAAGGCTATTTCAATATCACGCCTGATATCACATGTCTTGGTAAAGTAATTGGCGGCGGTCTGCCAGTTGGTGCTTACGGCGGTAAGGCTGAAATCATGCAGCAAATTGCTCCTGCGGGACCAATCTATCAAGCAGGAACCCTCTCCGGAAATCCGCTTGCCATGACTGCTGGTTACGAGACATTAACACAATTAACACCAGAGCATTACGAAGAGTTCAAGCGCTTAGGGGATTTACTTGAAAAAGGAATTACCGCTGCGGCTGAAAAATATGATATTCCTGTTACGTTTAACCGTGCAGGTTCAATGATTGGATTCTTCTTTACAAAAGAACCTGTCATCAACTATGAAACAGCAAAAACTTCTAACCTAGATTATTTTGCTGCCTACTATCGTGAAATGGCTGAACAAGGAGTATTCCTGCCGCCATCTCAATTTGAAGGATTGTTCTTGTCTACTGCACATACCGAAGAAGATATTGAGAAGACAATTAAAGCAGTTGAAGTTGCATTTTCAAAACTAAAATAATACCTTTTAGACACTTATCAACTTGATGAGTGTCTTTTGTTTTGGGGAAATCCTTTTCTCCCACTTCCCTAAATGAACGAGGATTCGTGTTTCGGTCAAGTGGGGTGCTCCTACTTGCCCCAAATGAACGAGGATTACGAATTCGGTCAAGTGGGGTACTCCTACTCGCCCCAAATGAACGAGGATTACGAATTCGGTCAAGTGGAGTGCTCCCACTTGCCCCAAATAAAAGAGGATTACGAATTCGGTCAAGTGGAGTGCTCCCACTTGCCCCAAATGAACGAAGATTACGAATTCGGTCAAGTGGAGTGCTCCCACTTGCCCCAAATAAAAGAAGATAACGATTTCGGTCAAATAGAGTACTCCCACTAATCTTTTTTACATAAAAAGCCTTTTTTATCATATTTAAAATCACTTGTTCATAAAGTGTAAGTGACATAGTGATTTTGCTTAAAAGGAAACGAAAGGAGGAGTCGCTTTGTCTCAGGAGAATCAATCGTGCCTGCGATTTTCCTTGGAGGAGTCTTTGTGGTTTAGAAAAGGACAGGAAGTAGCTGAACTTGTGTCGATTTCTCTAGACCCGGATATTACCATCCAGGAAAATGATCAATACGTAACCATACGTGGTTCGCTGGAATTAACAGGCGAATATAGAAATGACCAAGATAGTACAGGGGAAGAGGAAGAAAATGTACCTAGCCAAAAATATGTAGAAAGAGTGGATCCACAGGAGGAAGGCATTTGTGAGTTCTCACACCGTTTTCCTGTCGATATTACCATCCCCAACAATCGGATTCAAAGCATTTATGATATTGATGTCATTGTGGAGTCATTTGATTATTCCATACCGGAACGCAGCTGTCTTAAATTGTCCGCAGAATTAACCATCAGCGGCCTGTACGATTCAACACAAGAAGAGGAAGAAGTTGTAGAAGAAGAAGAGTTTGAAGTTCTCCATCGCTATCAGGTAGAAGTTCCTAAAATGGAAGAACAAGAAGAAGCTGAAGAAGAGAATCACTTTGCGGATACTTTCTTATTTGAGGCAGAAGCAAGGAAACAGCCAGAAGAAGAGAAAGTGGAAGCTTTTCCGAAATTCCCAACCTTTACCTATGAAGAGCCTGAAGAAGAGGAAGAACTACAACAGCCACAACAGCCTGTTGTTTTTGAACATGCAAGAAGTGAAGCAGTTGAGCCGGTGCAAGAGATAGAAGAAATCGTCGAGAAAGCACCAGTACAGCCAATTGCAGAAGAAAAGGCAAAAGAACCAGCAGAAGCAAAAGAACCAGTGATGGAGGAGAGTTCTTCATCCCCAGAAGCGCCACCGAAACAAGCAAAAAAGAAGGCACAAAAAAAGAAAACAATGACCTTAACGGAGTTCTTTGCCCGTAAGGAAGACAGCTCCGACCAAGCTAGATTAAAAGTTTGTATCGTTCAAAAGGGTGATACACTGGATAGTCTTGCCGACCGTTATGACGTATCCGTTCCTAATCTGCTGCGTTACAATAATCTTGAGCTCAACCAGGATGTTTATGAGGGTCAAGTATTATACGTACCTGTCGCATTAGCAAAAAAATAATCAACCAAACATATAGTGAGCGGGTTTCTAACCTGCTCACATCTTTTTAAGGATATTGCTCTGGCTGAAAGGCAGATGAATGTCGATGCGCGACGCAAATCAGGTAGAATTATTCATACCCATTTTAAATCACTACCAAGTAACGCCTAATTTTATTGAAGAACACGGCAATATTAAGAAAATCTATTCCAATAAAGGGACCTTTGCATTAAAGAAAATGGACCCGACAAATGGCACAGACTTTATTCGTCATGTTCATCTTCTTTACCAAAAGGGCTACAATCGAATTGTCCCTATTTACCCAACTATGGACGGAAGATATGCTGTTCTTCATGATAAAGCCTTGTATTACTTAATGCCCTGGATGCCGAATGAAGTAAAGGAAGACAGGACACAGAAACACCAGCAGCTGTTTCGCGAATTAGCCAGGCTTCACACGTTATCTGCCAAAGAGATCACCGTGAATAAGGAGGAGCGGACAGAGCATTACGAAAAAACGATTGCCGTACTTGATAAGAATCAGGAGTTTCTTGATGGGTTTATCGATGAATGTGAAAAAAAGACGTACATGTCGCCATTTGAATTGGTGTTTTGTTTATACTATAACGAAATAACTCAAGCACTTCGCTTTTCTAAAACGAAATTCGAAGAATGGTATGAAAAAACAAAGGAAGAAGAAAAAGCACGAATGGTGATTACCCATGGAAAAGTATCTTCCGAGCATTTTCTATATGACGACAAGGGTTATGGTTATTTTATTAACTTTGAAAATGCCCGCTACGGCTCACCCATTCATGATTTATTGCCATACTTATCACGTTCCTTTAATAGCCCGCCAACACGAAATGATGAAGCGGTTGAGTGGATTTACCATTACTATAAATATTTTCCCTTCAAAGTGGATGAAAAACTACTATTTTTTAGTTATTTAGCTTATCCAATTCCAATCATTCAGGTGGCCGAACGTTATTATAAAAAAGAACAGCCTAAAAATGAGTTGAAATTTGTCCGAATGCTGCAACGCAAATACTGGCATTTGAAGAATTCTGAATATGTAGTCATGAGAATGACGGAAATTGATGAGCAGGAGAAAAAGGCAAAAGAAGGAGCCCAGCAGCAATAACTTTTGCTTTTTGGGCTCTTAAACAATTTCGAAATAGATTGATACGGCAATCGCAATAAAAACCGTTAATAAAAGGACATCAAATACGGTTGGAATAAACAATGTACGTATTAATTGGAATATCGTAAACGGCAAGATCAACTGCGCACACACTCTCCTGGTGGTTCGAAACCATGGAGTATAAGCATACTTGGTGATAAACTTCCTCCGCTTCATTGCAACCATCCTCTCCAAAATGGCATTTCTTTTATGTATATTCTTTATGTAGTGTAAATTCCTCATAAAATAACCATTTATTAGAAAAAATGACCTTAAAGAACTTTATATTATCCATAATTCTTTTATTGAACCAGAATAGGAAAAATGAAATAATAATAAAGTCCTAGGAGATAAATTTTTTGAGGGTAATAATCTATCTATGCAATATAAGGAGTATAAAAAATGTTCTGGTTCATCATACTTTTTCCGCTATTAATTTATCCATGGGGCTTTGATCCATACTATACATCGACAAAGACTGGATATTTATATGCATTTGTCCTTTGTACGTGGCTATACATACTGTTCAAGAGAAAGTACAAAACGTTAAAGCCTGATAAGGGTGATTCAGTTGTTGTTACTTTGTTGTTAGTGTTCCTAACTTTAATAGAAATTTCAACAGTATTCTCCCCAAATAAATATACATCTGTGTACGGTTTGATTGATCGTAAAGAAGGACTTATATCTTATTTTTGCTATTTCAGCGTTTTCCTTTTTTCTTATCGATTAATTGATGAGGAGAAATTAAATAAAGTTTCTTCTAGTATAGCCTTGGTCTCTTTGATTGTATCAATATATGGAATATTGCAGCATTATAGTTTAGATATATTTCCAAGGAATAGTTCAATGAGGAATTATGAAGGGGTGACTTATACTTTCTTCGATAATCCTAACTTCTTTGGATCGTATCTTGTGTTGGTTATGCTGATAACAATACCATTCTATTTGAATTCTAAAAATAAAATATTCCAGTTTATTTATTTTATCTCGCTTTGTTTATCGTTTGTAGCTCTTATTTTTTCGAATACAAGGAGTGGATACCTGGGGGTGCTCATTGGATTGGTTTTTCTTACATTTACTGTTGTAATAAGACGTAAACACCTTTGGAAGAAGTGGATAATATTAGCATTTACATTTATTTTCCTCTTATTTTTAATAAACACTAGCGAACAGGGGTATTATGCAAATCGGATAAATTCTGTGTTTAAGGACTCTTATAGGCTCGCAACCAACCAAGGTTCTGGTCATGAAGGCTCATCGCGCTTATTTATCTGGGAAAACTCATTGCCTTTAGTAAAAGAATATTTTTGGGTAGGTTCCGGACCTGATTCTTTTGAATTTGTGTTTCCTAATAATAAAAAGAACATTGCATTTATGAATAATTCAATTGTAGATAAGGCACATAACGAATATTTACAGATTGCAATTACACTTGGTGTTCCGGCACTTTTAACCTACTTATGTTTTCTTTATTTAATTCTAAGAAGAGCATTTCAGGCAGTTCAATTGACTGAAGGCAAAGAAAAAGTAATCTTTTATGGCTTAATTGCAACAATTATTGGCTATCTTGTTCAAGCATTTTTTAATATAAGTACGGTTCCTGTAGCACCAATTTTCTGGTCAATACTTGGGATTACTTTAGCAAAATCAACAATTGTCATTAATAATGCAAAATGTAAAAATGGGGAAGTAGGTAAGGTAGAGATCATAAACCAAACTGCTTAATTACTCATATAGTATAAATAACAAAAATTTTGGTTATCATTATTGACGTCTAGAACACTTTTTGGGTAGTATAAACAATATAATAAAAAAAAAGCCACGACAGGGAAGAGTACGACGTTAATCTGCTTAAAGAGAGGGAACCATTAGCTGAAAGGATTCCTAAGCAGACACTCGGAAGGTCGCCCTTGAGCTTCTTCAGCGAACGGATTAACATCCCACTAGTTGAGGACGGATCAAATCCGTTATCCATTTAAGCGCCAATCAGTTTCTTTATGATTGGAAAAAAGGTGGTACCGCGAAGCAAACTCCATTCGTCCTTTTATGACGAATGGGGTTTTTTGTTTGTCTAGTTTTATTTAAATGACAGAAAAAGAAACTAAGGAGATGGTCAAATGGAAACAAAAGAAATTACCATGCCGACGAAATATGATCCACAGTCGATTGAGCAGGGACGATATGATTGGTGGGTTAAAGGTAAGTTTTTCGAAGCGCAAAATGATGAAGGAAAACAGCCTTATACAATCGTTATTCCACCGCCAAACGTAACGGGGAAGCTGCACTTAGGGCATGCTTGGGATACAACATTACAAGATATCGTTACACGTATGAAGCGGATGCAGGGCTATGATGTACTATGGCTGCCAGGTATGGACCATGCTGGAATCGCGACACAAGCGAAGGTTGAAGAAAAACTTCGTGGCGAAGGCAAAAGCCGTTACGACCTAGGACGTGAAAAGTTCGTTGAGGAAACATGGAAGTGGAAGGAAGAATACGCCTCCCATATCCGCCAACAGTGGGCAAAACTAGGTTTAGGTTTAGACTACAGCCGTGAGCGTTTCACACTTGATGAAGGTTTATCAGCAGCGGTACGTGAAGTATTTGTCACTTTATATAACAAGGGTCTTATTTATCGCGGCGAATATATCATCAACTGGGATCCATCAACAAAAACAGCCTTATCAGACATCGAAGTTATCTACAAGGATGTTCAAGGTGCTTTTTATCATATGAAATATCCGTTAGCGGACGGTTCTGGACACATTGAAGTAGCAACAACTCGTCCAGAAACCATGTTAGGTGATACGGCAGTTGCTGTTCATCCAGAAGATGAGCGCTATAAGCACCTAATTGGCAAAACCGTTATCCTGCCTATCGTTGGCCGTGAAATTAAGATTGTTGGCGATGACTATGTGGATATGGAATTCGGTTCTGGGGCCGTTAAAATTACACCAGCACATGACCCGAACGATTTTGAAATTGGGAACCGTCATAATCTTGAGCGCGTTCTAGTTATGAACGAAGATGGCACAATGAATGACAGAGCCGGAAAGTACAAAGGGTTGGACCGTTTTGAATGCCGCAAGCAAATTGTTAAGGACCTCCAAGAACAAGGCGTTCTATTCAAAATTGAAGAGCATTTGCACTCTGTTGGCCATTCTGAGCGCAGCGGGGCAGTAGTTGAGCCATACCTTTCAACACAATGGTTTGTTAAAATGCAGCCGCTGGCAGACGAAGCTATCGCCCTACAAAGTAAGGAAAATAAAGTTAATTTTGTACCAGATCGTTTCGAAAAAACCTACCTGCATTGGATGGAGAACATTCGCGACTGGTGTATTTCAAGACAGCTTTGGTGGGGCCACCGCATTCCTGCTTGGTACCATAAGGAAACTGGTGAAGTTTACGTTGGTCATGAAGCTCCTGCAGACAGCGAAAACTGGGAGCAGGATAAAGACGTATTGGATACGTGGTTTAGTTCGGCACTATGGCCATTTTCCACAATGGGCTGGCCAAATGTAGAAGCAGAGGACTTTAAGCGCTTCTTCCCAACCGATGTACTCGTAACCGGTTATGATATCATCTTCTTCTGGGTATCCCGGATGATTTTCCAAAGCTTGGAATTTACAGGTGAACGACCATTTAAAGACGTTCTCATCCATGGTTTGGTTCGTGACGAACAAGGACGTAAGATGAGTAAATCCCTAGGTAACGGTGTGGATCCAATGGATGTTATCGCAAAATACGGTGCCGATTCATTGCGTTACTTCCTTTCAACCGGAAGCTCTCCAGGCCAGGATTTACGTTTTAGCTTTGAAAAAGTTGAATCGACTTGGAACTTTGCCAATAAAATTTGGAATGCTTCTCGTTTTGCATTGATGAATATGGATGGCATGACATATGATGAAATCGATTTTAGCGGTGAAAAGTCCGTTGCAGATAAATGGATTCTAACTCAATTAAATGAAACCATTGAAAGTGTTACCAAACTTTCAGAGCGTTATGAATTCGGAGAAGCCGGCCGTGCACTATACAACTTCATCTGGGATGACTTCTGTGATTGGTACATTGAGATGGCAAAACTTCCGCTATATGGTGAGGATGAAGCAGCAAAGAAAACTACTCGTTCGATTCTTGCACACGTTCTTGATCAGACAATGCGTTTGTTACATCCGTTCATGCCATTCATTACCGAGGAAATCTGGCAGAACCTCCCTCATAATGGAGAGTCAATCACAACTGCTAAGTGGCCAGAAGTGATTCCAGCTTACTCTGATGAACAAGCCGCTCAAGAAATGAAGATGTTAATGGAAATGATTCGTTCCGTACGAAACATTCGTGCTGAGGTAAACACGCCAATGAGCAAGAAGATTAAAATGCTTGTAAAGGCGAAGGATGATTCAGTACTAAAAGCACTTGAAAAGAACCGGAACTATATCGAAAAATTCTGTAACCCAGAAGAATTACAATTGGGAACAAACCTTGAAACACCAGAGAAGGCAATGACGGCTGTTATTACCGGCTTGGAAATTTATCTTCCACTAGAAGGTTTAATTAACATTGACGAAGAAATTGCTCGTCTACAGAAAGAATACGACAAGTTAACGAAAGAAGTAGACAGAGTTGAAAAGAAGCTAAACAACGAAGGCTTTATGAAAAAGGCACCGGAGAGTGTAGTTGCCGAAGAACGGGCAAAGGAAAAAGACTATCGTGAAAAAAGAGCGCTAGTAGAGGCTCGTATAAATGAGTTAAAAGGATTATAATAAAGATATCGAGACGAGTCCTATAGTAGGATTCGTCTTCTTTTAGAAAATAAAGATGGGGTGGCCAAAATGTTTACAACTTATAACGAAGCCCTTGAATGGATACACGCAAGATTAAGGCTTGGGATTAAACCAGGACTTTCCCGAATGGAATGGATGATGGAAAAGCTCGGGTCTCCAGAGCGGAAAATGAAAACTGTTCATATTGGCGGAACAAATGGGAAAGGGTCAACTGTAACCTTCTTACGCAATATTCTCGAAGCAGCAGGCTATACCGTAGGTACGTTTACATCACCATATATTGAACAATTTAATGAGCGAATCTCTGTAAATGGGAAGCCCATCAGTGACGAAGAAATCCTGGAGTTAACCAATGTGATTCGTCCCCTTGCAGATGAATTAGAAGAAACCGAGCTTGGCGGACCAACCGAGTTTGAAGTGATTACAGCGATGTCTTTCTATTATTTTGCCAATATCAATCAAGTGGACATGGTTATCTATGAAGTGGGCTTAGGCGGAAGGTTTGATTCTACTAATATTATTCAGCCAATCGCTTCTATCATTACAAACATTGGGTTAGATCATACAAATATACTAGGGCACACCTACGGAGAAATTGCTTTTGAAAAGGCAGGCATTATTAAAGAAGGGATTCCTACTTATACTGCCGTAAAAAATGAAGAAGCAATGAAGGTCATAGAGGAACAGGCTGGAAAAAAGCATGCCCCACTATTTCGATTGAATCAGGATTTTACCATTACCTCCCACAGCCCACAAGCTAATGGAGAGATGTTTTCATTAGAAAGCAATATCGATAAAATCGAACAGTTGCAAATCAGCATGATTGGTCAACATCAAACAGAAAATGCAGCCTTAGCGGTAATGGCTGTTCAAGCTATCAATCAAGATGGGGATTTTTCCATAAGCGAGGATGACATTAGGACAGGCTTAAAGAAAGCCTATTGGCCAGGAAGATTCGAAATCCTTTCTCATCGTCCAATTGTCATTATTGACGGCGCTCATAATGATGAGGGAATTTCGGTACTGGTTAAGGAACTTTCTACTCGTTATTCTAACTATCATATTAATATTGTATTTGCAGCCTTAAAAGATAAAAAGTTGGACCAAATGATTGCCCAATTGGATCAAGTTGCAGATAGAATCTCCTTCGTGTCATTTGACTTTCCTCGTGCTGCTCAAGCAAAGGATTTATTTGGAATCAGTAAATCCAAAAATAAAGCAATGGAAGACAAATGGGACACACATCTAGCAGAGATTATTAATTCTTTAAAGAATGATCAGATTCTAGTCGTAACAGGCTCTTTGTATTTCATTTCTGAGGTTAAACTTTATTTGAGTGAATTTTTGAAAAACAAGACGATTTCACTATGACAGGCTCCTAAATTTTTGGTAAAATAGAATTATCTTGATTTCAAAATAACCTTTTGATAGGAGGGGCTAGATTGACAGTTGCCGCAAAAACAAAACGAAATATATTTCTAGTATGGCTCTTGCTCGTTCCAGCAGGATTGTGGTTTACCTATCAAACTTATCCTCCTCACATTTCAGGTAAATGGTTAGATATTGCAGCATTTTTGATTTTAACATCGGTTGTTGCCTTTATGCCGATGGTCATAAATAATACGCCTATTTTCTTAATTCAATGGGTATCACTCGCTACATTCTTAAGTTTCGGAATATTTGTTGAAATGATTTTTGCGCAGGCTGCAGTCATTGTGTTATTACTCAGGCTGCGTCTACAAAAGGAGCAACTTTTCCGTTTACCGCTAAACTTGATCATGTTTTTTCTAGTTTCTTTAGTCAGTGGTGTCGTTTACTATGCACTTGGTGGACAAACAGGTCCTACCATTATAAATAATCTGCATTCTCTTGCACTTGCAGCAGTTTATGCTGTAGTGAATTACTTCCTAAATCAGGTCATTATTTCATTTTATTTATATTTTATCTATAAAAGTAAGGAATCCTACTTTGGCAAAGATTTCATTGTGGAGACAGTTACCACATTTATGACTTTGCCGCTTGGCTTTGTACTCTATATGTTTTATAACTTTCAAGGACTATTAGCGCTATTTATTGTAGCTGTTCCATTTGCAAGTTTATCAATCATATTCAAGCTTTATTATTCAAGTCAAAAAATCAACGAATATTTACAGAAGGCTGCTGAAATTGGTCACCAAATGGCTGAACGCCTTGAGGTGGATGGAGTTATTGACCTTTTTATGCAGAAACTAAGTGAAATGCTTCCCGTTGACTATGCCTACATTTTTGATGTCATCAGTGATGACGAGCTTCAATTAGTCCGCCGCATTCAGTGTGGGACTGGAATTACTACGGAGAATGCTAAAATCAAAAAAAATCAGGGCATAAGCGGTTTTGTATGGGAGAAGAAAAAAGGTTACTTATATCATTCAAAAAAAGATTGGAAGCCGTTTACGAAGGGATATCTTCCTAGTGACGCAGAAAGTGTATTAGCGGTTCCGATTGTCAGAAATAAAAAAGTCATTGGGGTCTTATTACTTGCTTCAAAGCAAAAAAGAGCTTATGAGAGATCACAGTTGATGATCGTTGATATCCTATGTTCGTATTTTGCAGTTGCCATCGATAATGCAAAGCATTACGAAATTACAAAAACGCAGAGTGAACGCTGCGCCTTAACGAAATTATATAATTATCGGTACTTCGAAAAATTACTAACGGAGGAATTCGATAAGCTATTCCAATTCGAACGAAAAGTCCTGTCGTTAATCATTCTTGATATCGACCATTTTAAAGAAGTCAATGACACATATGGGCACCAGAGCGGAAATGAAATCCTTTGTGAGTTGGCAGCTAGGTTAAGTAATCTTGTAGGTTCACGGGGAACAGTCGCCCGATACGGCGGTGAGGAATTTGTGGTGTTGCTGCCAGAGGCTGATAAAAAAGAGGCCTATCATCTTGCAGAATTGATAAGACAATCTATCGCCAACTGGCCATTTACCTTGCAGCAATCCTTAGAGCTAACACAACAGCAGGTGAAGATTACCGCATCAATTGGAGTGGCGACTGCTCCTGAGGATGCGGAGGATCCACTTGCTTTGGTGAGGCATGCAGACAGGGCGTTGTATGTGGGGGCGAAGAGGGCTGGAAGGAATCGGGTGGCGGAGTATTCATCATGCTAAAATCATAAAAATTGCTTATTAATTATAAAGAACAAGACCCTGGACTGACGGTGCAAGAAAGGGTCTTGTTCTTTTTTACTTTTTTTCAGATAACTTTAATTGTAAACAACATCGTCAACCAAAGCATCGATATTGTCGCCCCATTGAAGCGTTTTAGTATCACTATCAAATGTTGTACCACAATTCTTTTGTATATCTTGACGTTTTGCATCAGTAAGATTTTCGTCAACATATACGATATTGTTTGAATCTGTTGTATTGAAATTTTGATTCGCTTTGTAAATATATAATTTCCCTCTAATAATAGCATTACCAGCTGTTAATTTCCCTTTTACACACATTGTATTTTTTGCCCCAATAAGGATATCATGATTTAGTTTAGCGGTCACGGTGCCTCTAATGAGAGAAAAATACGTTTTATCCGTATTATCATTAAACTCAAGTCTACCCTCAGCTATGAGATTTCCTCCAACTAAGAGATTCGTTTTCCCTGCAGCTACGAAGTGGCTACCAAAAGTAACATTCCCCTTCGCTTCGATATTTACCTCAGTAACATTGATTAAGTTCTTACTTAATACTAGGTTATCACTATAGACTTTTAACTTTGATTTATTACCTACACCATCCATTGTAAGTGTCCCAGTAGCACTTTCCGAGACATAAATGGTTCCAGGATAGCTTTGAAAGTTGGTAGTAAAAGTCATATTGGGGCTTGTAATGATAATGCCATTTGGGCAATCACCTTGTAAGAAATAAACAGTATTTTGTGGATCAATACATTTTGTATCTATATTAGGATCTAACGTAGGTTTATCAACTTTCGGTATATCGGATATTACTGGAGCTATATCCGCAACAATAGTTATAGCACTAAGATCGATACTCATATCTGTACTTAGCTTAGAAGTATCGGTACCATTAGTTCCTGTTACGGTGAAATTAACCACTATTTTTTTATTAGCACTGTCATATTCAGCAAATAGATTATCTGCTTTTCCAGAAATCTTTTTTTCATTTACTATATAGTATGTGTCACTTCCAGCAACTGTAGTTTTTGTTAATCCCTTTCTTATCTCATTATTTATTGTATCTTTAATATCCGTTGCAATCTTTTCCACTGTAATAGTTGGGTCAGTAAGGTACTTGTTTTTATATTCCTGCTGTTTTGTTTTATATACGTTTTTAACTGCTACATGGTAATAGGATATTCCCATTTCTGCAATTGCAACCGATTGTGAAGAGGATTCAACCACTTTATTTTGTTTGACACTACTAAAAGATTGGCCCATAAATGCTAGAATAAGAGTCATAAAGACAGTAATAATCATTAACACAGTAACGAGAGAATATCCGTGTTCATTTTTTAAAATCTTCATTAATAATCAGCTCCTTTCAACCTATACAATTGTGCTTCAATAGAAACTTTATTTGCTGGGTCAACCTTGTCAGAAGCAATAATTGTTAATGTGGTATCACCGCTTGCCTGGCTTGGAATAATATTCGATTTGCTCTTTATTACACTGCCATCAGCCTGTTTAATTTCTAAATTAATACATATTTTAGGATGACTGTATTCTACTGTTTCATAGACGGTAGGATCAGCAGTTAATCTGCTCTTAATAACGATTTTACAACTTGGGTTTTCAATGTCGTAGGACTTTACTGTTTGATGATTTTTAATTAAATTTGTTAGAATGATGTTGGTTTCCTGAATCATGAAATTTTTAGAAAAGGATTTCTGAGAATATTGAATCCCTTGAAAAAATACACCCCATATCACTACTCCAATAATAGAAATAATGGAAACAACGGCGAGCAATTCAATAAGTGTAACACCACGTTCATTTTCATTCAATTTACTCAGCTCCTATCTAACAATAAACCCATATGTTTCGCTTATTTGATTTTTCTTATCATTTTGAACCATTACGTGAATGTAGTGTAATTTATAAGGGCTAGTCGAATAGTAAGGACTGCTAGGATCATTTGGAATTTCGGGAGTTTTCTTTACTTTAATAGAAAGTTTACGACTACTATTAGTACTTTCAAATTTAAAGAAAGTAGAATCCTCCGAAAAGTTATATTTTACACTATTAATTTCTACTTCTGGTGAAAGGACAGAACTAGGATTTGAATTTGCTAGTTTATTTTTTAATGTAGAAGAATCCTTCCATTCTAATAATACTTGTTTAGCTGTATTGATGGCTTGAGACTTATCTCCGTTATTCTTATTCATCATCCCCATTTGGGTGAAGAAACCCATTAAAGATATTAGAATAATGGATAAAATAGTCACAGAAGCAAGAACCTCAACCAAGGTTATACCTTTTTCACAATTCAATTTCTTCAATTTACTCATTCCCTTCTGGGAGCAAAATATAGGTTAATGGATATATCTGAACAAAATATTTAGACAAAAAATAACAATTTTCAGTAGATAATGCCTATAAAATGTTTTACAGCTTCTTTCAAACTATCCAAAAGTATTATACAATATCTAATAGACGTTTTTTGTCTATTTTTAGTATTTGCTGAAAAAAATATAAGCTTTTGGAAGAAATTGTTGTTTAATAGAACATAGAACGGGTAAAAGGGATGTGAATGAATGCTAACAGTTATTTGGGTATTAGGTACTATGCTTTTAATGTTATTGATTCATTTTTTAATACCACTTGGATACACGACAAAAGGAAAGTTTTTTCTTGTTGTGTTAAGTGGCCTGTTAGCATCGGGAGGACTTGCAGCAACGATAGCCATTCCTGTGTGGCAAGCAATGGTAATGCTACTAGTTCTTTCTTTTTTTGCAGCCTATTTAATGGATAGCCGAATGGCAAAAAGCTTGTATTTGACAAAAGAGCATTTAGTAGAAGAAATTGATTTTGAGGAGAGTCACTCTTCATTTAACGTAACAAAACAAACAGATAAAACACTAGATATAGATTTAATGGATTCTGAATTGGAAATTTCCTCTTCATCTTCCATAAAAAATACAGAAGTAGACATCATTCCTATTGATTCTCTAGTCGAAGATATTTCTTTCTTACAGGACAGGGAGCTTGGAAGTAATAATGAGGAATTAATAGAAGCTAACGAACCCGAGGTTGGTTATTTATCAGATATTGAAAACTTACTAGATGAAAGTTTTACAGAATCTCACACTGATAAGGTAGATTCCATTGATGAAGAGAGCTGGCTAGATGAGCTTGCGGAATTAACTATTTTGAAGGACGAAGATAAGGAAACTGTAGATGAATCTCAAGTGGATGAACTTGTGTTAGAAGAATTATTTGCTGAAAAAGAGGTTGCGGCAGCAACAGATAATGGAGAAATCAAACCCAAGAAAGTACTAGAATTACAAAAGTAATATTTAGGAAGGGAGGCATAAAGTTTGAGTAAGCATCAATCATTCATTAAATTATTTGTTGTCCTTTTTTTAAGCACAGCAGTTATTTTTAGTTCGTCCCACTTTGGTGTTAAAGCATTTGAAGGTTTCGCCCATTCTTCTAATGGAAAATACTCAGAAGGTACTTCAATTGGTTCGATTGATGTTTCTGGAAAGACTGATAGTGAAGTAATTTCTTTGTTAGATGAAAAGTATGTGGAATGGGTAAAAAATACAAAGTTTGAACTGCAATATAGTGAGAAAATTGTACCATTCGATGTAAACCTAATTACTTTTGATTCTACACAATCGGTTTACTCAATCAAGGACGGTCAAAGTAATACAGTATCAATGAACATAAATATTTTGCCTGTTCAAGATCAAATTCAACTTCAGTTTCCACAAGTGGACAGCAATCAACTGGAACTTACAAAACTAAAAGCAGACATAGTAAATACGGCTGCAAAGTTTGAACAAGGTTCTTATTTATTCAATTTGAATAAGGATTACTTAATTACTGACGCTAGTAATAATGCCAATGTCATCAGTAAAGCAATTATAAAGTTGACAGATATCCCTAATGATATAGGTGCAATAATCTCTGCAAACCCAGAAATCCAGATTGCTGAAGGTACAACTTTTTCCATGGTCGACTTCGCAAAACAACAGAAGATTGAAAGTTCAACCGCTCTAAGCATGATTGCGACGGGAATATATCAATCCATCTTGCCAACAAATTTTAAGATAACGGAAAGAAATATCAGCAGTGCACTTCCAAATTATACAGGCATAGGATTTGAAGCGAAGGTTAATGTTTCCAACGGTACAGATCTAATTATTTTTAATCCTAATACCACTTCATATAAGTTACACTTGCAACTGGTGGATAAAGAGTTAATCGTCACTTTAAAGGGCGAAAAGCTCCTTTACAATTATATCATTAGCAAAAAAGAGGAACAGTTATTGAAACCAAGAACAATTGTTCAATTTAGCCCTTTACTTCTGCCTGGGCAGATTAAGGTGCAAACGAACGGTATTGATGGACAAATCGTTAAGATTCTTCGTGAAACCTATCAAGGTGAACAAATGATTACGAGTGAGATAGTATCAGAAGATTATTACCCACCTGTATATCGTGTGGAAGTGCACGGTTTGACGGGGACACAACAATCATCTTCTACAACAACTAGCACAGAACCATCTAATCCTTCTGGAAATCCAACAACATCTACGGAGATAAACGAAAAAGATTCGGATGATGACCTTTGGGGGAAACCAAATGAACAACCAAAATAATGTTAGTAGTGATTATAAATGAAACAAACACGGAGACGACTAGGAGATTTGTTAATTGAAGAAGGGTTAATTACCCCTGAACAACTCCAATTAACATTGGATGAAAAAGCACCAAATCAGAAAATAGGTGATGCCCTGCTGCAAAGAGGCTTAATAACGGATCAGCAGTTGGCGGAAGTATTAGAGTATCAATTAGGAATTCCACATATTAACCTGATGCATTATCCTTTTGATACCAACCTTTTTTCACTAATATCAAAAGAAACTGCTAGCCGTAACTTAATTGTTCCTCTTAAAAAAGAAGGTAATAAACTATACGTAGCAATGGTCGATCCGATGGATTTCATCGTAATAGATGACCTTCGTCTATCGACTGGCTTTCAAATCGAAACGGCAATAGCAACAAAAGAGGCAATCGTTAGGGCAATTAATAAATATTACAATGTTGACGAAGGCCTAGAGGAGCTATTTGATGAACTTTCTTCAAGTGACCGGGGAAGAGACGATGATATTAACGACCTTGATTCTCCAATTGTGAGATTAGTAAACCAAATCCTCACAAATGCCGTTATCCAAAAGGCGAGTGATATTCATATCGACCCTCAGGAAACAAAAGTAGTTGTTCGTTATCGTATAGATGGGGTACTTCGTGTTGAACGTGTATTGCCGCGACATATGCGCAGTGTATTAACCGCTAGAGTAAAAATTATGTCCAATCTTGATATTACCGAACATCGTATTCCTCAAGATGGAAGGATTAAAATGAATCTTGATTTCCATCCCATCGATCTTCGTGTGTCTACATTACCGACCGTGTACGGCGAGAAAATTGTTATGCGGATATTAGATATGGGTGCTGCGCTAAATGATTTAAACAAAATCGGCTTTAATGCCCTTAACCTAAAGCGCTTCTCTGAAATGATAGAGCAGCCTACAGGGATTGTATTAATAACAGGGCCAACAGGTTCAGGTAAGTCTTCAACTCTTTACGCCGCTCTAAATCGATTAAACAGTGAACAAGTAAACATTATTACGATTGAGGACCCAGTTGAATATCAGCTTGAAGGTATTAATCAAATTCAGGTAAATACCAATGTGGGCATGACCTTTGCGGCAGGATTGCGTTCGATACTTCGACAAGATCCTAATATTATCATGGTCGGAGAAATTCGTGATAAAGAGACTGCAGAGATTGCTGTACGTGCTTCGTTAACGGGGCACTTAGTGCTAAGTACGCTGCATACCAATGACTCACTTGGTACCGTGACAAGGTTAATAGATATGGGAGTGGAACCATTTTTAATTGCCTCCTCCCTTACTGGAATTGTCGCTCAGCGGTTAGTGCGTAAGGTTTGCCGTGATTGCGCTGAGGTTCAAGAAGCAACTAAACGTGAAATCGAAATATTTGCCCGACGGGGAATGAAAATTGAAAAGATTACTCGCGGAAAAGGATGTCAATCCTGTAATATGACCGGCTACAAAGGAAGGGTTGCCCTTCACGAAGTCCTTGTCCTGAATGACGATATGCGCAGGATTATTATGAATGAAGACTCAACTCATAAATTAAAAGAGCTTGCGATAAAAAATAAAACCATTTTCTTGATTGACGATGGTTTATTAAAGGTAAAACAAGGTCTAACTACCACAGAAGAAGTATTACGTGTAGCTATCTTGGAGTAGGAGAACAGACATGATGAGAGAAAGAATAGAGAATATATTACGGGCGGCGCTGGAATTTAAGGCATCGGACATCCATCTTACAGTGGGTGTTCCTCCCATCTTTCGTATAAATGGAGATATCAAACGTTATGGGAAGGACATATTACTTCCTGCAGACACAGAAGAGATTGCAAAAATAACAATCCCTGAAAATATGTATGATTTATTTAAGGAAAAAGGAGAACTCGATTACTCTTATGGTATTCCTGGAGTATCGCGATTCCGTGTTAATGCCTACCATCAACGGAAAAGTGTATCTTTAGCCCTCAGGGTAGTTGCCTCCAAAACACCTACGATCGAAGATCTAGATTTGCCCAGAATTATACCTGAGCTTGTTGAGCGACCACAGGGGCTGATTTTGGTTACTGGTCCAACTGGTAGTGGTAAGTCAACAACACTCGCTTCTATGATTGACTATGTAAATCGGACCATGCGTAAACATATTGTGACATTAGAGGACCCAATCGAATATCTACACAAGCATGGAAATTCGATTATCGACCAGCGTGAGGTGGGCTTTGATACGCAATCCTATGCAAATGGTTTAAAAGGCGCACTTCGACAAGACCCAGACATCATTTTAGTAGGGGAAATGCGTGATCTAGAAACTATCGGGATTGCCATTACCGCTGCCGAAACAGGTCACCTTGTATTGGGAACACTGCATACATCCAGTGCTCCATCAACGATTAACCGTATCATCGACGTATTTCCACCTGCGCAGCAGCCGCAAATCAGAGTTCAATTGGCTTCTGTTTTAGTAGGTGTTATTTCTCAGCGCTTATTCCCTACCATAGATAAAAAAGGGCGTAAAGCGGCAACAGAAATTCTCGTTAATAACCCGGCAATTGCTAACCTAATACGTAACGAAAAAATCCACCAAATCCAGAGCACCATGCAAACCTCACGTGCTCAAGGAATGCATACGCTTGAAATGAGTATCCGAGATTTAATTGACCGTAATCTAATTCAAAAAGAAGCTGCTACCAAATATCTACAAGAAAAGATGATGCTGGATGGCTAGATTCAAATATTCAGGACGCGACAAACGAGGAAAAAAAGAGGGGACGGTAACCGCTGCTTCAAGAAGAGAGGCAATGGCCAAATTGAAAGAAGATGGTATCCGAGTTATTGAAATGGCGGAAGTACCTGAAACCCTGATGACGATGGAGTTAACAATCGGAAACCCAGTAAAGCTGCAGCATTTTGTAATCTATTTACGGCAGTTTGCAACGTTAATAAAAGCTGGTGTGACCGTTGTTGAAGCAACTGAGATTCTTGCAATTCAGACAGAAAGTAAAGCGCTAAAAAAAGCATTAATGGCTGTTGAACAGGATCTGCGCGAAGGAAATCCATATTCAGAGTCAGTTGCAAAGCATAAAAAAATCTTTAATTCAATGTTTATCAACATGGTTAAAGCTGGTGAAGTAGCTGGAAACATGGATGAAACTTTAGAGAAACTCGCAGATGATTTTGAAAAGCAGCATGATACTGTAGCCAAAGTGAAATCAGCCTTAACTTATCCTGCTGTAATCGGGATTCTAGCAATTGGGGCAGTTATCTTTTTATTAGTTGGAGTAGTTCCAACATTTGTAACAATGTTTGAGGATATGGGAGCTGAACTTCCAGGGATAACGAAATTTGTTTTAAATGCAAGTGGATTTATGCAGTCATTTTGGTGGCTGATTTTCCTGATTGTATTTGCATTTGGTTTCGTCATTATCTATATGAAGAAAAATAAAAAAACCAGATATTATTTAGATTATTTTCTTTTACGAATGCCGATTTTTGGCAATATGCTGCAAAAGGCGGCGTTGGCTCGAATGATGCGGACGCTTAGCTCGTTATTCTCAAGTTCAGTACCTATTTTGCAAGCAATGTCGATTGTTGAAAAAGTAGTAGAAAATGAAGTTATTGCCAGAGTAATTCGCGAATCTCGAAATTCACTTGAGAAAGGTCGTTCGATGACAGAACCGATGATGAATCACTGGGCATTCCCACCACTGGTGACACAAATGATATCCATTGGTGAAAGCACAGGGGCACTAGATTCGATGCTATCTAAAATAGCTGAGTTTTATGAGAAAGAAGTCGAACAAGGAACAGATCGACTTAAATCTTTAATTGAACCAATTATGATTGTTTTCCTAGCAGGTGTAGTAGGAGTAATTGTCCTTTCAATTATGATGCCAATGTTCTCAATGTTTGATCAAATGAGCTAATGTAACAAAATATCAGGAAATATTACAATCATGTTAAAAATAAGACAAAATGTGATTAAATTCTCTTTTCAATAGCTTACATTTATTGTATACTCATAGAGAAATATTACTAGGTTCTTAGGACCAAAAGGAGATGGAATATGTTAAAAAAATTAGGTTCAAAACTTAAGGAACAAAAAGGTTTTACATTAATTGAATTACTAGCAGTTATTGTTATTTTAGGGATTATTGCTGCCATTGCAATTCCAGCGATTGGGAATGTTATTAATAATTCAAAGGAAAAAGCACAAGTACAAGAAGGACTACAAATTATTAATGCTGCAAAGTATTACATGAATGAGAAAAATCCATCTGGGACAGCACTAACTGCCTTAGCAACAGCAGGTACTGGCTTAGATTCAACTGATTTAGCTCCATATTTAGATCGTGTTAATGATTCTAGTTTTGAAGTACTTGTAAGCGCAAAGGCATCAGGTGGTTTTCTTTATACTTTAACTTCTCACGAAGCCAACGATATAACTGGTGGAACAACCGATATAAAAACAAATGGTGCAACCGAGCAAGAATTAGTTAGTTGGAAGAGGAATTAATTAATTGCCTGAGACTACTTTAATAATATTATTTACTTTTTTATATGGTGTCATTTTTGGTTCTTTCTATAATGTAGTAGGTCTAAGGATACCAATAAAACAATCAGTTGTTGCACCTCGGTCTGCTTGTCCAACGTGTGGGCACCAATTGAAACCGTACGAACTAATACCAGTAATTTCATACTTGTTTCAAAAAGGAAAATGCCGCGGCTGTCAGTCGCGGATTTCTCCTATCTATCCTTTTTTTGAATTGCTAACTGGCATTTTGTTTGCAACAGCCCCACTTGTGATTGGATGGTCCGGAGAATTAGTGGTTACACTGACACTAATCTCAATGTTTATCATAATTGTAGTATCTGATATTCACTATATGATCATCCCTGATAAGATCTTAATCTGGTTTGCAGGGATTTTTTTATTGGAACGAATTGTTTGGCCGCTCTCCCCGTGGTGGGACAGCTTGCTTGGCGCCATAACTGGCTTTGTGCTCTTGCTCATCGTTGCGCTTGTTAGTAAAGGCGGCATGGGGATGGGAGATGTTAAATTATATGCATTACTGGGTTTTGTTCTGGGTATTAAACTAGTACTTTTATCCTTCTTTTTTTCTACATTATTTGGAGCCGTCATTGGCGGTTTGTTGCTTATTTTCAAGATTGTTAAAAGAAAACAGCCGATTCCGTTCGGTCCATTTATTGCAGCCGGGACATTGACGGCTTATTATTGGGGTTCGGAACTCATCGATTTATACTTACAATTTCTTAATACAGCTTTTAAGTAAGGGGTAATTAATATGGCATTTTCCCTCTTTTCATCAAAAAATCGAATAGTTAACCTGGTAGTAAATGACCATTCGGTTCGTTTTGTTGAACTAAAACAAGCGAACCCCCCTGCTGTACAAAAATGGTGCGAACGCTTCCTTCCCCCTGGAGTGATTACCGAAGGGAAGATTACGGATATTGATTCGCTGGCAAATATATTGGAAGAGCGTATCGATGAATGGAAAATTAAAGGTCGTCAGGTTCGTTTTCTTGTTCCTGACCCACTAGTGATTATCCGTAAAGTCTCCATACCTGCCGATATTCAGGATGATGAAATCAAGGGATATTTATATTTGGAACTTGGTTCTAGTATCCATTTACCTTTTGAAGAGCCAGTCTTTGATTATTTTCCACTCGCTAGTAACGGGAAAACAAAGGATCTGCTTTTGTTTGCTGCCCCGGAACAATATGTAATGGAATATGCAAAGTTATTCTCTGATTTGAAGCTAAAACCCATTGCAGCAGATATTTCGCCGCTAGCACTATATCGTTTATTTCATCAAAACGGTCAAGCCAGTGAAAATGAGGTTTTGTTTACGGTGCAATTTGACTTAACTAGTGTTAATTTATGCATCTTTGATGATACAGTTCCTCTTGTTATGAGGCAGTTTCCACTTCCTTTTGATATTGAGAAATGGGATATCAAACAAGACAGTGCTGGTATGATGACGTTTAAATACAGTGGGGATACAGAAGAATTAGCTCTCCAGATTGAAGATATCTTGAATGAAATTATTAAGTTAGTAGACTTTTATCGCTACACACTATCGAACGAAAAAAGGGATATCACAAAGTTTCTATTAAATGGTGACCATCCGATGTTAACGGCAATTTTTGATGAAATGAACGAAAGATTTGAAATTCCTGTTGAACAAATTGAGCAAGACGGAGTTGAAACTGGTAAATCAGGAAGCGTACCGGCTAATCTATTATTATCTTTAGGTCTCGCTTTAAAAGAGGTGAAATGATGTTAGTAGAAATTAACCTGCTTCCACATAAAGAACCGAGGAAAACAAGTTTTCTAATTGTAGTTGCTGCCATGGCAGTAATTTTTCTAGCTCTTGGGACCTATTATATCTTGCAAATACAGTCGACGAAAAATGATATTGCGAATATGGAAAGTCAAATAAAAATGACCAAAGACTTGGCGGCGATAGAAGAAAAGAATTCACAAACAAGTGAGTCTGCCATGTCTGTTACTCTTTTAAAAAGTGCGGTTGAGTGGGCAAATAGTTATCCAATCCAGACCATTCCTGTTATGCAGCATTTGACAGGATTATTGCCAGAACGTGGTTTTATCCAAACTTTTGGATATACTGAGGCTGGGACAGTTACGATTACTGTTCAATTGGATAGTGCGCGGGAAGCTGCATACTTCTTAGATAATCTAAATAAATCCCAATGGATAGAGGAAGCAAATCTTAGTTCTTTAACAGTAAAGAAACAAGAATTAACAGATGAAACTACTTTATCTACATCTAGCCAAGTTACAGAGGGACAACCAACAAGTACAGAAAGTAATAAACAATCCATTGTTGTCACCACGGATCCCAATAACCCAAATAGTATTATAATAACTCCCGTTGACCCTAATACGAAGACTACGGAAGATACTACAACTGTAGTTAAGCAGCAGGAAATGGATGTACTACCAAGGTATTTTGGACAATATGAAATTACTCTTAATAAAGAAACAATAAAAAAGCTAATTAATAAAGGCGGCGTTAATGGGGAAGGAGTGAAACAATCATGAAACTAAGTTTTTCTAAAAAGCATAAACTTACTTTATTGGTTGGCTTTCTACTCATTGTATTCCTAGTCGCCTTTGCACAATTCTTTAAGCTCTCACCATTGAAATCAGACTTAGAATCAAAAGAACAAACACTTGCTTCTGAACAAAAACTACTAGAAACGATAAATCAAAAAAAACTGGATGAAACAACAAAGGTATCTGAAGATACAAGAGAATTACAGAAAAAGGTTCCTGTTAGCCCTTTACAAGAACAGTTTATTTTAGATCTTGAAAAGGCGGAGAATGTTTCAAATAGTAAGATTCTGAGCATGGGTTTTTCAAAAGATATTGATGTTCCGATGGAATCAGCAACTCCTCCTGCTACTGAGGGTGCCGAGACTTCAGAAGTTCCTGAGGTTAAACCTGTTCAGGAAACACAGGCAGAACAAGCTGCACCAGGACCTACAACTGCTTTAAAGAAACTGACTGTAAATTTAAGTATTGAATCACCTAGGTACGAAGATATTGAAAAGTTTATTGCAACTCTTGAATCTTTAAAACGAATTGTTGTAGTGGAATCTATCAATTATTCCGGTGGAGGAGAAATTACTTCGCTTGATACGGATACAGTTTATAAACCATTATCTTATTCTCTTACTGTTTCCGCTTATTACTTGCCAGGATTAGATGATTTAATTGCTGAACTTCCGCAAATCGATTCACCAGCACCGGCAAATAAGAAAAATCCATTAAACGCCTTTTCAGATGTTAACCAGGACAATTAAAAAAATTGACGAAAGCATTGTATAACAAGACGACAAAAGTCTTGTTATTTTTTTTTGTCTTTATGATAGGATGGTAGAAATTGCTATTGGTAGAGGGAGGAGTACGGGTTAGTGGACAAGCCGAATCGTGGCAATACCATCAAAATAAAACTAAATGGAGAAAACCAGACTTTCACAGAAGAGCCCATTAAGAAAGAACAAGAATCTAGCAAAGATTCTTTTACTAAAGTGATAAACATCGACGAAGATTTCAATGATCAGGATGTTTTTCTTGAGACTGCTGCCGCCAAGGATCCAATCGATGAAAGTTTTGATTGGATTATTCCTGAATCTACGGAAAACGACATTCAGGAATATAAGGTTGTCAGCAGCCAGAAGCAGAAAAATGGCGAAAAAAAGAAGACTGCTACTTTTACAACCTTTTCAATGAAGCGTAATGGTAGTGTGTTAAAATCTATACTTGTAACAGCTGTATTTGCTATCTTGATTGGGACAAGTCTCGGGGTCCTTATGCTTAAGTTAGTCATTAGTGAAAATAGTAAACCTGCAGTAACTGAGCCGGTGGTAGTTGATAAGGGGACTGATAAAGGTTCAGATGTAACCGCTGGAAAGGGTAGTTCTATTGCCATTGGAGCTCAAACAGTGTTCATTGTCCAAGGTGGAGCTTTTTCGACCAAAGACGCTGCGTCTGGAGCAGCGAATGAGGCGAAAGGGAAAGGCACACCTGCTCAAACACTAACAATGAATGATAAAGAATTTTTGTTCTTAGGTGTGACAGACTCGATTGAAAATGCAAAGAAAATGGAAGGACATTACGAAGCAAATGGCTTTGATGATGTACTGCCAAAACAAATCCCTATTGCGGAAAAGACGGTATCAGATATAAATGAGACCGAAAAAAGCTTTTTAGAAGCAGCACCAGCCATTTTTCAACAGCTATCAAAAGTCACTTCTAACGCCATTGTTTCTGGGAATATATCATCAGAAGCTAGTGAAGAAGTCACAGCTTTTGGTGAAAAACTGACAGGAGAAAAATTGAAAAATGAGAAAGTAAAAAATTTAAACAAGGAATTATCCAGTGCGTTGAAAAGTGTAGAAGCATTCCAAGAAAAGAAGAAAAAAGATAGTTTGGTTGAGGCACAACAGCACTTATTAAATTATCTCAGTATCTATTATTCATTGTAGTCGACAAAAGCTGATATTTTCCGGGAAATTATTTTTGAATAACGAGCCTGTCTATTTAGACGGGCCTTTTGTATGATTAAAAATCATTATCTGTCTAACCTCAAGAAAAATTCCGCATAATCTGTCATATTTCTTCAAACTTTAATGATATAAAAATTGTTTGCTTCTACAAATTCTGATACGATTAACATGTATCTCCCTAAATGATGCAAAAGGTAAGGTGATGAAATGCAAAACCTCATTTTAGCCTCTTCTTCTCCACGGCGAAAAGAACTTCTAGAAAACCTCCGATTATCATTCACGATCTCTAGCAGTGAAGTAGATGAAAGCTTTGATCCAACGCTTTCACCAGAGGATGTAGTTATGGATCTTGCCGAACGAAAAGCACAGGTGATTTTTAAAGAAAATCCTAATGCCTATGTCATTGGCTCTGACACCATCGTTGTTTCAGATGGTCAGGTCTTAGGAAAGCCTGAAGACGAGGCAGACGCCAAAAGAATGTTAGAAAAGCTTTCAGGAAGAAAGCACGAAGTATACACCGGTGTGTCCATATTATCTCCAAAGGGGACAGCACGTTTTTTTGAAAGAACAGAAGTTTGGTTTTGGGAGTTAACGGACGAGGAAATCAATTTTTATGTACAAAGTGGTGAACCGCTTGATAAAGCAGGTGGATATGGCATTCAGCAGCTTGGAAGCATGCTTGTCAAAAAAATTAATGGAGATTATTTTGCGGTTGTCGGCCTGCCGGTTGCGAAAACCTACCGCGAATTAAAAAGGCTGGGCTACCAGTTGTCGTAACAGCTATGTAGTTCTTTAACTCCCTATCATAGGGAGGAAGTAGAATGTCAACCAATTCATTAATGATCCGTGATTTTCCTCAAGATGAACGACCTAGAGAGCGGTTTATTCAAAATGGTCCAGCAAGTTTATCGAACCATGAATTAATCGCCATCTTACTTAGAACTGGTACAAAGGATGAATGTGTTCTTCAATTATCCAACCGGTTGCTTACAAATTTTGAAGGCTTGCGGCTTTTAAAAGATGCCACCTTAGAAGAAATGACTGAAATTAAAGGAATAGGTCAGGCAAAGGCGATTCAAATACTAGCAGCAGTTGAAATTGGCAGAAGAATTACGAACTTAAACTACACTGACCGCTATGTGATACGCTCACCAGAAGATGGTGCAAATTACGTGATGAACGACATGCGTTTTCTATCACAAGAGCATTTCGTTTGTTTATACCTCAACACAAAAAATCAAGTACTTCATAAACAAACTATATTTATCGGAAGCTTAAATGCCTCCATAGTACACCCGAGAGAGGTTTTTCGTGAAGCATTAAAACGTTCTTCTGCTTCTATTATTTGTCTTCACAATCATCCTTCTGGGGATCCCTCCCCAAGCCGCGAAGATATCGAGGTAACAAAGAGGCTTGTAGAATGCGGAAAAATGATAGGCATCGACGTGCTCGATCACCTTATTATTGGCGAAAATAAATTTGTCTCTCTTAAAGAAAAAGGATATTTATAATACTATGATTTTTTTAATCGTTGGGATATAATAATGTTTATGATTTTTTAGGACATCTTTCGAGATTATCATATAAATTTACTAGAAAAATTACATGAATAGAAGGTATATTTACTTACCTTTAGCTATTTTCGTATCAGAAAGGGAGATACAACTATGTTTGGAATTGGGACAAGAGACCTTGGTATTGACTTGGGGACAGCAAATACCCTTGTATATGCAAAAGGTAAAGGGATTGTATTAAGAGAGCCATCTGTTGTGGCGATGCAGACAGACACGAAATCCATTGTTGCGGTTGGTAATGATGCAAAGAACATGATTGGCCGTACACCAGGTAATGTGGTAGCGATGAGACCAATGAAGGATGGTGTGATTGCGGACTTTGAAATAACTGCAATCATGATGAAACATCATATTCGTCAAGCGATTAAAAGTAAGAGTATTTTCTCCGGTAAGCCGTATGTAATGGTATGTGTTCCATCAGGAATAACCGCGGTTGAGGAAAGAGCTGTTATTGACGCAACACGTCAAGCTGGTGCGAAGGACGCCTATACGATTGAGGAGCCATTTGCAGCTGCTATCGGGGCAAACCTGCCTGTATGGGAGCCGACTGGCAGCATGGTAGTTGATATAGGCGGCGGTACTACCGAAGTAGCGATCATTTCATTAGGTGGAATTGTTACAAGCATTTCCATTCGCGTTGCTGGTGATGAAATGGACGATGCAATTGTTACGTACATCCGAAAACATTATAATCTCATGATTGGTGAACGTACAGCTGAAGCCATTAAGATGGAAGTTGGTTCAGCAGGAGACTCTGAGGGTATCGATAATATGGAAATTCGCGGACGTGATTTGTTAACTGGTCTTCCAAAAACCATTGAAATCACTGCGAAAGAAATTGGTGTTGCTCTAAAAGATACGGTCTATGCGATTGTAGAGGCTGTAAAAAATACATTAGAAAAAACACCGCCAGAGCTTGCTGCGGATATTATGGACCGAGGAATCGTCTTAACAGGCGGTGGTGCTCTGCTTCGAAACTTGGACAAGGTAATTAGTGAAGAAACGAATATGCCAGTTCTAATTGCTGAGAACCCGCTGGATTGCGTTGCTATCGGGACTGGAAAAGCTTTGGATCATATTCAGTTATTCAAAAATAAAGCTAAAGAATCTAGATAAAAAGAAAAGCGAAAGCGCCATGTCTATTGGCGCTGTAGGCTTGACACATTATGTATAAAGATAGAGGTGTATAATCATGCCACAGTTCTTTTTGAATAAACGATTGATCGTTTTGCTGGTTAGCATTATTGTTCTCGTGGCATTGATTGGGTTTTCGTTAAGGGAGAGAAGTAAACTATCCTGGCCGGAGCAGTTCTTAAAGGATACTGCAGGCCTTGTTCAATCCCTGGTTTCAAAACCTGCTCATTTGGTTGCAGGTTTTTTTGAAAATCTCCAGGACTTGCAAAATACATATGAAGAGAATAAAGAATTAAAATCACGGATGGAGAAACTTGTTAGCCTTGAAGCACAGGTACAGGAGCTGGAAAAGGACAATAAAGAGCTGCGTGATATTCTCGGTGAACAAGATACCCTGAGAGATTTTGAACCTTTACAAGCAACTGTAATAGGTAGAAACCCTGATCGCTGGCATGAAATGATTATTATCAATAAAGGGAAAACAAACGGAATTAAAAAAAATATGGCCGTTGTAACCGCGCATGGCTTAATAGGCAAAGTTAAGACAGTCAATCAATTTAGCTCAACCGTTCAATTGTTGAGTGCTATGGATCCAAAGAATCGAATTTCCGCCATCGTCCAAGGCGAAACAAATGTAAATGGTCTAGTCGAGGGCTATGATAAAGAGAAAAAAGCATTATTAATCAAAGCGATTCCTTCAGGAGTAGAAATTAAAAAAGGACAAAACGTCATTACCTCCGGTCTTGGCGGGGTCTTCCCGCAGGGCTTACAAATTGGTAAGGTCATTGATGTTAAGCCAGACCAATACGGACTGAATCAAACTGCTTTAGTTAAACCAGGTGCGGACTTTTATGATTTGGAAAATATTATTGTGATTACCAGAACCATGACTCAGCCCACACAGGCGGAAATGGGCACAGGGGAGGAGGAGGATTTGTGAAGAAATTCCTGCTTCCTCTTTTGTTTCTATTCCTTTTCTTACTAGAGAGCATGTTTGCGCAATATGCACCACCTGAAGTTTTTGGTGACAATTACATTTTGGCGCCTCGTTTTCTTTTCGGAGGGCTTTTGTTCCTAGCCATCTATACAGGCAGAAAATACGGAATCATTTATGCTGCCATCTTTGGACTTTTATTTGATATTGTGTGGATTGAAATAATAGGCATATACCTTTTCCTATTTCCGTTCATTACATACCTTATTTCGAAAATCATGCACGTGCTCCAAACGAATATTATTGTCGCGTTTTTGGTGTCTCTAGTGGGGATTGCTCTCCTGGAATTAGGTGTTTATGAAATGGACTTTTTAATCCATATCACCACACTTGAATTTATCAGTTTTATTAAAATGCGTTTTTATCCTACTCTCATTTTAAATGCCGTTTACCTTTTGATTGCAGCGTATCCATTAAAGCGTTATTTTGAAAGTGTTGCACAAGGCTTGCGAGATGAATGAGGGTTGTATTTCTTTTTAAAAAAAGGAGAATACATAAAGCGTGTCGAATTGTATAATAAAAGTGTGTCTATGGCTTGAAAATGCCTATTTCTATCGCACGTATGTGTTTCTTATTATTTGAGGTGAGTTTTCTCCATGAAAAAGCGGCAAAATGTTACGATTAAAGGTACGAAGGATGGAATTGTCCTTCATCTTGATGATAGCTGTTCCTATGAGGAACTGAAGAAGGAGCTTGATGAAAAACTTTCGGCAAATCAAACAAATGAAGGTGAGCGGCATTTAACGCCTGTTAAAGTCGATGTCGGCAATAGGTACTTGAATGACGCTCAACGTGAAGAAATAAAAAATCTCATCCGTCAAAAAAAGAATTTAGTAGTCGATGATATTGAATCAAACGTGGTCACAAGAGCAGAAGTGGACAAGCTTAAAGCGGAAAACGAAGTCGTAACGGTTTCGCGAATTATCCGCTCTGGACAGGTATTAGAAGTTCCGGGAGATTTATTGCTTATAGGGGATGTAAACCCAGGTGGAACGGTAATTGCTGGCGGGAATATTTTTATTATGGGTTCCTTAAAGGGAATAGCCCATGCAGGAGTATTTGGTAATGATCAAGCCGTTATTACCGCTTCAAGTATGCAGCCTGCACAGCTAAGGATTCACGATTGCCTTAATCGTGCACCTGATAAAGCTCAAAACGCTGAAAAACGTGAAATGGAATGTGCGTACATCGACGATAACCATCAAATCATCGTAGATAGATTGCAAGTTTTAATAAATTTAAGGCCTAATTTAAATAGATTCGAAGGGGGACATTAATGTGGGAGAGGCAATAGTAATTACATCCGGTAAAGGCGGCGTCGGAAAAACCACGACTTCTGCTAATATTGGTACAGCGTTGGCCCTTCAAGGCAAAAAAGTATGTTTAGTAGATACTGATATTGGCCTTCGGAATTTAGATGTTGTGATGGGGCTGGAAAATCGAATTATTTATGATCTTGTGGATGTCGTGGAAGGCAGATGTAAAATCCACCAAGCACTCGTTAAAGATAAAAGATTCGAAGATTTATTGTATTTGCTTCCAGCAGCGCAAACAGTGGACAAATCCGCTGTTAAGCCTGAACAAATGCACAAACTAATTAATGAACTTAAACAAGATTATGACTATATTATTATCGATTGTCCTGCTGGAATTGAACAAGGTTTCCAAAACGCGATTGCCGGGGCGGACCGTGCGATTGTCGTTACGACTCCTGAAGTTTCGGCAGTACGAGACGCTGATCGAATCATCGGTCTGCTGGAGAAGACTAAGACGGTCGAGTCACCGAAATTAGTTATTAACAGAATCCGAAATCATATGATGAAAAGCGGCGATATGTTAGATGTAGATGAAATCACTACGCATTTATCGATTGAGTTAATTGGTATTGTTGCAGATGATGAGGAAGTTATCAAAGCTTCTAATCACGGCGAACCCATTGCCTTAAATCCAAATAGTAAAGCGTCGATTGCATACCGTAACATTGCTAGACGTATTCTCGGCGAATCTATTCCATTGCAGCCGTTAGAAGACAAAAATAAAAGTGTCTTTGGTAAAATTAAACAGTTCTTTGGTGTTCGATAATAACAAGCCTGTCCATTTAAACGGACAGGCTTTTAGTATGCTCTAAAACGATTAATACTCAAGTAAATGAACAGTGAGTGCTGCTCTATTATAACGTGGCAATCTTCCTCTAGGTGCATAGGTGTCCGCAATAAAAATACCAATTGCATCACCAGCATACAAATAAGCTTGAACATTTATTCCAGTGACAGTACTTATCCCTTTTGCGTCAAAGGTAGAACCTACGAGTGGGTCGGATCCATCAGCCAGACGGTTGAGGTTGAATACGGCCGATTGTTCTTCTTCTAATAGGGCGGATACATCCGCTGTAATCTGATAAACACCGGACTTGTAAACGATAATTCTATTTGCTGAAATTTCCGGCCAAGTATTTTGATAGGGTCCTGCTATTGTAAATTCAATTAGGTTTCCAGCCGTAAGTGGAGTCATTTTACCATCAGGCAAATCTTGTTTATATAAAGACCCATAAGTAAAGGGCTTTACGTTTTTCGTTCTCATATGTTTTCACCTTGGTTAAATAGGCAATATCAACCGCCTAATTCTTCACTTTGTATTAGTTGAGGATAGGAAACGCCTCGTGAAATAGAATATACCAGTGCTCGCTTTGAAGATAATTCTTTGATCAGATATTCCACTTGAGCTGTAAGTTCTAGCGTCCCACACGTATAAAAATCTAGGGATACATACTTTTCTTCTGGCCATGTATGAATGGATAAATGCGAAGTGGATAAAACGATTACCCCTGTTACTCCATGTGGCTCAAATTGGTGGAAGTAAGAGTATAAAATCTCCATATCTGCGTCAAGTGCTGCCTTTTTACACATTTCTTCTAAAAATTTAATGTCATTTAAATGGGTAGAATCACACTCAAATGCGTCAATGATTATATGCTTTCCTTCTTTGGTCAAAGTTTCATCATTCCCCTCCGTTTTCCTATGTAAGTTATCGTATGGGATTTAGTAAAAATAAATTGTACGGTTGTCCATGCTTTCCCGAAATAGTATCTAAAAAGAGGCTCTGCTTATTCAGCAATTCCGAGCAGAGCCTTTGGTAGGTTACCTTCGAAGTTCTTGTTTATAAATTTCATGTAATGTTAGGTTCGACAATGTATTCATTCGTGAATTTTCCTGAACTGAACGGAAGTGTGACGGAAATACAAATAAAGTGGACAGGTCTTCAGGGAGTGTTTGATGAGGGACGACTACTTTCCTATTTGGTAGATGTATCGGCTTTTTTGAGGCAAGGTGAAATCCCCAGTCCCCGAAAGAAGGAACTTCGGTATGGTAACTCTTAACATGCATTCCAGTTCCTTTTAACGATAAGCCAATGCTCCAGTAAACAAATGGAGCATATTCTGGTGAATGAGATTGACAGACAAGAATACCATCTTCAGTTAGAAGATTAGATAATTTACAAAAGAATTCTACGGTATACAATCTACTCAATATTTCATCGCCTGGGTCTGGCAAGTCCACAATGATGACATCATAGGGCACACTTTGTTCTTTTTGGAATACCTGAATATCTTTTTGATGGACGGACACCCTCTTATCGTGGAGTGCACGTTGGTTTAGTGACGCTACTGTTGGTAAATCGCCCGCCAAGTGAATCATTAATGGGTCAAGGTCCACTAAGTCAATATGCTTCACATCTCGGTATTTAAGAACCTCCCGAATCGCAAAACCATCCCCGCCTCCGGCAATTAGAATGCGTTCTCGCTTTCTAACCATGGAAAGGGCCGGATGAACAAGAGCCTCATGATAGATTTGCTCATCTAACGAACTAAATTGAAGTTGTTTGTCTAGATATAGACGTACATCATTAGTCTCTAAAATTTTCACACAGTCCCCTTTTGTGCCGCCTTCATAAAGTACACGGTGGGGGTTGGAGAGAAGATGACGAAGTTCTTTCGTGTCTTCAGGGTCCTGTTCTGAATAGGAGTTTAGGTTTAAGGACCTAATGGAGAGAACAACAGCCTGTTTTTGAACTGACCTCACTCGCTGGGAAAAGGTAAACCATTTTTTTAGATTTTTAGGGAGAGATCGATTTTCTACACACGGGTTTTTCTCATCATTCCATTTTAAAACTTTCTTCCCAGCGAGATGGAATCCACAATCTCCAAACCAAGGACTATTAACATGATAGTTAAGAGTGTGTAGGGAAGCACTCTGTAACGTTTTATCAATACTCCAGAATACCAACGGAGTATCTTCAGGTGACGCAGATTGGATAACCATGATTCCGCAATGTGTTAAGAGAGTGGACAATTTTTTGAAGAATTCTTTTGAGTAAAGTTTGCTAAGTTGATTGGTTTCAGGCTCTGGAAGATTTGCGATTATTACATCGAATGGCTGCTGTTCGGTTAGGAGGAATTCATATATATTGCTCTGGATTATTTGAACGCGATGATCGAAAAAAGAACGCTCATTCATTTCGAGAATTTCAGGTGTATTCTTTGCAGCGACCAAGGTTGCTGGAGAAAGAGACACATGACTGACGTGGCATACCGTTGAATATTTAAGGACTTCTCGCAGTGCAAATCCGCATTCATCCCCGATAATCAAAACGCGTTCAGGCTGGTCTGATAAAACAAAAGCTGGATGGACAAGTGCTTCATGATAGATTCGTTCATCCAAACTATTCCATACTAGTTGATCGTTCCGGTACAATCGTATATTTTTCGTTTCTAGTAAGAGCACGTCCTGATAGGGACTCTTACCCTCAAACAGTACTTGGTGAGGACCCTTTACTAATTGCTCTAACTCAATTAAATCGTAGACATCACCACGAAAAGAATCATGTTTGTCACTGGCAGACAAAATTATTCACCTCTATTTATTTAACTTACAGCCATTATATGGATAAGCAGTAAAAACGTGTGGCTTATCCATAATACCAAGGTAGTTTAAAGTCACTTAATTAAAATAATTGGTAATATATGTATGAATTACAATCCCCCTTTGAAAAATGTACAAAAAAGAAGGCTACCACAAAAGTTTTATTTTGCGACAGCCTCCGATCATCCGAGAGATATGTTGAAGGGATACCTATTTCTTGCCTAGGTCTATTGCAAACCGTATGGCAGCAAACCTTCTTTTTTAACCTTGATGCGCCAAACTTCATTTTTCGATGATTCGGTAACATACAGATAGCCATTATGAAAAGTCAGGTTAGTAGTAAATGTTCCTGCATCTTCAGGCAGGCGAATACTACCGTACTTAAATCCACTCGCATCCACTACAACAATTTCACCAGCTTGGAAATGGGCCACATAAAGATTACCCTCTTTATCCACAGCTAGTCCATCTGGTCCAATTCCACCCTCAAACTGAGCGAAAGCAAATGCCATTTCCCGCTGGTCTTTCGCAGTCTTCGATGGAACGGAGATAATTCGGTTGCTGGCAAATTCAGAGATATATACACGCTGTCCATCAGCAGAAATGGCTATACCATTTGGATAAGCAATGCCCTCTTGAAATAGCTGAGGCTCGGTACCGTTTGGCGGCAAATAGAAGACACGGCCAACAGGATTTGTTACGCTTGATCCAAATGGCTCGGTAAAGTAAAGCCCTCCCGCTTCATCAAATACCAGGTCATTAAGTCCTTTCAAAGGCGAGCCTTGGTATGAATTAACAATGGTCGTACGCTCTTTGGTTTCGGTGTTATAAGCATAAAGTTCTCCTGTGCCATCGGTGATAAAAAGGCGTCCGTCCTTATGAAACTTTGCCCCGATAGGAAATTTATACTTTTCCACAATTGAAACCTTATCTCCCTCAACCTTCATAATTTCGCCCGTGGCCGGACTGACCATCCATATTTGGCCGTTACGGTCAAAGTTAATCCCTTCCATAAATCCGTTGCCAGTGGCTACCTTTTCCCACTTGCTATTAGGATGAACAATCTCAGAAATAGTGTGTCTGTCCTTAGTTGGAACAGGCTTAGAAGGATATAATGATTTTGCACCAGCCATTGTTACAGTTACAAGGGAGATAATAATTAATAGTGTTATTGCACCTAATCTTTTTCTCATTTCAATATTTCCTCCTTATGTACTTGTGTTGTGAAAACGCTATCTGAATATTAAACTAGCACTTTAATAAGTGTGTAAACAACGGTAAAAACTATCTGAATTTTTGTTGAAAGTAGTAACATTTTTCTGGTATCAAGGAAATCTATTCTGTAAAATTAATTCTTTTGTTAAGTTCAGTATAAGGCAAGGTGCTAACCGAAAAATGTGAGTAGCACAAACCATAGTCTCCTTAAAAATTACCGAGTAGGCATACTCTTGAGGACAACCTCATAGACTTGTACAAAAAGGTCTCTAAAAGGTTGGTGGGATAATGCGGTCTACTCCTGAAGAAATACGGCGACGAATCGCAAAGCGGAAAAGAGAAAAAGGGTCATCAGGAACAGGTCCAGAGCGTGAAATTAATTGGCCGGGGGATGATGAAAAGTACGAATTTAATCATTATTCCTCATACGAAGCAGGCAAGGACGATGGCATTCATCCCTTGTTTAAAAAGGAAGTTTTTATTTTTAAGATTTTAGCATCAGCTGTCTTATTTTTAGTCATTGCCATTATGTTCCGTGAAAACTCAGCAACATTTGCTCCAGCTAAGGATTTTGTTATGAAAACCATGGAACAGGATTTTAAATTTGCCACAGTATCAAAATGGTATGAAGACCAATTCGGTAAGCCATTAGCTCTGCTGCCATTTACAGAGGAAGAAAAAGGCAGCGAGAAAAACGTAGTCGAGAAAAACCACGATATACCGGTGTTTTCAGGGAAAGTCCTTGAAAATTTCGAGAAAAATGGACAGGGCATTATGATTGAAACAGCAAATGGTGCAGCAGTGGAAGCCATGAAAGAAGGAAATGTCATGTTTGCTGGTGTTAAGGAAGACACGGGTAAAACCGTCATCATCCAGCACGCAGATCAAACGCAATCTACTTACGGGAATCTAGAGGAAATTAAGGTTAGTTTATATGAATTTATTGAAACGGAAACGGTCGTCGGCACAGCTTCAGAATCAACGGGTGAAGACAAAACGAAGGGTAAGTATTATTTTTCGATCAAAAAGGGCGATGATTTCATCGACCCGATTCAGGTGATTCGCTTTGAATAGAATCATATATTTATTACAACATGTTTATATCCATCCTTTGTTATGGTTTGTCATCGCAATATCGATTGCTACAGCACATTTCCTCGAAGTATGCCTGCTAATTGGCATCATTTTCATCCATGAAATGGGGCATGCTGCTGCGGCTTCTTTTTTTTCATGGCGTATAAAAAAAATCACTCTCCTCCCATTTGGCGGGGTGGCTGAAATGGAGGAGCACGGGAATCGGCCATTAAAGGAAGAGGCGATTGTTGTTCTCGCTGGACCGCTTCAGCACATTTGGATGGTGGCATTAGCTTTTGCGCTATTCTCATTTGATTTGATATCTGAGGATTTGTTTCAATTATTTTTTTACTACAACATTATGATTTTTATCTTCAATCTGTTTCCAGTTTGGCCGCTCGACGGTGGAAAGTTGATCTTTATGTTTCTTTCTTTAAAAAAGTCATTTCCCATAGCTCACCGGCTAACATTAATCATTTCTTTCTTTAGTGTTGGAATCTTTTCTGCAGTAACGCTCCTAGCAGCTCCGCAACAACTAAACGTCTGGATTATCGTCGGCTTCTTATTATTCTCGCTTTACCATGAATGGAAGCAGCGCCGTTATATTTTTATGAGATTTCTTCTCGAACGTTACTATGGTAAAAATAGCGACCTACAAGCCCTAAAGCCCATCCAAGCCAATGAGCAAGACTTGCTCATTGATGTGTTAGAAAAATTCCAACGCGGATGCAAGCACCCGATTATTGTTGAGAGTGATGGCAAAGAAAAAGGGATGTTGGATGAGAATGAACTGCTGCATGCGTATTTTTCGGAAAAACGATTAACAGATAAAATCAGTGACCTTCTTTTTTCTTACTAAAGGGTTATAATATAAACTATTAGTAAAAAAAGTGAGGAAGCCGGATTGGATAAACTAATTATTAATGCCATTTCAAGAGAGAAAAGATTTGCAGTCGTTAAGAATAATACAGTTGAAGAGATTATTTTTGACCGGCCAGAGCAGCGATCTCTGGTCGGTGATATTTATTATGGGACCGTAACCAAGGTGCTGCCCGGAATGAATGCAGCATTTATCGATATAGGCGAAGAGAAAAATGCCTACCTCCATCGTGATGTGCTAGCGTCATATGTTTTGTCACCGGATCGGAGTATCGAAAAAGAGAAGAAAAGTGTATCATCCTTCGTTCACCAGGGAGAAAAGTTAATCGTGCAAGTAGATAAGGATGCAACAGGTCCTAAAGGTGCTAGAGTGACGGGGATTGTTGAGTTGCTTGGGGACAACCTTATTTATATGCCTCAAGGTCGCTATGTGGCAGTTTCTAAAAAAATTGTTGATGAAAAAGACAATCTTCGCAGTTATGGGACGAAACTGAAAAGTGAAGAAGAAGGCCTGATTTTTCGTACATCAAGTACCTCAGCCACTTATGAGGAAATGGTAAACGAACTAAGTACCTTACGAAGCCAGTATACAGAATTACTGGAGAAAGCTGCTTCTTTTAAAAAGCCAGGGATTCTATATCAAAAAGATACCTTTACCGAATTGGTACTTGAATACGTCATGAAAATGTCATCAGGCGAAGTGTTTATTGATGACCTTTCCATAAAACAACTTATACAATCGAGAAATCCTAACCTAAAAGTTACTTATTATAATGGGAAAGAAAATATTTTCACCCTTCATCGAATTGAGCATGAAATTGATAAAGCACTAAAGAGAATCGTATGGCTCGACAATGGGGCCTATCTGATCTTCGATGAGACAGAGGCTTTAACCATAATTGATGTTAATACCGGGAAATTCTCGGGTAAAAATGATTATCAAGATACCGTGGTAAAAACCAATACCCTTGCCGCAATTGAGATTGCCCGTCAGTTGAAACTGCGTGATCTAGGCGGAATCGTCCTGATTGATTTTATCGATATGAAAAACGAAAAGGACAAGCGTTACATACAAGAAACCATTGAGAAGGAATTCCAGAAGGATAAAACTAGAACTAAAATCATGGGTTTTACCTCACTTGGTATTCTGCAGCTAACGAGAAAGAAAACCAAAGTCTCACTTTCAGAAGCGCTTCAAGAAAAATGTCCTGTTTGCGAAGGGACAGGAAAAATATTAAGTGCAGATACGATTGCATTTCGATTGGAACGGGAATTGTTAGAACATAGAAATTCTGATGCAGAAGCAGTATTAATTGAAACTACCTTAGAGGTAAAATTGGCGATCGAACCACACCTTGATATGATAGAAGAATGGATGAAGTTTAAAGTGTGTTTTTCGATTCAGTCATCTGCGACACATTACTATGTAATAAAACAATTTGGGAATCTTGACGAGATAGCGCAAAAAGCTGGAGAATCCTATTGACACTTTTGCCTATAACATGATAAACTTTTCAATGTTATGTTTGTAGCACCCGTGCTACAACCGCACAGAACAGGTAGTAAGACTTATGCGTTCGCATTAGCGCCTGTATTTGGCGAGTCTGAGTTTATAAGGAGGTGCAAGTATGTACGCAATTATCGAAACAGGTGGTAAGCAAATCAAGGTAGAAGCTGGTCAAGCTGTCTACATCGAGAAGCTTAACGCAGAAGCAGGCGAAACAGTTACATTTGATAAGGTTTTATTCGTTGGCGGAGAAAACGTAAAAGTAGGAAGCCCATTAGTTGAAGGCGCTACTGTTACAGCTAAAGTTGAAAAACAAGGCCGCGCTAAGAAGATCATCGTTTTCAAATACAAAGCGAAGAAAAACAACCGTAAAAAGCAAGGTCATCGTCAGCCATACACTAAAGTAGTGATCGAAGCGATCAACGCATAAGGTGTTGGACAATAGATGATATCTATTAAAATTAATCGTTCTGAGTCCGATTCAATTCAATCATTTACAATAAGTGGTCATGCATTCTTTGCTGATAGGGGAAAGGATATCGTCTGTGCAGGCGCATCCGCAGTATCCATCGGCGCAATCAATGCGGTACATGCCTTAACAGGTGTTACGCCTCTGATTGAGCAAGGAGATGGCTTTCTCCGCTGTGTTGTTCCAGATAAACTTCCGGATGGCACTCATGAGAAGGTTCAGCTTCTTCTAGAAGGAATGATTATTTCATTGCAGACGATTGAAGAAGAGTACGGAGAACACATAAAAATAACCTTCAAAAAGTAGGAGGTGGAATACATGTTATTAAAATTAGATCTTCAGTTGTTTGCATCTAAAAAGGGAGTAGGTTCTACAAAGAACGGACGTGACTCTATCGCAAAGCGTCTTGGCGCTAAGCGTGCAGATGGTCAATTCGTAACTGGTGGTTCAATCCTTTACCGTCAACGCGGTACAAAGATTTACCCAGGTGAAAACGTAGGCCGTGGCGGTGACGACACTCTATTTGCGAAAATCGACGGCGTTGTTAAATTCGAACGTTTAGGTCGTGACCGTAAAAAAGTGAGCGTATATCCAACAGCTCAAGAAGCGTAAGCTTTCTATGAAAACTCTAACCTGATTGGTTAGGGTTTTCTTTTTTGAAAAATAAGGTAAAATTATCCAATAAAACTCCAATTTGATCTCCCGAAAATAGCCTCAAAGTACCTCAATTGGAAAACATTCGCGCAAAATTGCTTACTCATGTGAACTTTTTTGATATACTAACAGAAAATAGTTTTTTCGACACTTAAGCTAGGAGTGCGATTATGGACAAAGAATGGGATATCGTTGAAGTGCTGCGGCACTCACGGCATGATTGGCTGAATAGACTTCAGTTAATCAAAGGGAACTTGGATTTAGATAGAATTGATCGGGCGAAAGCATATATAAATGAAATTGTAATTGAAGCACAGCATGAATCGAAGCTGTCGAACTTTCGTTTGCCACTATTTGCCTCCTTGCTTTTGAAATCAAATTGGGAAAATCATCTATTTCAGCTTGAATATGAGGTTCTTAACGATTTAGAAGCAGTGGAAATAAATGATGACATTCTGTCTAATTGGACAAAATCCTTTTTTATTTGCTTGGATCAGGCGATTGAGGCCTTTCAAGAAAATCATTTATCAATCACAATTCAACCGCAATCAGATGGAGTTCGTTTCTTTTTTGATTTTAGCGGAATAATAATAAAAAAAGAACTGATTGAACAATTCCTGACTGGATCTCAAATAGAAGTGACAGTAAAGGAATTCTCAGAGAACGAACTTGGGTTAGAAGTCTTTATGTCGGTGATGTAGGCTTTTATTTCGTTCGTTTATCAGTCAAATCAGGAGGATTCACATGTTTGTCGATCAAACGAAGATTTACGTAAAAGGCGGAGACGGCGGTAATGGAATGGTTGCGTTTCGTCGTGAAAAATATGTTCCAATGGGCGGACCTGCTGGCGGAGACGGCGGTAAGGGTGCCAATGTGGTTTTTGAAGTAAATGAGGGCTTGCGTACGTTAATGGATTTTCGTTATCAACGCCATTGGAAAGCCCCACGTGGTGAGCATGGAATGTCCAAAAATCAGCACGGGAAAAACGCCAAAGATATGATTGTTAAGGTACCGCCAGGCACAGTAGTTATGGACGCAGAAACAAAAGAAGTCATTGCCGATCTTGTGGAGAATGGTCAGCGTGCAGTCATTGCCAAGGGAGGACGTGGAGGAAGAGGAAATTCCCGTTTTGCTACCCCTTCAAATCCTGCGCCAGAACTTGCTGAAAATGGTGAACCAGGTCAAGAGCGCGATGTTATCCTTGAGTTAAAGCTGCTTGCTGACGTTGGATTAGTTGGATTCCCAAGCGTTGGGAAATCAACCTTATTATCGGTTGTTTCATCAGCCAAACCTAAAATTGCTGAATATCATTTTACAACGATCGTGCCAAACCTTGGGATGGTGGAAACAGAAGATAACAGAAGCTTTGTCATGGCCGACCTTCCAGGATTGATTGAAGGTGCGAGTGAAGGTGTTGGACTAGGACATCAATTCTTACGTCATATTGAACGGACACGGGTTATCGTTCATGTCATTGATATGGCTGCGATGGAAGGACGCGATCCTTATGAGGATTATCTGACCATCAATAAAGAGCTAGAAGAGTATAATCTTCGCTTAACAGAACGTCCGCAAATTATTGTTGCCAATAAAATGGACATGCCGGAAGCAGAAGAAAACTTGCGAACATTTAAAGAGCGCCTTGAAGAGGATTTCCCAATTTTCCCAATTTCTGCTTTATCAAGAAAAGGCTTAAGAGAGTTATTATATGCGATTGCCGACAAAATCGAGGAGACTCCAGAATTTCCGCTTGATCATGAGGAAGAGGAAACAGGAGTTAATCGCGTTCTTTATAAACATGAGGCAGATCCTGAGGCGTTCTATATTACCAGAGAACCAGATGGCTCATTCGTTATTCAAGGGGAAAAGGTTGAAAAATTATTTAAGATGACCAATTTCCAAACGGAAGAATCTGTTCGTCGTTTTGCTAGACAGCTTCGTGGTTTAGGGGTAGACGAGGCTTTACGGGCAAAAGGTGCAAAAGATGGGGATACCGTAAAATTATTAGACTTCGAATTTGAATTTGTTGACTAAATAATAACATGTCTTTGAGAAATTCTAGCTAGAGCGCCCCGATTTCGTTACACGGGCGCTTGTGCTTTTCAAATCGGGTGGGTAGAGAGATGAAAAATGAAAAATTTGATAAAAAATTTTACTTAATTAGAGAAGACGTCTTGCCTGAAGCGATGAAGAAAACACTCGATGTGAAGGAAATGCTCGAAAGGGGTAAGGCTGAGTCTATTTGGGATGCGGTGCAGCAAGTAGACTTAAGCAGAAGTGCCTATTATAAATATAGGGACACGGTATTTCCATTTTCCACGATTGTTAAGGAACGATTAGTTACGCTCTTTTTTCATCTCGAAGATCGTTCAGGTACTTTGTCTAAGCTTCTTAGTGTAGTTGCTTCTTCTGGCTGCAATGTGTTGACCATTCATCAAACAATTCCATTGCAAGGAAGGGCAAACGTTACACTTTCGTTGAATACCACCGAGATTTCTACCGATATAGATGAACTGCTTTCAGAACTGCGTAAGCTGGAATTCGTAGAGAAAGTTGAAGTGCTTGGAACAGGAGCATAATGAAATTTTAACAACAGAGAGATTTTTGTTAGGGAGTGTGTGAAATCATGAAAGTTGGTTTTTTAGGACCAAAGGCAACCTTTACCGAATTAGCGGTAAAAAAGGTTTTTCCTGGATTTGAGCTTGAACCATACCGTACCATTCCTGAATCTATGGATGCGGTTGTGAGTGAAAAAGTGGAGCTGGCCGTGGTTCCTGTTGAAAATACCCTTGAAGGTACAGTCAATATTACATTGGATTATTTAACCCATGTGGTTCAATTGCCGATTGTCGGGGAAATCACCATTCCTATTAAACAGCATTTGATGGTTCACCCTGATAACCAAGACATGTGGCAGAATGTTCATAAGGTGTACAGTCATTCTCATGCGATTGCACAGTGTCATAAGTTCTTACATAATCAGTTCCATGGAATTCCATATGAAAGTGTCAGTTCGACTGCTGCGGCAGCGAAGATGGTGATGGATCACCCTGAACAGCGTATTGCTGCAATCGCGAACGAATTGGCCGCTGAAGAATACGGATTATCGATTGTTCAACGTGACATTCATGATTTTGACCATAACCATACTCGCTTTTTTGTCCTATCAGAAAAGGGAATTAATTTTGAGGAGTTTAGCGGATCATCCCATTATAAAACAACTCTTATGGTCACACTACCGACAGATAAGGCCGGAACGCTGCATATGGTTCTATCTGCTTTTGCGTGGCGAAAAATAAACCTGTCAAAAATCGAATCAAGACCTATGAAAACAGGAATTGGCAATTATTTCTTTATAATTGATTTGGAAATGAAGCTTGATGAGGTATTAATTCCCGGCGCAATGGCCGAGCTCGAAGCACTAGGGTGCGGAGTTACTTTATTAGGTAGCTATCCATCTAAAATGATTAAATAAAATTGGGTGTAAATATTTTTAGGGGCATGATTTCACATAAGGAATCATGCCTTTTTTTGTTAAATTTATGTTCAATTTGAGAATGTGTTGCTACAAAATCGGACAATCTTTGGATGAAGGACAAAACTTCAAGATGAATTGGAGGATTAGTCCTTCATACCCCAGATGAAGGACAAAACTTCAGGATGTATGGAAGGATTAGTCCTTCATACCCCGGATGAAGGACAAAACTCAGAAGAACTGTCCTTCATAACAACACTAGGAGGCAATTGAATTGTTATTGTTTAGCCAAAAAATAAACCATCAAAAAAAAGCAGCCAATCTTCGTTTGGCCACCATTTATTGCGTTTAGTATTCAATTAAAAAACCAGCTTCCTTCAAAGCCGCTTCCGTTTTGTCAAGGGTTTGGATACTAGACGCCGCAATCGTATGAAGATGAATCCCGCCAGTTAATTCCGATAATAATGATGCCTTTGTATTTTGAATATTTTCCATGAATTGTTTTACCTCTTGGCGATTGGATACCATAATAGAAGCGGTTAAATCCCCGTAAACCGCATGCTCAATTTTAACATCTTTTACTAATGCACCATGATCGACCATTAAATTTAGCTCATTAACCGTGTCATCTGGTGAGTGCTTACATGCGATGATACGCTCGATTGTTGGTGCGCCTGCATTTTGCTTGAAATATAAATAGCCTTGACTGGTTGCGATGATTGGCTCCTCTTTTGCTTTAAGGAGTGTAATATCTCCAACAATTACTTGCCTGCTTACATTTGTGCGTGTTGCTAACTCGCTTCCTGTAAGCGGCACCGAGCTGTCCTTTAACAGTTGAAGAATGAAAGCTCTCCTTTCATCTCCAAGTATCTTTTTTTGTTCACCCATAATTACCACCTCGTATTTCTACCCTATTTTAACATAATTCTAACGTTTAAATTCTTTTACGATATCGACAATAGTTTCCCCAAGCTTCACAACATCTTCCCTCTTGGTTGTCTTCCCAAAAGAAATACGGATAAATTCCTTCGCCTCTTGTGAACCTAATCCTAAAGCAACGGTCACTTTGGCAGGAGCCTGCATGCCAATTTGACAGGCGCTTCCGGTTGAAATCGCGAACCCATAGCGATTGCATTCAAGCATTATCCATTGTCCCTCAATACCAGAAACCCTTAACCCAATAATAGATGGCAACTGTGAGCCTGTATCAGCTTGATAAACATGAACATATTCCTTGATAGGGTCAAGCGATTCCAACAAAATCGTACGAAGCTCTAAAAATCGATCGTGGCTTTGTACAAGTTGGTCATTTAATTTTTGAGCTGCTGCAGTCATAGAAGCGATTGCAGGCACGTTAACCGTACCTGGTCTGAAACCACTTTCGTGGGATCCTCCCGGAAAAAAGGCTTTCCAAGAAATTGCTGGATCCACATACACCCCGCCAATACCTTTTGGACCATATATTTTATGTCCAGAGAAGGAGAAGCTGCTCACAAGCGGAGTAATCTTTTTTAAATCGACTTTTCCAAAGGATTGAACAAAATCACTGTGAAAATGAATGTCATGCTCTCTGCAAATACGAGCAATTTCTGCAATCGGCTGAATCGTACCTATTTCTGAATTAACATGCTGCACGATTACTAGAACCGTTTCAGAGGTAATGGCACGCTCCAATTCTTTTACGTCAATGAGACCAGAAGCAGGAAGCGGTAAATACGTAATGCTGTATCCTTCTAATCGGTTGAGAACACCATGGATAGATGAATGCTCAGCCATGCCGGCAATGATGTGCTTCCCAGCTTTTTTAGGAGCTGACAACAGCGCCTCAATCGCTAAAAAATTGCCCTCAGAACCACCGCTTGTAAAGTATAACCCTTTTTTATTAATTCCTAATAGATTCGCCAGCTCTTCACGGCAATTCTCTAACAAGTCCAGTGACTGCCCGCCAATATCGTGGAGGGAACTAGAATTTCCAAAATACTCAGTTGAAGCCTGCACAAACACCTCTGCTGCTTCAGAATCTAACGGAGTAGTAGCTGCAAAATCAAAATAAATCATTAGTAATCTCCCATACTCTCATTTTTTTATTACCAAAAAAAATCTTGATATTAGTTTAAATCTATGTAAATATAGATGTCAAGACACCTGTTAATCCAGGAGGAGTCAAGATGACAACAAATGATGATGTTTTAATTTTAGGAAGTGGGATCGCTGCACTACAGTTAGCCTCGCTTTTAAATAAGGATTTGAATGTGAGGATACTCACAAAGGACAAAATAAGAACAGCCAATTCTTATCTTGCTCAAGGCGGTATTGCCGCAGCTATCGGTGAGCATGACCATCCAACTAAACATATTGCGGATACCTTTGAAGCAGGAAGATATCACAATAATCAAGAGGCGGTGGAACAAATCATTCGTGCCGCACCTAGATTGATTAAGTTCATTTCTGAACAAGGATCTGTCTTTGATAAAAATCAAGATGGTGAATTGCTGCTTGGAATGGAAGGGGCACATAGTGAAAAGCGAATTGTTCATGGCGGCGGAGACGCAACGGGCAAAAACGTTGTCGAATTCCTTATTAGCACGTTGAAGGAAAATGTCACTATTGAGGAAGAAGTATATGCTTATGAGCTATTGATGAATTCAGAGAAACGTTGCATTGGTGTAAAAGCTAAAATGCCAGAGGGTGCAATAAAGAACTACTATAGCAAGAATACGATTCTAGCAACAGGCGGCTGCGGGCAATTGTTCACCTATACTTCTAATGCCGATACAGTAAGTGGTGATGGAATCGCAATGGCCTATTTAGCAGGTGCTGAAATCGTTGATATGGAATTTATCCAGTTCCACCCTACACTTTTATATTTAAATGGTGAAACAAGAGGGTTAATTTCTGAAGCTGTACGGGGCGAAGGTGCGGTTCTTGTCACGGAAGATGGCAATCCGATTATGGAAGGTGTTCATCCACTCAAGGACCTTGGCCCAAGGCATGTTGTATCGCAGAAAATCTATGAATATCTTAAAAAAGGCTGCAAAGTATATTTAGATATTAGTAAAATTGAAAACTTTAAGCAGAGATTCCCGTCGATAACAGCCATTTGTGAAGATAACGGTCTTCAGTTATCAGAGGGGAGAATTCCCGTTGCTCCCGGCAGTCATTTTTTAATGGGAGGAATTAAAACAGATTTATTTGGCCGGACTTCAATAAAAGGGCTATATGCGATTGGTGAAGCTGCATGCACAGGATTGCATGGTGCCAACCGTCTTGCCAGTAATTCCTTGTTAGAGGGGTTATATATGGGAGAAAAGTTATCATCCATGCTAAATGAGGATGTCTATGAAGATATACTCTGGACTGCAATCACTTGTCCATTCCACCCGCATGAAAAAGTAACATTACCAGACGTACAAGAAATAAAGGATACGATGATGGAACGGGTTGGTATCGTCAGAAACGAGGCAAATCTTCAAAACCAGAAAGTTTGGTTAGATACCTTTAAGCCCCAACAAATAAATAATCTTGATCTTTATTCTGTAGAAGAGATAACAAAGATTTTTATGCTGATTATCGCAACTTTAATTACCGAAGCTGCTCTACAACGAACAGAAAGCCGTGGAGGTCATTTTCGAAGTGATTACCCAATGGAAGACGACCATTATTGGTTAAACAAAACCATTATTCATAAAATTAGCCGGGGAATGGAGAGTAACCATGAATACATTGAAACTGCGCTCGCTACTTGAGCAATTTTTTATCGAAGATATTGGGGAACAGGATATTACCACTGATTTAATTTTTGCAGACGATACAGAAGGGGAAATCGTCTTTCTCTCAAAAGACAACGGAATTTTTTGTGGAGAAGAAATTATTAAAACGGGTTTTAAACTTTTGAATCCTGATATTGAAACGCAGCTTTTTGTGAAGGACGGTCAAAACATTGAATTCGGCCAGAAGCTTGCAACAGCCTCTGGAAAAATAGCTGATTTATTAAAAGGTGAAAGAGTTGTCCTAAACCTGGTTCAAAGAATGAGTGGGATTGCGACTCTTACACGTAAAGCTGTTTCCACATTGGATAGTGGCCATACCAAAATTTGTGATACTCGGAAAACGACACCGGGCTTAAGGATGCTTGAAAAATATGCTGTTACTGCTGGAGGAGGCTTCAATCATCGTTTCGGTTTATATGACGGAATTATGATTAAAGATAATCATATTTCATTTGCCGGCTCAATTACCAATGCAGTAGAAAGTGTTCGCAAAAAAGCAGGTCATATGGTGAAGGTAGAAGTTGAAGTTGAAACGGAGGCTCAGGTGAGAGAAGCTGTCAGCGCCGGTGCAGATGTGATTATGTTTGATAATCGTACTCCAGACGAGATAAAAGAGTTGATTAAACTAGTTCCTTCAGGATTTATAACGGAGGCTTCAGGCGGGATTCAATTAACCAATTTAGCTAGTTATCGTGATACCGGTGTTGACTATATTTCACTTGGACTCTTAACACATTCATATAAAGCACTCGATATAAGTGTAAAAGTTCTCTTTAGGGAAGGGGAGTAATAAACGTGAGTATTTTAGCAGCGATGCAAAAGAATAAAATGATTCCTGAAAAATACAAACAAATGTCAAAGGAAGAGTTAGAGGCTAGAGTCATTGAAGTGAAAAATAAGCTAGGCTCAAAACTTTTTATCCCAGGTCATCATTATCAAAAAGATGAGGTAATCCAGTTCGCTGACGCAACTGGAGACTCCTTAAAACTTGCACAACTATCTGCTGAAAATACCGAAGCAGAATATATTGTTTTCTGCGGCGTTCATTTTATGGCCGAAACGGCAGATATTCTTACAAATGATAACCAAAAGGTTATTCTCCCAGACATGCGTGCAGGCTGTTCAATGGCTGACATGGCAGACATTGATCAAACTGAAAAGGCATGGGAAATCCTACAGGGGATTTTTGGTGACAGTATTCTTCCATTAACATATGTGAATTCTACTGCAGCGATTAAATCTTTTGTAGGTGCTCATGGCGGTGCCAGTGTGACCTCTTCAAATGCGGAGACAATGGTTAAGTGGGCATTTACCCAAAAAGAACGGATTTTATTTTTACCTGATCAGCATTTAGGTCGTAATACTGCGTATGACTTGGGTATTGGTTTAGATGAAATGGCAGTTTGGAATCCAATTACGAATAAGCTTGAATACGAAGGCGATTCTTCAAAAATAAAAGTCATCCTTTGGAAAGGTCACTGCTCTGTACATGAGAACTTTACGGTTCAGAATATCCACGATACGCGCAGCCAATATCCAAATATGACAATCATAGTTCATCCTGAGTGCCGCCGTGAAGTCGTGGAATTATCGGATATGGCTGGTTCAACAAGTTATATCATTAATGCCATTGAAAAGGCAGAGCCAGGCTCTGAATGGGCAATCGGAACGGAAATGAATCTAGTTAATCGCCTCATCCAAAGTCATCCTGATAAAAAAATTATTTCTTTAAATCCTGCAATGTGTCCGTGTTTAACCATGAACCGTATTGATTTGCCGCATTTAGTGTGGAGTTTGGATACATTAGAAGAGACAAATAATACGATTAAAGTGGACGCGGAGATTGCCGCAAATGCTAAATTAGCGCTAAATCGTATGCTACAAAACGCATAATGATAGGGTAGGTGCAATTTTTAAAAAATTGCATCTATTTTTATATTTGAAGGGTTGATTCATATTTTTGGGAAAAAAAGCATAAGTTTTTCTGAAGAATGTTAGCACTTTGCCTATCATCACATAGAATATATGGACTTATGCATAGGAGGGAAATCAGAGTGAAGATCCATATCGTACAGAAAGGGGATACTCTTTGGAAAATCGCCAAGAAGTACGGCGTGAATTTTGAAGAGCTGAAAAAGATGAATTCACAGCTCAGCAACCCTGATATGATTATGCCCGGTATGAAAATAAAAGTCCCAACAACAGGTGGAAATATAAAAAAAGAAGCGCCTATGGGAACAAAGCCGGGGGCCACAATCAACTTAGGCGCCAAAAAGGAAATGCCGATTGCCAAAGAGAAACCAAAAGAAATGCCGATTAAACCAGCTCCAAAAAAGGAGGTTCCGATAAAAGAAGCTCCAATCAAAGAGGCACCAATCAAAGAGGCACCAATAAAAGAAGCACCAATAAAAGAAGTACCGATCAAGACAGCACCAGTAAAAGAAGTTCCAATAAAAGAAGTACCGATTAAGGAAGCTCCAATAAAAGAAGCACCTAAAACACCATATACTCCAAAAATGCCTCTGCAAATCATCCCAGAAATCGATATTAACAACTATTATCTAAACAACATGACGAATATTGAGGTTAAACAGCCTCAACTGCCGCCAAAACCAACAAACATACTTCCTGAAATAAAACAACCAGTAAAAGAACCGATAAAAGAACCGGTAAAAGAACCGATAAAAGAATATTCAGTCATGCCTGTACATGAAGCCCCGATGGAAAACCAGCTGCCTGTACAACAGCAAATGCCGCAAGATTATTGTGTACCTATCACACCAATCATGCCTGGAGCAGGGTTTTGTCCGCCACCACCACAATGGTGTCCGCCGCCTCCTTGTCCGCCAATGTCGGTTATGCCATATCCTCAAGTTCAAGGAGCGGCAATGCCACAGGGACCTAATATGTTACCGAATCAAGCTGGGCCAATGCCAGGAGTAGCAGGTGCGCAATATATGCCACATGGATTTGATGATGAATCTTCATCTTTCATGCCGCAATTACCGATGACAAACCCAATGCAAGGGGGAATGGGGCAAATGCCAATGGGCAGCCAAATGCCAGGAGGAATGGGCCAAATGCCAATGGGGGGTCAAATGCCAGGAATGGGGCAAATGCCAATGGGCGGTCAAATGCCAATGAGTGGTCAAATGCCAGCTATGGATCAAATGCCAATGGGTGGTCAAATGCCAGGAGGAATGGGCCAAATGCCGATGGGCGGTCAAATGCCAGGAATGGGGCAAATGCCAATGGGTGGTCAAATGCCAGGAATGAGCCAAATGCCAATGGGTGCTCAAATGCCAGCAGATGGTCAAATGCCTTATTTTGATGAAAGTCCAGCTGATGTACCTGTAGGATCAACAGGAATGCAAGGAATGGGAGCTCCAATGATGAACCCAAGTTTCGGTCAGCCGGGCATGGGAGGTCCAATGGGAGCAGGCTTCAGCCAGCCAGGAATGGGAGCTCCAATGATGAACCCAGGCTACGGCCAGCCAGGAATGGGAACGCCAATGATGAACCCAGGCTACGGCCAGCCAGGAATGGGGGCTCCAATGATGAATCCAGGTTTCGACCAGGCGGGAATGGGAGCGCCAATGATGAATCCAGGCTTCGGCCAGCCAGGAATGGGAGGTCCAATGGGAACAGGCTTCGGCCAGCCGGGAATGGGAGCGCCAATGATGAATCCAGGTTTCGGCCAGCCAGGAATGGGAGCTCCATATAGTCAAATGCCTTTCGGATACCCGCAAACGGGTCCTTCTCCCCAGGTGATGGGAGCACAAGATTTTGAGTCCCCAGATATGGGAATGTCATATTCTGGCGGGCATATGCCAGCAATGCACCAGCAATTTCCTGCTCAGGGAGGCATACCAGTTGGGGCAGGTGGTGACTGCGGCTGTGGTGGACCACAACCACAAGCTATACAGGCGCAACCCTTTGTGCCGCCGACGCCGCCTATTTACAGTGCGCCGTATACAGGACCAGCTAATGTAGCGCACCCTCCATTTATGAACCCATATGGAATGGGACCGATGGATGGAATGCGTTACGATGACGAAAGCAATGAGTATGACTTTTAATCAAAAAGGAGACGATGATTATTTCATTCGTCTCCTCTCTTATTTACGTTCGCAATTTAAAGAAAATATTGTGGAAATGGTACCTTATCGGAAAAGTGTAATTTGGATAAAAACCGATAAAAGTTCGTATATGCTTAAAGGGTTTTACACAAATAAACGTCTTCGGCTCCAAGAGGCCTTTACCTCAACCCTTAGAAAAGAAGGATTTTCAAAAACCTATCTCTTTGTCCATCCCCAATTAAAAGAACCACTCTTTTTTGAGGGGGCCTATTTTGGATGTATGGAATACATTACTCCAAATAAAATACCTTTTTCATTTCAATCTCAGAAAAATCGACAGGAGGGACTTGAACTTCTAGAGCAGTTTCATCAAGTAACTTCAACGTTTGAATCACGTTATCGAACACTAATTCCAAAAGGGGTCATTATTGAAAAATATAAAGACAGAGGTAAAACGTTCACATCGAACATTTCTACCTTAAAATATTTTATTAATGATAAAATATTGGCGGAAATGATTGGTTGGGCAAACTGGTCCCTAAGTGGGATGGAAAAAAACAGGTCTCTTTTTTCAAATGAACCATTTTGCATTCTTCACGGAGATGTGGCACATCATAATTTCTTGCGTGATTCCCATGGGGTATTAAATCTAATTGATTTTGATTTAATTAGTATTGGTCCAGCCTCTTTAGATTATTTACAATATGCGAATCGAATTCTTCCAAGTTTGGACTGGTCATTTGAAAGACTTGCCCAGTTTTCACAATATGAAGAACTGTTAAAAGAGAAGGCATTTCTACACGCATTAGCCTATCCTGCTGATATTTTCCGTGAATGGAACAGGCTTATTCGTGAAGGTTCGTATAGAGATCATCAAAAATATAAACAAGTCATGGAATTAACAATTGGTCAGTTTTATTCACGGAAAAAATTTATTGATGAGTTAAAAGTGATGACGAACTAATTTTCATGGTCTATTCTGGAAGACATGAAATCCCCTCAAAGCTCACAACCTAACAATGAGCATATTTAATTATGCTCATGAAACTAGCGAGGGGGTTTTTCGCTTGAATTTGAAACAGTGGATGATTCCTCTGTCCGCCTTACTAGCTGTTGGGCTGTCAGGTTGTACTAATGATGACAGTGCTGCTAGAAACAATAATAACAAAAGTATGGGACAGCCGGTGGGCTACTATTCCGATGAAAATCATAAAAATGGCTCTAATGGTATGCCTGGGGATAACGATGGTCCATTCACAGAATTAATGGATCACACTCTTGGTGTTGAAAACCAAACGAATAATGAAGAACGCAGGAAGCAATTTAATAACAGAGATGAAAATGGAAATCCACCGAACCCAACAAAACCGCTCGCAAACCATGACCATAACTTTTTCCAAAGAGACAATAAGTTTAGCACTAGTGACGCGAATTACCATGGTCATATGAATCAAAGATTAGGGAACACAGGTACCACCACAAAACCGGAATCACAAGATCGTATAACAGAAAGAATTAAAAGCAGAGTGGCAGACGTTGAAAACGTCCGTGAAGTCCGCTCCGTTGTTTATGGGAATTCTGTTATGGTTTCGGTTAAATTAGAAAACAGTAAGAATACTGAAGAAACTAAAAGAGCTATCCAGGACGCCGTTCGGCCATTAGCTGGCGGCAGATCTGTTCAAGTCATCCTTGATGATGGTGCACTTGGACGTGAAGGTAACAGAAACAATGATTCCCAGCCTTTAGAACCTAATAGCCGTAAACGTTAAAATGTTAAAGAGACAAAGCTGAAAATAGCTTTGTCTCTTTTCATTTTTACTTAAAAGGATAAAAAGGGAAAATAAGGCTAAACTAGTACTGAAGCAGAGTTAGATCTCTAATAATAAGAGGTGATTATGCATGAGGTTCAATTGGGTAGCTCAGTATCGGCTTGGTTTAGCCTTTGTTACGGTTGTTCTCTTCATGTCTTTCGGAATGGTGCCAGGAGTACTAGTAACTGGTTTCGCCGAACAAATGGAAAACCATCAGGATCAACAAAATTCGGAACCTCAGCAATTGACCATTATTTTGGAAAGAATCTATCTTGATGGTGAAATAAGTGAGGAAGTAGTTTTTGATTCTTACTGGTCTATTGAAAACTTTTGGGCTAAGTATGATCAATGGCAGCTAGTTGACATTGATGAATCAACTATGGTGTTTAGAAAACAAGTGGATGACATATCACCACTACTAAAAACGAATGGTTATTTTGGAATTACGGATGATGGTGTGTTGACCATTTATAATGGCCGTCCAGATCCATCCCGAATCATCCAATCTTTTTTTCAGATAGATGTGAAAAAACTCGAAAGTAAAAAGCAAGAAGAACTGATTCAAGGTATTCCCATTAAGACAAGAGATCGCTATGTAGAAGTACTAGAAACGTTTAAACCCTATTCGCTGCAAGAATAATACGGTTAGAGATTGGACCGGAATATGGTTTATGAGGACAAATATTGATTACCCGAAAGAATTTTGGGCTTCATGAACGCTTCATGAGGCCCATTTTTCCGTTTTCAATAAGATTTTGGTCTTCATGAGCCATCCATGAGGTCCTTTTTGGCGTATAAAAAGAATCATAGGCTTAATGAACGCTCCCAGGCCACTTTTACTGTTCAATGAGATACCGGTCTTCATGAGCCATCCATGAGGTCCTTTTTTGTGAATAAAAAAGAATTTTGGGCTTCATGAACGATTCATGAGGCCCATTTTTACGATTTCAATTAGATTTTGGTCTTCATGAGCCATCCATGAGGTCCTTTTGGGCGTATGAAAAAGAATCTTAGGCTTCATGACTTCAACATCATCTATTTTTCTCATCCTAAAGTTGTAGATAAACTTCAAGCTTTTTTCGGAGGGAAGTATTTCCAATATCCTTTAAGCTAAAGACATCAAGTTAAACACTTAAAGGAGCGATTATAGTGAAAAAAGTAGTTATGATTACAGGTGCGTCTAAAGGCTTAGGAAAAGCGTTAACACTGGCATTTGCGAGAGAAGGAGCACGGTTAGCGATTTGTTCGAGAACAGCGAAAGGGTTGTCAGCAGTTAAGGAAGAAGCAGAGGCATTAGGTGCAGAAGTACTTGCTGTCACAGCAGACGTATCATTGACTAGAGATGTAGAACGATTTGTCGCGTTGACAGAAGAGGCGTTTGGTCAAATTGATATTCTCATAAACAATGCTTCGATTCTCGGTCCAAGTCCAATGCCGCTGTTACTCGATTATCCTGAAGAAGACTTTGCTGAAGTCTTACGAGTAAATTCGATTTCGCCATTCCTCGTAACAAGAAGAGTTATTCCTGGAATGCTGCAGCGCAATCAGGGATCTATCATTAATGTAACGTCAGAAGCAGGGCATGTTGGTTATGCAGGCTGGGGAGCATACGGTATTTCAAAATTTGCTGTTGAGGGACTAACTGAAACCTGGGCAGATGAATTAAGCGCAACGAATGTACGAGTCAATATGGTGGATCCGGGAGAAATGGATACAGAAATGCACCGATTAGCGGTTCCTGAATCTGATTATCCATTAGCAAAACCAGACGATGTCATCGGTGTGTTTTTATATTTAGCTTCAGATAAGTCATCTGGAATAACAGGACAACGGTTTGAAGCTCAAGAGTTTACAAGGGAGGGATTATGATGGGAGCAACTGCATTTGATTTCTATTTACCTTCTGAGTTAAACGCTTCTCATCCGCCTGAACGGAGGGGCATTAGAAGAGACCATGTTAGGATGATGGTTTTAGATAAAAAAACAGGTTTTGTCAGCCATGATAACTTCTTTCGACTTGCTGATTATCTCAATCCTGGAGATTTGATTGTCATGAACAACAGCCGAACTGTGCCTGCAATCTTAAATGCCAGCTTATACAGACACACAAAACGTATCCAAAAACAAGTTGAAATCAGACTTGCAAGAAGATGCAATGAAGAGACTTGGGACGCACTAATTGTAACAGATGATGCTCAATTGGGTGATATTCTACAATTTTCATCTGATCTATCAGCGATGGTAATGGATATAAAAAAAGATTCCCCGCTCAAAACGATCCTTTTCTCCAAAAAAGGAACAGAATTGTTTAATTGTATATATGCAATCGGAGAACCGGTTCGTTATGAATATATTCATAACAAATGGGGGCTGGATTATTATCAAACGGTATTTGCGAGCCATCCAGGCTCAGTCGAAATGCCTTCTGCGGGCAGAGCTTTCAGCTGGGAACTGCTATTTCACCTTCAGAGAAAGGGGATCGAACTGGATTTTATTCAGCTTCATACGGGGCTTAGCTATCTGTTGGATGACGAGTTGGAGACATCGCCAACTGATAATTACGAAGAATATCATTTATCCGAAAATACCATTGAAAAAATTCGGAAAACAAAAGCGTCTGGCGGCAGGGTCATTGCAGTTGGGACAACGGTGGTAAGAGCAATAGAAAGTGCAGGTATTACTGGTGACTTGAATGGTGTAACGAATCTTTACATCAATAAAAATTTTAGGTTGAAAATGGTAGATGGCATCATTACAGGTCTCCATGAACCGAAGGCGAGCCATTTGGATATGCTTACTGCATTCGTACCGCAACATTTGTTATGGAATGCCTATGAAGAAGCGATTGCCCAGCGTTACTTGTGGCACGAATTTGGGGATATGAATCTAATTCTATAAAGGGGAATTCCTATGCACATGCACCATTTTGGGATTGAAGTAAAAGATTTAGAGACATCCGCTGCATTCTATCAGAAATATATTGGTCTTCAAGAAGAAAGCAGTTTTCTTTTTTCTGGGGAGAAAATTGTCTTTCTAAAAGAAAAGGACTTTCGGCTGGAACTCATTTCTAGTTCAGAGCAGCCAACTAGTAACCCTTCATCCGTTCACTTATGCTTTCAGGTAGATAGCATAAATGAAGTTATCTTTCGGTTTAATGAAAATGGCATTTTTTCTATTGAAGGTCCCTATAAGCTTGAAAATGGCTGGGAAACTGTTTTTTATCAGGGTCCTGATAATGAGGTAATCGAGTTCATACAGATTGGCGGAAAAGCTGACAAATGATACGTCAGCTTTTTCGTTACTTTCTGCTTGCCTATAAGATTGTGGTGAGACTATGATTTAAACAATAGATATAAATTTGGGAGAGGTATAAATGTCCAGAAATGAAGAAATCGGGATCTTAAAAGAAATTGCTGAATTATTGAATGAAGGAACAGATTCGAAGACCGTTTTAGCAGCGGTATTAAAAAAACTATTAAACTTGACGGGACTTCAAACCGGTTGGATTTTTTTAATTGATGAAAAAGGGTCACATCAGCTGGCAGCCAAAGTGTCACTCCCAGAGGTCTTAGCAGAGAACGGAAACAAAAGAATGTGTATGGGTGATTGCTGGTGTGTAAGCCGCTACAATAATCGGAAATTGAACAAGGCAGTGAATATTATTGAATGCCAGCGAATAGAGAATGTCATTCTTGAAGAAGCAGGTGATACAGGGGGGCTGACACATCATGCAACTGTCCCATTGAGAGCGGGGAACGAGCGATTTGGCTTATTAAATGTCGGATCACCGAATAAGACTCACTTTCAGAAAGATGAACTGGCATTACTCGAGGCTGTAGCCTTTCAAATTGGCACCGCACTAAAAAGAATAAAATTAACTCAAAGAGAGCAGGAGACAGCACTCATTTCTGAGCGGAATCGGCTTGCCAGGGATCTGCATGATTCTGTTAATCAGTTACTTTTCTCGCTAAGCTTGACTGCTAGAGCCGGCAGAGAAATGACAGAAAACGAAGAAGTAAAGGAAACCTTCTCCTATATCCAGGATCTCGCCCAGGAAGCACTTGGTGAAATGAGAGCACTAATTTGGCAGCTAAAACCACAGGGACTTGAAAACGGAATAGTAAGTGCATTAAGCAGCTATGCGGAAATGCTGGGTTTAACCATTGAAGCAAAATTAACTGGAATCTCAAGCTTTCCTGAAAAAGTGGAGGAAGCACTATGGAGAATCGGACAGGAGGCGCTTGGCAATTGTAAAAAGCATTCTCAAACCACTCATGTGTCGTTATCTTTGTATCGGAGTAGCGATTCTGTAACAATGACCATTCAAGATAGGGGCTGCGGTTTTTTTTATGATGGGGGGCTTGAACTGCCGTCGTTCGGCTTAAAAAACATGAAGGCACGAACAGAGGCTTTAAACGGGACGTTCTATATAGATAGTGAACTAGGAAAAGGAACAGAAATTCAAATAAAAATACCAATCTAGGGGGGAGAAACAATGGGGATTCGAATATTAATTGCAGATGATCATCATGTTGTAAGAAGAGGACTGGCTTTTTTTCTAAAAACACAAAAAGATATAGAGATTATTGGCGAAGCGGGAAATGGCAGAGAAGCGGTCGAACTTGCACGAACATTGAAACCTGACCTTATTTTAATGGATCTTGTAATGCCAGAAATGGACGGAATACAGGCAACCCAAATAATAAAAAATGAACTGCCAGAAATCAAAATCATGATGTTGACAAGTTTTTCTGATCAAGACCATGTGATTCCAGCTTTAGAAGCTGGTGCCTCAGGCTACCAATTGAAAGACATCGAGCCGGATGAATTAATTAATTGTATTAATAAAATCATAAATGGCGAAAATCAGCTTCATCCAAAAGCCACCTCCCATCTGCTTGCTAACCTATCGAATAAAGAAAGTAATGAAAAAAATTCAATTAAACAGCTAACAAAAAGAGAATTAGATGTCTTGAGGGAAATTGCCAGAGGCAAAAGTAATAAAGAAATTGCTTCCTCACTATTCATTACAGAAAAAACGGTGAAAACGCATGTTTCAAACCTCTTGTCGAAGCTTGAATTAGCAGACCGAACGCAAGCCGCTCTTTTTGCTGTTAAAAACCAACTCGTAGAATAACCTGGGAATCTATCGTAGCCAACAGAGGGTTCCATCTGACTGAAAAAGAAAAAAGTGAATGTTTCGGTCAAGTGGAGAAG
>NZ_BCVA01000006.1 GCF_001591505.1 Neobacillus niacini NBRC 15566
GGTGCTGCAGTGACCCAAGCCTGGCACGAAAAGAAATTTGGGTCAATGCAGAGGTGTTGGGGTGACCCAAGCCTGATATGGAAAAGTATTTTGGGTTAATGCAGAGGTGCTGGAGCGACACCGCAGGTGCTTAAGCGCTGAGGATGCTCCCCGGCACGCCCGCGGAAAGCGAATCACCTCGGTCCAGGTAAAGACCGCCTGTCCCTGCGATGATTAACCTAAGAAGCTTTCCTTAGTGGAGCGGAAATCAACAGACATTTGGGCAGGCAGAAAAATAAAAATTGCCGAGAAAGATATCTTTCTCGACAATCTGAGCACGCCGATAGGGCGTGCTATTCCTTTAGTTTTTGAATGACGTTATCAATGCGTTTTCCAATTGAAAACATAACATCCTCTAAGCCTTTTTTCCACACTGGGGCTTGTTCCTGAATCTTTTCACCGAGCTTTTGGGCATTTTGATTTAATTCCTCTTTGATTTTTTCAGCCTGCTCTTTTATCTCTTCTCTTGTCTGTGTTTTACCAGCTAATTGGTCATTAATCGAAACGACATCAAAAGTCTCATTTTGTATATGAGGGATTGATGATTTCATGATTTCTTTAAAAATGGGGACAACATTACCAGAACCGCTGCTTGGGAGATAATGCTGTCGATCAGTTTGGTCATAGCCTATCCATATCGCTGCTACTAAGTTAGGTGTGTAACCGACCATCCATTGATCTTTCGTTCCGTTTATATCATTAAAGGGAAGTTGTGTTGAACCTGTTTTTCCCGCGATTTGAACATTAGGAATATGTGCGTTTTTCCCAGTACCAGATTCTACCACATTCAGAAGCATGGCTGTCATCTTATCAGCATTTCCCTTTGAAGTTACTTTAGTGGTTTCTGGTTCACGTTCCGCAATGATATTTCCGGTAGGGCCGACAATTTTTGTGATCAGATGGCTGTCTTGTCGCTTTCCGTCATTTGGGAATGCGGAGAATGCATTCGCTAATTGAAGTGGAGAGATTCCTTTGCTCATCCCGCCTAGGGCGATTGCCAAGTGTTTATCTTCCTCTTCAACTGGTAATCCAAAGGTTTTGAGCTTGTCTAAGCCTTTCTTGAGACCAATCTCATTTAAGAGCCACACTGCTGGCACATTTAAGGAATCTTCCAAAGCCTTATACATCTGAACCTTACCCTGATATGTTTTTGAGAAATTTTCAGGGTTGTATTCTCCAAAAGAAGTAGGCTCATCAACGAGTTCTGAATCAAAAGTGTAGCCCTCCTCAAGGGCAGGTGTATAAACGGCAAGGGGTTTCATCGTTGAACCTGGCTGCGCCTTTAATTGGGTAGCACGGTTAAAGCCTCTAAACACATGTTCACCACGTCCTCCAACTAGAGCCAGTACACCTCCCGAAGCCGGGTCCATTAAGACAGATCCACTTTGAACAATACTATTACCAGACCCTCTTGGAAACAGGGATTTATTGTTGTTTACCTTTTCGAGTCCAGTTTGCAGGTTTTGGTCTAATTCTGTATAAATTCGGTAACCCCTCGTTAATATCTCTTCCTGTGTTAATCCATATTTAGAGATTGCTTCGTTTAGGACCGCATCCACATAATAAGGATATTTACGTTCGACAAAACTACCGGATCCACTTTTAATTTCAATTTTTTCTTTCTTTGCCGATGTGTATTGTTCCTTCGTAATCATCCCAAGTTCATTCATCTTGCTAAGAACGACATTTCTTCGTTTCATTGCCGCGTCATAATTTTTTGTTGGGTCAAGGTAACTCGGTGATTGCAATAACCCAGCGAGCAGTGCTGCCTCGCTAATGGTAACATTCGTAATCTCTTTATTAAAATATCTTTTTGACGCATTACTGATTCCCCATGCACCACTGCCAAAATAAACTTGATTTAAGTACATTTGTAAGATTTCATCTTTTTTATAGACCTTCTCGATCTTCACTGCCAAAAATAACTCTTCCGCTTTCCGTTTATAGGTTTGTTCAGGAGAAAGTAAGGCGTTTTTCGCTAATTGCTGTGTTAAAGTACTGCCGCCGCCCGTAATATCTCCCGCAAATAAATTGTTGAAAAAAGCCCTCGTAATGCCTTTAATATCAAATCCATTATGTTCATAAAAGCGTTCATCTTCAATGGCGACCACTGCACCAGGAACATATTTCGGGAGCTCTTCAATCGTAATTCCCCCAGTCCGATTGGTTGCAACATTTGTCGCAACACTGCTATTGCGGTCATAAATGACAGTCGGTTGGCTTAGACCTTCCTTTAATGACTGTACATTCGCTCTAGTTGCAAGCCAGCCGAAATAAACAATGGTTACAAGAACGACGATTAATATGATTAATAATAAAAACTGTGTAATGTGCTTCTTTTTCCAGAAACGAACAGTCATTTCCCAATAGGGGCGTAGTTTTTCCATTTTGTCTCCTTACTTTCAAAGGGATTTTTGCTTTATTCATTATAATTTTTTTAGCAAAAAAACTCCAATCATAGCCTTTTATAATGAATACACAAAAATTTCGTAAACCTGTAGGGGTTTGATAATCACTCATCGTCTATTAAGGTGAAGTAGGGACACAGGAGGATATTATGATTACGATTAACCATTTAAGTCATGAATTTGTGGTTGGTAAAAAAGGAAAGCAAACATTTATACCTATTCTTAAGGATATTTCTTTTGAGGTTGAAAAAGGGGAGATTGTCACGATTGTAGGCCGTAGTGGCTCGGGTAAATCCACTTTATTAAATCTGGTAAGTGGTTTTATTCGTCCGAAAGAGGGCGAAATTTGGATTAATGGCGAGAAGGTTTCGCAAATGAATGAATCAAAATTTGCAGATTTTAGAATTAAAAACCTTGGTTTTATTTTTCAAAGCTTTCAGTTGATTCCTAGTATGACAGCCTTTCAAAATGTGGAACTTCCATTAATTTTAAAAGGAATCAGCGAAGCAGCAAGGAAAAAACAGACAGAGGAAATGCTTGCAAAGGTTGGCTTACTAGATTACCAGGATCATTATCCCGGAGAATTATCAGGGGGACAACAGCAAAGAGTTAGTATTGCCCGTGCTTTAATAGTGAATCCACCTATCATTCTAGCGGATGAACCAACTGGAAGTCTTGACAGTGAAACGGAAGAAGATCTATTGAAGTTTATCAAGGAGTTAAACACCGATTTGGGTATAACCTTCTTAATCATTACACATGACGAAAAGGTTGCTGCGATTGGTCACCGAACGATTGAATTAAAAGACGGACGAATAAAAGAGGGGGTGCTAATATGAAGCTAAAAGATCAATTCCGTTTCGTCCGCCAAAATATGAAGAAAAACAGAACAAGAGTTTATATGACGATCCTAGCCACAGCAATGGGCTGCGCCTTCTTAATTGTCCTTGCTTCTGTTGGCTTCGGATTACAAAAATCAGTGGTTAAGGAAATAACAGAACGACGAATCATGACTCAAATAGACGTCTATGGTCAGGAAACAAGTGAGAATGGAGGGTATCGTCAGTTAGATGGTAAGGACGTTCAAATATTTGAAGAGATGTCTGATGTAAAAGCGGTAACAAGAAGAATAATGCTTCAGCAGGAAGGAAAGTATTCCATTGGAGATTATCATCAGAGTGCGCAAACAGTGGTAGCGAACTTTCCATCTGAAATTAGTGCTGGTTTTGAATTGTCAGAGGGCAGCCTTGCTAAGGATAAGACTGAAGTAGTAGTCGGTTATAATTTTCCGCTTAACTTAGCTGTTCAAGGTGAACAAACAGAAGAAATGTTTGATGACAAAGGTCAATTAAAAGAAGAGTTTCGTTATAACGGGAAGCTTATTGGAGAAACCATCCATTTAACTGTTAGGAAGTTAGAAGAAGGTAAGCAAATAGAAAAAGTATTTGAAGTAAAAGTTGCAGGGATTTCTAAAAAACCAACGAAGGAATGGGCAGAAGACAGAAGTGTCTATATTTCGGAGGAACTATTAAAGGATATCGAAGAGTTTACCGGAACACCAAAAGGAATTGTATTGGATTCAGCTGAACAGGTAAAGCCAGCAGATTTAGAAGCTTCAAAAAATACCTTTGATGATGTAAAGATATATGCGGAAAACATGGAAGCAGTTCAAGGCATTGTGGATAGCCTTAAGGAAAAAGACTATGCCACCTATTCCGTAGTAAATGAATTAAAGGAAGTTAATTTGATGTTCGCGATTGCCAAGGCAGGACTCATCTTCATTGGGACCATAGCGATTCTAATTGCCTCCATTGGTATTTATAATACGATGACGATGGCGGTAACAGAACGTGCACCCGATATCGGAATTATGAAAGCGATTGGGGCAAATCCTCGTATCATTAAGAAAATCTTTTTGTTAGAGAGCAGTTATATTGGTTTGATTGGTGCGTTGATTGGGACAATTGTTTCTTACGGGATTAGTTATGCTGTCAATATTGTTATACCTTTAATTATTAAGCAGGCTTTTGGGGAAGAAACACCTCCTGAACTCATCTTTAGTGATATTCCATTAAGTCTGCCAATTATCTGTATTGTCATCTGTTATGGAGTCACGATACTTTCAGGTCTTCGTCCTGCACAAAGGGCAACAAAGGTAGATGTACTGAGAGCCATGAGAAGAGAGGTTTAATTGTTGAAACTGTGATATTTGCGGACAACCATTTTCAGTCCAAGCATATGTTAGTAGAAAGGACATCTCTAACATAGAAAGGGGATAGGGGAATGATCAACTGGAAGGTCCGCTTTAAGAATAGAAGCTGGGTTATGGCATTTGTTGCGCAGTTAATGATTGTGGCACAAATGCTTTTAGGAGGATTGAATGCATTAGGTATTACTGACTTTCAACTGTCAGATGCGATTCAGCAATCCATTTTAACATTTATTAATGCTGTATTTATTTTATTGTCATTAATGGGCATCGTACAGGATCCAACCACTAAAGGTATGAGTGACAGTGAACGTGCAAAAACATATAAAGAACCTAATTAATAATATAGCTTGAAGAAACGCTTGGAAGCCTGGCATTAAGGCAAGTTCGAGCGTTTTTTTGTGTTAGACTTGGCTGTTGATTTGCGCTCCATGCGCTACGCTTTCAGCGGGCTAGCCCGTGAGCCTCCTCGGTCGTTCCGACCTGCGGGGTCTCACTCAGCTCGATCATCCCGCAGGAGTCGAGCGTCTTCCGCTCCAATCAACAGGTTCTAAAATCATTAGTCTTCATTAGCGCAGCCTTTATTTATGTTGAAATTTGTAATTATAAGGTGATTGAAATTTCTGAATTGTCGAAGATGTAGGAGGTATAATGAGGATGAGAACAAAGTACAGCTAAGTATAAGTATAACGTGAGAAAGGGGATTCTTAAAATGTGGTACTGGATTGGGATGGCTGCAGGAATATATATACTTTTCATTATTCTCGAGGAGTCTGTTTATTACCTTTGGAATCGTTATGTGTATGGACCAAAAGAGAGAAAAGCAAGACGTTGGAAAAGAATCTTATTAGAAATAGCCTTTATCATTCGATTACGCTTAATAGAAATTCGACGTAAACATACAAATAAAGATAATGCTGGTAAACAATCTGCATAAAAAAAGTTCCTTTACAAACCTGTAAAGGAACTTTTTTTATACGGTTGCTTTTGAGTGACGGATATCAGCTGAAGAAGCTTGTTCCAGTGGCAGGGTAATGTTAACTGTGGTTCCGATACCCTTTTCACTATCAAAATTAATAGCCCCTTTGTGGGATTGAACAATTTTATAGCTGACAGTTAATCCTAAGCCTGTCCCTTTTTCTTTTGATGAATAAAAAGGTTCACCAATCTTTTGTAGAAGTTCCTTTGAAATACCGCAGCCTTGATCTTTTACTGTAATGGCTACTTGGTGTTCTTCATTTAGACCAAGATAAATCGATATTTTACTATCACTTTTCGAAGCTTCAATTGAATTTTTTATTAAATTAATAAATAACTGTTTCAACTGATTTGGCTCACATTCAATAATGATATCCTCTTTTGGAAAATGCGATTCAATCTGAACATTATATAAGGTAGCTTCGACGGCTAATAAGGAAATGACATCCTTTAATATTTTTTGGATCGATATTTCTGTATATTTTAAATGCTGTGGTTTCGCTAAAAGTAAGAGCTCACCTACGATATGATTAATTCGATTTAATTCATCTAGCATGATTTGATAATAATCCTGATGTTTATCATCTTCCATTTGAAGTAATTGCACAAAGCCTTTTAAAGAGGTAAGGGGATTCCGAATTTCATGAGCAACACTAGCTGATAATTCGCCGACTACAGATAATTTTTCTGTTCTGTTTAAACGTTCCTCTGTTTGCCTTAGTGTCGTAATATCACGACCAATGATAACTAAACCTTCTCTGCTCCCATCATCATGAAATAATGGAACTTTAATCGTATCAAATATTTTAGAAGTTCCATTAGGCAGTGGAACGACCTCTTCACAACGTGTAACGGTACCATTTTCCCATGTTTCTTCATCAGATACTTCACAGTATTTTAGCGCATCTGAATAGAACTCGGTGTATTCTGCTAATTCAGAGTCTTTTTTTCCTAAGTAATCAACATTCTCAAGCTGAAATAATTGCAGTCCAAAGTCATTGGCTTGAATCCAGCGTCCTTCACCATCTTTAAAGTTTACAAAATCTACCATTGAATTGATAAGAGTGGATAAACGCCGTTCTTGTTCTTTCGTGGTATCCAGTTCTTCTTTTTTTAGAATGAAAAAATAAAAAATTCCACCTGTCACAAGAATATAGAAAATTTCCTTCCCCCGTTCAAAGTAATTAACAAGGGCCAAAGGGATATAATGTGTCAGGATATAATTACTTGCGTAAAGCCAAATTAAGCTAGTAATTAAGTAAAGAATGACTAATTTCGTTTTCTTCATTTAATACTCCTATCCTCTCGTGGAAGGAAAGTTCCCTACGATATTTCAAAAAAAATTAGTTGCATAATCTATACTACTAAAAAATCGGGTAATTTGGAATATCTGAAACCTGGAAATCTACATACTAACATTAAAAAGGTTACAAATTGGTAACAACCTTGTTGAAAAGTGGTTACCGATGTGTAACCCTTTTTTTGGCAGAAAAATGTATGATTTACAGGTAGATTAGAGGCGGTGAAATGTTTTTGGAAACCATTTTTAATGATTTATATAAAAAATATCATAGTGATTTATTTAATTTTCTTTATTATATGGTCCAGAGTCGTGAGCAGGCGGAAGACCTTGTGCAAGAAGTATATATACGTGTTTTAAAATCGTACCAGCATTTCAAGGGAGAGAGCAGTGAGAAAACATGGCTGAATGCCATTGCTCGTAATGTAGCGATTGATTTTTTTCGGAAACAAAAAGGTTTGAACCAGCGAATGATCAAAAAAGTTGAAATCTTTGACCTACAGGTAAAAGATGAATCACCATTACCAGAGGAAATAATTTTCCAATCGGAAGAGACGAAGCTAATGTACCGCTGCTTAGAAAAATGTACGGTCGATCAAAGAAGTGTGATTATTCTTCGCTATATTCAAGAGCTCTCAATTCTAGAGACTGCTCAGGTGTTAGGCTGGAAGGAAAGTAAGGTGAAAACTACACAGCACCGTGCGATAAAACAATTAAAAACGTTTATGAACAAAACGCTGCGAAAGGAAATGGCTGGTTAACGTCATAATCTCAATCTATTACAATATCCTCAGAAAACACTTTTCTAAGTTTTAACGGAGATGTAAAATAATAGAAGATTGTATATTCGTAAATTGTGAGGAAAATAGGATGTTTGAGGCTAAGATTTTAGTGGTAGAGGATGAAATACCTATTCGGAAGTTAATTGTATTTAATTTGCAAAGGTCAAACTTTGAAGTATTAGAAGCGGGGGACGGGAAAGATGCAATTCAGCTTGTTCATGACCAGTCCCCTGCTTTAGTATTGTTAGATTTAATGCTTCCAGATATGGATGGGTTTGAAATTTGTACAAAGCTTAGAGAAACTCATCCGGAATTACCGATTGTAATTGTATCAGCACGGGGGCAGGATATGGAAAAAATTATGGGATTAGAGTTAGGTGCAGATGATTATATTGTGAAACCGTTTAATCCATTAGAATTAGTAGCAAGAATTCGATCTGTCTTACGAAGAACGAACCTAGCTGCACCCAAATCCCCAGTAAACGAAATCAGGACAGGACCATTTGTATTGGAACTGAAAACACAGCGATTTTATAAATTGGGAAAGCTAGTTAAATTAACAGCAAGAGAATATCAGTTAGTAAAGTTATTCTTTGCTCGGTTTAATGAACCAATTACAAGAGATGAACTATTAGATGAAATCTGGGGAGTCAACTATTTTGGCGACCCGAAAACGGTAGATGTCCATATTAGAAGATTAAGGGAGAAGATAGAAGACGATCCCTCTCAGCCCATTCATCTTAAAACCATCTGGGGTTTTGGCTATTGTTTCCATGAGAGTGAGAAACAGGAATGAAAAAAGGGATTAAAAGAAGAGTAGTGTGGAGTTATTTGCTGTTAATCATCTTTAGCGTGGCTTTATTTGAAACCATGTTACTATTAGCGCTGAGACTCTATTATGTAGATGGTATGAAGCAGGCCTTACGCGATCAGGGAACGATGTTCTCTTCTTTCTATGAACAGGAAATCATAGACTATCGTTTAAAACCTGATGCAGTAAATCTATTAAATCAATACAATTTTCTCGTTAATGCACAGGTGCAATTAATTGATGAAAATGGGCATATACTAGCAGATACACATCAAGGTACAGACCAAAATGTAAGCAAGTATGATGATGTCAGATCAGCTTTAATGGGAACAACAGGATATTTAGATACGGTAGTAGAGGATGAACGGGTATTAATTGTAACACAGCCCCTAAAACGCGGGAGTACCGTAATAGGAGCCATACGCTTTACGACTTCGTTAGAGAAGGTTAACGAGATCCATTTTCAAAATACACTCTTACTCCTATCCTTTGGTGGAATTGTTATTTTAGCTGCTGCTATAATGAGTCTCTTTTTAGCGAATACCATCACAAAGCCAGTAAGTGCGATTACAATAGCAGCGGAGCAGATGGCTTCTGGCAAGCTCTCGACCCGCATTCCAAAGGAAAAAGACGATGAAATTGGTAAGTTAGCGGATACGTTAAACTATATGGCCAAGAAAATTGAAAAAAATGAACAATTGAAGAATGAGTTTATTGCTTCCGTGTCACATGAACTCAGGACACCGTTAACTTCTATAAAAGGGTGGGCGGTGACCTTACATTCTATGTCTGAGGATGTTTTTTTTCAGGATGGATTAGAAATTATTTCCAACGAAAGTGATCGCTTAAACGGCTTGTTAAATGAATTATTGGATTTTTCAAGCTTATCATCTGGAAGACTTCCATTGGTCTTTCAAGAGGTCTATCTGCCAGTTTTAATTAAGCAAGTTGTCCAGCAATTGGAGCCCAGAGGAGCTAGGCAAAATCTGAAGATTATGGTGGAAATTGACGAGTCGGTAAAGGAGATTTCTGCAGACTATAATCGTTTAAAACAGGTCCTGATAAACCTACTAGATAACTCGTTGAAGTTTACACCGAGCGGCGGATTAATTACGGTCCAATTGGTAAGGGATAAGAAAGAAGCAGTAATCACGATTAACGACACCGGCATTGGAATTCCAGATGCAGAGCTTAAGTTTGTAAAAGACAAATTTTTCAAAGGGAAGTCACAAGCAGCCGGAAGCGGATTAGGACTAGCTATTGTTGAGGAGATTATCCTAGCACATCATGGTCTTTTTTCCCTAGCGAGTAAGGTGGGCAGCGGAACAACTGCGGAAATACGACTTCCCTTATGATAGATATTATGATGGCGAGTGATGGTATGAAAGGCAAGAGGCAAAAAGCCGCTGTGATGGTTGTTTTTATAATGGTTTTGCTCAACGGCTGCAATTTATTTCCTGCTCCAGAAAGTTTAATTCAGGCTCCTAAACAAGCAAAGGCAGTGAATCAAGGACAAGACTTAGTTTCAATCGCTCAAAGAAATTTACCTAAGGGTTCAAAACTTACAGTCCCCGATGGACCAGTTGGAATGGAACCAGTTGTTAGTGTTGATCTTGATGGTGATGGAAGAGACGAGGCACTCGTTTTTTATCAATCCACGAGTCATGATAGTCAAGTGGGAGCGTTTGTTTTGAAGAAAAATTCAAAGAGCTGGGAAAAAATATTTATTACGAAAGGTTCTGGCAATAAGATTCATTGGGCCAATGCTGCAGATGTGATGGGGGATAAAAAAAAGGAATTGCTTCTGGGGTGGCAGTCAGAAGGGTCGGCAGAAAGTCTTCTTGAAATTTTTCATTGGAAGAAGGATAAACTGACAAAACTCAAAGAATTAACGTATAACGAAATGGAAGCCGTTCGATTTGAAGACGCAGAAAAAACGAGGCTGGCCGTTTGGAAGCGTGATATGGCAGATGCCTATAAGATTGATTTATTAACATGGAAAGGTGACTCTGTTATATCTGATAGAGAGTACTATCCATCCTATTTTCAAGGAGTGATTACTTATTATCAGCGAAGAATAGCTGAGGTACCGGACGCAGCTTACTATTGGTATTATTTAGCAGATGCCCATTTGAAAGCGAATCTTCCCGAACAGGCTATTCACGCTATTGATAAGGGGATGAGTTTAAATTCCGTCGTCCCAACAAAAGGTTATTTCCAAACTTTAAGAATGCAAGCAGAAAAAATGATGCCAAAAGTAAATTTTATCACTAGTAACCCTCCTAAATATATCAGTAAATATAGCAGCTTAGAAGATGAGTTGATTATTCAAAAGGTGAGGGAAGCGGCAAGTCAATACTGGTATGTCATGAGTGGTGGAGAATATCCCGAGGGTAAAATGGAAAAGGTAATGGTTAATGACCAGGAGTATCGATATCTAGGTAAAGATTTGGATACACACGCAAAATTGGTGAAGTATTTATCCAGTTCTTTTACAACTAGTGCAATAGATTCATTTCAGAAAAAGAAAACAATCTTTGAGTTTTTTGGTAAGCTAATTCAACTCAACGCAGATGGAGGATCACTTCTAAATTATCAACAAGCACAAGTTGTCCAAAAGAAGGATAAAGGAAATGAAATGGAAGTTGACATGAAAGTTCCAGTTGGTGAAACGAATTCCTATGAATTTGTTCATGTAAGCTTTCAAAAGACAGAAAATGGATGGAGAATTTTCTCAGAACCGGGAACATTCTAACGAAGGTAGCAAGTTAAGAATATGAACTTGCTGATTTTTTAGTGGTTTGTATAACTATAGGCTGTGTTAAAGAAAAATTTTGATTTTGCACCCTGTTGATTGGAACGGAAGGCGCGAAGACTTCTCGAAAATGCTATCGCATTTTCTTCGTGCGTGGGCGAATTCGAGGAAGAAATTCAATGTCCTGCGGGAGTACGGGGCAGGGGAGACCCCACAGGCACTTCAGCGCCGAGGAGGCTCCCCGGCATGCCCTAAGGTGCGCGAAGTGCCTGGAGTGTAAATCAACAGGTCTATGTAACACAGCCAATCTAAAAAGTATCATATATTTGAATAAAAAACTTGTTTTATCTGAAAGTTCAGAATAAAATTAAATAGACATACCAACCGGTAGGTATGTAACCGGTCTTGCCAGCATAATAATATTAGCGGCTATTATACTAAATTCTAAAAAATGAATGGAGTGAAAGGTATGCATTTACGTCTGACAGATGAGCAAAAAATGGTCCAAAAGACAATTAGAAGATTCGTAGAAAAAGAGTTAATCCCCTTAGAAAATGAAGTGTTAAGAAATGAAAGAGAAGGAAAGCCAAGCCTTCCTGCAGGAGTATTAAAAGAACTCCAGTTAAAAGCAAAAGAAGCTGGCTTTTGGGGAATAAATACACCAGAAGAGTATGGCGGCGCTAACCTTGGCCAAATGATGATGGCGATCGTCCTGATGGAGGTTTCAAAGACGTTTGTACCTTTCAGCTTTGGCGGATCAGCAGACAATATCCTTTATTATGGTAACGAAGAACAAAAGAAGAAATATCTAATCCCTACGATTAATGGCGAGAAAAAGTCTTGCTTTGCAATGACGGAGCCAGGTGCAGGGTCAGATACTAGAAATATCAAGATGACTGCTGTCAAGGATGGAAATGACTGGGTGTTGAATGGCGAAAAAACATTTATAACAGGAGGAAATGAAGCAGATTTTGTCATGGCGATAGCGATTACTGATAAAGAACTGCATCAATCAACACAGGGCCGTGAAGGTGTTACATGCTTTATTGTTGACCGGGCTATGGGCTGGAAATCTGAGTATATACATACTATGGGAGAATGGGGACCAGCCGGCCTTGTATTTGAGAATGTTCGAGTTCCCGAAGAGAATATCCTTGGTGAATTACACAAAGGTTACAATCTAGGACTGGAATGGATAGGATTTGCTAGGTGGGTAGTCGGTGCCAGAGCTGTAGGAGCAGCAGAGAGATTATTGCAGATGGCCATTGATTATTCAAAGGAACGGATTACCTTTGGAAAACCTATTGCAGAAAGACAAGCCATTCAGTGGCAAATTGCTGACTCTGCAGTTGAAATTGAAGCAGCTAAATGGCTGGTATTAAACGCTGCTTTCACTCTTGATCACGGAGAAGATAATCGCCATCTAGCTTCAATGGCAAAGCTATATGGTTCGAATATGGGGAATAAGGTTGTCGACCGTGTCCTGCAAATTCATGGCGGGATGGGCTATACGAGAGAATTACCAATTGAGCGCTGGTACCGTGAAGCAAGACTTTGGAGAATTTATGACGGTACCGACGAAATTCAACGAATGATTATTGCAAGGAATTTAATTAGAGGACATGTTAAAGTTGGTCAATACGTATAAATAAATGAAAGCGTTATCTAACTGCTAGTTTAATAGATTAAGTTTGGAGGAAAAGAAATGTCAGGAAGATTTACAGGAAGAGTGGCGTTTGTAACAGGCGGAAGTCGTGGGATTGGAAAAGGAATTGTTCAACATTTTGCGGAAGAAGGCGCAAAAGTAGCCTTCATTGACTTAAATGAAGAAGCTTTAGCAGCAACCACAAATGAACTAAGAGAACAAGGTTATGATGTATTTTCAAAGGTTGCAAATGTAGTAGATGCACAGCAAGTAGAGGGGGCTGTCAAGGAGGCATACGAGGCATTTGGTTCGATTGATATTCTCGTTAATAATGCAGGAGTAATTCGTGATAACTTATTATTCAAAATGACAGATTCAGATTGGCAGACTGTCATGGATGTTCACTTAAAAGGATCGTTTAACGCTGCACGTGCCGCGCAAAAATATATGGTTGAAAACAAATACGGCCGAATTATTAATATATCCTCGACCTCAGCACTTGGTAATCGCGGTCAAGCAAATTATGCTGCCGCAAAAGCAGGATTACAGGGCTTCACAAAAACGCTTGCGATTGAATTGGGGAGATATGGTATTACAGCAAACTCTGTTGCACCAGGGTTTATTGAGACGGAAATGACAAAGGAAACTGCTGATAGGATTGGAGTTCCATTTGAGCAATTAATCCAGCACAGTGTAGCCAGCATTCCTGTTGGAAGAAGTGGGAAGCCTGCGGATATTGCCAATGCTGTGGCATTCTTTGCCGATGAAAAATCTTCTTTTGTAAATGGTCAGGTTATTTATGTAGCAGGCGGACCCAAAAATTAAATGATAAAAGCGAGGGGAAGATAAATTGTTTAGTGAACAAGTTGGTAAACGTTCCACGAAAGTGAAAAACGTCGTGGAAAGAGGTGCAGTAAAGAAATTTGCAGAGGCCATTGGAGACTTTCATCCTATTTATTTTGATGAAGAAACCGGAAAAAATTCACGCTACCAAAACAATATTGCACCGCCAACATTTCCAAGAACGTTTGATTATGGGGAGATTGAGGGATTGAATCTGCCAGATAAAGGATTAATTCACGGTGAGCAAACCTTTCATTATAAGCGTCCTCTAGTGATTGGCGAGGAACTTCTTTGTTACTTCGAAGTGAAAAAATACTTTGAGAGAAAAGGGAATTTTGGTGAAATGGGTTTTCTTGTCTTAGAAAGCTTTGGTGAAGATTTAACTGGCCAAATGATATTTAGTTCGACATCTACTATTGTTATTTCGGAAGCAGTGAGGAAGGTGCTGACAAAATGAGTACTCTTACGCAATTACAGGTGGGTGAATCCATTAAAGAAGTTCAGCTAGACCCGGTCTCACGAATTGATTTAATAAAATATGCAGGTGCCTCCGGCGATTTTAATCCCATTCATACGATCGATGAGGAAGCGAGGAAAGCCGGACTGCCAGGGATCATTGCGCATGGTATGTGGACTATGGGCAACCTTGCAAAGCTATTTACGCCGTATTTTGAAGAGGGATATGTCCAGGATTACTCTATTCGATTTAAAGGGATGGTCTTTTTAAATGATGTCATTACCCTTAAAGCATCCTTAAAGGAAGCACTTGACAATAAACTGCGCTTTCAGGTTCAGGCTGTAAACCAAAATGGAAGGGAAGTATTAAAAGGGGAAGTTTTGTTTAGCCAATACTAACTTTTTGATAACCTGGCCAAAAGAGAACTCTGTTCTATTGGCTGGGTTTATTAGAAGTTTCTATTGTTACATACCAACTAGTTAGTATGTAAAGTGTTTTGATAGCGAGAGAGTAAATATAGCCATGGGAGGAATATGCGATGCATGTGAAAGAGTTATTTGATTTGACAGGAAAGGTCGCAATTGTTACAGGCGGTGGACGGGGACTTGGCCAGCAAATTGCTGAAGGGTTTGCGGAAGCCGGTGCCAATGTAGTGGTATGTTCTAGGAAAATTGAGGCTTGTCAGGAGGTAAGTGAAGGGTTAAAGAAAATCGGCGTGGAGAGTCTTGCTATAAAATGCGATGTAACCTATCCAGAGGATGTACAAAATGTAGTTGACCTTACAATAGAAAGGTTTGGAAGAATCGATATCCTGGTAAACAATAGTGGTGCGACTTGGGGGGCCTTAGCGGAAGAGATGCCTCTCGAGGCTTGGAAGAAAGTAATTGACGTCAATGTTACGGGAACATTCCTTATGTCACAGACTGTGGGAAAAGTAATGCTTGAGCAGAAATCAGGAAAAATCATAAATATTGCCTCTGTAGCAGGGCTTAAGGGAAGTAATCCTAACTATATGAATGCGATTGGCTACAACACTTCTAAAGGAGCAGTCATTACGTTTACAAAGGATTTAGCAGTTAAATGGGGCCCGCACGGAATCTATGTAAATGCAATAGCTCCAGGTTTTTTCCCTACAAAAATGACAAAAGGATTGCTAGACAAAGTCAGTGAAGGAATTCTCGAAGGCACTCCATTGCATAAGTTTGGTTCAGATACAGATTTAAAGGGAGTTGCACTATTCCTAGCAGCACCTGCCTCTGATTTTATCACAGGGGACATTGTGGTCGTGGACGGTGGCGCACATGCAATGTAAATAATAGCTTAATAGAGGGGGTGATAATGCGAGGAAATGATAGCGTTTACAAAAATGACGTAGATACTCTAAATTTTAGAACAGCTTTTCTAATAGTTCCTTAAAAGGAGTTGGTTGGTGAAGTGAGGCTAAGTGATTTGCTTGAAACAAACATAAGTCATTTTGGCGAGTATCCTTTTTTACATTTTAATGAAAAGCAATATTCCAACATTGAATGTAAGATGTTTGCTGACCAGTTGGCAAACGGGCTCCGTCACCATGGTATTGCTGAGGGTGATAAAGTCATTGTTTGTATGCCAAACTGTCCAGAAGTCATCTTTGCTTATCAGGGGATTACAAGAGCGGGTGCTATTATCGTACCTGTTATGTTCACCCTCCATCCAAAAGAATTGTATTATATTGCACTTAACTCTGGAGCAACAGCAGTGATTACCTCCTCACTTGTTCTAGTAAATGTTGAAAAATCACTTGAGGGGTTACCTTCTCAACCATTAGTGATTGTTGTGGATCAGCCCTCAAGTGAAAAAAGGTTAAACTTTTATGAAGTAAAAGGTGAGGGTTCTTTTGCTTCTGGCAGTACGAGGAAGGATGATGACACCGCTGTTATTCTTTACACGTCTGGTACTACAGGTAATCCGAAAGGTGTTCAATTAACTCATAAAAATTTAACGAGTAACGCTCAAAATTCAATAAAGCATAATGACCTTGAACGAGGAACAACGATTGGCGTTCTGCCGCTTGCACATGTTTATGGGCTGACCATTTCTAATATTTGCTTATCCGTAGGCAGCTCGATTGTCATTTTTTCCACCTTTGACACAAGAGAAGTTTTGAAAGCGATTGATAAATATAAGGTAAAAACCTTTTCGGCCGTACCAGCGATGATTCATGCATTAGTATCCAATCCTTATGCTGATCAATTTAACACCTCCAGCCTTGAGTCAGTAAGCTCCGGTTCTGCTCCGCTTCCTGTCGCCTTGCTGCATGCTTTTGAAAAAAAGTTTGGTGCTAAGGTGTACGAAGGCTACGGTTTATCGGAGGCTGCTCCTATTGTGACAGCTCATAAAGATGGAATTGAAATTAAACCTGGCTCTGTAGGAATCCCGATTCCGGGAGTAGAGGTGAAAATTGTTGCTGACAATGGTGACGAGGTACCTTGTGGAGAGGTTGGGGAGCTTTGTGTGTGCGGCGAAAACGTAACACCAGGCTATTATCAAAATGTTGAAGAATCAAGACGAGTCCTGATTGATTCCTGGTTACATACGGGTGATATGGCACGAATGGATGATGAAGGGTATGTCTATATTGTTGACCGAAAAAAGGACTTGATTATTCGCGGCGGCTTTAATGTTTATCCGCGTGATGTTGAAGAAATTTTAAATACGCATGAAACAGTATCCGAAGTCGCAGTTGTTGGTGTTCCTGATGAAAAGATGGGTGAAGAAATGGTTGCCTGCGTAGTGGTGAGACCAGGATCTTCAGTAACAGAAGAAGAATTAATTCGCTATTGTCAGGAGCATTTAGCAAAAAACAAAACTCCTAGAAGAATTGTCTTTTTTGAGACATTGCCAAGGAACGGTGTTGGAAAAATTTTAAAAACCCATTTGCGGAAAACAGTTACAGAAATAGAGATGAAGTACTAGGAGGCCTATATGACAGAGAGAAAAATGTTAACGACAAGTAATAGAGGATTATTGGAGGATTCATTCCCTTTCCGTTTATATCAAAAAGCAAAAAGGTTAGGAACTTGGAACCCCGCTGACATTGATTTTAGTCAGGATGCGCATGACTGGAAAAAACTTAATACTGATCAGCAGGAAGATATTCTCCGTTTGATTTCACAGTTTCAAGCAGGGGAGGAAGCCGTGACACTAGATCTGCTCCCCTTAATCATGGCCATTGCAAAAGAAGGGCGTCTCGAGGAAGAGATGTTTTTAACCACATTTTTATATGAAGAAGCCAAGCATACCGAATTTTTCCGGTTAGTATTAAATGCAATTGGTGAAAAAGGCGATTTATCACATTTCCACACAGATACGTATAAAAAAATCTTCTATGAACTTCTTCCAACTACAATGGAACGTCTCGTGACGGACCAATCTCCAGCAGCAATAGCCGAAGCCTCCGTTGTGTATAACATGTTTGTCGAAGGTGTCTTAGCTGAAACGGGCTATTATTCCTTTTATCAAGCGTTAGAAAATGCTCGTATCATGCCAGGTCTCTTAGAGGGCATTGGTCATTTGAAAAAGGATGAGTCCCGGCATATTGGATATGGCACATTCCTGCTTCAACGTTTAATTTGTGAGCACCCTCATCTCTTTGACTACGTAGCAGCAAAAATGACAGAACTGACTCCATTAGCGTTAAGGTTAAATGAAGAAGGTATAGCAGGAAGGGAGGTAAGTGCATTTGGCGGAGATCCCGCATTGGTGATGGAGTTTACGCTTAGACAACTGTCAGTAAGAATGGATATCCTCGCACGTGCAAAAGGCAAAAAAATCGAAGAGATTTATAGATTCTCAGATAGCGAACTAGGTGTTTTATAAGTTAAAATCGCCTTTAAGATTTTAACAACAATCTACACAAAATTAGCCTTTATTAAAAAGGAGGAACGAAAATGACAGTAAAAGTCGAAGTTCAACAATTCCCGCTGTTTATAAATGGAAAGTGGGAACCTGCAAGTAATCAAGAAACTTTTGATGTCTTTAACCCAGCCACTGGTGAGCTTGTAGCAAAAGTGGCAAAAGGTACCTCAGCAGATGTAGATCGTGCAGTTCAGGCTGCAAGAGATGCGTTTGACAACACCGAATGGAAAAGTATGAATCCGAAAGACAGAGCCAAAGTACTCTATGCGATTTCCTATCAAATTGCGGCGCATGCGGAGGAACTGGCGTACTTAGAAGCAATTAGTTCTGGCGGTACAGTACGCCGAATTGGCAATAGTGATATTTTACAAATGGTGGATTTGTTCCAAACACTTGCAAATTTTACGTTAGAATATCCGTTCTCCGAAACCTTGCCGGTGCCGCCATTTCCAGGACCCGCACATAACTTTGTCTGGAGGGAACCAATTGGAGTTTGCGCAGCGATAACACCTTGGAATTTACCGATGGTTATTGCAACCTGGAAAATTGCTCCTGCGTTAGCAATGGGGAATACAGTTGTGATTAAGCCAGCAAGCTATACCCCGTTATCCACTCTTAAGCTGGCTGAAATAATCTCTAATGTTGTGCCGCCAGGTGTTATTAACGTGGTTACTGGTCCTGGGGCTGAAATTGGTGAAGCGCTGGTTCGTCATCCGAAGGTAGACAAGGTTGCCTTTACTGGTTCAACAGAAGTAGGAAGAAGAATTATGGGATTGGCTTCCGAAACCATTAAAAAGACAACCTTGGAGCTAGGCGGGAAGTCACCAAACATACTTTTAGAGGATGCGGATTTAAGCATCGCTCTCCCAGGCAGTTTGTTTGGAGTATTCTTACATTCTGGTCAGCTTTGTGAGAGTGGAACCCGCCTGTTTGTACCAGATTCCTTGTACGATCAAGTTGTTGCAGGTCTAGCAGGGTTAACTAGCAAGTTGAAGCTGGGCAATCCTCTGGACCCAATGACAGATGTAGGTCCGGTTATTTCTAAAAAACAAAAGGAGACTATCCTTTCTTACATTGAAGCTGGTAAACAAGAAGGAGCCACTCTTGTTTGTGGTGGGAAGGAAGTTAAGGTTCCAGGCTGTGAAGATGGATATTTTGTAGAGCCAACCATTTTTACCAATGTGACCAATGATATGAAGATTGCACAGGAAGAAATATTCGGACCAGTGTTATGTGTGATTCGCTATTCTGAGTTAGAAGAAGCCGTTAAGATGGCCAACGATACCATTTATGGTTTAGCTGCAGGTGTTTGGACACGTGATGTCAATAAAGCCTATGAAGTGGCAAGAAAACTGCAGGCAGGTGTGGTTTGGATAAATGACTGGCATATGCTTAGAAGCGATGCTCCATTTGGCGGTTATAAACAAAGCGGGATTGGCAGAGAAATGGGACAGCAATCACTAGACGCCTATACACAAACAAAGCATGTACACACTTCCATGTCTCCGGAGCTTGAAAGACGCAACTGGTATGGCATTCTGTTTGGCCAAAACTAATGAAGAGGTGAAGAATATGAAAACATCCTTATCACAGTTTATGCTTCGCACGGGTATTTACAGCGGTTCAAATTCTAGGGCTATGGTACCGAGCTTGTTTGCAGGACTAGGTGCAAAAAGAGTTGTCCTTTTAAGTGACAGAGGGCTTGAGGCAGCAGGTGTCGTCCAAAAGGTTGCAGAAATATTTCAGTTAACTGGTCATGGAAGCGGGCCACAGTTAGTTGGCCAGTTTCTAGACATCTCTCAGGATGCAGAAAGCCGCTGTATTAATGATGCTGTCCGTTATGTAAAAGAAGTAGGCGGAGACGCCCTGCTGGCAGTTGGCGGGGGCAGTGTTCTTGATACCGTAAAAGGGGTAAAATATGCACTTCATAAAGGATTATCCGATATAAAGGATGCCATACCAGGCGGACTGCTATATGAACAATTCCCTAAGGCAAACTATATTCCGATTCCGCATATTGCGATACCAACAACTGCGGGTACAGGGTCAGAGGTTTCACCGATAGCGGTTATTTTCAATGAAGAGATTCAAATGAAGACTAATATCATTAATCCATTCATTAATGCCGATATGGCAATTCTTGATCCTGATTTAACCGTCGGACTTCCTCCATTCATCACGGCTTTTACCGGTTTTGACGCTTTAACACACGCAATCGAAGCCCTTGCTTCGCCAACCGCAACAGCGCTTACAGACGCTCATGCCCTTCATGCAATTCGGTTAATTGAAAAAAATCTTCCAGTCGCTGTAGCGGATGGGACGAATTTAGGTGCTCGAATGGATTTATTGCAAGCCAGTTTAATGGGGATAACTGCCTTTAGCTTTGCCTTAAATGCTATACCGGTACACAACCTGGCACACGCCTACGGTGCATTATTCCGCATTCCACATGGATTGGCAAATGCCGTCTTCCTGCCTATTGTAATGGAGATGATTCCTGCATTATACCTGCCAAAGGTAAACGAGCTTGCTTCTGCATTGGACGTTGAGGTCAAAGGGGAAACTGCAGAAGCAGCATTAGTAAAGGTTGTGGAAAAGATACGTTTGCTTCAGCACAAGGTTGGACTCCCTTCCGATTTCAAACAATACAATATTTCTGAAGAAAATCTCGCACAAACGCTGCCAGCGGTGATGAAAGACCCGGCAGCACTTAGCTTCCCAATGCCAAAAGAATTAATTGCAGCGATAGGACAAAGGGTTGTCCCTCTTGGAGTAAAATAAATATAGTGACCCAGCCAGGAACATGTTCATTCGTCGGCTGGGTTTTAATTTTTTTTTTTGAATACTGGGTAAGAATGGGATATAATTTTCGTTAGGGTCAAACTCAGTAATGGAGCTTGTCTACATATATTAATACGATTAGGAGTCAAAAAAATGGAAAAAGTACTTATTTTCGGCCACAAAAACCCTGACACAGATACGATTTGTTCTGCAATTGCCTATGCAGATTTGAAAAAACAACTTGGGATGGATGTAGAACCAGTTCGCTTAGGAAGCGTGAATGGTGAAACTCAATTTGCTCTGGAAACGTTCAAAGCAGAAGTACCACGCTTAGTGGAAAATGTAGCTTCTGAAGTAAATTCAGTTATTTTAGTTGATCACAATGAACGCCAGCAAAGTGCTAATGATATCGCTGATGTTCGTGTTTTAGAAGTAATCGACCACCATCGTATCGCTAACTTCGAAACAAGTGATCCTTTGTACTATCGTTGTGAGCCAGTAGGCTGTACAGCAACCATCTTAAATAAAATGTACAAAGAAAATGGCAAGGAAATCAAAAAGGAAATTGCCGGTCTTATGCTATCAGCGATTATTTCAGATTCATTGCTGTTTAAATCTCCAACTTGCACAGCTGAAGATGTTGCGGCTGCGAAAGAATTAGCTGAAATTGCAGGTGTTGACGCACAAAGCTACGGCTTAGAAATGCTCAAAGCAGGTGCAGATTTAAGCGATAAAACGATTGAACAATTAATCACACTGGACGCTAAAGAATTCGAAATGGGTTCAAGTAAAGTAGAAATCGCACAAGTTAATGCAGTTGATACGGCAGAAGTGCTTGCACGCCAAGCAGAATTAGAAGCTGCGATCAATAAAAATATTGAAGAAAAAAATCTAGACTTATTCTTATTTGTGGTAACAGATATTTTAACAAATGACTCTGTTGGTTTAGCATTAGGCAGTAAAACCAATGCAGTTGAAAAAGCATACAATGTTACTTTAGAGAATAATACAGCCGTTCTTAAGGGCGTAGTTTCCCGTAAGAAACAAATCGTCCCAGTTCTAACGGATATATTTAATCAAGGGATTTAATTAATAAGGAAAACCGTTCTTATTTTATAGGAACGGTTTTTTAAATTTTTAGGGTTTGTTCATTTAACTGCTGATATTGCACCCTGTTGATTGGAACGGAAGGCACGAAGACTCCTCGAAAATGCTATCGCATTTTCTTCGTGCGTGGGCGGATTCGAGGAGGAATTCAATGTCCTGCGGGAGTACGGGGCTGGGGAGACCCCACAGGCGCTTTAGCGCCGAGGAGGATCCACGGCACGCCCTAAGGTGCGCGAAGTGCCTCGTGTCAGGCAAAGAACGCATGTCACTGCGGTGATTATTCAAAGAAGCTTTCCTTAGTGGAGTGGAAATCAACAGGCCAAATTTTATAGTAAAAACTACTACGTTGACTGTACAGTTTTGGTTATGGTAGTATTATATAATAATAGAAAGGGGTGAGTAGGTTGGGAAGTTGTATCGTATTGGTGAAATAGCGAAATTAATGAATATCTCTAAAAGAACAATCGATTATTACACCCAAATAGGCTTACTTAACCCTATTCGGACGGACTCTAATTATCGATTGTACGGAGAAGACTGTATTCAAATCATGCATTTAATTGAACACTATAAAAATCTTAATATGCCACTTGAGGAGATAAAATCTTCAATTGAATTAATTAAGATGGAAAACTGTGTGGATAAGCAAAAGGTAGAAAAGCATTTTGAACAGATTGGGATCCTAATGCGTCACCTAAAGGAAGAAATTGAAGCAATCGAACCAATTCTTGACAAACTAAACAGCGGACAGAAAGAAATGGTTAGAAATAAATTATCTTCTCAAGGTGTACCTTTAGCTCAAACCTTATTATTATTACTAAGTTAACTTACATTTACAAAAACCAGGAGGTGTATTCCTTACTCATTCTTTGAGTAAGGAGACCATTGACCATTATTAACTTGATTGTGATTGCTATTTTAATTGGCTTTACGGCATTCTTCGTGTCTTTCGAATTTGCCATCGTAAAAATCCGTAGTACACGAATTGATCAGCTCGTAGGAGAAGGCGATAAAAAAGCAATTGCGGCTAAGAAAATTGTTTCAAATTTAGATGAATATTTATCTGCTTGTCAATTAGGTATTACTGTTACGGCTTTAGGATTAGGTTGGCTGGGTGAACCAACCGTTGAACATTTACTACATCCATTGTTTACACATTTAAACATACCTGAATCAGCAGCAGGAATCTTATCTTTTGTTATTGCTTTTGCGTCCGTAACCTTTTTGCACGTTGTAGTTGGTGAACTTGCACCCAAAACGATTGCGATTAATAAAGCAGAGGCAGTTACATTATTTTTTGCAAAACCAATGATCATTTTTTATAAAATAATGTATCCATTTATTAAAACGTTAAATGGTTCTGCGCGTATCATTGTTGGACTCTTTGGTTTGAAGCCTGCTTCAGAATATGAAGACGCGCACTCAGAAGAAGAACTTCAATTAATTATCTCTGAAAGCTACAAAAGCGGTGAAATCAATCAGTCTGAATACAAATATGTAAATAATATCTTTGAGTTTGACGATCGTATCGCAAAAGAAATTATGGTGCCGCGTACGGAAATCGTCGCTTTTGACAAATCACAAACATTAGAAGAATGTTTGGAAATTGTGAAAGCAGAAAATTATACAAGATATCCGGTTATTGATGGTGAAAAAGATAACATAGTCGGTATGTTGAATATGAAGGAAGTATTGACTGATTATATTAGCGGTAAAAACCTCGATACTTCAATTGAAGAATATACACGTCCGGTGATTCAGGTTATCGAATCAATTGCCATTCATGATTTGTTAGTTAAAATGCAGAAAGATCGCGTTCATATGGCAATTTTAATGGATGAATATGGCGGTACAGCTGGTTTAGTTACGGTTGAGGATATTCTGGAAGAGATTGTCGGGGAAATTCGTGATGAATTTGACGAAGACGAAGTACCGGAAATTAATAAAATCAGTGAGCATAAAACAGTTGTGGATGGGAAAGTTCTAATTGATGAAGTAAACGATTTATTTGGTCTTGATATTCATGATGAGGAAATGGATACCATTGGTGGATGGATTCTTTCCGAAAAAATGGATGTAGTCGAAGGTGATAAAATTGAATATGGTGATTATGAATTTAAGGTTGTTGAAATTGACGGTTACCACATTAAATTATTAGAAATTGTGAAATTGATGAAACACGAATCAATTGCTTAAATCTTCCCCTCTTGTCTATAAGGCAAGAGGGGTTTCTTTTTGGTATAAAGCAAGATAGGTTATCGTTTTCTTTCTATAGTATTTACGGAGAAAAAATGGGCTTGGCCTGTAAACTCTGATTCGGAACGAAAGCTGCAATTTATTCGTCTAATGAATAAAAGGTGCTGGAAGGGTTGAGGTTATGCTGTTCTTTGTGTTTTTTCTTATCGGGTTGGTCATTCCGTTTTTATTAATAAAGATTAAACCAAGCTGGATTGTTTGGGCGCCATCATTTGTTTTATTTCTAGCTGCCATTGCTTTTTATGGAAAGGCAGAGTTTTTTCCTGGTGAGGGAATGGCCGATTTAGCGGAGCGTCTTTATTTTATCATCTTTGGAATTACCGCCATTGGCTCGATTGTGGGCGGATTGATTGTTCATTTTTTCAGAAATAAATAAACTTCATTACCCGAGTCAGGTCCTAAGTATGGATTTGGCTTTTTCTAATTGGCCTCCTGCATGTATCCAGAAATAGAGTCATATGGTGTAAAAGAGGAGGTATCAAATGATTAGTTTAAATGGTCGGATACTCAAGCCTGAGGAGCTTAGTAATGAAATTGCTAGCAGCGAGCAAAAGGTAATGGTAAATGAATTGGCGAGGTACCCTGTGATCTATTATTATGAATCTATTCAACAGCTGAAATTTGAGTTGCTTTTTAGAGTGAATACAGTAAAAGCAGCAAATGCATTAAACAAAAGCGGGGCAAAGTTTACGACCTTCACTTATTCTTTTCCGAACAGAAAATACTGGTATCGCTTGCCAAACGGAGGGTTTCTTTTACGGGAGGGAATCGATCCTTCCGAAGGAATTGAAGATATAGTGAAAAATGGGGAGCTCTATGCCTTTGAATGTTCTACCGCGATTGCCATTGTTTTGTACATTGCTGCCCTATATTCGATTGGACCGAGGGCTTTTAATACGTATTTTAGCCGACTATACTTAATGGATTGGCAGTTTGATGAAGATCTTCCTATTTATCAAAAAGATGGAGAGGATTTTCTTATTGGAGATGTTTTACATTTTAAGAACCCAGATTTTGACCCAAAGCAGCCGTGGTGGCGGGCAGAAAATGTAATTTTTTTGGGAAATGATAAATTCTATGGACATGGAATTGGAATTAGAGATTCAAAGACCATTATTAAATTTTTAAACGGAAAGAGAAAAGAAAACGCTGATGAGTCTGCCTATCTAATGCGTATGATCACAAGACCAAATTATAAAACGATCAGCCTATTACGGTGAAAATTTAAGGAGCGTCCATTATGGAGGCTCCTTCTATCTATTTAAGAGTGTAATCTTCCGTCAAAATCTGCGCTAAGCCGTTTACATATTAGATGGTCCAGCTCACGTCGTTTTTCAACTTCCATTCTCACATTTAATTTACGTTTGTAGACTTCATAACATACTCCATGTGCACTTAACAAACCTTTTTCCATTTCATTTGTGTACTTCATTTTCAAATAATGGATAATGAATCCCTCCGGTTTTTACCGTTCATTACGGCTTTTTTGTTAATACAATAATAATGATAGCACTGAAGATTTTTCGTTACAAAGTCGAAAAAACGGCATATCTCGGCGTCAATGAGGGTGACGTAGAAAGTCGCGGATATAACTCTTACATCCTTAAAATAGGAGCCATATCCTTCCATTAAGAGCTTGTAATGTTATTTAACCGAAAGACTGTGTTATATAATGCTGTTGATTTGCGCTCCAGAAGCCAGCCTAAGTAAAATAGGCGGAGACTTTCCGGGAAAATGCACAATGGAGCCTGTTTGGGGATAGCTAGCGGACGGTTTCCGGTTATGTAAAGCAAAACCTCTTATTTTTGAAAATTCCAAGCCAATAGGCGGAATCTCTCCGTTTATTTGAGCTTTTTTTAGTGGGAATTATTAATTGAGCGGAATTACTCCGTCTATTTTCTAAAAATTATTAAAATCAACCATAAACTTTAACACATCCAACCGAAAAGAAAGCCCATTGCATCTGCTGCAATGGGCTTTCTAAATGATTTCTTTTTTAATTCATAGATTTATCTAACAGGAAATCGGCTTTAGGCAAAGTAATAATCTTGCCGCCAATTTGTACGTGTACGGTATCGTTGAAAATGGCTTTTACAATTCCCTTTAGTGAAACGCTTGAGTTGATTGAGATATCTTTTTTATCAGATTGGTTTGCCATATTAATCAACACCTTCCAAAGTTAATTATAAAATATTATATATGAATAAAAACAAAAAAAGCGAGTAAAAAGTCTCAAAAAAACCAAAAATAAATAATTTGTTCATGTTATCTACAATCAATGCCAAGGGGTGTGAACATCCATTGAAATAACATGAACTATAGTTCAAGTATTACATGATTAAGAGATTCTGTCAATGGAAACATGAACTAGGGTTCAATATTTGTGTTTTGTGTTATAATAGCAATGAGGTGAGAAAAATGTCAGACCGAGAAGACCAGCTGGTGGGTGAGTTTCCATTAATTCCGAAGCAGGAACGTGCCCAGCTTAAACGAGATTTGTTGCTAAAAAGTGGTCAAGAATTATTTATCACAAAAGGGTATGAGCATACCACGGCAAAGGAAATCGCAGCACATGCAGGGGTAGCGACTGGGACTTTTTATCGGTACTTTTCGGATAAACGACAGCTATTAATGTCTCTGTTAGAGAATCAAATCGAGATGTTAATGCCGCCTGAACCAAAATGGAGTGACTCAGATCCGGAAAGCATGCTGGCGTCCCTGTTAGAGGCACATGATAAACGGATTAAGGAAATGGGAATGCAGCGATTGCTTCCTGAATTATTGGCAAAGGACACTGAATTTGCTGTGGTGTTAGCAGCGGCAAAACGGAAGATATTTACTAGAATTCTTTTAGGATTAACAAAGGCATATGAGAAGGGTCTAACTTGGAAAGATTTAGATTTAAATACAGTTACATGGTCGCTGATGACTTTGGCCGAGCATGCACCTGATAAAATGAACCAATGTGGGAACGTGACCGATTATCGTGAAGTAGCAAAAGTAATTTGCCGAATCATTTTTCCACCAGAAGAGATCAAAAAGTTACAATTAAATGAAACTGAAAACGAAACTGAAGCAGACGAAGTAGAGTAATGATTTTTGAAAGGATGTAAACACTGGGAATGGAAAAGACCCTTGATTTGAATTATTTAAAAACAATTAAAATTGAACTGACTCGTTTTATGATGGCTTATAAATTTGCCCTCGATGAAATGACGACAAAGATCAATATACTAAAAGATGAATTCAATTATATTCATGATTACAACCCAATAGAACATGTAAAATCACGGTTAAAATCACCTGAGAGTATTTTTAAAAAAGTACAAAGAAAAGATTGTGAATTTAATCTAGAAAGTATTAAAACAAATATTAAAGATATAGCTGGAATAAGGATTACCTGCTCATTCATTTCGGATATTTATGAGATAAGCAGGATGATTGCGAATCAAAAAGACGTCCGTATTATAGAATATAAGGATTATATAAAAAACCCAAAACCGAATGGGTACCAAAGTCTGCATATGATTGTGGAGATTCCAATCTTTATGTCCGACCGTGAGGAACAAATTATGGTTGAGATTCAAATCCGCACCATTGCGATGGATTTCTGGGCAAGCTTAGAGCATAAAATCTATTATAAATATAATAAGGAAATTCCTAAAAAAATGCTGGATGAATTAAAATCCACTGCAGAAATGGCGGGGCTTTTGGACCGGAAAATGGAGAAGCTGCATAGAGAAATGGATAAAATGAAGAAAGATGATGAAGCTAATGAGCTCCTTGTGCCATTTGGAGTCGGAAACAACAAACTTAAATTCTTAGAATCTTTTATGGAAGAAAAACTGGGAATTAAATAAGAAAAAGTGCCTATTACTTCATTTGGTAATAGGCTTTTACTATTTTATGTAAGAAAACCTAACGGATTATTCAAAAAATTCTTTCATTTTATAAACGAGCTGTTATATAATAGAAAACAACAAAGATGAAAAGGGGGATTTACTTGGAAGGATTTGTAAATTGGTTGAATGGAATTATTTGGAGCCAGGCACTTATTTATTTATGTTTAGGGGTAGGTTTATTTTACACGTTATCAACTCGGTTTCTTCAAATCAGGCATATGAAGGATATTTTTAGGCTAACGTTTAAAGGTCAAAAATCCGAAGCTGGAATTTCATCCTTTCAGGCGTTAAACCTTGCATTGTCCGGCAGGGTTGGTACAGGAAATATTGCAGGTGTTGCCACTGCGATTGCATTTGGGGGGCCAGGGGCCGTTTTTTGGATGTGGTTAATCGCGTTTTTAGGTGCTGGTTCAGCCTTCATAGAATCCACACTTGGTCAGGTATATAAGTCAAAACAAGACGGACAATTTCGAGGCGGTCCAGCTTACTACATAGAAAAAGGGCTGAAGCTTAAATGGTATGCCGTATTATTTGCGATTGTAACAGTTATTGCGACGGGAGCCCTTTTACCTGGGGTACAAGCAAATAGTATCGCTGTCAGTATCGATAATGCTTTCGGCATCAATACAAGTATTACAGGTATCGTATTAATGTTAGTTTTAGCTGCAATTATTTTTGGAGGAGTAAAACGTATTGCACGAACAGCTGAATTTGTTGTACCATTTATGGCTGTTGGTTATATTATTGTTGCTCTAATCATTACATTTGCAAATTTTTCTCAAATACCAGAAGTCCTTTCTTTAATCTTCTCAAGTGCATTTGGCGGAAATGCAGCATATGGGGGAATTTTAGGTGCCGCTATCTCTTGGGGAGTAAAACGTGGTATATACTCCAATGAAGCCGGACAGGGTACTGGACCTCATGCAGCAGCAGCTGCGGAAGTATCACATCCTGCTAAACAAGGGATTGTTCAAGCCTTCTCCGTTTATATTGATACTTGGTTTGTTTGTACGGCAACAGCCTTTATGATCCTCATGACAGGAATGTATAATGTAACTCCTGAAGGGAAAGAACCAATTGTTACAAACCTGACTGAAGTTGAAGCGGGTCCTGGATATACACAAGCGGCAGTTGAGTCTGTATTACCAGGATTTGGTGCACCATTTGTAGCCATTGCATTGTTGTTCTTCGCCTTTACAACGATTATGGCTTACTATTATATGGCAGAAACGAATCTTGCCTATATTAGAAAAAATAAGAATCAATGGACGGAATATGTCCTGAAATTTGTTATTTTAGGCATGGTCTACTACGGCTGCGTCAAAGAAGCAGGTCTTGCCTGGGCTCTAGGGGATGTTGGTGTTGGAGCAATGGCTTGGTTAAACCTGATTGCCATTCTTCTTTTAACGAAACCTGCTATGAAAGTTCTAAAGGACTATGAAGCTCAATTAAAAGACGGAAAAGATCCCGTGTTTGATCCGGTAAAATTAGGGATTAAAGATGCTGATTTCTGGGAACATGAATATAAGTATCCAGAAGCCGAATCTGTTGAAAAAATAGGGTAACTTGAAAAAGAAAAGAAACTGACGCACGCTTGTCAGTTTCTTTTTTACTTTCAAGGTTGAGCTATCGCTTTACGATAGGGGGGTATGATATAATAACAAAAAATGAGGTGATGGAATGTCTTTTGAACATAAATCTGAGGAAGAAATGATCGAAGAATCTTGCTGTAATACGGAGGGCAGTCACCGTAAAAGTCATCATTCTGATAAGGTGAAAAGTAATCTTGTTACAAGGCTCAATCGCATTGAAGGGCAAATTCGCGGAATTAAAGGAATGATTGAAAAGGACACCTATTGCGATGATGTGATCACGCAAATTTCCGCAACACAATCTGCACTGAATAGTGTGGCAAAAATTTTGTTAGAAGGACATCTGAAAACATGTGTAATTGAGAGAATACAAGAAGGAGACCATGAAGTTTTAGACGAAGTTCTCGTAACTATCCAAAAATTAATGAAGAAATAGCAGGTTCATCAAGCCGTACTTTATGTACGTCTTTTTTTATTCCACTACCAATTATTTCTAGAAGGAATAAGAAATTAGTATGGAGTATATTATAATTATAATATTCTGAAAATTATAGAGGTGAGGAGATATAAGGGCAACGAAAATAATCCTAATGGTATTTGCTGGACTTATCCTTTCTTTTAGTGTATACGCTTATACAGTGTTTTATGGAACACCTTGGACCAAACAACAACATGAAGAAAATATGAAAAACTACATTAAGGATAAATACCATACAGAATTTGTTCTTACTAAATTGAATTACAATTTTTTAAGCGAAACATACCAGGGATATGCCTACCCTACACAGCACTCGAACCTCTTGTTTATCATTGAGGAAGATATGGACTCTGCTCTTGGCTATTCGGATAATTATCCAAAGGTTATGTGGGATAGTGAGTTAGCAAAGAGCCTTAAAGCACAAATCAAAGAACTCTTTCCAGAATTGGATGAAGGAATGTTTAAAGCACTCCAAATTAAGGACAAAGCGGAACTCTTTGGTGTGAATATACCTTCCTATGAAGAAACAAACATTTCGACACTCTCCACCTCTATACCAATCGATATAAAAGCAAATTGGGCACAAGTGAATCAAAAAAATGAAATACAAAAAATGAAAAAGCTTAGTCAATTTTTACAGGAGGCAGATTTTCCTGTATTAATGGAAGTCAGGTATTATGAAACTGAAATGAACGAACAGGCGAAGGTTTTCTTTATTACGGAAACAGGAGAAATCATTGAAAAATAGTGCTGCCACATATAGTGGAGCACTATTTTTTCATGGTTGTATGAATTTGTGATGATGATTAAGCAGGTAGTTTTTTATTGCTATTCTTCTAATCATGAGTAGGCCGAGGTTGTTATTCGTTTCCATAATAGAATTATTTTCTAATGTTTGATAGCTTACGATATCCCTCCATAAATATGGATTTGATGCAATACTTTTTCCGACTTCTTGAATGTTATAAGAGGGAGTGCAGACACGTTGAATTTCGTTGTTTTTTCTTTTGATAGCATTCAGGGCCATTATTTGTTTCATCAAGATACCCCACAGACCTCCGAAACTCATATTTTTCAGTGGAGAACTGGTAAATTGGTGAATGGTAAGTTTTTGACCATTTTGAAAGGAAACAGCCGCTTTAACTGCAGAGGCATAATGAACATCTCCAGATAAAATAATACAGCGGTTAGGTTTCCATGCTGCTACCTGTTCGAGGAATTCAGTAAATCCTTTGCCATTATACTTCCATGCTTCAAAATCAAATTTGGTATGCACATTAACGCCCAATACTCTTAAAGGATAGACATAATCATGTAAAAACGTTTCAATAAGGCCCAGTCCATATAAGGGTGTGGCGGAAATAATCATTAAAGGGCTGCCGCTTTTCCATTCACTTTCAAACAGACTGTGGGTTACACGCCCCCAGCCTTCTTGACTAATCAGCTTTGGAGCCCAGATGGTTTCCTCAATAAGTTGCCCAAATTTCTCTGGTCTTGGCTCCTGGCTGTATTCTCTTTGTGTACGTGTGTCCAAGAAGATCGCTTTTGGATTTGTTGGTGCCACAAAATGCCAAGAGTCAAAGTTCCATAAGGTGTTTTTCCATTCTTCTTGATAGGTAATTTTTCCAACGCTTAACATTTTAAAATAAGTTTTCATCCGCCAAAGGAATTTATCATTAAAGGATTGTGGGGCATTCCCCCATCCTTGAAAAGCCCAATATGCGGATAAACCATTGCCTACAACATGGCTCCCTAATGCGGAGTTTTTAACATTTTCCTTCCACCTAAAGGATAGGTTCCAATCATCGGTGATGTCATGGTCATCAAAAATCATGTATGTTGGTATGTTTGCAAGAAGACGTCGAATACGATAAAGAGAATGCTGAAAAGAAATCAGTGCCTCCTGGTGCTCCGTAAAGCGATTTCTAAGCCGAATTTCTTCGTTTTTGTTTTCCTTTTGATACCTATCCTCTTTTGGAAAAACAAAATAAATCTGATTCTTTTTAACACAGCCATCGTAATGTTCGAAAAGTCCATATTCTTGTGCAGTTTCCCATAGCTGCGGGCTCCATGAGAGCAGATACATGGCTGCATACTCTCCGAATTTCATTAGGTGATTGCTCCCATGGGAAGTGGTAAAATGACAAAACTTTTCCAAAATATATTGCCTGCCGTTGACTTGGTTCAATGCCGTTTTGAAGGGCTCTTGGTTTAGCCGTGCATCTATTAATTCGAGGGGCTCTCTCGCACCAATTAATGCCTCGCTTAGTTTAGCAATGACGGGAAACAATGGATCTGCAACATCATCTGCATAAATCTGGTCTCCCATAAGAAATAATGTACTTGGCCGAACCAGTAAATTATTATATTCCCTTTCTAGTAAAATGTCGGCAGTGGAGAGGGTATCCTCATCATCGCCATGTGGTTTTCGACATGAACCATAGAGTACATTGCAACGTTGTGCGGAGCTGTTGAGAAATAGGGTAGGGTAGTCAAGGTTACCGTAGGTGATGGATTCGGGATTATCCTGCGATAGTAACCCTATTGAACGTAAGTCTTGAAGTTCAGAGCCTCGCTGAAAATGAATATTGTACCCGAGTAAGGTATCGGCTGGGAAGGTATCACGATAAGGGGAGAGGTGAATTATATGAATAAACAGTTGTTTACCCATCCGTATCCTTTTCGTTTCACATTTTGTTTGGATACTTTCATAATCAAACGAACTAGTTTCATTACTTGAAGTGATACGACAAATCTCAGCATGAATTCGGTAACTTTTACTTGTCGCAATCCAAATTGTTATTTGATTAGGTTCTGCTCTCCGAACAATCGGTCCTGACAAGATCATTGGTAAGGGAATGAAATTCAATTTTATCACCTCATGATCATTTTATTTTGGGTTAGCTATTTTATTCCAGCACATGGGTTTAGAGGCAGACAATGAAATGGCTTCATTAGGTGGATAAATTGTAGAAATATTGCCAATATTTTTCAGGGATATGGCTGATAGCTGTCTTATAATGGTAGTAAGAAAACAAAAGTCCGACGGGATGATTTTCGTCCTTAATGGTGTAAAAACATTTCCATGGAGGGTAGGATGATTTATGAAGACATTGATTGTTTATTGCTCGTCTCATGGCACAACAGAAAAAGCTGTCCAATTGGTGAGTGAGTGGATGGAAGGAGAAGTCCTGGCAGTTGATTTGAAACGGGATAAAATTACCTTTGATGTACGTGAATATGACTTCGTAATCATTGGCGGCTCCATCCATGCAGGAAGTATTCAAGGGAAAATAAAGCATTATATCGCAAAGCACCATGATGAACTGCTAACAAAAAAATTGGGTCTTTTCCTTTGCTGTTGGCATGATGGAGAAACAGCACTTGAACAATTTGACGCTGCCTTCCCTGAGGAAGTAAGGAAAATATCCATCGCTAATGGTATTTTTGGCGGAGAATTCTTAGTCAGTAAAATGAACTTTATTGAAAGGCAAATTGTTAAAAAGGTAAATGGAATCACAGAGGACACATCGAATTTAAATATGACGGCCATCATGACCTTTGTTATGAAAATTAATGCAACCATCGCACTTGTATAGAAAATGCCTGACCTCTGGCAGGTCAGGCATTTTTTGTTGAATTAGCAGATTTTTTGTATCAATTCAATTGAATTGTTTTTCGGTGAATTAACCAATGAACTGACTTCATACGATTCCATTATCGTATGATCCAATGGTTTTAGTAAGGGATGGAGCTTAGCAGTGTCAGTAATGGAAGGATCTAGCCAATATTTTTCATCTTCTGGTTTTAATATCACAGGCATCCGGTCGTGAATATCTTGGACTAATTCATTAGGACTCGTGGTAATTACAGAGCAGGAATAAATCGATTTCCCATCAGGTGATTCCCATTTCTCCCAAACTCCGGCCATTGCAAATAAGTCATTCGATTTAAGTTTTATTCTCATAGGAATTTTTGTTTTATGATCAAGCTTCTTCCATTCATAAAAACTATCCGCCACAATCAAGCATCGTTTTTTTTGATAAGCATTTCGAAAGCTTGGTTTCTCCGTTAAGGTCTCGGCACGTGCATTAATCATTTTATAACCGATTGACATATCCTTCGCCCAGGGAGGAATTAACCCCCAGCGTAAAAACCCCATCTTATTCCGAGAGCCATCATTTATCACCGCTAACACCGACTGAGAAGGAGCCACATTATAACTCGGAAAGTACTCCTCCTCCAGAAGAAAATTTTCAATATCAAACCGATCAATCAACTGATCAACCGTGGCAGTCAACGTGAAACGTCCGCACATATAAGCTACCCCCTTTATCGCTGCTACTTTCGGTGCCTGTCACCATTTATACATTATATCATCATTTATTCACTCATTTATACATGGTTGCAGGCGGAAAATGTATAAAATGGATTTTATAGACCTATAATGGTTAAGGTTTTTCATTTTGAATTCAACGAGAAAGAGGTTGCTTATGAGGATTTGGTTTAATAGATGGTTTACGACGGTTACGCATTTTATGGAGTTGATTCGTTCGAATGATGAGGGGCGGCGGTTTGAAATTTTTGGCACTCATTCGAATAAGGACGCACTCTATTTGCAGTATTGTGATTATGCTTTTACAGAACCCACTGTATCTGGTGAGGAATATATAGAGTTTTGTCTTGCATTTTGTCAGAAGCATAAGATAGATATTTTCATTCCGAGGAAAGAAAATGTTCTCATATCCAAAAGGCTCGCTGATTTTGAAAACATAGGTGTTAAGGTGCTGGTTTGTCCTGATTCTGACTTAATGGAAACCTTGGATAATAAGGCAGCTGCCTACCACTCTATCCTGCAGAAGGAAGAGGATGGCGCAGAACTGGTTTCGATACCTGATTTTTACGTTGTTAATAATAGTAAAGATTTCCAATCAGCCTATGAAAGTTTACGGGCAAAGGGACATACAGTTTGTATTAAACCTGTTGTGGGTGAAGGGGCAACGGGTTTCCGCGTCATTGAGGATGACATAGAAAGCATCGACCAGCTTTTTAGAAGGGCGAGCAGCCGCCGGCTCTCGTATCATTACGCCTGTGAAATTTTAAGTCAGCAAGAGGTTTTCCCTGATCTGATGGTGTTAGAGTATTTAGATGGTCCGGAATTCAGTATTGACTGTGTAGCTTCGACAGAGCAGTTGTATGCAGCAATTCCAAGGATGAAAGGGGAAGGAAGAATAAGAGAAATCATTGATCATCATGAGCTGATTCAGCTTGCCCAAAGGTTTCATCAACATTATCATATACCGTATATCTTTAATATCCAGGTGAAATATAGTCAAGGTGTCCCTAAGCTGCTTGAAATTAATCCGCGAATGAGCGGGGGAATGCATTTTAGCTGCTTAACAGGTCTTAACCTGCCATACCTGGGAATTAAGCTCTTGCTTGGTGAAGAAATTGGTCAATTGAAACCTAAATTTGGTATTCGCGCCAGTCATCTCGAGAAGGAAATGATACTTGATAAAGATCTTTTTGCCTGATAGCAAGCAACGCCTTGGATAAATTCCAAGGCGTTGTTTCGTTTAGTCATTATTATTGGATTTTCTGATTTGTTTCCGGGACGCGTAATAAAACGGCGCCGCCTAAGATAAATAAAATAACTAAGCTAAAGACCCCGGCATTTGTATTACCAGTAATTTGAGCGGTGAATCCGACTAAAGCTGGTCCAAGGATTGAGGCGAATTTATAGAAAATATTATAGAAACCAAAGAACTCGTTTGCACTTTCCTTTGGTACTAACTTAGCAAAATAGGAACGGCTTAGCGCCTGAATCCCACCTTGTGAAGAACCAACAAGCATCGCTAAAATCCAGAAATCTAAGGTGGTTTTCATGAAATATGCATAGATACAAATAATAATATAGATAAAAATACCAACTAATAACATTCTTTTACCTGTGAATTTATCTGCTAGTTTACCATAAATAAGTGCAAATGGAGCAGCAATGACTTGAGTGGCAAACAGGATGATTAACAGATTAGTGGATGAAATCCCAAGATCTGTGCCGTAAGCCGTGGACATGGTAATAATGGTATGGACCCCATCGATATAAAAGAAATAAGCAATTAGGAATAGAAATAAAGGACGGTAGGCCTTTATCCGTTTAAGTGTTTGGAAAACCTTTTTAAAACTAGTAGAAACCGGGTTTGCAACCCTCTCGACGTAATAAACCTGTTGAACATTTTTTAACATTGGAATGGTAAAGGTTCCCCACCAAATCGCTGTGATGGCAAAGGCTATTTGCGTCGAAACGGTAACAGACAAAGGCAGAATCCCTTGTTGTGATAATAGAATAAGAGCAATGCCAATGATGAATGGGATCGTACTTCCGATATAACCCATTGCGAAACCGCGGGCGGATATCTTATTCATTCGCTCTTCACTCGTAACATCTACAAGAAAAGCGTCATAAAAGATATTGGCACCTCCAAAACCCATCACTGTAATAACATAACAGATTAAAAGGATTAACCATTGGTTACTTGGGACAACAGCGAGCAGTGCCGTAAAAGCAATCCCTAGAATCACAAAAAACGTAAATAATCTCTTTTTTAAGCCTCTAAAATCACCAATGGTTCCTAAAATTGGTGCGCATATGGACACAAGCAGAGTCCCGAAGGAATTAGCATATCCCAAATACGCAGTAGAAGTAGAACCAGCAAGACCTGCACCATTTGCTGCTGCTTTAAAATATAAAGGAAAAATAGCAGTTGTAATTAAGATGGAATATGCAGAATTCGCCCAATCATAGAATACCCAGCTCTTTTCTTGCTTCGTCAAACGACTCATAAATTTTCCCCCTTCATTTACACGGTTAAAAGCTCCTTGATGATTTTTCCATCGGTATCTCCTAAATTCAGACCTAAAAGCCTAGCCATTGTTGGACCTTCATCAATGAGGCGTGCTTTTTGTACCACGGTCTTATGACGAATACCTTTACCAGCCGCCATAAAAATAGTCGAATACTCCGGCTTTTCTGGAGAATAACCATGGCAAGCAAGGGTGTATTTTTTATCGACCAGAACATCCTCACGGGTAACGTTTTTAACATATACTCCCTGAAAGTCTTCTAAAAAGTAATACCCTTTCTTAGCTTCTACCATAAATGTGCAGGAACCATCTGCCCCCTTTGAGGCTGCTTCTTCAGCATTCAATATTTTTTCAATACCAGCGGCAGGGTCGGCTAGCAGAGACTTTAATAATCGTTTTACTTTGTTACTAGTTTCAAAGTCATCTCTGTCTTTTAGATAAATATATGCGGAGCCATCACAACTTTTACAATAGGCCTTCCAATTATTTATCTTCCCTTTAGCATTGACGGATATAAGCTTATGTTGCTGGAAAAGAACATTCAGGTTTAAGGCTTTGCTCTCATCTAAGGCACTATGGTCACCTAGTGCAATAATCGTAGAATTTTCATAAATGCCGCTTTCCTTTAGTGCAGAAAAAATTCGCCCGAGCCGTTCATTATGCCGAAGAATGGAAGCAAAGGCTTCCCTCGATGAAAAACCATAATGATGACGCTGGGTATCAAGGTCAGTAAAGTGCACAAGCAGCAGATTTGGCTTTTTCGTTTTAATGGTATGTACGGTGGAAGCTAAAACAAAGTCATCTAATTCAGGCTGATTTAAACCATTACGAATATGGCCAAAACGTTGATTCAGGTCCCATTGGTAACGGGGACTGCCATTTCGAAGAGAGACAAGAATTTGATTATGCCATGGTCGATTTGGAAAAATTTCAGGCAGATTGTAATCAATATTCGCCTTGCCGGTTACCGGCCAAAGTAATGCTGCTGTTGTCAAGTTTGCTTTTTTAGCTTCGTCATACAAAGTTGTCCCTTTGATTAATTTTCTATACCAGTTCCAGTCTGGGGAAGTTCTGCCCGGCTGAAGAAGTGTGTTATTTATAATTCCATGTTTATTCGGATAATTACCTGTGACAATGGTGGTATGACATGGATAGGTCACCGATGGATAAATGGATGCGACCTTTTTCACATAGGAACCTTTTTCAAGGATGGTCTTAAAGTGAGGCAGTGTTTGCAGCAATGGAAAGTCTAGTGCTGACAGACAATCAAAAGAAATGACAATTAAATGATTCGTAAGCTGCTCCATGAAAACCTCCAAAAAAAGAGTAAACTACTATTCTAATTGTACAATAAATAAAGTGCTTTATTGTTAATTTTTTCTAAACTTGTAAGATGTATTTCTGTGAATCCTGATCATGTCGTTACCATTTAAGGATTCGATTTAGAAAGCTGCGATCCTTTATATTTTCATTTTATGGACAAGTGCCTTTACACTTTATGACCCATTTGAATCTATTATAGTAGGCGGTATTTCCAAGTTCATGTGACTAGGCAAGCATGATGGAATAAGGCTGCCATGATACTAATAATTAAATTAAGCTGCCAACTTAAAACGAAAGGAGTGAACATATGAATATTCAGAATTTAGAGCAATGGATGAAAAAAATTAAGGTGACAAATAAGGTAAATGCAGATGTGGAAGTTGTGAATAACTCACCTTTACTAATGATGGGAAAAGGAAGGCAAGGTGCAGTATTCCAATTAACAAATGACATGTGTGTAAAGGTATTTGGGAATACAGAGGATTGCGACCGCGAATATTATGCTTTATCCCTTGGGCAACAAACCGCGCTATTTCCAAAGCTATATGGAAAAGGACCGCTTTATATTGTGATGGAAATTATCCAGGGTGTTGATTTACGCGAATATTTACAATCGCAGCCCCTGACAAAAACACTTTCTGCAAGATTAATTGAAATGCTAATCACTTTTAAAAAAATTGGATTTGAGAGAATTGACCATCATAAACGTCAAATTTACCTCCAGCCAGATGGCAGTCTAAAGGTCATAGACGTTGCGAGAACCATTTGGCGTGATCGTGTTTATCCATACCCACGTAAATTATTGACTTCTCTAGGGGAGGAAAATAAAGCAATCTTTTTGTCACATGTACAAGAAATGGCTCCGGAGTTATATGCAGAATGGCTTCATTATATCCACATGGAGGAAATTTCTAGACAAATCACGACGGTACTACTTCCACAGGAACCGGATAAGGATAAGATCAAAAATTTAAGTAACACCCTGTTGACCACAGCAGAGGAAAAGAACTATGTAACTAAGCTGCAAGGGTTGGTTCACAAGGTTTTCAAGGAAGAATGGGTAAAGACGATGCTTGCACGAGGTGTGGATCCGGAAAAAGTTATGGCCAAAATCGATGAGCATTGGGACCAACTCGAACAAAATTTTGATGAGAGACACCCAGAGGGTGAGAACTCCTATGCCGGGGTTAGAGGTTTTGAAGGAGATCGAGGCATTAGAGGTGATCGAGAACCCCGCGGTGGAAAACACTTCGAGGGAGATAGAGGTCGACGCAGCAAAGGTGCTAAAGGTGCAAAGGGTGGAAGACACTTCGCAGGAGATCGATACGAGAACCGAGACCGTCATGATGAGAAGCGAGACAAGAAGAAAGATAAGAAAAAAGGACGTTAAGCTGCTGCTTTGGGGTCGAACAAGAGAGACCGAACCGGGCTGAGGAGGAGCCTAATGAAAACGAGGGGAACCAATATGAAAGTATTAATAATTTGGCGTCTGCTGACGGTTGGCGGGGTGAATGCCGGCTGGCGCAATCGCGCGATTTATTTTAAAAAGCATGGAATTGATACAGAGTTTTTGTATACGACCAATCACGGCGGGCTTCATATTATGGAAGATGTGGCCCCCGTTTATTTGACAAAGGATGAACAAGAGATTATCAAAATCATAAAAAACAATAACTATGACGCCATCATTGTCGTTGATACGGGTGCTGCTTTTAAATGGCTTAAGAAAGCAAAATATCGAGGACCGGTATTGGTAGAGGCACGCACCCCGGAACTGATTAAGCTTAGGCCGCATTTAAAATCATTCAGAGGAATTAAGCCAGAAGCGATTATTGTTCCTTCACACTATCAAAAACGATTAGTTTCGATTTTAACGGACGGAATTCCGGTAAATGTTATTTATAATGGCATTGATACTTCGTTTTACCGTGCTTTGCCGTGTGAAGAGATAAACTTCGATCGTGAACCAATCCTCCCTAACGATAAAAAAATAATTGGCTGGATTGGCAGGTTGGATAAACGTAAAAACTGGCAAATGTTATTGGAAGTGGCAAAACTCATGAAAGGTCAGCGCGATGATATACAATTTTGGGTCATCGGTGGTGCACAGAGTGTGCAGCGGGAGGAATTTGCAGCCAAATGGCAGGAGGAAGAGCTTACAGACATCGTTAAGTGGTTTCCGGTTATACCTTATCAACAAATGCCGGATGTTTATGCGAAAATTCGCCAATCAGGCGGCTGCACACTGGCCACAACGAAAACCGAGTCATTTGGAAATACATTTATTGAATCAATGGTTTGCGGGGTACCTGTCGTTGCCTCAAAAATGATGCCAGTTACAGAATTGGTTGTCCACGGTGAACATGGGCTGCTATTTCGTGGTCAAAACGTAGAGGATGCAGTGAAACAGCTATGTGATATTTTGGATCAACCCAGCCTTCATGAACAAATGTCTAATGCAGCAATAACACGCGTACATGACAAATTTGCTATAGAGGTTGTGGCAGACCAATATGTCCAGCTTTTGAAAAAAATTGCTGGAATCGATTCTGATGAGGTGACTGTGAATGATTAAGCCAGTCGCATATAAGAAAACATTAGAAGGAAAATCGAATGCTCACTTACTAACATTTAATGATGGCCAGGACTATGTCGTCAAATATTTTCAGCCTGGATTTGAAAAAACGCTGGCGAACGAATGGGTGGGCTATTGCCTTGCACGTTACCTTGGACTGCCAATACCTTTTGCACAATTAGTAGAAATCCCCCAGGAGTTTTCCTCGCAATATCCTGAACTTGCTCAAATGCAGCAAACACAGTTTCAATTTGCAAGTCGTTATGTACCAGACTGTTTTGATGGACATGAAGTAACCGATGTTCCTGCTATTACAAACAAAGAAAATCTAGCAGGCATTATTTTATTTGATTACTGGCTCTGTAATCGTGATCGAACTAGGAAAAATATCATTCTATGCGATGACACATCAAAGTCTTATCGCCTGTGGATTATCGATCATGCTGAAGTGTTCGCTTCTTATAACTGGACACAGGAGGATATTGAATCATTGCCAATCACGATTCTAAAGAGTGCCACACACCAAATTATGGCCTATTTTATTGAGAATGAGCAGGATTTTCATGAGCAGCTAGAAATCATTCAAACGCTGCCTATTCATTTAATAGAAGAAATTGTGGCAGTCATTCCAGAAGATTGGCAAGTAACGAGTGAGGAAAGAAAAGCAATCGTCAGTACCTTGGTAACTCGACGTAAAAGAATACTAAGAAAATTGATGGAACGGTTTATTAAACGAGTTTATCTGCCAATCCATGAACATGACGTTTGACTCCCATATCTTATTAGTGAAGGGAGTTTTATTTTTTTTGAAAGTTCTAAAATAATAGGTTACTAACGTGACCGGAGGTTATCCACCTGCATATAAAAGGATTAGAAGGGAAAAGGAAAGGAGGCAGCATATGAAAATCCGTAAGGCCATTATTCCAGCAGCTGGCCTCGGAACTCGATTTTTGCCAGCAACGAAAGCACAGCCAAAAGAAATGCTGCCGATTGTTGATAAGCCAACCATTCAATATATCGTTGAAGAAGCGGTCGCTTCTGGCATTCAGGAAATAATCATCATCATCGGCAGAGGAAAAAGATCGATTGAGGATCATTTCGATAAATCTTATGAGCTTGAGGATACACTTTATAGAAAAAACAAACTTGATATGTTAGCAGAAGTTCAAAAAATATCAAACTTAGTAAATATTGTTTATGTCCGCCAGAAAGAGCCAAAAGGGCTGGGACATGCTATTCTTTGTGCGAAAAGCATAATAGGTGACGAACCATTTGCAGTATTACTAGGTGATGATATCGTTATGTCGGAAATCCCCTGCCTAAAGCAGATCATAGATGTTTTTGAATATTATAATAGTTCGGTTGTGGCCGTGCAGACGGTAACAGACGAAGATGTCAGCAAATATGGAATTATTAAACCAAAGGGGACGATGATAGAGTCGGATTTATTCCATATTGATTCTTTAATAGAGAAACCCAGCCTGGAAGAGGCACCCTCTAGATATGCGATTATGGGGCGTTATGTCCTGAGTCCAAAGATCTTTGAGATTTTAGAGAGAATGCCTTTAGGCCGAGGAGAAGAATTACAGTTGACAGATGCCATCAATGAACTGAATAAACACCAGGCGGTTTTTGCCTATAACTTTGACGGCAGCCGCTATGACATTGGAGATAAACTTGGCTTTATTAAGGCAACGATTGATTTCGCATTAACCCGCGAAGATATTAGAGAATCGGTGTTAGCTTATTTGCAAGAAGTTACTAGGATAGAAAACCTTCAAAATAGTAAGAAAGAGATTGATTGATATGAAGATTGCTGTTTTAGGTACAGGCTATGTAGGCCTCTCAACAGGTGTGTGTTTGTCGGAGATTGGACACCATGTAACATGCATCGATATCAATGAGCAAAAGATTAACCAATTACTGCAAGGAATTTCTCCTATTTATGAACCAGGTTTGGAAGATTTATTAACTGCGAATATGCAAGCAGGCCGCCTGCATTTTACCACCTCTCATCGTGTGGCGTTAAGTGGTGTAGAAATCATTGTAGTTGCGGTTGGAACACCTCAGGGTGAAGACGGGGCCGCTGACCTATCCTATTTGGTACACGCTGCAAAAGATATATCTGCCTATATAAATCCTGACACCATTATTGTGATTAAGAGCACGGTGCCAGTCGGAACCAATGATTTTGTTAAGAAAATGATTGAAGACCAATGTGGATTTCCAGTGAAAATGGTTTCGAATCCCGAGTTTCTTCGCCAGGGTTCTGCTATTGAGGATACGATGAAGGCGGATCGAATTATTATTGGCTCAGAAAGTCGAGAGGCTGCAGCGAAAATTAAGGAGTTGTATAAGCCATTACATGTGCCAGTGATTTTAACCAGTACAAGAAGCGCTGAAATGATAAAATATGCGTCCAATGCGTTTTTGGCTACGAAGATAAGTTATATTAATGAAATCGCAAATTTATGTGAAGCGGTCGGTGCAGATGTTACAGATGTTGCCAGAGGAATGGGGAAGGATAAAAGAATCTGTGAAGCCTTTTTGAATGCCGGTATTGGCTACGGTGGCTCTTGTTTTCCAAAGGATGTCAAAGCCTTGCTCCACACAGCTGGATTAAATGGGGTTGATTTCCCTTTATTAAAAGAGACCATTGCCATAAATGAATATCAGAGAAAATTATTGGTAACAAAGGCAGTAAAACGGTTTGGAGGATTAAAAGGGAAGAAAATTGCGCTTTTAGGACTAGCGTTTAAACCAGAAACAGATGATATGAGAGAAGCACCGTCTATACCGATTTCTGAAGCATTAAACAAATTTGGAGCAGAAGTTGTCGCCTATGACCCAGTTGCCACTGAGAATGCAAGAAAGATTATTGGAGATAAGATTAGGTACGCAGGATCCATTGATGAAGCAATCTTTGAAGCAGACGCGGTGTTCATTGTAACAGAGTGGAACGAGATCAAAGGAATAGATATAGCTAAGATGCTAGAAAAAATGAAAGAACCGGTCATCTTTGACGGCAGAAACTGTCTTTCAGAGGAGAAAATCCGAAGATGCAGCGCTGTAGAATATTATCCAATCGGAAAACCACCCATCATTATCTAATTTACTAGGCATGAATGTTTGCAGAATGTGTCACTGCAAAAATCATGCCTTAGCTTTTTTCATTAGCAGAAAACTTTGATACAATAAAAAAGGTATCAACCGAAAATACATAACGAAGTTCTTGTTGAATAAAAAGTGTCCACTGGAGACGGACATTTGTACATTAGTGGTGCCTGTCACCCAAGTAAAAGGTGGGCGTCATAGAAAGGTGTGAAAGTATGGTTATCGAGCATGAGCAGATTGAGCGGAGTGGTTTGACGCGTTATGTTTCTCCTAAGGGGGATTTTATTGGGTTTCGTGATGAGGATCATTATAAGGAGAAGTTGAAGGAATGGGGGCTTTCTTCTGGTAAGGGGGCAAAGCGGGAGTTTTTGTTTAAGGAAAGGAATTACCAGCGTGTTGTGACGATTAAGGGATTTGAAACATATGGAAAGTCTGACGAGTTTAATACACTTGTGATTGAGTTTCAGGATGGAAATTTGTGCTGCATTCACCCTGCTTATCTAAAGGAAATGCAGGCTTCAAGTTTTGGTAAGGAGACAATGCTGCAAGTAGAGGAAAAGGATTTTAGTACAGCAGAAGAAGGTACAGAACCGCAAGCGAATGAAGAAAAACCTGAGCCAAAGCTGGAAGAGAAATCTGAACCGAAAAAACCTAAAGCTGCCAAACCAAAAAAAGAGAAAGAACCGAAAATTGAACTTCCTGCAGATAAAGTTCACTTTACTGCCAGTGTTAAACAGTTCGCCCTTACATACAATCCGTTTAATGAAGAAAATGATGAAGTGGTTGTTCTTGAAAATGTCGTGATCGTCCAAGACCCGCCAATAGAAATTGGACTGGCATGGTGCAGTCACAGCAAAACACTTAAGAAGTTTGAGCTGCAACCAGGCGATATGCTTGAATTCGACGGGAAAGTGGCGAAGAAAAAACTGGCAAAAGGCAAAGATGTAGAAGAAGAATTCATCGTTGACGCAGCCGTTCCATATAAAGTCAACAATCCATCAAAAATAGTGAAAAATGGATAATTAAACGGGAGCCTAATCAGAAAGAGATCTTCATTATTGAAGTCTCTTTTTTTATTGGTAATTATTTTCTCGATAAGAGCACCTGTCCATTCAAAATATCCACGATTTCATACTTTATAGTAATCGTTCCTAAACGAGGATGACTGATAGAAAAAAGAGGAAGCATCACCTATTACAGAAATGAAGAATAATTTATAACACTCCCTCTTTAACTGCAGTCAATTGGAAGGAGGGGATAGAATGGCTGCTATTCAAAAAAGTGTAGACTCTTCAAGCTTGGCGGAAGTAATAGACCGTATTTTGGATAAGGGTGTGGTTATTGATTTATGGGCTCGTGTTTCTTTGGTGGGAATCGAGCTTTTGACCATTGACGCCCGTATCGTAATTGCCAGTGTAGATACTTGGTTACGCTATGCAAAAGCGGTTGGACTGCTCAAAGAACATGATCATCATCATTTCGCAGAAGAGTCATAGTAGTGGTTTGAATAGATGGGAAGGAGCCGAGGCTTGACTGTGCCTTGGCTCCTTTTTTTAAAATACTTCAATCGTTAGGAGGAATAATGTTGAATCCATCTGAAAAAGGAATCGGTACAGGAGAATTTGTTAAAACTCCTTTCTTCGAGGATATCATTTCAAGGAGCCAGCAATATTTGAAAGCTGGATTTCCTATTCATTTTGTTGGACCTACAGGCGTGGGAAAAACAAGCTTAGCCATCTATATTGCAAAACAACTAAATAAAAAGGTAACGATCATTCGTGGTCACCATGAATTAACGAATAAAGACTTATTGGGTCAGTACTATGGTGTTAGAAAAAAAGAATTAATTGATAACTATATTCACTCTGTTTTTAAGAAGGAGCAAGAAGTCAAACCAATTTGGGTTCAAGGACAACTAATCGAAGCAGTAAAAAATGGACATGTGGTGATTTATGATGAATTTTCACGTTCCCTGCCTGAAACGAATAATATATTTTTATCTCTATTAGAAGAAAAAGTTCTGCCTGTATACGGAAATGGAAAGGAATCTTTTATAAAGTGTCATCCTGACTTTTCAATTATTTTTACAAGTAATCCAGATGAGTATGTTGGAACTTTTCATACCCAGGATGCCCTCTTGGATCGACTGATTACCATTCATGTAGACTCTTGTGATAAGGAAACGGAAATTGAAATTCTGAAACAAAAAACAGGATTAAGCCATAGTGAAGCACAAGAGGTAGGCAGACTTGTTTCTAATTTAAGGTCATATGGAAATGGATTTAGTCCTAGTTTGCGAGCAACATTAATGATTGCTTCGATTTCAAAAAAAACAAATATCCCCATTATTCCAGAAAATCCAAGCTATCAAGCATTGTGTATTGATATATTAAGCAGACCAATGAATCAACTTCTTCCAAAGCTCTCTTTTGCAGAAGTGAGGAAAGTGATTCTAAAGGAAATCCTGAGAAAGGATGAAAAAAAATGAGTACACATGATGGCGTGTACCTTTTTTGTGCCATACATGAAAAGGAGCCTAAGAAATTTGGAAGTGTTCAATTAAATGGCAAGAAGAGCGGGGTATATACCATCCACTTTGAAAATGTGGCTATGGTAGTATCAAAGGTCGCTGGTGATGTACTGCCAACTCGCCCTAACTTGATGGCACACCAACAAAAAATTACAGAGGTTATGAAACAATATAGCGTTATTCCCATGAGTTTTGGAAATGTATTTCATTCCAAAAAGGATGTTCTCTTAATTATGGAGCATTTAAATGAAGAGTTTGAGGAACTGTTTTCTCAATTAAAAAATAAAATGGAAGTTGGCTTGAAGGTTATTCCAAAGAAAGAATGGATGAACGAAGAAATGAAGAAAAATCCACTCTTAAATGAGTGGAAAGCCGCAAATAAAGACTTGGCTAATCCAGCTTCTTTTTATGATCAAATTCAGGTAGGTGAACAAGCCCAAAATTTTATACTGCATCTAGAGGAAAAGACAGTTACAGAAATTTATGAGCCTTTGCTGGAATTAGCAGAAGCAGGAAAGCTGAATAAAACAATCCCTGGAAAAACGCTGCTCAATGCTGCCTTTCTAATTGATACCAATAATGAAGAATCATTTGATAAAAGGGTTAATGAACTTTATGAAATTTGGAAGGATAAAGTGGAGTTTAAGTATTCTGGGCCATGGCCAGCTTACAATTTTGTGAATATCGTGTTAAGGATTGAAGGGAAATTATGATATTTAAATTATTTTCATTACCAATTCGTTCGTTAATTAAATTAGGTGAGAAAATTCAGGAAGAAGTGGATGAAGAGCTGTATGATCTTGTCAATATACAGCAACAACTGATAGAGCTGCATATGATATACGATATGGAGGAAATTGATGAAGAGGCCTATATAGAACGAGAGCAAGAATTACTTATCAGATACAAAATCGCCAAAGATAGAGAAAAGAATGAGATGTAAAACGAGTGTGTAAAGGAGGAGGTACGTATGACGCATACTAAGGTGGAAACCGATTTTATTTATTTGTATGGTGTCATTCTTTCAGAGGAACTACAAAGTTCAGAGGTTCCAGTATTGGTTGGGATCGATCAAAAAAAGGCAACAGTGTTACATTATAAAGAACTAGCCGCAGTCATAACTCCAGTTAATCCTCAGAAATTTTCCCAGCAGCAAATTGACCTTCAATTAAAAGATCCTGATTGGTTAAAGGAAAAAGCATTTCATCATCATGAATGTATTTCGGCAATCCATACCCATTTTACTGTCCTTCCTATGTCATTTTGTACGATTTTTCAAAAAGAAGAGAATTTATTCGCCTTACTTAATGAACAATACGATGTGATTCTACAACAGCTACTGAGATTCAAAGAAAAACAAGAATGGAATCTAAAAATTTATTGCAATTCGGAGCAGGCGTTTTCCTATGTGGTACATCATAATCCAAGTGTTCTTCAGTTAAAAGAAAACATTGCCAATATGCCAAAAGGAAAGCAATTTATTATGAAGAAGAGGCTAGACCAGCTGATTACAAATGAATTAGAAAAAGAACAATCTCTATGGTGGCAGAGGATGGAACAACAGTTACAGTCAATCTTCTGCGACTCAAGGCTTCGAGCAAATTGGGGCAGGGAAATAACGGAGCGAAAGGATGACATGATCGCAAATTGTGACTTTCTTATTGAGAAAAAGCAAACAGAGTCATTTTTAGCGAAAGTTCAAGAACTTGAACGTACATTTTCTGCATTCGGGTGCACATTTCAAGTGAGTGGTCCATGGCCTCCCTACCATTTTTCAAAGGAGAAATAACCATGGAGCAGTATCATCTTTTTCAAAACAAAGGTATGACCCTGTTGGATCTCCTAGATGGAATTATTGACACAGGTGTAGTGGTGAGTGGAGAAATATTGATATCGATTGCCAATATCGATTTAATTGTGGTGGATTTAAAACTGCTCATTTCGTCGATAGAAAGTGCCTATGGACCATATGAACGAAAAATAATCGGGGAGGCATTAGGGGATGGAAAGGTTACCACTGGATTCTAATCAGGTAGAGCAGGGGTTGGCAAAACTAGTGCTTACCATTATTGAACTTCTCCGTCAGTTGATGGAAAGACAGGCAATGAAGAGAGTCGAAAGTGATTCCTTAACGGATGAGCAAATTGAAGAATTAGGTTTAACATTAATGAGGCTTGAAGAAAAAATGGAAGAATTAAAGCAGATTTTTGGGTTAGAACATGAAGACCTTAATATAGAATTAGGTCCTTTAGGGAAACTGCTTTAACCTGATTAGGAGGGATCATATGCCCATTCATCATCCACCGCAGTCATCGAATTTACTCGATGTACTCGAAAAAATACTAGATAAAGGAGTTGTCATCGCGGGAGATATAAAAATATCCTTAGCCGATGTCGATTTGTTAACGATAAAAATTAGGCTGTTGGTTGCATCGGTAGACAAGGCTAGAGAAATAGGCATGGACTGGTGGGAAAAGGATCCATACTACTCCTCTAAAGGAAGATTGGCTGAAAAAGAACATGACCACTTACTTGAAAGAATTAATCGGTTAGAGCAGGTAATTGAAAATAACTCATTGGCCCTTCCGTTGGAAAATGAGGTTGTTAGCAACCCAAGTGAGGAAAGTTCATCGTCTGCAATTCAAACAGAAGAAAGTTCATCGCATCATCATCCTCACCATCATCATCCCGAGCCAAAAAAAAAGAAAGATAAGTGAAAGAGGAGATTTATGCTCCTCTTTTTGCTGTTTTGTTAAACAACTTTCATGACCTTTCCAAATGGAGCCTTCGGCACAAATTCGGTTGGAACCAGCCAATAAACCTCATAGGGTACTTGCATATCCTCTGGTATAAAACCCGTTAAATCCGTAATATAAAATACGGTTTCTATCTTTTCCTCCTCCGCCCATTCTAATGCCAAGGTATAGGAGGCTTTACCATGTGTGTAATATTTGATTTCCGATCCCGCTGTTATCGGTTCCGTACTTCGGATTTTAAAATCAGCCTGAACAAGTGTTGTGTCTGGAGTTAGTTCTTTGAAAAAAGTTACAATATTTGCGATGAGGTCGATTTTTGTTTCATTTGTTGAGGTGTCAACCATTAAAGCAAGTTTTCTGCCTTGGCGGTCCTGGATGATTTTAAGTAAATTTTTGTGCCATTTCATGTATCGATTTTCCCCTCTCTTCAATAGTCACAAAAATTATTATGCTCATAATGAACCTATGAATTCGATTTAAATTATTGCATTTCATGAATAAGAAATAAAACGAATAATACTTGTAGATTGCCACATAGGATGTATACTTTTATTATATTAGTAGCACTATTTTTTGATAGGGGGGAGATTATCATAGAAGGAAAATGGCTGATAGCGGACCGTGATTTAAATGAACGAGAAGGATTAAAATGGCTGTTAAAAACATCCTCCATCCCTGTAACAGAGATTCTTCTCGCCTCTAATATTCAGGATTTTATTGTAACCTTTGAAAAAGAAACCCCGGATATTATCCTTTTAGAACTCGATATGGTTAACAGTGAGAATTGGTCCAGCTTTCGGGAATTAATACAGATTTACCAGCCTATTTTGCTGTTAACGAGCGCCGAGGCAACGTTTGAAAAAGCCCGAATGGCGATTGACCTTCAAGCCTTGGAACTGATGATTAAGCCGTTTTCTGCCACAAAGGTGAAATCAGCATATCAAAAAGCAATGAAAACACTTGATAAAAAACAAGGTTCTTCAGATAAGACCAGTGCTCCATTCTTTAACGGCTCAACCTATGAGTCACTGTTTATTTCTAATACATATGTTGTAGAAGACTATATTATCGCAGCTTTTAAACTCGAAAATAGTGAAAAGGTTGGAATGTTATTTTCCTTTTTATCTGACTACCCCTTCAAAGAACTTCATGGTATTTTCCCGTTAAGTGATAGGGTTGTTCTCTTGTTTAAGGAAGCTTGCCAAAATAGTAAAGAGCAGTGTCAAAAGGCAATGAGAAAGTGGGAAGAGGAGTTCTCAGAACCGCTTGCAATTGTAGTCAGAAACGAAAATTCTCCACATATAGGTCTTAATGAAAAGTTTCTAGAAACACAGAAAATGCTTGAGTTTACCTATTATTATGGATATCAGCAAATGATTGAGTTTGAATATCCTGCTGATTGGACTCATATCGACCCTTTTTTGGCTCCGCCAGAACAAAGGACGTGGGTGGATATGCTGACGAATCATGACATGGAAGGGATAAAAAAATGGTTATATGAAGAATTCCTCCAATTAAGAGATCCATATCCAGATCCGGGATTGGTAAGAATTAGGCTTACGAGTATTCTTGCGCAAATTAGACGATTCATGAAAACCTTCGATTTAGATGAACAGCTGAGCTGCGAAAAAGAGTATCGGTATATTTTTCATTCAATTTTATATGATAGCGTTCTTTATCGGTCTGTACAAAATCTAATCTTGTTTATCCAAAAGTTATTTTTAAGTACGGATTCCAGCCGGCAGCTGTTTAAACAAGATCCAATTGAGCGTGGAATTTCCTATATTGAAACCCATTTTTCCAACCATGGACTAAAACTTGAGGATGTAGCGAAATACGTCGAAAGGAATCCTTCCTATTTCAGCCATTTGCTAATGGTAAAAACAGGCCGAAGCTTTACAGAATTAGTGACCGGTATCAGAATAAAAGAAGCGAAAAGGTTCCTGCTTGAGACTGCCAAGCCAATAAAGGAAATCTCCCACTTAATTGGTTATCATAATCCCAACTACTTTAGCAGAACGTTTAAGGAAATAGTCGGGGTTTCACCGAGAGACTTTCGCATGAAAAAGGGATAAGTAGACAAGGTTCAGCGCCAGCTGAATCTTATTTTTTTCTAAAAATTATAGTGTTTTCAATAAATAATATAGTTTTATGCTAAAAATAAACGAGTTGTATATAAAAATAGTACTATTTTTCCAACGAATGATTTGTATTTTTCAGAAGATTTTACTTTTATAATAAAGAGGAGGAAAAAGTATTTAAGGGAGTGAGATTAATGGAAACAAACACGGCAAAGTCAAGAGTCATTAAAAATTATAAAGGAACTGAACTACACGCAAAAGGCTGGATTCAAGAAGCTGCACTTCGAATGCTAATGAACAATCTGGACCAAGAGGTAGCGGAGCGTCCAGAGGATTTAGTGGTTTATGGGGGAATCGGCAAGGCGGCACGGAACTGGGAAGCTTATGACGCGATTGTCAAATCACTGCTTGAACTAGAAAATGATGAAACACTGTTAATTCAGTCTGGCAAACCTGTTGCTATTTTTAAATCACATAAGGATGCACCCCGGGTATTGCTGGCAAACTCCAATTTAGTACCGGCCTGGGCAAATTGGGAACATTTCCACGATTTAGATAAAAAGGGATTAATGATGTACGGCCAAATGACTGCAGGCAGCTGGATTTATATCGGAACTCAGGGAATTGTCCAAGGTACCTATGAGACGTTTGCGGAGCTGGCTCGAAAGGAATTCAGCGGGTCTTTAAAGCATACGATTACTTTAACTGCAGGCTTAGGTGGAATGGGTGGAGCTCAGCCGCTAGCTGTAACAATGAATGATGGTGTTTGTCTTGCGATTGATGTAGATGAAACAAGAATTGACAGAAGGATTGAAACCGCTTACCTGGATGTAAAAACTAGTGATCTAAATGAGGCTATTAATCTTGCACAGGAAGCAAAGAAGGCCGGGAAGCCTCTTTCCATAGGTCTGATTGGAAACGCGGCTGAAATTTTGCCAATTATGATTGAAAAAGGGTTTAATCCGGATGTGTTAACCGACCAAACATCTGCCCACGACCCCTTAAATGGGTATGTGCCTGTTGGCTTTAGTCTGGAAGAGGCAGCCACTCTTAGGAAAGAAGATCCTTCGTATTATGTAAAATTATCAAAGCAAAGCATGGCAATCCATGTGAAGGCAATGTTGACTATGCAGGAAAAGGGTGCTGTAACGTTTGATTATGGCAATAACATTCGTCAGGTGGCGAAAGATGAGGGAGTAGAAAATGCGTTTGATTTCCCAGGTTTTGTGCCGGCGTATATCCGTCCATTATTCTGTGAAGGAAAAGGACCGTTCCGCTGGGCTGCATTGTCGGGGGACCCTGAGGATATTCGAAAAATAGATGAAGTCCTCCTTCGTGAGTTTAAGGATGATGAGCACCTTTGTAAATGGGTGAGAATGGCTCAGGAAAAAATCAGCTTTCAAGGACTTCCAGCAAGGATTTGTTGGCTCGGTTATGGAGATCGTGCCCGCTTAGGAAAAATTATTAATGACCTGGTTGCTTCTGGTGAGGTGTCTGCACCGATTGTTATTGGCCGTGACCACTTAGATGCAGGCTCTGTTGCATCTCCTAACCGGGAAACAGAAGGAATGAAGGATGGAAGTGACGCTGTTTCTGACTGGCCAATTCTCAATGCGATGATCAATGCTGTTGGAGGTGCCAGCTGGGTTTCGCTTCACCATGGCGGCGGGGTAGGAATGGGCTACTCACAGCATTCCGGAATGGTCATTGTTGCAGATGGTACACAAGAGGCTGAAGTCCGTTTGCAACGAGTATTAACAACAGATCCTGGTATGGGTGTTGTCCGTCATGCTGACGCAGGCTATGACCTAGCAATTAAGACAGCAAAGGAAAAAGGCATTAAAATGCCAATGCTGAAACAAGACTAAAAGAGGTGGTTTGGGTGAATAAGCCAATTTTTATAAGAAATGCTTCTCAGCTCGTGACCTTACAGGGGAGTTCACATGCTCCCCTTGTAAAGGAAGCGATGTCAGATTTATGTTTAATTGAAAATGGAAGTGTCTGGATTGAGGACGGAGTCATTTATGATGTAGGAAAAGATGGAGAGCTTTTTGAAAAATATGCAGACCGTCTGGGTGAAGCGGAGATAGTGGACGCAAGTGGGAAGCTTGTTACACCAGGTTTAGTTGATCCTCATACACATCTTGTTTTTGCAGGGAGCAGAGAAAATGAGTTTAATATGAGGCTGCAGGGTGCCACTTATATGGAAATCATGAATAGCGGCGGCGGGATTCATGCGACAACAAGAAGAACAAAGTCAGCCTCACATGAAGAGCTTTTTGAAGAAGGCTTTGAACGTTTAAATCAATTCCTTGTTCACGGTGTGACAACGGTTGAAGCGAAAAGCGGCTATGGGATGGAGTGGGAAACGGAGCTTAAACAGCTTGAAGTAGCGAAGATTCTTAACGAAAAACATGTAATCGATGTAGTTTCCACCTTTATGGGTGCACACGCTGTTCCAAAAGAATTTAAAGAGAATCCTGAAAGATTTGTAGAATTATTGATCCATGAAATGATTCCAAAGGTAGCAGAAATGGGATTAGCAGAATTTAATGATGTTTTTTGTGAGCATGGTGTTTTTACACCAGAGCAATCAAAACGGATTCTTGAAGCTGGTAAGAGACACGGGCTTATACCGAAAATTCATGCGGATGAAATTGAACCCTATGAAGGGGCGGAACTGGCCGCCGAGGTTGGGGCGATATCGGCAGACCATTTATTACGAGCATCAGAAAAAGGCATGAAAGCGATGGCTGAAAAAGGTGTGGTCGGTGTGCTTCTGCCGGGGACCGCTTACTTTTTAATGGCAGAATCTGCGAACGGTCGTAAAATGATTGATTTGGGAGTACCTGTAGCGTTGTCTACCGACTGTAACCCTGGTTCATCTCCAACGGTGTCACTGCCTTTTATCATGAATTTAGGCTGTTTGAAAATGGGGATGACTCCTGCAGAGGTTATTACTGCAGCCACAATCAATGCCGCACATGCGATTAATCGCGGTCAGGAAATTGGCAGTTTAGAGGTTGGTAAGAAAGCCGACATTACCATGTTTAGTGTAGATAACTATATGAAACTTCAATATTCTTATGGAGTGAATCATACGCATACGGTAATAAAAAATGGAGTGGTGGTTGTCAGAGGAGGTCATTTGCTTGAAGAGCTTTCTCTATCCAAAAATTAATCCACCGAGCTTTACTTGGGTAAACCTTGAGAGTGGGGGAGTGTCTAAGGTTCACGAATGGATTCAGCCCATCACGACTTTGAATGAAGGTAAAAGGAGCAAGGAGGCCGAGGTTGTGATTCTCGGTGTTCCTTTGTCTCGTTCATCGATAAGTGCTTCTGGTGCATCTGAATTTCCAGAGGCCTTCAGACGTTCTTGGCGAAGCTTTGCAACCTACAATCTGGATGAGGATGTCGATTTGGCTGAAATGACTGCACTTGACGCCGGCGATGTTCCGATGCATGTTACGGATATTCGTAAGTGCCATGACAACATCATTCAGGCATCCGAATTGGTTCATAGCTATTTTAAAGGTTCAAAAGTATGTGCGATCGGCGGTGATCACTCCATCACCGCTATGATGGTAAAAGGAATGAAGCAGGCAAAGCCTTCTGAAAAAATTGGCATCTTACAATTTGATACCCATTTTGATTTGCGAGACATGTCAGATAATGGTCCCTCCAATGGAACACCTATGCGTAACTTAATTGAGAGTGGAGTGGTTGACGGCAGTCATATGTACAACATTGGTCTGCATGGCTTTTTTAATACGAAGGACTTAAAACAGTATGCCGAGGAAAAAGGAGTTAATTATTTTACACTCCGCACAGCTAGAAAGAAGGGGATAGAAGAAACCGTTCAGCGTTGCTTAGAAGAGTTATCTTCAAAAGTGGATACCATTTATTTAACGGTAGATATGGATGTGTTAGATATTGCCTATGCTCCCGGGGTACCGGCATCCACGCCGGGGGGCATGACAACAGAAGAACTGCTAGAAGGGGTACTAGCAGCAGGACGTCATCCAAAAGTAAAAGCAATGGACATCGTCTGCCTCGACCCATTAAAAGACACACACGTTCAGCCAACCGTTAAACTAGGAACACACGTATTCCTCACCTTCCTAACGGGAGTCATGCTTCGACAAAGTGCTAGCAAGTAGATAGCAGTTGATATCTAGTTGCTAGACTGGGTGACAGGCACCTCTAAAATACATTTGTCCGCCTGGAGTGGACATGTTAGGAATTAAAGTATTTTGAACATAGGGATTTAATTGGAGCAAGGGGGATTGGGTATGGAAAATCAGCCGTTACAGCAGGTGCAGCAGCCAGAATTGCAAAATAGTAATTACTTAAATAGTATGAAGTTCTTTGTTTTTAGCGCAATCGGTATTTTTGTATTTTTTGTTCCTGTTACTTTGAATGGCAAGTCTTCTATTATGCTGGATCATTTGGTTTCATTTATACAACTTGCGGTGCCAAGTGTTTTACCTTATTATGCATTATTGGTCATTTTGTTAGGAGCCATATATCCATTTGTCACACGGTCATGGAATAAAGATGTTGTTACCACCGTGTTTTCAATTCTGAAAATTTTTGGACTTGTGACTGCGATAATGCTTGTCTTTAATTTTGGTCCGAAATGGTTTTTTGATCCTAATATGGCACCATTCCTTTTTAACAAACTAGTAATATCCGTTGGATTGTTAGTTCCCATTGGCTCTGTTTTTCTTGCCCTCCTAGTAGGTTACGGGCTGCTCGAATTTATCGGTATATTCATGCAGCCAGTAATGAGACCGATTTGGAAAACGCCGGGAAGATCAGCCATTGATGCGGTAGCCTCTTTTGTAGGCAGTTACTCCATTGGTCTGTTAATTACCAACCGTGTTTTCAAAGAAGGTAAATATTCTATTAAAGAAGCAGCCATTATTGCCACCGGTTTTTCAACGGTTTCCGCAACCTTTATGATTGTGGTCGCGAAAACATTAAATCTAATGGAGGTTTGGAATGCATATTTTTGGATCACCTTTGTTGTAACCTTTCTCGTTACCGCTATTACTGTAAGAATTTGGCCGCTAAATAAAATGAGTGAATCGTATTACCAAGACATGGAGGGTGACGAGGAGGTTATTATTAAGAAGGACCGTGTTAAAACAGCCTGGAAAGAAGCGATGATTACTGCTGACCAATCTTCAACCTTAGGTAAAAATATCTGGGACAATCTTAAGGATGGTTTTATCATGACCATGGGAATCTTGCCGTCCATTATGTCTGTGGGGTTACTTGGACTGATATTAGCTGAATTTACACCAGTATTTGATTGGCTGGGTTATATATTTTATCCTTTCACCGCACTCGTTCAACTTCCTGACCCAATGCTGGCAGCAAAAGCAAGCGCAGTTTCAATTGCAGAGATGTTCTTGCCGGCACTGTTAGTTACCAAGGCCGCTATTGTGACCAAGTTCGTGATCGCTGTCGTTTCAGTATCATCCATTATCTTCTTTTCAGCGGTAGTGCCATGTATCTTATCGACAGAAATTCCACTAACCATTGGAAAACTCGTCGTGATTTGGTTTGAAAGGGTAGTATTCACCATACTCTTAACTGCACCTCTTGCTTACTTAATCCTATAAAAGATAAACTGTTCCTCTTTAAATGGGGAACAGTTTTTTTATACTATGAAAAGATATATAATAAATTACGAAAAACATCAAATTATTGCGAAAGCTGTTGTTGAAATAAATCCATTGATAGATTATTTTGTAGAGGATACGTGTTAATAATTTTAAAAATTCAGGAAATTTAGAAAACATTTCTTGGGAAAGCGCAGGAATAGACATTTACGGCGGCTATTTGTCAAAAAATGTTGAATAGAAGTACTTGCTCAAAAATAGATACATGTTTTCCAAAAAATGAAGAGGGATAACAAATGAAAATGGTTGTAGTTTCAGATACACATCTACCAAAACGAAAAAAAGGATTGCCTGAGAGATTATTAGACGAATTAAAAGCTGCTGAATTAATCATCCATGCGGGTGACTGGCAGACGCTGGATGTTTATCATCAGTTGCGGACGTATGGCAGGGTTGAGGGAGTTTATGGGAACGTGGATGATAAGGAAATAATCGCATTGTTACCTTCAAAAAAGATTGTTGAAGCTGGCGGTTTTAGATTTGGTATTACTCATGGCCACGGAAAAGGAAAAACAACTGAGAAACGTGCCATTGAAGCATTCAAGGGAGAAGAGGTTGACTGTATTATCTTTGGACATTCACATATTCCTGTTAAGCGGTATGAAGGGGACATTTTAATTTTTAACCCAGGTTCCCCAACTGACAAAAGAAAACAAAAGATGTTTTCCTTTGGGGTCTTCACCATTAGTGATAGAATAACGGCAGAACATATATTTTTTAAGTAGAGTAGCAACAGGTGGAAGGGGAGGAAGCAATGGAAAAAGGAGTTATCGTCTATACAACTAACGACTGTATTGAATGCACAATGGTGAAAAAAGTACTTACTGAGGAAGGCATTCCACATGAAGTGAGAGATATCTCAATAAATCCCGAATATCAACTTGAAGTGGAGAAGTACGGATTTCTAGGCGTTCCCGTAACGGTGTTAGGCAATAAAGCAGTGAAAGGTTTTACTAATGAATTAAAGGAAATTATTGAAACAGCAAAAAGAGCTAATTAGCTCTTTTTTTACTGTTAAAAACCTGCAAGTTTCTTGGCATAAAGCATATTGGTTTTTAAAATTTCATAGTAAAGGTCTGGGTATCCAGCTACTAAGGCAATATCATGTGATGGGTTGCAGTGGTCAATCTCTGAAATCCAGATATCACCTAATTCTCCAACCGTAATATCAACAGCTGCGTTTGCAAAATGTACGCCCATATCTTCTATTTCATTTACCGTATCAATCGCAATATTGTTTAATTCTTCATAGGTCAAGGAAGCATGCAAATCACTTTGCTGCAAGAAATCTTTTACAATTTCCTTTTCAAATTTGACCAATGGCAGTAATTTACCATCGTTTTTTACAGATTGATCGCCTCTCGTAAACGAACCCATAACCTGCCATTGACCTGTATCGTCTTTTACCGTAATAAACCGAATGGTGATGGTACGATAACCAGTTACATCAATGGATTCTTGTATGAGGTTTTCTCCCTCTTTAAAATATTTACTAAAGATTGAATAGGCTTGATCACGGTTATTAAATCTATAATTCTTTGTTTCCCAATTTGTTAAATTTGTTATTACAAGTGAGTTTGAATCTTTTAGTAAAACTCTATATGCCTGCCGATTGGAACTGTTAAGCGGTTTGACCGTTAAATTAGGAAACTTCTTTAAAAAATAGTATAGATCTTGAGGTGAGCCATAAAGATTGGTGTCAGGAAGATAACATTTTACTCCGATTGAATTAGCCAATTTTTTGTGAATACTCCATCGATTAAGATAAAAATCATTAAAAACGACATTTCCGATAATCGTTTTGAAATGTTGTATCCAGGCAGTGCTCACGGAAGATGTCATCACAAAAATAGAGGCTGGGTATGGGTAGGTTCCTTCATCCCATTGTTTTGTTCGTGGATTATAAAGATAACCTTCGACCAGCTGATTGACTTTATCCACACGGTCAAGAGAAAAGACGAGGATGGCACCCTTGATTTCATGATAAAGTAAAACATAATCACGAAGATGATCAAGATATTTTTTAATCGAGCTTTGATAATATCCTGCAAGTAAGCCGATAAAGGGTCCAATGTGTATTTCGTTGCCATTCTGCTTCATTTCAAGACTGCAATACTGTGGTATATTAAGCATGTCCAAAATATCATCAGATAGGCTTGCCCCATTTGTCGGCAGTTCATCAGAGGTGTCTACAATTGATTGATAGGTTTTTGCTCCAAACCTGATTTTTCTTGCCGTAATTTGAGTGATTCCCATTGATTCTGCTAAAACGGGATGTAAGGTTAATATCCCACTGTTAGAGGTGTTTCTTGATAGCAGAATAACATTATTCATTTTTATTCCCCCAAACCATATTATTGGATAAGTTATTATATGTACCAATAATAAAGATTGTCTTAAAAATGGGGGAGATTCTTACAATTTGGACAAGTGTACCATTGTTATTGTGAAATATAGTTGGACGGCTTACTCAGCTTGCTCATGTTTGCTTTCTTCGTTTTCTTCTACAGGGCGTCCATATAGCTCATTGATTTCATTTGCCAGTTCATCTAAAAATTCATCAGTCAAAAGAGGCTTTTTCTTTTTAGACATTTATATTTCTCCAATCTTTATTTATTAAAAATTTTGATTTACATTTGAGAAACACAGGAGTATGATAATCACAGTTTCATATTTCTAAATCGCTGAGACCAAATTGGTGCGGGGGAACCATTCATATGGATAGTATATCCAAGGGGTGAATCCTTTAATAGGTAGGGCTACTCAATGGCCCGAATCCGACAGCTAACCTCGTAAGCGTTAATGAGAAGGAAGGTGGAGCTTGTGAGACAAAATTATTATGTCTGCAGGTCTATTTAACTTTGACTTGCAGGCATTTTTTTGTGTTTTTTTAGCAAGATAAGAAAAGAAACTTAATAGAAAACTCGGTGGTGCAGAGCATATGGTATCTTCGGTCAAAAGATTATTAATCGGCAGACCTTTAAAGTCAACAGAATTAGGGGAACAAAAGCTAAATAAAACAAAAGCGTTGGCCATTCTTTCATCTGACGCATTATCATCTGTGGCCTATGGTCCAGAGCAAATCCTAATTGTCCTCGTAACCGTTAGTGCGGCAGCCTTTTGGTATTCGATTCCAATTGCAATCGGTGTGTTGGTTTTACTGGCAGCACTAATTTTATCGTATCGACAAATTATTTTTGCCTACCCGCATGGTGGAGGAGCTTATGTAGTATCAAAGGAAAACTTAGGTATCAATTATGGGCTAATATCGGGTGGGTCATTACTGGTTGACTATATTTTAACGGTAGCTGTTAGTGTATCTGCTGGGACCGATGCTATTACTTCAGCCTTTCCAGCCCTGCATGACCATAACGTGGGTATTGCGATTATTTTTGTCATATTTATTACTACTTTAAACCTGAGAGGGGTAACAGAGTCTGCATCTATTTTAGCATATCCTGTATATTTATTCGTGCTCGCTTTATTTATTATGATTGGTGTAGGAATATTCAATATTTTAACAGGGCAGGTTCCAGCAGAATTGCATACTCCAGTGGGAACACCTATTGCTGGTATATCTTTATTTCTGCTCTTAAGGGCCTTTGCCTCAGGCAGTTCAGCCCTTACCGGAGTTGAGGCGATTTCGAATGCCATTCCGAACTTTAAAGATCCAGCGCCAAATAATGCTGCTAAAACGTTGGCGGCAATGGGAGGACTACTGGCAATCTTATTTTCGGGGATTGTAATGTTAGCTTATTATTATGGCATTACTCCCAATGAAAAGGTTACGGTTGTCTCTCAGATTGCGGAGCAAACATTTGGACGTAATTTTATGTATTTCTTTATACAAGGTACAACTGCCTTAATTTTAATACTTGCGGCAAATACAGGGTATACAGCTTTCCCATTGTTAGCAGTCAATCTTGCGAATGATAAATTTATTCCAAGAATGTTCAAGATAAGAGGCGATCGATTAGGGTATTCGAATGGAATTCTCACATTAGGTCTAGCTTCCATCTTGTTAATCATCTTTTTCAAAGGCCAAACGGAGCACTTAATTCCACTTTATGCGATTGGAGTCTTCATTCCGTTTACTTTGTCTCAATCGGGGATGATGATAAAATGGCTTCGTGAAAAGCCTCAAGGCTGGGTGTCTAAGCTTATTATTAATACCATGGGTGCTATTATCTGCTTTGTCGTAACCATTATGTTCTTTTTAACTAAATTTGCACAGGTTTGGCCTGTATTAGTTTTCTTACCAGTGATTGTTTTTGTCTTTTACCGAATTAGAAAGCATTATGAAGCAGTGGGAGAGCAGCTTAGATTAAATTGTGAGGAGCCAGCAATACCAATAGAAGGGAACGTAATTATTGTTCCTGTCGCAGGGATTACGCAAGTGGTTGAAAACTCATTGAATTATGCAAAATCCCTAGGTGCCGACCAAGTACTTGCAGTCTATGTTTCCTTTGAAAGGGACGATGAAAAGAAATTCGAGGAAAAATGGAATAAGTGGCAGCCGGATGTAAGACTTGTCACACTGCATTCCTATTATAGGAGTATCATTCAGCCACTGACCAAATTTGTAGATACTGTCCAGCATAAAGCTGGTGAGGCTAATTACAGAGTAACAGTCGTCATACCACAATTCATACCAAAAAAAGGCTGGCACAATATCCTGCACAATCAATCCAGTTTATTAATCAAAGCATACCTGCTATATAAAAGAAATGTTATTATTACAACAGTACCATATCATTTGAAAAAATAATCAAAGAGCAGCTTCCGTTTTGGGAGCTGCTTAATTTTTGTTTTCTAGATTGGTGAAGATACATCCTGGAACTTCAAACGTCCGACCATTCGAAGTTAAGATAATCGAACAGATAGCATTACCGATAATCGTCTCATGCAGGAAATGTATGTTTGATAGAACGGCATGTTCATAAAAATTGACTCCTGAGGCCTGTCCTGCCGCTGTTAAAATCATACCGATACCGCCGCCGGATACGTGTTCATAGGTTGGTAAACCAGGAGCAGCGGATGTAAAAACAAAGCTATTGTTTTGATTTATATCGTCACCATAAAGAATGGAAATAAAACTATTATTGGCTTTACAATCAACATCACAAATTCGTGCAGATACAGTAATAATGCCGCAAGAAGGGAAACGATTAATTAAGGTTTCGACTGGAACGGCCGTTGCCGATACGTTTCTACGACAGTTACAACTTTCCATAAAACACCTCTCATTCACAATATTACTTATATATATGAAAAAGCTTGCCTTTTGGATTGGACAAGGAATGGAGTAAAATGGAAAAGACTATATACGATTCGTTTTACTGTAAAGTTTTATAGTATTATGGATTTGATTGAAAGGACCAGAGTATGGGAAAATATGGAGAGGTGATAAACAAATGGTGAAATTTGATTTACATACACACCATGACCGGTGTGGGCATGCAAGGGGCAGTATACGTGATTATATCGAAGCCGGAGTAGAAAAGGGTTTGAATATAATCGGAATCTCTGATCATACCCCCTATTTTTCAAGTAAAGAGGATCATCCCTTCCCACACATAACCATGGCAACAAGTCAATTTCCTGAATACGTAGAGGAAGTCCTAAAGTTAAAACAAGAGTATGCTGGAAAAATTGATGTCCTATTAGGAATTGAGGCAGATTTCTTTCCCGAACATGTCAATACCTATAGAACGTACTTTGAACGATATCCATTTGATTATATTATTGGTTCTGTTCATCATGTTGATGGGGTGAGCATTTTTAAGAAAGAGCGCTGGGAAGGATTGAGTACAAAAGAACAAATACGTACGAAGGAAACCTATTATTCATTAATTGAACAATCCGCCGCTAGCGGCATGTTTCAAATTCTTGGTCATATTGATGCGATGAAAGGCTTCTATCCTGACTTTTCTCACATACAAACTGCCGCAGTGGAACACACCCTAAAGGTGATAGCCGAATGCGATATCGCGATCGAAATCAACACCTCAGGAAAAACCAAATACGTGGGAGGCTGGTATCCCGCCGATGACATATTAGAAATGGCCCTCCACCACGGAGTGAAAGTCACCTTTGGCTCAGACGCCCATGACCCAGAGCGAGTCGGAGACGAATTTGACATCGTCCAAGCCCGCCTCAAAGAAATAGGCTTCAAAGAATGGGTGTACTTTAAAGCAAGAAAGCGATATGCAGTTAAACTATGAATAACTGCATAAATGGTGACAGGCACCAAAGGAACCAAAAAAAATGTAATGGAAGCTGCAGTCCATTACATTTTTTCTTGCTGTTGTTTTTGATTGCGCTTTTTAGATAAGGTTCTAATTAGGTAGATACCACCAATTAGCGCTAGTAGGTTTAATGAATCTCCAAGGTTAATGGTTAGATTGAAGTTGTTGTTTACATGTACTGTGTTTTTATTGTTGTTGGTAGTTGTATGAGACTTTGTTTCCTGACTTCCTTTTGGCAAAGGACCACCTCCATAAGACTAGTATATCAACTGAGTCATACAGAAAATGCTAATTTACTAGGAAAAATTGCTAGTTTTTTACTAACATAGCTTTTGTAAATCTTCTGGTGCGTGAATACATAAGGAGGAATACAAAGGCACTTCCTATCCTCAATATAGAGTTTAATTCCATTGCTGTTTGTATACCTAATCCCTCTAGTAGCAAAATACCAAGCTGAGGGGCTATGAAGGCGACAAATGAAAGGAGGACATTATAGGTAGTAATACAATATGTTCTCGTTTCGGCGGGTGATTGCTCCAGCAGAAGGTTGAACAATAAGAGCACAACCCCGGAAATGAAAAATCCAGATAGAGCTTGGACACAAGTCAAATAAAACAGATTGGTAGATAAGACGGTTAGAAAGGGAACAAGTGCCATTCCTAGCGCAGCCCATACCAGCATGAGGGTATTCGATTTTACCTCCGCCCATTTTTTCCACATAGGGAATGTAAAGATTTGCACCAATTGACATGCCACCGAAAAGATACTAATCCAAAGTATCGTCGCTTCTGCAATTCTCACATGATAAATATTGAATATACCCCAGGACATCTGCCAAGTAAAGTTAAAACAGAGTGCCGCAATCAGGAACCATTTGTAACCATGATCTTTAAAAATCGCCCAATCCATCGATGACTTTTTGGCAGTGGAAATCGCTTGGACTGTCTCTTTATGTTTCATTAGGAAAAACACTTCAAGTAATCCGAAAAGTAAGGCTGTGAAAAATAACCACTGATAGGCTGTTTCGTTATTTGTTTGGTTCTTCATGATAATGCCGATAATTAATGTGGAAATCATTCCTGCAATCGTCAATAAGCGGTTACGATCACTAAAAAAAGAACCCCTTCGTTCGTCCTTAATCATCCCGCTAATTAATGTCTGCCAGCCAATGTTCGCAATGGTTGCGGGTACATTCATAAACGCAATAATGATTAAGAATACCCATGCCTGGTAGGAGGTGGAGATATAAACAACTCCGATGAGAAGTAAAAATAATAACCGAGCCCCTAAAACGGACATGGCCACCGTTTTTTTCTGGGTTTCCAAACGATTTAACAGTATGGCAGCAGGAATGGTCATCAACAGGGCAATTAAAGGTGGAAGAGAACTTATTAATCCAACTTGATAATTGGTTGCTCCAAGAATCGAGATCGCAAAGATGGGATAAAAGTTGCCTGCAAGGTTGATAGCAATGGTAGAAACCATTCCATGATAGATACTAATCTTTTCATTATATGTACGCACGATTCTTCACCAGTTTCTCTATTAATCAATAACGATACTATTATACTACGGTATCCGAAATTTCTATATAATACTTTTTAAAATTATTTAGCAAAAAAGTTACAGTTTTGCATAACAAATAATACTCAAGTTAGCTGAAATCCAGTATAATGAATCTTTGGCTTTCATATTACAGATTTCTAGGAGTTTTTTCATATGAATCAGACGTTTACATTAAAGGAAAAGACAAAGCAAATTTTTGTTATGCTAATACCAATTTTAATCACTCAACTTGGTATGTTTTCGATGGTGTTTTTTAATACGATTATGTCAGGAAAATATAGCTCTTCTGACTTAGCCGCGGTTGCGATTGGTTCGTCCATCTGGAACCCTATATTTACTGGCATCAGTGGAATTTTGCTTGCGGTTTCTCCAATTGCAGCTCAACGCTTTGGGGAAAAGAGGAGCAGTGAAGTGGCTTCGGTTGTCAGACACGGACTCTACATTTCCGTTATGATTACGATAGTGGTGATTATTCTTGGTGTATTTTTTTTAGATCCACTTTTAGATAAAATGAATCTCCCAAGTGACGTACAAAAAACAGCTTTTGACTACTTGATTGGTCTTAGCTACGGGATTCTTCCGTTATTTATTTTTAACGTGCTAAGGTCATTTATTTATGCATTAGGAAAAACAAGGGTTGTAATGTATATCCTACTCTTGTCATTACCCATCAATTTCTTTTTGAATTATGTGTTGATCTTTGGATATTGGGGGTTCCCGGAACTTGGAGGTGCAGGTGCTGGTTATGCAACCTCTATCACAGAATGGGTAATAACTGGAATGACGGTCTTCATTGTAAAAACGCAGCAACCATACTCAAATTTCCCCGTGTTTGAGAATTTGAAGAAATTCTCCTTCGCAGAGTGTAAGGAAATCCTGAAAATTGGTGTACCAATGGGACTATCAACCTTTTTTGAAACAAGTATGTTTGCAGTTGTAACCATTCTATTAAGTAAATTTAATGTTACAACGATTGCTGCCTATCAATCAGCATTAAACATCGTTTCTTTCCTTTACATGATTCCGATAAGCATATCGATGGCACAGACGGTTCTTGTAAGCTACGAAGTAGGGGCACGAAGATACAAGGACGCAAAGAGCTACAGCTGGCTAGGCATTTATCTTGCTATCTTAATAGCCTTGATTACAGGCGTACTCGTCGTTCTATTCCGTTATCAAGTAGCTGGATTTTACTCGAATGAAGCAGAAGTCATTAATTTAACGGCACATTTCTTGATTTTTGCATTGTTCTTCCAAATAAGTGACGCCATTCAAGTAACGGCACAGGCTGCCTTACGGGGATATAAAGATGTTAATCTTGCTTTTATCATGACTTTAATCGCATACTGGTTAATCTGCCTCCCGGTGGGCTACGTACTTGCAAACTTTACGGGATTGGGGGCAACCGGCTATTGGCTCGGACTTACTGCAGGTTTGTTAGCAGCCGGAATAGCATTATCGTGGAGGCTAACCTACATCCAAAAAAGAAAATTCATCGACACACAAACATTAGAAGCAGTATAAACGATAGGTTCATATAAATATATTATGTAAACTTAAAAATCTTACTCTATAATAGGGTAAGATTTTTTTGTAAGAGTAATAAACAAATATGTATTTTCTGTGTATTTATGAATTTTCAGTTAACAGATTGGAAGTTTAATTAGAATTGAGCATAAACTCTGCTAAAAATAGCAAAATAGATGAAATGGACGACAAATAGTAAATGTCGAACCATGTCTTTTTGAAGAATTGTATATGTCGAAAATAAATAAATAATCATTATACGTCCAAAGTAAACGTTCGTCAATATGGGTAACCAGGATCGAAAAGTATGTTTGGAGGAGCAAAAAAATTATTTAATTACAACAGATTTACTTTATATCTTCTAGTAAAATATACTATTTTTGAGGAGGAATGATGTGGAAAAGTATGATGGAAACATAGTAAAAATAATCACCCTTGAGTAATGATCTTGGCGGACCCAAACCCAAGGGCAAGGCAAGTTGAGTATACCAACTTTATGTTAGTATACTCTTATTCTTAAAATAATCAACCATTAATACTAGAAAAGAGGGTGACTACTTTATGGACATAAGAGATAAACACCTGCTTAATGAAAAGACGGTATTACTAACAGGCGAGTACAATGTTCGAGGAGAAGTATGGTCAAGGGTGATTGAAGGGAAAGAAACGTTCCTTGTAAAACAAAGTCCAATTACGATAATCGAGGAAACCTTATTACATGCGGGGTCAAAATTTTTTGGAGCCCGACGCCGTGCACATAATCTACTTTCACCAACCAGAATGCAACCGATATGTGTGATTCCGCAGCTGAGCATTTTATTTTTTCCTACAATGAATAGGGAGTGCCATCGCAATATATGGTTATCACTTATTCATGTAAAAACTACAAATTCGGTTGGGATCCATCAAATTGAAGTGTTAACAAGCTTTGGTCACACCATCTTACTCGATATGTCGGAAAGGGCCTTTAATAACAGGCGGCTAAAAGCGATGCAGCTTCAGGAAGCTATTACCCATAATCTAAATTGCCCTTTAAACTTCTATGTGGAACCAAAGAACGGGTATTATATAAGTAAAAGTCCAAAAGAGTATAATTATTTCCTTGAGAAAAAATAAAAAGAAGAGCAGCGTCCCTATAATGGATGCTGCTCTTATCATTTGGCAGACTTCGTCTAGGTCTATTATCTCTAAATACGATATGCAATGGGCAGGGAGGAATAAAATTGATGAACTGGTAAAAATTATTAGTTAGGAGGTGGGAGTGTGTCCTTATTACGACCGAAGAAACGTACCTATAAAAAACCACAATTGTTGACTCCGAGTAAATTAGTTCACCAAAAGGAAAACACACCAACTTCTAGCTCATTAGATGAGACTGAGCAGCAGATAAAAGAAATTCTCGGAAATAACGGAGATTTAAAGATAAAGCATTTTAAAATTTTTGGCAGCTTCTCGGCGGCCTGTGTGTATTTTTCAAGTTTAGTGAATAAGGATTCCATAAATAAAGATATCTTAAGACCCCTCATGTATGAACCTGAACACTTAATCGGAAAAGAAAAACCACTTGCCCAATTAATCGATATCATCCTAACCGAAACTCTATATCATGGTGAGGCTAAGGTTGGAGGATGTCTGGACGATTTAATTGAGTTCATGCTTCGCGGTGAAACCGTGATTATAATGGACGGTCTGAAGGAAGCCATTCATATCGGAACGCGAAAAGTTGACAAAAGAGCAATTGCCCAACCAGAAACAGAACAAGTCATTCTAGGACCGCGGGAAGGTTTTATTGAAAATATTGCTACCAATGTTGCGTTATTAAGATACAGACTGCCGACACCAGACTTTCAAGTGAAAACGATGAAAATTGGTCGTCTGACAAAATCAACGGTAGCCATTTGTTACCTTAAAGGCATCGCAAATGAAACGGTGATTAAAGAGGTGGAAAAAAGGCTGTCCGAGATTGATATAGATGCCATCCTCGACGTGGGATATTTAGAACAATTTATTGAAGATAATCCTTTTTCACCATTTCCACAGACCCAATCAACTGAGCGGCCAGATAAGACGGTCGCAAATTTAATAGAGGGTCGCGTGGCTATCCTTGTCGATGGTTCACCATTTTCATTACTTGTTCCAGTAGTTTTTAATCAGTTCTACCAAACCACTGAAGATTATTCATCAAGGTTCCTAATGGGAAGTTTTGTTCGACTGGCCCGGATATTGGCATTAGTGTTTTCACTTATTTTTCCGTCATTATATGTATCCCTTATCTCCTTTAATCCGGAACTACTGCCAACAGAATTTGCAGTAGCCGTTGCGGGCGGCCGGGCAGGTGTTCCTTATCCAGCTGTTATCGAAGTGTTGATTATTGAAATCGCGATGGAAATATTACGAGAAGCAACCGTCCGGCTACCAAAACAAGTCGGCGGCGCCCTATCGATTGTGGGGGTGCTGGTAATTGGACAGGCGGCCGTTGAAGCGGGATTATCCAGCCCAATTACAGTAGTGGTTATCGCCTTAACCACGATTGGTTCGTTTGCCACGCCTACCTATACAGCAGCGTTTGCATTAAGAATGCTCAGATTTCCGATTATGATATTGGCTGGTATTTTTGGACTATACGGGGTAATGATAGGTATTATCTTTATTTTTAATCACATGCTCTCTTTAAAATCATTTGGTGTGCCATATATGGCACCTGTTTCTCCGTCAGATTATCAAGGGATGAAAGATGTTGTGATACGAAGTCCATTATGGTGGATGCCAAAAAGGCCAGACTTCCTTCATCCAGCTAACCAATCTAGACTTACGGAAAAAGATAATAAGGTATTAGAACATAATAAAGTTGGAAATGATCAGCGGGAGGGCACAAGCAATGGGGGATCCGAAGGAGATCACAACACTTCAGGCAACAACAATCTTAATTAGTACCATTATTGGAGTAGGCGTTCTTCCACTGCCATTGTTTGCTGTCAGAGCAGGTGAAACAAGTGCTCCATTTGTCACATTAACTGGTATGTTTTTGGCGGCGATTGGTTTAGTATTTATAACCTCTCTTGGGATTCGCCACCCACAAAAAACGATTATTACCTATAGTCAAGATATAATTGGGAAATGGCTAGGAAGAATTTTTAGTATACTTGTTATCATCTTCTTTTTAATATTGACCAGTCTTACTGCAAGGGAATTCGGTGCGGTTGTCGTAACGGGAGTACTAAGAGAAACACCATTGGAGGTAACCGTTATCGTAATGCTTTTATTAGCCTCCATTAGCTGTCGGAACAATATCAATGTTTTTGCCTATATCCATAATCTTTATGTACCGATGATATTGGCTCCTGTTTTAATTGTTGTAGCATTCTCATTAAAGAATGCCAATCCCTTATATTTACGTCCGATATTTTTCGGAAGTGATCTTTGGAATATGGCCGGAGGTATGCTGACTGTTGCAGCGCTTTTTCAGGGGTCCTTTATTATTACGATGATCATTCCCTCAATGAAATCGCCAAAAAAAGCGATAAAGGCTAGTTTTTGGGGCATTCTTATTTCAGGAGGTTTATACCTATTAATTGTAATTGCTACGGTGGCAATTTTTGGCCCAGAAGAGATTAAACAAATCTTTTGGCCGACGTTAGAATTGGCTCGGACCACAGCAATACCGGGAAACATCCTCCAAAGGTTGGATATCATCTTTTTGGCGGTTTGGGTATTGGCTGTTTTTACCACTTTATTCTCTAGTTATTTCTTTACCATCCATTCGATTAAGGAGCTTTTCAGACTAAAGGACCATAAAGTACTTTCTTATTTCATTCTGCCATGTGTGTTTTTTTTGGCGATGGCACCGCAAAACATTTTACACATGTATGAGATCATCCAATTTATTGGAAGAATCGGTTTACTTATTACGATTTTGTATCCAGCAGTCCTTTTACTAATGGATTTCCTCAAGAGCTGGAGGAGGAAAAGAAATGTGGCAAAATCTTCGTGAAATAAAAGTTGCTATGTTGTTTGGTATTCTCATCCCCTTACTATCTGGGTGTTGGGACAGTAAAGAGATTGAACAAAGAGCAAATGTTTTGGCGATTGGAGTGGATATTGCAAGTGAAAAGGAGAGAAAAAAGGAGGATGAAATCTCTCATTTGAGCAAAAAGTTTCCGATTCCTGATGAAGAAATGATTAAGGTTACCGCCCAAATTGCAGTCCCTGGAGAAATACCACTGGGTCCACAGCAGCCAGGGGGTTCTGCAAAGCCTGTATTGGTGATTGAGGTTGTTGGCCATACCTTTGAGGATGCCATATTAAATCTGCAGCAGGAAATTGCGGATGAATTGTTTCTAGGGCATTTACGGATTATTGTCCTAAGTGAGGAAGTAGCAAGGTCAGGAACAAACCGATTTAATGACTTTCTAAGACGCAATCCCGAAATTCGAAGAACAGCCTCTCTAGTGATTTCAAAGGAATCAGCTTCAAGATATATGAAAATAGTCCCGGAACTGGAACGTATTCCATCCCTTTATTTAGCAGACCTGGTTGATAATTTATCTTCATTAGGAAAATTTCCACCAAGCTTCATTGGACTTTTTTGGACTATTTACTCTAGTAAAGGGCAAGATCCATACCTGCCATACTTAGAAATAAAAGGAAAGTCTTCCATACAACTTAACGGTCTAGCTTATTTTCATGGTGATAAAATGGTCGGTAAAACAAATCCGCTGCAAATAGGTATCTTTATGGCAGTAAGAGGAATTGGAAGAGGAGGGTATGGTGCATTTGTCGAAGTACCTGACAAAAATGAATCAGTTTTAGTTCGGGCTGTTAGTCGAAAAACGAGAACGAAAGTAACGCTAAAGAATGGCAAACCACATGTTTCCATCAAGATTCAGTATGAAAGTGAAATTGATGAAAAGGAAAGTGCAAGCATACAGCTATCCGATTCAGCTATATTGGAAAAAATTGAGAAAGCAACTTCTAAAAATGTGAAAGCTTCAATTGAAAAATTAATTAAAAGCACCCAAAAAAAGAAAGCTGATATCTTTGGCTTTGGTGAACATTTTCGAGGTAAATTACCGAAATATTGGAATAAAAATGTAAAAACAAAAGAGAAATGGAATGAAATCTATCAGAATGTTACGTTTGATATAAAGGTTGATACCCATATTCACAGAGTTGGAATGAAATCTAAATAAATGGTGAAGGGAGACTCATGTTTGTATATTGGCTATTTAAATTATGTGATCATAATCTGCTGGGTGACAGGGGGATTAATCCTTCTTACCGATGTAAAAGCATACAACAATGCTTCGCTAAAAAAAGAACAGAAAGTGTCTAAAATTTTAGGATGGGTCAATATTTCCATTGGCTTTGGATTAATGACTGCGGATTTCATATACTCTCATTTCATGTGGTGATTGTTTTTTTGGGACTTCATATTTGAAGTCCATTTTTTTGTTCTTAATAGAAATGTATCCGTTAACACCCTGATGAACTAGGGGATTTTAAGGTGCTTTAGTGGAGTGAAGTGATAAAATAATGTGGAAGATAACCTTCCAAACTCATGTTAATAAAGTTGTCATGATGTTATAAATAATTCAGATAATTCAAATCGAATAAGGAAGGTGTTGCACATGATCAAACAAAAGCTAGTTCTGATAGGAAATGGTATGGCAGGAGTTAGAGCGATTGAAGAAGTGTTAAAAATCAATCCAAATGGGTTTGAAATTACAATTTTTGGCATGGAGCCTTATCCGAATTATAACCGAATTCAGTTATCAAAGGTCCTGCAGGGTGGTACTTCAGTTAGTGACATCACCTTAAATGACTGGGAATGGTACGATGGTAACAAGATCCATTTTTATCCCGGAGAGACGGTAACAGCCATTAACACGAATACGCAGACGGTTAGTACAAATAAAGGCCGCATAGAATCCTATGACAAATTAATTATTGCCACTGGCTCAAACCCATTCATGCTGCCGTTGCCTGGCGCTGATAAAGAAGGAGTTAAGGCATTTCGAAATATAAAAGACTGCGAAGAGATGATTGAATATTCGAAAAATCACAAGAAAGCTGCGGTCATTGGCGGAGGTTTACTTGGTTTGGAAGCAGCAAGAGGACTTCTTAACCTCGGGATGGAAGTGGATGTCATCCATATTCATAATTACTTAATGGAGCGCCAGTTAGATCGAACTGCAGGTAAATTATTACAAGCAGAGCTCGAAAAACAGGGGATGAAGTTTCTTTTACAAAAAAACACCACCGAAATTACAGGCAGAAAACATGTCACTGGTCTTAAGTTTTCAGACGGCAGCAGAATTAAAGCCGATTTAGTTGTTATGGCCGTTGGAATTAAACCCAATGTAGCGTTGGCACAAGCAGCGGGAATACCAGTTAACCGTGGAATCCTTGTCAATGATTATTTAGAGACAGAAATCCCTAATGTGTATGCGGTAGGGGAATGTGCCGAGCACCGTGGTATTGCGTATGGATTAGTTGCACCGCTATATCAGCAAGGACAAGTGTTAGCGAAAAGACTCTGTGGAATACAGGCTGAAGGCTACCAAGGATCTGTGTTATCAACCCAATTAAAGGTATCCGGCGTCGATGTTTTCTCAGCTGGAAAAATAAATGAGGATGAACATACAAAAGTTTATAAAATGTACGACGATTGGAATGGTGTGTATAAAAAAGTCCTAATTGAAGGCGGAAAGATTGCAGGAGCTGTGTTGTTTGGCGATACAAAGGATGGAAATAAATTATTTGATTTTATTAAAAAAGGAGCACGAATTGAGGAATATTTAGAGTCGTCAGAAAGTGTAAATATTGAGGTCAATGTAGTTGCCAGTATGTCAGATGAAGAACTTATTTGCGGCTGCAATGGTGTCACGAAGGGAAATATTGTAGAGGCAATTAAGGCAAATGGATTAACTACAGTTGACCAGGTGAAAGGCTGTACGAACGCTTCACGTTCATGTGGAGGCTGCAAATCTCTTGTTTCTGATTTACTAGCTTGTACACTTGGAGAACACTATCAAGCAGATCAAAAGGAAGCAATTTGCGGCTGTACAACATTATCAAGAGATGAAGTGCTGGAAGAAATTCGTGAAAAGGGACTCACTCATATACGCGAGGTAATGAATGTACTCGGGTGGAAAACAGACGGCTGTTCAAAATGTAAACCTGCATTAAATTATTACTTAGGTATGATTGACCCGTTAAAATACCAAGACGAGCGCGAAGCCAGATATGTCAATGAAAGAATGCATGCGAATATCCAAAAGGACGGTACCTACTCCGTTGTTCCAAGAATGTATGGCGGCGTAACAACCTCCGATGACTTACGAAAAATTGCCGATGTTGCCGATAAATATAAGGTTGGCATGATTAAGGTTACTGGCGGTCAACGAATTGATTTACTTGGTGTCTATAAGGAAGACCTGCCAAAGATTTGGGGAGAACTTGATATGCCATCAGGGTCAGCTTACTCAAAAGGACTTCGCACTGTAAAAACATGTGTAGGTGAAAATTTCTGCCGGTTTGGTACTCAGGATTCAATTGGAATGGGAATCAGACTAGAAAGGAAGTTCGAAGGTTTAAACACTCCTCATAAAGTGAAAATGGCTGTGTCAGCTTGTCCCCGTAACTGTGCGGAAAGTGGAATTAAGGATGTAGGAGTTGTTGGTGTAGAAGGTGCTTGGGAAATGTATGTCGGCGGCAACGGAGGGACTCATCTGCGTGAAGCGGATTTGTTGTTTAAGTTCAAATCAGGTGACGAGTTGGTCGAGGTGATTGGAGCATTTCTTCAATATTATCGTGAAAGTGCTAAATACCTAGAAAGGACTTCAGCGTGGGTGGAGCGCTTAGGGATAGACCGTATTAGAGAGATACTATCGGACGAATTAATGGTGAGAGAATTCAATAAACGAATCGATGAGGCACTGTCTGTAGTTCAAGATCCATGGAAGGAAGCGATTCACAATAAGACTCTCTTAAGAGACCTATATCAAACTGTAAAAATATGACGATGAGGAGTTGAAGCATATGGAAAAAACAATACGCAGTGTGTTTATCGGAGAAGTTTGTGACCTGCCGGAAAAGTTAGGAAAAACAGTCACCATCGGCAAGAAGGAAGTGGCTGTTTTTAAAATGGAGAACGGTACGATCACTGCTATTGAGAACCGCTGTCCTCACAAAGGCGGCGTGCTTGCAGAGGGGATATTGAGCGGTGAATATGTATTTTGCCCCATGCACGATTGGAAGATTAGTGTTAAGAATGGCAAGGTTCAGGCTCCGGATGTGGGGTGCGTTCAAACGTATCCTGTGCAGGTTAAGGGTGATCAAGTCTATGTCTTAATCAGAGAATGATAGGTAGTGGAATAGTTTTATAGTAACTAAGACCCATAAGAATAGTTCAAAGTGACGTAAATCCAAATTAAGTAAAATAAGGGGTGTGACAAGATGACCATTATAAATCCGAATCAAGTAGTAGATAGTATGATTCAAACAGGTGAAATGAAGGCAAAATTATCTGTGAAAGATTTGCTCATTAGGGGGGCACTAGGCGGAGCTTTACTCGGGTTTGGAACGACATTAGCTTTTACGGCAGAGGTCCAAACAGGACTAGGAATTGTCGGGGCATTATTATTTCCAGCTGCATTTGTCATTATCATTCTCCTTGGCCTGGAATTAGTTACTGGTAGTTTCGCACTAATTCCAGTTGCAGTCATGGCGAAAAAAACCTCAGTTACGCAAATGTTGAAAAATTGGTTGTGGGTCATCATTGGTCATTTGGCAGGAGCAGTTATTTATGCCATTCTATATATCATTGCTGTCACTCAGCTTGGGCAGGTCACCAATCATGCAGTAGCAGCAAAAATCCTAGCAGTGGCAGAAGCCAAAACAATAGGATACAAAAGTCTTGGTTCAGAAGGTTTACTTGTCGTATTTGTAAAAGCGCTGCTTTGTAATTGGATGGTGACACTTGGTGCCGTAATGGCGTTGACAACAAAGTCTGTGATTGGAAAAATTGCTGCCATGTGGCTGCCGATAGTAATCTTCTTTGCGCAAGGCTTTGAACATGCCGTGGTTAATATGTTTGTTATCCCTGCTGGCATGATTCTGGGGGCAGAAGTCAGTGTGGCTGATTGGTGGCTTTGGAATCAAATCCCTGTGCTTATTGGCAATTTAATCAGCGGTGTTTTATTTACGGGATTGGCCCTCTATTATACACATGGGAAAGCTGATTCTAAATCGCATCTGCAGCTGCCGAAAACAAAAGTGGCAGTACCTAGTACGCAGCGTTAAGAAGGAGGGATGGTTATTATGGGGAAAGCGTATATTGTGGGCGCAGGTCCTGGTGACCCAGACTTAATAACACTTAAGGCCTTAAGATGTATCCAAAAGGCAGATGTGATTCTATATGACAGGTTGGTTAATCCAGAAATATTAAAGGATGCAAAACGGGATTGCCATCTCATTTATTGTGGAAAACGACCAAATCATCATCCAATAAAGCAAGATACGATTAACCATCTTTTAGTTAAATACAGCAATCAGGGAAAAACAGTGGTCCGTCTAAAAGGCGGCGATCCTTTCGTATTTGGACGAGGAGCGGAGGAGGTGGAAGCCTTGGTGGCGAATGGAATTCATGTTGAAGTGGTCCCAGGGATAACCGCAGGAATAGCAGTTCCTGCTTATGCTGGTATCCCGATTACCCATCGGGAATTAGCCAGTTCATTTGCTGTTGTAACAGGGCATAAGCCGAAAGGGAAACCAACGGATATTAATTGGAAGGGCCTGGCAACTGCGGTTGACACGCTGGCGATTTATATGGGGATCTCAAACCTTCCGTATATTTGCGAGGAATTAATCACGCATGGAAAAAACGAAAGCACCCCAGTCGCGATTATTCAGCAAGGGACAACTAACCATCAGCGTACGGTTACAGGAACACTAGGTTCAATTGTTGGTGTGGCTGAAAAAGAAGGGATTCAAAATCCTGCAATAATCGTTGTTGGAGAAGTTGTCACCTTCCGTGATAAGATAAGTTTACTAGAACCAGAGGGGAAGGCAGAAAATTATGCAACAATGGCTTAAAGAAGTCGCAAGGGGAAAAAGAGGGTCCAAAGACTTAGATTACCATCAAACAAAAGAAGTCGCTCAATCTCTAATTAGTGGCAAAGCGACAGACGCCCAAATTGCAGCCTATCTGATTGCACTCCGCTTGAAAACGGAATCGCCAGAGGAACTGCTCGCATTTGTGCATGCCTATCAAGATGTTAGTAAAAAATTCGCATCGCCAAACCAGTCACTTATTGATTTAGCCAGTCCGTATAATGGGAGAAACTCTTTCACAGGAAGTATACCAACTGCCATATTAATGGCTGAATACGGGATGCCCGTATTTTTACATGGAAGTGATTCACTGCCTCCAAAATATGGCACAACAATCATGGAAATCCTATCGGAACTAGGTTTGAATGTTACTCAAACACCGCTAGGACTGGCAAAAACAATCGAAGAAGCAGGAATTGCCTTCGCAAATACCGAAGAATATTGCGCTAGTTTAGGGAATCTGCGCAGAATTCGTAAGGAGCTCGGGGTAAGGACACTTTTTAATACAGTAGAAAAGTTATTGAACCTCGCGAATGCAGAATCACTAATGATGGGTGCTTATCACCGGACAGCGATCAACAAAATTGCGCCTATTTTTAAAGAGCTTTCCTTTAAAAATGTCTATGTCGTACAGGGGATGGAAGGCTCAGAGGATTTACCTGTTCACCGCAACAGCTTTATTTATAAAATAACAGACAACAAGATTGAATCCTTCATTGTAAAACCTGAGGAATATGGCCTGTTGGTGAAAGAACCAGACAAAGATAGTAAACTATCTGCACAAGAACAGTCTGAAATGACACTGGCAATTCTCAGTGGAGAACAATCTACAACATTACAGCCATTTTACAATCAAGTGCTCTTTAATACTGGCATTAGGTATTACCTATTTGGTGCCGTCAACACTATTAGTGAAGGTATAGAGATCGCGAAACAACAACTAACAGGACAACGAGGTTTGAGTCAATTAGAAAAATGGAAAAAAGTAAGTCAGCCTGAAAATAGTATTTACTAACAAAAGCGTTCTGGACCGTATATGCGTCTAGAGCGTTTTTTGTTGGAAAAAAGTCGAAAATTTATTTTTCAAAATTTTTATTTTACTTATTTACACAAATCCTATTGGTATGGTAGGATTAATCTCAACAATTACCATAACTTATCAAGAGAGGCTGAGGGACTGGTCCAATGAAGCCCGGCAACCTGCTGTGTAAGGTGCTAATTCCAGCAAAGTGGTGTCCATTTTGGGAGATAAGGCGTTAAACAATCGTGAGATGCCTTTCCTTTTTGGGGAAGGTTTTTTTGATAAATAAAAGGAGGATTGTAGTAAATGAATACACCGGTTACGTATGAAAATTGGAACCAGATATCCGATCAATTTTCAATTGAGGATAAAACCAAAGGAGCAAAAGCGGTATTGGAGTGGGCTTATAGCTCTTATCCGGAAGACCAGATCGTTTATGCATCCAGTTTTGGTGCAGAAGCAATTGTATTAATCGACCTTATCCAACAGGTTAAGCCAGATGCTCATATTGTTTTCTTAGATACTGGCTTACACTTTCCTGAAACCTATGAGGTAATTAACAAAATCGAAAGACGCTTCCCATCATTGAAAATTGAACGGAAGCTGCCAAAGCTAACCTTAGATGAACAGCGTGAACAATATGGTTCAGCGCTGTGGAAAAGGGAGCCCAACCAATGCTGTAATATCCGTAAAGTCATACCATTAAGGGAAACACTGACAGCTAAACAAGCGTGGATTTCAGGGCTTCGGCGAGAACAATCACCAACAAGAGCAAACACTCAATTTTTAAATAAAGATGTAAAGTTTCAGAACATTAAAATCTGTCCGCTCATTCACTGGACATGGGACGAAGTTTGGGCCTATATCAAGGAAAAAGATCTCCCTTATAATAGCTTGCACGATCAAAATTACCCTAGTATCGGCTGTTTCCCTTGTACACAGCCTGTTAGTGCAGATGGTGATTCACGTGCAGGACGCTGGGTGGGAAGCGGCAAAACGGAGTGTGGCTTACACACTTCCTAGAAGGGGGCTTTTCGTTTGCTCACAATTATAGCAGTGACGATAGGATTATTTTTTGCAGTTAATATTGGTGCAAGTGGTGCGGCCGCTTCAATGGGTATTTCTTATGGAGCAGGAGTGGTTAAGAAAAAGCTGGCACTGTTACTATGCGGGATTGCCGTTTTCTTTGGCGCTTGGCTGGGAGGAGGCGAAGTGGTAAAAACAATTGGCAGCGGAATTGTACCAAACAGCACGTTTACTGTACCCGTCGCGCTAATCGTTTTAGCTTCAGCTGCACTTTCCTTATTCTTAGCAAATATATTCGGGATTCCACTTTCCACTAGTGAAGTAGCTGTAGGATCAGTGGTAGGGGCTGGAATCGTTTATCAATCCGTATTTGTAAGTAAGTTAGCATGGATTATGGTCTTTTGGCTCCTAACTCCTTTTGCGGCATTCTTAATTGCCATTCTTGCTGCGAATCTATTGAAAATTAAAACTCTGAAACGCTGGATGGAAGCACCGAAAGCCATACCGATCCTTTCTGTGCTTGTGGTATGCATGGGGTTATTTGAAGCTTTCTCAGCAGGGATGAACAATGTCGCCAATGCGGTTGGACCCCTTGTCGGAGCAGACATCATGTCGACGAGTAGCGGTATTTTCTGGGGCGGGCTTTTTGTTGCCGCAGGTGCGATTCTTTTAGGACATCGTGTTTTAGAAACAAATGGAAAGAAAATTACCACGCTTCGACTTGAAGAAGGCTGTGTTATTTCTGGAACAGGTGCAGCGATTGTGACTGCGGCCTCCGTTTTTGGCATTCCTGTACCACTGACACAAATTACAACATCTTCGATTATCGGAATTGGTTTTGCCAAGCATGGCAGGTCTGTCTTAAAAAAGGGTATTGTGGTTCAGCTTCTAACGGTTTGGATTGTGTCACCTGTTTTATCCATGGTACTTTCTTACACGCTTATCCAAATGCTGATAGAACATAACTTTTATCCAATTGTAGCAATGGCAGGGGTTTTAATCTCTGTATTTGGAGTATTGTCATTGATGAAACGTTCCAATCAACCAGTTGCGGAAGCAGTAGAAAAGTAGTCTGAGAGTTTTAATGAAAAACATTTGATTTCATCGATAAGGATTATTTTTATTTTTTAATAGTGTTTATCGCTGATATAAATCTCTAAATTAGAGGATCTTTACTAAAAAAACGCAAATTCAATTAAGAAAGGTTTGATTCAGTTGTCATTTTTACCAGCACCTCATGGAGGTAAACTTATCGAAGCATTTGATCCAAATTATGATGTAACATCCATTGAAAAAGAACTTCAAATCGACGCCATTGCCTTAAGTGATCTTGAGTTGATCGGTGTTGGTTTATTTAGTCCACTAACTGGTTTCCTTGGAAAAGCCGATTATGAAAATGTTGTGGAGAATATGCGTCTTGCAGATAATACAATTTGGTCTATTCCCGTTACACTTCCTGTTTCCTATGAAACAGCAGCAACGCTTGAAGTTGGGGAGAAAATCAAGCTAATTTACAATAAAGAGGTATATGGGGTTATTACCGTTTCAGAATGGTATGAACCGAATTTAGATAAAGAAGCAGTTGAGGTATATAGAACACTAGAAACCGCTCATCCGGGAGTTAAGCGTCTTTATGAAAGAGGACCTGTCTATGTGGCTGGCGATGTAGTGTTGGTTAAAAAACCGGAAAAAGGAATCTTCGGCGATGTTTGGTTCGAGCCAAAGGAAACTCGTGCGTTGTTTGAAGAAAAAGGCTGGAAGACTGTGGTAGGTTTCCAAACTAGAAATCCAATACACCGTGCTCATGAATACATTCAAAAAGCGGCACTTGAAACAGTGGATGGACTATTCGTTAACCCGCTTGTTGGAGAAACAAAGTCTGACGATATCCCAGCTGATGTTCGTCTAAAAAGCTATCGTGTTCTGCTTGAAAATTACTACCCTGCAGAACGTGTACAATTAGGTGTTTACCCAGCGGCAATGAGATATGCAGGACCAAGAGAAGCGATTTTCCATGCGATTGCTCGTAAGAACTTTGGATGCACGCATTTTATTGTCGGACGTGACCACGCAGGTGTAGGGAATTATTATGGTACTTACGATGCTCAATTAATCTTTAGTGAATTCCCTGAAGGCGAGCTTGGCATTAAACCATTATTCTTTGAACATAGCTTTTATTGCACAAAGTGTGAAGGCATGGCTTCTGATAAAACTTGCCCGCATAGCAATGAAGACAGAGTAATCCTTTCCGGAACAAAAGTCAGAGAATTGCTTCGTGCAGGACAGCTTCCTCCATCCACATTCAGCCGTAAAGAGGTTGTTGAAGTGTTGATTGAAGGAATGAAAGAAGAAACGCACGTTTAGGAGGAGAAATCATGACAAAAGCTACCAATATTACATGGCACGCTAGTACAGTAACCAAATCCGACCGTCATGCTCAAAATGGTCATGGAAGCTGTGTACTATGGTTTACTGGCCTCTCTGGTTCAGGTAAATCGACGATTGCAAACGCGGTATCAAGCGCATTGTACCGTCAGGGGATTAATGAATATGTTCTTGATGGCGATAATATCCGTCACGGGTTAAACAAAGATCTTGGTTTTTCTGACCATGACCGGACAGAGAATATCAGAAGAATTGGCGAAGTTGCCAAATTGTTTGTAGATAGCGGTGCCGTTGTAACGACAGCATTCATTTCTCCGTTCCGATCCGATCGTGACCAGGTCCGAGCCATTTTTGAAGAAGGCGAGTTTGTTGAAGTTTTTGTGGATTGTCCTATAGAAGAGTGCGAGAAGCGTGATCCAAAGCAGCTGTATGCAAAGGCACGCCGCGGGGAAATAAAGGATTTCACTGGAATTGATTCTCCGTATGAAGCACCGGAATTACCAGAAATCACGGTCCGTTCTGACCTTTTAACAGTAGAAGAGGCAGTGAATCAGATTTTAAGTTACCTCCAAGAAAAGAACGTTCTCTAACATGAGTTGATAAGAAAGGATGGTTGATCAATGGTTGGCAAGGTTTATTTAGTAGGTGCGGGTCCAGGAGATCCAGATTTAATTACAGTAAAAGGATTGCGCTGCCTCAAGCAAGCTGATGTCATCCTCTATGATCGGCTGGTAAATCCTGATCTGTTGGAGAATGCCAAAGATGGAGCCCAACTTGTCTATTGCGGTAAGCTTCCACATTATCATACAATGAAGCAGGAGACTATTAATCATTTCTTGGTGAAATACGCCAAAAAGGGGTACCAGGTAGTTCGCTTAAAAGGGGGAGATCCTTTTGTTTTCGGACGCGGGGGAGAAGAAGCAGAGGAATGCATGAAGCATAATGTTCCTTTTGAAGTGGTTCCGGGCATTACGGCTGGAATCGCCGCTTCTGCATATGCAGGAATTCCTGTTACCCATCGCTCAGTGAGTAAAAGCTTCGCATTTATCACCGGCCATCAAGCTGGTGATGTTGAGGCAGAACACCAGTGGGCACATTTGGCAAAGGCTGTAGATACAATTTGTGTTTATATGGGAGTATCACATCTTCCAACAATAACCAAACATCTAATCGTAAACGGTAAATCACCACAAACTCCGATCGCCTTAATCCATTGGGGTACGTTGAACGACCAAAGGATCGTGGTCGGATCACTTGAGACTATTGAAGAAGTGGTGGAAAGAGAGCAAATAACCAATCCAAGTATGATAGTGATTGGTGAGGTTGTGAATTTACACAAGAAATTGAATTGGTTCCAGGAAGAAATTGTACCCAATATTCCAGCAGCCAACCGGTAACAACAGAAGGGAGCACATTGTATGAAAGCAATTCTTTATATCGGCCACGGTACTCGCTCAAAAAAAGGAGCGGTCGAGATAAGAGCCTTTATCGATAAGGTTAAGGCGCGAATTGATGTACCGATTCAGGAACTCAGTTTCCTTGAGTTAACAGAGCCGCTGATTGAAGAAGGCTTTGTAACATGTGTGGAGCAGGGTGCAACGGAAATAGATGTGGTTCCACTGTTTCTTTTGGCAGCTGGACACATAAAACGGGATATTCCTGAAGCCTTGTCACCTTTGATTGCCAAATATCCAAGTATTCCGGTCAAAATAAAGAATCCGTTTGGCGTACAGGAAGTAATCTTGGATGCGGTCGCTGAATTAATAAAGGATTCCGCGGGTGAAGTGGCACCAAAAGACAGATTATTAATTGTCGGTGTCGGCAGCAGTGACCCAGATGTTCACGTAAACTTCGGTAAGATAGCAGATGGTCTCGGAGATCGACTTAGACCTGAGGAGGTATCCGTTTGTTATTTAGCTGCTACAGAACCAAAGCTGAGTGTAGGATTGGAATCTATATCAGAAGGAGCAGAGGGCCGAGTCATCGTCGTTCCTTATATGCTCTTCACTGGGCTCCTGCTCGCAGAGTTAAACAAAATCGTTCGATCTCGACAAAAAGAAGGTCAAAGTATCCTTTGCACTCCTGCCTTAAGCAACCATACGGTAATCGAGGATATCGTAATTGAACGTGCCGTTGGGGAGTAGATAGTCGAAAGCAGAGTCATTAAATGAACTAATTTAAATCTTACAGCCTCTAAAAAATACTGTATGATAGAGTTTATATTCCATAGTGAGGTGGATAACGTTGCAACTTCAGGTAATGAACAGTCCGTTTAATCAGGAGCAGGCGGAACTCCTAAATCGTCTTTTACCTACTTTTACTGAATCACAAAAAGTGTGGTTGAGTGGGTATCTTGCGGGAGCAGCTTCTGCGCCATTGGCCTCGGTCCTTGGAGTACCAAGCCAGCAAGGAGCCACAGAAGGGACAGCTTCAAAAGAAGTGACCATTCTGTACGGTTCACAAACAGGAAATGCTCGCGGTCTTGCTAAAAAGGCCAGCACAACGCTTGAAGGGAAAGGGTTCCAGGTAACTGTTTCCGCGATGAGTGATTTTAAACCTAATAATATTAAGAAAGTAAAAAATCTACTTATTATCGTAAGTACACATGGTGAAGGGGATCCACCGGATAATGCCCTAACATTCCATGAGTTTCTGCATGGTAAACGGGCACCAAAGCTTGAGGACTTAAATTTTTCAGTCTTATCGTTAGGTGATAGTTCTTATGAGTTCTTCTGTCAAACAGGGAAACAATTTGATGCGCGCTTGGAGGAATTAGGCGGTACCCGACTTTATCCACGTTTTGATTGTGATCTTGATTATGATGAGCCGGCAGCAGAATGGATTGAGGGAATCATCAGCAGCCTAGGTGAAGCAAAGGGTGGAATTCCTGCACTAACTCAGGCAGCAACTACTCAAACAGTAGAATCTGTCTATTCCAGAACCAATCCATTTAGAGCAGAAGTACTTGATAATTTGAACCTAAATGGTCGGGGATCGAATAAAGAAACCCGACATTTAGAGTTGTCACTTGAAGGGTCTGGACTTAGCTTTGAACCAGGGGACAGTCTAGGAATCTATCCGGAAAATGATCCAGAACTGGTTGACCTGCTCCTCGAAGAATTAAAATGGAACCCAGATGAGAGTGTAACGATTAATAAACAAGGTGAAGTTCTTTCGTTAAAAGATGCACTTAAATCCTATTATGAAATTACAACATTAACAAAACCGCTTCTTGAAAAAGCAGCTAAACTTATAGGAAACAGTGACCTACAGGATCTTTTGAATGACAGTGAGAAAGTAAAATCTTATCTTGAAGGACATGATTTGCTTGATGTGGTTCGTGAATTTGGACCAGTAACCAGCGCACCTCAAGATTTTGTTGCGATTCTTAGAAAAATGCCTGCCCGATTATATTCAATTGCCAGCAGCTTAACTGCCAACCCAGATGAAGTTCATTTAACGATAGGTGCTGTCCGTTACAGTGCGCACGGTCGTGAGCGTAAAGGTGTTTGCTCCATTTTTACTGCAGAACGTTTACAGCCGGGTGACACTGTACCGATTTACATTCAACAAAATGAAAACTTTAAGCTCCCAGAAAGTCCTGAAACACCAATCATTATGGTAGGACCAGGAACAGGTGTAGCACCATTCCGTTCCTTTATGCAAGAGCGTGAGGAAACGGGTGCAGAAGGTAAGTCTTGGATGTTCTTCGGAGACCAGCATTTTGTGACAGACTTCCTGTATCAAACAGAATGGCAAAAATGGTTAAAAGACGGTGTATTAACGAGGATGGATGTGGCTTTTTCACGCGACACAGCTGAGAAAGTGTATGTGCAGCACCGTATGCTAGAACAAAGCAAAGAATTGTTCCAGTGGCTTCAAGAAGGTGCCGCCGTATATATTTGCGGTGATGAAAAACATATGGCACATGATGTCCATCAAACATTAATTGAAATTATTGAAAAAGAAGGAAGCTTGAGCCGAGAAGAGGCCGAAGCCTACTTAGCTGATATGCAGCAGCAAAAACGGTACCAGCGCGATGTCTATTGAAACAGAAGTGGAAGGAGATTTATCATAAATGGTGAAGCAAAAATTAATCGCACCAGAAGGCGCACCCAGTGATGTTGAGCGTATAAAAAGAGAAAGTAACTATTTACGCGGTACACTGAAAGAAGTTATGCTCGATAGAATCAGTGCAGGAATTCCAGACGATGATAACCGCCTGATGAAGCACCATGGCAGCTACTTGCAGGATGACCGTGACCTTCGTAATGAACGACAAAAGCAAAAGTTAGAGCCTGCTTACCAGTTTATGCTCCGTGTCCGTATGCCAGGTGGTGTTGCTACTCCCGAACAATGGCTTGTCATGGATGACTTAGCAGAAAAATATGGTAATGGTACGTTAAAACTAACTACGCGTGAAACTTTCCAAATGCATGGGATCTTGAAATGGAATATGAAAAGCACGATTCAGGAAATTCATTCCGCTCTTTTAGACACGATTGCAGCTTGCGGAGATGTAAACCGTAATGTTATGTGTGCGTCGAATCCCTATCAGTCTGAGGTTCACGCAGAAGTGTACGAATGGTCAAAAAAATTGAGCAATGACCTTTTGCCGCGGACAAGAGCTTACCATGAAATTTGGCTTGATGAAGAAAAAGTGGCTGGTACACCGGAAGTAGAAGAACCAATGTATGGACCGCTTTATCTGCCGCGTAAATTTAAAATCGGTATCGCTGTACCGCCATCTAATGATATTGACGTCTTCTCACAGGATCTCGGTTTAATTGCTATTGTGGAAGAAGGGAAGCTTATCGGCTTTAACGTTGCAATTGGCGGCGGAATGGGCATGACTCATGGAGACAAAGAAACCTACCCACAGCTTGCTAAGGTAATAGGCTTTGTTAAACCAGAGCAAATCTATGATGTGGCTGAAAAAGTTATTACCATTCAACGTGATTATGGCAACCGCTCGGAACGTAAAAATGCACGTTTTAAATACACTGTTGACCGTTTAGGACTAGAGACAGTAAAGGAAGAACTTGAAGAGCGTCTTGGATGGAGTCTGGATGAAGCAAAGCCTTATCATTTTGACAACAATGGCGATCGCTATGGCTGGGTGAAGGGCATTGGCGGGAAATGGCATTTAACACTTTTTATTGAAGGTGGACGTGTCGCAGATTTCGATGATTATAAGCTAAAGACAGGATTACGGGAAATTGCCAAGATACATACAGGTGATATCCGTCTGACATCTAATCAGAATATAATCATTGCCAATGTATCAGCCCAGAAAAAGAAGAAAATTAGTGAATTGATTGAAAAATATGGTTTAACGGATGGTGAGCATATTTCAGCGCTCCGTCGAAGCTCGATTGCCTGTGTTGCTCTGCCAACATGCGGTTTAGCAATGGCAGAAGCAGAGCGTTATTTGCCGCGTCTAATCGATAAGATTGAAAACATTGTGGACGAAAACGGTCTTCGAGATAAAGAAATAACCATTCGTATGACAGGATGTCCGAACGGCTGTGCACGTCATGCACTTGGGGAAATCGGGTTTATCGGTAAGGCGCCAGGTAAATACAATATGTACTTAGGAGCCGCTCATGATGGAAGCCGCTTAAGTAAAATGTACCGAGAAAACATTGGAGAAGCTGAAATTTTGAGTGAACTGAAAGTCGTTCTTTCCCGTTATGCGAAAGAACGCGAGCAAGACGAGCACTTCGGTGATTTCGTCATTCGTGCAGGAATTGTCCAAGCTACGACAGATGGTACAAATTTCCACGCTTAATATTGAAAAAGAGACAGTAATCCTGTCTCTTTTTTTGTGTAAAATATTCAGAAATTTTGAATAACGTCTAGTTTTGTCACAATTTAACTTGTTTTAGCGAAACGATTTAATAGATTTAAATCCATGCTATAATACTTTTCATGACTAACATATTAAAGCAACTAGATAATTAATATATTGTTTAGAGGTGTGTTTTTGTTATGAGGAAAGTAGATTTAGAAGAGGCAATTAATGAGAAAAGAGCTGAAATGATAGAATTGGGAATGGCAAAAGGACTTTCTAGTGAGGAAACAGTAATCTGCAGTCAGGAACTCGATAGACTTCTTAATGACTACAGGCGGTTAACTGTTATACAGGGTCGGTCTAATTCTACCATATTTCAAGACGACTTTTTGACCATCTTTCAGCATTTACTAAAATGGATCGTGAGACCTAACAAATTATTGCTGCCTTATAAGAGTAGTAAATTCTATTAATTTCATTGTATTCTAATAAGTTATTTTTAGACCCACCCATTTGAAAAGATGGGTCTTTTTTTTATAAAATTTTTACGTTCGTTGAATCGTAGAAGTTGAGAAGCTTTTGACCATTTTTTGCAAGTTTCTATGTGCTTCTCTTAGTTTGATTGTTTCTTCGATAATTCGTTGGATGCCTTCAATGTCTCTATCAGATGCGTTTAATAGTGTCTTTGGCACACCTTCAGCAATTTGTTGTAGGGTAATATCCTGGCTCATAGCTATGACCACCTTTCAACTTAATTCTTAGACTTGCTTTTTCATCTACTTTAATAGTTAGAGGTAAATGGGTATTTCTCCTGCCATTACTGTATAAAACTTGTCTACATGAATCACCAGATTCTATTAGAAATAGCAACTTTCTAGCAAATAACGACGGGAATCCATCAGCGACATGATTCCTTTGTAGAAAAATATTTAAGAAAATTCAGTTAATATAAAAAGAACTGATACCACATTCAGTATCAGCTCTTTAAATTATAGCTCCATGCTCAAATAGCGTTCTCCAGTATCTGGTGCAATACAAACGACTCTTTTTCCTGTTCCTAATCGCTTGGCCACTTCAATAGCGGTATATACAGCAGCTGCTGCAGATGGTCCAACAAAGATACCTTCTTCTTTCGCCAATCGTTTGAACATATCAACGGCAATTTCATCAGAGATTTGAAAGATCTCATCATAAACTTTGGTGTTTAAAATCGAAGGTACGAATCCAGGACTTGTTCCGACTAGCTTATGCGGACCAGGCTGCCCGCCGGATAATACCGGAGAGCCTTTCGGTTCGACAACACCCACAAAAAGATCAGGAAGTAATTCTTTTAACTTTTCCCCTGTACCCGTTATCGTACCTCCTGTACCAGCTGTCGCCACAAAGGCATCAAGTCTGCCTTCCATTTGATTGTATATTTCAATTGCTGTTGTGCTGCGATGGATGTCCGGGTTAGAGAAGTTTTCAAACTGTTGTGGAATATAACTTCCTGGGATTGATTTTTGTAATTCTAGTGCCTTTTCAATCGCTCCTGGCATTTTCTTTTCGCTTGGAGTCAGCACAACCTCGGCGCCATATGCCTTTAAAATATTTATTCTTTCTTTTGTCATATTATCCGGCATGATTAGAATCGCTCGGTATCCCTTTGCCGCAGCAGTCATAGCCAAACCAATTCCAGTATTGCCGCTGGTTGGCTCTATAATCGTATCTCCAGGTTTAATTAACCCTTTTTCTTCTGCTGTTTTTATCATATTATAGGCAGCTCGGTCTTTCACACTGCCAGACGGATTAAACATTTCCAGCTTTACATAAACATCTGCGGCACCTTCAGGAACAAGTTTGTTCAAACGAACAACAGGTGTATCGCCAATTAATTCTGTGATATTATTAACAACTTTCATAAAATAATTACCTCCATAAAAAACTATACATTTATCTTATCAAAGAGTAGGGGAATTTAAAAATATGTAGAAGTGAGAGAAATTTTTTTTATTTTATAGAATAATAGTTGACTTAACGAATGGTTGTAATATAATAAAACCAATAGTTTTACTGGGGATTAAAAAAGAGGTGAAAAATAGATGTATTTGACAATAGATAATATCCAAAAAAGTTTTGTGAATGATAGAAAAGAAAACGTAAAAGTTCTTGATGGGATCAATTTAAATGTGAAAAAAGGAAGCTTTGTTTCGATTGTTGGACCATCAGGATGTGGAAAGTCTACGTTGCTTTACCTTGTGGCGGGGCTTGATAAAGCAGATAGCGGTGAAATTCGCGTTGATGGGGACTTAGTATCAAAACCAGGCCCAGAAAGAGTAGTAGTTTTCCAAGAAGCAGGCTTGTTTCCTTGGCTGACTGTTTTAGAAAATGTAATCTACGGACTAAACCTGAAAAAGATGCCAAAAGAAGAGGCAAAAGCGAAGGCACTGGATGTTTTGAAAATGGTTCACCTTAGTAAGTATGTTAATTCCTATCCTCACGAATTATCTGGAGGAATGAAGCAAAGGGTTTCCATCGCCAGAGCGTTAGTCATGGAGCCAGACATTCTGTTAATGGATGAACCTTTTTCGGCACTTGATGAACAAACAAGAATGGTACTGCATAAAGAGCTCCTTGAAATTTGGAGGAAGACAAAAGTAACAATCTTCTTTATTACCCACAATATTAGAGAAGCGGTTCTTCTTTCAGAAGAAGTAGTCGTTTTTGCCACTCGTCCCGGAAGGATTAAGGAAATTATTTCTGTTCCAACCATGAAGGATGGAGTTACACCGGACAGTGTTACATTGAATACGGAACAAAGGATTTTGTCAATTTTACAAGAAGAAATCGAAAAAGTATTGAAGGAGGAAATCGGTGATGACTACAGCTTTAAGACGGATCATCTTCATCGCGGCGATAGCGGTGATATGGGAAGTCACATCTAGATTTTCCAGCCTTCCAGATTTTATGTTTCCAAGCCTGACTCAAGTTCTTGACACATTATTTAACGGCTTAGTCAGCGGTCAAATCACACTGGCAATCGGTAAAAGTATGGGGCGTATCCTCCTTGGTTTTACAATTGCTATCGTAGTAGGATTAATACTAGGTTACTTCATCTGGAGATATAAACTAGTTGAAGATACGCTTGGTTTTGTGGTAACGGCACTTCAATCGATACCAAGTATCGTTTGGTTCCCGTTAGCAATCATTTGGTTCGGTTTAAATGACTTTTCGATCCTATTTATCGTTACCATTGGTGCCACATGGACCATGACGGTGAATGCAACAAGCGGATTCAAAAATGTACCTCAGCTTTATCAGCGTGTTGCAAAGGTGTATGGTTCAAGCGGTTTTCATTTCCTTCGGACTGTGATTCTTCCAGCGTCTGTACCGCAAATTATTTCTGGGCTGCGGATTGCTTGGGCATTCTCATGGCGCGCTTTAATGGCCGGTGAGCTTCTTGGCGGCGGAGGCGGCCTTGGACAACTGCTAGAAATGGGCCGCTCACTTGGTCAAATGGATTTAGTTATTTCTGTCATGATTATCATTGCCATTATCGGGACCATTGTCGATAATGTTGTATTTTCAAGACTTGAACGCAATGTAGAAGTAAAATGGGGTATTAGAAAAAGAGCTTAATAAATTTAATTTACCAGGAGAGAAAAAAATGTTAAAAAAATCAATGCTATATCTATTTATCAGTATTTTATTTATTGGGCTTTTAAGCGGTTGTGCGCAATCTTCCAACGAAGATGAAGACAAAGGCGATGGGGGAGAAGTTAAAACCGTTAAGATTGGATATTTTCCAAACCTAACTCATATCGCTACAATTGTTGCACTTGAAAAAGGTTATTTTGAAGAAGCTTTCGGTAAAGATGTAAAAATTGAAACAAAAACAGTTGCAAATGGCGGACTATTTATGGAAGCAATGGCAACAAAAGCGATTGACGTGGGTACAGTAGGACCTGGTCCATTACTTAACTTTTATGTAAAAAATAAGGAGTATCACCTAATCTCAGGTGCAGTTAATGGCGGTGCGGTTCTAGTTGCAGCAGAAGGCAGCGGAGTGGAAAAATTAGAAGATTTAGATGGAAAAAAGGTAGCGATTCCGGTTATTGGAAGCACGCAGGATGTAATGTTACGTAAAGCATTAAAAGAAGCAGATTTAAAAGCAAAAACTAGCGGCGGTACAGTAGATTTATTTGCTGCAGCACCTGCTGACACAGCTTCTTTATTCATCCAAAAACAAGTGGACGCAGCGGCAACACAAGAGCCTTGGGGATATGTCCTTGAAAACCAAGCAAATGGTAAACTGCTTTTAGACTGGGATAAATTTGCTTGGGGTAAGGAATCTACCAATACAGTAGTGGCTGCTAGAGCAGACTTCTTGAAAAATAAAGACTTATCACAAAAATATCTTGACGCTCACAAAAAGGCCGTACAATTCATTCAAGACAATCCAGAAGAGAGTAAAGAAATTGTCATTAAGCATTTAAAAGATCTTACTGGTAAAGAGTTAAATAAAGATGAAGTTGACGCAGCGTTTTCCCGTTTAGCTGTTACGACAGAAGTGAACGAAAAAGTAATTCAGGAAATGGCTGATATCAGCAAAGAAGCTGGATATATTCCAAGCAGTGATATTAAAGGTTTAATCGACTTATCATTAGTGAAGTAATAATAAAAGGTTTTGGACTCAATTGTGAGTTCAAAACCTTTTTTTAAGGTAAAATAAGAATGGAATTACATAGAGGAAGGATGAGAAAAATGAAATCAACCATTACTTGGACAGGGGATATGGCGTTTACGGGAACTACACCTTCAGGTCATGAATTAAGGATGGATGCTGCACCAGAGGTTGGCGGCCAAAATAGCGGCCCAAGACCAACAGAGCTGCTCCTTTATTCGCTGGCAGGTTGTACTGGAATTGATATTGTCATGATTTTAAAGAAAATGCGTTTAGAGTTAACAGGTTTTTCCATGGAAGTAGAGGGGACACGTGCCAACACAGAACCTAAGAAATTTACCGATTTTCATATTCACTATTCAGTGGAAGGAGATCTGCCAGAAGACAAAGTTGTCCGTGCAATCCAATTGTCAAAAGACAAATACTGCTCCGTATCCCATTCATTAAGTGCAAACATCGTAGCAAGTTATTCTATTAATGGTGTAAAAGGAAATCAAGTTTTATAAAAGGCTGTGTAAATGCTAGAATTTATTTTGGCACTCTGTTGATTTGCGCGGAAGGCACATAGACTCCTGCGGGAGGACGGGGCCGGGGGAGACCCCATAGGCGCATTAGCACCAAGGAGGCTCCCCCGGACCGCGCCCGCGGAAAAGCGAAGTCCCTGGAGCGCAAATCAACAGACCAAATTTAACACAGCCTAGTAAAAAAAGAGGATTCAGCTTTTGGCTGAATCCCTTACTTTGTCATAGTGATCATAAAATACTTTAAACAGCCGTTCATCTCCGCCTCGATCCGGATGAAGGGCTTTTAATAGTTTCTTGTATTCTTTTTTAATCGTGTCACTATCTGCCCTAGGATCTAATCCTAATAATGAGGTTAGAGTCAAAGGAGCTGTATCGGACATTGCATACTCTGCATGGAGCATTCTTTTTAACGATCGATTTTTTGCCTGTTCAATTCGAATAGTGGTTCTTAACTGTTCAATTTCTTGTTTCAGCTTTTGATTGTCACGAAACGTTTTTTCCCATTGATGATAATCGACTCCGAACTGCTTCGTTTTATTCTCTATCTTTTTTTCTAAAATAAAGGATGCTAAATCGACGGGAGTTACAGAGTATTCAAGATTAAGGTGCTTCGTTCTTCTAGCCTTTAATTTTCCATCGAGTATCCAGCGGATGACAGCCTGTTCACTGTCTGTAATACCTTCAGCTCGAAGCTGTTCTGTAACCTCTTTAACATTTAACATAAAATCAACTCATTCTACATTCGACTAGTATTTACTAAACTAATGTATCACATGGGAAATGTTACAGGTTTACAAGACTATTTAATTTTTGTTAAAAAAAGTTTTCATTAACGATTATCTACTTTTTCCGGATAAAGGTCATGGTTCATTAATCGGAAAGATGCCATTTCCTCAAATTTAGTACCTGGCTTGCCATAGTTGCACCAAGGATCAATTGAAATTCCACCGCGTGGTGTGAACTTACCCCAAACCTCAATATAGCGGGGATCTAAAAGCTTAATTAAATCGTTCATAATGATGTTAACGCAATCCTCATGAAAATCACCATGATTTCTGAAGCTGAATAAATAGAGTTTTAAAGACTTACTTTCTACTATTTTTTTATCAGGTATGTATGAGATATACATGGTTGCAAAATCAGGTTGATGTGTAAGCGGGCAAAGACTAGTAAATTCAGGGCAATTAAATTTTACGAAATAATCACGCTCTGGGTGAAGATTATCGACTGCCTCCAAAACTTCCGGAGCATATTCAAACGAGTATTGTGTATTTTGATTTCCTAGTAATGTTAAATCCTTTAATCCTTCTTCGTGGCTGCGGCCTGACATTAAAAAACCTCCAAGTCAAAATGTATATTCTAGATAGCCCTAGCAATCAATCTATAACAACTAATTGGATAAAAACAAAAAGCCATGTCCGGTATGGACATGGCATAGAGTCATGTGTCCATAGTTTTTTATAGAGGGTATCAGCTATGAACCTCTCCCGTTTAAGTACGGGTATATCTTCCCATATAATAAAGGAGACCGACAAAAACGTCAATTAAAAAATTTAATTCCTATTTTCGATTATATTATGATATTATACTAACAGCATAAACCAATAGAGGTTCTAGCACCCCTCGTTAAAAAAACTAAGATGAAGCAGTACTTCTATCTTGGGGTACTGCTTTTTCTATTTTGGAAGGAGTTTCCTTATTCATGTTAAAAGATGAAAAAGCCATTGTCGTATTTAGCGGCGGGCAGGACAGCACTACTTGTTTATTTTGGGCATTACAACAATTTAAAGAGGTGGAAGCAGTCACATTTGACTACAATCAACGACATCGTTTAGAAATTGAATGTGCCAAAAATATAGCCAATGAACTCGGTGTCAGACACCATATATTAGATATGTCTTTATTGAATCAGCTCGCACCCAATGCGTTAACACGCACAGATATTGAAGTCAAAGACGGAGAAGAGGGAGAACTTCCATCAACGTTTGTACCTGGAAGAAACCTATTGTTCCTGACCTTTGCCGGTGTGTTAGCTCGTCAGGTTGGTGCCAAGCATTTAGTCACCGGTGTTTGTGAAACAGATTTCAGCGGCTACCCAGATTGCCGCGATATTTTTATCAAATCACTAAATGTTACCTTAAATCTTTCGATGGATGATAACTTTGTCATCCATACCCCGTTAATGTGGCTAAATAAAGCGGAAACATGGGCATTAGCAGATGAATTAAATGCATTCGAATTTGTCCGTGAAAAAACATTAACCTGTTACAATGGAGTGATTTCGGACGGCTGCGGCGAATGTCCTGCATGTGTGTTAAGAAAACGAGGACTCGATGATTTTCTAAGTGGGAGGTTTTAAGACATGTATGGCTTTAGAATCGTCGATAAACTACAAAAAATAGATGAAGATATCCAGCTTAATGAGCTCAAATATCATAATAAGCGTGTTTTAGTGAGTAAAGAATTTACTTTTGACGCAGCCCATCACTTACACTGCTATGAAGGAAAGTGCAAGAACCTCCATGGCCACACCTATAAAGTGGTCTTTGGGATTAGCGGCTATGTGGATCACCGAGGGTTAATGATGGATTTTGGTGATATCAAAGACATTTGGAAAAATGAAATAGAAATTCACCTGGATCACCGTTATTTAAATGAAACGCTGCCGCCGATGAATACAACCGCTGAAAATATCGTAGTCTGGATTTATCAAAAAATGCAAGAAGCATTAACCAAAGCAGAGTACAAGGACCAATACCTCGGTGGAAGAGTAGAATTTGTCCGCCTCTTTGAAACGCCAACTTGCTATGCAGAAGCAAGAAGGGAGTGGATGGAGGAATGAAGAGAATTCCCGTACTAGAGATTTTTGGCCCGACAATCCAGGGCGAAGGGATGGTGGTTGGACAAAAAACAATGTTTGTTCGAACAGCCGGCTGCGATTATTCCTGCAGCTGGTGTGATTCAGCCTTCACGTGGGACGGGAGCGCCAAAGATGATATCAGACAGATGACTGCGGAAGAAATATGGTCAGAGCTAAAGTCCCTTGGCGGGGACAATTTCTCCTTTGTTACCATCTCAGGGGGGAATCCCGCACTTTTAAAGAATCTAGATTCACTGATTGATTTGTTAAAAGAAAAGCAGATTAATATTGGTATTGAAACGCAGGGAAGCAGATGGCAGGACTGGTTTTTGAAAATTGATGAACTAACGATCTCGCCAAAACCTCCAAGCTCGAACATGGAAACAAATTTTGAAATATTAGATTCTATTTTTATAAATTTAGATGAAAACCAGTTTGAAAATAATGTTAGTTTAAAAGTGGTTATTTTCGATGAAGTTGATCTCGAATATGCAAGAATGGTTCATAAGCGTTATGAAGGCATTCCTTTTTATTTGCAGGTAGGGAATGACGACCTTACGAATGGTAATAATCAACAGCTAATCCAAAAGCTGCTTATTAAATATGAGTGGCTCGTCAATCGGGTAGTCGAAGACAGTCAGTTAAACAATGTCAAAGTACTGCCTCAACTGCATGCCCTGCTTTGGGGGAATAAACGCGGAGTATAAATAATAAAGCCCAGGTGCTATTTTTATAATACATGCCGAAATGCCAGTTGTATTAGCTGTCTTGTTCTTAATCAAGTAACCAAACCAGCAAAAGTAGAATAAACGAAGATTTTTCGGTTAAATCCAAAATGAAGCTCGTTTTGGGGGAAATAAGGGGAGGTTTTCCGCTTATGTATAGAAAAATCCGCCATTTTTGAATTTTTCAAGTCAATAGGCGGAATCTCTCCGTCTGTTTAAGCATTTTTTATTATAATTTTTAAATAAGCGGAATTCCTCCCTTTAAATTTACCTAGGCGGGCTTATCTGTATTTTTTAACAATTTCTTCTTAAAAATCCATCTAAGGAATGGGGGTACAGCAAAAAAGATAAACAGGAGCCGGAATAATTGGAATCCCGCGACCATCGATAAATCAGCTTGAACTTCATGTGCCAGTATCGCCATTTGATCGGCCCCTCCAGGAGTTAGGCTTAAAAAACTTGTGGCAGGAGTGATATCGTAAAAATGGACAAGAAGCATGCTCATTCCTAACGATCCTAATACCATTACGATTCCGCTGCCGATCGCAAGAGTAAGGATTTTTGTTTTATTCTCGAGCTTTTCTGGTTTTAACATTAAACCAATGTGGCTTCCAATCATGAATTGGGATAGATCTAATAGGAAGGTGGGCAGTTCCGGACCGTTGTAACCGGAAATAGTCAAAACAGCAGTTCCAACAATGGGTCCTAATAAAAATGGTGTAGGAGCATTTAGCTTTTTCCCAATAAAAGCAAATATCAGGCATAATCCCGCAAAAATTAGGAAGTTGGGAAAAAGCGATCCCGTTTGTTCAGTAATGTCTAGCTTTGAGCCCACTGAAGAATGATAAAATAATGGGCTGCTAATTAAAAATGGAACGGAGAAAATTATGATAATCACGCGAGTTACTTGTAGAAAAGTAACAACCGTAAGATCAATCCCCTTTGCCTCTTCTGAAAAAGTAATCATCTGTGATAGTCCTCCTGGAATACTGCCAGTAAGGACGGTAGGGTAATCAATACCGGATAGTTTAGATACAAAAAAAGCAATCCCCGCACAAAAGGAAATAAGAATAATGGTTAGGATCAGCATAATTGGCAGTTTTCCAACTATTTGAATGACAGCTTCTTTTGTCAGTGATAATCCAATCGAATATCCCAATAATACCAAGCCTGCATCCCTGATCGGTTTTGGCCAAAAAGCCTCAAATCCCCCTGCTTTAGAAGAAATTAAGACAGCACTCATCGGCCCAAGCAGCCATGGAATAGGAATTCCTAAAAGTGAAAATAAGAAACCACCTGCAGCGGCTATGAAGATTGTTATGTAAAAACGATTATTTTTAGTTTTATAATTGATCAAAAACATCCCCGCTAACATCTTTTTATCTATCATACCAAAAATTGCTAATACTGTAGACCATTAATAAAAATACAATTTATTTTCTTTTATTAAGTTAAGATGAAGTTTGCTTTAAGAGTAGGTAAATATGCTAAGAATCGACACACACACAACCTACAAGCGTTTAGAATCGAAGAGGAGCTTAGGAGTTCTAAAAATCTGGAGGTGACAAGGTATGAAGAATATTCTTCGAACCGCTGTCCAGCGAAGAAGGCAATTCCTTATAGATAAACTGCTAAAAGTGGGTGTGTTTAAAAAAGAAGATCGACATCTGTATGAATGGACTTTAACTGACCTAGAGGAAGAATACAAATATATAGAAACCAGTAGTCTGGCTAAGGGAAAGTTAGACCAAGATAGCCAATTACAACAATAATGTGGTAAATACTTAGATGAACGCAAGGAAGGCCGGTTATTTGACCGGCCTATTTAAAACTTATTTACATTTTTTCGGTACCTAACTCGCCACGATCAACAGCCATTGGAGGTTGTTCCATCCATTTATTATTGATCATGATGTTAGAGCCATCCTCTGAATATAATTGAATTTCTAAAGATAATCTGTTGTACATAACCCCCAGGTCCATTCGAGGACTTTGAGACACACCAGTTCCGTAATAGCCAATACTCAGGCCAATTAACCCGGCAGTAAAGAACATAATCAATTTATCGGAAAAAGTGTACGATGTACTTGTTGTTACTTCTGCAGATATATTTGCTGGAACGGGAAGATTACATTCCTCTAATTTTTTTCCAAATAATTTAATATGTTTCTTACCAATGTCAATTCCTCTTAGCATAAATTGAATAACTTCCTTATCCTGCGCTACCTGGCTAAATCCAATAAGAGTAGCTACTCCTAAAATGTTTCGCTGGACGTTTGCATAGAGATTGCTTACCTCTGCTATGATTAATGGTCTTTTTTCTCCGATTATATCGAAAAGAAACGCTTGTTTATTGACAATTTCAACTTTCTCCATTGGTAAATGAGGTGATCTCACATAAAGACCTTTTTCCAATAACAGATCCTTTGAAACTTTGTACAATTGCATGGTTTCAGAAACACATTCATAATAAAAATCAGTAATGTCGGACCGTACCGCTGAAGAGACACTTGCTGAATAATTTGTGAGACCAATCTTTGCCATCTGGTGAATAAATTGGAGAACATAGCTGTCCGTATATAACTTAGGAGCGGATAGATCCACATCCTCTTCTATTTTAAAACCATGTGGGACTGCATAATTCTCCTCATTAAAAAAGGTCGTTAATTTCTCAATATGCTTCTTTGATAAATTTAAGGCAAATTCAATGACTGGTTTGATTTCCGGGTCTTCCACCTTTTCTAAAAAAAAGGTAAGAACACAAATACTGCCGCTGTCATTCATGTATTGAGACCAAAGCTGAGCAAATTCAGCGGATGTAATCATTACTCTCTTGTCTATTTCCATTGTACGACCTCCAATTACGGGATTCCTCTTTCCATCATTTCCATTATAAAAAAATATATGTATGTAAATTGGGTGAAAAAAATTGAAAAGTACGGGCAAAAGGAATAGTAGTGAAAACGAAGGATGTAAATGGACCCTATCCAAAACATTCATTATGTGAGTATGATGACTGAGGGGAAAAAAGAAATTAGTTAATTTTAGGTTTAAGAGGTGGAGTAGACGTGGGACGAATGGAAAGAAGACAGCAAAGAAAAACGTCTAAATGGGATTGGAGACAATTGTTTTCAAAAGGTATTGCGAAGAAAATGATTGTAATTGGGATGATTGCTGCCCTATGCGGACTCCTCATCGTAAATGTCTTTATTTGGACGAGCGATGTGAGCAAATTAAATAAGCCAGCACCGCAGCCAACGATTATTTATGATCAAAAAGGAGAGATAGCTAGTAAAGTTTCCAACTCCAGTATTGAAGGTGTCGGAATTAAACAAATTCCGAAAGTAATGATTCATGCTGTTGTTGCTACAGAAGATCAACGTTTTTACAAGCATAATGGAATTAATTATTTCGCGATTATAAAGGCTTTCGTCAAAAATATGTTCAGTGGTGACATTGTTGCTGGCGGCAGTACGGTAACACAGCAGTTAGCGAAGAATGCATTCTTGACTCACGAACGGACGTATACTCGAAAGGTTAAGGAACTAATCATTACGAAAAAGATTGAACGCACATATTCCAAAGACGAAATTATGGAGGGATACTTAAATCAGATCTACTTCGGTGAGGGCGCATGGGGTATCCAACGGGCGGCTAAAACTTATTTTGGAAAAGAGGCAAGTGAACTATCCTTAAGTGAGTCCGCCATGCTTGCTGGATTAATTAAAGCACCTTCCATACTCTCACCATTTAAGAATATGGAAAAATCAATTGAGCGGCGAAATCTAGTTTTATCCTTGATGGAGCAGGAAGGATATATTAATGCCTCTGATGTTGAAAAAGCTAAAGCACAGCCAGTGGTGTTAAATGAGGAAAACGTAGAAGATGAGTATGATGGAAAATATCCTTATTATGTAGACCATATTATAGAAGAGGCAATGACGAAATATCAACTTACAAAAAATGAAATCCTTTCGGGTGGACTTCATATTTTTACAGAATTAAATCCGACTTTTCAAAAGGCGACAGAGGAAGTTTATCAGAATGATAATCTTTTCCCAGCGAGTCCAGAGGATCAGCTGCTCCAAAGCGGGGCCATTTTCATCAATCCTAAAAATGGAGGCATTCAGGCATTAGTTGGAGGCAGAGGTGAGCATACCTTTTTAGGATATAACCGGGCCACGCAATTAATTAGACAGCCAGGTTCGACCATGAAGCCATTAGCTGTTTATACACCTGCATTAGAAGAAGGCTATGACGTCTTTGATTTGTTAGAAGATAGGCCGGTAAATATCGGAGGATACCAGCCTAAGAATTTTGATAAGCAATATCGAGGTCAGGTAACGATGTATGATGCTGTCCTGAATTCGTACAATGTTCCTCCTGTTTGGTTATTAAATGAGATTGGCTTAGAAAAGGGCACGAAGTCGGTGGAGAAATTCGGTATTCCTTTACAAAAAGAAGACTATTCACTGGGGATTGCTCTTGGTGGTATGCACGACGGAACATCACCATTAATAATGGCACAAGCCTATAGCACTTTCGCTAATAATGGAACCATGACGGAGGCACACTCTATCCAAAAAATCGAGGATGCAGAAGGAAAGGTCATTGCTAAATGGAAGAGTAATTCCACTACTGTGACAAAACCAGAAATTGTTCAAAAAATCACGTACATGCTTAAAGGTGTTGTGGAAGAAGGGACTGGGAAGAATGCTTCCATAGATGGTGTTGATGTTGCTGGAAAAACAGGATCTACACAGCTGCCATTTGCTAACGAGGCGGGAACAAAGGATCATTGGTTTGTTGGTTATACGCCTGACATTGTAGGAGCCGTTTGGCTCGGTTATGATCAAACCGATGAAAGTCACTACTTAGCAACAGCAAGCAGTGGAACCACACCCGTTATTTTTAAAGAAATAGTTTCAAAAGCAAAGTCAGAGCTATCTGATGAAAAATTTGAACTATCAAGTATTGAAAAAAAATACAAAACTGAAATCAAAAAAAGGAAAGAAAAAGAGGAAAGGGTAAGAAAAGAGCAGGAAAAAGAAAAACGAAACAAAAATAAAGGAAATAGCAATAAGGAAAAAAACAAGGGAGATCAGGAAAAAGAAAAAAAGAAAGATAAAGAAAAACAGAAAGACAAAGATAAAGAAGATGAAAATGACGAAGATGAGGATGAATAAAGTAAAGGGCGGGTCAGTGTTACCTGCCCTTATTTTTTTTGTTTCCATTATGCTGCAAAGGTATAGAAGGAATTTTATGAAGATGCGGCGAAATGTGTTAATGGAACATTTATTAAGAAGGGAGTTTCGATTTATGTATCGTTTTAAAGCCATTGACCACATTCAACTAGCAGCTCCTAAAGGTTGTGAAGATTCAGCGAGGCAGTTCTTTATAGATATTCTTGGATTTGAGGAAATGGAAAAACCTGAAGAATTGAAAAAGCGCGGCGGCGTTTGGTTTCGAACTGGTAACACGCAAATACATATTGGTGTAGAGGAACCTTTTACACCAGCGAAAAAAGCACATCCTGCCTTTGAGGTAGAAAACATTGAAGCGTTGAAAAAGCATTTAATGGATAATGGAATAGATGTAATTGTAGACCATAACCTTCCGGGAGCCAATCGTTTTTATACAGCAGACCCCTTTGGCAACCGTATTGAAATACTGGAATGGAATAAATAGAAATAAATGCCCCCCTTTACCATAAAAATAAACTTTGAATATTCATTTGTGAAATGAATATTAGTTAAGTAGGTATTTTATCTTTAAGACCTTCAAAATGGGGGGGGGATTTTTTGAAAATTGAATACCAATATACTTTTAGTCTGCCGAGGAAAATGGTTTGGAAGTACATCAAGGATGAAAAGGTACTCATGAAGGCCATACCAAACTGCAGGACATTTTTGCAAAACACAAATGGAGAATATCAAGCGGAAATCGATATTAAAATAGGACCACTAAAAGATGTTTTAACACTCGAGGTTACGCTGGATAAAGAGCAGCCATCGTCTTATTATCATCTGCTTCTAAAGGGAAAAGGTAATTTAGGGGAAATCAGCGGAATTGCACATTTATACTTGAATGACCAATCAGGAAGCACACTACTCGATATCCAGGCTGAAGTGAATGTCACTGGAACCCTTTCTGGGATAGCAGAGCGAATCATTAGTGGAGGAGCAAACAAGGGGATAGAAAACTTTTTCCAGAGTGTTGAAAAGGAAATAAAGAAAAACCTTTATCTTATGAGAAAAGGTAGAAAATAAGAAAAGCAACGACGTTGATGTACTTCACCCCGAAAGTTAGAGTGAAATCTAACTTTTTGGGGTCACATCATGAGCGTTGCTTTTTTTAGTTCTTACCTATTCATACTCTGGATAATTAGCTAATTCTTTTATGCCTTCAATCCAATCCTTAAAATTCGCATATTTATTGGCATCGAAACCAAAGTGCTTTTTAATTAACGTAATGGATTTTAGTTCTGTTTCATGAACAATTCCGTCTGAATAGACAAGGCGAAGAATTTCTGTAAGAACAATATGTTTGGAGCGTTCTTCTTTAAAAACCTTAAGAATATCATCTATCGCTAATCCTTTGATTTTATAGTCCTCAAGATCCATTTCCTTCTGATACTTGGCGATAACAGGGTTTTCAAATATTGAGAAATTCCCATCAACGGTGGCCATTATATAAGCTAACTCTAGAAACGCTTCTTTCTCCTCTTGTTGAAGCTTATTCAAAAACATTATGTGTAGCTCCTTTTTCAATAAAAAATGAATTATGTTATTAGACATCTTATCAAGTTTAAATACCATTGTCTATTCTTTAATTGGTGGAAAAAGGAAAAATTCAGTTTTATAGCGAATAACTGATAGAATGGCAAAAAGGGAGGCAGGCTGGTATGGAAGAAGCTCTACCTTTTTTTATAACACCATTTCTTGGCGTATTGTGGTTTGTTAATTTGGTTTTTTTTATTAAAAATATAAAAGAAGAAAAAAGTACTCATAATCAAACAGTCTTGGGTTCTGTTTTAACTTTCTTCCTTATTTTTTCGTTTATGTATTTCATATTAAGTTTGCAATAAATTTAGGATTCATAAGTAAAATTATAAATATAAAGAGGGGCTGTATTCGTTTTGTTAAGAACAGTGATCGTGGGTTTAATATCTTTTTTTCTGATAAGTTTTTTACTAATTTCCGTTGGCAATTGGTTTGAGATTAAATGGTTAATGTTTCAATATTATGAAGAAACGGCAACAACCTTCTCAACGGGTGGTTCTGTCATCCCATTTATTATAGCGATTATTGTTACTTTTTTTATTGGAGAATCGTATCAAAAGAGACAGAAAGGTTAACGAAGGATCAAGTTTGGAACCAGAGCAAGTCATTTAGTTTTTGAAAGGAGCAGAAATGTTTATTGTTAATGTAGAAGGTGCAATTAGGAAGACTGATAGGTGGCTGATTATAGAACGAAGCAAAAAAGAGGAACATGCAGGAGGGCTGCTTTCTCTTGTTGGTGGGACAGTCGATCAAGAAGGGAACTCATTAGATTTATTGGAAAGAAGTGTAAAGAGGGAAATTGCTGAAGAAGTTGGTATAACGGTGAAAAACAAGCTCCACTATGTTCATAATACATCATTTGTAAATGAGAAGGGTGATCATGTTATAAATATTGTTTTTCTTTGTGAATATTCCACAGGGGAGGCATTTCCTAAAAGTCAAGATGAGATAGAAAATGTATGGTGGCTGTCCACAGAGGAAATTTTAAACCATCCGCAAGCACCTAGTTATTTAAAGGATAGCATTCGTAAAGCGGAAGTGTTGTAATCGAATTAATATCGGGCGTTGCTTTGATGCTAGCGTTTCTGTTTCATTCAGAAGCGCTTTTTTGTTTATTTGTGAGCTAAGGTTTAATTTCACAATTAGAGAATATCCAAATAATTTCCAGATAATAATAAATTAAAATAATTGATTGTTTGTAACAGGAGTTAATCGAACCATTTAATAACACAAAAATAATTGGCTTAGAATATTATCTTGAAAAAACGGAGCTGATTGGGTGCACTTGTTTTTGAATAGCTTGTTTCTCATTGCAGGATTGAAATGGGGTGATTGGAGGAACTGGACTAAATACCATTCCACCATATTATTCTTTTGGTTTGGTGATTTGCTTTATAATTTCCTTTGTAAAAACTATCTAATGTGGGAGTACAAGGAGACGATGTTTGGTCAAAATCTCTTGCCTAATCATCTAACTGTTTCATTATTAATTATGTTTGTCGCATATCCTGCATCTGTGTTGATTTATCTAGGAAATTTACCAGAAAAGACAATGAAAAAGGCTTTGTGGTTACTATTTTGGGTGACTTTATTCTCACTAGTAGAATACATAAATTTGCATTATCTTGACTTAATCGAGCATCATCACGGCTGGACAATGGCTTGGTCCGTTATTTTCAACTTAATTGTTTTTTTTATGCTTCTTCTACATTATAAATACCCAATAGTAGCATTAATCCTCTCCATACCAATCATTTTATTCTTTGTTATGTATTTTAAGATACCAATATATTAACAAAAATTGAGAATATATTACGGAATGTAGAAAAAACTAAAGGAAAAATTAGGTTAAGGGGATTAAACATGGATTTAATGAAACCAATTAATATTAGAGCAGATAAATTAGCACCCGAAAACCCATTTACTGCTGTCGAAATGGGTAAGCTTTGGGCTACCTATGTAGGGAATAGTATGTCTCACAAGATCTTGTTGTATTTTCTAAAGAATGTGGAAGACGAGGATATTAAAACACTGATAGAAAATGGTCTTGCTCTCACTGTTGACTTTATGACGACGATTGAGAAGTTTTTAAAAAGAGAAAACTTTCCAATACCTGTAGGATTTACTCAAGATGACGTAAATCTCGGTGCCCCTCGTTTATTCGAAGACCAATTTTATGTGCATTATTTGAAATATGCTGCCAAAGCGGGATTAAGTTTATACGCGATTGCCATTCCGTTGGTGATGAGAGAGGATGTAAGAGAATTTTTCATCCATTGTAATTCAACGACCACCATCCTGTTGGGTCAGATTAACAATGTTTTAATAGAAAAAGGATATATCATGAGGCCGCCAACCATTCCAGTGCCTAAAAAAGTAGACTTTATTAGGAAAGAAAACTATTTAAATGGCTTTTTTGGCGATGTACGACAATTACATGCATTAGAAATTACTCATCTATATGATAATATAGAAAACAATATTACGAGTAAAGCCTTATTAATTGGTTTTAGCCAAGTAGCAAAAAAGGAGAAAGTGAGACAATTCCTTATAAGAGGAAAAGCGATTACCGACCGGGAAGTCCAGACATTCCAGGATAAACTTCATAAGGAAAATCTACCGTTTCCATCCCAAATCGACCATTTAGTTACTGCGTCTACCTTTTCGCCTTTTTCGGATCGAATCATGGTATTCCATAAAGTAGATATGTTTGCGATTAAAATTCGTTCATTTGCCAATTCCATGGCCGTAAATGGTAGAAGAGATATTGGTTTGATGTATATGAAGGCACTTTCTGAGGTTTCTTTATTTGTCGAGGACGGAGCAAATATTTTGATTGAACATGGATGGATGGAACAGCCTCCAAAAGCCATTGACCGTGATGAATTGGCATCTAAATAAGACTTTTTAAAAGTAAAGGATGAATTAGATGGAACCAAACCGAATAGCTTTGACGGCTCCAGAGATTTCAAGTTTATGGACGCAATTTATGTTTGAAACCATGTCGATTTGTTTTATACAATACGCTCTTGAACACTTAGAAGACGAAGATATTATTGAGATATATAAAACATCCCTTGAGCTATCAGAAAGACATGTTGAAAAAGTGAAGGAGTTTTTTAAGGAAGAAAATTATCCGCTTCCAAAGGGTTTTACGGAGGAGGATGTAAATATCCATGCACCACGACTTTTCCAAGATCCTTTCTATTTATACTATATGTACATAATGACGCTCCAAGGGCTAACTGGTTATGCTCTTTCTGTGAGTACTTCTATTCGTGCTGATCTGCGTCAATATTTTATTACCTGTAATACGGAAACGATGGCGTTATTTGAAAAAATCATCGACGCTCTGCTCACCAAAGGGTTATTCTCACGACCGCCTGTCCTGACCCCGCCAGAAAATATTGACTTTATTAAACATCAAAGTTTTTTAACGGGCTGGTTTGGGGAACGTCGACCGTTAACGGGAATTGAAATAGGCGATATTACCTTTAATATGAATAAAATGCATATGCATATAGCATTAAAAGTTGGTTTTAGTCAAGTGGCTGCTTCAAAGAAGGTTCGCCAATACATTCAAAGGGGCATGGAAATTTCCACTAAACATATTACTGCATTTGATAAAATATTTCGTGAGGAAATGCTCAATTGTCCTGTATCCTGGCAATCCCATATTACCGACTCGACAACTTCACCTTTTTCAGATAAGTGGATGATGTATCAAGTCCAACTATCGTCCCAGATTGCCATTTCCTTTTATGGTGCCGCTTTAAGTGTAACATCCAGAGCGGATATTGCAGAAAAATATATGGCCATGACCACAGAACTCGTTCGATTTGCGGAAGACGGTGTTAATCTTATGATTGAAAATGGCTGGATGGAAGAACCACCGAAAGCAAGTGACCGTAGAACATTAACCAAAGGGAAAAAAGAAGGTATTGAAAATAATAAACAGGAAAAGTAAATTAGTAAGGGAGGGTAGATTCCAAATCTATCCTTTTTTATATGGGGTAATTAAGGGGGAAAGAGATGATAAAAGGTATTAATCATTTTTTATTTTCTGTAAGTGACTTAGAAAAATCAATAGAGTTTTATCAAAATGTGTTTGAGGCAAAGTTGTTAGTTAAGGGGAGAAGCACAGCCTATTTTGATTTAAAGGGAATGTGGCTCGCGTTAAATGTTGAAAAAGATATACCACGTAATGAAATTAGCCAATCCTATACCCATATTGCGTTTTCAATTGAGGAAGAGGATTTTGAAATCATGTATAAAAAATTAGAGACATTAGGAGTCAACATTTTAACTGGCCGATTAAGAGATAGTAAGGATAAAAAATCCATTTACCTTACTGATCCAGATGGCCATAAATTTGAATTCCATACAGGTACATTGCAGGACAGATTAAATTATTATAAACAAGAGAAAAAGCATATGGAATTTTATTAATAAGACTTTCTCCGTCCAGAGTTACTTTTTTTGTTTCATTATTTAGAATAAAACAATTATAATGATAAATGGAATTAATCCTCAGCAAACCAGAATGGTTTGATTAAAGATTAATAGAAATCGCAGTTAACTAGGGTGGTTAGGAATGCGAACAGATTTTAAGAATTGGAAGCCATTAAATGTTTCTAACATCGTAAGCCTTTTTTCTGAAATTCCTATTACCTGGTGTTTGGCAGGGGGCTGGGCATTAGATATACATTTAGGTAAAAAGAGCAGGGAACATAGTGATATCGATGTAATCATTCTTCGAGACCAACATCAAGCTGCCTTCCAGCTTTTAAGCAGGGAATGGAAAGTACTTAAAGCAGAAGGTGGAGTACTTTTGCCCTGGAATGAGGGAGAGTACTTAGCACACACAACTGATGTTTGGGTTAGTAAAAGTCATAACTCATCTTGGGCTTTTCAAATCATGTTAGTAGATACTGAAGACGAGAATTGGATTTATCGAAGAGAAAAGTCCATCAAAAAGCCTGTGAACGAATTAATCGTAAGAACATATGACGGAATTCCTTATTTAAGTCCAGAAATCCAGCTTCTGTATAAGGGAGGTTCATCAAAGATTCGTGGTAGGGATTTTGATGATCTTCAAACCATGCTTCCGATCCTAACATCACAAGAAAAAGAATGGCTCTCAAGCTCTTTACTGCAACAATTCCCACAAGGACATCCTTGGGTTACTTATTTACAAAAGGGAATTAAATAATTTGAATGAAGCTAGAATGTAAAGGAGTAGAAATATGCTAACAAAAGAAGAATTGAAAAATATAAAGACGCTTCAGGAACTTTGTGAAAAAGAAGGAAAGCTTCAGTTAAAGCTTAATTTTGATATGCTAGAAAGCAGGTCAGAAAAGCGTAAGGAAGACTTTTTCCATTATGAAGATGGGATGCTTGTTGGATTCCTTGGGAGCTATTATTTCGGTAATAAGGTAGAAATTTGCGGAATGGTACACCCGGATTACCGCAGAAGAGGAATCTTTTCAAAGCTTCTTAAAGAAGCATTTGAGGAAGCAAAGAAACGCGAGGCTAGGACCATTTTATTAAATGCTCCAACTGAATCTCAATCAGCAAAGGAATTTTTAAAGAACGTACCATGCACGTTAGCAATGATAGAGTATCAAATGAAATGGGAAAAATCATCGGATTTACTTGATGATCCTACCGTTACGGTAAGACCTTCTATTTCAGAAGAAGATTTTGAGGCGGAAATCCAGCTTGATGTTCAATGCTTTGGGTTAAATGAAAAGGAAGCACGACAGTATAAACAAGAAACCAAAGACCTTGATACTGACAAAAGACTAATTATTGAGGCGGAAGGCAGAATTGCTGGGAAAATGCGACTGTCTGAAATGAATGGTGAGTCTTGGATATATGGATTTTCTGTGTTTCCTGAACTGCAAGGGAAGGGAATCGGCAGAAAAGCCCTATCCAAAGTCGTAAAAATGCAGGACGAAAATGGATTCGAGATATTTTTAGAGGTGGAGGCTAAAAATGCCCATGCCTTGGGGCTTTACGAATCATGTGGATTTAGAAGCTATCATTCACAGGATTACTATAAAGTGACCGAATAAAAAGGGGGGGCCTGCCCTAAAAAGTGAACCCCCTACTCTACTATTATTTTATTTTCCAGAAATTATTAGAAGACAAATGTAATCGTTTACATTATAATAATAGTAAGAACTAGGGGAGGGGAACAAACCATGGAACTTTTAGTAGAACAATGTGAACATAACAAGTCAGAAGAACCTTGCGAAGAGTGTGCCCCAAAAAGAGATATTGATGAAAACATGGATTTATTTGAATATGATTATTATAAAAGGATATGGTTTTAGGATTACTAGATCTACTAATAAAGCTAGAAGAATTGACGTGTGGATGACACACGTCAATTTTCTATACTAGTGAAGTAAATGTTGCAGTTGTTGGACTTGTCTACGACTTGTGTCAATAACTTCTTCAGCAAGCAGCCTGCTCTCTGGGTCAAGGTCACCCCTGACAAGTTCTTCAGAATATTCAACACCATATTGAGCTAATCCTTCCACAGCGTCTTCTATCATTTCCTTTGTGTCATTCGGAAGCATGGCTTTGTGCATGAAACTATGCATCGATCCAGAGAAGCCTTCATCGTCAGCTGGAACACCGCCAAGGTTTTGAATCCGCTCCGCAAGTTTTTGAGCATTCAGTTTAACCTCTTGCTGCATAGCTTGAAAGACACTTTTTAATTCATTATTTTCAGTCTTTTGGATATAGTGTTCAAACGAGCGAATCCCCATATACGTACCTCTTAATAAGGTATTTAATTCCTCAATAACTGTCTCATTCGTCATTTTATCAGCTCCTCAAACTTATTATGCAGTTTGTAGGCTGTAGTATACGAATAATCCAATTTTATTCATAATGTAAGAAATACTGTGTCGGTGGAGAAATTGTTATCGATTTAATGTTAGAAGAGAAAAAGTACTGTAGCAGCAGTGCTTTTTCTCTGTTTATTTAAGATGTGATTACATTTTAAATACATGTTGTCCAATTACATGTGTGGTGGATCTTGAATCAAGCCAACGGCTGGTTGCAATAGCAGGATTGTAGAAAAATAATGCCCCCTGAACTAATTGCCTTTGATGAGAAAGGGCCGCGTTAACAGCTTGAATAGATTCTTCATCAGCCGGTTTGTTGATTTCACCATTTTGTACTGGTTGAAATTGACCAGGGGCATAGATGACCTCTTTTATGCTGTTTGGAAATTGAGGACTTTCGACTCTGTTAAGAACTACACATGCGACGGCAATCTTTCCCTCTAAAGACTCTGTTTGTGCCTCTGCTCTAACTAAACGTGCAAGCAAATCTATTTCTTCGTTTGATAGGTTTACGTTCACAGGTTCTACCGTTTTTGGTGCAATAGACTTAATTGTTTTATCTGTATTGATCTCCTGACCAGGGTAAATGAGATTTAAATTGGAAATTTGAGGATTCTCATCAGCTAATTCCTGAAGGGTAATATGATGCTCTCTTGAAATTTTTGACATTGTGTCTCCAGGTTTAACCGTATAAGCAAATGCGGGGGTTGCGAATAGAAGTGAAGCGGCAAGAGTTAATAAAGTGAATAGTTTTTTCATTATTTTAGTCCTCCAAGTTGGTTTAATGTATTTAACTCTATTACTATGAATTGAAAAAATAGAATAGTATTACAGTTAAATTACATAGAGAAGACAATTAGAAGTCGGAGATATTTATGGTAGGATATTCCAAAATGGTAGAATAGGCGATACTTTGAAAGGACCTATAAAGCCAAACGAGCTTATAGAAATCAGGTCAAATGATGTGTCTGAATTCATCAACGCGAATTATTTTATTGGAAGAAGCACAGGAAAATTTTAGCATTAGCAAGGAAAGCAAATGAGTTTGTTTCTTTTACTTCTATTGTTACTATAGAAACATACCTTTACAAAGAGAGGACGAATAATAAATAATGGGAACATTTAATATACCTGTATCCGTTTTAAATCTAGCTCCAATTCGCGAAGGACGAACTTCGCAACAAGCAATTGAGGAAATGGTTGATCTAGCCCAAGCAACTGAGGCAATGGGCTACGAACGCTACTGGATTGCCGAACACCATAACTCTCCAACACTTGTTAGTTCAGCTACAGCAATCCTAATTAAACATACATTAGAGCATACCAAAACCATCAAGGTAGGATCTGGTGGAATTATGCTGCCAAACCATTCGCCGCTTGTCGTAGCAGAACAATTCGGCACCATGGCAACCATCTATCCGAATCGAGTAGAACTGGGACTTGGCCGCGCTCCTGGAACAGATATGATGACCGCGAACGCGTTGCGCCGCTCAAAAAATGATTCGGTTTATACTTTTCCTGAAGATGTACAGGCTTTGCTTACTTATTTTGGACCAGAAGATCACCAAGGTTATGTAAAAGCCTATCCAGGTGTAGAAACCAATGTTCCAATTTATATTCTCGGATCATCCACAGATTCGGCTTATTTAGCGGCAAGCTTGGGCCTGCCTTATGTATTTGCTTCACATTTTGCACCAAAATTCATGGGAGAGGCAATTAAAATTTATCGCGAGCGTTTCCAGCCATCTGAGTACCTTGACAAACCATTTATGATGGTATGTTTGAATGTCATAGGAGCGGAAACGGACCAAGAGGCTAAAACCTTACAAACCACCATGCATCAGTTTTTCCTAAACGTTGTCCGTGGTTCACGAAACCCATTGCAGCCACCTGTGGAAAGCATGGATGGAATTTGGACTCCAATGGAAGAGGAAATGGCAAAGTCTATGTCCAGTGTAACGTTAATCGGAAGCAAAGAAACCATCCGAGAGCAGCTGACAAGCTTCCAAGATTACTATGCGGTTGATGAAATCATGGCAGTTTCGTATATTTATGATCCAGAAAAACAAAAACGTTCTTATGAAATATTTAAAGAAGTGGTGGAAGGGAAGTAAACTCTCCGATCATTTTGGTTCACGGAATTTTTTCCGACATATTGATGATAAATAGAAGGCTGACGTGTTACATACGTCAGTTTTTTTGTTCTGTAGAATTTTTAACATAGCAATCATTCGCTCATAAAAATCTATAGAGTCACGCCCTTAGGCGTTTTCACATAGGATGGAATAACACAAGCGGGGTGATTTGGGTGAATAATTGGTTAAAAGCCGGTATTTTACTATATCTTTCTTTGTTGTTTTTTGGGAGCTTCATAGCAATAGGGATTGTATGGACGGGAGCACTTGATGAATCATTGCCATTTATTAATGACATTAAAATCTTTTTATATTACTTCTTCGCTGGGGCTATTGGAGGCTCGCTGCGACATTTATATATGTTTTGTTCTCATTACATGAAAGATGAATTAAACGACTATAGGGAATGGATTATGTACATTTTTTACCCAATATTCGCAACAGGTACTGCCATCGTAGCAGTCACCTTAATCCAAAGTGGTATCTTACTAATCGAATTCGTCGACTTCGAAGATACCCCATATGCACAAATAAGCTTCGCCTTCTTCGTAGGATTTGGATTCAACCGATTCGTAAACAAACTAAACGCCTTATCAAAAGACATCTTCAAAACCAACCAACAACAAACCAAAGATGGAGAAACAAAACCACAACAGCCAGAGTCCGAATAGGACTCTGGCTGTTGTGGTGACAGCTGTTGTGGTGAAACTGTTTGGTGACAGGCACCATTTATACATAAATACCCCATTTATGCAGTTGTTTTGTATATTTGTTGGGTGGTGTGATCTTTCGCTATTAGCGTTATAAGTTGTCTGCGATTCTCACTTTTTATTTTATTTCTATTAAAATATGCTATTTTATCAAGTAGTTTGTCCCATTCAATAATGTACTCATCTCCATAGACTATATAGAGTGAAATATTTTCACTCATATTTTTACTAGAAAGGAGGGATTTTTATGGGATTAAGAAGAGAGTATCTTTTTATTGGTGATGGCTTGGATAACACGATTAAGAGATTCGATGCGTTGACTGGGGAGTTCCTCGGTGTATTTGTCCCATCAGGCAGCGGCGGTCTAAACGGTCCACGTGGACTTTTATTCAATCCGGAAGGGAATTTACTTGTTTCGAATCAAAACGTTGAAACTGATGTTAATGAACCTGGGAATATCTTAAAATACAATGGTCAAACGGGTGCGTTTTTAGGTGAACTCGTCAGTTCTGTTGGTTTTACTGCTTCATTTGCCCCCCGTGGGATTATCCTCTCGAACAATAACTCACTATTTGTGGCAGACTTTCTCGACATTAACAATCAGCCAGGCGAGTTAAGGGAATACAACGGAAGTACTGGCGAATTTCAACGCAACCTTTTGCACCCTGAATTCTTTGCACCGTTCTTTCCTCGTGGTGTAGTCATCGGTCCGCATGATGGCTTACTGTATGTCTCTGTCGTCAATATTTTTAATGGGCTAGACGGCTGGGTTCTGCGTTTTAATCCGGTAACAGGGGAATACCTTGGAGAATTTATCACTTCCAGCGAAGAAAACAATCTTCATCGTCCTGAAGGTTTAGTTTGGGGTCCTGACGGAAATCTTTACGTCACAAGTTTTCGTAGAGACGCGAACGATAACGACAAAATATTAATCTTCAACCAAATGGGACAGCTTATCGACCAAATAGACTTATATGCAGTAGGACAAGCACGCGCCTTTGCAGCAGCTATCTTGTTCGGACCAAATGGAAACCTATATGTTCCAATTAATGGTCCTATTGATAATGAAACTGGGGAACCTAACGGTCAATTTACAGGGTCTGTACGAGTGTACGACATTGATACAAAAGAGTTTGTAGAAATCGTACCACCATTTTTAAATAGCGGACCATTAGGCGTACCTTGGTTCTTAACATTTAGAAAAACGGACCATGCAACCTTGGTTTATCACGGATAAATGGAGAGAGTTAGTAGAAACGGGACAATTCATATCGCTAAGGAGAGGGCAGCAACTATGTTGCCGTCTTCTTGGTGATAAATAGTAAATAAATTAATTCATATGTCACCATTATCAACATACATATTAACGACTTCAAAATGAAAGGAGAGATAAGATTGTGGAATCAACAGGGATATCAAAATGGACCTTTTAATCTCTATAGTTACTATGTCGGCTATAATCCGCCAACTTCGGTAAATCCGTATCCTCGGTTTCCAGTTATTCATAATCAAGCATTTTTAAGTCCTTTTACGTATGTTGTCGGTGATGTAACCATTCAAAATAATACCTACATTGGACCATTCGTCAGTATCAGGGCTGATGAAGGAACTCCTTTTTATATTGGAAGCAATAGTAATCTTCAAGACGGTGTGATCCTTCATGGCTTAAAAAATAAATATTTTGAGAAAGACAATATAAAGTATTCCATATACATTGGAAATCAAGTTTCTGTTGCGCACGGTGCTTTGGTCCATGGTCCGTGCCGAATAGAAAACGAGGTATTCGTTGGCTTTAAAGCAATCGTATATAACGCCATCATTGGGGATGGAAGCTTTATTTCATCTGGAGCGGTGGTTACCAATGGAGTCGAGCTGAAACCAAACAGCTTTGTACCGCCTGGAGCGAACATTGAAACCCAGGATAAGGCGAATTCTCTAGCTTCCGTCCCGAAAACCGAGGAGGAGTTTGCAAAAGAGGTACAACGAGTAAATCAGGAATTTCCTTCGGCATATTCGCTGTTTTTTGGAAAAAATAAATGTACCTGCGGCTTAGCCTGTTAACTTTTCAGAAGGACGAATGGAGGAAAAAGGGGAAGCTAGATCATCATATTGGAGTGGCAACCACTAAGGAATGCCCTGAGGGTTTACTCGAAACTGGAAGTACCTGCCTTAACTTGGGCAGTATTTGAAGCGGTTGGACCATTTCCTAATACGCTGCAGAATGTATGGGGGCGTATTTACTCAGAATGGTATCCGTCCTCGAACTATCAACTAGCAGTTGGTCCAGAAATGTTGTGAAACGAACATAAAGAAGTAACTTCTCCATTTTACGGAGCGAAATTTGGGTGCCGGTAACCTCGAAAAATGAATAGAAATTTAGTATAACTCAGCACGGATGGACAGATTTTCCTTTTATATAACAAGTATCAGTGTGAGATAAGCCCGCAGTTACACAACTGAAGGGCTTTTTTTCTTCATTTAAAGTTCACAATATTGACATATATTTTCATAATATTCAAAATACATTTCGACATGAATGGAAGAATTTCTAGTAATATTCTATTGTTTAATATAGTTACTGTGAAATTAACGGTGAAATTTGTAGTTTTACGTTAGAATTGGTCGACCTTTTTAAATTTTCAATCAACAAATTGTTTGATAGAATAAAAACATACCTACAATAAAATTAAAATTCGTGTTCAATAGATAAAAAAGTAGAAATGTGTAGAAGTATTTGGAGGGGCTCCAATCATAGTTGGGAGGGCTTTTTATGTATTTCAAAGTAAGGATCTGGAGAAGATTAACCAAAAATCAGAAGATTAGACTACTTAGACAAAAAGCTCACATTAATTTAATTGGTAAAGGATTTATTGCATAAATTTGAACCTTTTTAAGGTAAAGATGAACTAAGTTGAAAAAAATAATTGAATGAACAAAACCCCGTCTTGTATAGACGGGGTTTTGTTGTTTATTTTGATCTATCGCAAATTTAAAAGGATTAAATCTCTGGTCTTGACGTAATAAGGAAAAACATGTTACTATTTGGTCACTTGATTTAAATGTGACTTTTTAGTCACGTGTTTTGTAATCGATACTGAAAGGACGATGTAATGAGTGAAGAACTCTCTAGCGTATTCAAAGCACTAGGGCATCCAATCCGCAGGGAAATTCTTGATATCCTTAAAGAATCTCCTAAAACAACCGGAGAATTAGACGAATTTTTCCCAGAAGTAACTAGGTATGCCATAATGAAACATTTAAAGATTTTAGAAGAAGGGAATTTGGTAGTGGTTCGTCGTGAAGGCAAATATAAACGGAACTTTCTTAATGCAGTACCACTTCAAGAGATGCATAACCGCTGGGTAGGTAAATATATGCAGCCAACGGCCAATTCTCTATTAAAGTTACGTTCAGCAGTAGAACTATTAGGAGGAAAAGAAAAAATGAGTGAATTTCGTATTGAGCAGGAGATATTTATTAACGCATCGAGGGAAGAAGTTTTTAAAGCATTAACAGAAAAGGTGGAAGATTGGTGGGAATTTCGAATAGCACCTAAAGGCGTACCTTCTCACTTTACATTTGAACCCGTACCAGGAGGCCAATTTATTGAAAAATGGGGTGAAAATGACGGAGCCATCTGGGGTAATGTTTATTTTGTAAACGCTCCTGAAGAAATTCGTCTATTCGGACACCTTGGTATGCAAGGGGCGGTGAATAGTGCTTATACCTATCGGCTACAGGAGAGAGAAGGAGGAACTGTTCTTCAACTTTCACATACTGCATCAGGAGTAATCCAAGAACAATGGGAACAAGAACACACGAAAGGGTGGGAATATCTTCTTGGAACCTTACTTAAAAATTATGTAGAAAATAAAGTGGAGTAGATTCACTATGGTAGATGTAATCACAGAAATAAATATTAATCGTCCTATTTCACAAGTTTCAGAGTATGCCTCGAACCCCGATCATGCACCAGAATGGTATGTAAATATTCATTCAGCAGAGTGGAGATCTCCTAAACCACTTTCGATTGGTTCTCAAATTGCTTTTAAGGCGAAGTTTCTAGGGAGAGAACTTGCCTATGTGTATGAAATTGTAGAGTTTGTTCCAGGAAAGAAGTTAGTGATGCAGACCTCCCAAGGGCCTTTCCCAATGGAGACTACTTATACATGGAAAGCTATTAGCGATAATCAAACACGAATGATTTTAAGAAATAAAGGAAATCCAATGGGCTTTTCAAAAATAATAACGCCGTTTATGTCTTTCATGATGAAGAAAGCCAACATGAAGGACTTGAAAAAAATTAAAGAAATCTTGGAAAACTTATAAAAATTTAAAACACACCGTTTAAATCATAAACGGTGTGTTTTAAATTACCCAATTAATATTTTTTCTTCTGCATATTTTACCTTTGCTTCTTTTTTAGGATTCAATAAAGCAAATGCCATAGTTAATGGTCCAAGTCTTCCTATAAACATCATAATCGTAATCAAAACCCTTCCGAATGGAGAAAGTTCTGGTGTGAAATTTGCTGACAATCCGACTGTTCCAAAGGCTGAAATAGTTTCAAAAAGAAGTTTACTCATATCTGCTTTTTCAGTAAAAGTTAGTAAAAAGAAGATTAGAAAGATAAAAAATATAGCTGCCACAACAATCGATAAAGATTTATTAACCAATTCCCATGGAATTCTTCTTTTAAAAAGGTTGACATTGTCCCGATTTGTCACTACTGTCCAAAAAGCTAATATAATAATAGCGAAAGTGGTTACTTTAATTCCACCACCAGTTGATCCTGGAGATGCACCAATAAACATCAGTGCCATCATAAAAACAAGAGAGGAAAGATTCATGGCACCAATATCAATCGTATTAAAACCAGCGGTCCTAGTTACGACTCCTTGAAAATAGGAAGCCCAAAGTTTATCTTCAAACGCTAGGCTTCCAATCGTAGCTGAATTGTTATACTCGGAAATCAGGATGATCAGAAATCCTATAATATTTAAAAAAAGTGACATGAGTAACGCAACTTTGGAATGCAAAGATAGTTTACGAAAAGATTTCTTGGACCATAAATCAAGTATTACGGTAAAACCAATGCCCCCAGTAATAAAAAGGGAAGTGATAGCGATGTTTACTGTAGGGTCACCAGCCCATTTACTTAAATTATCCGGTTCAAGCCCAAAACCAGCATTATTAAATGCAGAAATCGAATGGAAAATTCCATAATAAATGGCTTTCTCAATCGGCATTTCAAATGACCAGCGAATCGCTAAAGCAGTTGCCCCCAGCATCTCAACAATAAATGTAATAAAAATAATTCGCTTAACTAAAGTGACAACACCTGCAAGTGAAAACACATTTAGTGAATCTTGCAGCAATAAGCGTTCCTTTAATCCAATTTTTTTACCTAAGATAATGAACATAAATATTCCTGTGGTCATAAACCCCCAGCCGCCAACCTGAATCAAGCAGAGGAGAACGATCTCTCCAAACAAGGTAAAGGTTGTTCCCGTATCGACCACAGCCAAACCGGTTACACAAACGGCTGAGGTTGCTTCAAATAAAGCATCAATAAAGCTTAGTCCACGCCCCTCTTCATAAGTAGCAATTGGCAGCATAAATAGAAAAGTCCCCAATAATATTAGCGCACCAAAGCCTAGAACAAGGATTTGAGCAGGGTGCATTTTAATTAAATTCCCTCTTCTTTTATAAATCTCCACTTCGTTGGTCTCCCTTAATTAACTAAAATGAAATACTGATATGGGAATAATACCAAAAAGAGTAGATGATGTGTTAGTGATGCTTAGTTTTTTTTGCCTTTATTTTGGTAGACAAAAAGAAATCTTGGTATGATAGTACGGTAGATCGAAAAAGTTAAAATGGGGGCAAGCAAATGTATAGCTTTAAGAACGATTACAGCGAAGGGGCACACCCTCGGATTCTAAATGCACTGCTAGAAACGAACCTGGAGCAAGATGAGGGGTACGGAGAGGATCGATATTCGAAGGAAGCGATAAAACTAATAAAGGAAAAAATCGAAAGTGAAAACGTAGATATTCACTTTATATCAGGTGGAACACAAACCAATCTGATCGCGATCTCAGCTTTCCTTAGACCGCATGAAGCGGCAATTGCTGTTAGCAGCGGACATATTCTTGGGCATGAGACAGGTGCCATCGAGGCAACTGGACATAAAATACTTTCTGTTGAGGGAAGTGATGGAAAACTTTCACCATCCGATTTACAGGGAGTCCTTGACGGTCATCCGGATGAGCACATGGTGAAGCCGAAATTAGTTTACATATCGAACTCTACTGAGATTGGTTCCATTTATTCTAAAAGGGAGCTTCAGGAGTTACATGACTTTTGCCAACGTAATCAACTAATTTTATATATGGATGGTGCAAGGCTTGGCTCTGCAATATGTTCAGAGGAGAATGACCTGCAGTTGAGTGATCTCCCTAAACTCGTAGATGCGTTTTATATTGGCGGAACAAAGAATGGAGCTCTGATTGGTGAGGCACTAGTAATCTGCCGCGATTCTTTAAAGGAAGATTTTCGTTATCATATTAAGCAAAAAGGGGCGCTCCTTGCCAAAGGAAGATTGATGGGCATACAATTTCTTGAACTTTTTCAGGATAATTTGTTCTTTGATTTGGCCACACATGCGAACCAGATGGCAAGTAAGATTAGAGACGAGTTTGTAAAAGCTGATATTAAGTTTTTGACCCACTCACCTTCTAATCAAATCTTTCCGATTCTGCCGAATGCTGTCATCAGCGAGCTTCAAAACAGCTATGCTTTTCATATCTGGGAAAAAGTAGAGGCTGATTCCTCTGCAATACGCCTTGTAACATCGTGGGCAACAAAAGAAGAAGTGGTACTTGGCTTTATTGAAGAATTGAAAAGAGTATTAAAATAGGAAAACAAAAAGGCAACTTTCTTGGGAAATGCCTTTTTTAGTAAGCAAAAATTGTTTTTCTCACTGTCGTTTTAAATTCTTGGGTAGTTTGTACGATAACACTATTGACAGGGGAATAGCTGAAGGAGCTGCAGTGTAAACTAACAAGACATGAAATCGCAATGAGGTGGTTAGTCGATGACTTACCAAGAAGGATTAAAACAAGTAGACAAAGCAACTAAACTACTCAATGAGGCAAACCAGTTAATTGTTGAATCCGTTATGAATGCCTTTTTATTTACTTGGCAGTGGTGGGCCGCATTAGCTATGATAGTCGTCCCTTGGATGATTTGGGGAATAGTCCGAAATCGTGAAAGCACCGCGCGGTTATTTTCTGCAGGTCTATTGGTGATGGTTTTATCAGAAATCCTTGATACAGTTGGAGTGAGTTTTGGAATGTGGGCTTATCCTGTCAAGGTAGTTCCAGTAGCTACAATAAACTTTTCGTTCAGACTTTCTGTTTTACCGGTGTTTGTAATGCTTTTGTTGCAATATAAGCCCAACATTAATCCCTATCTAAAAGCAGTCTTTTTCGGAGTGCTTGGTGCATATGTGGGTATACCTGCATTGGCTAAATTCGATTTATACAAGAAAATAGATTGGTCATATACATATTCTTTCTTAATCCTTACCTCATTTTATTTACTGGCTCATTGGTTTAGCCGCTTAAAAACCTATGAAAAGTTAGAGTAAAAAGTGTGACCTAGTTATGGGGTACACTGCTGAAGATATTGCTGCCATTAAGGCAGCTTTCTTTTCGTATACAAAAGGAAATTAAGATGTACAAATAAATTTAAAATGGAGGAATTACTTCATGCATATTAATGATTTAAATAATTTAGTTTCAAAGCTAGGCCTTATACCACATCCTGAGGGTGGTTATTACAAAGAAACATTTCAATCAGAAGAACAAATTAGTGATAAGGAATTATCGGTGAATTTGGAAGGCAAACGCAGGCTTTATACCAGTATTTATTTTCTGTTAACATCGAATGATGTGTCCCATTTTCACAGACTTAAATCCGATGAGCTGTGGTACTATCACGTGGGGAGTTCTTTGAGTATCCACGTGATTGATGAAAGTGGTCAATATAAGGAAATAAAGTTAGGGTTGGATCTTGAGGCAGGTGAAGTACCACAAGCCTTAGTGAAGAAAAACTCAATATTTGGGTCTTCTGTTTCGGAGAAGGATACTTGTTCGCTAGTTGGATGTATGGTTTCTCCAGGGTTTGAATTTCAGGACTTTGAACTTTTTACACAGGAAGAATTAATGAAAATTTACCCGCAACACAAGGACATCATTATGAAACTAGCTTATGAACAGCTGCCAAATTCGTTGGAATAATATTGATGGGGTTTGTGCTGGTTTTATTAGGCATAGTAGGTTTTAAAATGAAGGGATTTATTACATAAAAGTACAAATTGGAATCAAAATGATAATTCTGAACATGAACTCACGCATGCTACATTCTCCTTCCCACATTCATACTCTTTACATTCAGTATAAGGGAGGATTGTTAAGACACGGTTGTTAAATTGTAAATTTATTGTCAATTAAGAGCTTGTTCAAAAACGATAGGTAAAACCAGTAACCCAACTAAACAATGTAGTTTATAAATACTAGCAAGATATCCCATAGAATCCTTTTCTAAATGAAGTAAATAATAACGTTAGATTATGTTAGAAATTGGGTGAAATTGTAAAATGGGTGAACAAGCTATGAAGAGTAAACGAAAAGGATTGTCAGCATGGCAGCTTACGATGATGGCGTTAGGGAGCGTCATTGGGGGTTCTTTTTTTCTAGGATCATCTGTGGCAATTAATGCAGCAGGGCCATCTATCTTACTATCGTATGTTTTAGCTGGCGGGCTTGTCTATCTTATTCTATATGCTTTGTCAGAAATGACGGTAGGTGCACCAACAGTAGGCTCCTTTAGTACATTTGCAGCAAGGGAACTTGGACAAGGAACAGGGTTTGTTGTGGGCTGGCTATATTGGACTGGAACCGTTCTATCGATGTCGAGTGAAGCAACAGCCATTTCATTATTAGTTCGTGAATGGGTTCCGAATATTTCAATAGCTTGGTTAGGTGGATCGATTATAGTAGCTGTTACCCTGCTAAATTTATTAGGTGCAGATAAAATCGGCAAGTTGGCAAGTGGCTTATCTGCGGTTAAAATTTTTGCGATTATCTTTTTTATCTTAACAGCATTGGTATTAATTGCAGGTTTACTGCCAGGAACCCCAGCTATTGGGGCTGGTGAGTTAGCTAGGGAACCAATCATGCCTGGCGGGGTGCGAGGAATCGCCGGAAGCATGCTCTTAGTTGTTTTTGCCTACGCAGGCTTTGAAATCATTGGATTAGCTGCAACTGAGACCGATAATCCAACTGAAACGATTCCGAAAGCGATTCGCTATACTGTTTTTTCGCTGGTAGGATTATATATCCTGTATGCAGCAGTGCTGCTCCCACTTATACCTGCGGCTGATCTTAGTGAAAACGTCAGTCCTATGGTTGCTTCATTAAACCGATGGGGAATTGGCTGGGCAGGTACGGCACTAAATCTGGTATTGATTTCAGCCATTCTCTCAGCTATGTTGGCATGTATTTTTGGACTAGGAAGAATGATCCGCTCTCTATCTGATGAAGGTCATGCTCCACAGTGGCTTAAGGACAAAAACGATGTTCCCTACAAAGGTATTTTATTTTCCGGTCTGTCGATGCTGATTGGGTTATTTTTCGGTTTGTTATTTCCGAGAGCCTATCTTGTTTTAATAACCTCAGGCGGATTCGCACTCATCTTTACCTATGCTGTCATTATGGCAAGTCATATACGCTTTCGGAAAAGGGAGGGGTGCCCGCCGGGTGGAATCTGCCAAATGCCGGGGTTTCCTATTACATCTTGGATTGCATTAATAAGCTTAATCATTGTTCTAGTATGCATGCCTTTTATTCCAGGGCAGACAGCTGGTCTCGTAACTGGAAGCAGCATGGTCGTCATTTTCTCTTTCATTTATTTTGTGATGAGCTACATGAGACGCACAAGACCAAATCATACACCTAAAAAAACCTTGTCACCAAGGGAACTCCGACCAAACTATGCTACCGAGTTAGCTAGAGAATTAGCTGAAAGAGTTGACGAAAGAAACAAGGAAAAATAAACTAAAAGAGGTTTCTTTTCTTTTAAAAAAACAGAAAACCTAAGGGTGAAAGGTAAACGTATGAACCAAAAAGAACCTCTTTTAGCATTTGAATTTGCCGATTCAAACGGAAAAATAAAACCATTAACGTTTCAACACCCCGTCAGAGTGATTGAGGCATACAAGGTGGAAGATGTGATACCGAACTTTCAACTTGTACAAGAAGCTGTGGAAAACGGGTATTATGCAGCAGGATTTTTGTCATATGAAAGTGCTCCAGCATTTGATTCAGCCTTTACCGTTAAGAGCGGGGGATCTTTTCCTTTGCTCTGGTTTGGTATTTTTTCAAATGCAGAATATCAACAAATTAGCAGTGAAGCAGATTTTTCCGTATCTCAATGGAAACCTGCAATTGCAATGGAGGAATATAATCAAGCGATATCCTCTATTAAAAAATCGATCCAGTTGGGAAATACATACCAAACAAATTATACGATCCGTCTCCATTCTGAATTTAGCGGTGATGGTATTGCATACTATAATAGGTTAAAAAAAGCACAAAGCTCAAATTATTGTGCTTACATCCATACTGGTGAACATAGTATTTTGTCTGCTTCACCAGAGTTGTTTTTTCACTTGGATAATGGAAAAATTACCACTCGTCCGATGAAAGGCACAATTAAAAGAGGGACGTCATTTGAAGAAGATGCTAAAAACGCAGATTGGTTACTACATTCTGAGAAAAATCGTGCGGAAAATCTAATGATTGTTGATTTGCTGCGAAATGACCTCGGAATGGTTGCTGAACCAGGGACGGTTGAAGTGGAGAAGTTATTTGAAATTGAACAATACCCAACCGTTCATCAAATGACGTCTACGATTTCTGCAAAGGTATCAGAAACCACGACCTTAGTTGATATCTTCAAAGCCATTTTTCCATGCGGATCGATTACAGGCGCACCAAAGGTTAGCACGATGAACATCATAAGAGACTTAGAGAATGAACCACGTGAGGTTTACTGCGGTGCAATAGGTTATATTACACCAAGTAAAGAAGCAATTTTTAACGTGCCGATTAGAACAGTATTGATAGACCATTCAACAGGCAACGCCGTTTATGGCGTAGGTGGAGGAGTAACATGGGATTCCACTTCGGAAGGGGAATACCATGAGATACTGACAAAAGCAAAGCTGTTAGAGCAAAAAACAGCGGAATTCCAATTGTTAGAGAGTTTGTTACTAGACAATGGGAATTATTTTTTGCTTGAAGAGCACCTTCAACGCCTAGAGAATTCATCTCGGTATTTTGGGTTTCCAAACGAAGTTGAAAGGATAAAAAGATCCTTAAACGAGTTTCGAGATAAAAATGGTAACGGGATGATGAAGGTTCGATTATTCTTTTCCAAAGATGGGGAATACACAATAGAAGGTCAACCTATCATTCAGCATGATACAGTATTGAAGGTCATTCTAGCAGACGAGTCAGTCGATAAAACCAATCCATTTCTGTATCATAAAACCACTAATAGAGAGATATACGAAAAGTTTCAAAAACAAAAGCCTGCTGAAGCATTTGATGTCCTGCTTTGGAATCAAGATGGTGAATTAACTGAATTTACAAATGGCAATGTTGTCCTGGAAATTGACGGTGTACGATGGACTCCACCCATAAGCAGCGGTTTACTAGCTGGAACTTATCGTGACAAATTAATAAATACTGGAAAAATACGCGAAAAGTCACTTACACACGCCGATTTGAAAAAAGCAACTAGAGCCTGGTTTATTAATAGTGTCCGAAAATGGAAAGAGGTTTATATCGTATAAAGGAAGTCAAGTTAGATTCAATGTAATCACCTATCTCACAAGAAAGGTGATTATTTTTTTTGTTAGTAAGAGTGAACGAATTCTCCTGAAAGTTAAGAATATCTTAAGGATTCTATAAAACTTTTCTTAAGTTTTTGTATGTATAGTAATGACATAGAGGGTTTCTTGAGGACTTTTAAGGAGGTTAAATCATGACCGAAAAACAGGTGTATATTCTTGTAACGAATACAGGTTCCTTATTAACAAAATTAATAAAGCTTTATACGAAAAAACCATATAATCATGCATCCATTGCTTTTGATAGACAGTTATCCGAGGTCTATAGCTTCGGGAGAAAAACGATACGGAACCCGTTTATTGGAGGATTTGTTAAGGAAGATGTGAAGGCAGGTTTATTTAAACAAGCAGACTGTGCCATTTATTCCATGACAGTAACAGAGGATCAAATTCAAAAAATAAAACACTACTTAAAACCATTTGAAGCACAGAAGAAAGATTATCGCTACAATTTTTTAGGATTATTTGGCGTTATGTTCAATAAACCAATAAAGAGAAAAAATGCCTTCTTTTGTTCTCAGTTTGTTGCTTATCTACTTAAGGAATCTAACATCATCGCTTTTGATAAACCACTGTCACTGATAACCCCTGATGATTTGCAACGTGCACCCAAATTTCAAATCGTTTATGAAGGTAAGCTTAAAAATTATCATAATGAAAATAAAGCTGAAAAAGTTAGTCTTCCCCTTGATTTTGCTTTTTTCACAAAGTAGATACTTTTTCTATGAATTTGCAGGGTTACTATCATGCTTTGTGGAATAGTACATAGATTGCTATCAAAATGATAAAAGGTATGGAGGTAACGAATATGTCAATTTATACTTATCAAGCTGAACTTTCAAATGATGAAAATATTAGTTTAGAGAACTATAAGGGAAAAGTATTACTAATTGTAAACACTGCAAGTAAATGTGGTTTAACCCCGCAATATGAGGGTTTAGAGAAATTATATAGAAGATACAAAGATCAGGGATTCTCCGTGTTAGCTTTCCCTTGTAATCAATTTGGCGGGCAGGAACCTGGAACGGATGAGGAAATCCAAGCATTTTGCTCGGTTAACTATGAAGTAAGTTTTCCTGTGTTTAAAAAAATTGATGTAAACGGGGAGCAGGCACATCCACTTTTCAAGTATTTACGTGAGCAGGCACCAGAGGATAGTAACTTGGATACTGACAGTAGATTGTATCAGCATCTCAGTAACAATTTTCCTGAGATTCTTGAGAGTTCCGATATTAAATGGAATTTTACTAAGTTTTTAATTGATCAAAATGGTAATGTGGTTAGACGCTATTTTCCAAGTACGTTACCTGCTGAAGTTGAGAATGATATTGAGAAGTTACTAAAATAATTTTTAAACAAAAGGGCCTTAATTGGTCCTTTTTTGTATCCATGTGACACAATATTGAAATAGATGGTTATATAGAGGAATGGTAAAATATAATTATCTAGAACATAAATGAGGTCGGTAGCATATGAACAAAACAGAAGTAATTGCACGTAGAATACTAGGCTGGAAATTGAATCGCTGGGACAGATGGTATGACCAAGAAAAAGAAAACTTTATCTATGATTTTAAGCCGGAGGAAAACCTTGAACACGCACTCTTCATTGTTGAGAGATTAAAGGGTTTTGGATATACATATTCTGTAATAGGAAAATATGAAGTATGTTTTAATGATGTTTGCGACAATGGTAAAACATTAGCACAAGCCATCACGAATGCTGCATTCTCTCTCGCCGACAATAGTACGATAGATGAGGGATGGTTATAGAAAAACAGCCGAATAAAGAACACCTCACACTGGAGGTGTTCTTTTGTAACTATTAGCCATTTACGGCTTCGTGCTTATATCCGTTTTGGTAGGCATAAACTTCATACCATTCGTATTTCGGAGATTTAAACCATTCATACTTTGGCAAATAAACTAAGTATCTAGTGTTACCATCGGCACAAAGAATCGATTTGAAGATGGTTACATTGCCAAATCCAAAGGTTTTATCTAAATATCCTTCCATTCCATCTCTGATGATATTCTTTTTGTCTTCTTTTTCTTGCTTATGTAACTCCAGCACCCCATCAATAAAAATACTCAACGCCACCAAAGTAATAAGGATTAAGACGAACAGAAATAACTTTAACAATACAATACCCTCCTTTAATTTATTAACGATTCAGTATAATTTTACATTCGTTAGAAAGTGAAAGGTGTGATAAAAATAACAGGGGAAATAATAATTCATGCTTTTTTACGTTTCGGAGAAACTTTTGACCTGTCCATTAATAATTCACTTTCGTATATAAATGGTGAAGGAAAGGGAACAAATAGAAGTTCAGAAGTTCTTTTTCAAAAGGCTCTGTTATTTTTCATTGTTGATTTTCGTGAAGGGGTGAGAATTCATAGGCGGAGAATTTCCGACTATTATCTGTAGAGGAACCTTAGGAAGCAGATATAAGGGGAGATAATCCGGTTAACTGCTTTAAATAAGACAAATTCCAAGGATTTGGATACATTAAGCGGAAAACCTCCGCCTATAATAGCCGAAATATGGGTATTTCCCTAGTTAAACGGATATTCTCCGCTTATTTTCCAAACACAGTGAAATCAACATTCAGTTTTAACAGAGCCTTTCAAAAAAAAGGAGGGGTTACTTATGTTGAAAATTTCTCATGCAGCAGGACATGCACGTATCACACCAGGAAAACAGTCACCCGACGGCTATAAAGAATGGCAGGTTACAAGTGAGATTGTAAAGCTTGTCATGATGGAACTCGAAAGTTATGAAGGTGTAAGTCAAAAACGGATTGATGATCCTACTGGGGAAACTGATATTCCGTTAAACAAACGCTGTGAATTAATAAACACCTGGGGAGCCAATGTCCATATCGACTACCATCTAAATGCGTACGGAGATGGTTGGACCAATGCGGGAGGAACAGAAACGTATATTTATACGACGTGGCCAAAAGAGGCAGCTGCACTTGCGGGGAAAATACAAACCAACCTTATAAGAGAATTAGGATTTTATGATCGTGGAGTAAAAACAACTAATTTCCAAATAGTAAGAGAAACGAAAATGACGGCATTAATAGTAGAATTTGCCTTTATGACTAACCTAAACGAAGCGATGAAAATGAGGACCTCAGAGTACCAGAAGAAAGCAGCAAGAGCAGTTGTTGATGGACTTGTTGCTCATTACGGACTAAAAAAAAGACCTGCTGTTATTTCAATTAATGATGGACTTTACCGTGTTCAGGTAGGAGCTTTTTCAGATATCAATCGTGCAAAGGCATTGGTAGAAGAGTTAAAAGCAAAAGGATACCCAGCTATACTCATTTAAGTAGAGTCATTACGTTTTAAAGAAGGGTTATACTAACCACCCGTCGAATTTTAATCTATGTATTTTAAGGGTAAAATCCTATCGGGGGGAACAAAAATGGAGAAATCAATTCAAGAAAAGATAGCAGATTCATATAACCAAAATGCGAAAGAAAGAGATTTATATATTTTACAAGACTGGAAGGTCAATGAACGTGAGATCTTCTTAGGAAAACTAAAAACAAATAAATGCCTTAATCTGTTGGAGATTGGTGCGGGAGCAGGGAAGGACAGTCTATATTTTAAAGAACAAGGTTTAATTACGACTAGTACCGATATTTCTCCAGAGATGGTTAAATTGTGTAAGGAGAAAGGGTTAAACGCGAAGGTGATGGACTTTGCTCATCTTGCTTTCCCTGATGATCACTTTGATTCTATTTGGGCACTAAATTGTCTTCTCCATGTTTCAAAGAAGGACATTAAAAATGTGCTTCTAGAGATTAGAAGAGTTCTAAAACCATCTGGAATATTCTATATGGGAGTATATGGAGGGGAAAATCATGATGGGATTTGGGAAGAAGATTCTTATACTCCAAAGAGGTTTTTTTCTTTTTTTGAAGATAATTCGATAAAAGAATTATTATCAGAGTTTTTTACAATCGATTATTTTCACGTAGTTCCGAAAGAAATAGTGGGTGGACCTTTTCACTTTCAGTCTATCATTCTTATAAAGGTCTAACTATCTACTACTTTGTTATAACTTTACTGGTACTAGCATAGGATTATTGTACAAGCTATGATTTTTTTCATAGAAAAGAAATGCATGGGGTGTTTTTGAATGGATTTTATGAGCAGAGTAGCACCTGAATTGAAAGAAATACTTACGGTTTTCCCGCCGCTTCGTCTTCCTGAGGGGTTAGAGGCTGCAAGACAAGCACCGGCTATTCTAATTGAGAAATCTGAAAGCGTTAACATTAGAGAACGCAACATACCTGGCGGCGATGGGCAAGAAATGAAGGTTAAGATTTATGAACCAGTACCTAGAAGGGAGGCGAAACTTCCAGCATTATTGTTTATTCATGGCGGAGGTTACGTACTAGGAGACGCAGATGGTTCTGACGGAGACTGCCAGCTTTTCGCAGAACAAGCTCAATGTGTAGTAGTATCCGTTGATTACCGTCTTGCACCTGAACACCCATATCCGGCACCACTTGAAGATTGTTATGCTGCATTGGTATGGATGACGAATGGTGCTGATGAGTTGAAAATTGATGTGTCCCGTGTTGCTGTTGCGGGTCAAAGTGCAGGGGGCGGGTTGACGGCTGCATTAAGTTTGTTAGCCCGTGATCGCAAAGGTCCGGCAATCTCGTTTCAAATGCCGTTGTACCCGATGATTGATGACCGGAATGTAACACCATCCAGTTACGAAATTACGGACGAACGAGCAATCTGGAACCGTGGAAATAACCTAGCAGGTTGGAGAATGTATTTGGGCGAACATGCAAACGGAGAAATTTCACCATATGCAGCACCAGCTCGAGCAAAGAATCTTTCAAACCTGCCACCGACATATACATGTGTAGGGCAGTTAGATCCATTCCGTGATGAAACCATTGAATATGTTGCAAAATTGGCACAAGCAGGCGTTCCTGTCGAATTCCACCTTTATCCTGGTGCCTACCACGGCTTTGAATTATTAAATCCAACCTCAGAAGTGGGCCAAAAAGCCAAAAAGGAATATGTTCAAGCATTGAAAAAAGCGTTCCAGCTTCAGCCTGAATCAGTAAGTTTATAAAATAACCCTAGTGCATTGGATGAAGTTTTGTCCATTGCACTTTTTTATTTACAGTTTAAAATTAGAAGATTAGAATAATTGAATGGGTTTTCAATAGTTGAAGTGAGGAGGAAACTTTTTTGTTTGTTCATTCAAAACAATTTACGAACAATGGGTTACGTTATTCCATAAGGTCTGCAAAGGAGAAAGACGCGAAAAGCCTGTCGGAAGTTCGAGTGCAGATTGATGGTGAAACAGAGAATATGGATAGAGAACAAGGCGAGGCATACATAGATGAAACAGCTTTTAAAAAGATCATTAAAGAAGATACAGAACGTACGAACCACCTGTTTTTGGTGGCAGAAGTCGATGATAAGATAGTAGGTTTTTGCAGATGTGAGGGGAGCCAATTAAAGCGCTCTTCACATAAAGTAGAATTTGGCGTCTGTGTTTTGAAAGACTACTGGGGTTTCGGGATAGCTAAAAGGTTTTTGGAAGAGTCAATCCGGTGGGCAGACACAAATGGGATTAAGAAAATGAATTTGAATGTTCTAGAGACCAATGGAAAAGCAATAAAGTTATATCAAAAATATGGCTTTCAAGTAGAAGGCACTTTAATAAACGATAAATTGCTGTCAGATGGAAAATACTATAATACGATTTTAATGGGAAGGTTGAGTCATTTGTAAGTTGGTCAAAAGTGGATGGTCAATTTTTAGGGGGATTGGATGGTTAAAGATTGCTCCAGTTGCGCTATGATATAATTTGAGGAAAGCACTAAAAAAATAGACGAGGTGCAAGCATGGGGATTTTATCCGTTTTAGTAATTCTTATTTTAATTATTGCAGTGGTTTCCACCCTGGCTTTGACAGGAAAGCCCGACGAAAATTATCGAAATTCCACAAAAAGGAATACGACAAATTTAACCTTAATATATGTAGTGATTATTTTTATCGCGTTAGTTGCTCTTGGAATCTACATTTGGTTAACATAAAATGAAAGGATCAGGCTTGAATCCTGATCCTTTATTTTGCAACTCTTTGAAGAGCCTCTGAAAACCTTCTAATTCCCTCATGAATATTTTCTTCATTTTCCCGTGAAAAAGTAAATCGGACAAATCCTTTCTCAGATCCCATCGTGGAGCCAGGTACATAAATCACACCTCTCCTAATCGATTCCTCTAATAATTGCGTTTCATTAAAGTCCTCTTTTATCCTGCACCATAGATGAATCCCGCCTTCAGGAATATAAAAATCTACCTGTTCTTTTAGAAACGACTGAAGGCTAGTGACAATCTGATCTCTTTTACTTCTTAACTGTTTAATTAAATGATCGATATGTGACTCAAAATCATTGGAATCTAAAAAATCATTGGCAATCCATTGTGTGTAACTCGCATGTCCGAAATCCACTTGCTGCTTGGCATCTGATAACCGTTCGATTACCGGCTTTGGTCCAATAATCCAGCCGATCCTTAAGCCTGATGCAACAATTTTTGTTAGTGAGCTTATATAGAGCACATTTCCATAGTGATCCAATGATTTTAGGGGTTGAAGCTTTTCTCCTGTAAACGCTGTTAAGCTATACGGATCATCTTCGACAATAGGAATTCCATATTCTGATGATATCTCCAGGACCTTTTTTCGCCTTTCTTCCGACAATAAACTACCTGTTGGATTTTGAAAGATAGGATTTAAAAATATCATTCTAATTCTATGTTTTTTATACAATGTCGTGATATCATTTGGGTTTATTCCCTCTTGATCGCCGGTTAAATAATAGGTCTTGATTCCTGCTGATTTAAATACAGGCAGATTGTAATGATAGGATGGGTTCTCGATCGCCACTGCGTCTCCAGGCTTTAATAAACACTGAACCACGAGATGCAAAGCTTGTTGTGCACCAGACGTTATCAATATAGAAGAGGGGTTCGTATCTATACTGCGAAAATGTTTAACATGCTTGGAAAGGGTTTCTCGGAGTATCGCATTGCCCTGTGGGTGGTCATACCCTAATGATCCAATAAAGGATCTGTTTGAAGTTATTTCTCTAAGTGTTTTCATCGGAAAAAGATCCTGAGACAATTCCCCGCTAGCCAAGTTAATGAGATTATGCTCTGCCATTTCTTTATGTATTCGCTGCGTTACAGGCAAATTCGGCAAAAATGACCCCGCCTTAATATACCGGTTCCAGCTAGGGATTCGTTTCTTTGATATTCCCCAAATATCTTTACGAATCGTCGTTCCGCTGCCTCGATTTCGATCAATCAGTCCATTCGATTCCAATTCGTCATAGGCAGCAATAACCGTGCTTCGGTTTACACCAAGTTCCTTAGCCAAACCTCTTTCAGAAGGTAAAGGTTTATCATGTGGAAAAGTGCCGTCAGCAATTCCTGTCTCAATGTATAATGCAAGTTGTTTATATATAGGTATTTTTGATTTTCTATCTGGTTTCCAATTCATTTGAAACATCCTTTAATTTAGATCTCTTACTATCTATTGTATACTTTTGCATTTAATATTTCATTTGGTATGCAGCCAGTTACTATAGTAGAAGTAAAGGAAAAAAAGGATTAAGGTAAGAAAATATGCAATAAGGGCAAAAAAAGTGCGATGCTAATTAGGCATCGCTGTGCTTGCATTGATAGAATAAATCTTTTCACACTAACTTGGATCGTTTTCATCTAAAGTAAGGATAGTTACATTCGTTGATTCACCGTTCTCAATTTCCTCCTGGGTGGCATCTTGGTTTAACACATCCTCTGTATTAATACCCTCTGCAAGAGTGGGTTCCCCTTTTGAATCGTTATCTTTTTTCATCACAGTCACCTCTACTGATTTATTTTGTGTTAGATGTAACACGAGAATTATTTTTTGCAGAAAGTAAAAATACATACTAAAATTTGGATATTTAGGAGAACAATTGGAATTTCTGTTATAATTTTTAATAGCATTCATTAGCAAAATCCGATTAAATGACTGGAGGATTAGATGATACTTAACGAATTAACCATACGTTTTTTTACAAAGTTGGCTGGGGCAGGTTTAACGATGGTTGTTATTTTTATTTTTCTGCTGCTTCAAAATGGCTTTGATATGTTTGAATTTGGTGAGGCCATTTCCAGTAAGTATATTTGGATGGTTATTTATCTTTACGGTATTTTTTGTTCTCTTCTGATTGATTTCCTAGAATGGAAGATACCAAGAATCAATAAAAGGTTCAAAATTCTTCTATATGTGGTTGCGGGATATGCTATTTTTCTGATTAATGGGGTTAATGTGTTTACATTGATTGCAGGTACAATCGGCGCGTTTTGCTCATTACTATTCTATTTGGGAACGTATCTATCTGAACGTTCAAAAGGGACTCAATTTGCATGTGCCATTTTGGTACCCATATTTTTAATGATCTTAATGAATATTGATTTTACAAAAAAGATCCAGTGGAATGAAGTAAAAGAAGATACAACTTTTAAAGCAACATTTCAGTACTTTGATGGGAAACATGATATACCAATTACGATCCAAGCAGGTCAAACTATTAATATATCGATTAAGTATGATAATCGGAATGGAGGAGGATATGGCTACCATGTTCTTAACCCTAAGGATAAGTTGGTGGGAATGGCAGAAGTGAATGAGGGAGTAATGAAGTTTACTGCTCCAGAGACAGGTGTTTACCGAGTGATTGTGAAGGGTGATGATTTAAAAGGTGGTGTTCAGGTAAATTGGAAAATAAATAAAACAAAATAACTAATGCGAGGGAATAAGTAAAATATTGACAAATTCTTCTGTTTATTTTGTCATGTAAAACTTGTATGATAATTGTAAAAGAAATATCAAAATAAAAAGGTCGTATTAACTAGGACCATAAAAACGATTAGGAACAATAATTTAAAAAAGGATTCTGGTTAAAATGAAAGATACATTCTTACTAACTGATTTTGTGACAGAGCAAATATTTTCAATTGTTAGGTGGATTTTTTTAGTAGTGTCATGCATTGTTTTTTGTTATCCACCTATTGCCTCCATTGTGAACTTCGAATTACATACCTTTAATTATTTACTCATTTTTGGTTTTGCCTATATGTCCATTACTCAGGTTGCCTTATGGTTAGCACCTGGGAAAGAAACATTGTTTAATCTACTCATGAAAACGGGAATACTTTTTGACTATATAGCACTGATGTGGCTTTTATGTTTAACTGGAGGAGTTGTGAGTCCGCTATTCCCAATAGCTTACCTGCTTATTATGCATTCAACTATTTATTGGAAGATTCTTGGCGCCACTGTATCTTGTACAGTTATGGTGATAAGTTATACGATTTTGTTTTGGATTAGTCTCCCTTTATCTAATCTATCCATTGTAATGTTTCTATTGAATGTCACATTCTTGATTGTAATCGGTTTTTTGGGAGCCTTGATTGTAAATAGAGAGCGCAATCACCAAAAACTTCAATATATTTACAAGGACTTAGTTGTTCGTGATTATTTAACAGGTTTATATAATCATAGACATTTTCAAGAATCTCTAAAAAACTCGTTATCTGATACTAATAAGAAAGAAATGTCTGTCGTTCTAGCAGATATTGATAATTTTAAAATGATAAATGATCAGCATGGTCATGTGGTAGGGGACAAAGTATTGATGAAGATTGGCGAAATACTTCAAAACACCATTCCCCCCTCACTAGGCAGGTCCTTCCGTTATGGATGAGAAGAATTTGCGATCCTTTTTCATACAACAGATAAGGAGAAAATTATTCCATGCTTGGAGCAAGTCTACAAAGAATTAAGAGAGGTTCAGTTTAGCAGTGATAATGGCGTCTTTAGCATCACGATGAGCTTTGGCTTATATACCAATCAACAAGGAATCTCGAATCAAGTGGAACTGGTCAGTCGTGCGGATAAGTTATTATATAAGGCAAAGCATAATGGGAAAAACCAGGCTATCTTTGACTGTGGAACGGTTATTAGAGGCTAATTAATTGCTAGCACAAACCAAAAAGGTTTGTGTTTTTTTTTCGTGTTAAAATTAGATTATTAGACTAGTAGATGGTACTATTTGGATATAAGAGGATGAAAATACCTCCGAGTAATCATACGCTATTCAGCGTCATTGAACCGCCCTTTAGTATAAAACGAAATTTGAAGAGAGGTACCATATGAAAAATAAAGTAATGGAGACTTTACAAGGTTCAAAGCATTTTGAATTGACTCGAGTTGCTGATGGTGTGTATGCAGCACTCTCGGTACCTGGTACGGGTTCTGTAGGGAATGCCGCAATCATTGATTTAGGAGATTCAACGCTTATAGTCGATTCCTTCACAACTATACAAGCTGCAGAGGATTTAAAGACAGCAGCCGAATTCCTCACTGGAAATTCAGTTTCCTATGTAATCAACACACATTGGCACAGCGATCATACGAGCGGAAATCAAGTGTTTGCTCCTAAGGCCCATATTATTTCTACTTCAACTACTCGTGAAATTATGGCCACATTCGGAAAAGATAGGATAAGTCAGCAGTTGGTAGACCCAGTAACAATTAATCGGGCATTGAACGAAATTGAAAGGAAAATAGCACAAGAAACCGACCAAATGTTACAAAAGGAAATGCAATGGGAACTTGCTAGTGATCGCGAGTACATGAAGATACTTCCTCAATTGGTTTATACATTGCCAACCCTTACGTTTGATCACCAATTGTGTATTTATGGCAGTTTAAGAAAGGTGCATGTCATTACTTATGGGGGCGGTCATACGGAAAGTGATGCATTTGTGTACCTGCCTGATGATAAAATTGCGGTTATGGGGGATCTGGTCCTTGCAAAGCACCAACCTGTATTTAATAATGCAAATCCCTCCGAGTGGCTAAATATATTAGAAAAAGTTCAACAACTTGATATCGAAACAATTATTCCGGGGCATGGAGAAGTTTGTTCAAAGAAAGAAATTGTTGAAGTGCAAGAGTACATCAAAGATATTATGTTACTCGTGGAGGAAACTGTTCAGAAGAATGGCAGCTTGGATAATATTTCAGTACCAAAGGCCTATCAAAATTGGTATTTTTCAACCTATTTTAAAACAAATGTGCAGAAGGTTTATGATTTGCTTACTAAAAAGTCACAATAAGAATTCAATGAATAAGATTAGATGAGTAAAGAATGGTATAGGAGGCTATATGAAACTTGTTTTAATATTTGGTCCACAGGCTGTTGGAAAAATGACTGTTGGGCAAGAGTTAGCAAAAATTACGGGTTTAAAGCTTTTCCATAATCATATGACGATTGAACTGGTTACGCCAATTTTTGATTACGGTACGAAGGAAGGACAAAGATTAGTAACCTTGTTTCGACGGGAAATATTCGAGGCTGTAGCAAAAAGTGATCTGGAAGGACTAATTTTTACATATGTATGGGCATTCGATCATCCATCTGATTGGGAGTATATAAATAATGTCTGTCAGATATTTGAATCTAAAGGAGGCAAAGTTTATTTCGTAGAGCTGGAAGCCGATCTAAATGAAAGAATCGAGCGGAATAAAAGTCCTCACCGCCTTAAGCATAAGCCCACTAAAAGAAATATTGAATGGTCAGAAAATAACCTCAAGAAGTCGATGGATAAATACAGGCTGAATTCTTTAGAGGGTGAAATTACAAAACAAGAATATATCAGAATTAATAATACAAATAAGAGTCCAGAAGAAGTAGCAAAAGTCATAAAAGAGAAATTTCAACTATAATTATCATTATATTGGAATTTTTAGAAGAGGAGACCATCATGAAGACGAGTTTTTTCAAGTTAACAGAACCAACCCAAGAACTTGTTGACGTGTTTAACCGCTGGGAAAACAATCCCGATTTAATCCCATTAACCCGCCCCAACCAAAACCAGGCAGCATTGGATCGACGTGACACGATGACACTGGATGAATTAAAACAAAGACTAGAGCACCATTATACCTACCTGATTTATCTGGGTAACCAGTTGGTCGGTGAAATGAACTATATGATTGATCCCAATCATCTCCACAAAAAAGAGGCGGGTACCGCATGGATTGGCATAACCATTGGTGAATCTATTGGCAGGGGAAAAGGGATTGGATATCAGGCCATTCAATTTTTAGAGGAAGAAATTAAGAAGGCTGGATTAACTCGTGTGGAATTGGGTGTATTTGAATTTAACACACAGGCAAGAAAGCTATATGAAAAGCTAGGATACAAGGAGATTGGAAGAATTGAAAATTTCACCTATTGGGCGGATAAAATGTGGTTTGATATCCGAATGGAGAAGTATTTATAAAAATGGCTGTGTTAACGCTGATACGTAAAAAGAGAATGGTTAAATAATTAGTATCGTGGTCAATAGATGAATAGATAGTAAATATTTGATTACAATGTGAATAGTTGAGAAGTAGAAAGGGAGAGAACATATGATTAATATAGTAGGTCAAATTATGCTGTATGTTAATAACCAGGAGGAGTCCGTAAAATTTTGGACAGAGAAAGCTGGATTTACTGTGCTATCGGAGCACGATAATGGTGCAATGAAATGGTTTGTCATTGCCCCAGCGAAGGACGCCCAAACAAGTATTGTTCTGCACAACAAGGAAGTGGTTGCTAAGTTCTCACCAGAACTTAATCTTGGAACTCCTTCTCTGATGTTTTTTACTAAAGATCTAGATCAACTTTACAAGGACTTTCAAGATAAAAATATCACCGTTGGAGAAATTGTAAATATTCCTGGCGGCAGAGTGTTTAACTTTGCAGATAATGAAGAAAATTACTTTGCTGTGACAGAAATAAAATAAATACACCGCCATTAAAACGTTAACGGGTTTACGTGTGTGGTGCAAATTTATAATTCACAAACCTCATCGTGGGTTTAATAAAGCGGAGAAACTTCTCCTAATTAGGAAAATGCACTGAGAATAGCTTAAATAAAGGGAAAGATTCCGGCTATTGACTCGAAAAACGTGAAAATGAGTCATTATTCGTTGCTTAAGCGGAAAAGCTCCGCTTAAATTCCCCGAACCGAGCCCTATTCACAGTCTAACCGGAAAGTCTCCGCTTAGAGGGAGAACACCGCCATTAAATATAGGCGGTGTTTTTTACCATGCTTCCCTACAAATTTGGTAGATATGATAGGATTGGAATCATTAGTTTTTCAAAGATCAGCGTAATTCGAAAGGAGACCAACATACATAATGGTCTATCTACTTATCATATTAGTTGTTTTAGCAATTGGAATCATTCTGTTTATTACGTTACACCCAACGTTTGGGGGCAGTCCAAGTGTGCAGGATCGTGTGCGGTATCGTGAATTCGACAATTATAAAAATAGAGAATTTGTGAATCAAATTCCAACGGACATGAAGATGGATGTATCTACGATTCTCTCACTAATGAAAGACTCATTTACAGGAAAAAAGGATCGTAGACCTACTAACCCTATTCCCATTTCTATCGATTGGAACAAAATCTACAGTGATGAAGACAGCTTGACGTGGTTTGGTCATTCAACGATGCTGCTCTCACTAGACAAAAAGAAAATACTGATTGACCCGATGTTTGGGCCGTCTCCATCACCTGTCACATTTGTTGGAAGTAAGCGTTACAGTGAAGATCTTCTATATGTGATTGAAAAATTACCACAAATCGATATCGTCCTAATTACTCATGATCATTATGATCATTTGGATTACCCATCCATTATCAAATTAAAAGAAAAAGTGGGTCATTTCATTGTCCCGCTTGGGGTTGCTGCTCATTTAATAAAGTGGGGTGTAAAGGAAGTCCAAATAACCGAATGTAATTGGTGGGATGAAGTCAAGTGGGAAGGTTTAATCATCGCTTCTGTTCCGTCACAGCATTTTTCCGGCAGGGGATTGTTCAATCGAAATAGTACCTTGTGGAATGGATGGGTCATTCTTGGTGAAACACAGAGAATTTATACAAGTGGGGATGGAGGCTACGGACCTCATTTTAAGAAAATCGGTGAGAAATATGGTCCTTTTGACCTCACGTTAATGGAAGGCGGCCAATATGATCAACGCTGGTCAGACATCCATATGCAGCCGGAAGAATCGGTACAAGCTCATCTTGATGTAAGAGGTAAAACCATGATGCTGATTCACTGGGGAGCTTTTACATTGGCTTATCATAGCTGGACAGATCCGGTGGACAGGGCAATAGGTGCTGCTGAACAAAAAGAAGTAAATTTAATTGCACCAAATTTAGGGGAAACCGTTGTCTTAAATGGAAGTTACATAGAACCTAGTTCTTGGTGGAAAGCACTCAGCACGAATAACGCGTTTGATATTGAATCATCTACTCCTAGATAAGGATATAATGTCAACTAAATTGACAACGCTTACTGCTTTCTGTATAGTTGGGGTGTAAATTATGATTGGAGTGAATCAGTTGATCCCAACCTCTGAATTACAAAATTTAGATCTGATTGACCTATTAAGTGAACGTCATAGTATGGTCAGAAGAATCGCAGAGAAAGCATGGAACAATCAAAGTGAGATTCATATTTCTAATTCCGAATGGTATATCATGGCTAGAATTTATCAAAAAAAGCCTACTATTTCGTATGTCACAAAAAATGTAGAAATTTCTCGTCAGGCAATACATAAGTTTATTAATAAGCTTGCGGAAAAAGGATTAGTTGAAATCGATAATGTGGAAAACAACAAGAAGGAAAAGTGTATTCAATTAACAGCCTTTGGTGAAGAGTGCTATAAGAAAAATGAGGCACTTAAAGCCCAGCTTGAGAATAAAATTGCCGAAAAAATAGGTACTGAGCAAGTAGAAATTCTAAAAGATTTATTAAAGTTAGATTGGGATATAAATCAATGAACAAAACCCCCGCTTAGCTAAAAAGCTAATAAGCGGGGGTTTTTCTAGTTAAATCCAAGATATTTCTTATAATTCTATTATTGATTTCTTGATAAGATGTGTTTAATGATATCGCTAATTCTTTAAAAAGAATATTTTGTGCGTTTGTCAAAAGTTTACGGTCTTGCTCGTTCATTTTTTTATCCTGGCGTTCTACATCGATCTTTTTCCTCATCAATGTATTAATTACTTTTGCAATATCTTTTCTTTCACCAGTGTTTAAAATCTCAGAATATAGTTGAAGACGAAGGTTAGGTTTATCAACCCACTCTACCCCTGGATATTTAAAAGATTCTAGAATTTCATAGGCTTCCTCTTTTTGGATTAAATCGAGTATGGTTACTTTATCATTATGAACCGGAATACTGATGGTTAAATGATGTTTATTTTCCATTGGATGTAATACATAATAGCTTCTTGTAATCCCCGAAACGGTTTTATTGCAAATATCATTAATTTTGCAAATGCCATGTGCAGAATAGATAACCAGGTCTCCAATATGATACATGTATTCACTCCTAATATATTTCGTCAACTAAGTTGATAATAACTCATAATAAATTTTTTGTCAACCAAGTTGACATATAGAAAAAATCTCTGATATAGTGAGTAAGTTCGTTTGTAAGTGGGGGTGTACAACGGGGATTGGATAATGGCTGATAATCGAAATTACGACAATCATTTCAGCACAATAGATAACGATAAAAGGAGATTTCAATGAGTACACAAATTCAAGTTAAAAATCCTAAAACGATGGCATTTATCTTAATGTTAGGTGCGTTTGCCGGGTTATTTGGGGAAACGGCATTAAATATGGCATTATCAAATATTATGGAGCAATTTTCAGTTCCAGCTGCAACAGCACAGTGGCTTACAACAGGATACCTATTAGTTTTAGCGATTTTAGTTCCAATTTCAGCACTATTAATGAAATGGTTTACGACTAGACAATTAGTGATAGGGGGGTTAACGATTTCGCTGGTAGGCGCAATATTAGCTGCGTTAAATTTTAATTTTAGTATTCTATTACTAGGACGTGTTGTTCAAGCGGTTGGAACAGGTCTTTTATTACCGGTCATGCTGAGTGTAATGCTTCTTATTTTTCCCATTCAGAAACGCGGCATCGTTATGGGGCTTATGGGTCTCGTTATCACGTTAGCTCCTGCATTAGGACCAACACTTTCAGGTGTTATTATTAGTACGTTAAGCTGGCCATTTATTTTCTGGTTTAGCGCTATTGCGTATGTGTTATTGATCTTGGTTGCGATGGCGAAAATTGAGAATGTTTCCGAAATCACAAAACCTAAAATCGATGTTTCATCTATTTTATTATCAACGGTTGGTTTTGGCAGCTTGATTTTTGCATTGAGTTCGATGGCAGAAGAAGCTTTTACATCTCCAAGAGTTTTGGCACCGTTGCTAGCAGGGATTATCGCACTTCTATTATTTGGTATTCGTCAAAATAATATGGCGCAGCCTATGGTAAATTTACGTGTCTTTAAGTATCCAATGTTTACATTAGGAACACTGACGATGTTCCTTGGTATTTTGATTATTTTATCAACGGGAATTTTATTACCTATGTATTTAAAAGGGGCATTATTATTTAGTGCTGCGATGGCTGGTTTAATTTTACTTCCTGGTAATGCCGTCAACTTTATTTTGTCACCGATTGTCGGAGCTCTTTTCGATAAAGTGGGAGCGCGACGTTTCACCATTTTTGGCTTTATCTTAGTCTTGATTGGGAATCTTGTTTTTCTTTCCACTCTTTCAAGCCAAACTCCTGCATGGCAAGTCGTAGTAGCATTTATGATTTTATTCTTTGGGTTAACGATGGTCATGATGCCTGCCCAAACCAATGCAATGAATCAATTACCACGTGAATTATATGCAGATGGCTCAGCAGCGATGAATACATTGAATCAAGTAGCAGGAGCAGCTGGTACAGCGATCGCCATCACGGTATTTACAAGTGGACAAAACAGTTTTGTAATGGACTTTCCTAATGCCTCACAGCCAGAGATATTAGCTGCAGGGATTAAGTATGCTTTCTACTTTATTACAGGGATTTCTGTACTGGGACTAATTGGTTCATTCTTTGTAAAAAATCCAAGCCCGGTAACGGAGAAATCTCAGGCTGCTGTGAAAGTAACAGAACCTGTACGCAGTTAGGGAGGTTAAAAAAACCATTCGGAAAAGTTGCTTTTCGAATGGTTTCTTTTTTTAGGAAGAGATGATCTTTTTTGAGATATTATGAATGATGTCTCCTCTGCTTAATACACCTATGACACGGCCAGCACCGTTTACCACAGGCAGTTTTTTGAAATGATGACGGGATAATAGGCGGACAGTTTTATCAAACTCTTCATCAGGTGATACGAAGAGAAGATTCCTTTTAGTCATAATATCTTTTACTTGTGTATCCAGCTTTTCTTGCAATACTTCTTCAATTTCTTCCGCCTCTATGATATAAACAAGACCAGCAATCCCAAGAGGTTTTGGAGCAAGGTAGCGTAAGACGTCTCCATCTGATACCATACCTACCAAATGATCTTTGTCATCAACAACTGGTACACCGCCAATTCGATTTGAATTGAGTATATCTAGTAATTCCTTGATGGTATTCGAAGGTTTTACCGTAAAAACTTTTGTAATCATGATGTCTCTTACCTTCATTAGAAGTCCCTCTTTTCTGATTGCGATCGTATACATTTATTTAACACTAGCTTAACACAAATAAAACACTGTTCTCTAATGAAGAAATGTGTCGATTTTACGTCCTCAGGTATGAGTTCTGATATAAAAAGGTTGAATTGTCAAGTATTACTATTTTTCTTTTTGAACAGTATAATCAGGAATGGGAGTTGAGGAAATGAATTCTAAAGATATCGCAAATATTCGGAAGCAATTTAAGTTAAACAACAATCTCATGCAAATACGAGAGATACTAAATGTCTATGTTCAGAAAGAATCTGGTGAAATCTACCATTCCGTCATTTCACCCTTTGAAATGCTAGACCAAGAGTCACAGGAATTATTTTTAATAAATTTCAAAAAGGTGTTAACCGGACAACTCGATGCAAAACTATTTGAACTAAAATTTAAACGGGACGTGGAAGACAGTACCCAAATGATCCTCTTCGACGGTTTGCAGGCAGCAACTACCGATGATTGGATTGATCAAATGCACCAAATCGTTGCAAAGATGTTCGCTCATACGGTTTATGAATTTGATACAGTGGTAACGTTCATTCGTGGTGAGTATCGAAAAGCAACGAAGAAACGAGACCAAGAATCTGAAGAGGGCGGGGATGATGAAGTTTATTCAAACGAGTTTATCCTTTGCAGTCTGAATAAAACGGATCAGCCAAAAAGAGCTTTGGTATTTGATTATGTGGAAAGAGAGTTTAGATCGAGTAATGCTTTCGATCCAATCATTAATTTAGCTTCTCCGATGACAGGCTTTTTGTTCCCGGCTTTCAATGACAATGCTGCCGATGTGAACCATATTCTTTATTGTGCGGGTAAGGCCAATCAACCAGATGAGACATTTATGGAAGAGGTACTCAATTGTGAGGAAATCATTACAGCATTAGAAGAAAAGGACAGCTTCGAAATCATCCTTAATAAAGTAATCGGTGACAAAGTCGAATCACAGGTCATTTCGAATGTGTATGAGGAAATTGATCGGGTGGTCCAAGAGAGCAAAGAAAAAGAGGAAAGTGAAGCTCCGATGTTGGATTCCCGGGATATCGAACGAATTTTAACGGTCAGCGGTGTGGAAAATGTCGATACTGCCAAAGTGGAACACGCTTTTAAGGCAATCTTGGACGATGAGAAACATGAACTTAAAGCAAGCAGTTTACTGCCTAAGACGATAAAAATTGAAACAAAGGTTGCAAATTTATCACTAAGCCCGAAAGAACTAAAATATGTAAAATATATAATGTTCCAAGGAAAACGGTGCCTCATGCTGGAAATTGATGATGATGTAGTCGTAGAAGGATTCACATTAGAATCGGAAATCATGTAAGTGTTTTGCGACAGGTAAGTTGGTTCTCTACTAATGGTAGGAACCAACTTTTTTGTTTTGACAATCTTCAACTTGTTAGCTTAGTTAGTGATTTGATATGATTTGTTTAGGTGATTAAGTTGGAAGAACTGATAAGGAAATGCTGGCAAATTAATAAGGCCTTTCAAATAGGTGTACAAGCAATAGATGAGGAATTGAAGACAATCATACATATTGCAGATGATAATGAACCTATTATGGTCGTTGAGGCCCAAAAAAGAATGCTAGTGGAAATGCAAAAAGAATTAAGACAGGCAAATAAAGATAGTTTTTGTTATCAAACGGATTCTTTTCAACTATCTTATTTGGCTGTACCTATAAACGAAGATAAACGGTATAAGGGGATGGTTGTGGTTGGACCCTTCTTGAATGAACGGGTCACTGACCATATAATCTGGAATGTAATAAAGGAAAATAATCTTGATAATAATTGGCTAAAACCATTAGAAACCTATTATAAAACATTACCTTTATTAGCACACACCTACTTAGCAATAGGTGATTTGATCGTCAATGTAGTGATTAACCCACATGTTAATGCACACATCATTGCATCTAATAACAGCGGCGAGCAATATCGTCTTGATGTCGAGCCTGAGGATTATGACCAAGGTGGAATTGAAATAAAACAAAGGTATGAGGCAGAAAAGAAACTATTGTACTACATCGAAATCGGCGATAAAGAAAATGCGATGAAAGCAATGCTTGATCATCATACAGGTGATTTTTTATATCGAGTGCCAGGGAACCCATTACGTGCAAGAAAAAATATTACCTTTTCAGGTAATACCATGTATAGGATCGCGGCTGGAAGAGGCGGTGTTGAACCACAATATTTGCACGCCATTTCGGAAAAATTCGCACTAAAGATTGAGTCAGCGGTGGCCATGTCTGAATTAAATACCATTGATGTCAGTATGATCGATGAATATTGTGAGGCGGTTAAACATTTCGCTATTTTAGGGTATAGTCCGGTTGTAAAAAAAGCGTTAATGTATATAAACCTTCATTTTAATGATTCGATAAATTTACAATACGTTGCAGATGAAATAGGATTTAATCGAACGTATCTCGCGAAAAAATTCAAGGCAGAAACGAATCTATCGGTGATTGATTATATCCAAAGAAAGCGAATCGACGAAGCAAAATTTCTTATTGATCTTGGCCGGTTATCGACAACAGAAATTGGTTTGCAGGTCGGTTTTAGCAGTTATAATTATTTTTGTAAAATCTTTAAGGAAATAACAGGAATGACAGCTACGGAGTATAAACGCAGTTAACAAATAGATAAGGTTTCTTTAAGTACAATTCTTCACAATTTAATTTCTCCATTGAACTGGTATAGCCTCACTCTAAAACCAAGAAGTCATATCTCTTCTGAAAATAGGGAAATATACTTATTGAGGTGAAAAAATTGGATGCGGAAAAATTAAAATTAACAGCTTCTGAACTTGGTTCTTTGTGGGGAGAGTATGTAAACGGAACATCGGTAGATGTAGTAAATAGATATATGTACTCTATTATTGAAGATGAAGCAATAAAAAGAGTTTTTAATGATGCTCTTAAGACATTCGAAAAACAAAAGAGGCAAATTATTGCTTTTATTGAGAATGAAGGATTTCCTGTTCCAATTGGATTTAATGAATCCGACCTATTCTTAGGAAAACAGAGATTGTTTTCAGATGCATTCTGCCTGAATTATTTACATATTATGACATTACATGGATTGTTAGGGCATACCACTGCATTCAGCATTTCTGTTAGAAAAGACTTAAGGGATTTTTACGATTCATGCGATAACGATGCGAAAAAGATGTATCACCAAACAATTGAGTTATTGCTTGATAAAGGACTTTTTCAGAGAGACCCATTATATTATGCCTATGAACACCCACAATTCATTTCAAGCTATGATTTTAAAGATGGATTTTTGGGGAAAGGGAGAACGCTTGCGGCTACTGAAATTATAAGTATTTCTATAAACCTGAAAAAAAGCATTTTGGCTAAAACCCTTTCTATTGCATTCAGCCAAGTGGCGGAATCCAATGAAGTAAAAAAATTTTTATCCCAATCGGAGAAGACTGCCGATGGACAAATAAAAGCATTAGCAAAAATACTCCAGGGAGATAACTTACCAGTTCCAAAATCATTGGAAACGGAAGTGACCATTTCAACGGACTCTCCATTTTCTGATAAGTTATTAATGTATCACATGGGATTTTTATTTCAAGCTGCACAAACCTATCATGGGGCAGGTCTGGCAACAGCCATGCGTACAGATCTCGTGACCACTTATGAGGCAACTATTTTACAAAATCTTATGGTGACAAAAAATTGGTTTAAAGTAATGGTCAAAAATAAATGGTTAGAACAACCTCCGCTTGCACCCAATAGAATAGAAATTGCAAAACAAAAATAACAAGAGAATTGCCCTTCCAAATTGGTCGGGCATTTATTTTTAAAAAATCATTCTTTCACTAAACTGCCTCATAGAGTAAAAATTATTTGATAGGATAGTTGCGATTTTATATAAAAGACAACAATATTGGGTGTGGAAGCCTCGCCAAATTGCTAATATTAACTGTAGGGGATTAAACCAGTTTAGGAGGCATTACATTGGGAAGTAATCATAAACAACCAAAATTAGAAGTTAGAGTAAAAAACATCATCGAGGTAGATGGGTTAAAATTTAAAGATTTAAATAATAGCGGGAAGCTAGAACCTTATAAGGACTGGCGTTTAAGTCCGAAAGAGCGGGCTGAGAACCTAGTCACATTGATGAATATCGATGAAAAGATTGGCATGATGCTGATTAATACGCGTAAAATGGGCCTTTCTCAAGAAGATAAGAGTAAGACTAGTCATGATGGAGTGCTTGATGAAGCAATCGTTGAAAAAGGTGAAAATATCTTTGCGGTTTCGAAAATTTATGGAACAACACACACCATTGAAAATATGCATTTACGTCACTTCATCCACAGAGACAATCATCGTCCGGCACAAATGGCAGAGTGGATCAATAAAATGAATGAAGTAGCAGAGGGAACTCGTCTTGGCATTCCGGTCTTAATCACTTCCAATTCACGAAATGAAAATGGTGAATCCATCTTTGGTATGAACGATGCAGTGGGGATTTTTTCAACATGGCCAGGAACGTTAGGGCTTGCTGCTGCAGCTATGGGAGATATCAAAAATGGCGGCGATGCTTCACTCATTAGTGAATTTGCTCAAATTGCACATGATGAATGGGACGCTACAGGAATCAGAAAAGGGTATATGTATATGGCCGATACAGCGACAGACCCTAGATGGCAGCGTACATATGGTACATTTGGGGAAGACCCGGAATTTATTTCTGAAGTAATTGGCCGTATTATCGACGGATTCCAGGGAAAAGAGTTAGGGAAGAACAGTATTGCCATGACAACGAAGCATTTCCCAGGTGGTGGTGCAAGGGAAAATGGTTTTGATCCTCACTATGCAGAAGGAAAATGGAATCTATATCCAACACCAGGTAGTTTAGAAAAATATCATTTACCGCCATTTAGAGCAGCGGTTGAACATGGAACATCTTCCATCATGCCATATTATTCAATTCCAAGTATCAGTAAGAGTGTGGTTCAAGAATTCGAAGGAGAAGATATTCCATTCGAAGAGGTTGGTTTTACGTTCAATCACTACTTCTTACAACATATCCTTAGAGGAAAGCTTGGGTTTAAAGGCTATATCAATAGTGATAGCGGTATTACCAATAAAATGAGCTGGGGCGTTGAAGATAAAACAGAAGCGGAACGTTTTGCAAAAGCCATCAATGCCGGGACAGATATAGTTGCAGATACCAATGATATTGAAAACCTTAAAATTGCAATCGAAAAAGGCTGGATTAGTGAAAAGCGTATCAACGAAGCGAATGTAAGACTTCTTACAGAAATGTTTACGTTAGGAATCTTTGATGATCGTACGTATGTATCTCCAGAGTATGCGACTGAAGTCGTTAGCACTCCAAAGCATTGGGAAGCGGCATACGAAGCGCACAAGAAATCTGTAACCGTTCTTAAAAATTCTAATATGACTTTACCTTTAAGTGCTGAAAAGCTCGCGAATAAGAAGGTTTATGTGGAAGTTTTCCATAAGGATCCAGAACTTGCAGCTACGTATACGGAACAGGCGAGGAAAGAATGCAAGGAACTTGCTACTTTTACGTTAACAGATAACCATGAAGATGCAGATGTAGCCATTTTATTCTTGCAGCCAAAGTCAGGATCTTATTTTAATGCGACACCTGGACTTTTAGAACTAGAATTATGCGAGAATAAAACGTTAAAAGCATTAGATGGCGCGGAATACCAAGAAACCACATTAAGTGGATTAGAGCATTTAAAAGCAGTTTGTGACAACATCCATGAGCGTGGTGGTAAGGTTGTCATCAGCGTGAATGTTACATTACCATGGATCATAGGAAATGCTGAACCTTTAGCTGATGCAGTTGTTGCTGGTTACGATACCTTCTTTAAGCCGCAATTTGAGGTAATCGCTGGTGAGTTCCAGCCAGTGGGTGTATTACCTATTACATTACCGGCAAGTGAAGAAGTGATTGCTGTCGATGAAAATGGGGATTGTGTATCGCCAAATGATGTACCAGGCTACGATAAGGACAAGTATATGCCTGAAGGACTTTCTTATGCTTATAAAGACAGTGATGGTAATGTCTATAAGCTTGGACATGGTTTGAAATATTAATAAATTTATTTATTAAGCTAAGGTGATTTGCCTTAGCTTTTTTTATTCACAAATCTGTAATAAATGCCGAGAAAGGAAACTGGTAATATGGACTAACAATCAGCTCATATATATAGGAGGGAGTGTATAGTTAAGGAGGGTCAGCTATGGCAAATCCCATTGTTGCTCGGTCGTTAGACGAAATTAAATTTTGGTCAAGGATTATGAAAGAACATTCATTATTTTTAAGTCTTGGGTTCACGTTTGAACAGAAACAATTAATTGAAGAAGCCCAGCAGTTTATGGATTTATTCGAGAGGATTGAGGAGAAGCTTTCTAGATTTACGGTAAATTCTGACTTACGTCAAGTTCAAGCTTTTAATACTGAGGTGTATCAGGCAGCAGCTTCGATTTATGCGTATAAAAGGAAGGTCTTGGATTTAACGTTGCGTTGTCAAATTAGACACAACAATTTTCCTTTATTGATTGACCATATTAGCCGAGAGGCTGCCTATTTTGCGAATCGGTTAAAAGAATTGAATGAGGGAAAATTAGCCCCGACACCAGATACGGTTATACAAGAAAATGTATTTTTCTTAAAAATCATGGCGGACCACGCAAAGTTTATCGGGCATCTGTTAGATCCTTCAGAAAGAAAATTAGTAGATCAAGCGAGAGAGTTTAGTAATGATTTTGATAAATTGTTGTTTCAGGCAGTAGATTTAGAATACATGCGGCCTCAATCGGAAACCAAACCATTGCTTGGTCAAATGTTAAACCAAAATAAAGTATCGGTTGCTTCATTAAGGGATTTCAAGAAAACAGCAAGAGACTTAATCGAAGAATGTCGGATTAAGAGCAATATACATCCTCTCTTAGCGGACCATACATTTAGGGAAGCTTCAAGATTCATAGAAATTATAGAAATGTTTGAGGCAAGTCTAACTGGAACGTAAATAAACGAAAGACCTTCCACCAAAATTGGCGGAAGGTTTGTTTTCATTCCTTAAGCCTCTTTTGTCTTTCGCTCAAAATCCAAAAGCTGGCCGACAAATGAAATTTCTTTAATGGTTACCAATAGTTCCCCGGTTGGAATTTTTATAGATACCTTGTCACCGAGGTTCTTAAAAAGCAGCTGCCTGCCTACTGGAGATAAAAAGGATATATAGCCTAAATCCGGATCTGACTGTTCTGGGTAACAAATTACATAATCCTCTGTTTCATCTTCCTCATCGTATAACACCGTAACCTTTGTCCCGATAAAAACCTTTGGAAAAAATGAAATAATTTCATTTCTTTTATTCGTTTTTAATAAGTCTTCAACTTCTAACACATATAAATTAAAAAAGTGTTTTAATCGTTCTTGTATAGGAGTGGAAGAAAGATAAAGGTTCGTTAATTCCTTGATATTATCGTCTATATAATTCAACTGTTGAACATAGTAATCCTTAGTTAGATGTAGACTATGGTTCATAGTAGATAACCCCCAAACTTGGATTGAACTTTTTGCAAAACTTCATTAATTGTTTCATTTATAACTCCTCCTAAATATAAAAAATAAACCTTCCATACAGAAATAAGATAACCCACAGTAAAATGGTGTTACCTGTATTCCTATACAATAAAGGAGGCTAAACCCCTTTACCTAATGGAAGATATTAGTTCTATTTTACCATATATCAACAGAAATAGCATGATTAGCAATTTTTGTTGAAAAGTATTTAACGAACATCAAAAAAACAGTCTCTTTAAGGAGACTGTCGTATAAAAATTAGTTTGGTTTTAAAAAGTACAGCAGAATTCACTTTTTAAAGTAAAAGCGCCAAACCTTTTTGAAGATGAGTAAACCAAAAATAATGACAACAAGGAAGCCGATTAAGGAAATGAGGATGTTAAAAATATTAGCAAGTGCGCCTAGAGTAAGGAGAGTAAGGAAAGTAGTAATAACACCAGTAGTGCAAAGCAGCAACCAAACTAACCCTGTTAAAAATCCAAGGAAAAGACCCAAAATGCCACAGGAAGAATGCCCATTACTCATGTAATTCACCCCCTCACTATGGTAGTTCATGATCATTGTATGCAGACTGGAGGGAGCATGTTTTACAAATCAAGCAAAAGGGGCTCAAAATAGGCGAGTAAAGGGTGATAGTAAGCGGTGACAGGCACCGCTCGTGGACATTGTCCACCTCAGGCGGACAGTTGTTTTGCGGACAATGGAAGAGCGATTACTTTTTAGTAATCGCTCTGGTTATTCAGGAGTTTTAAAACGAGATCAAGGCTCCTCTTTCATCGAATAGTGAGGAAGGGTTCCATGCTACTTCCCAGAGGTTGTTTTCGGGGTCAGCGAAATACGCTGTTCTTCCTCCCCAGAATGCGTCGCTTGGTTCTCTAAGAATTTTTCCGCCTGCCTGCCTAATTTCCTCAATTGTTTCGTCAACCTGACTAGCAGTATCTACATTTATAGCTAACGTCACACCATGAAAAGTTTCTTGTTTTTGTGCGAATTCCACTCCTGCGTCTTTTGCTAATTCCGCTATAGGAAAAATGGATAATAGAACGCCGGCTGTTTTAAATACAGCATAATTGTCAGAGCTTATTTCTGTTTCTTCCCAGCCTAAACTTTGATAAAAAGACCGTAATTCAGGTAAATGATAGGCTCCAATCGTAATCAAACTGACTCTCTGCATAACCATATTGTTTTCCTCCACCTTTTAAAGTTAACCTTCATAATGTTCTATTTAGAAATAATAAATCCTTCTTTACTGGTCCTTTATGTATAAATATCTAACATTGGTTTGGGAATTCTATCTATCATGGAGGGATTTTTGATGACAAATAAAATAGAAATAGTAAAACTAACAAGTGCTGAGATATCTGCACTATGGGCAAACTATATAAATATCACCGTGGTAATCTGCATGATGACGCACTTTTTAGAAACCTGTACGGATCCTGATATTCGAAAACTAATTGAAGAAACAAAGCGGTTAGCCGAAACACATATAATAGAAATTGAACAATTATTTTCAAAGGAGCAAATCGCTATACCTGAAGGATACGATGCTGAGAAACATGTTGTTCCTGAAGCTGAGAAACTGTTCTCTGATCTCTATTACATACAGTGTATCCTTCAAATCAGCAAATTTGGGGTTGCTTCACATACAGCGGGTTTAACTGTTTCCGCCAGAGAAGACGTTCGACAGCTATTTAAAAAGCATTTGGACGAAGTGTCTGATCTATATAATAATGTTGTCAGTAAAATGCAGGAAAAAGGGATATATGTAAGAATGCCGTATATGAATTATCCATCTGAAGTGGATTTTGTTAACAAAGAAAATTTTCTGACAGGATGGCTGGGACGAAGACGTTCATTGTTAGGAACCGAAGTCACACATTTGATGATTAATATCATCCAGAATGAAATGGGAATGCAAATGTGCAGTGGTTTTTCAAAAGTAACACAGGATTCCGAACTTCGCGAGTATTTTCTTCGCGGAAAGAACATGTGCAAGCACATCGTAAGCTCCATTCATGATGTATTAGAAGAAAGTGAAGTACCAACGGCCAGTACGTGGGACCAAAGTGTCACAGATTCAACAGTTGCACCATTTTCTGATCAATTAATGTTATTTATAGTCGGTGTACTATCCAATCTAGGTATGGTAGCATATGGTGCTGGAATTTCAACTACTATGCGTAGGGATATTAGTGCCATGTACGCCAATTTTCTGACCAAAACAGCAGCTTTTGGAGAAGACGGAATGAATTTAATGATTGAACGAAAATGGATGGAGCAGCCTCCCCAATTTGAAGCAGCAAAATGAGAAACATACCTGAGAAAAGAGCAGATGCCTTCTGCTCTTTTCTTGTATGATTTGTAAACAGTCTGTAAAATAACAATCAAGCACACAGACTGAGGGATAAAAATGAAGAGATATAAATTAATGAAAAATTACAAAGGTATTCATAAAAAAGGAACAACTTTTTTTCTTATATCCGAATCAGAGTTTATTGGTGTAAAAGAATTCGTTTTGCAAACAAAGAACTTAGACGGCAAAATCATTCTTTCTGAAAAAGAGCTAAAGGACCACTTTAGGCAAATATATTAATTCATTAATGAAAACTATAAAAAAATCAAGAAACAAGTTGTTACTTGTTTGAAAATTGTGCAAAATAGAGTGTGAAGTGGTTATCGTTGTGCAAATTAACGGTATGAAAGAAATGCGTATCAACCCTACGAGAGGAGTAAATGAAATGATAAAAGTAGTAGCAAAAGCCAAATTGAAACCAGGTGTGTCAGTCGAGGATTATCTCATTCAAGCTAAAGAATTAGTGGCAGAAACCAGAAAAGAAGAGGGTTGTATCACTTATGCTCTACATCAGGATATCAATGACTCATCAATTGTTACTATGCTTGAAGAATGGGTCGATGAAGAGTCTTTAAATCAACATAATCAAACCGAACATGTTAAAAGAATTGTACCAGGGCTTCGAGAACTACGAGAAAGTAGCGAAATTAACATTTATAGAGAAGTAGAATAGAAACGTTGCAGAGCGGGGGAAACGTCATGAAGTTGGATAAAGTTCGTTGGGGAATTATCGGTTGCGGAGATGTCACAGAAGTAAAAAGCGGACCAGCATTCCAAAAAATTAACAACTCTGAGTTGGTTGCGGTCATGCGCAGAACAGGGGAGCTTGCAAAAGACTATGCGGAACGTCATCATGTTCCCAAATGGTATGACGATGCTGACGCACTCATTAACGATCCAGATGTCGATGTCGTCTATATTGCAACACCTCCTGGATTTCATATGGAATATACCATAAAGGCAGCTAAGGCGGGGAAACCTGTTTATGTAGAAAAGCCGATGGCGCGCAATTATGCGGAATGCCAAGAAATGATTGCAGCATGTGAAAACGCGGAGGTCCCATTATATGTGGCGTATTACCGCAGAGCACAACCACGATTTTTAAAAATAAAAGAGATGTTGGAAAATGGGGCCATTGGCGAGGTTCGGTTCGTATCTGCCACACAATATCAAAAAGATTTGGAAGCGGGGAAAGGACCTGAACAGCTCTCTTGGCGTGTTCAACCTGAATTGGCGGGTGGAGGATTGTTTTTTGACTTAGCCAGTCATACCCTAGATATACTCGACTTTTTGCTGGGACCGATAAAGTCAGTCCAAGGATTTGCCTCAAACCAAGCTGGTTATTATTCTGCAGAAGATATTGTCTCAGGTACATATTTGTTTGAATCTGGTGTTCATGGTGTAGGAAAATGGTGTTTTACTGCATTTGAGAATGAGGATATAAATGAAATTGTAGGAAGCAAAGGGAAGATTACCTTTTCCACGTTTGGAGACGAACCCATTCGATTGACCACGGAGCAGGGAACAGAAGAGTGGAGTTTTGAACGGCCGCAGCACGTTCACCAACCCCTAGTGGAAACGATTGTAGCAGACTTAACAACTGCTAGCAGCAAATGCCCAAGCACCGGACGGACAGGTGCCAGAACGAACTGGGTCATGGGTGAAATGGTAAAGAACTATTACCTATAAGTAACAGACAAAAAAGTAACCATCCCTAAAAGAATGGTTACTTTTTTACTATTAAACTATGATAAGTCTTAAGGCACCGATCAAGGCAAATCCAAGAATAAGTGTCTGGAAGGCTTTTTGTGGAATCAGAGGTACCACTTTAATTCCGATAAAAGCACCTATTAGAATAGTAGGAATCAACCACATATTAAAGGTAATAGAATCAATGGTAATTAACCCTAAACTGATATAAAAAGGAATTTTAATCAAATTCACGAACATGAAAAACCATGCCCCTGTCCCAACAAACTCATTTTTCGGCAAGCCTTTCATTAATAAATAAATGGCCATTACGCCGCCTGCAGCGTTACCGATCATCGTTGTAAATCCTGCTAAGATTCCCATGGAAAGAGTAAACCATAAGGACTTTGGCAGTACCTTTGTAAACTTTTCTCCAAATCGTTCACGACTGATATGCAAGATAATAAGTGCTAATACGATAATACCAATCAGAGGTTTTAACTGATCGCTGTTGATCTGGTTAAGGACAAAATAACCAATCACGATTCCAATCAATACCCAAGGAATCAATGAAATGAGATATTTCCAAACCACACTTCGACGATAAAAAAAGACAGCAAACAGGTCACCAACCACTAGCATAGGCAATAGAATTCCGATAGATTCTTTTGCAGGAAATACGTACATAAGAATTGTGGCAACGAGAATACCCATGCTGGATACACCTGTTTTTGTAAATCCTATTAAAACTGTACTTAAAATAACGACAAACCATTCGATGTAGGATAATTCAAACATGATGACTCACCTCAGTTTTTTAAATTCTCTATATTATTTTAAAGCAGAAAAGGATTATTTTCTATGTTTACTTTTTGGGATTTCACATGTATTAAGGGTACATTGATTCAATTTTTATAGTTAAATGGTAAAATTAAGGGAAATACCAATAAAGGAGAAAAATAACATTATCTTTAAGAGTTGGCGACATTGTTGAGAGGAAACTTTGGGGATAAAAGTACAGTAGCAAAAAATAAAACAATTGGTTGAAAGGAATGTAACATGAAGAAAATAGATGAGTACTTTGAAACAACAATGGAAGCTTGGAGTATGATGCAAAAGACTTCGGGTGACGAAGGGGCAGAATGGGCGGAAAGGTTTGAACGCTACTTTTATGAATTTATCGATGAATTGAAGAAATGGTGGGAGACACTTGATCCAAAGCCTAAAAATATTGAAGAGGCTGAGGAGTTACCTGAAATAAAAAAATGGATGGAACAAATCCCTGCTCCTGTACAACTAAACTTTCTTACAGAATTGGAGGATATTGTGGATGGTTTAGACACGGTGCGGTTCGATTAAATTGAGGAGGAAAAAATCCATTAGAGGGAATCCAAGTGGTAAAAATGAGGAAAACTCACTGAAAGATCGTGGCGAGTTTTCCTATGTTAAGATTTATCTCTAATTTTTAGTTATTACAGTGGTACAAGTTCTTTTTTTCCTTACGTACCGGCTTTTCCACGAGGTTTTCTTTTCGTTGCGTTATATCTTTGTATTCCAGCGGTTCCTGTCCACACCCACATATTAGAAAAATTAGAATAAAGCTATATAGAGCAAAAAGGTAACGTTTCTGCATTCAATTCCCCCTATTTCATCTATTAGCTTTTCACAAATCAACCGTTTTCAGACAATTCAAGTATCCTGCGATTTATATTTGTAAGTATTTAACTTTTTATTGATTATAAAATAAATATACACTATAATTAAGTTATGTTAAATGTTTAGATAAATAAAATATTAATAAAAATTATCCTTTAGTAAAAATGGAAGGGTGGGGTTGTGAATGATGGTACAGACAGCAGAACTGGGAGGGAATCAATGTTATGAAGAAATCAGTTTCACGTATCACAAACAATCTGGATATATCGGCTTCATTTGGGCGATGGCAGCTGTTATGGTAGTAGAAACAGCAGGTGTATCGTATCTTTTATATAAATGGAGTCCGATCCTTCACTGGATTCATTTGATTCTATCAGTCTCGGTTATTGTTTTCCTCATCGTTGATTTAAAAGCAGTTATCAATAATCCCATCATGATAAAAAACAATCAACTTTTCCTGAAAATAGGCGTTCGTCCTAAGGTGACCATATCGATAGAGAATATTAAAGAGATTAAGAGCGGAAGCCTCTATCAAGACGATAGAAAGAATAAAGAAGTTCTTGATCTATCGTTGTTCAGCTTAGATGATCCAACCTTTGAAATACTTTTAGACCAACCAATTGTAGATAAAACCATGTTTGGAAAATCAAAAAATATCAAAAGGATTTTCTTCAGTGTTGACGACAAAACCTCATTCTCAAATTTAATAAGAGGACAAAATAAAGGATAGAGCTGCGACTCTATCTTTTTCGTTTTTAGAGGTATGTCTAGGCAATAAATGGTATGATAAAAAATATTCTAAAAAAGGAGAGGTTGGAAATGAGGATAAATTATAATGGGCGTAAGTTTGTTTCGATTGAAAATACTGATAATGGAGAAGTTTCTTCACAAACCATCTTTCAATATAAACAAGAAGGCTCCATCATCTCGGCAACCTACAGTGGTGGAGAAATCATCCAGGGGACATTAATTGGGTTGGTCATGGAAAATGGGAGCTTGGAATTCAGATACAATCACGTGAATTCAAAGGATGAACTTAGAGGTGGGAAATGTATTTCTACACCAACCATCTTGCCGGATGGAAGAATTAGACTCTATGAAAAATGGAAGTGGCATGACGCTGAAGCTACTGAGGGAAGTTCAATTATTGAAGAAATGATTTGATGTATACATCTGTCCATTTTGACAGTAAGAGATATCATTTTAGTGCCAGGCACTGCCCAATCCATTGGAAGGTGCCAGGCACTTTTTTTAGCAGACAAAACATCTAGACGATTTAACCCTGTTCAATCTGATTCAGACGCTCCAATATTCTTCTTTTTCGGAATAACATTTTACCTGCTTCGGCAACATCATTGATAGACGAGCGATTAATAAACGCACCAAAAATCATTCCCGCAATCGGAATCATTTGAAATAGCTTCTTCCATCCAAATGAATCTCGGTAGGTGGTAACCACTTCACGCCATCCTTGCAATTGTGAAACCATTTGTTGATTCTGCTTTCCTTGATTAAAGGATGAAAGTTCCTCTAGAATCGCCTTTTTTCCGACTATATCGGAGGACGTAAATTGCAGGCATTTCACGATAAAAATTCTTTCTGATTTTTCCTTAGGGTCATAACCATAACAAATCGAAATCTCTTGGAGGACTTTGAGTGATAATCCTAATAACACGGGAATATCAATCGCCAGTGTAAACAGTCCACCAATCCCCGTCGTTGCACCTTGTACCGTTGCCATTTTGGAACGGGAATTTCTTAGATCTTCGGCAACTTCATCCATTTTGCTTATCGGAACCTGTTCAAGTAATCCAATTTGAAGCTCATCGGTTCTCAAATCAGGCGCAAATTTCTTCAGTATATTTTCTTCCTTGATTAAGTATTGTCCGCCTGTTTGGATGTAATTCCCTAATTCATCGATGGCCAAGCCGATTTTATCCTGAATAAATGTTGGGGTTAGCTTATCAAGCAGCATGAATGGCAATCGGCCAATCTTTTCCCAAAACCATAAATCCTTCTGTTCCTTTTCCCACGTTTCAATCTTTTTCAATTCATCTTTTAAATAATCTATAGATTCTACCTGATTCATAAAGTCCACTCCATCTTTATCGTTTATTAATAGGATTCTATGTATATACGGAAAAACACCAACAAAGTTTCAAGCTTCAATTATAGAGTTATATGAGAAGGAATAATTCAAACATAAGTAAAATATTTATATAAAAGTAAGTCTGTCCATCCCTGTAAGATTCAAGAAGGGAGCAAAGTCTTTGAATCGGAATCGAAATAGAAATGTACAAATAACCATATTTTTGCTATTTTGCTTACTCATCATTCTGATCGTTCACGCGGTTCTTCATATTAAAATTTATATTGTGTACAGCACAGGACTTGGGCCTCTTTTCGTCATTGGATTGATCATTTTCCTAATTGTTCTCTTATATTACAAAGGTTGATAGAATTTAACAAATAATTTGAAATTACAACTTTTAAATGGTAAAATATAGCTCCACTATGAATGAAAGCATCTGCAAAATCGTTGTAGATGTTTCTTTTTGTGTCTGTTCGGCTATACCTGAATGTTGATTGGGAGAGGGGATGGTTTAAGAGAATGAGTTCCAAAAAACAAAAATCAGTTCGTGACCACAAGGATTATCAATTAGAAGTTGAGCGCTTAGAGTTTACCAAAGAATACATAAAAAATGTTTTGGAAATGTCAAAGGGAAATAAAGAACAATTCGTAGAAAATCTGAAGGAAGCTTTTGCTGATCTGGATACTTCAGATAGTAGTTTAAGTTACATGACCTTGCTAACGAATGCCCAGTATTTAGAATTGGCACAGAGTGAATTGGAAAGATTGGCAAGCGTCATTGGAAAACCGTACTTTTCGAGAATTAATTTTAAAAGCAGCGGTGATACCGATGAAGAAATCTTGTATATTGGGAAAGCCTCACTGTTTGACCGTGTAAATCAAATCCCTATTATCGTTGATTGGCGTTCTCCGATCGCAAATGTTTACTATGATGGCCGGCTAGGGGAAGTCACCTATGACGCCTATGGCGAAACCCAGAGTGGTTATTTAACTCTTAAAAGACAATATGAAATTGAGGACGGTTTTCTAAAAGAAATCAGAGATATCGATTTAACAACTCATGATGAGCTATTACAGAAATCCCTATCTGGTAAAGCAGACAATCGCTTAACCGAAATTGTTGCGACCATTCAAAATGAACAAAATGACGTCATTCGCGCCTCTCTTAAACATCCGATTATCGTTCAAGGAGCTGCTGGAAGCGGTAAAACAACGATTGCACTCCATAGAATTTCTTACTTTCTCTATTCTTCAGGATATCGATTTCCTCCAGAAAAATTAATGATTCTTGCACCAAACCGATTGTTTATTGATTATATTTCTGCTGTTTTGCCTGATTTAGGGGTAAACAAGATTAAGCAAACCACCTATATTGATTTTATGAGAAGTAGTCTGGGGAAGAAAATTAAATTATTAACGCCAAACTCAAAATTATTGGCCCTTATGAAAGGGGAAGGAAAATCTAAATGGTTACAGTGGGTGTCGGGTTATAAGGGATCCTTGGATTTTAAAGTACTAATCGACAATTATGTAAAAGAAATCGAACACAATCTTTCACCAACAAAGGATTTTATTATTGAAAAATCGCTTCTGATGAGAGGGCAAAAAATTAATAAACTATTTTTAAAAGAATTTAATTACTTACCAATCTATAAAAGGCTGGATAAAATAAAAAATTTATTAGCCAATGATTTACGATTAAAAAAATCGATCATCCTAACCAAGATTAATAGAAAGTATGACGAAGCTTTAGAAAAGGCGCTATATAGTACCAGGATGGACGCAGATAAAAGAAGAGAAAAAGTCGTCACCATCATGGATACAAAAGAAAAACGAATTCGTACAGTAGAGCAGGAGTCAAAGGCGGCTATCAAGAATTATATGGATCCTTTCGTAAGAAAAGATATTTTCACCTTATATAAGGAACTGATGACATCGCCAGAACTTTTACAAAAATATTCACACACGCTCACAGAAAAAGATTGCAAGAAACTAAGCCTCTATAATCAAAAGGTCTTTGCCAAAAAGGCAATGGAACTCGAGGATTTAGCTCCATTATTTTATATGAAAGCGAAACTTGAGGGCATTGATGAACCCTATAAAATGAAGAGTATTTTCATCGATGAAGCACAGGACTACAGCTATTTCCAATTTGCTGCGATGAAAGAAGGATTCGAGACAGATTTGTTTACGATTGTGGGAGACTTAGCGCAGGGGATTCATTCCTATCGAGGATTGGACAGCTGGGAGCCTTTAGTTACGGAAATTTTTCCAAATGCGAATTATCATGCCTTACAAAAAAGTTATCGAACAACGGTTGAAATCATGCATTTAGCGAATGAGATTCTTTCCATTATGGGCAAAGACTTGCCAATTGTACAACCGGTCATTCGTCACGGAGACAAACCACTCTTTAAAAAAATCAACCCTGCCAACCTTCAAAAGGTAAAAGAATTACTCGAACAAGATATTCAATTACTGAAAGAGCAAGAGCTCAACTCCATAGCGATTATTGGAAAAAACGACAATGAGTGCTTGAGAATATTTAAAATGCTCGAGAAAAGCGATCTGCCAATTCAGCTGTTAGAAGAAAAAGAAGATATGAAAAAAGGATGTGTCGTCATCGTACCATCCTATCTTTCAAAAGGATTGGAATTTGATGCCGTCCTGATCGTAGCTTTGGAAGAAGCGTATCGTGAAGAAGAGTTGGATATTAAACTATTGTATGTAGCGATGACAAGACCGATGCATAAGTTGTATTTATATGCGGCCGAACCCTCACAATTGTTATTAGAAAAAGTAAACATTTCTCATTTGGATATAAAATAAAAGTGACAGGCACCATTCAAATTTGAATGGAACCTGTCACTATTTTTTCGTATATGTAACACCGTGCACCTGCCTCTGATGAGAACAACCAAGCGTTACTTGTAAAGAATAGCTCAAACTAGGCTGACCCACGGCACATAGTAGTGACTACTTATGGCTGCTTCCTTCCGGACCTGACCAGATTCATAGGTACCATTGCGCAGGACCCAGTTTTTCAACACTATTTTTTACAAGGCAGACCTTACATGTTCAAACCTCGGGCAGGAGTTCAACCCCGCTATGGCGGATTGCGGGTAATAGGGCACCGCCAACTCCCCGTCTAGCACGGTATGTATAGGCTAGACTATTACTTATGTTATATTTATAAAGCTGGCGCATGAAATGGCTGTAAGCCAGGTTCTGTTCCTTCGTGCTCAAACGATGCCAATCTCGCACAACAGGTGTAATCATATGACTATCAGTCAAAAATGACCGATCCATCCGTTTGGTTCATTTCCCTCAGGATGGTGCCCCTACCAAAGTTTGGGTTGCTCGCTCGCGGGGTTTACCCGTTCCATTTCTTCCGTTTCCAGAAGAATTCGTCACTGTGGCACTTTCAGGGTACTAAGAGCATATCCATGATGGACGTAGCATCATTTCCCCGCCGTCAGCAGTAAAGACTGCTGCCCACCTTTGCAGATGGCACGAACACTCCGGGCATCTCAGCACCGGGCGAGCCTGGACTTTCCTCAACTCATTATACATGAGCCGCGATTACTCACCATTTCATGTTGGTGTCTCTCGACTACGGTTATAACTATATCATGTAAAATGGATTATAGTCATTAGGAGGGTCTCCCCAGAGGTGGTTAATTTTGGGTGTCACCATAACGAAAATCCTGAAGTGAACGAATATTTAAACAAATTAATGTATATATATATATAGAAAGTAAGTAACCTCATGAAAGGATGATGTCTGAATGGATTGGCTATGGCTGGTTGGTCGGGCAGTATTTGGTCTTTATTTTGCTTATTCAGGTCTAAATCATTTCATCCAATTTCAAGGTTTGAAGCAGTATGCATCCTATAAGGGAGTACCAGCACCAGGACTATCTGTTGTGGTAACCGGATTAATGCTCCTGGCAGGAGGATTAAGTATCCTCACAGCATACTGGGTAGAATGGGGGCTTTACTTATTAGTAATTTTCCTCGTTGTTTCAGCTTTCATGATGCATAATTTCTGGAAAGAAACCGATCAGAACGCCAGAGTAGGCGAGATGAATCAATTTCTAAAGAATATTGCATTAGCAGCCGCTGCTTTAATGTTACTTTCCATCACGAATTGGACTTGGTAACACAAAAACTAACTAAAAATTCTTAGCCTAGGGGAAACTGACTCTAGGCTATTTTTGATGCTCCCTAAACCCTGCACGGTCGGTTTGGAACGTATATCGGGGATTGGCACATAAATTTGTTACTTGACGAAAAACAAATTTTGGAATATATTTTAATTAACGATTAACAAATTGTTAATTAAAACGAGGTGAAAAAATAATATGAAAAACAAATTCCAAACACCAGATGGTTACACCAGTGATATTGCTGTCTTTACCATAACATCCGAAAGTAATGGGGAATATAGGCCACCCATAAAAAGTTTGAAGATTATGCTGATTAAAAGAAGTGAGCAGGATCATGAAGGAAACCCCAATATTGAAGCAGGAAAGTGGGCACTGCCAGGTGGATTCGTTCAACCGTATGAGACTGCATTACAAGCTGCAGAACGCAAACTTAAGGAAGAGACAGGAGTGGATGGACTGCGAATCAAACATTTTGGCGTTTATGATTCCCCAAGTCGGGACAAAAGAGGCTGGATTATCTCAAATGCTCATTATGTCATAGCGAATGAATCTTCCTTAAAGAACCGCAAAACTACTTATGATGCTCAAGATATTCAACTCTTTTCTATGGAAGAGGCTCTAGCCCTTAATCTTGCATTCGACCATCGCAGCATTATTGATGACGCCCTATGGTTTATTAAGAAGGATATGGCCCTCACCACACTTGCAAAACATTTCCTTCCGGAAGTATTCGTGCTATCAGAGCTGCAAGGCGTTTTATTAACCGTATTGGATGATCCAGCCATCTCGACAGATGCCGCATTTTTTAGGAAAGCACCCACATTGCCCTTTATTGAAGCGGTTTTGGAAAACGGAAAACCAAAGAAATCCAATGCCTATTCAAAAACACCAGCGCAGCTGTACCGGTTTACCGATTATCAACCAATTGTTTCTGTTTATAGAAATAAATTAAAAGGGTAGAGGAGAGATACAAATGGGGATATTCAAGAATTGGACGCGATTTGAAATAGGATGGTTGTTAACCTTTACTTTAATTAACATTTACTTGTTCTTTGCTTGGTCAGACTCACTACTAGGCTTTATTTCATCTATAAGCGGTATGCTTTGCGTCGTTTTGGTTGCTAAGGGGAAAATCGCTAATTACTATTTTGGGATTGTCCAAACATTAACCTACGCCTATATCGCATATGGCTATGGTCTTTACGGTGAAGTGATGTTAAATGCGCTGTTTTATTTTCCGGTACAATTTATCGGAATCTATTTGTGGAAAAAGAACAAAACCGAACAGGGTGTAAAAGGGGAAGATGTCATTGTAAAAAGTCTTACAAAAACCGGCTGGTTCTATACGTTGTTATCGATCCTCATTCTTACGATTGGATATGGCTTTTTCTTAAAATACCTAGGCGGCAATCTTGTATGGACGGATTCAGCCACAAATGTTTTATCGATTGCAGCACAAATTTTGATGTTGAAACGGTATACGGAACAATGGCTATTATGGATTTCAGTCAATATATTATCGATCTTCTTATGGCTGGGTGCACTTATCTCTCAAGGTGGAAATGAGGTCTCCATGTTAGTCATGTGGTCAGCATTTCTGGTCAATAGCATTTACGGCTATGTGAACTGGAGAAAGTTATCAATCAAACAAATTCAGGAGGCGGCTTAAATGACAATTGGGTTTATCGGAGGAAAATTCTTGCCCCTGCACCTTGGTCATGTTTATGCCATTGTTCACGCCTCAACGATGGTGGATGAACTGTATGTTGTTTTATCTCATAGCGAATTACGAGACAGAGAGCTTTGTAAGAATACAAAAATGAACTATATTCCAGCTCAAATCCGGTTACGCTGGCTTTCGCAATTAACCAAAGATATGCCATATGTAAAAGTAATAAGCATGGAAGATGATCAAGATAACGACAACTACGATTGGGCAGAAGGAGCACAATTCATAAAAAGAAAAATTGGAAAGCCAATCGATTACGTGTTTAGTTCAGAGCATGAATATAATGAGATGTTTAAAGAATTATATCCTGGTGCAGAGCATAAACTGATTGATCCCATGCGCTCACAAGTAAACATCTCAGCTACAACCATTCGTAACGAGGGTGTCTTTAAACATTGGGAGTTTATTCCTGATATTGTTCGGCCTTATTTTATAAAAAAGATTGTGTTAATTGGGACAGAAAGCTGTGGGAAATCAACCTTAACTCGAAACCTTGCCAAAATCTATAACACTACCTATGTAGAGGAATATGGGCGGTCTTTATGTGAAGAATTAGGCGGCTGCGACGGAATTATGGTGAAAGAAGATTATCAACGAATTGCTTATGGGCATAAGATGGAAGAATTTAAAGCAATTGAAAAAGCAAATAAGCTTGTGTTTATCGACACCGAAGCCATCGTAACTCAATTTTACTCCCATCTATATAATGAAGCAGATCAGACGATACTTGATGAAATCGCAAAACTACAAGATTATGATCTATGGCTTTTCCTGGAGCCCGATGTAAAATGGGTGGATGACGGCTTGCGTGTTCATGGCGAGGAGAAAGTTAGGGACCAAAACAATCAGCACCTAAAGGATTTATTAAATAAGCATGATATTGACTATAAGATCTTGATGGGTGATTATGAGAGACGGCTTAAAGGTGCCATACAACATATTGAAAAATTGCTGCAGCAATAATTCTCCACTAAAACAAACTGTTGAAAAGCAGTTTGTTTTTTTACTATTTAAAAAGTATTGTAATTTTAAAACTTTTAAAATATAATAAATCTAGTTTTTATTATTGTTATGATGTTTATAATGTTTACGTTTCATACATATCGTTTACCTTATCCAGAGAGGCAGAGGGACTGGCCCGATGACGCCCGGCAACCGCTATATTTATATAGTATGGTGCCAAATCCTACAGAACGAGTTCGTTCTGAAAGATAAGGAAGAGTATCGTCATAAACCCTCTTCCTATCTTTCGGAAGAGGTTTTTTTATGGGCTGAAACAGCAAAACACGAACATTAAAATAAAATATTTAAAAAATGTTCGATTTTGTATTGCTATATTTAAACTTTTTTAGTAAATTAGTAGACAAATAGTAATAAAAACGAAATATTACACAGGGGGAACATCATGAGAAAACTACTTTCACTTATCGTACTAGCTTTAGTCATGCTTGTAGCAGGATGTGGGGCACAAGAATCATCTGGGAAAGATACTTCGTCAAACAAAGAGGATAAGAAGAAAATCGCACTTGTTCTGCCTGAGAAAATTGGGGTTAACCCATTCTTCCAGCAAATGGATGAAGGCGCAAAAAAAGCGGCCGAAGAATTTGGAGTGGAAGTAAACACAATCGAATCTACGGATCATTCAGCGATCGAAGAAAACCTTCGCGTAGCTGTTGCAGAAGGATATGATTTAATCATTACCTCATCCTTTGAATCAGAGGATGCATTGAAGAAGGTAGCAACCGAGAATCCAGATCGCCAATTTGCGATTATTGATACGGTTGTAGATCTTCCAAATGTTCAAAGTGTAAATTTCAGAGAGCACGAAGCGGCGTTCCTACTAGGAGCTGCAGCAGGTCTTTCTACCAAAACCGACAAAGTGGGTATGGTAGTGGCAATGGATATTCCACTAATGAAAAAATGGTCAGTTGCGTTTGAACAAGGGTTAAAGGAAACCAATCCAGACGCTGAGTTCTTAGTAAACTATGTTGGAGGATTTACAGATCCTGCAAAAGCAAAAGAATTAGCTTTGTTACAAGCTTCTAAAGGGGCAGACTTCGTGGCGGGTGCTGCTGCAGTCGGAGATTTAGGTGTATTTGAAGCAGCTAAAGAGCAAGGATTCTTTACTTCTGGTCAGGACGTTGATCGTACTGAGGTAGATCCTGAGCACGTGGTTCTTTCACAGCTGAAAGGAACAGACGCAGCTGCATATGAAACGATAAAAGCATTTGCAAATGGTAATTTTAAATCAGGTGTTGTCGAGTATGGCTTGAAGGAAAAGGGCGTTGGCTTAACATATGTAACACATGAAAGCAAAACTCCGCTTAACAGCTTTGTTGGACAAGAAGTGATTGACCAAGTAAAAGCACTTCACGAAGAAATTGTATCTGGAAAAAGAGAAATCAAAAATCCACTGAGCAATTAATCTGAAAAAAGTAAACCGACTGCACAATGATGTAGTCGGTTTCGATTTTTAAAGGGGGGCAAACCATGACCTATGTGTTAGAAATGAAGGAAATGACCAAAAAGTACGGTGAGTTTCTTGCGAATGACAAGATTTCAATACATCTGAAAAAAGGAGAGGTTTTGGCCATTGTCGGCGAAAATGGTGCCGGCAAAACGACCCTCATGCGGATGCTTTATGGTCTTGAACAGCCGACCAGCGGAGAAATTATACTTAATGGCAGGAACGTCAAATTTTCGGGCCCGCTTGATGCGATTGAAAATGGAATTGGTATGGTACATCAGCACTTCATGTTATTCTCTGATTTTACGGTAACAGAGAACATTGTTATTGGCCATGAACCGAAACGGAATGGTTTCTTTAATAGAAAAGCTGCGGCCGAAAAAGTAAAGGAACTAAGCGATCAGTATAAAATCAATGTTAACCCATTGAAAAAAGCAGGGGATTGCTCAATAGGGGAACAGCAGCGGATTGAAATATTAAAAGTGTTATATCAGGGTGCGGATATTATTATCCTCGACGAACCTACAGCGGTGTTGACGCCTCTTGAGGTTGAGGAACTTTTAAAAACCATTGAATTTTTAGCACTTCAGGGTAAGAGTATTATTCTTATTACCCATAAGCTTCCAGAGGTAATGAAGGTAGCGGACCAAATTACCGTGCTAAGAAATGGCCGGGTGACAGGAAATGTGTTAAAACAACATACAGATGTTGAACAGTTAGCTACCTTGATGGTTGGACGTGAGCTCCAAAAGCTTACACAACGAGTCCAATTGGACGGTGAACCTCTTCTAGTAGTCGACAACCTCACCATTGGCGGGAAAGAGGAGAAACCCATTTTGGATGATCTTTCTTTAACCGTACACCGTGGAGAAATTGTCGGAATTGCAGGGGTTTCAGGGAATGGTCAGTCCGAACTAATCCTGGCGATTACAGGTTTAAGAAAAATCGATAATGGCAGTATTCGCTTAGGGGAGACAATCTTGGATGGCACATCTGTAGCAAATCGAAGAAGTGCGGGTCTTGCCCATATTCCTGAAGACCGTTACCTATGGGGAGCGGCGAAGGAAGCGACTGTCGAAGAAACAGGTTTAATGGGGTATTATCGAAAGAAAACCTTCAATCAATCTTCCTTCATTCGACTAAATGGATTCCGCGAGCTTCTTAAAGGATGGATTGACCGTTTTGAAATTAAAACACCTTCCTTAGATGAAAAATCCGGAAACCTATCAGGCGGAAATTTGCAAAAATTAATTGTCGCCCGTGAACTTGGATTTGAAACAGATTTCCTCATTGCTGCAGAACCAACACGTGGTGTAGATATCGGCGCTATGGAATATATTCATGAAGCGATCATAGAGAAACGAAATAATGGAGACGGAGTCCTTCTCGTCTCATCCGAGTTAACGGAAATACTGACGTTATCAGATAGAATTGCTGTTATGTATGAAGGAAAAATTGTTGACATCCTTAATCGAAAAGAAGCGACGGAAGAGAAATTAAGCGTACTTATGGCAGGAGGAAACTAGAATGAATCGCAAGCGAAAACTACAACAACTGCTTAAATCGTTGGTACAGCCTCTTACGGCCGTGTTAATCGGCCTCCTGACAGGTGCTGTTGCGATAAGTTTAGTAGGGGCTTCGGTATTAGAAACCTATAAAGTCATGTGGGACGGGGCATTTGGTAACTTTTACTTTGTTACTGCTACATTTGCGCGCGCCACTCCTATTATATTGATCGGTTTAGGGCTGGCCATCGCCTTTCGTGCTGGTGTATTCAATATGGGGGCAGAAGGGCAAATGGTGTTAGGTGCTGTCAGTGCTGCCCTTGCTGCTTTATATGTTCCTGGATCTGGAATCATTAAAATACTAGCTGCATTGGCGGCTGGATTCTTAGCAGGGGGCTTATGGTCGCTTCTTGCGGGATGGATGGAAACGAGATTTAAAGTTCAATTATTGATTTCTACCTTACTGTTAAACTATGTAGCGGTATTATTTGCCGGTTATTTAGTTTCGCACCCGTTTCAAGACAAAAGTGGTTCGGCTGCTTTAGCGCAGACGCCGATGATTGACCAGGTGGCATGGCTGCCTAAGCTATTCCCAGGTATGAGTGTTCATATGGGATTTGTGATCGCCATTGTTTTAGCGATTATTCTATTTATTATACTTCGATTCACCTCAGCGGGATATGAAGTAAGAATGCTAGGCTATAACCCATTTTTTGCTGAGTATGGCGGGATCAACAAAATAAAGGTGCTGTTGTACAGCATGTTCTTTAGCGGCGGGATTGCAGGACTAGCAGGGACAGTAGAAGTTCTCGGTTCACAATATCGTTATGTGGAAGGTTCCCTGACCGTACCAGGTTATGCTTGGACTGGACTGATGGCAGCCCTTTTGGCAAACTCGAATCCTCTTGGTACAGCGGTTGCTTCGATTCTGCTTGCTGCACTCCAAACAGGGGCAATGGGAATGGAACGTAATACAGAGGTTCCGCTTGAAATTGCCAGCGTGATTCAGGGTGTGCTTATTCTTTTTGTAACAGCTAAAATCACCATGAATTGGTGGAAAGTAAAGAAGAAAGGTCGTGACATCCATGGAGCTGCTTGATCTCTCCTTTTTTACATCGGCGATTCGAATGATTAGTCCTATTCTTTTAGCAGCTTTAGGAGGGGCCCTATGTGCTCGCGTTGGAATCTTTAATGTTGGCCTTGAAGGGTTAATTTTAGCAGGTGCTTTTTCTGCCATTGTTGGAAATTACTATAGTGGGAGTGTGCTTGTGGCCGTTTTAACAGGTGCGCTGGGTTCGGTACTTGTTTCATTGTTATTCGGTTTGGCAGCCATTCGTTTGAAAGCAAACCCAATCGTAGCAGGTATTGCCATCAACTTTTTAGTTCTCGGTTTGACTACGTTTGGACTTCGAGCCATTTTTGATGTAAAAGGGGCTTTTTATGATAAAAACATGGAAGGCCTTCCGAAATTAGATATTCCGGTAATTGAAGGGATTCCCGTTGTCGGCAAACTTCTCTCTGGTCATTCACCACTTGTATATATTGCGTTCCTGGCAGCGATATTGTTGTACATTTTCTTTTACCGTACCGTTACCGGCTTCCGAGTCCTTGCGGTGGGCAAAAATGAAGCTGCAGCCAGAAGCCTTGGCTTAAAGGTTACACTTTTACAATATGGTGCCATTGTTGCGTGTGGAATCCTTTGCGGTTTGGCAGGAGCCCAGCTCTCACTTGGACAAGTAACAATGTTTACAGAGGGCATGACGGCAGGTAGAGGATTCATCGCACTAGTGGCGATGATGTTGGGTCAATCCCATCCAATCGGGATCGTTGGGTCTAGTCTTTTATTTGGACTGATGGATGCACTGAGCATCAGACTTCAAGGCTTTTCAATGCCGACCCAATTTACAGCGATGCTGCCATATATTATCACCATCTTCGCGATGTTCTTCCTAAAAGACCGCGGGGCAGATTCACAGCTTTCAGGGCAGCAAAGCTCTAGGTAAGGACAAGGAGGATAATTTCATGAATAAAGCAGAAAGAATTAAAAAGACAAGAGTTCCAGCCGTCGACCCCAAGCTGGCAAAGCGTCTGCCGCCTGGCCAGGCACTAACAGAACGTTTCCCGATTCTCCATGAAGGAGACGTGCCAGAGTATGATATGAAAAAATGGGATTTAAAGGTATTCGGTGAAGGGGTCGAAGAGGCCGTACTTTCTTATGATCAAATCAAAGAAATGCCACAGACCGATATTAAGGTTGACATCCACTGTGTAACCCGCTGGTCTCGCTTTGACAATCGTTTTACTGGTGTTAAATTCAGTGATTTTCTTAAGGAAATTGGTGTGACTGCTAAAAGTAAGTATGTAATGCTGCATGCTGATCAAGATTATACAGCTAATATTGCTTTGGAGGATTTGCTCAAAGAGGACGTTATTTTGGCGCACTCCTTTGAAGGAGAACCATTATCAGCTAAGCATGGATGGCCGCTAAGGCTGGTGGTACCACATCTTTATTTTTGGAAAAGTGTAAAATGGATCCGCGGAATTGAGTTTATTGTTGAAAACCAGCCAGGGTTCTGGGAACAAAACGGTTTTCACATCAATGGTGATCCGTTTAAAGAGGAAAGATTCTCAGGTGAAGACCTGCCAATACCAGAGGATGAATGGGAGAGAAAAGACTTTGACTAAACAATTGCCAAATCTAAAAGTAACATCAGATATCCTGCCAGAACGAGTTTTGGTATGTGGAGACCCTGGTCGTGCGAAAATTATTTCAGAGTTATTGGATAATCCTGTCCTACTTGCTCAAAATCGTGAGTACCACACATACAGCGGAGGCTGGAATGGGAAACAGGTGGCTGTAGTGAGCCATGGTGTTGGAGCACCTGGTGCAGCCGTTTGTTTTGAAGAACTGATTATGGGCGGCGTACAGTCCATCATTCGAGTAGGAACAGCTGGTTCTTATCAAAAAGATGTTACACCGGGAAGTTTGGTGGTCAGCACCGCTGCGGTGAGCTGTGATGGATTAACGAAACAAATTGTTCCTCCTGGATTCCCAGCCGTTGCAGATCGTAAAGTTATCGAGGCATTAATGAATGCGGCAGCTTTAACGGGGGGAGACATTCCTGTAAAGGAGGGGATTACCCTCACACTTGATGCCTTTTATTCAGGAGTCCTCGAATTTCCACATCAGCTTTATAAAAAAGCGGGTGTTGTAGCAGTCGACATGGAAAACTCCGCTTTATTTGTTATTGCTGCTTTAAAAGGGGTAAAGTCTGGGGCGATTATGGCGATTGACGGCTATGCGGATGCCGAGCTTCGAGATGAATACAATCCACACAATGACTTGGTCACGAACGCGGTGGAAGCTGAAATGAAAATAGCCTTGGATGCGATTACAGCGTTGTAAGTATCCGTTTTTGTTGGGGCGTTTAAGATTGTATATAAAAGCCGGCTTACCTTTACTATCATCGGAAAGGATAGTCGGCTTTTAAATTATATATAATTTTCTGGCTGTTACGAAAAATTTTACTAGTCCATGGTTATAGTTATTTGAGATAATAGTTGCATGTGTTTATTTTTAGGCTGAATGGAAGGCGAAAACATGAAATCGACTACGTTTTATTATTTAGGATTAATTTTTGTGTCTATTGTTTGGGGAATCAATTTTGGGGTTTCACGGTGGGCAATGGAGGTGTTTCCTGCCGAGGTGTTTGTATTTCTTCGATTTGGTCTAGCATTGCCTGTCTTATTTATTATTTTAAAGTGGACAGAAGGCAGTGTAAAAGTGGAGAAACGTGACTTACTCAAACTAGCTATTATAGGTTTGATTGGCGTGACGGCTTTAGAAATTATGGTTATGTACTCTATCAAATATACAACCCTTGCAAACGCTTCTTTATTAAATGTTGCACCTTGGCCGATTTTTGCAGCTCTTTTTGCACCATTATTTACGCGTGAAAGAATAAGCGTCAGAGTGGCAATAGGCGGATTTATTGCTTTAGTAGGAGTAACGTTGATTATTCTAGGGGGAAAAGACGGTTTTGACATTAGTTCTAAATATATGATAGGAAACTACATTGCTTTAGGTATCAGCTTAATTGGTGCACTATTTAATCTGGCATGCATGCCGCTGATGAAAAAGTACTCACCTCTGCGGGTAACCACATGGTATGTCTTATTTGGATCAGTATTTTTGGTACCGTTTACCGTTGATAAATGGAACATCATCCAATGGGGGAATCTCACCATTATTACGTGGGGAGCCGTTGCGTATAATGTGTTACTATGCACTGTCGCTGCATTTGTTGTCTGGAATATCTGTATGAAACACGTGGGCGCCGCCAAAGCAAATTTCTTCCGTTATTTCGTACCAGCAGCTGCTGCTGTCGCGGGTGCGTTATTCTTTAATGAAGCAATTTGGATTACACAAATCGTTGGTGGATTAGTTATTATTCTAGGTTTAGTTTGGATTGGAACGGAGAGAAAACAGCAGATACCGCCCATTATAAATATCTCAAACTCTAATCGTTAAAATAATAGCTGTGATATAAAAATAAGGATCGTCTTGTGAGTAAGACGATCCAAGTATTTACGCAATAGAGTGAATCCAGTCGGAAATGTCATTGATGACTTGTTTATCTACATTTTGGGCAACTTTATACTCTTTTTGTGCTTTTAGAATATTTCCATATATAGAAGGCATAAACAAATGATTCAAGTTAGGATAAAGTTTAAAGGTCGCATTTCGTTTATCAACCAATATTTTCTTATAACTCTCGAAATCTTCTTCAACCCTTGCTTGAACATCTTTTTCTCCTTGTAAAATCAAGACAGGTTTATCCAAATTCCGCAGATAATTACTGGATGGATGTTCGCCCATTTCTTTGAAATAGTATGCTCTAACGTATTTTCCTAACACTTTGGTGGCTTTTGCTTCTTCATCGGTAAGGCTGTAAATGTTTTCAAACTTTGCTGATAATGATGCTATTTGTTTTCTCGCTATCATTTTTAAAAACCAATTCAATGAATCTAAAAGATCATCATTTTGGGACAACATAATTTCCTCAAATTTTCTTGGAGAACCGGCCATCAAAATCAATCCTGTAAAATTTCCACCTTCTGTATCAATTCGTGGTGCTAGCATCCCGCCAAAACTATGACCAATAATAAATACTTTGTTTGGATCAATCCGTGAATCTTTACGTAAAAGTTCAGCTGCTAGTATGGCATCTTCAATCGTTTCTTCTTTTGCTGACATTCTAGTATCGTCTTTCATTTCTTTACCATATACAAATGTTCTCTTGTCATAACGAAGAACGGCAATTCCTTTTTCCGATAAACCTTCAGCAAGGTCTTTAAATAAGTAGGTATTCCCCGCTTTAGAATCCATATTCCCTGGGCCTGACCCATGAACCAATATAACACCAGGAATCAACCCGTTCCGTTCATTTGGAATGCTTAATTTCCCATTTAGCGGATAGTTTGTTCCAGCACCTATTACCATTTTTTCATCTGCCATTTTTTAACCTCCAATTCAGTTAACAATCTCGAACATACGGAACTAGTTATGTAAAATCTAGTTAAATTTTCCTATTTCTTATTTTATTCTAGATATTTTCCAAAAAGTCCTTTATTTCCGTTTATGTTAAAACTCCGATTATAAGGAGATTATTTTTAGAAATGAGGTCTAGAGAGAGGTTAGGTAAATATAAAAAAGGTATCGACAGATTGATAGGAAAAGTGTAAAATAAATAAATCTTAAATAAAAATCCGCTCATAGCGGTCGAGGTTGTAGCACCCCTCGCTAAAAAAACTAAGATGAAGCGGCATTTCTCTTAGAGGTGCTGTTTTTTGTTGTTCATCTTAGATTTTAAAGGGAGAGTGTTTTTTGTGAGAATACTATTGTATTTAATTTCAATCGTTACTGCGAACGTCGTAACCGCAGCGTTTGCACCATTAACGATGGGGGTATTTATCGTTCCAATGGGAACATTTCTAATCGGTGCAACATTTATCTTCCGTGACCTTGTGCAAAACAAGTATGGCAGAAAGAAAACATACATGTTTATTGGATTAGCACTATTATTATCGGCAGTGGTTTCATCCATTTTGGGAGACACACTAATCATCGTTTTAGCATCTGCTGTAACGTTCGCGATCGCGGAAACAACCGATACAGAAATTTATTCAAGACTAAAATTGCCAATGAGTTTACGCGTTCTATACAGCGGAATTGTTGGAGGGATCTTGGACTCAGCGATTTTCGTGGTTCTTGGTTTGAGTCCGTTAGGCGCAAACTTCCTGCCTTGGGAAGCCGTTCCAGCAGCTATTTTAGGTCAAGTAATTGTTAAAACGATCATTCAAGGTATTGCCGCACTGATCATTCACCAAACGAATAACATGAGCAAAAATACAGTTGCTAACTAAGGTAAAGCCCCAAACTCTATTTTTCCCGAGTTTGGGGCTTTTCATTTAATCATAGTCCGGACTATGGTAGTCATATATTCTTATTACCCTTGAATACTTCAGAAAAGAGGTGTTTGTTATCATGTTTTCTGTTACCGGAATGCAAACTTTCACATTCTTTTCAATGCCCCATGTTCTGTCGTTATGTCTCTTTTTTCTAACCTGTTTCCTTTTCATCCATTACAGGAAAAGCCTTAAATCATATCAAACGATAATAAAATGGATCTTATTTACAACATTAGTATTATGTGAAGTTTCCTTTCATTTGTGGTTAATCCTAACAAACCAATGGGAAGTGGGGGACCTCCCGTTACAGCTTTGTTCATTAAGTACGTTTTTATCGCTGTTTTTATTTTTAAAGCACAATCAGAAAGTGTTTAATCTGTTATTTTTCATCGGACTTCTTCCTGCGATATTAAGTATGGTCACACCGGATATCGTCTACCAATTTCCTCATTTTCGATTCTTAAAATATTTCCTTCATCATTCAGCCATCCCATTAGCCGTTTTGTACTTTATCCTCTTTGAAAGGTACAGAGTTCCTAGAAAGGCAGTGTTCACTAGCTACCTTACGTTGAATGTGATAGCCGTACCAATATTTTTCATAAATATATGGTTGAACACCAATTTCTTCTTTTTAGCCAGCCCTTCGGAAACAGAAACCTTACTATCATTTTTCGGCAGTGGGTTGATGTATTATATAAGCCTAGAAATAGCCGCGGTCATCGTATTTATCATTACGTATATTCCGATGGGGATTTTAATACGGAGAGAAAATAAGACGCGAGTTCAATGATAAAGGCTATAGCCTTACGGTAAACCGAGCTGTTTACGGAGAACCGTACAGCTTTTACAAAAAACCGTACAGTTTATACAAAAATGCGTACAGTTTATACAAAAAACCGTACAGTTCAAACAAAAAACCATACAGGTTATACAAATTACCCGTAAAGTTTCAACAAACCACAATTAAAAAGATTAAACGTGATTGTAAATAACAGGAAAATCCCTTCTCCTTCTCGAATATTTTTAATTAGCAACTAGAATGTACGGAAACTTCTAAATTAGGAGGAGAAGGCGAATGACGTACACAATTGTTGAAAGCGCTCACGGTAAGCTGCAAGGTGAACAAATCAATGATGTATTTGCATGGAAGGGCATCCCATATGCGAAGCCTCCAGTAGGATCGCTTAGGTTTCGTGCTCCAGAGCTGCCAGACTCTTGGGAAGGTATTCGGGACGCGACTTCATTCTCACCAGTTGCTCCACAACCACAACGAGAAATCATGGAGTTTTTTGGAAATGACATCTCCAATATGAATGAAGATTGTCTGTATTTAAATGTATGGTCACCAGGAGCAGATGATAAAAAGCGGCCAGTGATGGTTTGGATTCACGGGGGTGCTTTTATATCTGGATCAGGGTCTAGCAGCTGGTATGACGGTGCTTCATTTGCGGAGAATGGCGATGTCGTTGTTGTTACGATAAATTACCGACTAGGAATTTTGGGCTTCCTACACCTAGGAGAAATTGGCGGTGAGGAATATGCGACTTCCGGAAATTGCGGCATACAGGATCAGGTCGCTGCATTGCAATGGGTGCAGGAAAACATCTCAGCCTTTGGCGGGGATCCGAATAATGTAACGGTATTTGGAGAATCTGCGGGGGCAATGAGCATTGGGGTATTGCTTGGATTCCCATCAGCACAAGGTCTTTTCCATAAAGCAATCCTTCAAAGTGGTGCTGCTGCTAATGTGCATTCTTCAGATAAAGCCACAAAAATTGCGGGTCACTTATTAGGTGCTTTACAGGTTGAACCGACGAATCTATCAAAATTAGAGGAACTGCCAATTGAGCAGTTAATTCAGGCCTCCGACCTTGTTCCTCCGATGAGCTTAGGGCCTGTAATGGATGGAATATCACTGCCAAGACATCCAGAAGAGGCAATAGCAGACGGTTCAGCAAAGGATGTCACCATACTAATTGGGACAAACAAAGATGAATACAACATTTTTAGCGCATTTGACCCTGAATGGAAAAATGCCGATGAGACACAGGTTACAAAGCAATTTGAAAAAACGTTTGGACCGCTGGTGCCAGTTATTTCAAGTTACCTCGGAGGGAACAAGCCGCTTTCCCAAGAACTTTATAACAAACTACTAACGATGAGCATCTTTACATATCCTGCACAAAAGTTAACCGAACTGCAGGTGAAACAAGGTGCTCCTGTTTGGATGTATCGGTTTGATTGGGAAACACCAGTATTTGGCGGCGCACTTAAGTCAACGCACGCTTTAGAAATTCCATTTGTGTTTAATACACTAAATACGCCAAATACGGAGAATTTCACAGGGTCTTCTCCGGACCGTCAATTGGTAGCGATCCAAATGCATCAGTCATGGATAAACTTTGCACGTAACAGCGATCCAAATACAGAAAACCTTCCTGAATGGCCAAAGTATAATCTGAATGAACGTTCAACGATGATTTTTAATCTCAAGAGTGAAGTTAAAAATGATCCAAACCGTGAGGAGCGGATCATTTGGGAACAGGCAGCAATGATGATGAAATCCTAATAATAGAATAAAGGGTGCCAGGCACCATCCAACTAAAAGGATGGTATCTGGTACTTTTCGCCGTACCTGAATTCCTAAAAAGCTTGTGCTGTAAAAAAATTACCACTTTCAGCAGTGACTTAATTATAATATATTAATATATTAGTTTCATCTTTTTACAAAATTTACATCAGAGTTAACTAGATAAAGGGGAATGAAGTTGAAAAAAAGAGTAACGAGAATAAGTATAGCAATCGTTCTGATTTTTATCATAGGAATGGGTATTGCCGGGAATTATTTTTACAATGTAGGCATTAATCGCAGTCAGGAAGGACCGAATCTTCACGGAGGCGGCAGTTCAGCGGCAGCTGCTAGTATTGAAGGATCTGAGGAACAGCAGAAAGAGATAGCGGAATTAATGAAATGGACAGAGCAACAGCAATTTGAAATCGTTCAAATAAAGTCATATGATGGCCTAACATTAAAAGCGCGCTTTTTGAAGAATCCAAATTCTAACGGCAAAGTGGTCATTTTGGCACATGGATATAAGGGCAGCAGCGAACAAATGCCAGGGATTACAAAGGATTATTATGACATGGGCTATGATATATTAAAGCCGGACGCAAGAGGCCATGGAATGAGTGAAGGGAATTATATCGGTTATGGGTGGCATGACCGAAAGGATTATGTGGATTGGGTAGATTTTTTAATAGAAGAGAAGAAAGAGGATACTATTTTCCTTCACGGTTTTTCAATGGGTGCAGCAACCGTTCTTATGACTTCCGGTGAAAAACTACCTAAAGAAGTAAAGGGAATTATCGCGAATAGCGGGTATACAACCGTTAAGGCCGAGTTATCTCATCAATTAAAATACCTGTACAAGCTTCCAGCATTTCCTCTTATGGAAGTAACGAGTGTCGTGACAAAAATCCGAGCGGGCTATTCGTTTGAGGAGGCTTCGGCACTTGAGGGCGTAAAGAAAAATACACTGCCTTTATTTATTATTCATGGAGACCAAGATGAGCTGGTTCCAACTAAAATGGCAACGGAAATCTATGATGCTGCTTCTAGTAAAAAGGACTTGTGGATCGTGAAAGGTGCCGGTCACACCGAAGCTTATACGGTTGCCGAAGAAGAATATAAGAGTAAATTACAAAACTTTTTAGACACAGCTATTAAGCAATAATGCCCAAACTCCCTTCAATAGTAGAAGGGAGTTTTCTCACGATTCTTTCTGGATGTTTTAGTGTATAGTAGAGTAGTCCATAGAAAAAATATACTTGTTCTCAAAGAAAGGCTGATCCTATATGAAGGTTGCAATTTTTGACTTTGATGGAACATTATTTCCTGAGGAGACGTTCCCGCTTTTGATGAGTCATTTAAAAAAACATCCAATTCATTTTCAAAAGTATCGTAAATTTTTTCTCAAATTATTACCGGTTTACGTAGCTTACAAATGTAAGCTTTACCCTGAACAAAAAATGAAAGAGTACTCGATGTGGTCTTACATAGCGGCATTTGGTTCTTCCTCAAAAGCAGAGATCGAGGAGTTTTTTTCACAAATTGGCGGGATGATGAGTCAAAACCTTAGTAATCACATGTTAACTCGACTGGAACAACATAAAAAAGAGGGATACTACACCATGCTGGTTTCAGGAGCATATGAACCGCTGTTGAATTCGGTCACTAGTGATGTAACTTTTGATTGTATCATCGGCAGCAGTATTCCTTACGAGGATGAAAAATTATCTAAGAACACTTCTATACACTATATTTATGGTGAAAGAAAGAGGGAATTCATCCATGCCCATCTTTCGAATACGGACGTGGATTGGCAAAACAGCTTTGCATATGGGGACAGTTATAGTGATTTAAATGTTCTCGAATTAGTAGGAAATCCTGTAGCCGTTAACCCTGAACCTCGTCTATTAGAAATTGCTAATCATAAAAAATGGGAAATTATTTCAGAGTTCGACCATAAGAAGAGCGTATCCAACTGAATGGATACGCTCTTGTTTTATACTCTAAGCTTACAGATTTGATAATATTATTATGACAACAAGCGGCACAAAAACGATAATATAACCGATTGGATTGCCAAAATTGAGGGTCCAGCCAACGCCAAAGCGTTTTTCTACAAAAATGGAAGGATCATTTCGGTTGAAGTAAAAGAGTCCACCTTTCCAGTAAGAATCTTCGTCGTAATCCGTTATGTCCTCTTTCTGCTCACCGACGGATTGTTTATCAGCACGCCCCACTTTAACAGCAAAAATAATCGTTCCCGTTAACAGGATGACAAGGAAAATAATGGGCGCCGCCATCATAGCTGTTCCAGCAAACAAATCAGGGTGAATCGTTGTTAATTGGAAAAAACTAAACATGATGGTTAGCAAAAAACTAACTCCAAACATCAGCCAGCTTGAATTTTTCCGTAATGTTAATTGGCGATTTCGCGATGCGTTTAAACTCGTTGCACTTAATTGGATTCCCGACTTACTTTTTCCAATATTGATTCCTAAGAACATGACTTGCATAGCTAAAAGTGTTAGCGGCAGAGAGATGGCAGATATTGGCGTTTTCTCCGTAAAGCGATCGGCTTTGCCATTTGCTCCCCAGTGAGTTGGAATTTGATTAGGCAGAAGGTCGTATTGGAAAATGGTATAAACGATTACACCAACTGTCATCACTATAGGAAGTAAAAATACATACCAAGAAAGCATTTCGTCCTGAGACCGTACGGATAAATCTGCAACTTTAACTTGCTTTAACTGTTCCATCCAGTTCTGCTTCTTTTTTAATTGAAGTGTTTTTCCGTGATAGTAAAAATAAAGGGACAGGCTGAAAAGAATAATGCCAAATTGGATAAAGGTTCCGATTAACACGGTTTTTTCTTCGACTGGATTACTTACTAGAACCCAAAGCACATAGCTGGCTAGAGCGATAACAGAAACAAGGGCAACGATAAAGGTGTAGTTTTTTTTATAGGATAATAATTGTTCATTTTTTATGTGCTTTTCTGGGACAGTAATACCAAAGATGATGGTCCGTTTTACTAAAAAAGGAATGGCTGTTTGAATGCCAGCTAAAATAATGGAAATAAAGAGAAAAATAGCCAAAGTCATAGTAGTTCCTCCTATTTTTGATTTTTCGTAAAGTCTTCGATAATAGAGGTGACAAGGTTCTGGATTTGTTGATGGGTCATACCGACGACAAGAGATTCAGCAATAAGGGGCTTAAACTCATCTTTTAACCGATTGAAAGAGGATTCATTGAAATCCTGAGGAGAGGAGATAACCGCACCTGATTTAGGAACAATCGTGATAATTCCTTTTTTCTCTAATAGGTGGTAGCTTTTATTAACGGTGTGCATATTTACACCGAGGTCAGAAGCAAATACCCTTACAGAAGGCAGTGAATGGCCTGGCTTTATTTGTCCTCGAGCAATTCCTTCCATAATTTGATTGCAAATTTGCTCATAAATGGGGACGTCAGAATCGGGTTCAATTACAATGATCATTTACTTTCCACTCCAATCTGTTCTATATTTATTATAACACATCTGTTCTACTTTTTCTAGAACAGAATGGTAAAATAAACCTCGACAATACACTTCATGATGATAAATTTGCACATGTACCATGAAATTACAGTTGACTTCTTTAACTGTAAAAATTAATATTACAGTATAGATGAAAGGTTAAGCTTTTTAGAAAAAAATAGTTCAAATGAAAATAACATGCTTTATTGTTTTTGAACTGTAATAATTTTTGTTACATTTATGAGCGGCAAGCATAGGATAATGAATAAATGATAAAAAGGGAGTGTGTAAAATGGTAACTCTATTTACAACACCAAGCTGTGGTTCTTGTCGAAAAGCAAAGGCGTGGTTTGAAAAACATCAGATAGACTATATTGAAAGAAACATAATAGCTGAACCACTTACGATTGATGAGATTAAATCAATTCTTCGCCTGACAGAGGAAGGGACGGACGAGATTATTTCGACGACCTCAAAAGTTTTTCAGGAGTTGAATGTTGATATTGAATCTTTGCCACTTAATGTCTTATATAATTTAATAACCAACAACCCAAAAATGTTGCGTCGGCCAATCATGCTAGATGAAAAACGATTACAGGTTGGATATAACGAGGACGAAATTACAAGGTTCTTACCACGCAGGCTTCGCACATATGTAAACATTGATTCGCAGAATGCGGCTAATTAGTTACATTGTGTCCAATCTGTAACGTTTATCATTACAGTATAGTAAGTGATATAATAGATAATAGTAGGAATGTCTATAATAGAAAAATGATGAACGTATAGGAGGCAGGTCATGAACAGTGATTTTACACTTGCCATTCACAGTTTAACTCTACTTGCATTACAGCCAGACCGGATGTCAACTAGTGAATATATAGCAGAAAGTGCCGGTGTCCACCCAGTTCGTATTCGAAAAGTATTAAGTTTATTAAAAAAACATGGATTTATTAAATCAAAAGAAGGAATAGGCGGCGGGTTTATCTTTGCTTTAGATCTTAGTGAGGTTACTCTCTGGGACATCTATAAGATTACCTCGGAAGGTGCACTTCAGCCTAAATGTCCTGAATCAAATGATCAGTGCATTGTGGGGGCAAATATGCAAAGAGTCCTGTTTAGCATTTTTTTAGGTGCTGAAGACCATCTGGGTGAATATTTAAAGGACTACACCATTAAAGAAATTGTTGATCTTATCAATAAAAAACAATAAAAGACTGCCAATAAGTGTCTTTTTAGTTTAACTGTAATAAATTAAATTACAGTAAGTGAAACATGAATGGAGCATTAAGAAGGACTATACTTTTCCAAGCAGGTGAAAAAATAATGTTGAGTAATAATGATTTTCCAAAGTTAGAAACAGGAAATTGGGTTAAAGGGAATTTGCACACAGGTGAATTAATTATTGGTTATATTGAATCCCTTAGCAATCTAGAAGGAATCGCAAAGGTCAAAATTGTGACAAGTGACAACCAAGACATAAATGGCAGAACAATAGCATTATTAACCAACCAGCTTAAACGTCTGCCTGCTGCAAATGTCAGCAATAAGGAACAAATTCTTTTCCTAATTGATTTAGCGTTATCCACCGGAGATGAAGAATGGTTTAAGGAGCTGTCAGACAAATTGAATTCAATGACTCAGCTTTTAAAGGAAGTTAATGCTTAAGAAGAACATCCTTTGGAGGAAACTGACTGGTGTGGACCATAAAGGCTTCCGTTTTTCTGGTGCTTTCTTATTAAAAGATACAAGAATTGACGTATGAATTGGTATACGTCTTTTTCTTTATTTTGAATCAGGTTAGATTAAGCACCTGAGCTGATATAAGTAGACGGAAAAATTCCGCTTAATTAGAAATTATCTTTAAAAAAGGCATAAATAAACGGAGAGATTCCGTCTATTGGCTCGAAAAATTAAAAATGGAAGATTTTGCTTTGGATAGTCGGAAAAACTCCTCTTAATTACCTCCAAACAAGCTCCATTCTTCATTTAACCGGAAAATCTCCGGTTAATTTACTTTTGCTGATTAAGGATCGGTGAAGAAGAATATACTTTTTTACCATTGTATTGTACTAATTGTCCTTTCAAGTGGATAGTCTCCACCTGCGGCAATTACCATGATAGCCAGATATGCTATCCCCACTAGAGGTAGAATCATAAGTAGATGTTAATGTTATGTAAATCTATTATAAAACGTAGTAAACTAAATAAGCCGAAAACATGCATTTGGATATTCCTTCTGCATGTTTTTGGCTATGTTAATTGTATACGAGTCTACTTACATTTTTGGAATCCAATCAATAAGGTTTTACATTTGAATGTGCTGCTCAGTTGATTCAGCCATTCGTTGTTTCTTTGATTTTTTAAAATACAATAGTTCATATACACATGGGATGACGATTAAGGTTAAGAGGGTAGCAAGAGCCAGCCCGCCAATAACGACAACCGCCAAGCTTTGAGAAACCAAGCTTCCGCTCTGCGATGCTTTAAACAAGAGTGGAATCATTGCACATATGGTAGCGATCGCAGTCATTAAAATCGGCCTCATTCTCGTAGCTGTCGCTTCAACAATCGCTTCACGTATCGTCATTTTTTCTTCATTTTGTCTGACACGGTCAATCAGAACAATTGCATTTGTAACAACAATACCAATCAGCATGAGCGCTCCAAGCAGCGCAGTGATATCAACCGATATCCTGCTGACTAAGATGCCTAAAATTGCACCGATGGCAGCAAGCGGCAGGGAGGTTAAAATTGCGATTGGCGCTTTAATCGACTTAAATGTGATAACCATAATCAAGAATACAATTCCAATCGAAACAAGCATCGTTAAGAATAAGTCAGTGAAATCCTCCATTTGCTGTGCACTTGCGCCTCCAACGAGAACCTCCACATTATCTGGAATGTCCATTCCTTTAATTTCTTTTTGATCTCCGAATAATTCCAAATTGATCTTCGTCGAAATTTCTGAGAGTTTAGCAGGATCGACGGTTGCTGTAACGCGAAGGTAGGTCTCTCCATCTTTATGAAATTGGCTGGTTGAGCTCTCCGTTTGTTTTAATGTGGCAATCTCAGAGACCGGTACCATTCCGCTTTCGGTCATAATCGGGATGTTTTTCAAGTCGTTTTGTGTTTTTGTGTTAAGTAAAGATTCCAGAACGACAAGTGTTTGTTTTTCATCTACTGTAATGGTTCCAATCGGTGTTTGATTTAACATGACCCCAAGCTGCTGGGCGATTTGCTGAGTATTACCTTTTGCAGGATCTACAACGAGAGAGTAGACAGTTTTCTTTTCATCTTGATTCGTGATAACTTCCTCAACACCGTCAATATCAGCTACGGTTTCTTTAATACTGTTTGCTGTTTTTTCGAGTTGCTCGATATTCTCACCAACCACGTCGATGGTAATATTGGTTGCTGAGCCGCCCATCATAAACGAAGCCGTGGCCACTTCTAAAACAGCATCCTTATAGTCATCCTTTTTCTTTTCAATTTCTTTTAAAACCTTGTCTGTGTCATCTTTATCTTTTAATAGGATGCTGATGACTGCTTCGGTTGGAGAACCAATTTGGCCAAATTGAGCAGTGTCTGCTGAAGAACCGACTTGGTTAAACATATATTCAACCTCATCCATCTCAGCTATTGAATTTTCAAGCTCGATTGCCTTTTCTTTGACTGTTTCAAAAGGTGTATCATTCGGATATTTCAAGGTGGCTGAAATAAAGTCCGCAGAAGAATTGTCAACAGCACCTTTTGGTACAGCGAAGTAAGCTCCTATCGATCCGGCAAATAATAGCAGGGAAATCGTAAATACGATCCATTTATGATTCAAAGACCATTTGACTACTTTTGGAAAGCGTACGGCCGGTTTATGTTCTGGAAGTTTGGTGCTTTTCAACAAACCAGCACTCATTAACGGAACCAATGTTAAGGCAACCAAAAGCGAGGCCAATAGGGAATAGGTAACCGTTAACGCAAATGGTAAAAGAAATTCCTGCAGTCCACCGTTTAATAAACTCATTGGCAGGAAGACCGCAACCGTTGTTAAGGTGGAGGCCGTAATGGCTACTCCAACTTGTTTCGTTGCATCAATCACCATTTGAACCGAAAACTTTTCTGTTTGCATTTTACGATAGATATTTTCAATGACTACAATACTGTCGTCCACAAGACGCCCAACGGCCACTGCAACCCCGCCGAGTGTTAAAATATTTAATGTCACCCCGGACCGTGACAATAAGAACAAGGTAAAACAAAGGGATAGCGGGATGGAAACGATCGTAATAAACGTTGTTCGGATATTACGTAAAAAGATCATAATTACAATTGTTGCAAACAATGCTCCAAGAAGGACTTCTTTCATCATCGTTTGAACAGACGTTTCAACCATATCCGCTGAAGCCACATAGATTGTAGATTCTTGTGTATCGTATTTTTTATTTATTTCCTTTGTTACTTTTTCGATTTCTTTGCTAATGGTTACCGCGTTTGAATGACTGTCCTTCGTGATACTTATGCTTAGTGCTTCTTTTCCGTCGAATCGGTTAAGAAAATTGGATTGTTTTGTTTCCTTAATAGACGCGACGTCCTCGAGCGTTACATTAGGACCTACTGTCAGTTTTTTTAGTTTTTCGAGACTTGATAAGTCACCAATCACTTTAATATTGCTGGTTTTTCCGTCAATATTCTTTTCGCCGACTGCTACAGCGGTGTTTTGCCCTTGAAGAATTCCCATCACCGATTGCAGAGATACCTGTTTCTCGGCTAATTTTTGATTATCAATTTTTATTGAAATAACAGGATCCACTAAACCATAGGTCTGAACTTGAGCAACACCGTCAATCTCTTTGTATAACGGTTCAATTTTTTCTTTTACCAATTCAAGGTTTTCGGTTGTGAGACCATCTTTAAAGGTTACAGCTATGTTGGAGATGGGAATCATCGAGGTATTGAGCTGTGAAATGATTGGCTTAGATATGTAAGCTGGAAGTGCCACATTTGATAATGCCTCTTGAACATCTAATTTTGCCTGTTTCATGTCGGATCCCGCTTCAAAAAATAAATCTACTTTTGAAAAGCCGTCTCCCGTTGTAGAATAGATTGAATTTTTTCCTTTAATTCCGGTTACCGCACGTTCAATCGGTGAAGTAACATCACTTTCCATTGTTTTTGAATCGGTTCCTTGCCCCATCGTTATAATGGTTACTTGCGGATTGTCTGCAGAAGGCAAGAACTCCATCGGTAATCGAAAATAACTAACGACCCCAATAATTAATACTAATATCGTTATTAAGGATACAGCGGCTTTATTTCGAAAAGCCCATTTCGTGAAAATTGACATAGGTATATCTCCCCTTTGCTATAGATAGAAAGTCCAAGGTGAATCTTAACATAATTCTGTAAATACTAACCATTATTTACCATTAAATTTCAAAAGTTTTACAATGTCTTAATAGTTGAATAAACAAACACCGCCTTTATTCCTGGTTCTATTTGGGTATTTTCTTGATCCTGCTCCATAAATATCCCATATTTTTCATGTTTTGAGGAGACTGAATTTTTTCTAAGACTTAAGACTTACGAAATCTTCAATGCATTAGACTATTGCAACTCCTACAGTGAAACAGAAAGAGATTGTATTTCTTTGGTTTATTTTAATGAAGGAATGTTTAATTGTTTATGTCCCTATACATAAAATTTTCATATTATTACGAATACTTAATTTACTTTTTAATTTGTATGTTATAACATGATACTAGTATTTTTTATTGTTTTAGTTGGTTTGTTTGGAAACTTACTAACGAAGAGCAAATTAAAACAAACTTTAAGAATTAAGTAATTTGGAGTAAGGGGGATTTGAATTGAAATTAAACGATGAAGTGTTAAGAACAGAAGGGGACGTAAACTTTTCTGAAAATCGGCAACTGTGGCAGAAGAACCACCTTAGTGAGGATTCCTTTCAGTATTTAGAAAAAGACAATGAGTATTTTATTCATCAATCGCTGTCTACTCCCTGCCTGAATGTAATTGAGAAAAGTTATGGCATTTATATTGAAGATATCGATGGCAGAAAGTATATGGACTTTCATGGAAATAGTGTTCACCAAATTGGATATGGAAATGAGTATGTAATCAAAGCTGTTAAAGAGCAACTAGATATACTTCCATTTTCACCACGTCGCTATACAAATAAAATCTCCATTGAGCTAGCCGAAAAACTTGTTCATCTCGCTCCAGGCAGGTTAAGTAAAGTCTTATTTGCCCCAGGTGGAACATCAGCTGTAAGCATGGCATTGAAACTTGTACGGAAAGCGACTGGTAAGTATAAAACTATCTCTATGTGGGATTCGTTTCACGGAGCGACATTGGATGCCATTTCGGTCGGTGGAGAAGCAATATTCCGCAACGGAATGGGACCTCTAATGCCAGGTAATCTTCAAATTATGCCATACAATTCATATAGATGTTTCTTTGGGGATTCTGGTGCTAGTTGTTCTAAAGGTTTGGATTATCTAGAGTATGTTTTGCAGCGGGAAGGGGACGTTGGAGCAATAATTGTAGAACCAATACGGTGTACGGATGTACAAGTGCCTCCAAAAGAATATCATCAACGGTTACGGAGAATTTGTGATCATTTCAATGTTTTATTGATTTTTGATGAGATCCCAACCGCCCTTGGACGAACTGGAAAAATGTTTGTATTTGAACATTATGACATAGCACCTGATATTGTTTTATTAGGTAAAGGTTTGGGAGGAGGAGTGTTTCCAATGGCTGCAATGATTGCACGTGATGACTTAGATGTAGCTCAAGACATTGCTTTAGGACACTACACACATGAAAAAAGCTCAATCGGTTGTGCTGCAGCTCTAGCCACACTTCAATATATTGAAGATTATGGCTTACTTGAGAAGGCTAATAAATTGGGTGAATACATGAAATTGCGACTAATGAATATACAAAAGCGCTTCGACATCATTGGGGATGTTAGAGGAATTGGGCTTTTATATGGGGTTGAATTGGTGCTTGACCGACACTCAAAAGAAAAAGCGATTTTAGAGGCCGAAAAGGTTATGTATAAATGTATGGAAAAAGGCTTAAGTTTTAAGGTTTCACAGGGAAATGTTTTAACCCTCGCGCCACCACTAATTATTACAGATCAAGAGTTAGAAAATGCTATGGATATCGTTGAGCAGTCAATTCAAGAAATTGCTGCCGAGCGATAATATCAAAATACTAACAATTTAAACAAAAAGAAAAAAGGTAAAACAAATAAAAAAATCTTGCATTCATTTGATTTACGTTATATATTTAGTTTAAATATTAGGAATCTTTAGAATATTTAAAAGAGGAGTGAAGCATATTTCAACGTAAAATGAAAAAAGGTTTTTTTAAAACTTAAAAAAAGAATAATGAAAGCGTTATCAAAGTCGAAGGGTAATGTAGTGTTGCTAATAGGAAGAAAGGTAGATTAAAAGATTAAATAAAAGGGGGATGTTTAAATGAAAAAAGTATCTACATTATTGATCATGACACTTATTTCCATCATATTAGCTGCGGGTTGCAGCAGTAAAAGTTCTTCTGTGGATAAAAAACAGGAAATAACCGTTTACACAGCAATTGAGGATGCTCAAATTCCCGTGTATTTAGAGGCATTTGAGAAAGTGCATCCTGGAATTGAGGTTAAATTAGTTAGAGATTCTACAGGGATTATTGCTGCGAAATTATTAGCTGAAAAAGATAACCCTATAGCAGATGTAGTTTGGGGTACAGGAATTACCAATCTAATGCCATTGGATGAATTAGGGTTGTTTGAACCTTATAATCCGAAAGGGATTGACAAAATTCTACCTGAGTTAAAAGACAAAGCTGATCCAGTTCACTGGGTTGGTATCGACGCTTACATGGCTACTTTTGCCGTAAATACAGTCGAATTAGAGAACAAAGGCTTACCTATTCCTAAATCTTATGAAGATCTATTAGACCCAAAATATAAAGGGTTAATTTCAATGCCAAATCCAGCTTCGAGTGGAACAGGTTTTTTGACAGTATCAGCATTAATACAGCTAATGGGTGAGGATGGAGCCTACGAGTATTTGGATAAGCTTCACGACAATATCGGTATTTATACACATTCAGGATCAAAACCGGCAAAGTTAGCTGGACAGGGAGAATTCCCAATCGGTATTTCTTTTGACTACCCAAGCTTCAAGGAAAAAGAATCAGGGGCACCTATAGAAGTAGTATTTCCTAAAGAAGGTTCAGGATGGGAAATGGAAGCAAATACGTTGGTAAAAAAACCCGAAATCAAAGAAGCGGCAAAAACGTTCCTAGATTGGGCGGTAAGTAAGGAAGCTCTTGAATTAGTAAATAAGAACTTTGCAGTTGTTTCCATAGATTTGGGTAATGCGCTTCCAGAAGGTTACCCAAACAATCTATTGGAAAAACAATTAATAGACAATGACTTCCAATGGGCGGCAAAACAAAGAGAATCAATCTTAGAAGAATGGACAAAAAGATATGATTCGAAGAGTGAACCGAAAGAGTAAACTGACTTAGTTTAAGTCTTATAATGAAAAATCTAAGAAACTTTGCAAGATTCATAAACTAGTAATAAAAAACCTTGCAAGGTTTTCTTACATACTCTTTGGATTTTGAAAGAAAAGAGTTAGAAAGGGGACTATTAATGGAAAAACTTTTGGAAATTCAGAATGTAACGAAAACATTTGGGAAGTTTATTGCTTTGGAAAATATCGATTTTAACGTAAATAAAAAAGAGTTTGTCTGCTTACTTGGCCCCAGTGGCTGCGGGAAGACAACCTTGCTGCGAATTATTGCAGGACTTGAAGATCCTAATGTTGGATCAAAAATACTCCTAGAGGGAAAAGATATAACCGATTCTCCCCCCTCCAAAAGAAACTTTGGAATTGTTTTTCAATCTTACGCGCTGTTTCCCAATTTAACCGCTTACCAAAATATTGCATATGGATTAAAAAACAAAAAACTACCCAAGAAAGAGATAGATGAGAGAGTAAGAGATGCACTCTCTCTAATCCATTTGGAACATATTAAGGACCGCTACCCGGCACAATTATCGGGAGGCCAGCAGCAAAGAATTGCTCTTGCCAGAGCACTCGCTTTATCACCGAGCTTTTTGCTGCTAGATGAACCTTTATCTGCCTTAGATGCAAAGGTGAGGCTAAAACTAAGAATGGAGATTAGGAAACTGCAGGAAACATTGAAGATTACAACCATTATGGTTACGCATGACCAAGAAGAGGCTTTAACGATGGCTGATAAAATCGTTATCATGAATAATGCTAGACTTGAACAAATGGGCACTCCTCAAGAAATCTATGAATTTCCAAAAACACCTTTTGTGGCGGATTTTATAGGTACGGTTAATACGTTAGCCCATGAGGGAACATCCTTGGCAATAAGGCCGGAACATATTTATATTGTGAATGAAGAGGTTGAAAACAGTGTTAAGGCGGTAGTCAAAGGTATGGAATTTCGGGGGGCTTTCTATCGTTTATTTTTACAAATGCTTGATAAAAATAAATATCAAGTGGCGGACGAATTATTAGCGGTTGATGTTCCGGCTTCCCTCGTAAGAAAAATGAACATTGAAAAGGAAAGTATCGTACAGGCTGAATTACCGCAAAACCATCTTGTAACTTATGAACATGTCTAATCGTTTGAAGGGGAAAATCATAGTTCGAAGTATGTATTTGGCAGTGTATCAGAAAGGAAGGGGTGATGATCAATGATAGAACCTGAACAGGTCTTAAATCAATCGGAAGTACCAGTGCCTTCTAATGTTTATAACAAGAAAATACGACAAAAAACAGGAAAAGTGGAATGGCTTCACAAGGCGTTAATTGTGTTGGTGCTCATAGGACTAATAATTGGAATTGTTCTCCCATTAGTCGAATTATTATTTGTGGCGCTTGAAAAGGACGGGGAATTTGTTGGACTGGCTAACTTTATCCATTATTTTCAGACACCCTCACTTGTTCAGTCAATGTATAATACTTTATCTGTCTCTCTTATAACAGGTGTTATCTCTGTCGTGCTAGCATTTTTCTACGCTTACGCCTTAACAAGAACGAATATACGGTGGAAATCCTTTTTCAAATATATTGCTTTTCTTCCTCTCTTCGCACCCACGATGATGCATGGTATTGCGCTAATCTATTTGTTTGGTAACAAGGGTGTAATAACAACAGGTTTCTTCGGCTTTTTTGAAAAAGTGACCGGCCTTAATTTAGCTGTAGATATCAACTTATATGGACCGATAGGGATTATTATTTCTGAGGTAATCTACACATTTCCGCAAGCATTCCTCATATTAATGGTTGCGATTGCCGTTACTGATTACAGACTTTATGAAGCTGCAGATACACTTGGTGCAAGCAAGTTAAAAAAGTTCTTTACGGTAACAGTTCCTAGTATCAAGTACGGATTAGTCAGTGCATTTTTTGTTGCCTTTATATTAAGTTTTACTGACTTTGGTGCTCCAAAGGTTGTCGGTGGACATTATAATGTCCTGGCTACAGATATTTACAAACAGGTAGTCGGACAACAAAACCTTAGTATGGGTTCGACGGTAGGGATTATCTTAATCATTCCTGCATTAATTGCCTTTATTGCGGACCGTTTGATCCAAAGAAAACAGAGTTCCTCGTTTTCTTCCAAATCAGTAGGTTACCAAATCAAGAAAAACAACCTCAGGGATAGGCTTTACTTTGTTTATTGTTTGGTCATTTCAGTTGGAGTGTTATCTCTTATTGGTGCTGTATTAGCTGCTGCACTTGTAAAAGTCTGGCCATATGATTTTTCCTTAACGTTTGAACATTTAACATTCAAAAATGTTGCAGGTAACGGGCTCCAACCATATTTTAATAGCATCTTTGTGTCGTTAATTACTGCGGTTTTGGGCACGATAGTCATTTTTATTGGTGCATACTTAATTGAAAAATCTCGTTTTATGAAATTAACCAGACAGGTAAGTTACTTCCTTTCCATATTACCACTGGCATTACCGGGATTAGTAATTGGATTAGCGTATATCTTTTTCTTTAATAAACCTGAATTTCAGCTTCCGTTTATTGGTATAACGGTTGTGAATCCTTTTCAATCTTTGTATGGGACGTTCATGATCATTGTCATTGCCAATATCATTCATTTTTATTCTGTCAACTTAATTACTGCAACAACGGCTTTGAAAAAGCTTGATAAGGAGTTCGAGCCTGTATCTGAGTCAATGAATATCCCGTTTTATAAAACCTTTGCAAGTGTCACAGTTCCAATGTCTTTACCGGCCATTTTAGAAATGGGAATATACCTCTTTGTTAATTCAATGACCACCATTTCTGCTGTTATTTTTTTGTATACAGCTGATACCAAGCTAGCTTCCATATCAATAGTAAACATGACCGATGCTGGCGATACAGCTCCAGCAGCAGCAATGTCGATTATCATTGTTCTCACCAATATTATCGTTCGAGTTGTATATGAACTAGCAACGAAAAAAATTAGAAAACGAACACAAGCGTGGCAGCAGAGATAATGTCAAATGATTTAATAAAACACGACCATCGGCAACCATGATAAATGTCGATGGTTTTTTTATGTATCCATTGTTGGACTATTTTTGGTGAAATGAATTAAAGTAAAGCAAAGTAAAACAAATTAAAACAAACCGAAGAACCAATAAAATAAAAATAAATATCGAAAAACTATTCACAATTGTCTGAAAACATGGTATTCTTATTACAAATAAATGAAGCGCTTCCAATGGTAGCTTGCATGTGATAAGGAGGAGTTTTAAATGTCAACAGAAATACCAACAAAGAAGGTGAGAGTAAAAGCACTAATTGCTAGTCTGATTGGTAGTTCGATAGAATACTATGATTATCTGCTCTATGGTACTGTCGCTGCATTAGTTTTTAACAAACTCTTCTTTCCAAACTTTGATCCAACGGTAGGTCTTTTGATTGCCTTGGCATCATTTGGAATTCCATATTTCTTCCGTCCGCTAGGGGGAATTATCTTTAGTCATATTGGTGACAGGCTTGGCAGGAAGAAATCCTTGGTATTGACTCTGGCGATAATGGGGATAAGCACAGCCTTAATTGGTTTTTTGCCTGTTTATGAAAGTATAGGGGCATGGGCTCCAATACTGCTTGTTACATTAAGATTGATCCAAGGAATAGCAGTTGGCGGTGAATGGGGGGGTGCGGTGCTTCTTGCAGTAGAATATTCGGAGAAAAAATCACGTGGATTTGCTGGAAGTATTCCGATGATGGGAGCAGCGGTCGGAATGATCTTAGCAACTGCCACAATGTCTCTCATGAGTTTATTGCCTGACGATCAATTCTTATCATGGGGCTGGAGAGTACCGTTTGTTGGAAGTCTAATTTTGGTTTTCCTTGGCTTGTGGATTCGGAACGGATTAGAAGAAACTCCGGAGTTCCAAAAGGCCAAAGACGAAGGGGCAGTATCTAAATTACCTATTGTTGATACGTTTAAATACCACTGGAAAGAAGTTATTTTAACAACTGGTGCCAAAGCGATTGAAACGGCTCCATTCTATATATTTGCTACATTTGGAATTTCATATGCAACCAATAATTTGAATATGCCTCAAGGACCTGTACTAAATGCAATTACGATTGGGACCCTTATTTCACTAGTTATGATCCCTTTAATGGGCCATTTATCTGATCGAGTTGGACGAAAAAAGGTTTTTATAGCTGGAACTTTGGGTGTAATCGTATTTTCTATCCCATATTTCTTTTTACTATCAAAACGCTCCATTCTTTTATTAACCATTGCAGTTATGATTGGCTATGCACTGTGGTCTGTTATAACGGCTGTTTTGGGCACGATGTTCTCCGAAATGTTTAGACCAGAAGTTCGCTACACTGGAATTTCCGTTGGTTATCAATTAGGTGCTGCAATTTTCGGTGGAACCGCTCCTTTAATTGCTACATCACTAGTGGCAACTTTTAAAGGCTCTTATCTTCCTGCTGCAATCTACTTAATGCTGCTCGGAGTAATATCTCTAATATGTGTGAATTTAATGAAGACGATTAGTGAGGAAGAAAAAGCAAAAATAAATCAGATTAAACCTAAATTACTTCAAAGCACTATTCATAAGTGATTTTAAAATAAAAAATATTTTGTAAGAGGAGAGAAGAAGAATGAATTTAAAAGAGTTCACAAACAATCCCTATTTATTACTAACGCCTGGCCCATTAACGACAACGGATACTGTTAAATTAGCGATGATGAAAGATTGGTGTACTTGGGATGATGATTATAATAATATTGTCCAAGGGGTAAGGGAGAAACTCGTTCAACATGCTACAAAGAAAGTCGATAAATACTCAGCTGTATTAATGCAGGGCAGTGGAACATTTAGTGTGGAGTCTGTTATTGGAACAGTCCTTCCGAATGATGGAAAACTGTTAGTGGTTGCAAACGGAGTTTATGGTCATCGCATCGCGAAAATTTCGAAAACACTTGGTATTGATACTGTAGTTTTAGAAAGCGGAGAGACGGAAGAATTAGATCTTAACAAATTAACAGTCCAGCTAGAAAATAATCCAGATATCACCCATGTTGCCATTGTTCATTGTGAAACAACCACTGGAATGCTCAATCCAATCGCAAAAGTAAGTGAGATTGTTAAAAGGTTTAATCGTATTTTTATCGTCGATGCTATGAGCAGCTTTGGCGGTGTGGAAATGGATATCGACTCACTTCAAATCGATTATCTTATCAGTAGTGCCAATAAGTGTATCGAAGGAGTTCCTGGTTTCGGTTTTGCCATCGTTAAAAAAGAAGAGTTTGAAAAGTGTAAAACGAATGCACGATCAGTTTCCCTTGATCTATACGATCAGTGGAAGACAATGGAGGAACAGAATGGCAAATGGCGATTTACTTCTCCAACTCATGTAGTGAGAGCCTTTGCCCAAGCGTTAAAAGAACTGGATGAAGAGGGTGGAATAGAGAAAAGAGCGGCTAGATACAAAAATAATCAAAAGATTCTTTCAGAGGGCATGCGCAGGCTTAATTTTGAACCAATCCTTCCGGAAGAACTACAATCACCAATCATAACATCATTTTATTATCCAAAATCAGAAAATTTCAATTTTTCAACATTTTATTACAAATTAAAAGAAAAAGGTTTTGTTATCTATCCAGGAAAAGTATCTAATTTAGATACTTTTAGAATCGGCAATATAGGGAACGTATATCAAGGCGACATCGAATCCTTGTTAACGGCAATGGAAGAGAGCTGCTATTGGCTTAAACTTGTATAATTACACCCGTAAATTCCTTGTATCTTCCACTATAGTTTCTTCACTTTAATTTGTTTTGTTTTGTTTTACTGCAAAGATTTACTAATACAAGTATAATATACTATAGTGGAAATTTACTAGTGGGGTGAAAGTATTGTCATTAGCGGGGGAAGAAAGAAAAAGAAAAATACTTGAAGAGCTAGAGATCAACGGGAAAGTAAAGGTAAGTAAGTTGGCGGAAAAATTGAATGTATCAACAGAAACCATCCGCAAATACTTAGATGAATTAGCTCAAGAGGAAAAATTAAAAAAAGTTTATGGTGGAGCGATTAATCTTTCGTTCTTTCAAGAAGAGCCTTCGACATCTGAGCGAGAGGTAATTAATTCTGAAGCAAAGAAAAGAATTGGGGAATTGGCAGCTAGTCTTATTCACGATAATGATGTAATTGCCATTGATGATGGGAGTACACCGTTACAATTAGCGAAAAGTTTACAAAAAAAGAAAAACTTAACCATTTTTACTCCTTCTATTACTGCGCTGTCCGTCCTAATTGATTTACTTCAGAAAAATATTTTTACTGGCAGGATTATCATTTTAGGCGGAGAAATTAATACCACTCATCATCGTGTAACAGGTGGATTTACTTTGCAAATGCTTGATAATTTGTTTGTTGATAAATATTTTATCTCTGCTGATGGGTTAACACTGGGTGAGGGAGTAACTAGTTATGATTCATCAAAAGGAATCGTAACCAAGAAGTTAATTGAACACTCAGATAAATCAATTCTATTAGTGGATCAATCTAAGATTGGGAAACGAACCCATTATAAAATAGCAGACTTTAAAGATATAAACATGGTTATATCGAATGAAGATTATCCAAAAGATTGGGAAAATTTATTAATTGAAAACGATGTAGAGTGGTTAGTTGCTAAAGAGCAAATAGAATAATATGGCTATAGACTCTCCGAACCTGCAGTCTTTTGACTGACTGTAAAGGAGGAATCAAAATGGAACATTTGGGAGTCTTGTACGAAGAAACGTTTATTAAGAATTTTGAAGTCTATATGCGTTTGATTATTAGTGCGTTACTCGGAATGTTTATCGGTTGGGATCGCAGTGCTAAAAATAAGCCAGCAGGATTGAAAACGTTCACTTATGTTTCAGTATCTTGTACACTAATTACTCTTGTTTCTATCTATAGTGCTGAAGTTTTCGGGAGTTCTAATATCAATAATAGAATGGATCCGATGCGATTAACGGCTCAAATCGTTTCTGGACTAGGTTTCTTAGGGGCAGGACTTATATTGAAAGACGGATTGCAAGTCAAAGGATTGACTTCTGCAGCGATGGTGTTTTACGCAGGAGGAGTCGGGATTGGCATTGGTGCAGGTTTTTATGGATTTGTTCTTGTATCAGTATTGATCACCTTTTTATTAGCGAAATTAAGCCACATAATCGAGCAAAGGCATACCATGGCATTAGAGTTGAAAGAAAAACAACGAACGCTCCAACGAAGCTCAGGGTAATTCAAAAAGCTAAGTTCTAAATCAGAACTTGGCTTTTTTTATTGGCTGTGTTAAGGATTGATGTTGATTTTTTTCACCAAAACCTTATGAGAAGGACGAATCTCAATGTGGAATCACATGATTTGTCTTTCATCAACCTTATGAAGGACGAATCTCATTCGAAACTCTCGTGATTTGTCTTTCATCGACCTTATGAAGGACAAATATCAGTTGGAA
>NZ_BCVA01000007.1 GCF_001591505.1 Neobacillus niacini NBRC 15566
ATCATTGGGAACTCTCGTGATTTGTCTTTCATCAACCTCATGAAGGACGAAATCACTGGTAATTCTCCTGATTTGTTCTTCAGTACCTTTTATACCTGTGTACTAAAATTCAAGAATGAAATTTAACAAGTCTTTCTTATAAAAAGTAAACGTAAAAAAGGGAATAACAAATATATTTTAAAAATTTTTAGAAAAAAACAAATAAAAACCAAGACAAACCAAATTCCGTGTGTTAAAATCAAATTAACTCAAGAATTGAGTGAATATTTAAAATTATCAGGAGGGCTGAAGAATATGAAAGTATTCTGTTTAGGCGGGGCAGGTCGAATAGGTAGAGAAGCAGTATTAGATCTTGTTGAGTACTCCGATTTTGATGTCATTTCCATTGGCGATTTCAATGAGGAAATTGGGTTGGAATTAGTAAAAGAAATTGATGATCCTCGAGTCAATTTTGTTAAGGTAAATGTGTTTAATCATGAAGAAACAGTAGAACAGATGAAGGGTTACGATATTGTCATGGATGGAACAACGATTACCTTGAATGGTCTGTCAACTGCATGTATTGCTGAAGCAGGCTGCCACGGAATTAATTTAAATGGCTTTGGTGCCGAAGATGAATTCTCTGACATTTTCAAGAAGAATAATAAAACCGCTGTCCCTGGTTTTGGAATGACTCCTGGTGTAACTCAAATGATGGCTTTGCATGCTGCTAACCAATTAGATGAAGTGGAAACAGTCAGAGTAAGCCACGGCTCCTTTCGGCCAATTGCCTTTTCTAAATCCATCACTGAAACGACTACATATGAATATGACCCTGACCTCCCAGGTCGGATTGTGTACGAAAAGGGTCAATTTGTGCAAGTACCTCCTTTTGCTAGACCTAGAAAAATTCGACTCCCTGAACCATATGGAGAAACCGTTCAATATATTATTCCGCATTCTGAAACACGTACTCTTGCGAAAGCACTCTCAAATAAGGGAGTCCAGTTAATTGAAGTTAGAGGAACATGGCCCAAGAAAAATATGCAGTTAGTCCGTGCTCTTTATGACTATGGGATTATGCGTAATCCAAAAGTATTGATAAATGAAAAGGAAGTTGGGGTTATGGATGTTATTGGTGAATACCTGCTCCAATCGAAAGAAGGCCAAGAAACCGAACTTTATGGTTACTCACTTCATATAGAAGTGATTGGTAAAAAGGATGGAATTAAAAAGCGTCATGTTTTGTATCACACACATCCCTCAAGTGATGGCTCTGTAAAAGGGTGGGAGAATTTAAGGGCCTATACTCGAAATGTAGGGATTCCGATGGCAATAGCAACTGAGATTCTTGCTAAGGGATTAGTAGAAAAAACAGGTGTCGTAATACCTGAAGAAGCATTTGAACCAACGATGATTTTTGAAGAGCTTAAGAAACGAGGGATTCATATTCACGAAGAAGTTGAAGATTTTGACGAAAGTATGGAAGAAGAAATATATGTTAGGATTTAATTCTTTCCATCTTTGATTTTAATTTTTAATGAAGAAGATCCTGCAGCAATTCTCCTAGAAACCTAGAGAATAACTGCTCAAAATAATGAATGAACTAATAAAATAGATCCTTATCAATGATGGAGAAGGAAGCTTTTGTATTAGTTGTAGATAAAGGAGGGTTTACGTTTGGGAAATCAATCTCCTCAGATTGAAGCTGTTATATTTGACTGGGCAGGCACTACAGTGGACTATGGCTGTTTTGCTCCCTTGGATGTATTTAAAGAGATTTTCAGAAAAAGAGGAATTGAAGTATTAGATGAAGAAGCACGGGCTCCAATGGGAATGTTAAAGTGGGATCACATTCAAGAAATGTGCCAAATGGATCGAATTGCACAATTGTGGAAAGCAAAGTTTGGAAGAATACCAGAAAAGAAGGATATCGATGACTTATACGCCGATTTTGAACCTATGCTCTTTTCTATTCTACCTAATTATTGCAATCCAATTCCTGGTGCAATCGAACTCGTCGAAAGATTAAGGAGAAAAGGGATAAAAATCGGTTCCACTACAGGATATACGTCTGAAATGATGGCCATCGTAGCACCGGAGGCGAAAAAGAAGGGGTACGCACCCGATTACCTGGTAACTCCAAATGATGTTGCAGCAGGAAGGCCTCTTCCTTGGATGTGCTATCGAAATGCTGAATACCTTGGTGTATATCCAATGAAACATATAATTAAAGTTGGGGATACTGTCAGTGATATAAAAGAAGGTGTAAATGCAGGTGCTTGGAGCGTAGGTATTTTAAAAGGCAGTAGTGAATTAGGTTTGAAAGAGCATGAAGTGAATGCACTTGACGAAGAAACACTAGCAGAAAAACTCGAAGTCGTTGTGAAACGCTATAAAGCTGCAGGGGCTCATTATATCATTGAGAGTATTGGCGAGTTAGATAAACTAATTCCAAAAATTAATCAGCGCTTAGCGAATGGGGATTAAAAACAATTAACCTTCAAAAAACTCTTTATAGTTTTTTAATAAAAGAGATTACGAGAGGTGAAGAGGTGAGATTCATTGAAGAAACAATCATATGCACTTGGAATGATCGAGACGATCGGATTCCCAGCTTTGGTGGCTGCTGCAGACGAGGCTGCGAAGGCAGCAGATGTAAAGGTTACCACCTATCAAAAAGCCGACTCTGGAATTGTTACCATCTACATCATTGGCGATGTGGCATCCGTAAAATCTGCTGTTGATACCGGTGGAGAAGCGGCAAAAAGAGTAGGCCAGTTCCGACATTCACATGTCATTCCAAGACCCGATGATCATGTAATAAAGATGCTATTCCCTGAGTTAATAGACGATTCGGTTGAAAATGCCGTTAACATCAAACAGCATGAAATAATCGCGAAGGACACTAGTAATAAAGAATTTAATAAAATGAATTTACAAGAGCTTAGAGAACTTGCCAATTCCATAGAAGGCTTCCCTTTGCCATCAGATGAAATTTCTAGAACGAAAAAAGAGGAGTTATTGAACATAATCGTTAAGTTCCAAGCAACGAAAGGTGGCGAAAAATGATGTACCTGGATAATGACCTCGAATCGATTCAAGAAGCGAGACAAAATCTTGAACGAGCAAAAATCGCACAAAATGCCATCTCAAATATGACACAAGATCAGGTTGACCAAGTGGTACACAGTATGGCTCAAGCGGCGATGAGAGAAGCAGGCAGGCTGGCAGCCTTGGCAGTAGATGAAACAGGCTATGGCAAGATGGAAGACAAAATGACCAAAAATCTTTTTTCTGCTAAAGATGTGTTTGAATCAATAAAAGGGAAAAAAACCGTAGGAGTGATTTCCCGTGATGATGAAAAAAAGGTATGGGAAGTGGCAGAACCTGTAGGAGTCATCGCTGGAATTATCCCCTCAACTAATCCTACTTCAACCGTTATCTATAAAGCCTTAATTGCAATAAAGTCAAGAAATGCAATCGTCTTTAGTCCGCATCCTTCAGCAGCAAAATGCACAAAAGAAACTGTAAGCGTTTTACATGAAGCGGCTAAGAGGGCTGGTGCACCAGATGGTGTTATATCATGTATAACAAAACCAACTCTAGCTTCTGCACAGGAGTTAATGAACCATAAAATCACTGATCTTATATTAGCTACAGGCGGTCCAGGGATGGTAAAGGCTTCCTATAGTTCAGGAAAGCCGGCATATGGAGTAGGTCCTGGGAATGTTCCTGTTTATATCCACTCAAGTGCCAATGTCCAAAAGGCGGCAAGACAGGTTGTGCATAGTAAAACATTCGACTATGGGACAATCTGTGCGTCCGAGCAATCACTTGTTGTAGAAAAATCCATCAAAAGAAAGCTGAAGCGTGAATTGGAACGTGAAGGTGCTTATTTCCTTGATGATTACGAAAAGAAAAGAATGGAGCAGATCATTTTACGAAATGGAAGCTTAAACCCTGATCTTGTTGGAAAATCCCCGCAAATGTTAGCGAAAATAGCAGGAATCACCGTTTCAGATGATACTAGATTATTCGTTGCGGAAGAAACAAACGTAGGGAAGTCATTTCCTTTTTCGCTTGAAAAATTGTCTCCAATTCTAGCATTTTATACTGTAGAGAATGATGAAGAGGCAAACAGGATTTGTGCTGAGCTGTTAGAGCTGGGAGGATTAGGTCACACAGTTGGAATTCATTGTGAAGATGAAAAGATCATTGAAAGTTTTGGAGTGAAGCAAAAAGCCTCTCGAGTAGTGGTAAATTCCGGTACGACTTTCGGCGGAATCGGTGCAACCACGGGAATTGCACCATCGCTGACACTAGGCTGTGGGACGTTGGGGAACAATATCTCATCAGACAATATTGGTCCAGAGCATTTAATCAATAAAAAACGAATAGCTTTTGGGATTCGTGAAATGAAAAACGAGGTACCTACGAGGGATGTACGTTCTACCGAAAATGTTTCATCTAATGAAGAAAATAATATTACTAAAGCCGATATTATGGAAATCGTGAAAAATGTGTTAAAAGAATTAAATTATAAATAAGGAGGAATAAACAATGAGTGGAGAAGCATTAGGATTGATTGAAACAAAAGGATTGATTGGTGCTGTTGAGGCAGCAGACGCGATGGCAAAGGCGGCAAATGTTAGATTAATTGGCAAAGTTCATGTGGGGGGCGGTTTGGTAACCGTTATGGTTCGTGGAGATGTTGGTGCAGTGAAGGCAGCTGTTGACTCAGGTGCAGCCGCAGTTGAAAGTGTAGGAGAATTGGTTTCTGTTCATGTGATACCACGCCCGCATTCAGATATTGAGCTCATTCTTCCTAAACTGGAAGGATAAACCATGGTACTGATAACGGAATCCAAATTAAGATCGATGTTGATAAAAGGGATTCCTAATCCTTTCATTATTCGGGAGGATGATAAGCTTACACCTTCTGCGATTGACTTCCTGCGGGATAGGCGTATACAACTGAAGGACCAACGGTTTACAAAAAGCCCGCAACCTACAATAGGAAATCAGAGTAGTTTAATGATTCCAGTTGGAGTATCAAATAGGCATATTCATTTGGCACAACAGGATGTGGAAGTACTTTTTGGCGAGTCTTATACTTTAACGCCCATGAGAGAATTATCGCAGCCCGGTCAATTTGCGGCTTCGGAGCAAGTTTCATTATTAGGTCCAAAAGGAATGATCCAACATGTAAGAATTCTTGGTCCTGTAAGAGGAGAAACTCAAGTAGAAATTTCCATTACGGATGGATATCAATTAGGTATTCATCCTCAAGTTCGATTGTCTGGTTCACTTGAAGGCACCCCGGGGCTCACACTAATCGGACCAAAGGGGTGTGTTTCTCTTCAACAAGGCGTAATTGTGGCAAAGCGCCATGTTCATATGTCTCCTAAAGAGGCAAAAGCATGGAATTTGGAGCAGGGAGATCAACTGATTCTAGAAACAGAAGGTGAACGTCCTATTATCTTCACAGAGGTTATCGTCCGTGTGAACCCCAATTATGTATTGGATTTTCATATTGATCTTGATGAAGGAAATGCGGCTGGATTAAAAACAGGGGACCAGGTGAAACTAGTCGGAAAAAATGGTAAATTTTTTCGATATAGAGGAGGTGAGGAGGATCGATATTCGTGCAATGGTTGAGTCGGTTGTACATGAGGTTATCCAATCGATGAAGACTGAAAGGGAAAAAGAATTAAATGGAAAAGTGTTATTTATTTTTTGCGATAGTTCCGCCAATGAACCATTTGCAGATCAGTTTATCAAATTGAAAAATGCGAAAATTGGGTATGACCTTTTATTCTTGGATGGTGAAACATCATCATGGCTTGGAATGCAGCGGGTGGAGTCAAGCGGATCCGAAAGAATTATCGCAGCCGATGAATATTCACCAGCCGCTATTGAACTCTCAAAAGATTATGATGGAATTATTATTCCGGAAATTGATTTAGATAATGCTGCCCGTGTATCAATAGGGATGAAGGGAACCATTAAAGCAGAGGTTATTTTTTCAGCACTTATGCTGAAGAAATTTATTTTGGTCGGTGCCGACACTCCAGGAATTAAACGATCCGACCGACGGTGCTTAAAAGAGCTCACTTTACCTGCACCTTATCGGGAGCGTTTTGAATCCTATAAAAAGCAAATGAATGAGCTTGGAATTGATTTTAAACCACAAATGGAATTGGCAGATTCCATCATACAAAAGATTGGTAAAAAAATAGAAAATAAAAAAACAGAAATGACTTCCTCGAAGAATAATAGTATTACTGAAAATAACCAGCTGGCCTTTGATAAAAAACTTCTCACAACTGACTGGATCCAAGCACAGTCTCTTATCCCAAATAATACGATTGTTCTTCCTAAAGGCGTCATCATTTCTCCTTTAGCCAAAGATCTTTTGAAACAAAGAAAAATAATGGTTAAATGGATCGAAAGGGATGAAGGGTGATGTTATTAGCGAAGGTGATGGGGAGTGTTTGGGCCATTCAAAAAGAAAAAGGCATGGAAAATATAAAACTACTTATTGTCCAGCCAATCAACCTATTAAGGGAACCAATTGGAACACATTTGGTGGCAATGGATAGGATTGGGGCAGGAGTTGGAGAGTTTGTGCTAATTACGCAAGGATCACCAGCCCAAAAACTAGCTTCAGAAAAAAACTCTCCCATTGATGCGGCTATTGTTGGAATTATCGATTCTTTTGAAGCAGAAGAGGTAAGTAAATAGGAGTTTGGAGTATCAAAAAACATCGAATGGTTTAGGGGAGGTTTGGATATCTTGATTATTGGTGTACCAAAGGAAATTAAAAATAATGAGAATCGAGTGGCAATCACACCGGCTGGGGTTGTTACATTTGTAAAAGCTGGTCATACCGTTTTAATTGAAAAAAATGCTGGAGCTAGCAGTGGATTTACTGACAAGGATTATCAAGAAACAGGAGCGGAAATAGTGAATCAAGCCTCAGATGTTTGGGCTAGGGCCGAGATGATCCTAAAAGTAAAGGAGCCCCTTCCAAGTGAATATAACTACTTTCGTCATGGGTTGATTTTATTCACATACCTACACTTAGCAGCCGAACCATTTTTAACAAAAGCGCTAAAAGAAAAAGGAGTACTTGCGCTTGCGTACGAAACAGTTTCGGATCAACGAACTTTACCTTTATTGACGCCAATGAGCGAGGTGGCCGGGAGAATGGCTGCGCAAATTGGAGCGCAATTCTTACAAAAATCAAATGGCGGAAAAGGGATTCTTCTCGCTGGCGTACCAGGTGTTAATCGAGGGAAAGTTACCATTATTGGTGGCGGAGTAGTTGGAACGAATACGGCAAAAATGGCGATCGGACTAGGAGCGGAGGTAACGATTATTGATCTTAGTGCCGATCGATTACGCCAATTAGATGATATCTTTGGTAACCAAATAAAAACACTTATGTCCAATCCATATAACATCGCAGAAGCAGTTAGGGAGGCTGACCTTTTGGTAGGCGCTGTATTAATTCCCGGATCAAAGGCTCCTAAACTCGTAACGGAAGAGATGGTTAAAACGATGAAGCCAGGATCAGTAATTGTTGACGTGGCAATTGATCAAGGTGGGGTCGTCGAAACGATTGACCATATTACTACACATGATTCACCAACCTATGAAAAGTACGGTGTTATTCATTATGCTGTTGCGAATATGCCAGGTGCAGTGCCTAGGACATCCACAATTGCACTAACCAATGTTACGATTCCGTTTGCCTTGCAAATAGCCAATAAGGGCGTTTATAAGGCAATTATGGATAATCAATCATTAAAGCTTGGCGTAAACATAGCTAAAGGTGAAATTACTTATGAAGCAGTAGCTAAAGACCTTGGATATAAATATGTACCAGTTGATAGTGTGTTAGAAAAAGAATTTGCAAACGTTTAAATTTTATGGTGACAAAAATATCTCCATTTTGAGGAAAAAGTGCCTGACAGCAACCAGTTTTTTGGTTGGTGTCAGGCACTTTTGTCTTTTTCATAAAAAATGTATTCAGCTGTTCATCTCCAGTTCATAATCCGATTTTAAACTAAGGACGTTAATAAGAGATTGGAGGAATAAAGATGAACATGGCTTGGAAAGAAATGAAAAAGAATAAATTGAGATTTTTGATTTTAGGTTCGATTGTTTTTCTCGTGAGTTTATTAACGTTTATCATATCGGGTTTGGCAAATGGCTTGTCACAGGACAATGCTGCATTAATAAAAGGTTTGCCCGAGGGACATTTTTATATGTCCAAAGATGCGGATCAAACCATTAATCTCTCAAGAATCGATAGAGATGTTCAGGGAAATATGTTAAAAAAGCATAAAGAAGCCGTTGCATTTTCCATTCAAATGGGGTTTTTGAATGATGAGGATGAAAAGCAGCAAAGTGTCGCATTTGTTACGTCGACCGAATCTTCGGTGTTTGAAATGGTCCAAAAGGGAGAAGTTGTATTAGATCTGTCTATGAAAGAAAAGGGGATACAAGTTGGTGATTCCTTAACGAATCATCAGTACAGCGGCAAATTCATTGTTAAAGGCTTTGTCGACCAAAAGAAATTCAGCCATGCACCTGTTGCATTTATTCATTCTGAAGACTACCAAGAAATGTACCGCGTTAAAGAAATGCAACTGATTTTTGTACCAGGAAAGGATTCTATTGGTGCAGTCACAGGATTAGATGTGTTTACTAAGAAACAATTCTTAAACACGATATCTAGTTACAAGGCAGAGCAGACATCGCTTAATATGATCGTTTGGTTTTTAGTTGTTATTAGCGGTATGTTATTCGGGATCTTTTTCTACATGATGAACGTTCAGAAAATGGGCTTATACGGAATCTTAAAGGCAATTGGGGTAAAAACAAGAACGTTGTTCCACATGATGTGGACACAAATGATAATAATTACAGTTATGGCATTAATGATTTCAATCTCGCTTAGTCAGGTTTTTAATAGGCTGGCACCTAAGGATATGCCTTTCAGCTTGACCATTGAAACAACAGCACAATTATCGAGCGTCTACTTCATAATTGGTTTTATAGGGGCTACGATTTCTGGCCTGCAGATTAAAAAAGTACAACCATTACAAGCAATTCAACAAGGAGAGGTTTAATATGACACGATTTACACTCGATAAAGTGAGAAAAACGTTTATCAATGGAGAAGTAAAGGAAGAAATCTTAAAAGGAATCAACCTTTCACTTAGAGAAGGGGAGCTAACGGCATTAGTAGGAGCTTCTGGTTCTGGTAAAAGTACACTGCTAACCATTGCAGCTGGACTTCAACCTGCATCAGCGGGGCAGGTACTTTTCGAAGGGGAAAATTTAACCACGATGAATGGAGAACAAGTTAGAAAAATTCGGTCCAGTAAATTTGGTTTTGTTTTTCAATTCGCTCATTTGGTTCCTTTTCTCACCGTAGAAGAGCAATTACTGCTTATGCTGGAGGTATCAGAATCTAAAACAAAGAAGACAGAACAAAAAAAGGAAATTGACAAAATACTAACATTAGTCGGGATGAACCATCGAAAAAATGCCTACCCAGCCACATTATCAGGTGGAGAAAAACAGCGGGTTGCCATTGCTCGTGCCATCATTCATAAACCAAAGGTTCTGTTTGCTGATGAGCCAACTGCCAGCCTGGATTCAACAAAATCAAAAGATGTGATGACGTTACTACGAGATTTAACAAAAAGTTTGAACCTGACTACATTAATGGTAACGCATGATGAAGAAATGCTTTTCTATGCTGATCGTATCATTAAGCTGAGTGATGGTATGGTTTTGGGCAGTTAACATTAGAATTGGTAGATGGTTTGGGTATAATGAACCTAAGATATAGTGCAGGAGATTTCAATTTAGGGAGAACAGATATGACCACTATTTTAATTGTTGATGATGATATTCATATAGTTAACCTAGTCACCATTCAACTATCTAATCAAGGCTATAAGGTACTCCAAGCAAAAGATGGGGTTGAAGCCTTGGAAGTACTTAAAAAGGAAGCGAGTGACTTAGCCATAGTGGATGTGATGATGCCATTCATGGACGGTTTTACTTTAACAAGGGAAATTCGAAAGCAGTATGATATTCCTGTCCTCCTTTTAACTGCTAGAGACCAAATTGAGGATAAGGAGCAAGGATTTCTGGCCGGAACAGATGATTATTTGGTTAAGCCCTTTGAACCAAAAGAATTACTTTTTCGAATCAAAGCATTGTTACGGAGATATGAACCTCAAGTAGATGACACCTTTATACGGATTGGCAATACAACCATAAATAAAAAAAGCTATGAAGTCCAAAGTGGCAACAGAACCTTGCTTTTACCATTAAAGGAATTTGAACTGTTATCATATCTATTTTCTAATCCCAAGCAAGTATTTTCGAGGGAACACCTGATAGAGAAGATTTGGGGAAGGGATTATGAAGGAGATGACCGAACCGTAGATGTTCATATAAAAAGGTTAAGGGAACGTTTTTCTACATTGAGTGATGATTTTCAGATTAAAACAGTACGAGGGGTTGGTTATTCTTTGGAGGCCCGAAAGAAATGAGAACCCTTTATGTGAAATTTATTGTCATCACCACTGGTATGATGCTGATCAGTTTTATCTTGGCTTTTTTAATCTCAAACACCTATTACCATCAAAAAATAAAGCCGGTAAATGACCAAAAAAACACAAAAATTGCGCTTAGCATTGCCACTTTTGCAAAAGAACATCCGGATAACAACTTAATAGATTATTTAGAGAATGTTTCGGGAATCGGCTATCAAATGTATTTAGTCGATAGCGTTGGGAATGAACATTCTTTCGGTGAACCTTTCAGAGATAAAAATCTTCCCAATTCAACCAAGAAACGTGTGATAAATGGTCAAATTTTTCACGGTATCCTTCAGTTCCCACGCGAAACGTTTGTCACAGGATTTTTTGCCAATGAACTAAGGAACACGATTGGGGTTCCGTTAGAACATAACGGAAAAAACTACGCTCTTTTTATAAGACCAGATATAAAATTTCTTTTCAGTGAAATGCATGTTTTATTTGGATGGATCTTGCTATTAGCCATTTCTCTGAGCTTTGTGATGGTACTGATTAACACAAAATATCTAATTAAACCTATTTCTACGCTAACGAAAGCAACAAAGTCTTTAGCTAGTGGAAATTATCAGGTGAATTTGGATATTCATCGAGATGATGAGTTAGGGCAGCTTTCCCAAAGTTTTTTACAAATGGCGACAAAGTTGGAACAAATGGAGGACATGAGGAAGGAATTTATCTCAAATATTTCTCATGATATCCAGTCACCGCTTTCGAATATAAAAGGATATACGAACCTATTGGACCATGATTCCATTAGCAGTGAAAATAGGACTCAATACGTTTCGATCATTAATAGTGAAATTAGAAGGCTCTCTTCTCTAACAAAGCAATTATTACTTCTTGCTTCGTTAGATCGAGATGAGGACATCATGAAGAAAAAATCTTTCAACGTTGGTGAGCAAATAAAGGGTTTAATTCGAAATTACCAATGGGCAATAAGTGAAAAAGGATTAATGGTAAGTTACAGCTTACCTGATAGTGAAATCATCGGTGATCCCGCCTTGCTTGAAACGGTTTGGGATAATCTTTTAGGCAATGCGATTAAATATAATATACCTAATGGCAGTATAGAGATATCTATTGAAGAAAAAGAAAAATCGGTCTTCGTGACGTTTGTTGATACTGGCTTAGGGATGAGCGATAAGGAAGTGGATCGGATATTTGAACGCTTTTACCGGACAGATAGATCCCGAACAAGAAGTGTTGAAGGGACAGGCTTAGGTCTATCGATTGTTGCAAGCATTGTCAAACTGCATAATGGGGTTATTACAGTGAAGAGTAAAGAAAAAGAAGGGTCTACTTTTATTGTTGAATTGCCAGTTAAGTAGAACTTTCTCATAGAAATAGCAGGAGCAATTTTATATGCTCCTGCTATTTAAATCTTAAAAGGGTTTAATTTCGGTTGATTACCTTCACTCCTCTATAGAAAACCTGTTTTATTTTATCAATCTCCGTAAACTCTAGTCCAGGTACACCTTCAGCTACTAAAAAGTTGGCTTCTAATCCTACTTCTAGTCTTCCAAATACATCCTCTTTTCCTAATAGCTTTGCGGGATTATCGGTTAAGAGTGCCAGAATCTTATTTTCATCATAATGATGCTTTTTTAGTAGTCTCATGGCTGGGTGTGCGATTAACATTAAGACATCTGGCCCTTTTAATGCTTGGTCTTGGAATGGCAGCCATGAGGTTCCATGGTAGGGTGGGAGATAGGAGTCCGTTGCAATCGATACAGGTATGTCTTTTTTCACAAGTTTTAGAATTTCTTCAGGAGAGTTCGGCTGTAAATGGGTACCGCCCATTGGGGTAGCGACGATTTTCACACCTTGTTTTGCAGCTTTCTCCATTTGTTTATTCGTAATACCATGTGCATGATGGAAGACATCCACGCCAGCATCTAAGGCTAATTGGATTCCTTCTTCACCTGCCACATGGGCACCCATTCGTTTACCTAATCGATGATAGATGTTTACGATCTTTTGTAACTCCTCTAGCGTGTAGATGATTTCCCCGGCACGAGGTACTTCTTTTTCGGTGAAATTTGCGGGTGTGGCGTTGATGAAGATATTTTCACCAGGATAATCGCTCTCAAGAGCAATCATTTGCACAAGTACTGGGTCGGATAAATCATATTGAGTAACTCCGCGTGATTGTGTGATGGAAGTAAAATGGGACAAATTTTCAAAACCGATTGAAATACTGGTAGTGGCAAAAGATACATCAATAGGTAGATTACGAACGGCTTTCTGGTAGTCTTCTTTTGAAAAATCACAAAGCGGGTGACCGCAAATTTGCTCACCAAGTGCGGTAATACCCGATGACAACGCATGTAAGAGAATGGCTTTCCCTGCTAAAAAATGAGTCTCTGGAGTTACAGGATAAAGAGAGGTGGGGGCGAATTCTAGTAAATGAGTATGACAATCGACCAAGGAGGGAGTAATCACATAGTTCGAGCAATCGATGACGTCCGTTTCGGGAAATTGCACCTTCAATTCGTCATAGCGGCCTATCACAGCTATTTTTCCATTCTCAATTACCATTGCGCCATTTTCTAACGTCCCTAACTGACTGACAGTGACTAGTTTTTTACTTCGAATCAAATAGTTCATCCTTCATCACACCAAAAAGGGAGTTAAAAAGTACCCCAAGACACACGCAGTAATAATTCGAAGAACCGTACCAATAATCGCCGCTTCTAATGTTTCCCGTTCATTCAGGCCAGATGTTTCTGCCCAGGTGACAGGCACCTGTCCAAAGATAACTGATAATGGCAGCCCGGAGTTTGCTAACACAAATGAACCGACAATTAAACGGGGGTCAATGGTGTTTGCGAGCTCTGCAAGCTGCGCCACTGCAAGTGTTGGTGCTGCGAGAATAGACACGATGCCGGTAGCAGGTTCAATGCTCAAGAACATAAGAACAGAGGATAAGCTTGATTCTATGAAACTCCAGACTCCTATGAATTTTAAGGCTCCGATAAAGAAAAAGACGGCTGCAACAGCTGGAATAATAATTAAAAACAGCAGTTCAACGCCTTCTTTAGCTGATGAGAAAATGGTTTGCAAAAACTTGGTAGTTGGTGTAAACCGTGGTAATTCCTCAAGCTCCACTTTTTTGGTATCTCGGTAAATTGTTCTAGATAAGAGCAACGGAACGACGATGATGGGGGCAAAAATAGATAAGATGACGAGTGGAAAGGCATTAATGCTAAATGCAGACAATGCGATAAGTCCTAATACAAACGTTGCAAAGGATTGTGGAGATTGAATCATTGTCGCAACCGCAATTTTTTGTTCTGCTTTGGTGGCGTTTGCCTTCACGAGAATTGGACCTGAGATTTTTCCGGCAGCGTTAATATCTCCAAGGATATTATAGACACTTGGAATAATGACGGAAGGATTGATCTTGAACCACTTCATAATCGGAACAAATAAACGAATGAGCCCATCCGTAAATCCTAAACGTTCCAATAGGCGACCAACAATAACGCTTACAATAATCGCAATTCCCACTTCACTTGTTAGAAAAATATCGACAACAATCGGTTTTACTTCTTTGATAATCGTATCAAATAAGTTTGACAGTGAATTAGGAGCGAATAAAAGCAAAATCAATGTCCCAAAGACTAACAATATCCCAATCACTTCAAAAGTCTGCCACTTGGACCTTGAGGAATGTGAAACAGATGCTTGTTCCTTCTCCATAAAACGACCTCCTGCCATTTTTATTTATCGTATGTATGGGCGGGAAAAGTGTGTGTATCCATCTTTTGGATTTTGTCATTTTTTAATAAATAAACGGAAGCAAAAGAAAAGGATTACAAGCTGAAGGATGGTACGGTGAACGGAGAGATCCAGTCTATATCAGGAAAAATAAAACGCGAATCTCTTGAATTCCAAGTGATCCGCGTTTAACTTTGGCACAATTCTCATAGCCATCATTCATTTTTATAGAGTAACCTTAACCTCGGTACCGTCCTTAGCTTTGACATCTACCAGCACGATTCCTTTATGGTGTTTCAGTTCCTTGATGATTGGCTTTAGCATTTCTTTATTTAATTGTGGAATAGAGAAGTCAAGTTTTCTTTTTTCAAAATGTTCTCTCGTCCATTTGTTTGCCTGTTGATGGACAAATTTTGAAGACAAAATAGAATTAAAAATGGTTAGAAGGGCATACGGAACTGGGATGGTTAACCGGACGTCTTTTGCTTTCACTTTTACATACAGCATAGGGAAATCCACTACTCAATGATGACAGAAACGGTATCACCGTTTGCCGACTTCACATCAACAATTTGGCCATCCAATTCGTTTTCAATTGCTTCAATAATAAGATTTATGTCAAGATCCTTCACATATTTTTCGGATTGAGGAATACTGGCTGCGATGCTATGGCCAGCCATTAATACAACCTTGATAAGTTTTATTGGCAAATTAACGGTAACGTTATCATTTTCCGCTGAAACAACACGAATTTTTAATGTTTTATCAACATAGTTAGTTGTTTTTTCTACGAGCTTACTTCCAGCTTCTTCTTTCCCTTGTAATACTTGAATCAGTTCTGATCCTTTATCTGCGTCAATTTTCCCTTCTTGCACCAAAGTTAATACTCTTGCAATTTCTTCTTTCATGGTCCATTCCTCCTATTCCTCTTTTAAAAGCTTAATGGCTTCCTCTGCTGTGATTTCGCCATTTTCCAACATGGTAACAATCTTTTTCTCATCAACTTCATTTTTCTTCTTCTGCACATATCCAAGGGAAGAAATGATGTCAGTTAGCTTACTTCTGACCGTTGGATACGAAATGCCCAGTTCCTTTTCAACTTCTTTGATGTTCCCTCTGCATGTTAAAAAGACTTCGACAAAATGAAGCTGATCCTTGGATAATGACGCTAACTTGGTTAACTCAAACTCATTTTCAATCGTAGTGTGACAATGAGAGCACTGCAGCTTCATAATCTTTAATGTATTGCTGCAGACAGGACAATTTGTGATTACTTTATGTGCCATATTGTAATTCCTTCCTTTTATTTGATTTGATTATATATCGATAAATTCAAATAGTAAATAATAAATTTTAATTTTTTTGAAGAAAATATTAAAATTTTTAATTCGAAAATTAATTTTATTAATTTAAATGTTACTTTTATCTTTTTGTTCATATAATATGATAATTTATTAATCGAAAAAAGGTGGACGTTCAATGATCATTAAGTCATTTTGTAAAGCTGCACCTCAGAAAAGGGTCAGTGAAGATTCAATCGTAATAAATGAAAAGCTTAATGTTTTTGGGGTTTTCGATGGGGCAACTCCATTAGTGCCATTCCAAGATGAGAACGGAATGAACGGTGCATATCTAGCTTCAAATTTATTTAAGGATTATTTTTTAAGACTCTACAAAAGTAACCTTACATTAGTGGAAGGAATCGTGAATGCAAATAGAATGTTGAGTGAAAGAATGGACAAATACAAGGTGAATCAGGAAATACATGAAGGACTTTGGTCCACCTGTGCGGCAATGATAAAAGTTGAAGAAGAAGGAAAGATTTCGTATGCGCAGCTTGGTGATTGTATGATCATGGCTGAATATCAAAACGGAACGATAAAAGCCTTAACAAGGGATACGGTAAAAGATATAAGTTATCGTGCGAAGGCATGGCGCGAGGAACTAAGAAAGCAAGGTGTTAACCTTCCAGACGAGGAGTATTTTCAGAATCGAACAAACCAGTTGGTTTTTAATCGTTCATTAGCTAATAAGGAATATGGCTACACTGTAGCGAATGGAAAAGAAGAGGTAGTAAATTTTATACAGCATGGTCAAGTAACAATCAGTGAAATCAAAACTTTATTATTAATCACAGATGGCCTTTTTCATCCAAAATATTCAGTGGAAGAAACATTTAAAAAGATACAAACAATCGGTTTACAAGCATATTCTATCGAATTAGAACAATATGAGATAAGGAATAACCTTCGTTTAGATGATAAGTCTGGGATCATGATTCGTTTTTGCAAAGAGGAGAGCTCTACATGAGTATAGAACCAGGATGGATTAAAGATAGTAATTTATTGTTTAAAGAGCCACTGGTTGCTATTAAAGATGTTTTGTACATCATTGTGCACCATACCGAAGAAATAGGTTGGGATGTGAATAAAACCCATCAGTTTCATCAGGATGAGCGTGGATGGAGTGGAATAGGGTACAATTATTTTATTGAGGAAAACGGTGAAATCATGAAAGGAAGAGGGTATCATGTCGGAGCACACGCTATTTCATATAACCAAAAATCAATGGGTATATGTTTAGCAGGAAATTTTGATAGTCATACTCCCTCAATAGAGCAGTTAAAATCATTGAGGAAACTTTGTATGTTCCTTTTAGAGCAATATTATTTATCTACTGATCAAATCCTTGGACATCGGGAAGTAAATGGCATGGCAAAAAGTTGTCCAGGTAAAAACTTTAATATGGACCAATTCAGAGAATCGATTAAACTTAGCTGAAAAGGTACGAGGCATTTATAATAGAAATGAAAAACCAAGATGTAATTTAAGTTCATCTTGGTTTCTTACATTTAAGATATCGTTATTTAATCAAAATAAACAGCTTGATCGGGATTTTTTAAGTAGTTAAAAGCCATCTCAATTTGTGATTTTGTATTCCGAGCGATTGACAGGGGAGGCAGTTCGTTTTCGGCAAAGAACTTCACTTCACTTGTCTCGATTCCGAAAGCTTTTTGCCCGCTAATGATTTCACATTGTATAAATATTTTATAAACATGAAAAGCAGACGGAGGGTGTGGATGGCACTTTTTATCGGTTACAGCTATTACTCTAATGGGTTTTACAGTAAATCCTGCTTCTTCTTTTACTTCCTTAATAGCGACCTCGCTTGGGGTATGTCCAATATCAGCCCAGCCGCCGGGTAAAGCCCAATTTCCATCGCTATTTTCACGAACCATCAGTATTTTATCATTCTGAAAGACCACTGCTCTAATATCTACTTTAGGAGTTGCGTAACCAGTTTCACCTGCAAATAAATCTTTGATGACAGGCCTGTCCATTTCTGTGTAATGTGCTAAAATGTCCACGCTGATATTTCTAATTAATTCAAATCTCTCCAAGTCATAAACATCTTTTGAGTACGCCAATCCCGCCTGCGAAATGGATTGGAGCTGCTTCGCCCAATCCAGCCATTTAGGTTCCAAATCAACATCACCAGCTTGTCTAATAATATTTACTATTATCATATATATGAAACAAACAAAATTTTGCTACAACTTGTTTGTTATGATCATCATTAGCTGTATAAAGTTACTAAAGCATACCTTTTGACATTTTGGTTGAATGTGAGTAAGGTTACTTAGTGTGATATAGACATTATTATAGAAGTATCTTTTATTAGATTTTTCTTAATGAGGTTAAAAAACCTCTAATTTTCACCATAGAATTAATCATAATCATCATGTCATTACTAGGAGGAATTACGATGTCAAACTCTCAAACTATAGAAAAAGTTGAACAGCAAATGTTCTTAGATGTTATACGTGAACGCCGCTCTGTCCGTGCATACGATCCAACCGTTCAGATTTCTCGTGAAGAAATGACGGAAATCCTAGAACTTGCAACGTTAGCACCTTCATCTTCAAACCTGCAGCCTTGGCGTTTTCTCGTTATCGATAAACCGGAGTTAAAGGAAAAACTGTTGCCGATCGCATTTAACCAACAACAAGTAGTCGAAGCTTCTGCGGTGATTGCGGTACTTGGCGATGTGGAAAGCTACAAGAAAGCTGAAAAAATTTATGGACAAGCTGCTGCTGCAGGGTTCATGCCGGTAGATACAGCTAACTCATTCATCGAAAGAACAGTTAACACATACTCAAACCTGTCACCTGAAGTGGCTCGTGAAATTGTATTTACAGACGGCGGACTTATCTCCATGCAGCTCATGCTTGTTGCCCGTTCCAAAGGATATGATACGGTGCCAATGGGAGGATACGATAAAAAGAAGTTCGTAGAAGCGTTCGGAATCTCTGAGCAGTTTGTGCCAGTCATGCTTATTGCGATTGGTAAAGCAGCGAAACCAGGACATCCTACCACACGTCTTCCAATTGAAGATGTAGCGTTCTTTAACGAAATGCCATCTGTGGAAGAGTGATTCAATTCGAACTATAGAAATATCTAAAAACCATTTGACCCCGTTCTTTCTTAGAACGGGGTTATATATGTATAACAACCAAGCTCTCCAGCGAAAATAACTGCATTTCACACTAGATTTACTAATATTTGTTGTCTTTCGGAATGTTGCCATGCATGATAAAATGAATAACTATATATTAGTAAGTTGTTTATTTTTAAGATTATCATTTTACTATTGTAATAGGTGTGATGGACTTGAAGCAAAAAAAATTAAAATGGATAAGTATAATAATTGGTACTTTAGTAGTAACCGGCTGCCTATATTTACTTCTGCAAGATAGTACTCAAACAAAGGTGGAATATGTAAAGGCGGTCGCTTCTGTTAGTCAAGAACAAACGAAAAAGACAGAAGATCGTACCGTTCAAGACGACAAGCCTGAGGAAGAGGAACAAACCGAGCAGGTAGAAGTCACTGCTAAGCCAATAGCGGAAAATATTAAGGATAAGGTCAGGGAAGTACTGGAGGTTGCATTAGACTTTCTAAAGAAAGATCAGCAAATTGTGGCAATAGGTGACTCTCTCACGGAAGGCATTGGGGATGAAACAGAAAATGGCGGTTATGTAGGGATTCTTAATAACACGTTTGAAGACAATAAACTAAATATCACTGTACAAAATTTCGGTAAAAAAGGAAACCGTACCGATCAGTTACTGAAAAGACTGGAGAATGAAGACATTGCTTCTGCCATTAAAGAAGCTGATATGGTCCTCATTACAATTGGTGCGAACGACATTATGAGTGTATTTAAATCCAATTTTATGAATGTTACGATGGAACCCTTCCAAGCGGAAAGGGTGAAATATATGGAACGATTAAAGGCTATTTTTAATAAAATTAATGAGCTTAATCCAGATACCCAAATTTATTTAATTGGTTTTTACAATCCATTTGAACGGCATTTTGGAGAAATAAAAGAACTTGGCATGATCGTAGAAAATTGGAATGAGGCGGGAAAATCAGTTTCAGAAGAATACAAGAACGTAAGATTTATTCCAACAATCGACTTATTCAGTAATTCTACCATTGACTTATTGGCGGAAGATGAATTCCATCCAAACACAAGCGGGTATAAATTAATGGCCCAGCGGGTTTTAGATTATTTAAAGGAATCCAATAAAGAAACCGAGATGAACTCTGTAGAGGTATCACCTTAATCTTATCGCTAATAAGGCTAATTGCTCTGAAATGATCAACAAATTTTATTTGTTGGTCATTTTTTTGTTTAAAGGGATGACAAGGTCCACGAAAAAAGGTCGGTACAATAGAAGTGCACTTTGACAAATTTCGTTATGTTTTAGATAGTGCCATTTTATCAATTTAGAATTAAATAGGAAAAAGTTGTCAAATAAAGTAAAAATAACAATATAATAAAAACAAGGAGGTGTTAATAATGATTTGGTTATTGATATTAATACCGGTTTTTATTGTTGGAGGTATTGCGATTTATTACGAAAAGAAATCTGGGATGTCCATTCCTGATGAAGATATACAAAGAGAGAAATTAGGGGAAGTAATGAAGGATAATTCTAGTGGGCCAGGGGTATTTTAAAACGCACATGATCGACATGGGGACGGTTCTTTTGGTTTAAACTTTAACAAAAGTTATCCGAAAGAACCGTCCCCATTACCTATTTATATCAACCAATTCCTACATAAAGTAATGAACTGCTTTTTATTTTCCTTAATCCATTTACAGCGTATCGCAGATTTCTGTATATACTCTTTAACGATATCAATGGAGCTGACCTGATCCAAATAACGACCTAGGAAGTGGATGAAAACATCGAGACTTCTGAGTTGGATAAGGATTGGAATGGCTTCGATCTCAGCTGCTGTCAATTTTAATGAGTGCCCATAACCAGAAAGAAACGACTGAACTTTTGTCCAAATAATCGTTTCTACTTTGCTAGGGTGGATAAAGTCAGATAAGCAAACAGCCAGTTCCATCACCCGCAAATCGTTCGTAACAAATTCAAAATCGAGTACGGCAGACACCATTCCATCTTCATTGACGAGAATGTTGGATGCATTTAAATCGCCGTGAACAAGCTGGTGTGGCAATTTCCTTAATGTTGGGACTTGCTCTATAAAAGAAGTGAGCTGTACATAGATCACTAATAATTCTTTTGTCTGTTCCGAAAATTCTAGTGGAGGGTTTTTACAAAAGTTAAAAATATCCTGTATAGAACAACTAGGATGAGTACTTTCAATCTCATAATACGGTCTGTAGGCAGGCCGCCGCTGGATTTGTACATGTGCTAGCGAAGCTGACAATAGACCGGCAGTTCTCCCGTAAGAATGAATTTCTACCAATTCAACCAGGGCAGGGTTGCTGCCATCTAAATATTGAAATAAAGCGGCAATCTTTCCATCCCTAGTTCTGACAATCGTTTTTCCAACCCTTGATTCAATAGGCTTGGGTATAGAAAAAGTTAGTGGTAGTTCCGCTAAAGCAACCAGAATGGAATGCTCGTAGTTCACCTTTTCAACATCCTGGTGGGTTTCATAAACGCGGAGAACATATAGCTCATCATCAACGCGAACAAAACGCGTGGTATTGTTTGCGCCACTTTGCCCATCCCATGTTACCCAGCTGCCTGTAGGAAAGTATTGTGCCAATATTTCATCTATGTATATTATCTTTTCTACCATTATAATCAGTAATCCTCTCCATAGGTCCCCATTGAATGTTACCTTCCTTAAAGTTTAAAATATTCTTTTTTAATTTCATGGAATCGTATTTCATCAATGTTTTCCTTTGTCAATGTGCTATTCACCCATTGTGTAAACGAAGTGTCCGTTAATGTTACGTTCCCTTTATCTGTGATCTTCGTGACTAGAGGCTTCTTATTAAATGCAGATTCAGGATGTTCCATGATAATTTTTTGCACTTCATTTAATTCAGATATAGTTTGAATTGGCTCTTTAGAATTAAAGGCGTAACCTATTTTCCAATCCTCATCTTTCCGATTTAATTTCATGTACAACTTATAATCCCCATGTTCACTTTCTGCACGTTCGACTCTAAATTCTCCATTGCTAGATACAACAGTTTCTCCGCTTAACGGAACAGGCTTTAATGGTAAATTCCCTCCGAAACCGGTATCAACAATATATGCCTGCCCATTATAAGTAATTAGATTGACCACATGAGTATTCCCAGTCCCACTCCATTGATGATTCATATGATTATAAGTGACTCCGCGAACTAAGGAGGGGTTAAAACCATTTTCATTTAAGAAAAGGTAGAGAATGGTATTAAGTTCGTAACAAAGCCCACCCTCGTTATGTTGTAGTATTTTTCTCGCTAAATTTTCTTTTGTAATTTCCTGCGTCCTATTTTCAATAATACATAAATTCTCAAAAGGAATCGTTTTTGCCGTCTTTTCAAGAACACGATCTAAATTATCAAATGTAATCACTTCATCTTGTGGGATACCTACTCTTTTACGGAATAGTTCATTAAAGGTGTTCATTCCAAGTCCTCCTTGATACCAACCTATCTCTCAAATGATAACAAAAAGCATGAGGTAACCCAAATAAAAAATAATCTTAGGCAGACCAATATTGCTAGTGGTAAAATAATGTAAAACGCCAGATGGACAGTTTCCTTTGGGGTTATTAAACAAAAAGTAGACAAATGAAACCGTCCACATGGTCTTGGCGAGGTGATAATAATGGAAGCAATCGTCTTAGCTGCTGGATATTCTAGCCGAGCAAATGCATTTAAAATGACGCTGCCACTGGGGAAAATGAGCGTGTTGGAGCGTACGATTTCTAAATTTGAAGGAGTATGCAGCAGAGTCATCGTCGTAGCCGGGTTTCATGCGGATCTCATCAATGAGGAAATGGCAAAAATCAATGATAAAAATAGCTATCCATTTCAAATGGAGGTTGTTTTTAATGAAAACTTTAACCAGGGCATGTTCACCTCTATTCAAAAGGGGTGTACGGAAGTAAAGACCCCAGCCTTCTTTATAACACCTGGAGATTGTCCGCTTGTTAAAAAAGAGACGATTCACCTGCTAGCAGAACACAAAGGGGCCGTTGTAATCCCAAGCTTTCATTTTAAAGGTGGACATCCTATTAAGTTATCAAAATTAGTAAAACAAAAAATTCTTAAATCCGACCCGCAGAGTAATTTACGTGTAGTCCTAAATGGTTTTAAAAAGGAATACATCAATGTAGATGACCTAGGAGTACTCATGGATGTGGATACGCAGGATGATTACCAACAAGCCATTGATTATTATAATAAAACTTGAATTACTTGATATATTCCAGTTTAAATAGGGAACTTGATTCGATCAGTTTTCCTAGTGGAATTGGGTTGCTTTTTTTAATAGTTAACGTCCACAGGGAGAGTGTTTTTGGTTCCAAGCTAGACAAAAAGTAGTCCACTAGAACAGTCCCCAAGGTACATCCAAAAAAAAAAGAGAACACAGTTCGGTAACAAGCGAATGTGTTCTCTTTTATTGATCTCGTATTAATCTTAAGAACATATAGTGTAGGATTTTCCTTTCAGTAAATTTTCATTTAAGGTTAATCCGTGTATCTAACACCTTTTAAGATCATATTGACCTTTGATTTAGTTTCTCGGACAATATTTTTTTGAAATTCTTTTGCTTTTCTGAAGGCTTCCGTCATTCCTGAAGCGATAATCTTTATTTCTTTGTTTCCCAATGGTTCTTCTAGTAGAAAAATATATTCTTTCATGCTGGTACACCTCTTAAGTTGTAATATTAATATAATTATATACGATTTTGAAAGCGATTTCAACGCTTTTTTGTGAATGTTTTCACACTTTGATTAGGTTCGGTTTAGGATTATGAAAATGGGAACAAGTTAAACACTATTTGGACTTAGTAGTTAACTGGAAACGGTAACGTTAAATCAAAATTCCTTGTCTAGATACCTTACACAGTAGGGTAAATTTTGCCGATTTTAAAATATAATGAAAAGAACTAATTTCTTGATGAAAATTAATCATAAAACCTCATTCTAATCTATAAAATCGTAGGAAGAGGTTTCGATTAATAGTGTATTTTCTTTAAAAATGAGTCGAAGGGTGTTGTTGGAATGAATCTAAAAGACATAAGCACCTCAGTGCCCAAAAAGGATCATAAAGGTAAGGTATCTGGCCAGTTGGCCTATATTAGTGATTTGAAAGTGGAAAATATGGTTTTTGGTGTTTTGTATCGGTCGCCCATTGCATATGGGAAAATCAAATCCATTCAGGTACCAGACCTTCCTCTAGGATATGAAGTGGTTGGTGCAGAAGATATCCCCGGACCGAATTATGTCAAAATTATTAAAGAAGACCAGCCCATTTTTGCCAATGAGTGGGTCAATTATATTGGTGAGCCGATTCTCATGCTCGTAGGTAAAGACCTCGATATCCTCTACGGTCTACTTGAAAAAGTAAAGATTGAATGGGAAGAATATCAGGCTATTTTTACACTGGAAGAAGCCATCAAACAAAAGGCCGCACCGGGTGTTACGATGGCAAACTATGAATTTGGGGAAAGCCTGGAGATTATTTCAGCTATTGAGCAGGGAGCCCACCAAATTATCGAAGAAGAATATGATACCGGTTATCAGGAGCATGTCTATCTGGAACCACAAGGAATGCTTGCCATCTATAAAGATGATGAAATTGTCGTCCAGGGATCGATGCAATGTCTCTACTATATAAAAAATGCATTGATTACTGCTTTAGACTGTGGCGATGATGACGTAAGGGTGGTTCAAAGTCCGACTGGCGGAGGGTTTGGCGGCAAAGAAGAGTTTCCTTCCATGATGGCGTGTCATGTAGCGGTTGCTGCAAAAGCGGTCAAAAAATCGGTCATGCTCGTATTCGACCGTTCCGAGGATATGGTCGTTACCACGAAAAGACATCCTGCCAAACTTAAATATCGAACAGCACTTGATAAGGAAGGAAATATACTGAGCATGTGTGTAGAGGTATATCTCGATGGCGGAGCGAATGTCGGATTGAGTTCAGTCGTGCTGCAGCGCGCATTACTAAACAGTGCCGGCGTTTATAAGATTCCACATTTTCATGCAAAAGGATATGTTTTAAAAACACACACAGTTCCAAACGGTGCCTTCAGAGGATTTGGTGCACCACAAAGCTTTGCAGGGATTGAAAGTCATATCGGTCACCTTAGTAAACGAGCAAATATTGACCCACTTGAGTATAAACGAAAATACCTCGTCAAACAGGGAGACCCCACGATCACCAAAGGAAATTTCCGCGACCCAATCTTAATGGAAGAAATGATTGAGGACTTGCTAAATACAACCGATTATAAAAAGAAAAAAGTGGAGTTTCAAACGTTCAATCATCATAATCAACGCTATAAAAAAGGAATCGGAACGTCCTTATTCCTCCATGGCTGCGGATTTACAGGCAGCGGTGAACGAGATCATATAAAAGCAACGGTTAAGCTCTTTAAATCAAAGGACGACCTGGTATCACTAAAAATCTCAAACTCTGACATGGGACAAGGCATTTATACGACTCTTAGTAAAATTGTCGCAAAGGAATTAGACCTCCCATACGAAAAAGTCTCTTACCCTTATCCCGATACAAAAGAGGTTCCAGACTCAGGACCAACAGTAGCCTCGAGAACGACCATGATTGTGGGGAAATTGCTTGAACGAGCGGCAAAAAAACTCAAGGCTCAGTGGCAAAACGGAGTGGAACAGGAAGTAACGGAGAATTATGTTCATCGTGAAATGATTCCCTGGAATGAGTTGACCTTCACAGGAGATGCCTATCCAGCTTATTCCTGGGGCGTGAATTTTGTGGAAGTAGAAGTGGATACGTTAACAGGAAATGTAAAGTTGGAAAACGTTTATGCCAATTATGAGGTAGGAAAGGTCATTGATGACCGGGTCATGAAGGGGCAAATTGACGGTGGTTTAGCACAAGGATTAGCGTACGGTTATCTAGAAAAAATGACGTCAAAGGAAGGCAGAATCCAACAAAAAAGCATAACAGATTACGGCCCTCCAACTTCTATGGACGTTGTTTCAATCCAAAGCAAGGTCTTTGATAATCCCTATGCAGACGGTCCATATGGGGCGAAGGGTGCAGGTGAATTGACATTAATCGGCGGCGCTCCAGCAGTCCAGGCGGCAATCGAGGATGCGCTGCAAACTCCTTTTCAGCAAATACCGATTACACCCGAAGTCATTATCGAAAGTCTTTGGTTGAGAGAAGGTGAAGAAGGATGATTACATTTACCCTGAATGGAAGAAAAGTAGAAACAGACGCACCACCTTCAGCAAGATTACTAGATGTCATCAGAGATGAGTATCTGTTAATTGGAACTAAGGAAGGGTGCGGCGAAGGCGAATGCGGAGCCTGCAGTATTTTTGTCAATAACCTTCTGCAAAATAGCTGCCTGATTCCTATTGGATCAATTGAAGGAGCCGAGATTGTCACGATAGAAGGAATCATGGAGTCAGATCAATTTAAGATTTTAGATGAGAGCTATTCGGAAGCCGGAGGAGTACAATGCGGTTACTGTATTCCTGGGATGGTCATGGCAAGTGCAGCTTTATTAGCGCAAAACCCTCATCCTTCAGAGGCTGAAATTCGTGAAGGGATTTCCGGAAATCTGTGCCGATGTACGGGCTACAATATGATTGTCGACGCGATCAATCTGGCAGCGAAAAAAGGGGACGGCTTATGGCAGAAAAAATAATCGCCTATCGTTTCGATCAAGTTGATCAAACCTTGAGTCAATTGAATAAAGAAGATTGTACCATCATTGCTGGAGGTACCGATGTGATGGTCCTATACAAAAGTCGGAGAGGTGTACCCCCGAAAATCACGAAGCCGATTGTTTTTATTGACCATCTGAATGAGTTAAAGCAGGTATATAAAAAAGGTAAGGATCTCCATATCGGTGCCTGCTGCACCTATAGCGATTTACTCAATGACCCGTTAATCCCAACACCTTTAAAGAATGCAATCAAAACGATCGCGGCACCGGCCATTCGAAACAGAGGGACTTTGGGAGGGAACATTTGCAACGCTTCTCCAGCTGGTGACACACTGCCGTTATTATATGTATACAACGCAAAACTAGTGCTGCGCTCCGTTTCAGGAGTTCGAATCGTTGCCATTAGCGATTTTATTCAAGGTGTGCGAAGGGTTGACCGAAAGTCAAATGAAATACTAGCTGAAATCATCTTGCCGTCCGAATTAGAAGAGGGTGCATATGCTGTTTTTGAAAAAGTCGGCAACCGCAATGCAGATGCGATTGCCAAAGTAGGGTTTGCAGGATATATCCGAACAAATGGTGAGGTCATTAAGGATATTCGTTTTGCATTCGGGGCGGTTGGACCTACGATGGTACGTTCCGTTGATATTGAGAAAAAGCTGATTGGTAAGACAATACCTTTAGCAGGTGCGGACATCGCGCAAGTTTTGTCCGCATTCGATAAAATCATTAAACCAATAGACGATCAACGCTCCACTGCTAGATATAGAAAAACAGTCGCCTTAAATTTATTACGATATTTTTTAAGCCGTAAACAGTATCAACACAATTAATGTTCTTAAAAAGGGGGGAGCTATACTTGCTTCTGATGGAAAAAGTCGCCATGCTGAATCGTCAAAATGAAACCTTTGCATTAGCTATGATTATTGAATCAAAGGGCTCAACTCCCAGGCATGTTGGAAAAATGATTGTATACCGGGATGGTACGATAGAAGGCACAGTCGGCGGAGGCTTGGCCGAGCACTATATTATTGAAGAGAGTGTAAAAGCGCTTCAATTGGGGAAATCGAAAATCGTACAATACAAATTGAATAAACATGCGAAAGACGGAATTCAAATGAATTGCGGCGGAACGTTGCAAGTGTTTATTGAAGTTTATCAAAGCAGGCCAGAACTTATTTTGGCTGGTGCCGGTCATCTTGCTGCTGCACTGGCAAAGCTCGCGGATATGCTCGAATATCCCTATTGCGTGGTTGATGACCGCATTGGTTATGCCACGAAGGAACGCTTTCCCCATGCAACCAATATTTTTGTCCATGAGGATATTGGAGAGGCTTTACTTCAAGCAAGTCCGTCTGAAAAGTCTTATGTGATTATTGTGACAAAAGATCGTGATGATATCGTATTAAAAACAGCACTTCAGTTTCCGATTGCCTATGTAGGGATGGTTGCTAGCAAGCGAAAGACTATCACTATTTTTGAAAAATTAAAAACTGCAGGTGTATCGGATGAACAGCTGGAGCAAGTTCATTCGCCAATTGGATTGGAAATAGGTTCTGAAACCACAGAGGAAATTGCTGTCAGTATTATTGGGGAAATCATCAAACTAACCCGGGAAAGTAAGCCTGTAAAAGTGAAGCAGTTAAATAGATAATGAGAGAAGCAAAATCAAAAGAGGAGAATCCATGTGGGTTTTCCTCTTTTTTATATACTCACTTCAAACTTTATAAACTTCGTTTTCTAAAATGATCACTTTTTCATTAAAACTGGAATTCCCAACTTCTATCGTGTTTTGTACCAACCGATAAATCGTATCACAGGATTGTTTGGCACCAGTAACTAACAACGGGACACCAATGAAATCAATGTGCAATTTTCTCGAAAATAAACCACCAAATGACATAGAAAGTGGTACGGTAGGTGACGTATTGGAAAAAATAATTTTTTCATTTATATGAAACTTTTCTATTAGCAGTAAAGAAATTTCTTTCAATGAAGGGACAACAAGTTTGTTCCGTTTCCGTCCTATGGTATAAACAGAGTTACCATTTTCATCAGTCCCGTGAAATAAGAGTTTTCCAAAATCCTTATTTGTCAGTTGGTTGAAAAATTTTACATTTAATATTTCTTCTGTGGTTAATTTTCTTTCCGATTGAGGTAGTTGTTTTAGATGATAGGCAGCAGCCAAAGCGGTTGAATGTGTTCCAGCAAAATCATTATAAATATAGATCAAAGGTATCATCCCCTAATTAATACTACATCAAAATGGTAACAACTAGTATCTAGAAAAATTCCTTCTTTGCTCGAAGGGAAATCGAAATGATCTAAAATTATTTGAAAGGTAATAATGGAAGACAGCTATTATTCCTCCAATGAAATCGGACAGTAAATCAAGGTTTGTATCTAACAGACTCGGTTGATTTTTTATCTTTGGATGGTACACTTCATCGTCCATAAACTCCATTAATTCATAAATCGTTCCCAGTGCTAGTGCAAGACTAATGAATAAAATAATGGTTAGTCGTTTGCTGGTTAATTTTATTTGAATAAATTGTTGGAGAACAAAATAGATCCAAAGTGTTAAGGCGTAGGTTCCAAAAATATGCTGAATCCGGTCGTATACCTGAGAGGTCACAAATAAGTTAAAATATTCACCTAGTATGTCGTTTAATGTAATAGAAAGTAAAGTCACAACTCGAATATAAAAAGGAATCCCCCAGTTCGCTTTCTTTTCAACAATCATATAGACAAGCCAAAAGATAAGATTACCAGAAGCCATTCTCATATAGTCGAAATTTTTAATTTTAAAAAGAGCTATAATACAAATGATTTGTATCATGATAAAAATGATATCGGCACCTTTTTCATAATGTTTGTTTGACACCTCAGATTTTTTCCTTCCTTCAATCATTTCTGTTTTCTATATGTCAAAAAAGTTGTTTTTAATGAGGCATAAGAACCAATGGCTGCATATCCATAAAACCACCCCATAAAAAGACCAGCAAATAAATAGTGACGATGGCTAATAAAAACGGAAATGATAAGACCAATAATAAGAGCGATTGTGGGAACATAAATCTTTTTTACCTTTAATAAAACTTTTATTAGTTGTGTAACTACCATGACAACTGGAACGGCAATCACTGCGTCCCAAAAGTTCGTATGGATTGTAGGAAAGTCCACACCAATACACCTGCTCACTTTAGGATTTGCTAAACTGTAGAAATCAAAACACTGCTAAAAATATATATCAACTTTATTATTTACAAGTTCGTCTTATTTTATGAGTCGCATAAGTGCAGCAGCGTGTAGAAATTGATGGATTGTTGAGGTAAAAGCGTACAGGTTCTAGGGAAAAGTGTACAGTTTATACAAAAAAGCGTACAGTTTCTACGGAAAAGTGTACAGTTTATACAAAAAAGCGTACAGGTTCTACGAAAAAGTGTACAGTTTATACAGAAAAGCGTACAGGTTCTACGAAAAGGCGTACAGGTTCTATGTAAAAGTGTACAGTTTAAACAAAAAAGTGTACAGTTTATACAAAAAAGCGTACAGTTTCAACAAAAGCATACGCTTCTACAAAAAGCGTACAGATTCTACGAAAAAGCATACAGCTTCTACAAAAAAACCTACAGTTTCAACAAAAAGCATACAGCTTCTACAAATAATATAGCAGTAATCTCCTCTAAAACATTTCATTGGAATTTACAGGGAAAACAAGGTAATCTGTAACAGTATCTTTTTTATAGGGAGTTGGATGAATGAAGAGTTCGGAGAATAAGCAATCGATGATCGTGGGCCTGTTGCTGGCTGGGGCTTTTATCGCGATTTTGAATCAAACGCTGATGATAACAGCAATCCCTCCAATCATGGATGAAATGAGCGTTACCGCAAATAGTGCACAATGGCTTACCACAGTCTTTATGTTAGTAAATGGGATTATGATCCCAATCAGTGCCTTTTTATTAGAAAAATTTACCACAAGACAGTTATTTCTTTCTGCTATGAGCGTTTTTACAGTAGGAACGCTTGTCGGTGGAATTGCTCCTAATTTTGAAATTCTTCTTTTGGGAAGGGTCATTCAGTCTGTAGGAGCGGGTGTCATGCTGCCATTAATGACCACCGTATTCTTGCTCATCTTCCCCGTCAATAAGCGCGGTTCTGCAATGGGTCTTGTCGGCCTTGTGATATCCTTTGCACCAGCCATCGGGCCTGCATTATCTGGATGGGTAACATCGCATTTTTCATGGAGAGTGTTATTTTTTATTATTTTGCCAATTGCACTTATCGATATAGTTGTCGCTTTCCGTTTCTTGAAAAATGTCACAGAGATTTCGAAGCCAAAAGTGGATGTCATTTCGATTCTATTATCGTCATTCGGTTTTGGCGGGCTGCTTTATGGATTTACGAGTGCTGGAAATTACGGCTGGTCCCATGCTGCAACACTATTATCACTCACAATTGGCGGTGTATCACTGATTGTATTTATTTTCCGCCAATTAAGACTGAAACATCCGATGTTGGAATTTCGTGTTTTTACGTTTTCAATCTTCCCTTTTGCCATCGCTATTGGGATGATCAGCTTTATGGGCTTGATCGGAGCAGAAACCATAATCCCGCTCTTTATGCAGAATATGAGGGAGTTTTCTGCCTTTGAGGCGGGGCTTGCCTTATTACCCGGCGCAGTGATTAGCGGGATTATGTCGCCAATTGTTGGAAGAATATTTGATAAAGTCGGAGCTAGATGGCTCGTGATGATTGGATTAACGATCATGACAGCTGCATCATTTGCTTTTACGACTTTAAGTCCGTCGACCACGTTTACCTATATTACGATCCTCTATGGGATTCGAATGTTCGGTCTTTCCATGGTCATGATGCCAGTCTCAACCGCTGCCTTGAATCAGTTGCCGAAACGATTAATTTCACATGGGGCGGCGATGGATAATACGATGAAAATGATTGCAGCATCGGTAGGAACCGCCATCCTTGTTACCGTTATGACAACAACTGCCAAAACAGCAAAACATCGTCCGGACATTGCCTATCCGGATATACATGGAGCGAACATCGCCTTTATGGTTGTTTCCATTTTATCCTTAGTAGGACTGATTCTTACCTTTTTCATAAAGAATAACCGCCAGGCAGAGGGTGAAGCAGATGGAAAAAGCCACAGAAATGTACGAGTGAAACTTCAGGAGTAGGGGCTTTGTTTACCCATAAAAAATTTATCAAGAGAAAGAAACGTTTCTTACATTTTTGTAAGGAGCGTTTTTTTTTATATTTCTTTAAGGGCTGACATAAGGCTTTTTAGTCCGAATTTTTTAAATCTAGCAATTAACTAAAATCTAGGAGGAAGGTTATGGGAGATGTTTCTCATTTAAGAATGGTTAATAAATAGTATTCTAGTGGTGTAGTATTGTAAATTTACTCTATTATTGTGTAAAGATTATTAATGATATGTATAAATGAGGTAAATTTTTCGTTAAATAGAACGAAAAAGAGTGGAGAAATGGTGATTTAGGAATATATATGTGGTACTTCCCTAGATGTACCGGTTGTTGTCGAAAAAGAGGAGCCGACGTTAATCGTTCTAGCCAATGAGTATTTAAAATACCTTGGTGTTCTTGATGTAACATTCGATGAAATGGTGTAATAGCCAATTACACAGGCGAACTTAAGGATTTAACTAAGTATGCAGAGGACGCGGCTGCTAAAGCAAAGGTCAGGGAATTCAGAGCTCCATTAACCGAACTACAAAAACAGATAATAGGTAATACATCCGTTCCTTTAAACGGTGAACGTGCTGATGTTCGAAGCAAGGAAACCAATCTAGGAACCTTAATTGCAGACGGAATGGCAATGGCAGCTAAAGCTAATGAGTTCATCCCAACGTATATTGCGATGCAAAATGGCGGCGGAATCCGTACCTCTATTGATCAGGGAGATATCACATTAGGAGAAGTGTTAACAGTGCTGCCATTTGGTAACAACCTTGTGACGCTTGACCTGACGGGAGAAGAAATTCTTGCAGCGTTAGAGCACAGTGTGAGTGCACCTGGTCAAGGTTCATTCATGCAGGTTTCAGGGTTAAAGTTCAAGTACGATTCTGCAAAGACTGTAGGTGAACGGGTCTGGCATGTTGAGGCATTAACGGCTGATGGATATAAAGAACTTCAATGGATAAAATGTATCGGGTAGCAACGAATGCATTTACTGCTGATGGCGGCGATGGTTACAGCATGTTTAAAACAGCGAAGGACGAACAGAAGCTGGTGCCACTGTTAAAGTAATGATGGGCAAGGCGGAACTCGGTACAGCTCTAGCAGATGAGAACGGTAAGTTTAAGGTATCTGTACCAAAGCAAAAACATAAGAATCTATTAACAGTTACGGCCACAGACGCTGCTGGAAATGTTAGTGAGGCAACAATTATTGACGTATTAAAGAAGAACGAGAAATAAGAAAGACGGCAAATGGCAAAAGCCTTGTGAATTTTTTATTCCCACAAGGCTTTTACTATTTAGTAAAGAGTAGGGGTAGGATAACATGCGACTGCATCAATAAATCGTGGATCAATACCATAAAATGTCCAGAATACACCATTCCATCTATATCCAGAAACTTCACCATACTCAACGCGAGTTGGGTAAAACCAGAAATTATCCCCATTTATTAGCCAAACATATGTGTTAGTAAATACACAGTCGATTATATAGGACGAGGAAGAAGGCTTTTGTGGAATGAAAGTGGGTGGAGGGGATTGTGGTTGTTGTCTCATTGAACCATGAGGCGGAAAAAATACCATAGGATTTACCTCCCTTTTTAGATAGATCTTCAACATTATATGTCTAAACACCTAGAAAGTTATAAAAAATAGTAGTGCTTACCAATATCATGGTCTGCACTACTTAAGGAAACTTTCCTTGATGGATAGGTTTACTAAAAAATTGTTAATCAATGGAACCAGTTTGTAAAATTTCCACATCTGCATGTACATAAACTTTTACGCTGGGATACCCCTCATTCCATTGTTTTTCATTAAATCCACGAAACTGTTCTTTAAATTTTGCCCCTAAACCAAAAGGATCAACGCTATGCTTTTGAAATTGAGAGACCATGCTTAATGCACTTTTTTCTATTTCTTGTTCAACCTGCTTTTGATATTTTTTCTTATCAAAAGCCTGCCTTTTCTTTTCTGAAGGGGCAAACTCTTGTAGTCTTGTTTTCAATTTTAAGGTAATCGTAAATTCTGGTCGCCCGTTTGCAATTTTTACTTTATATTTAGCATTTGACTTAAGTGTTTCTAGAACTACCTTATCGTGATTCGCTAATATAAATTGGCGTAATCCAATACTGTTTTTATCAACTAGTGCTTTAAAAATAAAAAAATCTTTCATTGGAATTGATGTAACATAACGATCATCCTTAAAAATGGCGACGCCAGTAATCCTAATATTGTCGGCTTCCTTTTTAATTAAAGGTAAATATGGATCCTGTCCTATTTGAAAAAATTGAAATAAAAAGGATTGTAAATTCGTTTGAGGGAGTATTCCCATTTTCATATTTTGCTCCAGCAATTCTTGGATATGGACAGAAACATTATCATTTTTAAATTTTTTCATTTTATATAATTGATTCGCATCGCCATCTACAATTGCCATTTGAACAAGGCTCCCAATGGATGGATCACGGTTTATGGTATCTACAAAATCATTAATTCCTTTCTTTGCGAGATTTTTGCCATAAAGTGCTACACGAAGCTGACCACTTACCAATGGATAGCGAGTTTCGTTATTTAGGATCGTCCGAATCTCTTTACTCGATTTCCCAATAGCTGCTCTTACTTCTGTAGTAGAAGTTTTGTCTTTTTTAAAAATAGGAAATACAATCGTTCCCTTTATGTTCGATTTTTTACTCAGATCATACCCTACCCCCTGAGACATATCGATTTCATTGACAATGTTGGTAGGGAGAAAGTTGCAACCTGATAATAATAAAATTAGAAACAAACAAAACGCTGACCTATTCATCATTTTGCTTACCCCTTTTTACAAAAGTTAAAACAAGTAAGAGTACGGGGATATAACAGTAAAATACCCATAAATTCATTTGAATGATAATATTATTCAGCATATCTTTGAAGGAACCATTCAAGTGACATAGGATAACACTTAAAAGGCAAAGAAGGAGCAATGTATACTTTTGCTTCTTGTTAAAAATGATCTTTAACCCTCGGCTGGAGCACCATAAAAAAAGTGTGATTAAAGAACTAATAATAATTAAATACATGGATATATATAGGTATTCAAAGCGTTCCAAGAAAGAAAGAGTAACTGTTTTTGTTAACGAAAGTTCAGGCCAAATAGTCGTTTTTAACTGTTTTTCACTAAAAAAGGTAAAGGAAACGATAGCAGAAATGGTATAAAGTATAGTAGTAAATAAAACACCTAAATGAGCGAATTTTTTAGAAGCTTTAGGATCTCTTATAAAGGGATAGTACATCAACAATGCCTCTGTTCCCGCTATTGAATACACCGAACTTTTAATGGAGTCCACCATGTCCATAAAGGAATGGTTCATAATCGGCAGCAAATTTGAAAAGTGTGCAATTTTTAACGGGAAAATAAAAAGTCCAATGAGCAATATTTGCGGAAAAATAAACGATAAAAAAGACATTCCGACAATAGCCCGAAATCCTCCGGAAACACAATAATAGACGGAAAGTAAAATAATAGTCGAAAGTATCCATGAAGGCATGGTAGGGAACATCCATACTTGAACAATCTCTATAAACCCAATTAAAACAGAAACACTGGCTAACCAATAATATATCATGATGATTAAGCTAAGAGATTTACCTAGTACATTTCCGAAAATAGCGGTATGAACATCGATAATATCTCCATTGATTTTTCCTAAAAGTTTGTACATCACCCAGATAAATGCTTGTACTAAACACCCAGCAGCTAATACACCGATCCAGGCATCATACCCTGCTTTCTCGGCAATAGTCCTTTGAAAACTTAAAATGCCAACTCCAACCTGGGAATTGTAAATGATAAAGAAGACTAAATAGGGAGAAACTTGATGTCTAATATTGGCTTGCAAATTGTTTTTCCCCTTTACGATTTATTCATAAAAATCGTTCGCTGGCCCCATTTTCTTTCCTTTACCTGTTGATTTCCACTTCTTTTGAGGTCTTAAGGTTGTTGGGTTCTCTTTTTGCATGGAAAAAGGGAGCCTTACCCATAAATCTTGAAAAGAAGTATTCCGGATTGGATACTGGCTTAAATAAGGCCTGCCAAGTGACGTTAACCGGAGTAAATGGATTTCTGTAAGGAGGAAGGCTAGAAACACCCCAAGCAAACCAAACCATTGGGCCAGAAAAATGACAGGAAACTTGATAAATCGAATCGTATTACTAAATTTATATACAGGTGAAGTGTAGGAAGCCAAAGATCCGAGTCCTACTAAAATAAGCAAAACATTGCTAGTTAATCCGGCTTCCACAACAGCTTGGCCGATTACAATGCCCCCTACAACGCCGAGCGATTGTCCAATTTTAAGCGGCAGACGGATTCCTGCTTCTTTTACCATTTCAATCATCAATTCTAAAAAAAGAGTCTCTAAGAATGGAGCAAAAGGAACGGCTGCCCTTGAGCCTACGAGTGTTTCTAGTAAACGCGCCGGAATTAATTCATAGTGATACGTCATAATGGCCACATACATAGGGCTTAACATTGTCGAGATAAACATAGCTGCTAGCCGCAATAACCGAAAGAAATTTGAAAGGATCCAGGAATAGCTATAATCTTCCATAGCTATAAAAGATTCCATTAAGGTAACAGGGAGGATGACAAGGTTCGGTGATCCGTCTACTACGATGATAATTTTCCCTTCTGTGAGTCCAGCAGCGACTCGATCTACTCTTTCCGTTGATATCGATTGTGGAAACAAGGAATTAGAATTGTCTTCAATCATCGATGCGATATAAGAACTGTCCTGGATTTGATCATATTGGATATCTGTTATTCTTTGGATGACCGTGTTTACATTTTCAGGGTCAGCAATTCCATTCATATAAAGGACGGCTACTTTTGTTTTGGAAAGCTCTCCAACCTTCATTTCTTTTACATACAGTTCTGGAACAGGCAGTCTTTTTCGAACTAGGTTGATGTTCGTGTCTAATTCTTCAATAAATCCAAGCTGCGGTCCTAGTGCCGAGGATTCCATAGTTGCCATGCCGACATCTCGGAATTTACTGTTGGCAATATTGATTAATAAACAATCTTCATCATATTGATACTTTTGAATAGCTAAGGACCCATTCAAAATATTTTGGATGATTTTATCCTCATCCTTTGTAAAAATAATCTCTTGAACAGGGATGCTACTTTTTAATTCTTCTAGTGAAAGATGTTCATGTAAATAGGGAAGGACATCTTTATGTAAAATGTCTGATGAAATAAGTGTGCGATAATATGAAATCCAAAATGGTGCTTCGTCTTTTAATGATGTATGCTCGTGAATGAAATCATTCGATTTTGATAATCGTTCAAGCCAATTTGGATTGTTTATTTTATTGGAGCCTTCGCCTTTGTCCTTATCGCTATTTTTTAAGTTCATCTAAATCCCTCTAAAATGTTTTTTCTAATTATGTGTAAAATGAGGAAATTTATTCTTTATTTGATTTTATTGGTATAAGAATATTGAAGAATGCCCTATACGGCTAGTTTTTATGATTTTTTGTAACTCTCTTTCTTATTATTATTATTGAAGATCTTAATAGATTACATAATGTAAAAAAATGGCATGTCTCTATATGGGACATGCCATTTCTATTTATTGATTAATCAAGACATGTGCCATCTTTAATGCCCTGCGAGTTTTTTTCTGATTAAAACAATAATTAAATAATTCTTTTTCAGAACGTTTAATTAAATAAACAAAGCCACATTTTTTAAACAAAGGTAATGAATATTCGGACAGGTATTGATGGTATTCCTGTTCTTTAGTTTGAATTAAATAACGGAGTAAGGTAAATAAGTTAATATATAATCGTTCATTATTCTTTTGAGCTTTTTCGAGTCCTTCATTCGTAAGTTGCAATAATTCAACTTTTGGAAGTAAACTCCCATAGTATGCACTGCGTATATACCCTTCTAAAGAAAGTAAGTAAGGGCCTGAACCATTATTTTTAAGACTCATTGATTCTTTATAATATTTCTTGGCTAATTCATAATTATTTCTTCTATAGTATTCAAAAGCCAAGTTGTGTAATACCTTTGCCTTTCGATCAGGTGAATGACAAAGTTCACAGCTGTTGATTAAGCTTTCAAACCTATGAATCGTTTCTTTAAAATCTCCATCCTCTTTTACTTGAATCGCCATAAGCATTTCTGCATCAATCACTCTAAGATAGTTATTAATTTCTTTAAAAAATTGTCGCGCTTTATCTGCAAAAAAATAAGCCATAACTGGTGATTCATTTAAATGATAGGCGACTGCTAAATGATAGGTATATTCCTTGTTATTGTAATCTGTATCATTTATTGATTTTAATACTTGAATGGCTTTGAGATTTTCATGTTTCGCTAAATAGTAAACTCCTAAAACGTGTTTGAATAGATTAGCTTCATAAGAGGATAATTTATGTTCTTTTTTTTTGAGTTCATTGATGATTTCTAATGCTTCTTCAGTCAAATTATGCATGAGTAAATATCTAACCCGAAGTAATTTGTAAAGATTGATATAATCAGAGATTTGAATTAAATCTTCTTGCTCAAGTTCATGATTAATAAGATTCATTTCATCAAATAATTGCATGACAATAACATCATGCCAATGATTTAAACGATTTTTAATCGTATTCAGCTTAATTAATTCATTTTCGATATTTATCCCTAGTCTCTGGGATAAGAGAGTGATAATTTCAGGAGCATATTCAGTATGTAAACGCTCAATTTTACTAATATGTGTTCCAGAACAAATCCCTTTTCCTAATTGCTCCTGAGTCATTTTGTATTTTTCTCGATAAAACTTAATGATTTTCCCCTCATTCATATTGAATTTCTCCTTTTAGAATAATAGTTGGAAGTGATTGAGTAGTAGGAAAACCAAGATTCCCCCAAGTACAAAATGATTTTTTCGATATAGTTTAACAAAAATCATTTGCTAGAAATCTAACGACTAAAGATTTTACAAAGAATCGTTCGCATTCTTCATAGTTTGACAATAATCTACAAGGAATTAGACGCGTTCTGCAGTGGAAGTAGGACAATTTGGAGAACAATTCCCCCAATTTACCGCAAATAAAAGCTCCAGTACAATATGAATTAATAGAGTTGTCTAATTATTCATACTCTTATTTTACACTATCTATCTTTCGGGAGGAATGTGGTGCTCATAGGAAGATGTAATCATTTTAAAAGGGGAAATTTGCTGGATTATTATGTTTAAAAAGTAATAGATTTAAAATTTGCGGCAGAAATCAAAGTAGTAGAAGGAGCGTTACTTAATGAAAAATCGAAAAAAACAATTTCTTAATGTTATGGTATCAGGTGTAATCGCATCTAGCATTCTTACATCTTATTTAATGCCTCAGCAAAAATCTTATGCGATTTCAAATTCTGCTGAATCGATTTTAAAAGGACTAACGGAAAAGCAACGACAGTCTATAAAAAAATTAACCCCACAAGAAGGATTCATCATTGATCCAAGTTTATTGTCACTTAAAGAAAAAACCGCCAATGTCATTGTTGAGTTCAAAACAGCTCCGGTCGAAAATGCACAGCCATCAAAAACAAAAGGTACATCTAAAAATAAAGCAGAAAAGATAAAAGGGGAACAAGAATATTTCAAGCAGCGTTTAGAAGAACTTTTTAAGGGCAAAAAGGAGTCAGCCCAAAATATAAAAGATGATTCACTTCCATATCAAATTAAACAAACGTACCAGAATGTATTCAATGGAATGGCTATGACGATTCCTACAAGTGAAATTAATACTTTGCTTGAGACCGGTGTAGTTAAAAGGATATGGAAAGACAATGTGGTTCGTTTACCGAAAAATGAATCGACTACTACACAAGAACCAACAACTGCAAAATTAATTCCCCCAGCGCTTCCTCATATAGGAGTTGATCGTTTACATAATGAGGGCTTAAAAGGACAAGGAATAAAAGTTGGAGTACTTGATACAGGGATTGACTATAATCACCCTGATTTAAAAGATGTTTATAAAGGCGGATATGATTTTGTCCAAAATGATTCTGATCCAATGGAAACAACAAGAGCCGAGTGGCTTGCATCTGGTCAACCTGAAACGATAAATGGTAGTGCATACTATACAGAACATGGAACCCATGTCGCTGGAACCATCGCATCTAATCCTAAAAATGATGTTGAATATGCCATGACAGGTGTAGCTCCGAATGTTGACTTGTATGCATATCGAGTATTAGGAGAGTATGGTTCAGGATATGATTCATCGGTTATCGCAGGTATAGAAAGAGCAGTAGAAGATGGAATGGATATTATTAATCTATCATTAGGTAATAGTAATAATCATTCCCTAGACGCTACATCTGTAGCAATCAACAATGCCGCATTAAAAGGAGTCATACCGGTTATAGCTGGAGGAAATGCAGGTCCAAATCCAGGTACGTTAGGTTCACCAGGTGCTTCTCCACTTGCCATCACTGTTGGTGCTAGTGATGTGCCGACAGATATTCCAACCGTTAAAGCAAGTTTTGCAGATATTTCAGTTCAAAATACTTTAATGGGGCATGGTCTTGGTAAGGATTATCTTCAGTTAATAGATACAGAGTATGATGTTGTGGAAGTAGGGATTGGTACAGAAGAGGATTATACGGACAAAAACGTTAATGGGAAAGTGGCATTCATTGCTCGAGGCGAGATCTCATTTGATGAAAAAATTCGTCGTGCTCACGAAAAAGGTGCTGCAGCAGTTTTACTTTACAATAATGAAGATGGAGAAATTCCGTTTTTCTTAGGTGAAAATCATGGTTATATCCCAACATTTAAAATGTTAAACGCCGACGGAGTAAAACTTTCAGAAAAATTAAAGGCAGATCCTACAGCTAAACTTAAATTAACAGACTTACAGTCAAACATGACTACAGGTGATGAATTAGCTGATTTTAGCTCACGTGGCCCAGTTAGTAATAACTTTGATATTAAGCCAGATGTAGTAGCACCTGGGGTTTCTACATTCTCTACTGTCCCAGAATATATTAATAGTCCAGAAGATGGTGTCGATTATACTAGTGGGTATGCGAGTTTAAGTGGAACATCCATGGCAACACCACATGTTGCTGGAGTTGCAGCTTTATTATTACAATCACATCCAGATTATACAGTTGCAGATGTCAAAGCAGCGCTTATGAATACTGCTGATCCTTTAAAAGGTCGCACGTACAATGTGAATGAAGTTGGAGCAGGACGTGTAGATGCTTATGAGGCAGTCCACAATACAACGTTATTTGAAGTACAAAATAGGGAGACTTCCTTAGATGAAAATGGAATAAAAATAGAAATTGATGATATTTCGGGGTCTATTCCTTTTGGTAGTATGGCACAATCAAGTGAGACGCAAAATAAAGCAACCTCGATTTCTATAAAGAATTTAAGTAGTGAACTAGAAACATATCATACGAGAGTTGAATTTTTAACAATCGATGGTGTCTCAAAGGAAGCTGGTAAGAATGGTGTGACGCTTCAATTACCATCCACGATTGAAGTGAATGGCAATGAGAGTGAAAATATGAATGCAGAAATATCTATTCCAGCTAATGCAGAATTTGGTGTATATCAAGGATATATTTATATTGAAAATGAGTCAAAAACGGCAGAATATCAAATTCCTTTCCATGTTCGTTATGCGAAACCTGGATTCGAAAAACTAACATTTTATAAAAACGCCATAACGAATGACCTTAGTAACTTTCATCCATACATTGAGCCGTTTACACCGGTCGATTTCAAGTTAAATAGTCATATGAAAACGATTGATGTAGTGGTTAGCGATCTAGATGGAAAACCAATTGGGTTTTATGGCACGTTTAATTTAGAAAATGCTGCAGTTGATACGGATTACTTCATTTTCTTCGGATTTTCAGGTGAAGTAAAGCATTTTACAGGTGATCCAAATAAACCTTTAGCACTTGAATATGAACCACTTAAAGAAGGTAAATACATTGTTTCTTATATTGGTACAGGAGTAGATGGTAAAACATATAAAATCGATAATGACATGGTGATCGATAATACAGCTCCAACATTAGAATTTGATAAGAAAACAGGAATCAAAGAACTTACAAGTTCAGATTTAACAACTGAAAGTTATGACGGGCAAGATTATACAGCCTATTGGGTGCATGGGAAATTGTATGATGATACAATTGATTATTTAAAAAGTAGAGGACATGACATCACGCAAGAAGCAAATACTGCCTACGCTTATCAAGATTCTTTTTGGCCAACAGCTGAATTTTTCCCAAATGCAAATGGTGAATTTAAATTTGGTGTCTTACCAGAAGAATATGCAAACTATCCAACAAATATAAGAATCTATACGTATGATTACGCTACAGCAGGAAATCCGATTTTCCCTGAATTTACTTTTATTAATAAAGGTGAAAAATATTCGACAATTAAACCAAATACAACAGCTGTAAGTCTTGGATCGGAGTTTGTCAATACATTTACCGTTCAAAACGCGCAAGATTTAACAAGTGCATCTGTAACTATCGATGTCCCTAATTTCTATAAAGTTGAAGACGTTAAGCCATCAAAACAGCTTGAAGATCTTGCAAAGAAAAATAATTGGATTATTAATGTTGCAAAGCCACAAATTACCGAAAATACTTGGTCTAATCTTTCTACATTTGCTGTAGATATTGTAGACAAAAAGACAAAATTACCAGTTTCCATTAATGATGATATTGATTTATTGGATATCACATTAAAAGTAGTCGATGACCATAATTACATGGTAGAAAGTTCATTCTATTATCAAGAATCTTCCTATCAAACAAGCTCAGGCAGTAAGTTTACTTTACCAACATTGGCTGATAAGTTTAAATTCATCTCGCAGCACTCATGGGTAGAAGGTTACTATCATGGTGAAGCAGTTAATTTAGATAACTATGATCTAGATTATTCAAAGATTGGAACAAAAGCTTATCTGGTTGATAAAAACGGTAAAAAGTACCCTGCTGATATTTCAGAAAGAGGGTATATGACTTTTACAGATATTCCTGCTACGAAAGATGAATATACGTTAATCATAGATATTCCAGGACATTTCCTTTACAGTAAAAAATTAACTTTAAGCAGGACAAATGATGGAAAAGTCCAAGGTAATTTCTATAGTATATATACAGATACAGCTGCTGCGGGAGATGTCAATGGAGATCATGTAATCGATATTTATGACGCAAAGCTTGTTGCAAACAACGCTGGAGTTACAGGGGAAAGAGTGAAAGAAGATCTTAACAAAGATGGAGTCGTTGACATGATTGACTTCAACTATGTCGAAAAGAACTTCATGTCCATCAATCCGTACTTCCCAACGTCTAATAAACCAGTTGAAAAAACTAAAAATCTAACATTAGAAGAATTGAAAAAAAGTTTTAATTAAAAAAAAGAGGGTGCCTTTTAACAAAGGCATCCTTTTTACTTGGATCACTTAAACCTGTGGAAAAGAACATGGAGAGTAATTGAACGATGAACCGTTAATACCAGCTGCTGAATACCAAACAAGAACAGCATAACCAAAAAGCCGATTTCCTATTAGGAACATCGGTTTTTTCTATATAAACAATAGATAGTGAAAGAGTACAAAGAGGAATTTGTAACAATTTCAGCATGCAAAGGGGATTTTTTACCATAAGCTAAAGTTACGACTATTTCTTTATGTTTTTGGACCGTCTTGCTATAATAAATACTACAGTTGTAAAAGTAGGAGGGATACTCATGAAGGAGATTCCACAAATATCAGAAGCAGAATATGAAGTGATGAAGGTTATTTGGAACTTTGAGCCGATTTCGACTCCTGAGGTAGTGGAGAAATTATCGAATAAGAGTGATTGGAAGCCAAATACCATTCACACCATGCTGGCGCGCCTAGTTAAGAAAAAGGCTTTGCACGCAAGAAAAGACGGCCGAGTGTTTATTTATACTTCACTCGTTGAAAAGCATGAATATGTTGAGCAAAAAAGTAAATCCTTTCTGCAGCAGTTTTTCGGAGGCACACTAAATTCAATGATATTAAATTTTATTGAGAATGATAAGTTATCGAATGAAGATATTTCGGAATTAAAGAAAATATTATCCATGAGAGACAAGAAAGGGGAAAAATAATGGATACCATGCTGCTAAGGATTTTGGTTAGTACAATCGTGGTATCCCTCCTTATTTTCATCATTCTTTTAATCAAAAAGCTATTAAACAATCATATGACGGTGAAAGCACACTATCATATTTGGTATTTTCTTTGCATTCCAATCCTTGCTGCTTTTTTACCTTGGAGGAATTATCACTTGGGAGAAGGAACTCAGTATTTTAAAAGCTTCCTTTTTTTTCATAGAGACGGGCTTTCGAAGAGTGAAGGGGAAAATGGAGTGGATACCTTTCAGGCGCCAAACAGCGACTTATTACATGATTTCACGATATCTGTAAACAAGTCAATGCCCGATTTCCTCTACGATACATTTTATACAGTTTGGGTCATCGGAGTAGTTCTTTTTGCTGTGGCTGCTGTTTATTCAAACTATCAAATCTATCAGATGAAAAAGTCAGCTGTGGCTGTTCATAACCATGAGTTAAATGAACTATTCGAAGCGTGCAAAGAGTTGGTTGGGGTGAAAAGAAACATAAGGCTGCGGGAGACCTCTTTAATTACATCTCCAATCACGGTGGGGATTTTTCAACCCTATATTTTATTACCCAGCAAAACGCAAGAAGCATTCTCATTAAATGAAATAAAATACGTGTTTTTGCACGAGTTGCACCATCAAAAAAGCAAGGATCTGTTCGTGAATTACGTCATGTGGATGTTTAGTATCATTTATTGGTTTAACCCGTTCGTTTGGTATGCCTTAAAAAGGATTAGAATGGATCGGGAATTGGCTTGTGATGCTTCGGTTTTAAATCTCTTGGATGAGAGTGGATATATCGAGTATGGACATACGATCATTCGGTTTGCAGATAAAAAACATGATCGTACCTTTGAACATTTTGCTCCAGGGATAGGTGGTACAAAAAAACAAATAACACAAAGAATCAAAAGCATTGCAAGCTTCTCAATCGATTCTCCATTATTAAAATGGAAAAGCAAGGTCATTTGTGCAGTTTTAGGAATTGTTGTGCTATTCCTTGCTCCAATCACCACCGTTATTGCCAGCCCAGATGATGTGTATCATTTTAGCAGGAAGAATACGGTCTATGAAGATTTAAGCGCATATTTTGAAGGCTACAAGGGCAGCTTTGTTTTATATGATCCCTCGAAAGATCAATATCAAATTTATAATCGAGAGATGAGTGAACAGCGAATTTCTCCTAATAGCACATATAAAATATATTCTGCCTTATTTGCATTGGAATCCAATGTGATTTCCACAAATAACAATAGCCAGTTGTGGGATGGTGAAATGTATCCCTATCAAGAATGGAATCAAAATCAAAATTTAGCCTCTGCCTTGAGCCGTTCCGTGAATTGGTATTTTCAAAATACCGATCGTGAGGTAGGGAGAACGCAGCTACAAGATTATTTTCACAAGATAAAATACGGGAATGAGGATCTTTCAGGTGATTTGGAGAGTTACTGGATGGAATCTTCTTTAAAAATATCACCAATCGAACAAGTTCAATTATTATACCAATTAGAAGAAAATCAATGGGGTTTTAAAGCGGAAAATATCAAATCGGTAAAAAAATCAATTCTAATAGATGTGCAAAAGAATAAGCGGTTGTATGGTAAAACGGGAACAGGAATGATTAATGGTAAGAATGTAAATGGCTGGTTTATTGGCTTTGTCGATAATAGTGAAAATCGTTATTATTTCGCCATTAATATTCAAAATAAGGATGGGCAGGCACAAGGAAGCAAGGCAGCGGAGATTGCCAAGCAGATTCTGCAACATAAAAAGATATATTAATAATTAACCCCAGAAAGGATTACTCTTCCTTTTTGGGACTTTTAGGATTTAAATACTACAAATGTAGTATTTGTAACAACCTTACAAACCCCCATTATATGAAAGGGCTGATGTGTTTTGAAACAGAAAAAACAGAAAGAAAATATAGTAATAATCCGATCGAGATTGAATGCTCTCTTTACCATGGTCTTTGTTCTTTTTTCAATCCTGATTCTCCGCCTTGGCGTGATTCAAATTATCAAAGGGGAGGTCTTTGCGGCTCAGGCAAAGAGGACAGATGTGACGCCTGTCAGCTATTCCGTTCCACGCGGGAAAATATACGATACGAATCATAAGTTAGTAGTCTACAACATTCCAGAAAAGGCGATTATCTATACACCGCCGAAAAATCCCCAGCCAGGCGAATTGCTTGAACTGGCCAATAAGTTAAATACCTTTCTGGACATGACTGATAAAGAGATCAATAAAGTAACAGATCGGGATTTGAAAGATATCTGGCTGGTTGTACATAACAATGGCACGGATTTAATCACAAAGAAGGAGGAAAAATTATATCAACAGAAAAAGCTAAATGACGAGGATTTATACCGATTTAAATTAAAGCGCATTACAGAAAGCGATCTAAAGGCAATGAACAAAAACCTGGCGTCGATTTATCGGAAACTGTCGTCGGCCATCGCTCTAACACCGTCAGTGATCAAAAATGAAAATGTAACAGAGGAAGAGTTTGCGAAGGTCAATGAAAATCTGGAAGACTTGCCGGGTGTGGAAGGCACGACCGATTGGAAAAGGGGCAAGACCTATGGGGAAACGTTTTGGAATATGCTTGGGGAAGTAACGAGTGAAGATGAAGGTTTACCCGCAGAAAAGGTAGATTACTATACAGCTAGAGGGTACAAATTAAATGACCGCGTCGGGAAAAGCTATATTGAAGAGCTATATGATGGCGTGTTGCAAGGCCAAAAGGAAAAAGTAAAAACGGTAACAGATCAAAATGGAAATGTGGTGAGTACAGACATTGTATCGGAAGGGAAGAGCGGGAACGATATTGTTCTGACCATTGATATGGAGTTCCAATCCCAAGTGGAAAATATAATTCAGGAAGAATTAGTTAATGCAATTCAGAAGCCGCATACGGATACCCTTGACACTGCCTTTGTTGTGGCAATGGAACCGAAAACAGGTCACATTCTGGCAATGTCAGGAAAAGTGTACAACAGGCAGTCCAGAAAGTTTACCGATTTTACACCGGGGGCCTTCACTTATGCGTTTGAACAGGGATCCGTTGTAAAGGGGGCTACCGTATTAACTGGATATCAAACAGGTGTCAGGGATTTCGGGGAAATCGTGCTGGATGAGGTCATGCGATTTAAGGGTTCTGGAACCTTTTCTTCCTACGAAGTCATGAACAGTATTAACGAATTAGAGGCATTAGAGCGTTCATCAAACGTTTATATGTGGAAAACCGCGATCGAAATTATGGGTGGCAAGTATGTCCCCAATGGCACGTTGAATATCAATCCGAAAAGTATTGAAACCATCCGCTATTATTTCAATCAATTTGGTTTAGGCATCCCGACAGGTATTGATTTTAATAATGAAACGGCAGGAATTAAAGGAACCAATACAAGCACCTACTTTCAAATTGCCATCGGCCAATTAGATACCTATACACCAATGCAAATTACACAGTATATTACAACGATTGCCAATGGAGGATACCGGATGAAGCCTCAATTAGTGAAGGAGATTCGTGAAACCAATCCGAATGGCAATGAACCAGGTAGCGTAATCGATGAAATCGAACCAGTGGTGCTAAATCAAGTGGATATGAGTGAGGAGATGATTAAGCGGGTTCAACAAGGTTTTTGGCTGGTTACCCATGGTGCCAAAGGAACAGCGAGAGGATATTTTAAAGACGAACCGTACAATGCCGCGGGTAAAACCGGGACCTCGGAATCCTATAAAAATGGGGTGAAAACTTGGAATCTTTCTTTTGCTGGTTATGCTCCATTCAATGATCCCGAGATTGCCATTGCCGTTATTGTACCCAATGCCTACCGTGATGGTTATGCTCAGCCTCACAGTGCAGCTAATATCATTAGCCAGCGGGTTTTTCGAGCATATTTTGACACTAATGAAAAAGGACACCAAACTACAAAATGATATTGACATCCTTTTATTACAAGTGTAGTATTACGTATGTAGTTAATACTACATTTGTAGTATTTTGAGGGCAATCTAATATTGCACATGTAATCAAATTGGAGAAAGGAGGAAATTTTCCCCTAACATTTCGGGGCAACAAAAGGATATGAAAGTGATGTTGACTATGATTAAAAATTTGCAAACGGAATAAATTTTTCGTTGCATAAAAATGGAATTGAATTCAAAGTAATCCAAAATTTTTAGAATCAGTTTGTTAATAGCAGACGGTGTTAATCAATACATAATGATTAAACCCACTTATTCTATTATCTGTACATCTATTATTAATAGAAAGAGGTTAAGATCTTGAGGAAAACACATAATATTTTCAGTATGAATAACTTTATACATGCCCTGCTTGTGCTAGTGGTTGCAATTGTATCGCTCGGCGGCTGGTCCGCCACCAATAAACTTTCGGGGAAGCCCGAAAAGGCAGTCACGAAAACACTAGCACCCCATATACATCGTGAGTTTGGAGAACTCGAGAGCAAATTTGACGCCCGGCTTGGGGTATACGCTATCGATACAGGCACAAACCAGACCGTTTCCTATCGGTCTCATGAGCGGTTCGCTTACGCATCTACTTACAAAGCACTTGCAGCGGGTGCATTGCTGCAGCAGTACTCAATTGATCAACTCGAGGAGTTAGTCACTTACAACAGCGAGGACATCGTTTCGTATTCACCCGTGACAGAGCTTCACGTAGATACTGGGATGACTCTTGGGGAAGTTATCGAGGCTGCTGTCCGATATAGCGACAACACCGCCGGGAACCTTTTATTAGAGAAACTAGGAGGCCCTGAGGGATTTGAAACAGCACTGAGGCAGATTGGCGATAAGGTTACCGAGGCTGATCGCTACGAAACTGATTTGAACTCAGCTATTCCTGGAGATACACGTGACACAAGCACACCAAAATCTCTTGCTACGAGCCTCAAGGCTTTCGCAGTCAGCGACTTGCTCCCTACTGAAAAACGTAAGATCCTGACAGATTGGATGCGGGGAAATGCCACTGGAGATGCATTGATCCGTTCTGGTGCACCAACAGGTTGGGAAGTCGCTGACAAGAGTGGTGCGGGAAGCTATGGAACGCGGAATGACATTGCGATTGTTTGGCCGCCGAATAGAGCTCCCATTGTCATCGCAGTTCTATCTAGCCGCGATACACAGAATGCTACCTATAACAATACGCTTATTGCAGAGGCTGCCAAGGTCGCACTTAACGCTCTGAAGTGAAGAGATAAATAAATTTACTTTTTTAAGCAACCTGTTTTTTGTATGTGCAACAATACCTAAATTCAATGGTCAGAAAATGATATCGTTACAACCTGTAAAGTATTGTAAACATAAATTGTTAACAATACTTTACAGGTTTTTTATTGTGTAAATAAAAAAACAGATAGGATAGGTGATAGGGGTTGGCACGAAAGTTGCATTCCTAAGGTATGAGGTGATGATATGAAATTTAAAGAGTTATCCATTGGGCAGAAGTTTGAAACATTGTCTTATAAAGTGGGTAAGAATGAAATTATGACATTTGCCAGCCAATTTGACCCACAGTACATGCATATTGATGAAGAAAAGGCAAAACAGAGCAGATTTAAAGGCATTATCGCATCAGGGCTGCATACATTAAGTCTTTCATTTAAATTATGGGTCGAGACCGGAGTTTTGGGTGAGGATGTCATCGCTGGTACAGGGGTCAATAATCTTAAATTTACGAAACCAGTGTATCCAGAGGATGTCCTTTATGTCACGGCTGAAGTGATAAAAAAGGAAGAAAGAAAAGGAGCTGGTGAAGTAACTTTATTACTATCAAGTTATAAAAATAATGGCGAACAAGTACTGCAAGCAGAAATCTCTGCACTAGTATCAAAATAATCAGTAGAAGGGTGAGGGTTAACAGTGGCGTATCAAACAATTATTCTTGAAAGAAGAAATCAAACAGCTTGGATTTATTTGAATCGACCAGACGATATGAATTCTATATCTATCACTTTGTTGAAAGAATTGTCGGCAGTTCTAAAAGAGGTTGAACAAGATGATTCAGTCCGAGTGATTGTTTTATCGGGCAAAGAGAAAGCGTTTTGTGCAGGAGCAGATTTGAAAGAACTACTTGGGGATTTAGAAAAAAAGCCAGATGGGCAAAAGGGCTTGCTAGATTTAGCAGGGGGAATTTTTGAAGTGTTAAATGATTTATCTAAGCCATTAATCGCTGCTTTAAATGGGATTACATTGGCAGGCGGCTTGGAAATTGCGATGACGGCAGATATTATTATTGCCTCCGAAAAAGCAAAGATTGGCGACGCCCACGCTAATTTTGGCGTGCTGCCTGGAGGTGGCGGGGCTGTAAGGCTGCCACGAAAAATAGGGATGAATCGGGCAAAATATTTGTTATTTACCGGTGACTTTATTCCAGCTCAGCAAATGAAGGAATATGGATTGGTAAATGAGGTGGTTCCAGCAGAAGACTTGGAGAGAGTCGTACAGGAAATAGCAGACAAGATTTCAGCGAAGAGTCCGCTTGTATTAAGAGAAATGAAAAGTCTGGCAAATGATGGACAAGAACAACCACTTGAAATTGCTTTAAGACAAGAGTTATTGGCCCTAAAGAATCACACACGGTCATATGATTTCCATGAAGGTTTAGCAGCATTTGCAGAAAAAAGAAAACCAAATTTTAAAGGGTTTTAATCTGATTGTTCTCGTAATTAGGGGAATCTAGTATTACGGGAACAATCCTGATCAGATTGTTCCCGTAATTGGGGAAGCATGTTTTATGGGAACAATCCCAGTAAAAGGTAAGGCTAAACGAATGAATGCTCAGCCTCACTTTCCATGTTTGAGCCATATGCATAGTTTGGTAATTAAATAGTTTCGTTCAATTGATATTTTTTCATTTTCGCATAGAGCCATGGACGGCTGATTCCAAGAATTTCACTAGCTTTGGTTTTATTACCTTTTGCATCCTTTAAGGCTGAGAGGATCATATCTTTTTCAGTGGTAACCATTCTATCTTTATAGGTGGAGAGTGTTGGTTGAGAAACAAGTACTTCCTGAGTGAAAGAATCGAATGTAGGAATCTCGTCTCCATCAATATAGTCCCCCGTTTTTAAATTTGCTGCTCGTTCTAGAACATTTTGCAATTCTCTCACGTTACCCGGCCATGAATGCTTCATTAGTTTTGTTACAGCAGAATGGGTAACACCCTTAATGTAAAATCCACTTTGGTTCAAACGTCTAATAATCGTATGAATGACATCAGGTAAATCTTCCATTCTTTCTCTTAAAGGCGGTATATTTAAACGCATGATATTTAATCGATAGTATAAGTCTTCTCTAAACTTTCCTTCCGCAACTAATTGTTCAATATTCTGATTCGTGGCAGCGATAATTTTCGTACTTAAATGAATTGTTTTTGAACTGCCAATTGGCTGAAATTCTTTTTCTTGTAGAACGCGTAGGATCTTTGTCTGAAGAGGGAGCGACATATCCCCAATTTCATCCAAAAAGATAGTCCCATTTTGTGCAAGTTCAAATTTGCCCTTCATGCCGCCTTTTTTGGCACCAGTAAAGGCTCCATCCGCATAGCCAAAAAATTCAGATTCAAGGAGTTCTGGTGGGATTGCTGCACAATTGACTTGAACAAAGGAACCGGTTTGTCCTGAGGCAGCGTGAATTCCTTGGGCAAATAACTCTTTACCCGTCCCGCTTTCCCCAATAATTAATACGGTAGACATGCTTTTAGAAGCTAAATTTGCCTCATGCTTCACTTTCCGTAAAGCCTCGGATTCCCCAGCAATATCGAAAAATGTATATTTTGTCCCTTTCATTTCATGGATTTCATTTTGATAGTAAGAAATCTGTTTTTCAAGCTTTTTTACTTTCGTTAAGGCTTCATGTAACTGAGTTAATCCGCGAAAAGTCACTTTACAAATGGCACTAATGACTTCACCGTTTTCTTTAATCGGCAGAATCGAAATGAGAGATTGATAACCTTCGATAATTTGCGGTGAATTGTGAATGCTAATCCCGTTTTTTATGACACTTTCAATATCCAACTCAGGGAATAAATCGGTGGTACGTCTATGTAATACATCTTTAACATTTAAACCAAATAAGTCGGTAAAACCTTTATTAATCATTGTAATCTCAGCTTTTTTATTCACTAGGATAATCGCGTCATAGGCGATCTCGAGAACAGAAGATAATTGATTGTAAACAATATTATAGGATGACAGTAGTTGTTTAGTAGAAACCACACCCACGGGTTCCATTTCATTATTTAAAACCGGTGCATGTCCAACATTATGTTTTAAAAGCAGGCGCCTAGTATCCTCTACACTATCATTTGGATGAAGATAGATAGGGTTAGGGGTATAGTATGGATCGATAGTTGTATCAAAGGATGAAATCGTGATGAGGAGTTGAAAAATCTTATTCTTCGTAATAATTCCAATTAGTTTATTAGATTCATCTACTACAGGAAGTATATGGGAGTGTGTTTTGGTAAACATGGAGTGGACGTCTTTTAATGTCTGATCTTTCGTGCAACATAAAAAATCTGTTGTCATGAGATCGGAAATGAACAATTTCATCAGCCCTTTTTTAACTCTCATTATAACAGGAAAATCTAAAATGTTAACAGAAGGTTGTTAATACTTTTACAATTTACAATTTACAATTTTTTGTTAACAATACTTTACACATGGAAGAAAAAACGGTCGATTTAATAACATTTAATACATGGCATAGAAATTGCATTAGATATTGATAGAAAACTTGAACAGGAGGAGAAAGGATGACTCACTCAGTAGCAATTGAAGAAGAAATTACACTATTTAAAAAAACAATTGAAGCCTTTGCGAAAAAGGAAATCGAACCATATTACAGCCAGTGGGAAGAAGATGGAATCATTCCAAGATCACTTTGGAAAAAGCTTGGGGAAGCTGGGTTCCTTTGTGTGGATCTTCCTGAGCAATATGGCGGACTAGGAGCCCCCTTACATTTTGCCATGAGTATTGTAGATGAATTCAGCCGACTAGGATTCAGTTCCGTCTCAGGAAATTTAGCTGTCCATTCTAATATTGTCGCCCATTACATCCTTAATGCGGGTTCAGAGGAACAGAAAACCCACTATTTACCGAAAATGGTTTCCGGTGACTTTATAGGGGCCATTGCGATGACAGAGCCAGGTGCTGGGAGCGACCTTCAAGGAATAAAAACAACGGCAGTCAAAAATACATCTACGGGTGAATATGTGATCAATGGTTCCAAAACATTTATTTCGAATGGCCAGAATTTTGATTTTGTGATTGTTGTGGCGAAGACGAACCAAGCACTTCCTGCTTCAAAAGGGACAACACTCTTTATCGTTGATGGGGACAGTAAAGGCCTAACGAAAGGAAAGAAATTAAAGAAAATTGGACTACACTCTGCAGATACGTCTGAATTATTTTTAGAAGAGGTTAGAGCGGACCACCGTCAAATATTAGGTGAGCTTGACAATGGATTTATAACCTTAATGCGTGAATTACCCCGTGAACGGACGACTCTTGCAGTAGGGGCATGTGGAGCAATGGAGGGTGCATTAGAATTGACGATTCAATACATACACGAAAGGGAGGTCTTTGGAAAACCATTAAGCCAGCTGCAAGTGATTCGCCACAAAATCGCCGAAATGACAACAGAAGCAAAAGTGAATCGTGCCTATGTGAATCAATGTCTGGCTTTGTTAGAGAGAAACCAATTGTCAACAGTTGATGCTAGTATCGCGAAATTATCAACTACAGAAGCTCAAGGCAGAATTGCCGATGGCTGTCTACAATTGTTTGGCGGTTACGGTTATATGGAAGAATACCCGATATCAAGAGCCTTCACCGATGCAAGGGTACAGCGAATTTATGGCGGGACGTCTGAAATTATGAAGGAAATCATTAGTAAAGATGTATTAGGAAAATAAGAAAGGAGGATTGAATATGGGAATCTTGAACGGATTGAAAGTATTGGATTTTACGACGCTTTTACCAGGACCATTTGCAACGATGATGTTGGCCGATATGGGAGCGGAAGTGATTAAAGTGGAATCACCTGATCGTGTGGATTTAGCAAAACACCTGCCGCCCATGGATGGAGGGGTTTCGGCGTTGTTTGGACAGCTGCAACGCTCCAAGCGGTCACTTGCCCTAGACTTAAAGCAAAGTGAATCAAGAGAAATCATCTATCAATTAATACAGGAATATGACATTGTTGTTGAGCAGTTTCGCCCCGGCGTCATGGATAAATTAGGGATTGGTTATGAAAAGCTGAAGGAAGTCAATCCAAGGATGATTTATTGCTCCATTACGGGATATGGACAAACAGGACCACTGCGCAATCGGGCAGGACATGATAATAACTATTTAGCTATAGCAGGTGCAGCTAGCTACTCCTCTAGGAAAAATGAAGCCCCTGTTCCTGCGGGAATTCAGGTTGCCGATCTAGCAGGAGGCTCATTGCCATCCGTCATTGGGATACTCTCTGCAGTATATCACCGCGAAAAAACAGGTGAAGGCCAGTACATTGATATCAGCATGACGGATGCCGTATTTTCCTTAAATGCCATGTATGGAACTGGCTATTTAGCCGGAGGAAGAGAACCTGAACCCGAATCAGAGCTGCTAAATGGCGGATCCTTTTATGATTACTATGAAACGCTGGATCATCGCTATTTATCCGTTGGCAGTCTGGAACCCCAATTTCAAGCAAGATTATGTCAATTAATTGGAGATCCTAATCTAGTAAAACTTAGCAGCAGTCAGAAACTGGAGGAACAACAAGAGTTTAAAAGAATCCTAACAGAGGCGATTAAACAGAAATCGTTTGAGGAATGGCTGACCATTATTGGGGATGATTTTGATGGCTGCGTGGAACCGGTGTTGAAATTTTCGGAAGCAGTAAATCATCCGCAAATACAGGGAAGGAACATGGTGGTTTCAGTACCGAAGCCAAAAGGGGGTACCCAAAAGCAGATTGCCTTACCTATTAAATTTTCAACTCAGCCTCCAGAATATCGATTTACAGGTGTGCCAACAGGAACACATACGGGTGAAATTTTAACAGAGATTGGTTTGGATTCGCAGGCAATTGAGGTACTTGCAGATAAAGGAGTATTTGGAAAACAACTAAAAAGTAAAGGAGATTTAAGAGTATGAATTTACAAGATAAAGTAGCAGTGGTAACTGGTGGAGCGTCAGGTTTGGGATTAGCGACCGTAACAAGATTAGTAGAGAAGGGTGCTAAGGTTGTCATCTTTGATTTAAACGAAGCGAAAGCAAAGGAAGCAGTCGACCAATTAGGTGAGAATGTGCAGTATGCATTAGTGAATGTGGCCGATGAAGAATCTGTTCAGAAGGGTATCAACCAAACCATTGATGCGTTTGGAGCCATTCATATCTGTGTAAACTGCGCAGGTGTTGGTACACCAGGGAAAACGATTGGAAAAAAAGGTGTGTTACCGCTTGAGGATTTTAATAAGGTCGTAGGGATTAACTTAATCGGTACCTTTAATGTATTAAGACTAGCCGCGAATGAAATGAAAAATAATGAACCACTCACTGAATCTGGTGAAAGAGGCGTTATTATCAATACTGCTTCGGTGGCAGCCTTTGATGGTCAAATGGGGCAGGCGGCATACGGTGCAAGTAAAGCAGGCGTGGCTGGAATGACGTTACCTGTTTCAAGGGATTTATCGGGATTTGGCATTCGTGTCAACACAATCGCTCCTGGTTTATTTATGACACCTATGGCCAATACATTACCTGAAAAAGTGATTGAGAAGTTAGCGAGCAGTGTGGAATTTCCAAAGCGATTAGGGCACCCATCTGAATATGCGGAGTTAGCGACGTTTATGATGGAACATGAATATTTGAATGGGGAAGTGATTCGTTTAGATGGCGGAATTCGGATGTCCCCTCGTTAAAATCTAGCAACTTTAAAACGAATGAAGGAGGTAATGGTGTGACAAGTCAAGCAAATGTGATTGGTGTCTCGATGGTGAAGTTTGAGAAGCCAGGTAAAAATGAACCATATGAAAACATGGCACAAAAGGCAATCACTGGTGCCCTAAAAGACTCAGGAATTGATTTATCTCAAGTGGACCAGGCTTATTCCAGCTATGTTTATGGCGACAGCACCTGTGGTCAAACGGCCCTTTATCAAGTGGGAATGACAGGAATACCAATTATAAATCTCAATAATAATTGTTCTTCTGGTTCTACTGCCCTTTATATGGCACGGCAAGCGGTGGAATCAGGAGGAGCAGAATGTGTCTTGGCCTTTGGATTTGAAGAAATGAAGCCGGGTGCCTTAGGAGAAAATTGGAGTGACCGAACCTCGCCATTCCAATGGATATATAACCGTTTTGAGGAATTAAACCCAGAATTACCGGATGGACCTGTTGCCTTAAAAGTTTTTGGGGCAGCAGGATTGGAATACTTGAAAAAATATGATGCCAATCCTGATATTTTCGGGAAGGTAGCTGTTAAATCGAGGAAACATGCTGTTCATAATCCTTATTCTCTGTTTACAAAAGAGCTCCATTTAGATGAGGTCATGAATTCTCCCGTGATCTACCCAGGACTGACTAGGTTTATGGCGTGTCCTCCTACATGTGGGGCAGCAGCGGTGATTGTTTGCAGTGATTCTTTTGCAAAAAAACATAGTATCAATCATGGAGTTAAAATCGTTGCTCAATCGATGACCACCGATACACCGGAAAGCTATCAAGATAATCTACGCTTGGTTGGCAGCGGGATGACAGCTCGTGCTGCGAAACAGGTTTATGAAAAAGCGGGTATCGGTCCAGAAGATGTGGATGTAATAGAGCTTCACGATTGCTTTACCCCAAATGAAGTGATTACTTATGAGGCATTGGGACTTTGTGGTGTTGGAGAAGCTGAGAAATTTATTAATGACGAGGATAATACGTATGGAGGAAAATACGTTATCAATCCTTCTGGCGGATTAATGTCAAAAGGACATCCGCTTGGTGCCACAGGTTTGGCTCAATGTACAGAATTGGTTTGGCATTTGCGCGGGCAGGCGGGGCAGAGACAAGTAGAAGGAGCACGTACGGCGCTTCAACATAATTTAGGACTTGGCGGGGCATGTGTTGTCACTGTATATCAAAAGATCTAATAATTTTTTTATAAGTGGAGGCGTGAAGGGATGAATATTGTAAATACTTTGGTTCAAAACACGTCAAGACACCCAGAGAAAATGGCACTTACTTTTGAAAATCGATCGTATACGTACAGTGAATTTAATAAACTTGTGAACCGATTTGCGAATGGTCTACTAATTCAAGGTGTGAAAAAGGGAGAAAAAATTGCTCTAATGATGAAAAACTCAGATTCCTTTGCCATTGCCTATTATGCATGTGCCAAAATTGGTGCAGTAATTGTACCCATGAACTTTCGTTTAGTTGAACGAGAAGTGAGTTATATTTTAGACCAATCTGACAGTGTACTTGTCATTTGTGATCAAGAGTATGAAGCACTTGTTCAAGAAGCCAAAAGTGGAATTTCGCATGTTCGACAAGTGATTACGGTTGAAAAACCTACCATCATTGGAAATTTGTCCATTGAGGCTGTCCTATCTGATAAAGATGATGAGCCACCGATTGAAATAAAAAACACAGATGATCTTCATATTTTATATACATCGGGAACAACAGGTAATCCAAAGGGTGCAGTTTTTGATCATCAACGAGTTACCAATGTGATTGTGTCCTTGATGGGGACATTAGGGTATCATTCTGAGGAAAAATTTATCCATATAGCACCGCTTTTTCATGCGGCACAATTGGTCATTTGTTTAACAAGCAGTTTATTCATAGGTGCTTCCAACGTGATTCACCGTGAATTTAATCCTACTGCCATTTTCCGGGATATCGAGAAATATAAAATATCTACTTTTTTTGCTGTGCCGACCATGTATATGTTTTTACTGCAATTCCCTGATAAAGATCAATATGACGTTTCTTCCATTAAACGTTTTCTTTACGGCGCCGCACCTATGTCAGGTGATCAAGTGAAAGCGTGTATGTCATTTTTTAAGTCACAAAATTTTTATAGTTTATGTGGATTAACAGAAGCAGGTCCTTCAGGTATTTATTTATCACCCGAAGACCATCAAACAAAAGTCGGTTCAGCCGGAAAAAATGCACTGTTTTTAAATGAAGTGAAATTAGTCGCTCCTAATGGGCAGGAAACAAAACCAGGTGAAGTAGGGGAACTCACTTTTAAAGGTCGGACAATCATGAAAGAGTATTATAAAAAACCGAAGGAAACAGCAGAAACGATTCGGGATGGGTGGCTGCATACGGGTGATTTAGGCATAAAAGATGAGGATGGTTATGTATATATTGTTGACAGAAGTAAGGACATGATTATAACAGGCGGGGAAAACGTTTATTCCGTGGAGGTTGAGAACGTTTTACATTCACATCCACAAATCCAAGATGTTGCGATCATCGGGTCACCTGATCCTGAATGGGGAGAAGTAGTAACGGCTGTGATTGTGCGAAAAACAGGGAAAACGATAGATCAAACAGAGTTAGAAGCGTTTTGCAGAAGACATTTATCTGCTTATAAAATACCGAGAAAAGTAATCTTTAAAGATGAACTGCCTCGAAATGCTTCAGGAAAATTGTTGAAATTCAGGCTTCGGGAAACCATCAACAACGTAAACCCGAATTACGCGGCTAAATAAGTAAGAAGCGTTAGAAGAAGGAGTGGAAAAAGTGCAGGTTATCAACACATTCCTAAATGAAGGTGTTTTTGAAATTGAACTAAATCGCCCTAATCAGCTTAATGCATTGAATTTGGAATTAATCACCGCATTAGCAGATGCAGTAAGAGAGGCAAAGCAGAATCCGGCAGTCCGCTCTGTTTTACTTTATGGGAATGGAAGAGGATTTTGTGCTGGCGGCGACCTGAAGGATTTTGGAATCGATCCCTCCAATCCTATCGAAGTGAAAGAATTCTTACAAAAAGCTCATGAAGCAATCATTGATCTATATCATATGGAAAAACCGGTAATTGCAGCCGTACACGGATCAGCTGTTGGAGCAGGATGTAACTTAGCTTTTGCCTGCGATTTAATTGTTGCGGATGAAAGCGCTGTCTTTTCGGAGATCTTCGCAAAGGTGGGGGCTATTCCAGATTTGGGAGGGTTGTACTTCCTTCCGCAAAAAGTAGGAATGCACCGGGCAGCAGAATTGGTTTTTACTGGGAAAATATTGAATGCCGAAACTGCTTTCCATTACGGATTAATCAATGAAGTGGTTGCAAATGGGAAGGTAATTGAAAAGGGAAGAGAACTTGCACAACAATTAGCAAATGGACCAATGAAGGCCTTAGGAATGGCAAAACGAATTATGCATCAAGCCTCTCATGCTACCTTAGAAGAAATCTTAGAATTGGAAGCCTACGGCCAATCTCTCATTTTCCAAACACGAGATTTTTCAGAAGGAAGAAGAGCCTTTGCAGAAAAACGTGAAGCTAGATTTCAAGGTTACTAGTATCGAAAACTAGAGTAAAGAGACGGAATATTCCTGATATATCATATTTTCGGAATATTATATAATAATGAAAAGAGGAATATTTATGGTGAGAATGGTAAAAGGATGCCCATCAACCTCTATGAATGATTATCAATTAAATACAACGACAATGATTCGCCATGCTGTTAGGAATTATCCTGATCGGGAGATCGTCTATCGAAGTAATAATCAAATCCATCGTTATACGTACAAGGAAGCGTTCACCCGTATGGCTAAAATGGCTAATTTCCTAGAAAAACTAGGAGTCAAACCAGGTGACAAAATTGGTGTATTAGACTGGAACTCTAAGAGGCATTTTGAATTGTATTTTGCGATTCCTGGTAAAGGAGCAACTCTCCTTCAGATGAATTTACGCATTTCAGCAGACGACCTATCTTATGTAACGAATCATAGTGAAGCGAAATATATTTTTGTCGATGAATCTCTTTTGCCAGTAGCTGAAGCCATTGCACCATATTTAACAACCGTTGAAGGCTTCATTGTAATGAGTGATAAGCCACTAGCGGAAATAAAAACCAGCTTATCGCCTATCTACCACTATGAGGAATGTATTCAGACGGAGAGTGCAGATTATGACTGGCCGATGATTGATGAAACGACAGCATATAGTGCCTGTTATACGTCTGGAACAACTGGCAGACCTAAAGGTGTCTATTATTCGCATCGGAATATCTACTTGCACACGATGGAGGCTGCTGCTCTTATTGGAGCAAACAGTCATGATTGTTTACTTGTCATTGTACCGATGTTTCATGGCCAATCATGGGGGTTCGTCCATGTCGCTGCGATGATGGGCGCCAAAATCGTATTGCCAGGCAGGTATGCGGCGGAAGATACTTCGCCTCTAGTAGATCTAATGATAGAAGAAAATGTGACATTTGCTGGGGGATCACCGGCGATTTTCCTGCCAATGCTTCATTATATTCGGACACTTGAGAAAAAGCCTGATTTAAGCAAGGCAAGGTTTTTATCAGGGGCAACGGAACCACCTGTCTCCATGATGAGAGGATTCAAAGAATTAACGGGAGCAGAAATCATTCACGCCTATGGTGCAACAGAAACAACACCATTGGTGGCAATCAATTATCAACTTAATCCAAATTTACTTAATAAAATCACTGAAGATGAAAAATGGGATTTAAGGCGGAAACAAGGAATGCCGGTACCTGGAATCGATATTAAATTATGTGACCCTAATACAGGTGAGGAAGTCCCACGCGATGGTAAGTCAGTTGGTGAGGTTTGCTTAAAAGGTCCATGGATTACGGGTGCTTATCATCATGCACCAGGTACAGAAAGCAATTTCCGTGATGGGTATTGGAGAAGCGGGGATGCTGGTACAATTGATGAAAATGGTTATTTGAAAATTGTCGACCGAATTAAAGATGTTATTAAGAGTGGAGGAGAATGGATATCTTCCATTGATATGGAAAATGCCTTAATGGGACACCCCGACGTTCTTGAGGCAGTAGTGGTGGGCATTCCTCATGAAAAATGGCAGGAACGACCACTTGCTCTGGTTGTCACTAAAAACAATAAAACAGTACCGTTAGAGGAATTTGAAGAATTATTATATGTCCATTTTGCCAAGTGGCAATTACCAGATCAGATTCTTTATGTTGAGGAAATTCCAAAAACGAGTGTAGGGAAATTTAATAAAAAGGAAATCGTCAAGAAATATGAGCTCTTATATATAGGAAGTGGAAATCAAGTCAGCTAAATTAAGGGGGGACTAGGATGGGGATATTAACCAATTTAAAAACGCGGGCAATCATTGGTGATGGATTGAAAAGGGCAAGTTATCGTTATCCAACAAAACCAGCATTAATTTACTATAATTCTGATGCGGACCAAAGCACTTTCACTTATAACGAATTGGACGAAAAGGTAAACCAGACCGCACATTCGTTAGTACAAATGGGAGTAGAAAAAGGGGACCGAATTGCCGTCATTAGCCGGAATAGTCCAGAAATCGTTATTTTATCGTATGCCCTTTTGAAAATTGGCGCATGGATTACCCCAGTGAATTTTATGTTAAAACCCCAAGAAATAAGTCAATTGATTAATTTTTCGCAGGCTAAAATGTTTTTTGTAGACGGCATAAATATGGAGGGTGTTAAATCCATTGCTAAGGAATTATCCAGCATTCAAAAATTTGCTTGTTTCCGAACAAATGAAATACCAGAAGGCTGGGTCGATTTCAACCAACTTGTATCAGGTAAAACCACTGAAGTGGAAGTGGAAATCGATGATGAAGATGTTGCAGGATTATTTTACACAAGTGGAACAGAGTCATTACCAAAAGGTGTAATGGTCACCCATCGGAATTTCTTTCATTCCAATTATGCATACTTGGCAGCGGGAGCATTTCAACCGGAGGATAGTTTGCTGCTGTCTCTTCCATTAATACATATGGCTGGCTTTACGTTTATGATGCATAGCCATATGGTGGGGTTAACCATTGTCATGACAGAAATCCCAATTCCTTCACAGATGGCCATGTTAATGGACAAACATAAAATAACATTTACTGCCTTGCCTCCAACATTATATTTGGGCATTCTTAATGTTGCAGGTGATTATGATTTCGCTTCTCTCCGCAAACTTATTACTTGGTCTAGTACTATTCCCAAGAGTATGGTCGATGGATGGAATCGAATTGCACCTGAGGCGAAATTTTTTACCATACAAGGTTCCAGTGAATCCACTGCCTCTCCTTTAACGGGAGGCTGGTTTAAGACATGGGATGAAGTTCCAAATGGAGACGGAAGATATGTTGGAAGCGTCACGCATACTGGCAGTGAAATAAAACTTGTTGATGAGTATGGAAACGAAGTTCCTGACGGTGAACCCGGTGAACAAATTGCACGTGGTCCAGTTGTGGTGAAGGGATATTATCATAACGAAGAAGCCAATCGGAAAGCATTTCGCGATGGCTGGTACTATACAGGTGATGTTCTCATCCGAGACAAGGATGGTAACTATTATTTTGCTGACCGGAAAAAAGATATAGTCAAAACTGGAGGCGAGAATGTTTCCAGTCAAGAGATTGAAAATGTCCTCAGCCAGCATTCGGAAATTATGCAATGTGCCGTTTTCGGTGTACCAGACCCACGCTGGGGTGAAGCTGTAGCGGCAGCAGTCGTATTAAAAAGTGAATCGACTCTTACAAAAGAGGAGATCATTGAATATTGCCGCCATAAATTATCCGGCTACAAAACGCCAAAGTATGTGGTGTTTAGAACAAGCCTGCCGACTACATCAGCCGGAAAATTATTAAAGAGATCGTTGAAAGATGAATACAAAGACTTATCGCAGGAAACGGAAAAAATCTAGCAAACACCAGTAAGGAATGCCGGTTAAATCATAGGATGTAAAAAGCCCACAAATCATTTTTGTGGGCATTTTTTGTTGGAGCGAATTTTACCAAGTACAACTTTCTAACTTAGTAAAATATCATATAGACGATAATAAGGATTATAAAGTATCATTAAAAATAAGAAAATTTTTACTAGTTTATCGATTAAGGAATCTATCAATATAACTCATTGAATAATAGCGTATAATAGGAGGCATTATGAGATTTCGAACGAAGCTGTATGCGAGCATAGGATCATTACTTTTGTTTATAACCATTATTGTCATGATATTAATGAACATGCTCGAACAATCGACTGTTAAAATGAATGTCGTTATTAGTGATTTAAATGAGAGAATCGAAGTTGCTTCCACGATTAAAGAAGAGGTGTCAGTCACATCAAGCGTTTTAACTACAATGTTGAAGGATCGCGGAGGGAAAATCAATGCAGATCTATTAAATACATGGGAAAGCTCCAATTCAAATTTACAAGTTGCGATTAATTTATTAGAGAAAAAAGACACCCAAGACAAATCTCAGGAACTTATTGGTAAACTTAAAATCTTACAAGATTCTTATCGAAGTATGGGCCAGCAAGCGTTGGTAGAGAGAAGAATGAATCCTAATGCTGAACTTGCTCCTGATTTTTTAGCTGAAATCGAGCAATTCAGTCAGCGGATGGTTCAACTTGCAGAACTGCTTCATGGCTTACAAGAACAAGGGATGAAGAATGAACTCTTACGTTCAAAGGATACTTATACGTGGGCAGTTGAAAATATTTATATCTATCTTGTAATCGGCTTGTTGATTGGGATCGGCTTTGCGATCTGGATTATAAAAAGCACCAGTAACAACCTTAACAAGGTAACTGACGTGATGAAACAGGCAACGGCCAGTGATTTTGATACCCTACCACGGATTGAGATTACCTCAAAAGGGGAACTGAGTGAAATCGCTGTCGCCTTTAATAAAATGGCAAAAGCTCTTGAGAAACATAGCAAAAACGAGAAACAATTAAAAGAAGAAGCAGAAGAGCTGAGTTGGCTGAATACAAAGATTGCAGAAATCGCTACACTGTACCCGGAAATAGAAAATGTGCAAATGCTAGCCAATATGCTCATCACAAAGCTGGTTCCTATGGTTGGAGCGAGCTACGGAGTCTTCTATTTAAAGGAAGTTACAAAAAGTGACCAGTATTTAACAAGGATGTCTTCCTATGCCTCTTTAAGTGGGGAAGAAGACCGAAAGCAATTTCGTCTAGGCGAGGGATTAATTGGGCAATGCGCACTATTAAAGCGCCCCATCCATTTAAACCATGTTCCCGACGATTATCTAAAGCTCGGTTCAGGTCTAGGAGAAGCTTCTCCTCATTCGATTATGATTTTACCTGTATTATTTGAAGAACAGGTATTAGCGGTAATTGAAATTGCTTCTTTTGAGACGTTAACTCCATTACATATTAAACTGCTAGAAAAAGTAAATAATAATTTAGGTATTAAGATTAATAGTATTATGAACCACATGAAGGTTGAACAATTATTGCAAGAATCACAAGCACTGACAGAAGAACTCCAAGCTCAATCAGAAGAACTCCAAATGCAGCAAGAGGAGTTAAGGACGACAAATGAAAAACTAGAGGAACAGTATGAAGCGTCTAAACAAAAGAATTTCGAAATACAAGAGGTCAGTGCGGCGCTTGAAGAAAAAGCCCAGCAGCTGGAGATTAGTTCAAAATATAAATCTGAGTTTCTAGCTAATATGTCACATGAACTAAGAACCCCTCTAAATAGTTTGCTCATTCTAGCACAAATCCTCTCTGAAAATGGAGAAGGGAACCTTACATCTAAACAGCAAGAATATATTAAAACCATTCACTCTTCCGGTAATGATTTATTGAATTTAATCAATGATATTTTAGATTTAGCCAAAGTAGAGTCAGGTAAACTAGATGTAATATCAAAGGAAGTAGAATTGAATCAGTTGAAAGAGTTTATCTATAATCAATTCTCACCGATCGCAAATAAGAAGAAAGTTCATTTTTCAATCGAATTGGATAATGAATTGCCAATGACGTTCTTTACGGATGAACTACGATTGCAGCAAATCCTGAAGAATCTTCTAGCCAATGCATTTAAATTCACCGAAAGTGGAAGTGTCTCCTTACAAATCCGTCGTGTAATGAAAAGTATCACCGGTAATGGCGGCGAAGAACAAGGGTTCCAACACATGTTTGCTTTTTCTGTGATCGATACGGGGATTGGAATTGAGAAAGAAAAACAAGAGACCATTTTTGAGGCTTTCAAACAAGCAGATGGGACGACTAGCAGGAAATATGGCGGTACGGGATTAGGTCTATCCATTTGCAGAGAACTTGCTCAGCTATTGGGTGGGTACATTGAAGTTTCAAGTGAAATGATGAATGGAAGCACATTTACGTTATATTTGCCAAACCTTGAAATGAATAACAAACTAGTAGATATCTCGACAGCTCGAATGGAAGCAGCGGTCAGTTTAGAAGCGGATGATTCAGTAAACAGAAATGTTCAAGTTTTAAAGGAAGAGTCGTTCATCAAACATGGGAAATCCATACTGAGAAACAAGAAAGTTCTCATCGTCGATGATGATATCCGCAATGTATATGCCTTAACCATTGCACTTGAAAATCATGATATGGAAATCTTGGTTGCCGAAAACGGAAGGGAGGCGTTGGATGTTTTACAGGAGCATCCGAATACTGACCTAATTTTAATGGATATTATGATGCCAGAGATGGATGGGTTTGAAGCTATCCAACAGATTCGTAAGATCAGTATATTCGAAACCATCCCGATTATTGCCCTTACAGCAAAGGCGATGAAACACAGCAGAGAAGAATGCCTGGAGGCAGGAGCGACCGATTATATTAGCAAACCGATTAATTTAGAACAGCTGTTCTCGTTAATGCAAGTTTGGCTGTTTACGAAGGAGGGCTAGACCATCGAACAGGTGAATAATCATGAATCTCGTAAACTCGTACAGGCACAAGAAATCGAGAGAATAGAAATCGAATTATTACTAGAGGCCATGTTTCGCTATTATGGGTATGATTTTAGAAACTACGCCTTTCCTTTTATCCAAAGAAGAATTAACCACCGCGTTCAAATTGAGAGACTATCGAGTATATCTGCGCTGCAGGAAAAAATCCTTAGGGAACCTAGTGTGATGGCAAAGTTACTTTCCGATTTTTCAATCAATGTCACAGAGATGTTTCGGGATCCATCTTTTTTTAAGAATATTCGAACCAAGGTGATTCCTTTACTAAAAGAGTATCCATCGATCAAAATATGGCATGTTGGCTGTTCTTCAGGCGAGGAAGTGTATTCAATGGCCATCCTTTTGCATGAAGAAGGAGTCTATGAGAAAACAAGAATCTATGCAACCGATATAAATAAGAATGTTCTCGAAAAAGCCAAACAGGGGACCTTTCCGTTAGAAGAGATGAAGCTCTATACCAAAAACTATATTGAGGCAGGAGGGAAACAGGCCTTTTCTGAGTATTATAAAGCCATTGATGATAAGGTTTGTTTTCACCCCTTTCTTCAAAAAAATATGATTTTTGCCCAGCATAATGTAGTATCCGATCATTCTTTTAACGAGTTTGATATGATTATTTGCCGGAACGTTCTCATCTATTTTAATAAGAATCTTCAAAATGATGTTCATCAATTATTATATGAAAGTCTAAGCATCTCAGGTTTTCTTGGCTTAGGAAAAAGAGAGGGGGTTAAATTTACACGTTATGAAGACTGTTACGGAGAATTTGATGGACCAGAAAGGCTCTATCGAAAAGTTAAATAATACACCTTCCAAGAAGGTGAATATTTTAATGGTGGATGATCATCCAGAAAACCTGCTGGCATTAGCAGCAGTGCTCACTTCACCAAACTACAATCTTATTAGTGCTCATTCAGGAAAAGAAGCCTTAAAATGCATGCTTCAATATGATTTTGCGGTGATTTTACTCGACGTCCAAATGCCGGGACTTAATGGCTTTGATACGGCTAAGCTGATAAAGGCGCGTGAAAAAACTAAAAATATCCCGATTATTTTTATTACAGCGATTAGTCAAGAAATGGAACATGTTCATCAAGGATACTCCGTCGGTGCGATTGATTATATTTTTAAACCCTTTCAGCCCGAAACATTGAAAAAGAAAATTGAACAGTTTGTCAAAATTCATCAAAATCATCAAGAAACTATCATAAAAACAGATCTGGGACATTTACTTGAGCTTAATAAAGTTAATAAAAGGCTAGATAGAACAACCCTAAATTTACGTAGGACAGAGGCTTTATCAAAGGCAATAAGTGAAACGATAACCGATACGATTATCACGTTTGATAACCAAGGTTCCATTCTTTCTGTAAATCCAGCTATCATCAACATGTTTGGCTATCAGCCAAAGGAATTGGTAGAAAAACACGTTTTGAAGCTTTTTCCTAAATGGGAGGATGAAGTTTTAGCTGATACATCACTCTCGTTCCTTTCTAGAATGAGACAATCGGTTGGGAAGATTATAGAAATAGTGGCTGGTAGAAAGGATAAAAGCTGGTTTTATGCGGATCTATTAATTGCCTCTACCATTATTGAGGATGAACAGATTTTTGTTTGTACCATCCGAGATGTAACAGAAAGAAAGCAAATAGAAGAAGTGAAAAAACAACGATTTCATAATTTGGAACATGTCGTCGAAGAGCGGACGCTTGAGCTAATCAAAGCAAATGAGAAACTGCACAAAGAAATTGAAGAACGAAAAAGAATGGCCGACCATCTGTTCCGTTCCCAGGAAAGGTTTCGAAAAATCTTTGAATCCAGTCCTTGCTTAATGGCGATTTTATCACAGCAGGATCTAACTTTTATTGAAGTCAATGACAGTTGGACTAAATATATCGGTTATAGCTGTGATGAATTGATTGATCAAAAAATAAATAGTAAAAGTTTTATGGATGAAGTAACGGAGACCTATATAGATCTAAATAAAAAGAGTAGTAACAAGAAAATTAGGTATGAGACGAAAAATGGGAAAGTTCGATTAGGTTTATTATCTACGGAGTTTATTGATATCCATTCAGAACCATGTATGCTGGTTGTATTGAACGATATTACGGACAGGGTACATCTCGAGAATGAAATGTATCGGTTAGACCGATTGAATTTAATCGGCGAGATGGCAGCGGGTATAGCCCACGAGATTAGAAACCCGATGACAACCGTTCAAGGCTTTTTACAATTAACAAGGAATAAAACCGATAAATTATCTACTGATATCATTGATTTAATGCTAGAGGAATTGGAAAGAGCAAACTCGATTATTACAGAATTTTTGAATCTAGCAAAAAATAAAATCAGTGTCAAAAAGAAGCAAAACTTGAACGCCATTATTGAGGCTTTATCTCCTCTTATTCAAGCAGAGGCATTACGTTCGAATAAGCAGCTTACGCTTGACTTAGGAGAATGTCCCGACATTTCCTTGGACGAAAAAGAAATCCGCCAGCTCATCTTAAATATTGCCTTAAATGGATTGGATGCGATGATTTCCAATGGCAATCTAACGGTCAAAACCTATCAAGACAAAGAGACAGTGGTTCTCCAAATTAAAGATGAAGGAGAGGGAATCAACCCAGAAGTCTTATCAAAATTAGGCACACCTTTCTTTACCACAAAGGAAACAGGAACCGGTTTAGGGTTAGCCATTTGTTACAGTGTGGCCAAACGACATGACGCCGATATTGAAATTGAAACCGGTGAACAGGGGACTACTTTCTCGGTTCGATTTCAGCGTATTCCCAGCTTAACCACTGTTTAGGTACATTCTTTTAACACAGAAGAGAGGGGGATGAATCGGTGACAGGGAAATGGAAAATGATAGTAGTGGTCGGTACTGTCCTTACTGTTATCGTTCTAGGTTTTATATCGGTTACATTTGCCGATAAAAAACCAACGGTAGTCGTTGTGTTAAAAGCCTCAGACTCACCCTATTGGAACATTATGAAGGCTGGTATAGAAAAAGGGTTTAAGGATTTTGGAATCGATGGAAAAGTGATGGTTCCAAGTGAAGCAATACCACAACAACAGGTCGAATTATTGAAAAACATTTACAAAGAAAAGCCGGATCTAATCATAACGGCTCCATACAGTTCATCAGCTGTTGGTCCGACATTAGAAACATTTACGGATATTCCGATTTTATTAGTGGATACCAATATTCCGATTGAGAACAAAACAGCGTATATCGGAACCAATAATCTGGATTTGGGTAAAAAAGCCGGAGCCTTCTTAGCCTCACAGCTGCAGCCGGGCGACAAGATTGCCATAATCGGAGGAGATTTGTCTTTCTCCGTTTTTAAGGAGCGGGTTGAAGGTGCTACCATTTCCTTACAAAATGCAGGAATCAATATCGCATACAAAAAAACCGGGATACCGGATAATCCCAAGAAAATTCAAAGTGTGATCACTAAGCTTATGCGGGACCAGCCGGATATTAAGGGAGTTATGACCACTCACGACACGATTGCGTTACCTGTCATCAAGGAGTTAGAAGAACAAGGGCTCTTGATTCCTGTCATTGGTCCGGATGGTCTTGCAGACATGGTTAAGTTAATCGCAGATGGTACGCTTCCCGGTACAACGGCACAAAACCCTTATGATATGGGCTATTTAAGTGTTGAAACCGCCATGAAAGTGTTAAAAGGAGAAAATGTCGATCCATTTGTGGACAGTGGCGTTGATATTATCATAAAAGAGAATGCCAATAGTAGACTAAATTTTTATGAGAAATTAGTGAAGTAAATCAATAATAGTGCCGTCAAAATATGAAAGCTCGAATTGGAGGTGATACAGATTTTCTGTATAACCTTTTTTTAGGTAGACGATATTTAAATATGCTTCCACTTTGGTAAAAATTATCTTCTGTAGAGACACTATGATAGCATAATAAAGAATAAAGATAAGAGGTGAATGAGATGAAAAGAATTTTAGATTGTAGAGGTTCTGATTTTCGGCAAATGGGAAGAGAAGAATTAAAACAGGCAATCCGTGCCGCAGAAGGAAGAACGATAATCGCTGAAACGGTAGTGACTTCTCAACCGTTACTTCCAGAGGTATCCAACCCAGAAGTAATGAAGGCATTTGGTGCGGATATGATCTTACTGAACATGTTCGATTGTTTGAACCCTTTTGTAAATGGGATTGAGTCATACAGCATATTTCAACCAAATGCGGCAGACACGGTTATCGATGAACAAATCATTCAAAAAATAAAAAAACTAACGGGCCTGCCAGTGGGCATTAATCTTGAACCTGTTGATCCACAGGCTAATGCCCTAGAAAAATTGCATTCATTGCCGGAAGGGCGTACTACTACTGAAAAATCTCTAACGATGGCAAAGCAGTTGGGCTGTGACTTTATTTGTTTAACTGGCAACCCAAAATCAGGGGTAACCAATGAGAAAATTGAACAGGCTATTACATTGGCGAATAAACATTTTGGAGGGCTGATCATAGCCGGCAAAATGCATAATGCTGGAACAGCAGGAAACGTGTTTGATCTCAATGCATTTTCTCGCTTTGCAGAAGCAGGAGCAGATGTCATTCTTTTTCCGGCACCAGGAACGGTTCCAGGAGTTCGTGAAGAAACACTTGCAGAAGCTATTGAAAATGTTAAAGCTAAAGGGGCATTAACCCTTGCTGCAATTGGCACCAGCCAAGAAGGAGCAGATGAAGAAACCATTCGTGCTATCGCTTTAAGCTCCAAAAGAGCAGGAGTTGATATTTTTCATATTGGGGATGCTGGATATTCTGGTATGGCATTACCTGAGAATATTCAAGCACTTTCGATTACAGTTAGGGGTAAAAGGCATACTTATATAAGAATGGCTGCATCGGCAGTAAGATAATTAAATCCGTTAATCCCTTTCTATGAAGAAGGGGATTTTTTTTGGTTCTTGTTAAAGGTATAGACTACATTGGATAGACTCTCCCTTTAATTACTGAAAAAAGGGTGTTTGGTCTATGGGTAATCGTCTATTCGTGGGACAATCGTAGAACATAGTATGAGATTGTGGTTAATTTATAGGTGATAAATAACCATTTTTAATGGTGAATGAGGTAATGAATTTATACGGTGGAGGAATGATTAAAGTGAATGAACAGAAACAATACCGTCACGATTTGTTGGAATGGTGTCATGAAACAGCTAAAAATTTATCTGAACAAATGGAGTTGTTATATCAAGAAATAAATCTTGATCAGAAAGAATCTGAAGTCAATTATGTAAGCCGTGTTGATATGGAAGAACAAATTCAACTTGAGGAAGAAGAGTTAGAACCAAATGCATTCCAAGTCGATTTGGAAATTGAGACTGAAACTGAGCAATATATTGATATGGAGGAACTAAACCAATACCGAGAGGATTTATTGGAATGGTGTAACAATCTTTACTCAACTTGGAATAGCACGAAACCGATATTGGCAAAACATGTTGATAATGCAAGTTTAGAGGGTTGGGAAGGAATGTGCTCTCGTTTAAAAGAGAAATTAGAGGAAGATCTTTCATTAGAATACGAAGACTATGAGATAGCTAATGCCTTATATGAACAGTGGGAAAAGCTTCTAGAGGAATCGTATTCTTATCAAGAAGGAGCAGGAGTTTGATCGTAAGCTAAACACAATTAGTTTTTATAAGAAGATTCTAAGTAAAATACCTTAGTAAAATCATTAAAATTGAATGTAAAAATGAATGGAATAGCGAAAAAAAAAGCTATCTTAACGGCTAAAGGGGCATTACTGAAGCAGGGGTAATGCCTTTCCATTCTTAAGGTGATCGGAAGGATAGTGAAACAAGCATACATTGGATAGACTAAAATAAATACTATGATTTGAAAAAGGTGTTTGAAAAATGGAACCATTACTTGATTCAGATAAGATAAAGACAACAGATAAGCTTTATCAACAAATTCATCAGATAAATGTTGAATATTATGAGTTTTGGAAAGAAAATACTTTATTGCACTGGGATTTTTACCTTTCGATTGTATTGGCAGTTACTCCTTGGTTAATTTGGTTCCTTTTTAGAAAAAAAGGGAGTGAAGGAAGATTACTACTAGTTGGTAGTTTTGTGGTGTTTATTACGTCTTGGCTTGACTTTTTAGGTGTGATTTTAGGGATATGGCATTATTCTGGAAAAGTAATTCCTACGATCCCTAGTTACATACCTTGGGATTTTTGTTTATTACCAGTATTAACGATGTTTTTTATCCAATTCAAACCGGACATCCATCCTTTTATTAAAGCGATTATATATGGAGCATTCATCTCTTTTATAGGAGAACCACTAATGGAATGGATTGGGTTATACACACCTGGTAATTGGAAAAATTATTATTCTTTTCCGATTTATATCGTAATTTATTTCATTTCATTTAAAATAAGTAAAATTAACACTTTTAAAACTATCTAAATAAGGTCAATCCACACATTACGAAGTAGGTAAATGGAATAAGCCACTAATTTTTATCAGTGGCTTATTTAGTTGGTTTCCTAATGATCCAATTATGATAGTTTAATTCCATTAATAAGTCGAAGTTAACGTTTTGTTCAAAATCCTTTGGCTTGTCTAATTGTATCCCTCTTTTTGTGGCGGCTGCCATGATTAATCCTAATTCATAGTACATATTCTTAGAAACTAAACCATTTGAACACATTTTCTTCACTTCATTATAGAATTGAATCAAAAAATCACTAGGTAATCTTTCATACAAAGACATAACCTAAAACACCCGCAATCCCTACTATACTAATAGGAATAATATCATTTATAATAGAAAATGAAAAGATATTTTCGCGAATTTCCATCATATGAAGGGAATAAATTAAAAAGTTAGAAAAAAGCCGATTTTCTTATATAGAAAATCGGCGTCGTACTATGGTCAATATTAATAATGGACATTGGACTTTTGATTAGAAGTTTGATTGTTTAGGTTCGGCTGGATTTGAAATATTCTTTAGGGCATGTCCAGCTTTATCAGTCGACTGATTATTAACAGCTAGATCACCAAGAGAGACAATTCCAACCAATTTGTCATCTTCCACAATAGGAAGACGGCGAATTTGGTGCTGGGACATTAGGTTTACCGCTTCCTCCACTGACATTTCTTTGTTTCCTTTTATCACATTGTCGGTTACTAATTCAGAAATCGTGGAGTCACTCGATAGATCATTGACAAATCCCTTTATGACTAAATCACGGTCGGTTACGATTCCTACTAATTTTTCATTATCACAAATTGGAACGGCCCCCACATCCAGCTCTTTCATTTTCATGGCAACCTCTTTACACGTACTATCTGGACTACAGCTATCAACATTGGTAGTCATTACCTCTGCAACATTCATGCTCATTCCTCCTTTATGATTGTTCATTTATTTACTACCCGTCACACCATATGGTTAAACGTTATTTCTGGGATTAAATATTTCATCTTATTTAAGTAACTGTGATGGATAGGTAAAATATATGAAAAATATTTTTTATGTTAACTGTTCTTGGAGCAAATAATAATCAAAAAAAAGAACCCATTTTTGAGTTCTTCCTCTAGACATTTCACCCGTTTGCAACCCATGCAGCAGTTCTTCATAATCGGAGGTTAACGAGATATTAACATTTTTTAGTTTTATTGTTTGGAATCCTTATTCGTAGCGTTAATATTATTGCTCACATCATGATTATTGGAGGGTGTATTGTTATCTGCTTCAGCCGTCTCAGCAATTTGATTACCAATAACACCACCTGAAACACCGCCTATAACAGCACCAAAGAGTCCAAATGGAGCACCTATCATAGCACCCGCAACAGCGTCAGTAAAAGTTCCTGCTGCTTCACCAAATTCACTGGTACCTTGATTAGCATTGCTATCAACTTGGTTGTTGTCACTTTCTTCTACATTTCCATCATAGTTACTGCGTTCGTTACTGTGAGTCATCTATTCACTTCCTCGTTTATTAATTGGGAATATGCTAAATATGAATGCACAGCATCCTAAACATATACTACCCAGCTGAAATAGTTTTACTCACGATATGTTTAGGAAAAACGCTTTATCCTCAAAAATGCAGCTATAAAGGTATACACCAAGGGTATTGCTCTAAAAAGAGGTGCTTTTTTCAATAATTATTTTAAATTTTGTAAATTAACTGTCTGATTTTTATAGCTCAGCTCCCGTTTAAGGCTGCTTTTTCTAATATGCTATCTTGTAGCTTTTCTACTAAAAAGTAAAAACGCCTTTTCTAAAATCTAGGTTATTCAAAAAACACCAATACGAAATTTTTTTGTTATTATCTAGTTTTTAAAGCTATCTACATATAAGGTATGCATTTAACAAATAATAACAAAAAAGTTTAAAGGAATGAGAAAAATGATGGGTTTTTTCGACGATCTACCTAATTTACCTTATATATTTAAGGCATTGTTAATTTTTTTGGCTGCAATTATGCTTTTGCGTATCGCAGGAAAGAGATCGCTTGCAGAAACGACAGTTTCGGAGGCCGTGTTGAGGATTTCGATTGGTGCTGTACTAATACAACCTTTAGCATTAAAAAATGAATGGGAAGCAATATATGCTGGAACTTTGCTTATTATAGGAATTGTAATATTAGCAAAAATACAAATATGGATACCAAAATCCAGAAAGTTTATAAATGGAGTACCATCCGTACTAATTAAGAATGGACAGATGAAATTAGAAGAGCTAAAAAAAGCAAGACTAACGACAGATGAGCTACAAGGTTCACTCCGCCTAAAAAACATAGGCAATGTAGAAGATGTAGAATTGGCGATATTAGAGTCCAATGGGAAAATATCGACTACCCTAAAGCCAAACAAAGCACCTGCAACCAAAGAAGATATTCAAAAAATTTTGGATATATTAGCTCAAAATGGTATTCGTCCCTCATCACAAAATCAGTCTGAAGCGAAAACGCCAAAATTATTTCAAGAAGCATATGACGAGGGAGACATTGTGGACAATATGCCTCAGATACATTAAAGTTCAAACTTTCTTCCGCCAACAGAGTCATTAATTGAAGAAAAAGCTGCCATTAGCAGCTTTTTTGTTTATTTAATAAAAAAGAAGGTTAGTTGAAGAGTGTTGTTTATAGCTCAGGTTCAGCAGTAACAGCCATAGTGTAAATCAACTTTTTAAAGAGAAATTCGATATATATGTGAATTTTAAACGAAATTTGATATCGTGTACTTTAGGTAAAGATAGTATTCCTGTAATAAAGAAATAGACGTTTAAACACCAAAAAAATCGGTTGCTTATTACAATCCCTTAATCATTCCTCTGGTTTATTTTGCTCTTCCATTTTCCTAAATTGAATATCATCACTTATTTTCTTATCATCCTGGTTTTTTAATGCGAGTACTGCTGCCTTTCCGTCGCTGGGCGTCCCATCTGAAAAATACATAGGAAATAGGGAGAAAAATAGAATATAAAATGAGAAATAGGTAAACTGAGACCAAAAAACGGACTTCGCTAGAATTCCTTGAGAAATAAGGGTGTGTACCAAAAAAATACTTAACAGGTTAAATAAAGAGCCACCTAGGTATATTAAGGTGTTCGTGAAACGGTTATCATGCCTTAAGGATTTAAACTCGCAGGCCCCATTCCAGAAGTAGTATTTTCGTACTTCAATATTCCAAAAGGAAAATACCATTGGCCCGCATCCGATTATGATTTTTTTCTCTGATCCTCTGAAAAGCGTAACGAAAAAAATATGCCCGCTTAAATGGATAAGAGTAACGATAGGCAGGATTACGAAAAAAGAGATTAAAAATTTTATGATGTCAGTGAATCCAAACATGGTTATCCTCCTAAAATATTCTAAGTAGAATAAAATTTCGTTTAAGCCAAGACGTTATTTATGTACCCAGTAAAAAAAGATGTTAACTAGAAAAAATTTGCAGTATAAGTAGAGTACTGGATACATTAAAATTAAATTAGAATACAGTGGTATAAAGGTGAATGAGAGTATTAAAACAAGTGATAAACAGGCACGAAGCCTATTTAGAGGTGATTAGTATGAAGATTAAAAAAGCAAGTGAAGTAGATATAAAATCTATAGCGAGAGTTTATGTTGATGGTTGGAAAACTACTTATCGAGGTTTAGTACCAGACGATTATTTGGACAGTTTATCGTATGAAGAGTCAGAACAAAGGTGGCTTAATTTTTTAAATCACGAAAAAGAACCCTTTATTTATATTGCAATGAATGAGGCAGGGGAAATTATAGGTTTTGCAGCAGGTAAAAGCATTGTTGACGATAATTTTGATGGAGAATTATACTCACTTTATCTATTACAGGAATGTAGAGGATTAGGTGTAGGAAGACAACTGGTTTCGGCCATTGCCAGGCATTTTAAAGAAAAAGGCATTGCTTCTATGATGGTGTGGGTAATGGAACGAAATATATCTGGTCTTGGTTTTTATGAACGTATGGGAGGAAGGGCATATCTTCATAGGAATAATGAGTTTGGAGGAATGGTAGTAGAAGACGTTGCTTATGGCTGGAAAGATGTCTCAGTATTATGTACGGAAGAAGAATAAACTTTTAACTAACAGGGCTTAAGTTGAAAAATTTTAGGTGCAGTCGCACCTCTTTTTCAATTCAATTATAGAAGAGGCTGTAATGCCTAATATAGTAGATTAAAAACTAATATTACCGTTTAGAAAGAGCAGGATAGTTTAACAAGGAAAAAGCCTACTTTACTAAAGGAATCATACACTTAGGCGAGATTTTAATGGTTTTTATACAGTTGTTGGGGAACTTACGGTATTTTTTGATGAATATTACCTTTTCTTTATCTTCTCCATTACAAATTTAAAGAGGATTGCGCCAAAAATAAATCCAATAAAGGAATAAGTATGTTTCCATTTTTCTAGTATGAGTAAGTCAAATAGTTCAAAAATTGGCTCTAGAATATATGAAAATATCGCAGACAATACTATGCTTGCTGTTACGAAAGACTGCCATAATGGGAAATACTGATATACCAACATGTAAGAAACAGGTATTACAGTGAGGTCAGCAGGTACCATAGGCGGAATGATAGGTATTAATTTATCAGGATATCCCCACAAACCCAACTCAACACCTACAAGGTCTGAGGCGATGGATAAAACTGCCCAAATAAGTCCATAAGATAAGATCTCAAAAATTCTATTTTTATCAACGAGCTTCCACCATATATACCAAGGAAGTATACAAGATAGAAGTAGAAACCACCAACCAGGGGTAAATAAATCATCCTGAATCCAGTGTTTTAAATTTTTGTCGAATAAACGATTTCGAAGTGCTGCAATTTCAGTATAAGTAGGAATTATTCCACTCAAAAAATCTTCCCTCCGAATATCTTACTAGAGTTTAAACTTGTTAACGATTCTCAATACCTAATTTCTTTCATTTAGATTATCCATAATAAAAGGAGGATATGTTAATTCTTTTTTTGGCAAGAATTCATATATTGTCGCCTCATTTAAAGGATTCCGATTTAATGGTCCATTCGTTATTGCTTTTTGCCACTTACATCATTTGCTCTTGGATGCTTTTATCAATTACATCAGGAACTTCGTTAAGTGAATTTATTGTGATAAAAGTACTACTATGTTCAACGTTAACATCAACCATGTTATACGTCCATTCATTTTCTGCTGGAATGTAGATAGCATGGATATCCATTTTCAGTGCTGGGACAATATCTGTTCTTAATGAATTTCCAACCATCCATGTTACATGAGGGTCCGCCTTAATGGTTTTTAAAATATTGGATAATGCTGTTGTATCTTTATGCTCAGAAATAAAAATGCGATGTTCAAAAAATGTAGTCAATTCTAACTGGGTAATTTTTCTGCGTTGATTAGCCTCATCTCCTCCTGTGTGCAAATATAATTCATGACCATCTTCTTTTAAACGGAGCAGGGTTTCATTCATGTTTGGAATAGGTTCAACAGGAATTTCGAATACCTTGAAACCCAACTCTCTTAAAAATTGGATTTCATCTGTTTTCTTTTCCCTCCCAGTTAAGTCGCAAAAGTATTTATATGTACCAACAAAAGACTCAGGAAACCGCTCTGACTTTAAACCGTACTCACTAATCGCTGCCACATCAAGTTGAAGCTGTTTCTGTTTTATCTCTTCCTCTTTTATCGAGTCAAACCATGCCATCATTTGGTCAGCGAACTCGTTGATTACTAGGCTAAAATATTTATTACAGTATGCTAATGTGTCATCAAGGTTAAATAAAATGTTTTGTTTTTTCATTTTTTAACTCCTTTTTCAACGATATAACTATTATTCCACTAAGACTAAGTTAATATTACTGAGATAAATAAGAAGTAAGTCAGAGTCCTTATTTCTGCAACATAAATTGCTTTACAAGTAATGGCTCCACCTACGCCAATTACCATGATAGCCACACATGCTATCCCCGCTAATAATAGAATAATCAATCATTGTTAAGAGCCTACAGTTTTGATGTTAAGGTTCTGTAAATCATTTATTAAAAAACCACGGCAGGGTTTCAGGTAAAGTGCTTTTTAAATGAAGCAGAGCAAATTCTGATTTCTACTAGGATCAATTTTTATCATGTAAGTCGTTTTCTTTTTCAATCGACTGGCAATAATGGTAAAAAATGGTCGATGTTGGTTCGGGTGTATGTTGCATGGGGCCAATAGCTAGGAGAAATAATGATGTATGAGATAACCATAAGACTTCCAGCCAAAAAGATTGAGAAAATTATTCCGCATTTATATCAAAAAGGTTACTATCAAACTTTTTACGAGGTTCCATTAGATGTGGTGACTGATGCTAATGGGTATGCCTTTGTTGAAAGGAAGAATGAAATCACAGACCTTAATATTTATATTAACAATTTTATGGAAGCAAAGGAACGGCGTATGTTAGTAGATATATTAGCTATTGATGACTCCAGTTTGGTCGTTAAGGAAGTAAATGAGCTCAATTACCAGCAAACATTTGATGATATTTTTCTTGAAAATGGCTGGGTCATCACCACACCAGATAGAATGAATCAGTACGACATTAAAAAACGGATTGTCCTGGACTCTCAAGGAAATTTTGGGACAGGCTATCATGAAACTACAAGAGATTGTTTGCAGTTCATTTTAGATCATGATTTCAAAGGTTTAAGTGTCGCAGACATTGGCGCGGGTTCCGGGGTGTTAAGTATAGCTGCTGCACTCAGAGGAGCGAGCCTTATCGATACTTATGATATTCAGCCGGTTGAGCGGGAAATTCTCTATCAGTGTGAATTAAATGGTGTAATGCCGGTGAATGTGGTTGAAAGTGATTTAATAAAAAATAAAAATGTAATTAAAAAAGAATATAATTGGGTGTTCCTTAATATCGGAACACAAGAAAATCAGGATATCCTTAACGCTCAAAGACTTTTAGAGTGCAAAAACACTACATTTATTTTATCCGGTATGCTTGAATGGAATTACCAATTGGTAGAATCGGTGTTAAAAGAGGCAGGCTTCCGATTGGAGGAAAAGAAGCAGAGTAACGAATGGGTAACATGTCTTTTTTCAGCAAATTAACGAGGTGAAAAGGTTTTTTTGAGTATTCATTCAGGAGTGAGAACCTTTTCATCTAGTGAATCCTTCAGTATAATTGAACTAATAACTTCTTGATAATCATAAGTCAATATTTATTCATTCATTCACTCGCAGGTAAGCTGAATTAAATCTGAAATAAGGGAGAAATAGAATGAAAACACTGGAACTAAATGACTTATTACATATACACCAAGAGAATGAACTATGGTTTGCCAACAATGAAAGATCTGTTTTTGTTTCAACAAGGGCTTTCGGAACGATGCAACGTGATTTAATTGAGAATATTGGGATTGATCGGATGAAAACTTTCTTTTTTAAGTATGGATATCAACTGGGAGTTGAAGACGCCCAGGAGGTGGCTAAAAGAGATTCCTTAAGCTTACTTGAAAAGATTGAATATGGTCCGATTATTCATGCCTTAAAAGGGCATGCAAAATCAAGTATTACAGAAAAGGAATTTGAGGTAGAAGAAAACGAAATCAAATCGTTTCGCTTTAAAGGGATTTGGGAAAATTCTTATGAAGCGGAACAGCATCTTAAAAATTTTGGGATGAGCCATGGCCCTGTTTGTTATACGTTAACGGGTTATGCTACGGGATATATTACGGGTGTGGTTGGAGTGAACGTCTTTTTCAAAGAGCTGCAATGTCAGGGACAAGGTGACCCGTGTTGCGTGTGGGAAGGGCGTCTAGTTTCGGAATGGAAGGAAGAAGCGGAGGAATTCTTTTCTTATAGTAAAGAACTGCCGATTTTGAAGGAACTGGAGCAAACAAACGAAAAACTCATGCAGGAAAAAAATAACCTCGCACTTGTTTCAAAAACATATAATGAGATGACCAATGAGCTAATCAAAGGCAATAACATCGATAGTATTCTCAACATTGTACATAAACAAAATCATCTGTCGATTGTCGTGGAGGATAGCCGTCAAAATATCATTGCCTCTAAAGGTATCAACCTGGAAGATTTTGAGTCTAGTAGAGTATCATTTTCTGAGATTCCAGATAAGAAGCAATGTCATTCCAAAGTGGATATTTTCTCATTTGAAAAAGGGATAAGTCTAAAGACTCCAATCTACCTCTTAGGCAAGATTGTAGGTTATTGTTCCTTTCTCTACGAGCGAGGAAGGACACCTAAATATGAGGTTGACTCCATGATTCTTGGTCGACTAGCGTCGATTTGCTCCCTGCTGTTTTTAAAGGAAAAAACAGAAGTGGAATCATTAGAACAGGTGAAAGGCCATTTTCTTGAAGAAATTATGAGTGGGAAATATACGCAGCAAGAAATCATGAGAAAAGCGGATTATATTCAGTTAGATTTGTCCGATCACTATCATATTGTGGCTTTGACCTACAAGTTTTTAAATAAGTGTGATGAAAAAGAATTCACGTTACATAAGAAGACATTTGAAATGGTATCTGCTTACTTTCGGGAAATAGAGAACCTAAATGTAATTATCGGTCAGCGGCCTGACACTCTAATTCTCCTGATTACAGAGAACCAAGTCACCCAGCAAAATATGGAGAAAATGATTCGGACGTTAGTCGCTTTTTTAAAGAAGGAAACAAAACATGCTCTATTCTTAGCAGGAATAAGCTCGCAAAACAGTAACATCCTTGAAGCAGGGGTGGCAATGGAAGAAGCATGTTCTGCTGTGCGGCTATCTTCTAGGGATGAACCAATCACCTTTTTTAGTGATTTAGGAATGCTAGGAATCTTGATTAATGACCAAAACGAGCAAGCCATCAGGAAAATGATCCGTGATCAGCTTGGGGTTCTCTACGAGAATCTTGATAAGAATAAATTAGAATGGATTGAAACACTCTACCATTTTCTTGAACAAGGCGGCAACCTGGAACAAACAGCAGAATCCCTCGCACTCTCAAAAAGCGGCCTTCGTTATCGCCTCAACAAAATTACGGATCTTCTTGATCGTGATTTGCGTGATCCGCAGAGACAATTTCAGTTAATGATGGCGCTAAAAGCATTAAAAATTGTTGAGCATGAGAGAATCAAAAAAATTCAAGCAGAGTAGTTCCATTTATTCGGCATAAGAAAACGAATCATCTATAAATTGCCAGACTATCCACTGAAACATTCGTTAGTGGGGTGTCTGGCTTTTATTTTGCCATACTGACACAAAGGAGTAGTATTTACGAAGTTTTCTGTCACTTCGTGTTATTGTTATGAATTTTCAGATAACTTATGATAGTACTAGTGATGGACAGATGTGCCACACATAAAAAAGTAGGAATCTAAGAATGGAGTTGAAGAAATGTACACAGGCAAAGAATATTTGGAAAGTCTCAATGACGGCAGATCGGTTTATTTAAACGGGGAAAAAATTAAAGATGTAACAACACATCCCGCTTATCGGAATGCTGCTCGTTCGTATGCGAGAATGTACGATGCTCTTCATGATCCAGCGACACGTGATATCTTAACAACAACAACCGAATTTGGCGACAGAACACATAAATTTTTCAAAACACCCACTAGTTCTCAGGATTTGTTAGAGGCAAGAGATGCCATCGCTCAGTGGGCAAAGCTAAGCTATGGATTTATGGGACGAACACCTGATTACAAAGCTTCTTTCACTGGACACCTTAATGCGTTTGGTCATTTTTATCAAGGTTTTGAAGACAATGCATTAGCCTGGTACAAAAAATCAACAAAGGAAGTACCATTCATTAATCATACAATTATTAATCCGCAAGTAGATCGCTCAAAACCTTTACACGAGAATAAAGATGTATTTGTTCGTGCCGTTGCGGAGCGAGATGACGGTATAATTGTAAGCGGTGCCAAAATGGTTGGGACAGCTTCTGCTTTAACTCATTACAACTTTGTCGCGAACTATGGACCGAAAGATTTAGGCGGTGGTGATGATAGTCATGCACTAATCTTCTTCGTACCAATGAATGCGGAAGGACTATGTATGATTAGCCGCCAATCCTATGAACTACATGCTGCTAAAAATGGAACTCCATTTGATTATCCGTTATCCAGCCGCTTTGATGAAAATGATGCAGTGATTGTGCTCGATAACGTCTTCATTCCTTGGGAAAATGTATTAGCTTACCGAAATATTGAAGTATCAAATAATTTCGCAAAAGTAAGCGGTTTCATTCCGCGCTTTACTTTCCATGGTTGTACACGTCTCGCCGTTAAATTAGATTTTATGACCGGGCTGTTATTGAAAGCAACGGAAGGAGCCGGTACGAAGGATTTCCGTGGAGTTCAGGCAAAGATTGGCGAAGTGGTTGCTTTACGAAATATGTTCTGGGGTCTTTCTACTGCAATGGCAACAGATCCTGAAAAAGGGCCAAACGGCTTAGTGGTTCCAAACTCTTACTCAAGTGCCGCTTATCGAGCGTTGGCTCCATTGGCTTGGGTAAAGGTGAAGAATATCTTTGAGCAAGTCGTGGCTGGCGGATTAATTCAATTGCCTTCAAGTTCAAAAGATTTCCTCAATGAGGATTTAAAACCTTACTTAGACACATATTATCGCGGAACAGGAATCGGTGCGGAAGAACGCGTGAAATTATTGAAAATGGTTTGGGATACAATCGGCACTGAGTTTGGCGGCCGTCATGAATTATATGAGGTCAACTATGCTGGAAACCATGAAAACATCAACATGGAAGCGTTATTTCATTTTGAGGCAACAGGTGCTGCCGATCAGCAAAAAGCATTCGTCGATTCTGCATTAAGTGATTATGACCTTAAGGGTTGGACGAACAAAACATGGGTAGATGCGAAAGAAAAAGAAGCGGTTAAATCATAAATTTTGATAGGAGGGAACAAAATGGATGATCGTCAATTTCGCCAAGCTATGGGGAAATTTGCTACGGGCGTTACGGTCATCACGACTGAGCTAGAAGGAGAGGTGCACGGCATGACGGCTAATGCCTTCATGTCGGTCTCTCTAGATCCGAAGCTAGTGGTGATTTCCATCGGAGAAAGAGCGCAAATGCTTGAAAAAATCAAGAATAGTAAAAAGTTTGCTGTCAATATTTTATCAGGAGAGCAACAAGAATATTCAATGATCTTTGCTGGTCAGATAAAGGAAAAAAGGGAAATCGATTTCGACCAACTGGCGGGACTCCCTGTCTTAACAGGAGCCATTGCTCAGGTAGCATGTGAAGTGGTAAATGAACATATCGAAGGAGATCATACCTTATTTATCGGCAGAGTCATCGATAGTAAGCTTGAAGAGGGAGAGCCACTCATGTTCTTTAATGGCCAATATCGCTCTTTTACGCCTGAAGTAAGTCTCGTAAATAAGTAGTCTAGTTTAATCAATATATTTAATAGGAGGATTACCATGACTTCTTACCAGGAACCCATTTTTGATGTAGCCCAGCTTGCTCACGTGGAGCTTTTTTCTCCGAAACTTGAAAAATCTGTTGAATTTTTTACAAGATTTCTAGGAATGGAAGTAACAGCTCGTACTGAAAAATCCGTATACCTTCGTGCTTATGAGGATTTCTACCACAATACGTTAATCATTACAGAATCAGATCATGCGGGTGTCGGCCATGTTGCTTGGCGGGCCACTTCACCGCAAGCGTTAGAGCGACGTGTAGAGGAAATTGAAAAGACCGGATTAGGAAAAGGGTGGATTGATGGTGATATCGGCCACGGCAGAGCCTACCAATTCACAAATCCTGATGGTCATTTAATGGAAATTCTTTGGGACGTTGAGTATTACCAAGTGGAAGAAGGCCAAAGATCAAAACTATTAAACCGACCATCCAAACGCCCAGATCGAGGCGTGCCGGTTCGCCGCTTAGATCATATTAATCTTATGACATCGAATCCAGCAGCAGATACGGACTTTATGCTTAACACACTCGGTTTTCGATTAAGAGAGCAAATTCAAGATAATGGCCATGTGCTGGGCAGCTGGATTAGTGTTTCCAATCTCGTTCACGAGATTGCCTATATGCAAGAACCTAGCGGAGGAAAAGGGAAGCTGCATCATCTTTGCTACTGGTATGGTATTCCTCAAAATCTTTATGATGTAGCAGATTTGATGAAAGACCATGGTATTAAAATTGAAGTTCCACCGAATAAGCATGGAGTCAGCCAAGCGTTCTGTATGTATGTGATTGAACCAGGCGGAAACAGGATTGAATTATTCGGAGATGCAGGGTACATCATTACGGACCCAGCATGGAAGCCAGTAGTTTGGGATATGAAGGACGTTCCTGGCAATGGCGATACATGGATTGGAACAGAATTCCCAGTATCTTGGTGGACGCAGGGAACACCGCTGACACCAGTGAAAACAGAGGAAGTCGTGAAGTCTTAATAGATTGATAGGCGAATTGCATTAAAAGATACGTATATGGTGAACAATGGAGGGAGCTATCTTGGAATTCATTCAAGTGACAAGCAACAACCGCGAACAAACTTCTTTACGAACAAAGCCAAGTGTAATGGCTCTAGGATTTTTTGATGGCGTGCATTTAGGTCATCAGAAGGTGATTAAAGAGGCAAAAAGAGTTGCGGAAGAACAAGAACTCCCTTTGGTTATTATGAGTTTTTTCCCTCATCCAAAAGTGGTCCTTTCAAATGGGAAAAAGATCATCCCTTATCTCATGCCAATGAAAGATAAGAGGAGGATTTTTGAAAAGTTAGGGGTAGATTGCTTCTACTTGATTCAGTTTACCAAGGAATTTGCGGAGTTATCTCCAAGGGAATTTGTTCAAACCTATCTTCTGGACTTTGGAGCAAAACAGGTGGTAGCGGGGTTTGATTTTACATATGGACACCGGGGCGAAGGCAATATGAATACCATGATAAGGGATTCAAATGGGAAAATTGAGGGAGTCAAGGTGGATAAAATAGAGTGGGAAGGCGAAAAAATCAGTTCTACGCACATTCGTCAACTGATTTTAGCTGGTGAACTGGAAAGAATCCCTTTTTATTTAGGGACTGAATATCAAAGTGAAGGCAGGATTATTTTCCGTAAAAAACATGTGGAGGTCGTACTCCTTCCTTATTATTTGATGCCTGCTCCAGGATGGTATGAAGTTACCGTAAACCTTCACCAGGAGACGACCACACAAATCGCGGTCGTTCGTGACGGAAGGATTACTTTATTATCACCATGCGGGCATGGATTTCCTTTTTATGAATGGGAGAACGTTCGAGTTTCATGGAAGAAAGTTTTGCCTAAAGGGTTTGTTCAAGAAGTAGCTTCAAGACAAGTCTTTTTAAGCTCCTCTTAGTGGGTCGATGAGATATTTATCTTTTCCAGTAACCAAGTCTCTCGGAAATTAATTTTCCTGAAGTGATCAATTCACTTGCAAAATACTGAATCCGTTGTTTGGAGAATCGTGAACTTGGTCCTACTAGGTTAATAGCAGCAATGACTTTTCCTGTATGGTCTCTGACAGGTGCGGACACGGATGTCCGTCCCATGGTATATTCATCGACACTAACCGAATAGCCATGATTTAAGATTGTTTTCAACTCTTCCCGAAATCTATCTGGTTCTATAATGGTTTTCGGTGTAATCGCATCGAGTCCATTTTGAATTACTAGATCAACCAAGTAGGTTCCACTATGCGCAAGAAGAAGTTTCCCTGAACTCGTACAATGAGCATAATTATGGAATCCTAAGTGTGAGGGTACTTTATTCGAGGTTTTACTCTCGACTTTGTCTAAATAGACTACATGATTTCCATCTAATATTGCCAGGTGGGCTGTTTCCCCACATTTATTGGCAAGGTCGGTAAGGATCGGTCGTGATTCTGTATGCAGATCAATGTTACCTAAGACAATGGAGCTCAATTCAACAACGGAGAGACCTAACTCATATTTATTGGTCTCTTTATTTTTTTGTACCAACCCTTCGGATGCGAGAGTTGTAAGAATTCTTTGGACACTGCTTTTTCCTAAACCAAGCTCATTGGCTAGTTCGCGTACTCCTTTTTGTGGTTGATCCATTTTAAAAGCACGCAAAATTCTAATGGCATTTTTTACAGAAGAGAGCAGCTTTTCTTGTTCTTGTATCATATTTTCCTCCGAGTAGTAAAAATTATATAAATATTCTAAAAGTGTCCCGTATAAAGGGACAGTGACATTGTACCTAACATAGCAACCTATTATGATGGAAGCATACAACAGGTTTTCGACAAATGAAGAAGAATTTGATACCGAATATAATGAAAACGGTATCACTATTCAGTATATTTCGTCAATCTTCTTTATTCATGTTTACAAAACTAAAAAAATTAAAAGGGAAATCTAGGAGGAACGGACATGACAATTTTTAAAGAGCCAATTTTTGATCTAGCACAACTTGCACACGTGGAGATTCTTTCACCAAAAATGGAACAATCTGTTGAATTTTTCACAAGATTTCTAGGAATGGAAGTAACGGCTCGGTCCGGTAGCTCCGTTTATCTGCGAGCTTATGAGGATTTTTATCATAATACGTTAAAAATAACTGAATCCATACAAGCAGGAGTCGGCCATGTTGCTTGGCGGGCAACATCCCCGCAAGCACTACAGCGCCGTGTGGAAGAAATTGAAAAGACAGGATTAGGTAAAGGCTGGATCGACGGTGATATCGGTCATGGAAAAGCTTATCAATTCACTACTCCTGATGGTCACTTAATGGAAATTCTTTGGGATGTCGACTATTACAATGTGAAAGACGATCAACGCTCAAAACTATTAAACCGTCCATCCAAACGCCCAGATCGCGGTGTACCGGTTCGCCGCTTAGATCATATTAATTTAATGACTTCTAATCCAGAAGTCGATACGAACTTTATGATTGATACGCTCGGTTTCCGATTGAGAGAGCAAATTCAAGATAATGGTCATGTTCTAGGAAGCTGGATTAGTGTATCCAATCTCGTTCATGAAGTGGCTTATATGCAAGAGCCTAGCGGCATAAAAGGAAAGCTTCATCATCTTTGCTACTGGTACGGGATTCCGCAAAACCTTTATGATGTGGCGGATCTACTTAAAGATCATGGTATTAAAATTGAAGTTCCGCCTAATAAGCATGGAGTTTCCCAAGCGTTTTGTATGTATGTGATTGAACCAGGCGGCAACCGCATTGAATTATTCGGAGATGCGGGCTATATCATTACAGATCCTGCTTGGAAGCCTGTTATTTGGGATATGAAAGACGTTCCGGGCAACGGCGATACTTGGATTGGAACCGAATTCCCTGTTTCTTGGTGGACCCAAGGAACACCGCTAACATCTAGTGAAGCAGTTGAAAAAGAAGTTGTAAAACCTTAATTCATTGATTACTAGAAAGTGAGGTGTAAGGGTCGTGACGAAAGTTAAAGCAGCAATTTTGGGATCTGGAAATATTGGAACAGACTTGATGTATAAAATTTTAAAAAATGATGGAAACATGGAATTAGCCTTAGTGGCAGGGATTGACCCAAATTCTGAGGGGTTAGCGAGAGCAAAAGCAAAGGGAATTGCCGTAAGCCATCATGGTATTGATGCCATTCTAGAAGATCCAGAGATTAAGATTGTGTTTGATGCAACTAGTGCGAAAGCCCATAAGCTGAATGCACAAGCCTTACGAGAACAAGGAAAATTAGCCGTTGACATGACACCGGCAGCGGTTGGACCGTTTGTTGTCCCAACTGTTAATTTACATGACCATCTTGAAGCAATGAACGTTAACTTAATTTCTTGCGGCGGTCAGGCGACAACACCACTTGTTCACGCCGTCAATCGTGTAGTACCTGTTCATTATGCAGAAGTCATTGCAACAGCGGCCAGTGTATCCATTGGACCAGGAACGAGACAGAATGTCGATGAGTTTGTACGCACAACGGCAAATGCGGTTCAACAAATTGGCGGAGCGACAATCGCAAGAGCCATTCCTGTATTTAATCCAGCTCAGCCGCCTATAAATATGACAAATTCCGTCTATGCCGTGATGAAAGAAGAATTCGATGAGGCAGCAGTGATTGAGTCGGTTCAATCGATTGCAGCTGAGATTTCTAGCTATGTTCCAGGCTATCGTTTAAAAGGTACGCCATTTGTAGATTACCGTGAAACACCATGGGGCCGCTTGCCAACCGTAGTGATTATGAATGAAGTAATTGGAGCAGGAGATTTCTTCCCTACCTATGCAGGGAATTTAGATATCATGACGGCCTCCGCCTACCGAGTCGGAGATGTCTATGCCGCACATTATCTTTCTGCAAAGGAGGTAACACAATGAAGATTCCTAGACTGACAGATACAACCTTACGAGATGGCGATCATGCCGTTAGCCATAGTTATACACCTGAACAGGTACGCGCCATTGTAAAAGATTTAGATGAAGCCGGTGTGCCAGTGATAGAAGTGAGCCATGGTTCTGGTTTAAACGGGTCGACCATTCAGCAAGGGTTCTCAATTCATTCTGAATATGACTTGATTAAAGTAGCTGTCGAGACCGCGAAACAAGCTAAAATTGCTTCTTTGTTTGTTCCAGGAATAGGTACGAGCAAAGAACTAAGAGAAGCGGCTGAGCTTGGCATTTCTGTGCTCCGAATTGCCGTTCATTGTACAGAAGCAGATGTGACGGAGCAGTACTTCCGCTTAGCGAAAGAATTAGGACTTGAAACAGTTGGTTTCCTTATGATGTCTCATACGCAGCCTGCCAGTGTCCTTGTGGAGCAGGCAAAGCTAATGGAATCATATGGTGCTGATTGTGTGTATGTAGTGGATTCTGCAGGTGCCCTTGTTCAAAGCGGCGTTCGTGAAAGAGTGTCCGCCTTAAAAGAAGCCTTGTCCATTCAAGTTGGTTTCCATGCTCATAATAACCTAGGATTGGCCATCGGCAATACGATAACCGCACTTGAAGCGGGTGCCGATCAAATTGACGGAACGCTAAGAGGACTAGGGGCGGGAGCTGGAAATGCACCAACTGAAGTTCTTGTTGCAGTGCTAAATAAAATGAACATCGAAACAGGAATCAACTTAGCGATATTAATGGATGCTGCAGAGGAAAAGGTCGCGCCACTCATGCAGTCTCCAATCGTGATTGATCGCGGCAACCTATCAAGCGGCTATGCCGGAGTTTATAACAGCTTTTTATTACATGTGAAACACGCCGCGGAAAAGTTCGGAGTCGGGGTATCCGAAATTATGGAAGAGCTTGGTAAAAGGCAAACCGTTGCTGGCCAAGAGGACTGGATTTTAGATGTTGCGGTTGAACTAGCAGAGAAAAAAGGGATAACAGTCTAGTACCAGGTAAGGAGGGAACAGGTGTGACAATCATTCAAGAAGCAGCCACTCGTCTTTTGGAAGCGGAGGAAACAAAGCAGGTGATCGAGCCGTTAACGATTTCCTATCCAGGAATTACTGTTGATGAAGCCTATTATACCCAATTAGAGATGATCCGCAGAAAAGTTGCAAATGGAGCGATCATCGTAGGGAAAAAGATTGGCGCGACAAGCAAAGCGATTCAAAACATGTTTGGTGTCAATCAGCCTGATTACGGTCATTTATTAGCAGATATGATGGTGGTGGAAGGCGAAACGATTTCACTTTCACACTATATTCAACCGAAAGTTGAATTTGAGATTGCTTTTATATTGAAAAAGGATTTAAAAGGTCCAAATGTTTCTATCCTGGATGTCGTTGAGGCGACCGATTATATCATTCCAGCCATTGAAGTAATTGATAGTAGAATTGAAGATTGGAAGATCAAATTTGAAGACACAGTTGCGGACAATGGATCTTCTGCTAGTGCAATGATTGGCGGGAAACCAACAAAGCTAGATGGCTTAGATCTTACTCATATCGGAATGGTCGCTTATCGAAACGGTGTAATGATTGATTCTGGAGCAGGCGCAGCCGTCCTTGGAAATCCACTTCGTTCAGTCGCATGGCTGGCGAATTCATTGGGTAAGTACGATGTCTCGCTAAAAGCAGGGGAAATTATTCTTTCAGGTGCTTTAACCAGTGCGATTGAAGTGAAGGAAAATGATACGTTTACGGCGGAGTTTGCTCATATTGGTTCAGTCACGGCGTCCTTTATTAAGTAGGCTCGGTTAAGTTGTCGGTTTTTATGTAGGTAGGAGAATACATAGGCGGAGAATTTCCGTCTAATGTACAAAAGTAAGCTAAAAAAGCAGATATAAGAGGAGTATTCCGGTTAATGGCTCTATATTAGCCAAAATATAATGATTTCGATTATATAAACGGAAATGCTTCCTTTATTTATAAGGAAATAGAGGTATGTCCAAATTTAGCCGGAATTCTTCCGTTTATTTTTCAAACACAGTGAAATCAGCATTCATTAATAGAAGAGTCATGAAATAAACTCCGAACCTTGATCAGCGCACGGATCAATGAGATATCAAAAGAAACAGGGTGATAACATGATTAAAACGGATGTAATCGATCAAATAGCACATGAACTGTTCCAGGCAGAAAAACAGAAAAAAGCAGTAGGTAAGTTTGTGGACGCCTATCCTGAACTGGATGAAGCCTTAGCTTATCAAATACAAGAACGCTTAGTCGATATGAAATGTAAAGAAGAAAACACAAAAAGAATCGGCTGGAAACTAGGATTAACGAGTAAAGCGAAACAAGAGATGATGGGTGTTCACGAGCCATCATATGGGGTTTTGCTTGAAAGCATGCAGTTGTCTGAAGGAGAAAAAATTTCTCTCTCCCCATTCATCCATGCGAAGCTGGAGCCGGAAATTGCCTTTATTTTTAATAAAGAATTGAAAGGTCCGCATGTAACCGTAGCGGATGTCCTTCATGCAACACAATATATTGCGCCTGCCGTTGAGATCATTGACAGCCGCTTTTATGGGTTCAGCTTTACCTTGCCAGATGCGGTGGCAGATAACTCATCTTCTTCCCGCTTTATTATCGGTGAAAGATTCTATTCACCGCAGGATTTCGATTTGAAATTGATGGGTATGGTATTTAAACAAAACGGAGAAGTGGTTGCGACAGGTGCCGGTGCAGCGGTAATGGGCCACCCAGCGAGAGCGATAGCTTGGTTAGCTAACCGGTTGTATAAAGTGGGTCAAAGTATTCAGCCAGGAGAAGTCGTGTTAAGCGGCTCCTTATCAGCAGCAATTAAAATCGAAGCAGGTGACCATTTCACAGCCGGCTTTGATGGCCTAGGTAGTGTTGAGGCAGTATTCACGGAATAAAGTTGCAAAGTGAAGGGAGAGGTTACAATGCCATTTATTCAAGTTAATATTCTTAAGGGTAGATCACCTGAAAAAAAAGAACGATTAATTCGAGAAATGACCGATTTAGTATCAGAGGTGCTAGATGCTCCGGTCCAAAGTGTTCGCGTCATGATAAATGAATTAGATCCAGAACATTGGGGCATTGCAGGCGAATCAGTTAAAAAGAGAAATGAGGTTTCAAAATGACAAACGTACAGACTGGTGTCAGAGAAGTTGGTCTTTATATAAACGGGGATTATATAAAAGCTAGCAACGGTGCTACTTTTGAAGTGAAAAATCCAGCGACACAGGAGGTAATTGCGAAAGTCAGTGAAGCCTCACAAGAAGATGTGAATTATGCTTGCCGTGTAGCTCGGGACGCTTTTGAAAATGGCCCGTGGAGAACGATGACGGTAGCTGAGCGTTGTGCAAAGCTTCGTCGTATGGCTGAAATCATCCTTGAGCGAAAAGAGGAAATCGCTCGCTTAGATGCAACCGATGTCGGAAAACCATATCACTCTGCGGTTCAGCATGAAGTTCCACGTGCAGCCAACAACATCAAATTCTTTGCCGACTTCATGGAGCAGCAAGGCGGAGAAGTGTACCCAATGGAAGAGGCATATTTAAACTATACTCGCTATGAACCAGTAGGAGTCGCTGCACTGATTACCCCTTGGAATGTTCCTTTTATGCTAACCACTTGGAAACTTGGTCCTTGTCTGGCTGCAGGAAACACAGCTGTGATTAAACCAGCTGAAATGACTCCGCTTTCTGTGTCGCTTCTCGGAGAAATTGCAAAAGAAGCTGGAATTCCAGACGGTGTTGTCAATGTCGTTCATGGTCTAGGCGGAGTCGTTGGAACTGCTCTTACAACCCATCCTGAAGTAGATCTTGTTTCCTTCACGGGTTCGACGGCTACAGGAAAACGAATTATGAAAAACGGTGCCGACACGTTAAAGAAGGTTTCGTTTGAATTAGGTGGAAAAGCAGCGAATATTGTGTTCGAGGATGCCGATCTTGATAAAGCGATTCCTGTATCGATTCATGCAGCGTTCATGAATTCTGGTCAAATCTGTCTCGCTGGATCAAGAATCTTAGTGCAAAGAACGATTTTAGATGAGTTCCTTAAGAGATTTAAGAAAGCGGCAATGGAACTAAAAGTCGGCGATCCACAAGATTCGGAAACCAAAATGGGTCCGGTTGTGAGTGAAGAGCATTATAATAAGGTCACTAGTTATCTAGAGATTGCCAAAGAAGAGAATGCAACATTAATTTGTGGTGGAAAACGTCCAGAGTTACCTGAGTATTTGCAAAATGGATATTATTTAGAGCCTACTGTCTATCTGACTGAAGATTCGAAGTCGCGAATTTGCCAGGAAGAAATCTTTGGCCCAATCGTGACCATTATACCATTTGATACCGAAGAAGACGCCCTTCGCATTGCCAATGATACAGATTACGGATTGAACGGTGTCGTTTGGACAGAAAATCTCCAGCGTGCTCATCGGATTTCACATTCTGTACGTGCAGGTACCATTTGGGTGAACTGCTGGTTTGTTCGTGATCTACGTGCTCCATTCGGCGGCTTCAAAAAGAGTGGAGTTGGACGTGAAGGCGGTCACCACAGTTTGGAATTTTTCACAGAAGCGAAAAATATTTGTATCGCTTTGAAATAGCGATCGATTACTGCTATGATATGGAAAAAGCATAGAGGGAAAGGCTCATTGTTTCATATAGAACTATGAGCCTTTTCTAGTTATCTATTTAGGTGCAGTGTTTATAGCCATTGTTACAAGAAGAACCATAGGGAAAAAGGTGTAATTTTTGAAAAAGTTAACATAATAATATTATGTTAATGAAATGTAGAAAGTTTTAGGTCTATCTTTTAATTAAATATTTGTGAGCGAATGAAATAAAAGAGTCAGAAACCATCAAAAAAATAGGATGGCTTCTGACTCTTTTCCTTTTGACTATCCATTCTACAAGGCTTATATCGTTTTACATATTCAGGTCAGCATAGACAAACGGTGCGGGACAGGAACAAATGTGAAATAGAGTCTTTCTAAATATTTCAATCTTTAGGAGTTCCAAATTTGGATCTCCTATTTTTTTACTAAGTCCCAACTGACCCGACTAGGAAGAGAGCAAGGTGTTCACTAGTGTTAAAAAAAGTGTTTCATCCAATGTAATAATGAAACAAATATGAAACAAAAAAACATTGTACTAATAAATATATTGATTACAAATAGTAGAATTGTCTGTTAATTTAATGAATATTCCCAATTATGTGATAGATCCATCCGAATAGCTTCTCATTTGTAAGGGTTGGCATGAAATTTGCAATAGATATAGTGTGGTAACATTTTATTTGGTAGAAGAAGGAGAAAAGGAAATATTGCCGAATCCTAAAAACAACTATTCTTTCATTAGAGCGGGAATAATAGTTTACTTAATTCGGAAGTATAACGATGAATAAATGGATGAATGGCAAGCCTATCTCCTTTAATGATAAAAGTAGGATGTTTACCCATCTGATAAATTGCTAGATTTACAAGGAGGAGAATGATATGAAAATTGGTGTTGATGTAGGAGGTACCTTTACAGATTTAATTTTGGTTGATCCACAAGGTGGAAAATCGATTGTACATAAAGTGCCCTCGACTCCAAAAGACCCATCTGAAGCAGTAATTCAAGGTGTCTTTGAACTATGTGAAATGGCAAATATCCATCCTGGACAAATCGAGCAATTTTTCCACGGAACAACCGTAGCTACTAATATCGTTTTAGAGCATAATGGCGCTAGTGTGGGAATGGTAACAACCGAGGGGTTCCGTGATGTGTTACATATCGCGAGGCACAAACGTCCCTACAATTTTTCTCTATATCAAGATCTCCCTTGGCAAAAATACCCTCTGGTAAAAAGACGGAATCGTTTGGTCGTTTCTGAACGGATCACAGCAGACGGTGATGTATTGATTCCTCTTGATGAAGAAAAAACAAGAGAACACATCCGAAAATTAAAAGAGGCAAAAGTCGATGCGATTGCCGTGTGTTTCTTGTTCTCTTTTAAAAATCCTCAGCATGAAAATCGTGTGAAGGAAATCATCTTAGAAGAATATCCTGATGTATTCCTCTCAATTAGCAATGAAGTTTTACCTCAATACAGGGAGTATGAACGGTTTAGTACAGTGGCATTAAATGCGTTTATCGGACCTAAAACAAGCAAATATATTAAAAAACTTAAAAAGAACCTCGAGGATATGGGAGTAAAGTCAGAACTGCACCTCATGCAATCAAATGGCGGGATTGCAACCTCAGAAATGGCTGCAGAAAAACCAATCAATTTACTTTTATCGGGGCCGGTTGCTGGTTTGATTGGTGGAATTAAAGCAGCACAAAACGCTGGTTTTAAAAATGTCATTACTTTGGATATTGGGGGTACATCCGCAGATATTGGTGTCGCACCAGGTGGAGAAATGAGGATGCGTCATTTATTGGATACAAGAATTGGCCAATATAATGCCATGATTCCAATGGTAGATATCGATACGATTGGGGCTGGCGGCGGTTCCATTGCCTATGTGGATGAGGGTGGAATTTTCCGTGTAGGTCCGCAAAGCGCAGGCGCCGACCCAGGACCAGCTTGTTATAATCGAGGAGGAATGCTGCCAACATCAACAGATGCAAATGTTTTATTAGGCAGAATTCAAGGGGAAAACAGATTAGCTGGAAGTATGGAATTAAAGCCGGAGCTATCCGAAAAGGCCTACCAAGAACATATAGCAGAAAAATTAAACATGGATGTACGGGAGGCCGCTGCCGGTGCTTTAAAAATTATGACTCATAACATGGTAAATGCCATTGAAATGAATAGTGTAAGAAAGGGCTATGACCCGCGTGAATTTACACTGGTAGCAGCAGGTGGTGCCGGTCCTTTGTTTGCATGTGATATTGCAGAAGAGTTAAATATTCCTTATGTTGTTGTTCCGCCATTCCCTGGGATTACGGCAGCAATTGGTCTGCTTGGTACGGACATTACCTATGAAAGTGTGTCTACAGTATGGAGTTCATTAAAAACCGGAAGCATCCAAAAGCTTCGTGAAGAGTTTGCTAAACTTGAACAACAAGCAATTGCCTCTTTAAAAGCAGATGGAATTAGTGATGATAAGATTATTTTAAAAAGAGTATGTGATTGCCGTTATGAAGGTCAAGGATATGAATTGCGTGTAGATGCACCTGCAGGTGAGATGAATGAAGCTTGGGCAGAAGAAGTAAAAAATGCCTTTCATGCCGTACATGAGAGAGAATATGCGAGCAAATTTGAAGACCAAGAAGTCATTGCCATTAATATCCGTCTGATTGGTGTAGGTGTGGTGACAGATGAAAGCAGCTTAGCGCCGCAGCCGGAGGCTTTGAAATTCAATCCAGCTAATGGGAAGAAGGGATTTGTCTGCTTTTGGGTAAATGATAGATTAGAAGAAGTAGAAACCTCCTTTTACCATCGCTCAGACATTCCTTATGGCACTCAATTAATAGGCCCAGCCATTATCCAGCAAAAAGATAGTACGACGGTCATTCCTCCACTATGTAAAGCTATTTTTGATGAGTATGGCAATATCGTTATAGATATGAAAGAAAAGAATGCTAGTAAAAATCAAAAACTCGTTGCCACAGTTTCGGAGTAAGGGAAAACATATGGACTGAAATGATAGATTTTGGTGAAAGGGGTTACATTTAATGGGGAAATTACATGAAAAAAATATCGATCCTGTAACATTAGGAGTTATTGCCGGTTCACTAAATGCGATTGCGAAGGAGATGGCTCTAGTCCTTTATCGAATGGCCTACTCAAGTATTATTCGAGAATCTGAGGACTTAGGTGCAGGGTTATTTGATGAAAATGGAAATGAACTTTGTGAAAGTGATTCCTCTCCGATGCATATCGGCTCACTTCCTGGTTATATCTCAGGAGTTAAACATTTTCTCAAGGATGATATACAAGATGGAGATGTAATTCTTCATAACAATCCATACTATGGCGCATCTCATACACCAGATTTAGCGATCATTGTTCCTATTTTCTACAAGGGAGAGCTTGTTGGCTATGCAGCCAATACAGGGCATGTCTTGGATGTTGGAGGAATGTCCCCTGGCTTAATGGTGGATGTTGTCGACGTGTTTGCAGAAGGCAAACATTACAATGCCCTTAAACTTTACAATAAGGGTGTGAAAAATGAAGACATCTGGAAGCATGTTCTAGAGAACGTAAGGACACCTAAAGAAAACAAAGGTGATATTGAGGCTATGATTGCTTCAGCACGCTTAGGAAGAAAAAGATATTTAGAGTTAATTGAACGGTATGATTTGGAAACGGTAAAAACAGCGGAAAAACGTTGGCTGGATTATTCGGAACAAATGTTAAGAAAAGAAATTGAGAAGCTTCCTGATGGCATTTACAAAGCCCCTACCGGCTGGTTGGATGATGATGGCCGAAATTACGGTGTTCCGTTAAGGATTGAAACAAGCGTTGAAATCAGAGGCAGTGAAATTATTGTTGATTTAACAGGCAGCTCTCCTCAGGTTGAAACAGGCTATAATGTTCCTTTTTCTGGATCAACCTTGCCTGCCATTTATACCATTGTTCGTTCCATTCTCTTAGATGAGGCAAACTCGGAGGTTTTTGTTCCACAGAATAGTGGGATTTTCCGTCCCATTAAAGTCATTGCCCCTCTTGGGACCATTTTCAATCCAAGATTCCCAGCTTCTTGCTTTGCTAGGTTTAATCAAATAAACCGATTAGCGGATCAAGTGAATCTGGCATTCTCGCAAATCTTGCCTACCAAAACGACGGCAGGGAACTCGGCACATATTCATGCCAATTCCTACGCAGGATTAGATCCAGATTCAGGTTCTTACTGGATTAGCATCGAGATTAATGAGGGGTCATATGGCGGAAGATATGGCAAGGACGGTTTAGACGCAGTTGATACATTAGTGGCGAATACGCGTAATAACCCTATTGAAGAATTAGAAATGAGAACACCGATGCGCTGCCATCGTTATGAGTTAAGAGAGGAAGAACCAGCTTCTGGAAAATGGAGAGGTGGTATTGGAATTGCCAGGGAATGGGAATTCTTTACCAATACTCTCTTTACAGGTGAAGGTGATCGGCATTATGACCCGCCAAAAGGTGTTCGAGGAGGGCATGATGGTAAAACGGGTTCACTCGGTTTGACTCGAACTAATGAAAAGGAGCAAAACCTGCATGCAAAGGTCACCAATTTTAAGATAAATGCAGGTGACAGGCTCTTAATCAAGACCCCAAGTGCAGGTGGTTATGGGAATCCATTAGAGCGGAACCCGCAAGAAGTAGTAGAAGATGTACTTGATGAGTTTATCAGTAGTAACACAGCTCGAAATGTATATGGTGTTGTCATAGATTCAGAAGGCAAACTTGACTTACCGGCAACTCTTGAGTTACGAACCAATTTGGAAAAAGAGAAGGTAATGAATTAATTTTAAAAAGGGGTGCTCGTATATGTCATTAAATCCCTATCAAAAGGCAGGGTATGGTCAAGGAAACGTGGGAATCGGCAAAAAACCGGCAATCCTAGTTGTAGACTTTCAAAAGGCTTTTACTAGCATTGAATCACCTTTAGGAGGCAGTGAATTAATTACTTCAGCTGTTCAAAAAACAAAGGAGTTAATCTCTCTCGCAAGACAAGAAAACCTGCCTATTATCCATACTGTCGTGGGTTACCGACAAGATAAAAAAGATATGGGGCATTGGCCATTAAAGGTACCTACACTTTCTGAAGTAACACTGGGGTCAAAGTGGGTTGAAATTGATGAGGAACTAGAAGTAAAAGAGGAAGACATCATCATCGTTAAGAAAATGCCTTCTGCTTTTTTTAATACAGACTTAACCAATATTTTAATTAGTAATCAAATTGATACAGTTATTATTTCAGGTTGTACAACCAGCGGCTGTATCAGAGCAACTGCTATCGATTCGTTTTCATATGGCTTCCGTACGATTATTGCGGAAGAGTGTGTAGGTGATCAAGGAATAGAACCTCATCGGGCAAATTTATTTGATATTCAAAATAGATATGGTGATATTCTTAAAAACAACCAGATTATCAGTCACTTTACCAAAGTACTACGCTAAACATTAAGGCGCCAATTTTAATTGGCGTCTTTCGTATTTTTATCACTCAATATGAAACATATATTTAGATCACATTTATGAAACAGCTAGTTTCTATGGCGTTTGTTTAACAAAGTGTTTCATCTTTTTAAAAGAAATGAAACCAATTGGAACGTTTTATGATGAAACAAACGGATAAAGAGTTTGGTTGTATTCAGAAAAGTCGTAATTTAACAAAAAAACAAATCGATAACACTTGTCGTTACTGGTTTTCCTTAATTTTTCTCCTTTTTTTTAAAAGTTGGCACAGAACTTGCTTTATATAAGGTGAGAGCAAAAATTAAACAAAATGATTCAAGGAGGAAGGACATGAAGATTGCAGAAACGTTTGCACAAATGGTACACACCTTACAGTACCAAGATTTAAGTGAAGAGGTAATTGACAGAACCAAATACTTGGCGCTTGACTTTATTGGTTTAGCTGCCCGGGGCAGCCAGTTTGATTCAAGTAAACCTATCCATGATTTCATTCGGAATTATGGGGGACAGGGGAATGGAGTGGTGATTGGAGCTAAGGATTTAAGCCCGCTTCCGCAATATGCTGCACTGGCAAATGGATCAGCCTCTCATAGCTTGGAGCTAGATGATGTCATCAATGAAGCTTCACTGCATCCTGCAGTCGCGGTTTTCCCAACAGCTTTTGCGCTTGCGGACGCTTATGATAAGTCAGGGGAAGATCTTATTGTTGCAGCTGTCATCGGTTATGAGGTAATGGGCCAGCTTGGCAGAGCGTTGAATCCTTCAAGTGTTTATGCCAGAGGCTTTCATCCTACCGGAGTAGTGGGTGCCATTGCGGCAGCAGCAGCAGCGAGCAAATTGTTGGGATTAACCTATGAACAGACGGTTAATGCATTAGGAATCGTAGGCAGCCAGGCAGCAGCATCCATGGAATTTTTAAATACAGGATCTTGGACAAAGCGCCTTCATCCGGGCTGGGCAGCACATAATGGTATGATTGCGGCTGAACTTGCAAAAGCAGGATTTACAGGTCCAAATTCCATTATTGAAGGCGATAAAGGTTTTGCCAAAGCTTATTCAGGTGAGCTGAATGCAGACACATTGAATGGTGCTTTTTCCAATGAAGATAACTTCATTTTAAAAACAAGCATTAAGCCTCATGCCTGCTGCCGATATAAGCAGGGACCATTAGATCTTGTTCTCGAAATCGTTAAGACACATGATTTAAAACCAAGTGATATTAATAAAATCAATGTTTATATAGTTCAAACAGGACTTCCGATTGTGGCTTTGCCAGAAGAAGAAAAACGGAATCCACAATCTTCTGTAGACGCTCAGTTTAGCATGCATTTTGGTGCTGCAGCTGCTGTTATTTATCGAAATACGTTACTAGAGCAATATGATGATTCCATAGTTTCCCTTCCAGAAGTCAAAGAAATGATGAATAAAGTTAACTGCTTTAGAGGTGAAGATTTGGAAAAGGATTTCCCGAAAAAATGGCCAGCAAGAGTCGAGATACAAACGACCAAAGGGACATTCTCCAATCGAATTGATTATCCAAAGGGTGATCCAGAAAATCCATTATCATGGGATGAAATGATCACGAAATTTAATTATGTGACTTCTACTGTATTTGATCAGAAACAGCAGCAACAATTAGTTAAGGGAGTAAGGACATTAGAGGAATTTGAAACAGTAAGTGAGCTATCTGTTCTATTAAAGGGAGGAGTTTTTGCATGAGTTTATTTACACTCGCACCAGATAAACAACAAGTCCTTGATTTAGTGAAGGATTTCTGTAGAAAAGAAATTGCTCCAGTTGCCAGTAAATTGGAACACGCTGATGAGTATCCACATGAGATTGTTGAAAAAATGAAAGAGCTCGGTTTCTTTGGATTTACCATTTCTGAAGAGTACGGCGGATTTGGGGTTGACTTTGTCACCTATGCGCTTGTAATAGAAGAAATCACCAGGCATTGGATGAGTGTGGCAGGGATTTTAAATAGCCATCTGATTATGGCCTATATTGTTGAAAAATATGCAACAGAGGAACAAAAGCACAAATTCGTGCCACGGTTTGCTACAGGTGAATGGCGCGGAGGTCTGGCACTTTCTGAAGCCGATGCAGGGACAGATGTACAGAATATGTCAACAAAAGCTGAAAAAATTGGGGACTCTTATGTGGTGAATGGAAGTAAAATGTGGATTACGAATGCTCGGTACGGAAATACCTTTATTTTGGCTGCTAAGACAGATTCAAAGACCCAGCCGCGATATAAAGGGATCAGTTTATTTTTGATTCAAAAGGGCGGAGAAGGTTTTGAGGTTCAACGTGATATTGATAAGTTGGGCTATAAAGGAGTGAAGACGTGTGAAATCACGTTTGAAAATTTCCGTGTTCCTGCTGACCAATTAATTGGTGGAGAGGAAGGAAAAGGATTTAAGCAGGTTCTTGGCGGCCTGGAGTTAGGACGCGTAAATGTAGCGGCACGTGGTGTTGGTTTGGCACGTGCATCATTTGAAGATTCGATCAAATATGCACAAGAACGGAAAACATTTGGGGTACCGATTTGTGAACATCAGGCCATTCAATTAAAACTGGGTGAAATGGGAACAAAATTGGAGGCAGCACGTTTATTAACGTTAAATGCTGCGACTAAGCTTCAAAATGGTGAACGGTGCGATCTCGAAGCGGGGATGGCCAAATTATTTGCCACAGAAGTTGGCTTTGAACTAGCCGGTGAAGCGATGAGAATTCATGGAGGTTATGGCTATACAAAAGAGTTTAATATTGAAAGATATTATCGTGATTCGCCGCTCATGCTGATTGGTGAAGGAACAAATGAAATGCAGAAAATTATCATTAGCAAAGGTTTAGTTCAAAAATATAAAATCTAACATTCATAAACAAATTAAGTAGGAGGTATTTATTATGGCAGAAATTCATACACCATTTGGAAGAGTATACGAGGATTTTAATGTAGATGATGTAATCATGCACTGGCCAGGAAGAACCATTACGGAAGCGGATGATATGATGTTCAGTTTGCTTGCTCTTAATCAGCATCCCCTCCACATCGACGCACATTATGCATCAAAAACACAATTCAAACAGAATCTAGTAAATGGAACACTTGTCTTTTCTGTAGCGGTCGGCATGACCGTAAATGATATTAGTGGTGCAGCTATTGCGATGCTTGAATATGAAAATATCAAACATTTAAAGCCTACATTTCGAGGAGATACCCTTTATGGAAGAACAAGGATTCTAGACAAGTGGGAAACGAGTAAAAATGATCGTGGCATTGTCTATGTTGAAACCATCATTAGCAATCAAAGGGAAGAAGATGTGATGAGCTATAAACGGAAACTATTAGTGCCGAAGCGTGAGTTTGCGCCGCGTCCATATACACACCGCAATCATTCATAAGAGTCCTGTAAACGGGAGGGGAAAAGATGAGACCATTAGAAGGGATGAGAATCATTGCTGTCGAACAATACGGGGCAGGACCTTATGCCACGCTTCACCTGGCTGATTTAGGAGCCGAAATCATTAAAATTGAAGATCCTAGTACGAAAGGTGATGTTTCTAGAACAGTAATTCCTTATGCTGAAAATAACGACAGTTTATTTTTCCAATCATTGAATCGTAATAAAAAGAGTATCTCCTTGAATTTGAAATCAGAAGAAGGCAGGAAAATCTTTGAGGATCTCGTTAAGAAGTCAGATGCTGTTTTCAATAATCTTAGAGGAGATGTTCCTGAAAAGCTAAAGATAAACTATGAGCATCTTAAACACTTAAATCCTAAAATTGTCACCTGTTCATTATCAGGATTCGGTACGTGGGGATCGATGACGAAGGAACCTGCCTATGATTACTTGCTGCAGGCGATGAATGGGCATATGAGTCTAACGGGGGAACCAGGCGGACCGCCATCTAAATATGGACTTTCCATCATAGACTTTTCAACAGGAATGATGGCCGCTTTAGGATTAATGGTAGGAATTTATCAGGCTCAAAACCATGGGGTAGGCTCAGATGTAGATGTGAGTTTATTTGATACCTCTTTATCCGTATTAAACTATCTTGCCATTTGGCATTTAAATAAAGGATACGAACCGGTAAGAACCGCAAACTCTGCCCATCCTACTCTTGTTCCGTCACAACAGTTTCCAACCAAGGACGGGTATGTGGTGGTGATGTGTAATAAAGAAAAGTTTTTCCCAATCTTGTGCGATGGTTTAGAAGCACCAGAGCTGGCTTTTGATGAACGCTATAAAAACTTCCAATCCCGCTTTAACTATAAGGAAGACCTATTAGATAAGCTAGTTTCTTTATTTAAGAAGCAAACAACCGAATATTGGCTGGAAAAACTGAAGGGTAAGGTTCCAATCGCTCCAGTGAACACTGTACAAGAAGCATTGAGGCAGCCACTCGTTGAGGAAAGGAACATGATTGTGGAAGTAGATACCCCAACATTTGGGAATGTGAAAATGCTGGGCACTCCTATTAAACTATCGAATGATCAGCCAGACTATCAGGCAGGTCCAAGTTTGGGCCAGCAAAACGAAGATATTTATGGAGGCTTACTAGGGTATAGTCCTGAATATATCGAACTGTTAAAGAGTAAAGAAATTATTTAATTTTTAGGGGGGTAGATACTCAAGTTTCTACTCCTACTTTTTTTAAGGAGATGAACATTTTGGGAGAGGTCTATTTATTTGCTCCTAGTAACAGTGAAAAAAAGATACACAAGGCCTTAACTCTTCATACAGATGCTGTCATTATCGATCTCGAGGATGCCGTTACATCGAATGAAAAAGAGATGGCTAGAAATTTAGTTTACTCACTCCTCAAAACAGATGAAACGTTTCGTTCTAAAATATACGTTAGAGTTAATTCCATTAAAACACCGTGGTTTTTTGAGGATTTGAGCATGGTGAATGAATTAAAAAGAATAGATGGAATTATGATTCCAAAGAGTGAGGATAAAACATCCATTTCATTAGCTGCAGAACTCATAAATAAGGATGTAGAAATAATTCCTTTAATCGAATCAGCTGCGGGAGTAATGAATATAGAAACGATTTTAAGCAGCCATCCAGCAGTCAATAGAGTGGCGTTTGGTTCCGTTGATTTCGCCTTGGATATTGGAGTAGATTGGTCTGTAGAGGGTACTGAACGTGAATATGCCATGTCAAAATTGGTGCTGGCATCGAGAGCATCAGGAGTGAATCCGCCAATAGATGCTGTGTTTCCTGTCATTGATGATAGGGAGAGTTTTATAGCAGATACCCAAAAGGGTAAGCAAATCGGTTTTAATGGAAAAATGGTCATACACCCTAAACAAATTGATTGGGTGAAGGAAGTGTATACACCTTCGAAAAAGCAGCTCGAATGGAGCAAGAAAGTTATTGATGTCTTTGAATCATCTGCTCATTCTGGTGCCATTGATTTGGAAGGAAAGTTAATTGATCGTCCTGTCTATTTGCTAGCCAAGAGATTAATCAAATCCAGTTAACAAAAAAAGCGTCTATATCCTAGCTCGTTTACGAGCAAAGGTATAGACGCTTTTCTCTAATTTAATTGGATACTACTATACTAGTAGAAAGGGGGCGGAGTTTTTTCGTTTCTTCTAAGTCTACCGCTTTACCTTTAATCACCACTCCATAATCCTCCCGTGCCTGCGATAAGCTGATTAACCCATCTAAGTAGTCATTCAAGACTTTATCGATATCCCGTTCCATTGGATCTCCATATCCTCCGCTGGTTACGCCATAGATGACAAGACGTTCACCTTTTTCAAAAGTTGCCGCATTATTCTTAGAATATAATTTTTCCTTTTCACCATTTAAATGAATCTTATAAAAGGCTCCAGGTGTGCCTGGCTTTCCGCCATGAACCCCAGGCGGCGGATCAATTTCGCTATGGCGTTCCGATTCCGTTGTAATAACAGATGGTGTCAAAAATTCATACTCACGTACAGCGCTGGTACCACCGCGGTATTTGCCTGCACCAAATTTCTCTTCGATTAACTCATACCGATAAAAACGAAACGGAAGGTGCAGCTCAAGCTCCTCGATTGGCTGATTCTTTATGTTTGCGGATAAACAGTCAACCGCATCCATTCCATCTTTGCCAGGTCTGCCTCCATAGGAGCCCTCATCAACTTCAATCGTAATCCAGTAGTCACCATTTTCATAGGTTCCGCTCATGTACATCCCGTTCAATTGGGCGCTGTTACCGGCAGTAGCACGATCCGGCATGACAGGGGCTAATGCCTGAAGGATTAGGTCAGCCACACGATTGGCAGGACAGAAGCGGATTTGGGTAGCCACAGGGAATTTAGGATTAAAAATCGTCCCTTCTGGAGCCACTACTGTAATTGGGCGGAATCCCCCAGAGTTTGCAGGGATATATTTATCTGTTAAATAAGTGTCAAGCAGCAGTGACCTAAATAAGCTGTAGACCGCAACACACGTACTTCCTTCAAATGGGGTGTTTAGTGCATTTGGTCTTTGCGGAGGGGCTTCAGATAAATCCACCGTAATGTTGCTGCCTTCCACAATAACTTTAACACCAATTTTTTCAGGCTGATCACGATGAATGCCATCATCATCTAGATAACCGGCAGCGTAATATTCTCCATCTGGGATCTTTTCAATTTCTGCTCGGAGCATTCTTTCTGAATAATTAATAAGTTCTCCAGAATACAACTTAATCGTCTCAAGTCCATACTTATCGATCAATTGTGTATATCGCTTCACGCCATATTGAGCAGCTGCAACCTGACATTTTAAATCGCCAATGACTTCTCTAGGGGCACGCGTGTTACCTTCAATAAAATGCCACATATCATCGCATTTGACACCTGCTTTATAGAGGAAGTTAGCGTTGAAAATTCTACCCTCCGCAAACATATCAAAGAGATTCATAGAACCGCCAGGCTGAGCCCCGCCAATATCAAGAGCATGAGCCGTATTTCCTGCGAAACCTACTAGTTCACCTTGATAAAAAATAGGGGCTATGACACCTAAATCCAGGGAGTGGCTGGCTCCTAAATAAGGATGATTATGAATTAATACATCACCAGGCTGCAGCTGTACGCCGCGTTCCTTCAACGTTTTTAACGTCCCTCGCGTATAAGCGACTAAAGAACCAACATGGAAAGGAGTGTTATCTGATTCAGCAATTTCTTCCCCGTCTATATTAAGGATTGCACAGCCCATATCCTCAGATTCACGAATGATGACGGAATAGGAACTACGTACTAGCTGATACGCCATCTCTTTCGCAATACTATCAAGTTCACCGCCAATAATTTGCAATAGCACCGGATCAAGAGTTTTGCTCATTATGAATCACTCCTTTTCTCGTTAATTTAATAGTAGAATCATATAAAACTTCACCCTGCCAATTTGGATTAATGACAACCGTACTATCTAATCCATTAATAATCGCTGGTCCTTCTAAAATATAACCCTTCGGCAAATCAACTCTTTCATATTGAGCCACTTCATATTCCTGATAATTTTTTGGTGTTCCAAAAACCGCATTTGTTACTTTCGTTGAAACAACAGCTTGTTGAGTATCTACATGGGGAACCTCTAAATCAGGCATCACGCCAACCGTACGAACACGCAGATTAATAATCTCAATTGGGTTACCTTCAAAGGCAAATCCATAGGTTTCATGGTGTGTTGTATCAAATTTCTGTTGAATTTCTTCTCGCCAATTTTCATTAAATCCATTAAATTCAATCGATAATTCATATCCTTGACCGGCATATCGACAATCCATTTGTAAAATGGTAACAGTGTCACGTTTTTCTTTGCCCTGCTGGCTATCCTTTGAGATTTGCTGCTCAGCTTCGATCTTCATTTCATGGTAATATTGATTAATCCGTGATTCCTTTGCAGAATCTAACAGCACACCAATAGTACGAATATAATCGAATTTAAGATCGGTGGACAATAGCCCCATCGCTGAGGTAATACCAGGTGCAGGAGGAACGAGAATCGTTGGGATCTCCAGGGCATCTGCCACATCACAGCCGTGAAGAGGTCCGGCCCCGCCAAAGGCAACCAAAGCAAATTCCCGAGGGTCATAGCCTCGTTGGATGGAGTGGATCCGAATGGCTTTTACCATGTTGGCGTTCATAATTTCAAGCGTGGAGAGGGCAGCCTCTTTCAGATCCATTTTAAATGCTTCACAAATCGAACAACTCATCGCTTCCTCAGATAATTGTTTTTGAAGCTTGATTCTGCCGCCAAGGAAATTATTTGGATCAATTCTGCCCAAGATTACATTGGCGTCGGTAACGGTAGCTTCTGTTCCCCCGCGATTATAACAGGCAGGACCTGGCTCGGCACCTGCACTTCTTGGTCCAACATTAAAACCGCCGCCGCTGTCTGCCCAAGCAATACTTCCTCCGCCGGCACCAATCGAAATAACATCCAGTTGTGGAAATAAGACTGGATAACCGGCGATTTGACAATTTTGGAAATTGATTTCTAATAGCTGCTCCGGTATGACAGTAATATCGGCAGATGTACCTCCGATATCAAGACCGATTAATTTGGTGTGATTATGGAGATTTCCAATAAATTGTGTCCCAATAACCCCTGCTGCCGGTCCGGACATAAGAGTGGAAATTGGTTTATTCGAAACACCATCGATGCCGCTAATGCCGCCGTTTGACTGCATGATCAAGATTTCAGCACCACAGCCGATTTCCATTAAGCCTTTTTCAAGTGATTTCATGTACGATCTCATTTTTGGTTTTGTAAAAGCATTAATGGCCGTGGTGGTAAACCTTTCAAACTCTCGATATTGTGAAATCACTTCGTGTGACAAGGATATTTCAGCTTCTGGATAATATTCAGTGATCAGCTCGCCAACACGCTTTTCATGAATCGGATTCAAAAAGGAAAATAAGAATGCTACAGCAATGGATTTTACACCATCAGCTTTAAGCTCCTTGATGGCTTCAATGACATCGCTTTCATTTAAGGGAACAAAAATGTCTCCTGGTGGAATAATTCTTTCTCTGACTACTTTTCGATGTTTTCTCTCAATTAATGGTTTTACTTGGAAGGGGATATCTTGCATAATTGAAAAATTGTGAGGGCGTCTGTGTCTGCCAATATGCAAAATATCTCTAAAACCCATGGTTGTAATGAGTCCGGTTTTAGAACCTTCATGCTCAATCAATGCATTTGTAGCTACTGTAGTGCCGTGTAAAAACATATCAATATCGCTTGGCTGAATACCAGCTTTATCACAAATCTCTTTTACACCTTGAATAATACCGATAGATTGATCGGCTTTTGTCGATGGAACCTTATGGTAAACATGTTTTTGACCCACACCTGTGAGAATTAGGTCGGTATTTGTACCGCCAACATCTACTCCAACTCTAATCATCGTAACCCTCCTTATACCCTCTGATAGTTATTTAGATATTTTTTATAAATTTCTGGCTTTCTTTCATTATTCCAATCAATTCGTGCTTTGCTGCTCGTTACTAGAGAAAGGTCTATGTCTCCAAGAAGATAGGACCATTCTTGGTCTTCCATTTGTGTAATGACCGTTCCAAAAGGATCAATTAGGCAACTATTTCCAAAATGGTGTCTCTCAGTAGGTTCACCATGGATTTGTTCGATCCCAGCTTTATTTACGCCCATAACAAATACATTGTTCTCCATTGCTCGTATTTGCAATTCTCTTACGTACATATCCTTTCTAAAACCAAAGGTAGCGGTTGGAACAATGACTAAATTTGCACCCTGCACCGTAAGGGCTTTCCATGCCTCAGGAAATGACCGGTCGAAGCATATTAAGATTCCCGCTTTCATTCCATTATCAAGAGTAAAAACAGGAAACTCTTTACCGCCGCCGCCAAATTGTTCAAAGTAGTATTTCTCATCAGTAGAAAGACTTGGACTGTTCACTTTTGGCAAATGGACTTTTCGATATTTGCCAATTAATCCTTTTGTTGGAGAACAAATAAAGGCGGTATTATAATAGTTTGTCTGTCCATTTTCCTCCGCTTTTTCAAATAAGGTACCTAAAATATGAACGTCATACGTTACCGCCATTTCGGTAATTTTTTTTACAGTAGGGCCGTTGATCGTTTCTGCGTACGAGAAAAATTTTTCATCTTGGAGCACACCAAAATAGGGGGCTGTCATAAGCTCTGAATAGGAAATGAGATAGGGCTTATCTCTTAAAATGAGTTCCTCCGTTTTTTTGGCAAGAATGGCCCAGTTTTTTTCATAGCTTCCGGGATAAGAACCAATTTGCAATCCAGCAACTTTAATTTTATGCAACAATTTCACCTCCCTTTTTAAAGTCCTCAATCGTATAATTGCAAGAAATGTGCCATCTTCTAATTAATAGAAAAAAAGATTTTAGGATCGTTGTTTACTAGGATTAGAAAATGAACAGTGTAAAAATCCGGAGATGATTGTTAAAATTTTTAACACAAGATGAAACAAAAGGAACAAAATTTGAAACAATACAATTCTGACTATTCATAATATTGTGTTATTATTGAGTTGATAGAAATAATTGTTAAGGAAAAGTTGATGCAAAATAGGAGATGAGTAGAATTGCCAACCAAAATACTTGCCATCACACATAAGAATTTTTCACATTTATACTACGAAGTAATAGAACTGTTAAATTTACCTTTAAGTTTAGAAGTATTAGAGGTGAATTTTGGAGAGTTACATAAAATCGACCATGAAATGTTTTCTCAATTTGATTTAGTCATTACTAGTGGTGCTCATCTAGAAATGATCAATAAAGATTATTATGAGTTAACCTATCTTGTACCCTTTTATCCTTTACATTTTACAGAGGCCGATTTAGTTAAGGGACTGGCTCAAGCTAAAAAATTTGGAAGGAAAATTTTGTTAATGTATTTTCCGGAAGAGGATTATCAGCTCGAACAATATGAAGATTTATTAGACATAGAATTGAAAAGGGTTTCATTTTCTAATTTAAAGGAAGCGGAACAGATTATGAATGATTCTTATCAAAAAGGGTTTAATGTCGTGATTGGGACCAGTTCAGTCTGTGAAATAGCGGATAAAAAAGGGATAAAAAATGTTCTAATTTATTCGATAGATTCTTTAAAACTAGAAATTATAAAAGCATATCAATTAGCTGCGACAAAGAGCAAAATGGTAAACTACGGAAAAATCAAAGATGTCATCCTTCAATATGCAGGTAATCCTATTTTTTTATTAGACCAGCACCTAAGAATTATTGATACCAACGCGCACGGGTTTAAATATGTAAAAAAAAGCAGCAAGTACGAAACCATAGGAGAGCAGTTTAACACTTTGATTAACATTGATTTTAAAGGTATAGAAACCGAATCGGTTAGTGTTACACATAAATCAGAACAAATAATCATTGAACCGATTATGAATAGTGCAAATAGTAAAATGTTTATTGTTGCGGTAGAGGGTTCTCGTACTCGTGTTACGAGTGAAAATAAAAAGGAAGATACCTTAAACCCGAAATATCAATTTACAAATATTATCCACACTTCTCAAATTATGAATAAGGTCATTATTAAAACTAAACAGTACGCCCAAACGGATGCACCGTTATTGATATTTGGTGAATCGGGAACAGGTAAAGAATTAATAGCCCATAGCGTGCACCAATATAGTAATCGAAAGACGCAGCCATTCCTTCCAGTGAATTGTTCTGCGATTCCGCAAAATATTCTTGAAAGTGAATTATTTGGCTACGAAGAAGGAGCTTTTACCGGTGCAAGAAAAGGGGGGAAACCAGGATATTTTGAAATGGCTCAAAATGGAACCATCTTTCTTGATGAAATTGGAGAAATTCCTTTGGATATTCAAACAAAGCTTCTTAGAGTTCTACAGGAAAAAGAAGTAATCCGTTTAGGGGGCAGAAATATCATACCCCTAGATGTTAGAGTAATCACAGCGACCAATAAACCGCTAGTCGATTTAATTAGGAAAAAGACCTTTAGAGAAGATCTATATTATAGGATTAATGTACTTCAAATTAATGTACCGCCAGTAAGAGATAGAAAAGAAGATATTCCCTTGCTTCTTAATCACTTACTTGTGAAATACGGAATGGATACACATCAAGCTAGTTATTTAATCAATATGGCCAAAAATAGTTTATCTATGTATAACTGGCCAGGAAATGTAAGGGAAATGGAAAATTTTGCTCAGAGATTTTGTGCACTTCAATCTATTTCTAATACTACTTTGGACTTAATGAAATTGTTTACAGATATCATGAGTGAATTCTTTGAACAAAAGAATCAAATAGTAGGTAGTTTCGTTAGGAGCGAAGAAGGTGATGTTCAAGAACACATGCAAAAGCCTGAACTTGAAAAGTTAAAAATAATAAATGTCCTCCTTGAAACAAATGGGAATAAGAATCAAACCGCGGTTAAACTTGGCATGTCTAGAACGACATTATGGAGGAAAATAAAGGAATACGAAATTGATACAAGTTTTTAAGATGATTGAATGGATTTCCCCCCACCTTATTAGAGGTGCGGGGGTTTTTATTTTTATTGTAAAGCTACTATACCTATCAATAAAGATCATACCGTTTCATATGTTGTTACGTTGAAACAACATATGAAACAAAAAGCATGTTAATCAACATATATTTTTATTTGAATCTACTATATCGAACGATAAAAAAGTGTGAACAGCTTTTTTAGAATAAAATTCCCTGAAAATTATTAGTAGTAAATAGGAGAGTAACAAGAAAAACTTTTAAATTATTCTATATTATCAAAATGTTTAAAAATATATGGCATGGTAATTGCAGTTATTTAAGGTAAAGGCAGGTGAAATAGTAGAAATGAAATTGGAACATGTAAAAAGTGCCCCTTCGTTTGTTATCTTAAATAAATACCTTCTTTGGCTTTTAATCATCCAAATGGTAACAGCACTGGCGTATTATGGGTATGTTCCTCTAATCCCTCAAATGGTAAAAGAGTTTTCATTAAACAATACCCAAATTGGCTGGATGACGTCTGCTGTATTCCTTGGCTCATCTATTGTTGCAATTCCTTCTGGTATGATTACCGATCGATTTGGTGCAAGGAAGTCGTTGTTTGCTTTTTGTTTATTACTTGTTTTTGTTATCTTTTCTTTTTCAATATCAAATAGTTACATTGTTATTTTAGTGCTGCTATTTTTGTTGGGAACGGGATATGGAGGTATTACTCCAGGGACGAACAAAAGTATAATGGAAACCTTTGATGTACATAACAGGGGAACAGCAATGGGCTTAAAGCAAATGGGGGTTTCCTTAGGCAGTACTTTGGGCAGCTTGATGCTCCCTCTCATAGCCAATCAATGGGGCTGGCGTATCAGCCTTCTAAGCATTGCTGTTTTGCTGGTACTTGTGTGTCTGTTTCATTTTAAGGTGTTAGACCAAAGAGAGGATCATCATAAACAACTAAATGTGTTGAAAAACGGCAAAGAAATTTTACAAAACAAAAAATTAATGAAAATTATCGCCATTATTACCTTTTTTATCTGGGTGCAGCTTAGTGTAATGACCTACTTAGTTCTTTATTTACATGAATCGATTCATTATTCTCTTTCTTTTTCCTTATTTTGTTTAGCATTATTACAAATTGGAGGGGCCTTAGGCAGGGCATGCTGGGGAGTCATAAGTGATCGGTTTTTTAATCAGAATCGGGGAGTGATTATTGCTCTGATTGGATTAATTTCAGGAGTACTAGTTTTATTCCTCGGAATATTGTCAAACGATATCCCGGTTGTGATAATCGCTCTCCTATCTTTATGCCTAGGCATTACCACACAAGGATGGAATGGGATATTCGTCTTAATGATTTCAGAGGTGGTAAAGAAGGAACAAGTTAGTTTAGCCAGTGGAGTTGGATTAGCTACGGTGTATACAGGTGCTATCTTCGGTACTCCATTATCAGGTTGGATTATCGATTTTTCCGGTAATTTTGAAGCCATGTGGATGATTTGTGGAGCTGCTATTTTTATAATAGGGGGCCTGACATTATTTTTAAAACTAGATAGGAATTAGAAGGAACTGTAAAACTACATTAACTTTTTGAAGGGAGATATTTATGGAAATTACTATTTTCATTGTTATCCTATTTTTGCTGCTTATTATGGGAACCCACATTGGAGTGGCATTGGGTGCAAGTGCGTTAGTAATCTTGTTAATGTTTCAAGAAACAAGTCTGGACATTATTGCGCAGCAAACCTTTCAATCCGCCAATAGCTATGCATTAGCAGCCATTCCTTTCTTTATTTTATCTGGGGATATTATTATGAAAGGAAGCTTGGCTCAAAAGATCTTAGATTTTACAGATATTATCACACGGAAAATTCACGGCGGTACGGCTATGGCGGCAATGTTAGTAAGCGTTTTCTTTGCTGCTGTTTCTGGTTCTAGTGTTGCTTCCGCTGCTGCTATTGGGAAAAACTTGATAGAAGTCATGGGGGAAAGAGGGTATCCGAAACGCTTTATTGCCGGTCTGGTAGCCACTGGGGGAACACTTGGACTCTTAATTCCGCCAAGTCTTAGTTTTATCATCATTGGGAGTATGGTAGGTATTCCGATTGTAGATTTATTTACTGCCGGGATTGTTCCAGGGCTTATGCAGGCAGTCATGTTAATGGCACTAACCTACTATATTTGTAAGAAAAATGGCTGGGAAACCACCTCAAATGTTTCTACTCTAAAAAAGTTAGTACCTCTTAAGCAATTACAATCATCTTCAGGTGTATTATTGCTGCCAGTATTAATTTTGGGCGGCATTTATCTTGGTTTCTTTACTCCTACAGAAGTATCAGCTGTTGCTGTTCTCTATGCTGCTACTCTTTCTCTATTTATTTATCGCGCCATTAAAGTAAAAGATCTTTGGAATGTCAGCCGAGAATCTCTACTTCAATCCGGTATGATTTATTTAATTTTAATTGGAGGGTCTCTTACCGCTTTTATGTTAAAGAGTCTTGGGTTAACTGCAGGTTTAATCACGATGATTACGGATCTTGGACTTGAGCCTTGGCAGTTTTTACACCTTGTAAATGCTCTTTTATTTATTCTAGGTATGTTCTTGGATGGTATTACCGTTATCGTTTTAGTCGTGCCAATTTTATTCCCTGCTGCCATCGCTTTAGGAATAAATCCGATTCATTTTGCCGTCATTGTTACCATGAATATCGAGATTGCAACATTAACTCCTCCTGTAGGGCTAAATCTATTTGTGATGAGCGGGCTGGCAAAAATTCCCATCCATGATGTAGCCAAAGGGGTAGGACCTTACTATGTCATCATGATTATTTCTTTATTCCTCGTAACCTATTTTCCACAAATTAGTTTACTTTTGTTTAATTTATAGAATGAAAGAAACCTAAGTTTTTTAAAAAACAGTAACCTAAAACAAATTTTGTTTAAGAAGGGATGGTTGTGGATGAAACAAAGAAAAAAGGTATGGTCAATGATGGTAATCATGGTTTTAGCTCTATTTATGGGATTGGCAGGCTGCGGCAAAGACAAAGCATCAGGAGGTCAAGGGGATAAAAAGACTTATAAAATCATCATGACTCACGAGTTACCCGAAACGTTCTTTAAGCACAAATATATGGAGAAGTTTAAAGAAATTGTAGAAGAAAAAAGTAATGGACAACTAGAGGTAACGATTCATTCTGGAGGTCAATTATTTAAAGACGGTGAAGCCATTCAAGCTTTAGGAACTGGTTCCGTTCATATGGTTTGGCCAGTAAGTGCACACTTAGAAGCCCTTAATCAGAAATATGGTGTGGTTAGTTTGCCTTTTGGTCTTAATGATAAAACCATTTTAGAAAACGTAGAATATCGTACAGAATTAACGGGATTGCTTAACTCTTTTGTTGAAGATAAAGGGATTAAAGTTTTAGGACTTATGAGAACAGCAGAGGGGATTATTCTAACAAAAGATAAAGAATTAAAGAATTTAAAGGATTTATCGGGTTTGAAGGTTCGGACAGTTTCAGGACAGGTAGCTACTGACACCATTGAAGCATTTAAAGGAAGTGGTGTTTCTATGCCAGCAACTGAAATTGCCACTTCCCTTTCCCAAGGCGTTATCGATGGAGTCAACACTTCACCTGATGGATGGAAGGACGTTGTTGGATCTTCAGCAAAATACGGGCTTGTTGTCCCGGGAATGCAATTATTCACCTATTCCATTGCTGCGGATAAAGCATGGTTTGACGGACTCCCTAAAGATCTTCAAACGTTAATTTCAGATACCATTAATGATATTACTGTTACTCAATGGAAGGAATCGATGGAGTTAGATAAAGAATATATTGAAAAGGTAACAAGTGACTGGGGTAAAGTGAATTATGTCCCTGAAAGTGATGTGAACGATTGGAAAAAAGCAACAGAAGATGTCTATAAAAAATTTGAACAACGCCACCCAGATGCGTTAAAAGCATTTAATGAATTAACGAAGAAATAATAAAAGTCTAGTAAATTCATCCCTCATTATATAGGGGGATGAATACGCTGCCTAGAACATCCTTAACAAGAAGGAGGATTATCATTTGAAATTAATAAACTTTATTGAGGACAAAATTGTTACCACGATTGCTGTTTGTTTATTCATTTTTTCATGTGGCTGGATGTTGATTGAAGCTATTAGCAGACAAGTTTTTTCTAAGTCATTTTCTATGTCGGAAGAAGTAGTCTTGTTTTCGTTAATTTGGGCGATTTTTTTAACCTTAGGGAAAAGCGGGAAGGAAGGAAATCATATATATGTTGATTTAATCGTTATGAGACTTGGAAAACGATTAAAGAAAGCAACTTCCATCTTAAACGCTATTATCGGTTTTCTTTATGCTTGTTTTTTGGTGTATGTAGGATTTAACTATGTACAGCATCTATTCGATACCGGAATTACTTCTAATTCATCACTAAGGCTTCCAATGGGGTATGTATTCTTGGTAGTTCCGATAGGAATGATCTTCTTTGCTGCGTATTATTTAGAATCTTTTATCAAGGAAGTTCCAAAGGTTGAACAGATTGAGGAGGACAAAGTACAAGAAACGGTGAACAGCTTGATGTAACAGAATGATAAATTTAATGGGTTAGTAGAAACAATAAGAAAACAAGTTTTAGAAGTCCCAAGGAATTAACATTCCTGGGACTTTTTTTATGAAATTTAAAAGGACAAACTACTTTCGAAATAATGAGACGTTGATTATAAAAGGATTCGATGCGAGAATTAATCATGCACAATCGACAGTACAAATTTTAAAGTAGGAGTGTAAATAATGTCAGTTGAAAAAGTAGTCCAACAGCAAATTGAATACTACAACAGTCAAGATCTAGAGGGATTTGCAAGTACATATGCCGACGATATTACCGTTTACACCTTCCCTGAAAATACCATTACCTTAAGCGGCAAGCAGGCACTGATTGAAAGATATAGCGAAACCTTCAAAAAGAAAATGTTCGCTGAGATCAAGAATCGTTCCATCGTTGGAAATAAGGTCATCGATTGGGAAATCGCCACAAATGGACTTACAGGTGAAAGTACTAGCTTAATGGCTATTTATGAAATAAAAGATGATCTCATATCCAAGGTTTGGTTTATCCTTGAATAGCTTGCCAACCAAGAATGTCATAAGATCCCTCATAGCTTGAATATATCTAGCTAGAGACTTTTTTTTTGGAGGGATACTTATGACTTTTGTTTCGATTTATACGGTCGGTAGGCTGAAACACCCCTATGATCACCCTGCCTCTCGTGAATTCTTTGAAGCGGGATACGAAGTAATGCGTCAGGCTGGGAGAACAGGACAACTAATAGAGGAATTTTCACCATTTGGAGTCCAAATCCCTGAGGAAGCCGTCAAGGGAGAGGGCTTTCCTGTCCTAACTTTAACCGTATGGAAAAGCCTTCAAGGCTTATATCGTTTTACCTATTCTGGTCAGCACAGACAAGCATTGCGAGACCGGAACAAATGGATGAAGCCTTATCCAGAAAAACACCTTTCATATGTCGTGTGGTGGACAGAGAAAGTGAAAGATGTCTCTTGGCAGGAGGCCTTTAAAAGATATAACTATTATGTACAGCATGGACCGACTTCGTTTGCTTTTGATTTTAAGCATGCCTTTGATGAAAAAGGAGAAATATGTGAGTTAAGTAGCTAGCTTTCGCTTAAGGTGGCTGAACGAATAGGGTTTTTGATTTTCTCTAGAATTTTATAACCATAAAAGGGAAACCTCACTCATTGTAGGTTTCCCGTTTTTGTTTCTAGTAAAATTGTAATTTATCTTACTTCGTTTTCCGTAAATCTAAATACTGAACCGTCTTACCATCTCGATCAATTTGAACGATTAATTCGTTTTTATTAAATCGATAGATGATTTGTTCACAAGTGGCACTTTCATAGCAGCTTATGATGTTGATTTCATTCGGGTTTCCATAAGCATTAAGGATTTTACTTTTCTCGGTTGGGATAGAAGCTGCTTTCAGAAATTCTGGATACACTTGCAGCTGTTCAATGGAATTATTGGCTAGATTAATGGTTACACGAACTCCAGCACCTTCATTTTTATAATAAAGTGACCTGGTATTTTTAACTTCTTCTGTTTTAGTTGGCTTCCCGAATTTTTGAACAAGCTGATTATAAGAAGACCCTACTGTGATTCCATTAATCTGGAGAGGCTTCTCCGTTAAAAAGAACCCGTCTTTGATCCCGTTATTCTTTAACTTCTTGATCATTTTCTCCGCTTTGGATTTACTCGAAAAGGCACCAGCCTGAACGCGATAATACGTTTTACCATTTATCACTTTTTTAACGACAATTGCTTCAATCTCTTTCTTCTTCAAAAATGCGACTCGCTTATCTGCATTACTTTTCTTGCTAAAAGAACCAGCAACAGCAATATACAAAGGTTTTGTTTGTTCAAAATCAGGAATAATTAACGTTTGACCAGCAATAATCTTATTGCTTTTTAATTGGTTGTATTCCTTTAAATCCTCAATGGAAATATTGTATTTCTTAGAGATGCTATATAAAGTATCACCTTTCTTTATCGTAATATATTGATCCTCGGCAAATGCCTTCCCATTACCGAAATAAAGTAATGACCCCATCAACACTGTACAGAGAACAACTTGCATGAAACGTTTAAATTTTTTCATGTTATCTTATCACCTCATCTATTTTGACGAGTTAAAACCGGTTTGGATGCGAATAAATAAGCCCAATTATGGTTTGAAACCAAAAATGGGCGGAGTTTACTCATTTTTTACTTTTTCGGGACTATAGAGTACAATACTTGTATTGAAAATTGGAAGAAAAAGAGGATACATCATGACATTTTTAGAAAAAATTAAACCGCACTTGATTAGCGATGATATTTTAATTCAAGATGTAGTTCTGCATGCGCTGCATGATTATCCGCATGTTCCAGAAGAATGGACCAATGAATTACTGAAGGAAGCCTTTAGAAATAAAGAAAAACAATCCTCCATCTTCATTTATGTAGAAAATCAAACCTTCAATGAAGAGGCTGTTAAGATTTTAATGGAAAATATTCCATTAATGGAACCGTCCAAACGCCATTTAGCGGTGAGACTGGTTCACCATATCAAACCGGAAATTGCTCTTAAATACAAAGAACAGGTTCAAGAATACATTCCGAAAAGTACATGGTCCTTGTATGATCTATTGATACATGGTACGGAAGAAGAAGTGTACTCAGAGTATGGTCAAATCCTAAATGACCTTGAGCGGGCCGGTTCCGAGCAACGAGATTTCTATATCAAAGCAAAAAATCTGGCAGCCTGTTTGGTGAAAAAGGGCTGGGTTACAGAAAACGAAATAGATCTTGTACTAGAAGAGGAGCTAAAGGAACAATGGTTTTCCTTTAATGGAATCTTAGCGGTTTATATGATTGGATTGTTAAAATTAGAAAGACATATTCCTTTATTGGTTCGCTTATTAGATCGCGATGATGACAGTTTGTTAGAAGAACTATCAGCAACGTTAATCAGTTTCCAAAGTGATCAGGTGGTAAGGGAAGTAGCACCTTATCTAAGAAAAGATAATTCCATCATTTATGCCGCTTCCATCATAGAAAACATAAAAACAGACTATGCGGTTCAAGTTCTAAGAGAAGCCTATCGTTCTGCAAAAGAATTGGATCATCAAGATATTCTAATCGAAGCACTGTGTCACCAGCTTTCGGAAGAAGCTCTGCCTGAGATTAACAAACATATGAAGCTAGATGAAAGTTCTGGCCTTGTTGATATCGAACAGACCGTGTATAGCTACTTTTCTATACTGGGGTTAGAGCATCGAGAATTAAATTTTTGGAGACAGGTAGCACTGGAAAGGGAACTAGACTTTAGACAAATGGGGAATGATCTCCCACTTGCTCCAGTCCGAACCGAAAATAAAGTTGGCCGAAATGATCCATGCCCTTGTGGAAGCGGCAAAAAATATAAAAAATGCTGTGGGAAATAAAATAGTTTAAACCTTTGTGCATTGGTTTGGTTATACGAGAATAATGATGATTAGGGACTACACTGGAGGCCTTTTGATTGTCGAGAAAGGTATCTTTCTCGGCAATTTTTTACTTTTATGTGCTTTGAGGACAAATCGCATGAGCACCAAGCAAGGATTTGTCCTCAATACGGGCTCTTGAAGACAAATCGTGTGTGCACCAAGCAAGGATTTGTCCTCAATACGGACTCTTGAAGACAAATCACCAGAGCACCAGGCAAGGATTGTCCTCAATACAGGGTCTTAAGGACAAATCGCATGAGCACCAAGCAAGGATTTGTCCTCAATACAGGCTCTTGAAGAAAAATCGTACTAGTCCCTGTTTATTCATAGTCAAAATAAGAGCTGTCGAGACTTCCTCGACAGCCTGGGGCGACCTTTGAATGCCTTTTTTTATTCAATAAATGCTGGGTTTATATCAGTTCTTGTCGACATTACGTTCTAGGATTTGATTAATAGAGTGGTGGGTAGGGATTATTTTACTTAGTTTCGTTAACCATTGCGTTCTATCCAAAGATATTGGTGCACTTTCTTTTATTCGGATGAATGGGTGAGTGGGTGGAAGAACTTGTTTTAATTTAATCCATTTATGGTTAGGTGTTTTATCCAACTTCATCACTCCTTTCTCTTAGATGAAGGATAGCTTCTAATCCAATGTTCTAAAGTCAGTATCAAGAACCGTTTGTCCTGGGACATTTCCACCGTTAATCTTGCTAAGTCCGTTGCTAGTTACTAAAACATTATCGTCACAATCAAAAAACGTCACTCTAACTTCGTACACGAGAATAAGCATATCATCTAAAAAGTCGGTAGCGCAATACTGCTCCAGTTTGTGCATGAATAGTAATTGGACCTCCATCACCCGGTGTAATTTCCGGTCCATTGAAAGAAGTAATTGGTACTTCAATGGGAATATTAAATGTCCAGTCAAAAACCTCAACCTTCACGCGCCGCGAACCTTCCTTGTTCAGATTAGCAACATTGATAAGAATTTGCAGCGTTTCCTCATTTAGATTGACTAGGAGCCCGCTAGATTTTACTATACAAGGTCTAGTACCCATATTTAAGCCTCTTTTCAATATAGTCTTAATAGTAAATGCAATAATGGGACAACCAGTAACGGCTAACATCCTATCTGTTTATGTAAAAACACTGCGCATTCCTTCTAAGTTTTATCTCTTTTTACTAATATCTTTTTACTGATCAAAGAGGTCAACAGGACAATACCGAAAATGACAATGAGTAGTACACTGAACTGTGTATGGGTTAAAGATAAGGACTGTGCAAAATCTACGGAATAGGCTAAAGAGAATGATGTGATTAGTTTTGAGGCACAAGCAATAAAAAGAAATTTTTTCAAGCTTACTCCGCTTATTCCTGCTCCAAAACATATGATTTCATCAGGTAAAATAGGAATCACGAATAATAGTAATAAAATGCTTATCTCGTTTCTCGATACATAACGTTCATATTGCTGCATATGTTTTTCCTTTACCCATTTTCTAATTAGCTTTTGGCCCCCAAACCTAGCGATGAAATAGGCAGCCATGATCCCTGAAAGCGTACCTATAAAACTTATACTTGCTGCAGGAAATGAACCAAGTACAGCACTACCAGCCCCAACAGTTGCTGCTTCCGGAAAAGGTAGCAAGATTGGTTGTAGAAAACAGATGGTAAAGAAAATAATGGCCACAACGAACTGATTTCCATGAAATAAATACTCCATAAAATGTCCACCTCATTTTTGAATTTGCATTTTCAATTATAAGAGAGGAATCTTATGATATTGGTATATATTTCCTTAAGAAATTCTTAACTTTTTAATTAAGATTGACTGTTAAGCCATTCATAGTACATAACCTCGCCTTGAATATACTTACTCTTAGAGTCTGCCCATTTGTCCACGGACATCTCTCATCTGTATAAGCCCCAGAATATACTGGTGAAAAAATGGGAGGTGAACAATGTGAAAGAATTATACATGGATACCCCTTCAAATCGAGATCAGCTGCACGAGTGGGAACGAACGGCACTAGAGAATTTTTCTTTCAAGATGAGTGATAAAAATCGGCCTTTTCCTTGTATACCTGCCACCATCGGTTTTTCAAAAAACCAATTACGTTATGGATTTATTGGAGACCCGCGGAATACAGACTCTTTACTTGAACTGGCAGAACTTCTGAGCGGATTTACACGTGAGTCAAAAAAATTCGGTACCTATACTTCGCTGATTATTTTCTATGAAACACCTGAGGATCTAAGGGATACCTATACAGTAGAGGATTATGAGCAGTTATTCTGGAAACAACTGAGCGGTCTGACTTCACTCGATCCATCTTACTGGCCGGCAGATATACCTGCGGATCCTCATAATCCAATTTGGGAGTTTTGTTTTAATGGAGAAAAATATTTTATGTATTGCGCGACCCCTGCCCATGTTAACCGCCAAAGCAGGCATTTTGATGTCTTAATGCTCGCGATTACCCCTAGGTGGGTACTGCAGGAGTTTAGTAAGAAGGAGGGTTTTGCAAGGAACATTAAAGCCAACATCCGAAAAAGATTGGCCAACTACGATTCGGCCCCTATCCATCCAGACTTGAACAATTACGGTGGCGACGATAACTTTGAGTGGAGACAATATTTTTTGCGAGATGATGATACTTCATTGTCAAAATGTCCTTATCATCGGATGCTGAGATTGTTAAAGTTGGACAAATAAACCAGCGCAGGAGACACCCTGCGCTTACACTTTCAAATGGCTAAGTTCGTTAAGAATATCGTCAGTGGTTACAATCGTGGCAAATTCTTTTTGCAGCATCGCTAACTCATACTCCTGAATGGAATCCGCGTCATGATATACCCCTTTATGGTCTGTTATGCCAAATGCCGCAATGGCATCCTCTACCAAAAATGTTTGATATCCAAGGTTGGCACTCATCCGGGTAGTAGTTGATACACAATGCTGAGTAGACAAGCCTGTGATAACGACGGTAAAGATGTGATTGACTTTGAGATAGGTTTCTAATTCTGTACCAATAAAACCGCTGTTGACATTTTTTGTGTAAATGGTTTCATTAGGAAGTGGTTTTACGAGATCTTTAAACTCTGTACCGTGTTTGTTTTTATAGTGCAGAGGGGAGTCCGGCAGTAAGGATAGATGTTTGGTGTAGATGATGTGTCCTTTCCTCTTTCTCCATTCCTTTTGCAATTTTGAAATATTATGCTCTGCATCGTGATTGTTCCGTTCTCCCCAAAAAGGGTCATCAAAGCCGTTTTGAACGTCGAGGATGAGCAGGGCAGGCAGTTCTAAAAATTGGTTCATGTGATTGTCCTCCATATTTTGGGATTTCTCGTTATTATTAGGTCGAATGTAAAAATTTAAACGGAAAACCTTGTGTGTGTGATTACCCAACCTGCTACATAAATTGATTATAGAAAACTTTAATTGTCTTAATCTTCTTCAACAAGTGCGTTACTTGAACAAAGAGTCAGTAGTATTGAATGATTAGAAAAATAAGATTAAAATAAAAATTATTTAGATATGGGGGATGAATGAAACATGCGGATTCGAGAAATGGAAGAAAGAGACAATCAAACAATGGAGCAAATTATTAAACGCGCATTGGAATCGTTTAACTTAAACATTCCAGGAACAGCCTATTTTGATCCCCAACTAAGTAACCTTGCCCAATTTTACAAGGAACAACCAAATGCAAAGTATTGGGTTGCTGTGAATGAACAAGATGAAGTGGTAGGCGGCGTGGGGATTGCACCATTTGGTCAGAAGACGGGGGTATGCGAGCTGCAAAAGCTTTATATTACACCTGAAGCTCAAGGTAAAGGTCTGTCGAAGGAGCTTATGAAAGTAGCACTCGACTTCGCAAAGGAACATTACACCCACTGTTACTTAGAAACAATGAAGATACTCCAAACGGCGAATCTCCTTTATAGCAAATTAGGTTTCCAACAACTTGAAAGACCATTAGATGGTTCAGAACATAGTACGATGGACGCTTGGTATATAAAAGAATTAGGATAAATCAGAATAAGACTATTAATTCAACCGATGGGTTAGCAAAGATGAAGAAGAGATGTACATAAAAGAAAACGAAGGCGTTAGTTCAATGAGCCTTTGAAAGGCGGATAGTCTGGTTATTTGGGGCCAGGCTATTTTTTGTAATCCAAAAGGGGTGTAATTAATTAAACATTTCCCTTGAAATGATGGTGTGATTTTCACAATTTATGATAGACGCGGAGCCTTTTATAGGGGTTTTTTACGGTGAGAATAGTCCCATGACTAAAGGCTACACATTTTTGACAGTTTGGTGTATGATAGTTATGAAAGCGCATACATTTTTTAATGGAGGTGATACCATGTTTATATATGGTAATGATTATATCAAATTTTTAAACGATGACAGGAAGCGTCCATTAACGTATGACCAATGGAAAAATAGTAACAGACAACAGGAATTAGAAAAACGGACTCCATCCGAAATGGAAACAAACAGATATACGAATGGATATTTTTCTCCAAGCATCTATAATAAAAATTAATAGTTTAATTGAGTGAGGAGGCCTCCGGTTATATGGGGAAAATCCATGGAGGCAATACAAGATAAGAATTCAGAACATGATAGATTCATAACTATAAATTGATAAGGACATGAAGACACTGTATATGGACGACGGCAGTGTCTTTTTTATTTTTTTGCTGTGTTAAAGGTTATGGTTGATGTTATTCATTTTAAGAATCTATATAGACGGAAAAATCTCTCTTAACTAGTAATAATTCATAAAAGTAGCCTATATAGACGGAGAGATTCCGCCTATTGACCTGAAATACGTGAAAACGGATAAGATTGCTGTGCTTAACCTGAAAACCTCCCCTTATTAACCCTGAAAAAGGCTCCATTCTGCATTTAACCGGAAATTCTCCGCTTATTTTACTTCGCTGGTTACTAGAGGGTAAATCAACATCCTTATTTAACATAGCCTATGTTTTTAAAAATGAGTTGCTTTGGAAATTTTAGCATTATTTTTACAGTATTTACAAAGAATATCCTTAACACATATCAAGGGGTCCAGTAATGAAAAATATGGGGTTTAGGAAAAAAAGGGGGGATACTCCCAATATACAATTTAAGGAATCGATGAATTCACTTCCGGAAATCCCCCTAAATCCAAGTTTAGATATAAATATAGACATACTGAAATCCGCCTATAAAGATTGCGCTGACGTAGTATTCCGAGACTTTAGCATCAGCAGTGAGATTAACGCTGTTCTTCTTTACATAGATGGCCTTTCAAATACAGAAGAAATCGACCAGCATGTACTGATGCCGCTGATCCAGTTGAAAAACCCGATAGAGGGTCCGATATTTGAGCGAGTGAAAAAGGAAATTTCGGTATCAGATATCAAGGAATTCTCCACGATACCTGATATTTTTAAGCAGATTTCGATTGGCAACCCAATCATTTTGATTGAAAGACAAACAATGGGAATTTCGGTTGGCCTGCCGAAGTGGGAAAAACGCAGTATGAAGGAACCTGACGCAGAAACCGTCATCCGCGGTCCTAGGGAAGGGTTTGTTGAAACATTACGCGTGAACACCTCCCTATTACGCAGGAAAATTCGTCATCCACTATTAAAAATGAAACAAATATCGATTGGCGGTTACACCGAAACACAAGTCATTGTGGCATATATCGAAGGATTAGCCGAAAACACTTTAGTAAATGAAGTTACCCATCGACTAAAGCGAATCAAGATGGATGGAATTTTAGAAAGCGGATATATTGAGGAAATGATCCAGGATAGCCCCCTTTCTCCTTTTCCGCAGCTATTAAACACGGAACGTCCGGATGTTGCTGCAGCATGTCTATTAGAAGGCCGTGTCATTATTTTAATTGATGGCACTCCTTTTAGTCTTATTGCCCCCTGTACGTTTTCAAGTTTATTACAGGCACCCGAGGATTACTATAATCCATTTTACATCAGCACATTGATCCGTTGGCTGCGCTATATATTCTTTTTCATCGGTTTGCTTGCACCATCAGCGTATGTGGCGATCTTAACGTTTCATCAAGAAATGCTTCCAACCTCACTGCTCTTAACGATCGCTCAAAGTCGTGAACAAATTCCCTTTCCCGCATTGGTTGAGGCGTTTATGATGGAAGTCACGTTTGAGGCACTAAGAGAAGCAGGTGTGAGATTGCCAAAACAAGTCGGAGCGGCTGTCAGTATTGTCGGTGCGCTCGTGATTGGGCAAGCAGCGACTGCGTCGGGTTTGGTTTCATCACCGATGGTTATGGTGGTGGCCATTACAGGTATCGCTTCGTTTCTAGTGCCAAGATATGCGGCCGGTATCACGATTCGACTACTCCGATTCCCAATCATGATTTTATCCGGTATGTTAGGTCTATTGGGCGTTATGCTTGGAATTACCACCATTGTTGCACACCTTTGTACACTGAAATCCTTTGGTGTACCCTATCTCAATTCGGCTGCAGGACTAAAGCTTCGAAATGTAAAGGATGTTTTGGTTCGTGCCCCGTGGTGGGCCATGGATACACGGCCTGAATTGTTTTCAGAAGATACTCGTAACCGAAGACGTGAAGCCGAGAATCAAATGCCCAGTCCAGAGAAAGGGGATGGTGGTTGATGTGTAAAATCCAAGCAATCAAAAGGACGTTTACTTTATTCTTGCTGATTTTCCTCTCCTCGATGGTCCTTACAGGATGTTGGGATCGAACCGAAATAAATGACCTAGCTCTTATTCTGGCAGCAGGTATGGATAAAGGGAAAAATAATAATATCGAGCTCTCCGTTCTTGTCTTTATTCCACGCCCCCAGCAAAGTGGACAAGGAAATGAGATGTCAAGTGGAGGCAGCAGCGGCCAATCCTTTGTGAGATCAGCTGAGGGTAAAACGATTGCAGATGCAATGGCACGGCTTCAGGAAGCATTGACAAGGAAGATTTTTTGGGGGCAAAGTGAAGTGATCCTTATTGGTGATAAACTAGCCAAAAAAGGAATTAGCGAACAAATTGATTTTTGGATGCGGCACTCGGAACCTCGTATACGTGCCGATGTATTGGTTGCGAAAGGAAAGGCAAAGACGGTTTTGAAGGCCATACCGGAATTGGAAAAAGACGCCTCCATACAACTTCGAAAAATAGTCAAATCACATATTGGAGTTAGAGTAACGGTAAAGGATTTATTGCAAATGCTATCCCATACATCCAATGTAGCTGTGCTGCCATGGGTTGAAAACCTCCCGCCAACACAAATGGATAAAAAAAAGGCCATTCCCATCATTAAGGGAGCAGCGGTTTTTAAGGATGGAAAAATGGTAGGAAGATTAAGTGATAAAGAAACTAGGGGAATTCTTTGGCCAAGAAATGAGATGAAAACCGGTGTGATTACCATTTCTTTTACAGGTGAAGAAGGCTCCATATCCTTAAATCTGTTAAGGAGCCATAATAAATTAATCCCTTCCATTAAAAACGGCAAATGGAGCATGCGCATTAAAACGAATGCAGACCTAGAAGTCTTTCAAAATACGACAGAATTCAATTTATTCGATCCAAACGTCATTAAGAAAGCTGAGAAAAAGGTGGTTTATGAGATAGAAGAAAGAGAACGGCTCGTGATGACGGAACTTCAGAAAAAGTTAAACGCTGATATTTTAGGCTTTGCAGATGAATTTGAGAAAAAATATCCGCAAATTTGGAAAAAAAACAGAGATCAGTGGAATGAAATTTTTCCGGAGATAGCCGTTTCTTTTGACACGAAGGTCAAGATCCAAAGAACCGGTTTGGCAGATGAAAAACATAAAAGAGGTGCCGAGCGATGAAGGTTCTTGGAATCTTAGGGATAATCGTTATACTTTTGTTTATTTTTTTGATTCAACGGCCGGGGTTGAAAAGAAGTGGAAAAAGGGAAAAGATAGCTTTTTTTTCGATCATGATGGTGAATGGGGTCCTTGCTGTTTTACTTGTGATTTTTCCAGAAATGCCGGGGCCAGGGCAAATGATTGATTTCCTCTATAAGTCATTTAAGCCGTTTTGGTAAAGAAACTCCTGTTAGTAAAGGAAGGAACAAGATGATTGAAAAAGGTAGAATTTCAGGTCTGGAGCTTGCCCTCATTATGTATGCAACCGTTAGTGCAACAGCCATTCTTTATATTCCATATATCACAGCACAGCATGCAAAACGTGATTTGTGGCTGTCTCCCATATGGGGTTCTTTGAGCGGCTTCCTTATCGTCGTGATTATCGTCATACTCTCTAGGTACTTTCCAGGGAAAACACTCATCGAATATTGTGAACTTATACTTGGCCGGACCATTGGAAAAATCATCGCCTTCCTTTACCTGTTTTTTCTATTGCATGATACGTCCATCGCATTTAGAGAGTACGGCGAATTTGTCGAAAGTGCTTTTTTGCATAGAACACCTATGCTTTTTGTGACCGGAAGTATAGCCATCTCTTGTGCCATAGCGGTTCATGGGGGCATTCAAACGATTGGACGATGTGCGGTGCTTTTTTTGCCGATTGTTTTCGTTTCCTATGTACTAATTTATATCTTTCTGATTCCTGATTTGAATCTGAAAAATATGCTGCCGATCATGGCAGATGGGGTACTGCCCTCCATTAAAGGGTCGCTGGCACCACACGCCTGGTTAAGTCAATATTCATTGATGTCGTTCTTGCTCCCGTTAGTAACGAAGCAACAAAAAGTAATGAAATGGGGAATAGTCTCAGTCGTCGCAAGTGTTTTGACGATGGTCTTAATGAACCTTGGAAATCTTTTTTTATTTGGGGATATCCTTATCAATCTACAATTCCCAGTGTTTGAGGCGGCACGATTTGTTAGTGTCGGTTCATTTTTTGAACACATTGAGTCGATCATTATTGCTGTGTGGGTTCTTGGCGGTTTCATTCAACTGTCTGCCTTTTTTTATATGGTCGTTCTTGGTACTTCACAGTGGCTGAAATTGCCAAGTTATAAACCATTTGTTTTACCCATTGGTTTTTTAATCATCCTCTTTTCAGTCTGGACCATTCCTTCTTTTGAAGACATGATTCGAGGAATGGGTACAACGGTGCCTTATTATTTCTTAACGATTCAGCTAATCATTCCCAGTTTACTTCTATGTGTGGCGGTCATACGTTGGAAAAAACCGAAATCGTTCATGCAGTGATTATGCGGGGGGACGATACGTGTACGACTCGTAATACGATACGTGAACAAGAAGAAGAAAAAGAAGAAGAAAAAAAACAACAACAAGAAGCTCACTGTCCAAATATAGAGTAACATCCATTTATAGAACACAACGTATCTTCTTACATAAAACACTCACAAATGTTGAATGGTCAACATTTGTGAGTGTTTTTTTGTGGATATGTACTCGATAAGTTAATAAGGTGACAGGCACCCTAAAATTCTTTTGTCATAAAACTTACACAAATTTTCGAAATAGCTATGACCTTTTTCCCCCTTTATCTATATATAACGTATGAAAGCACTTGTTAGGAGAAAGGCAGTGGTTGAGGATGGCAAAGTTTAGAAAAATACGCGTTGATTTTTGGATGGATCCAGCTGTTTCGGAGGAGATGACACCAGAGGACAGATACTTTTATTTATATCTATTAACAAATCCACGGACAACGCAAATTGGCATTTATAAAATTACGAAAAAGCAAATGGCTTTTGATATGGGGTATTCCATTGAAAGTGTTCAGTCGTTAATGGAACGATTCATCCGGCATCATGGGTTGATTCGCTACAATTCTGAAACGAGAGAGCTCGCGATTAAAAATTGGGGAGAAAACAACTTTGATAAAGCAGGGAAACCCATGATGGATTGTATTTTTTCCGAATTAAAAAATGTCAAAGATGTTTCATTAATTCCATTTGTGATGGAATCGATTCATAAACAGGAATTCCGGAGACTATATGAAACATTTTATAAAAATGAAGAGTTAGCTTGCAGCGTGGAAGTCCGTGATCAAGGTGAAAAACATACATATCCTGTGTCCGTAAGTGAAGAGATTGAAGATACCTATACTGATTGTACTACGACATGTAGACAAGAAGAAAACCAACAAAATGTTTTTCAACCAATAATCGAAAGGAATCCATTGCAGGATAACCAACAACTGGCGGATGTTAAAGAGATTATCGAGTTTTGGGACAATAATGGATTTGGGTTTACAAACGTAAATGCAAAGGAGCAGCTATTATCTTGGTTAGATGATTCTAGCTTCCTGCAGCCGAAAGCTGTGATTTTAAAAGCGTTGCATATTGCATGTGCCAATAACAAAAGAAGGCTGTCATATTTGGTGGGGATTCTAAAGAATTGGGAGAATGAATCTTTACTAACAATAGAAGAAATTGAATATTTTCAGGAAAACCAAAAGGGTATTTCCCAACAAAAACATAAACCATCGTTACCTGGAGGAAGAGATGTACCAAGTGGATTTGTACTTGACCTTACGGCAGGTGAAGAGGAATGAGTATCGTCGAAAAAGCATTCTTAGGAAGCTTAATGAAGGCGGAGTATTTACTTAAGGATACCATCATACAACCTGACCACCTTGAAAGTACACGGCATAAAGAAATCATGCAAAAAATGATTGAGTTAAACCGGACAGGTAAGAGTATCGATTTAATTACCTTTACCACATTGCCCAACCTGGAATCATTGGGTGGAATGTCTTATCTTTCGGAGCTGTTATCATATGCCGATCTTGTGAAATTCAATGGTATGGAAAAGCTCATTCTTGAACAGTGGAAGGAACGGGAAAAGAGGAACATTTTAACACTTGCAGCCATGAATGATTGGGAGATTGGGAAAGTCATAACCCAACTCGATAAAATTAACCAAATAAAGATGGAGGATCATACATCCTTACAACAAGCGTTGGCTGATATCTATGAAGCTCCCTGGGAAGAGCAAAAACAACTGAAAAGTGCCACAACTGGAATCAAGAAGCTAGATGAAGTAACGGGTGGCTTTCAAAATGGGGAAGTGACCATTCTAGCAGCAAGACCATCGATGGGAAAAACCGATGTAATGCTTCATTTTGCCAAAATGTCGGGTTGGGCAGGCTATCTGCCACTCATCTTTTCCCTAGAAATGCCTGAAAAGCTCATCACCTCCCGTTTAATGGCGTCAACAGGGGGATTTAACCGGGCAAAAATGCGGGATCCAAAAGGAATGCTATCTGAAAAACAAAAGAATCAATGGTCAGATGTTATTGGTGATCTTGGAGAAACCAATATCCAAATTTTTGATGGCGCTGGACAAAGTATTTCTGAAATGAGAGCAAAAACACGAAAAATGATGAATCAATTTCCACACAAGAAACCAATTCTTTTTATTGATTATTTAACGCTCATTCAATCAAGTCAATCGTACGGAGGAAATTCCCATTCACAGGTTACGGAAATTTCCAAATCCCTCAAAACGATGGCAAAGGAATTTGAGTGTCCGGTCATTTGTTTGGCTCAGCTTAATCGGTCGGTGGAATCAAGAGCGCTTAAAAAGCCGATGATGTCTGATATTCGGGAATCAGGAAGTGTGGAACAGGACGCCGATCTCATTTTGTTCTTATATCGAGAAAAGTATTATGACAAGGAAAGTGACAATCAATCCCTAGAAATCATTGTCTCGAAAAATCGAAATGGCCCAGTTGGGACCGTCGCTGTCGCTTATAGTGAGCATACAGGAAAGATTGAGGACCAAAAGGAATACAACCATAGCCATATCTAACCATACAGGCACGAAAAAAATCTACTATTGAGGTGCTAGAACATGTTAGTAAAAGATCTATATCTTGATTGTTTACAAAATAAAATTTCTTCCGTCGCCCATTACATCTACCATTTACTCGAACAACAAAAACTATTATTAGATGACGACTCTTCCAAGATAGATTTAGTAGAAGCAGACCTACAAAAAGTAGAAGAAATGATAAAGAACGATTTTTTAGGAATTCAAAAAATGTGTGTCTACTCAATGAAAATGAATCAAAGAGATTTTGTTTTTATCTTTGCAGCTAGCGAGGTAAGTGCCATCCAGTATTATAGGAGGACATTTGGTAATAGCCCATTGAACTGTCATGAATATCCACTAGATTTCCAGTTTTATAGAGGAAATGATGTGATTTCGTTTCGGGACATGAGGCAGGGGATTGAGGAATTTCCAGCGATTGCAGGGTATTTTACACGGTAAGGGAGAGGGGATCTGTTATGAGAAAAAGAACGGGAGTTATCGTCATGATCGCAGCTGCTGCCAGTATCGCATACTTTTCAGAGTCATCACTGAAAGAAGAAAATGTGCCAGAGCCCCTCCTTAAGGTGACCGAAAATCAAGTAAGTGTAGTACCTGTTACGTTAGTCGATGTCATTGATGGGGACACCATTAAAGTAGTTGTTCACGGAAAAATAGAAACGGTGCGCTATTTATTGATTGATACACCAGAATCGAAAAGTCCAAAAACCTGTGTCCAATTGTATGCAAAGGAAGCATTATTGCGGAATAGCGAATTAGTAAAAAGCGGAAAGGTAACATTAGAATTTGAACAGGGAGACGTAAGAGATTCATATGGAAGACTGTTAGCCTATGTTTATGTAGATGGAGAATCGGTTCAGGGAATTCTTTTAAAAGAGGGATACGCTAGAGTGGCTTATATCATGAATCCTCCATATATATACCTTGAACTATATAGGGAGGAGGAAAATCTAGCAAAAAGGGGGAAAATCAATATCTGGAGTAGCAGGTATTTTGTGACGAAATGGGGTTTTCATGGGTGTATACAATAAAACGAAAAAAAGTGTTAGGGTGTGGGTCCTTGCCCAATAGACTTTAAACCCCAACTAAATAAACGGTTAGTGGAATAGGGTGTTGTTTCGGCAACATCTATTTTTATGCAATTATTTTTAAATTATTGTATGTTTGTCCAATCACTTTTCCTTCCTCTTGAATTTAATGTAATAGAGATGGAGGTGAAAAGTAATGAATAATGAAGTTGTTGAAATTGGTGCTAATTGTGTAGTACGAATTGGAAATCGCTTCTTTTTACTAGTAGAAATTGAAGTGGAAGCTATTAATTTAGAAGAATTTGTTTTTATCAGAATCTCTGAGAGGGAATTTAGAACATTAATTAGAGCGGGTGTCCAACGTTGTACAATCAGAGAGCGTATGCCACGTAACAATGCAGAATTCATTTGTGTTTTAATAGAAAATGGACAAGCATTCTTGGTTTTCGACGTGGAAAACAATCAAGACGAAGCTGTCCTTGTTAGAATTTCATTAACAAGAGCAGAGGAGTTAATCCGTAGAGGAGCAATGAGATGTACTGTAATTAATAGATAAAGTAATTACTAGTATAGGAAGGTTAATTTACAAATTGAGTCGTTTTATACGACTCTTTTTTAATAAATAAGTATGTGAAAAATTGCACATAAACGATTGAGAACAAGAGTTAGGGAATATGCAAAAAGCATAATATCCCCAAATTATTAAGTAAATAAATTGTATAATAATTTTCCAATCCAATACGCAAGTAAAAGCCAAACCAGAAAGAATAATAGAGCAACAAACCAGTTTTTTGGTTTACCATTTTTCCTGATTTCTTCAGCCTTTTCTTTGTTTTCTTCAATAATGTAAGAGGGTATTAATTTCAGAGCAAGTGAAATGCCCAATGGAACAATAATGAGGTCATCGAGATAACCTAATACAGGAATGAAGTCAGGTATTAAATCAATCGGACTAAAAGCATATGCCACCACACAAATAGCGACCAATTTTGCATACCAAGGAACTCGATGATCTTTGTAGGATAAATATAGTACGAACAAATTTTGTTTTAGTTTTCTTGCGTAGTTTTTTAACTTTGTTAAAGTGCTTTGTTGTTCCATGTAATTCTCCTATTTTATTATTAATTATAAAACAAATCAGGAGAAAACTGAATACATTTTGCCCATTACAATGGATAGGATTGATAGGCTAGATGTAAATATTATGATAGATTTAAATTTTCAGAATTCATTATTGTAATTGTTTAAAATTTGTGATAAATTTAAAAACATTAAAATGAAGTCTAAACTTCATTTGATATCCGATAAAAGGTGAGGATTCTTTTTGGAAGACACACAAACAATCAAAGATAAAATTGAATTGATTTTTCATGAGCTATCAAAGGCTCAGCAAAAAGTCGCGAACTTCGTGTTAAAAAATCCGACATTTATCGGCGTTCATTCTGCTGCTGAAGTCGGGAAGGAAGCTGGAACCAGCGAAACGACGGTCATTCGTTTCTGCTATGCACTTGGACTGGAAGGATATGCCCAGCTGCAAAAAGAAATTACCCTATTGGTTTTTAACCATTCAACGAATAGTACGCTTGATACGTATGTTTCTTCAAAAAAAGAGCTTTTCAATGATCAGAGTCTCATTGAAAAAGCGATGGGCGAAGACAGCTCTAAAATTATCAGAATTGCTAAACAAATTGATAAACAATGGTTTGATGAAGCGACCCGTAAATTACATGAAGCGAAAAATATCTATATTATTGGTGCTGGCGCCTCACAATTAGGTGCGCACTGGCTGCATTTTACGATGAACATTCTGCGGCCGAATGTGAAGCTTGTCGCCACAGGAACAGCGGAACTCATTCGGACGCTGCAAGAAATCGATGAACATTCCGTTGTCGTCGTCATTTCCCTGCATCGTTACTTTAAAGAGCCGATTAACATTGCTAAGGAACTTCATGAGCGCGGTATAACGGTACTCGCGGTTACTGACTCTCGACTGGCTCCCATTCACAAGTATTGTTCGTATGCCTTTATATTAGAACAACCGCAGCTGTCAACCATTGATCTTATGCCGGCACTGATTTCCTTTCTCAATGTATTGGTAACGGGCATGATGACAAATGACCCAGATTATTACAACACGCAACGGGTTAAATACGATGATTTTCAAAATAGTTTTATTGCAGATAGATGGAGTTGAACATGATGACAGATCAACAATTAGCAGTACGTTTACAGTCAATTTTCGAGTATTTGCATGAGAATCCTGAAGTCAGCTGGAGCGAGGTGGAAACCACTGCGTATATCGCAAACCTCCTCAAGGAAGAAGGTCTTGAACCTCATACCTTTGAAAACATGACTGGGTTATACGTAGATATTGGGAAAGGAACACCTAAAGTAGGCTTCCGAACCGATATCGACGCACTGTGGCAGGAAGTAGACGGTCAGTTCCGTGCGAATCATTCCTGTGGACATGATGGACATATGACGATGGCACTCGGTACCATCTTTTTACTAAAAGAGCTGGCACCAACTTTACCCGGAGCAATTCGCATCCTATTCCAGCCTGCAGAGGAAAAGGCCCAAGGAGCGAAGGCACTTGTCGAGCAAGGAGTGGTTGATTCACTGCAATTTTTATTCGGTACGCATGTTCGACCACTGATTGAATTGCAGGACGGGACGTACGCGCCGGCCTTACATCACGGAGCAGCAAAGCTTTTTTCAGGAATGATTACAGGGGTTGAAGCTCACGGGGCACGACCTGAGCAAGGTGTCAACGCGATCGAAGTAGCAGCGGCTTTAGTTGACGGAATCAAACGTCTTTGGATTAGCCCGACACAGTCAGCCTCGATTAAAATGACGCGGCTTCAAGCGGGCGGAACTTCAGCAAATATTATTCCAGGCTCCGCATCATTTTGTATAGATGCTCGTGCACAAAATAATGAAACCATGGAAGCTTTAACCGTGGGATTTGAAAAAGTAGTGGCAGCGGTCAGTACTATGTATGGCGCAACGATTGATTACCAGGTAGATGCGCATATTGCAGCAGCTCAAGTAGATGACAGAGCAAAGTCCATTATGAAGCAAGCGATTATTGACGTGGCAGGGGAAGAAAACCTCGCACCGGAAGTGGTAACACCCGGAGGAGAAGACTTCCACTTTTATACCTATTCAAAACCAAATCTGCAAACAACGATGCTTGGACTAGGCTGCGGTGTCACACCAGGACTTCATCATCCACAGATGACCTTTAACAGACAACGCCTTCCTATTGGTGCTGAAATTATCACAAGAGCATTAGTGCTGGCGTTACAACAAGTAGAAAGAAGCGAATCTCAATGATTGAAATTAGAGAATTAAAAACAATCCAAGAAATGGAACAAATTCAAGAGCTTGAGTTTAAAGTATGGGGCACCGAAACGATTCCTACACACCAAACGTTAACGGCAGTAAAAAACGGAGGCATTATGGTGGGTGCTTATGATGGGGAACAATTAATTGGCTTCAGTTATGGATTTGCCGGATTCCATAATGGCAAATGCTATTTATGCTCCCATATGCTTGGGATTGACGAAGCATACCGTTCGCAAGGCATTGGGGAAAAATTGAAACATACGCAACGTGATATTGCCATTGCGAAGGGCTATGAAAGAATGCATTGGACGTATGATCCGCTTGAAACAAGAAATGGTTACTTAAACTTATCCAAACTGAATGGCATATGTGATACATACGTTGAGAATTGCTATGGAGAAATGCAGGACGGCTTCAATCAAGGATTGCCATCAGACCGCTTTGAACTGCACTGGCATTTAACCAGTCCTTATGTAGTGGAAAACCATGAACCAACCATTGAAGAGGCAGCTGCCTTAAATACGTTGATATTTAATGAAGAAAACTTACCGGTATTCGTAGCAGGTAAGGAACAAGAACTAACACAAGCCGCTTATTCATTAGCGATACCGAAAGATTTTCAAGCATTAAAATCGGCTAGTCAAGAATTAGCCATGGACTGGCGTTTGCAGACGCGTACATTATTCAAGCGCTTATTTAAAGCAGGTTACGCAGCAGTTCGTTTACAGCCATCTGAAACCTATAATGAATACATTTTTGTCAAAAAAGAAACTTTAGCACTTGGAGGAGAACCACTATGAAAATTACCGACATTACGATCCGTCATTTACAAATGAAATTAAAAGCACCATTCACAACAAGCTTTGGTACATTTACCAATAAAGACTTTTTACTATTGGAAGCAAAAGATCAAGACGGCACCATTGGCTGGGGTGAATCCGTAGCATTCCACTCCCCATGGTATAACGAAGAAACCTTACAAACAAACTGGCATATGCTGGAGGATTTTTTAATTCCATTACTTTTAAATAAAGAAATAAATCATCCCGATGAAGTAAGCGAACTATTTGCCCCAATCCGAAAAAATAATATGGCAAAATCAACGATTGAGGGGGCCGTTTGGGATATTTATGCACAGCAAACCAATCAATCGCTCGCTTCAGCTCTTGGCGGAAAAAAAGACAAAATTGAAGTCGGTATCAGTATCGGTATTCAAAAATCGATTGAAGACTTAGTCGCACTCGTGGATGAGTATGTGAAGGAAGGTTACAAACGTATTAAAGTGAAAATCAAGCCAGGCTGGGATGTAGAGGTAATGCGTACATTACGTGAAAACTTCCCGAACGTGGCGATTATGGCCGATGCAAACTCAGCCTATCGCTTAGAAGATGCAGAGCTTTTAAAAGAATTGGATGAATTTGATCTAACCATGATTGAACAGCCTTTAGCATCGGATGACATCATCGATCATTCACATTTACAAAAAATGCTCAATACCCCGATTTGCTTGGACGAGAGTATTCACTCTGTAGAGGACGCGCGTAAAGCAGTCGAGCTTGGCAGTACAAAAATCATTAATATTAAAATCGGTCGGGTCGGCGGTTTAACAGAGGCAAAAAAAATCCATGATTACTGTGAAGCAAACGGCATTCCTGTATGGTGCGGCGGCATGCTTGAATCAGGGATTGGCCGAGCTCATAATGTTGCATTAACCACATTATCAAACTTTATTTTACCTGGAGACACAGCAAGCTCAAACCGTTATTGGGAAAAAGATATTATCCTGCCTGAAGTCGTAGCAGCAAACGGTTATATTGAAGTACCGCAAACAGCAGGAATTGGGTATGAAGTCGACCGAGAAGCAGTGGAATCATTTACAGTCGCGAAGAAAAATTACAAATAAGGGTGGGGAATTCGGGTGAAGAAAAGTTTACAAATCGGTGGAGCTTTCGTCGGACTGATTGTTGGAGCCGGCTTTGCTTCTGGACAAGAAATCATGCAGTATTTTACAAGCTTTGGCATTTGGGGAACAGTAGGCGGCGTGATTGCTACTTTATTCTTCGTGTTTTTAGGTTACACGCTGGCACAGCTGGGGGCAGATTTACAAACTGCCTCGCATAAAGGTGTTATTTATTATTTAGGCGGGCGTTATATTGGATTCATTTTTGACATCCTTATTACGTTCTTCTTATTTGGTGTAGCAGTTGTTATGTTCGCTGGATCAGGTTCGACATTTGAGCAGATGTTCGGCATTAGTCCAATGATCGGAAGCATCATCATGGTAGCCGCCACCATCTTAACGTTATTGTTAAATGTTAAAAATATTATCAATCTAATTGCTATGGTGACACCGTATTTAATGACGATTATCTTTGTCATTTTAATTTATTCTATTTTTACCATGGATCTATCCTTCGCTGAAGCCGATGCTTTGGCAAAAGAACAAGCCTCAGGAGCATCCAATTGGTTTGTAGGTGCACTTCTTTATGTTTCGTATAATATTGCAGCGGGTGCAGCTTTATTAATTGTGATGGGTGGAACCATTAAAGACCGGAAAGTAGCAGGCATGGGTGGAATTGTTGGCGGCGTCATGCTAGGTGCTTTAATTGTGTTAATTCATATTGCAATGTTTGTGAAAATTGATGTTGTAAGTGGTGTGGCGATGCCGACACTTGAACTGGCTAACCAGATTCACCCAGCAGTCGGCGTGTTGATGGCAATTGCCCTTCTTGGCATGATGTACAACACAGCGGTTGGAATGTTCTATTCCTTTACGGTTCGTTTCATTAAACCAGAAAGTAAATCATTTAAACCAGCGGTTGTTGTTACCGGCTTACTTGGTTTCGGCGCTAGTCTTGTAGGATTCACCACATTGGTTGGGAAAGTTTATTCAACGATGGGCTACTTAGGATTCGCCTTAATTATCGCGATTGTGATCGCATGGGCACGAAAAGGTAAAGGACAAAAATCAGCGATTGCTGCGTAAACATTTTTAAAATGCTTGGTTCTCTTTTTATAGAGACCAAGTATTTTTCATTTATATTTGTTGCTGACTTAATAAAGTAGCTTTACTTATTTTAAAAATGGCAAAACCATAACCCTGCAGTGGAAGCACCGATATAAAAGATGAATCTGTTATTCCATTTGTATAATTCTTTATCAGCTCATGTTATAATGTAGAACCTAGGGTAATGATGACTGTTACTCGGAATTGTCGGGAGCCAAAAAAAGCCTCCGCTAGGATAAAATATGGAGGTGTCTGGGAATGAATAAGCGATGGACGATTGGTAAAATTAAAGAATTTGTTGAGAACAACTCGGAAAGTAAGTTGCTAACGACGGAATATCAAGGTTTTTCTCAAAAATTACAATTTAAATGTTCGTGTGGCAGCAACTTTGAAAAAACATTTACGAAATTCAAAAATAACAATCAACGTAAATGCGACGTATGCGAACCGCCAAAAGCTTCACGCTAACTGTATAGCAAATTCGGTACCAATGAATAAATACAGAGAATAGCTCAGTTCATATTGAACTGTATTTCTCTTAAACAACTTCCAAGAATAAATTAGATTTAGATCGAATTATGTAATAATGCAAGAAGACAATGATATAAAAGGGTCAAAGAAATATTAACAGATTAGGACTTCTTTGGGAGGTCCTATTTTTTTGTGGCTTGGAACATTATATAGTTCGGATTACTTACTGTAAGAAGAAACAGTTTCGAATTTCTGTGTCTTAGATTCCTACAGATATTCATAAAATTGCTTTTCCACCACGCCGTATTGGGGTTATACCTGAAAGTATGACAAGGATGTTTAAAAAATTGATAGTTGTGGTAAACATCCATAAAGATAGGAGATGGTCGAATGAATGGACAAAAACAAAGTTACTATATTAATATTCAATCGAATGAAATTTTCAGAGGACCTAATGAGGGAGAGTGGGATTTTAAAATTGAAGCGACAGAATCTCAAGTAAGTGTCCTTGAACGACTTTTTGATCGAAATGATGAAACAGATTGGGAAAGTTATTTCCGATCCCACATTCCCTATCTTGAATATCATCATCAGCCTCAAAATAGGGAATATGACCAACGAATACTATTAATCTATAGAATGCTTTTTTACTTAGGTGATGAAAAAACCCGTGCACATATTAGAAAAATGGGAATTCTAAATGTAGATAGTCATTAGCGGATTTTGATGATATGTGGGCGATATGATGAGGCATTAGAGAAAGATAGTGTATAACATAAAAGTTTTAATAAATGGCGGACTAACCCCTTTTTCCCAGAATCAGAGAACGGGGCCGACTTTTGTCTAAATAAATGATAGTAAAAGGAAGAACAGGGTTGGAAAAGGTAAAGGACTAACCAATCGAGGTTAGTCCTTATAAATTAATTACTTTCATCCCTAGAGATTTTGAAATTTATTCAACGCTCTTAATCGTTTAATAAAATTTTCTAATGCTTCACCTTCAGTTTGGAATTCTTTCTCTGAGATCGGATTTGCCCGCTCGTCTGAAGTATAGACTTTCCATTTATCTGCTTTTTTGCTAATGCCAACTTCATTGGATTTAATGGTATGGTCATCGAACCAATTGAAATTCTGTAATTTCTCATTTTGGATGATTTCTAAAGCATTCTCTCTTGTCAACGTAATCACACCTTATTTTATTTTTTCTATTAACCCTAAACCTTCCAATAAATCTACTGGTAAGGGCATTTCATACTGAATCCCGCCGCCGGTTGAACCAAACCCTGGAGCAATATCACCTTTTTGAATTTTTAAATCATCATAAGTTAGATCATACGCATCCATGAGTGTGGTTACTTTTTCCCTAAGGACAGTATCTGGCGTCTGATTAACATAAGATTCAATGTTATTGAAATCTCCCGTTATTTTATACTGATGATATTTTGAAGGATCCTCGACATAGGGCAAGGACCGCTGATCATAATTATACGGTTTCCCATCTATAACGGGTGAAGTATATCGGCCATTTGCAGGTCCGTATCGGTCAACAACTTCTCCTTGATCCGGAATATGAGTTTCTTTGATTGCATTTCCATTTTCATCAAGTACGTAGCCGCCCTTTGGAACCTCATCCCAGTTGATAGAGCCGTCAGGATTTAATACGCTAGGGTCTTTCGGCACCTGAATATGTTCAGGCCATTGTCCGGTTTCTGCATATTTTCCGGCTAGATCTTTATCTATCTTTTGCAAATAATGATTCAAATCGGTTGGGGAACAGGTTGTTTTTTTCATAATGGCATCGATACCCTCAACCACTCTAACCCCGCCAGCTTCTTCCACTACCTTTACGCCCTTCGTTAATTTTACCGCCTTATCGACGCCTTTTGTACCGACAACGGCAAGGGCAACTTCTCCAAAAGCGCGCCCAAACCAATTGGACCTGCTTCCGGCATCTCCATTGACAACATCATTATTCCATGAATTTTTAATCCATTCCCATATAGATTTGGCGGTTTCAACAGGGTGCTGAACGACATAGACAAGTCCATTAAAGGTTTCAATTGGGTGGGTAATCACATTCCAAAGACCTTCCACCGTCGCGACTACTGCATCTACCACACCTGTAACAAATCCTTTTGAAACGTCAGCGATTAAATCCCAACCATCTGTAATATGATCCCAGATGGATTTCTTCTTTTCAGAAAATGTAAGCGTACTTGCTTTATGATCAGCCTTCACATATCGATCCATGGAGTCATCAATAAAATGATACAATGCATTGATTCGACTTTCCAGGTCTTGTAAAGATGTAACACTTTGGTTCAAACGTAAGCCGATGTTCTGCTGTTGGGTTATTTTAGAATCAATGGTGCTGCGCAATGAAGATAACCGGTCCTTAGAATCAGACAAATCAGCGGAAATTGTCTTCAATCCTGTATTGGTGGATTGAACATTGCTTACTTTAATATCAATCTTTGACAAGGTAGAAACCCTTCCTTTCTATAAGTTAGTGAAACATGGAATGTAAATCATCTACAGACGTTCGCTCATAGAAGGGGGCGATATGACTGACGATTGATTGAGTGAGTGGAAGGCTTTGATCCAGTATCGCAAGTTCAATTCGTGCAGGTGCAATTTGGTTAACAGATTGAAAAATTTTTGCGAGCAGTCCTGCAGATGTTTCGTTTACATGTTCATCTACTTCCAGTCCAATGAAAGAAAAAGGACGCTCTCCGGTCATAGGATTATAAATATTTGTAAGATAGGCCCTGCTTATAGAAGGGTAGGTTCGAAGGCATTCAGATATCGATTCTACTACTGTCTTGGGTATATCTACTATCTGTTCAGCTAAGAGCTGCTCTTTTAGGGCAGGCGTTAATTGATTAAAAAAGTAATCAAAAATTCTGCCGTCGCGTAATGTTTCAAGCTCCTCAGGAATGATTTTCTTACTTAAGTCGAATCCTGGATTTAACACCCAAGCAGTATGTGATTCCACCGATTGTAAAAGCTCTCTAGTCTTGATTTTTACATATGTATAGTTTGATTGAAAAATAGAATCGAATTTTTGCCAGCTTGAATAAACAGGGAGAACCATCTCATTTTTCACTTCTATGTACTTTAAGTTCAGGACAGGCTCGCCTTGATCACTTGTAACATTTCCTAGCACCACTAACTCCAATTCTAAAAAGGCCTTATAAAAATGATATCGCTTCATCGGATCCTTAGTAGCTGCCAAAAGAACTTCATCAAAAGGATCAACAACGTTTTTCTTGATTTTCTTCATATTCGCTCTCCTGTTTGATATGGTAAATAAAGTAATAGTATACAATAAGATAGAGGGTGAAAAAAGGTAATATAGTACTAGTGATAGCGTACAGTGACCATGGTGACGGTTCGTACGTCACGAAGGGCTGATTTACATGCATTTTCTAGCTTTTGCAAAAGTAGTGGCAGATGTCATTATTTTCACCTCATATTAGGGATGCTGGATATCCTGGTCAAATGATTTCGGAGCATTCAAGAGAAATTTATAAACTTAAAAATCATTAATCCTCCCATTGGAACTCCTCAACTACATTCATAACTGCTCCATAGTCTTCCATGGTCTTTCTACAAATAGACACTTACAAATGTTGAATCATTGTTTAACAAGAAACCTTGTCATACAAATCATGACAAGGTTTTAATTTTTTAGGTGCATAAATCAATAGGTAACTGAAAAAAATTATTGTGGCCTACAAGTTTTTTACTAATATGTTAGTTAGAAGAATAGGACTGATCTCAGATTTTGTAAATGTACTAATTATATTATCCGGAGTACCCCAATTGCTCTGATAATTCCCGAGCTGTTTTGATAAGTTCTCTTACGGCTGTTGATTCCTTTGAAATATCCAGTGCTTCTGTTAGCCCAACAATGTAAAGGACAGCAATTAACTCTCTACTATAATCAAACACAGGAGCTGCAATGGCGGAAATTCCTGATAGGTACTCGGAAGTGTAAGCATAATTTTCCTTTTTCACAAATGCTAGGATTGATTCCAATTTAGCTTGTTCGATCAGTTTCTTTTCAAGCTCCTTCTGAATGATCGTTCCTGTCTTTTCCTCTGGCAAGTAGGTTGCAAATACTCGTCCTGCAGCCGTGGTTGTTAATTCAACTAAAGTACCAGGTCTTATGTTTAAATTAATAGGCTTTTTACTTTCTTCCCATTCAACAATTAATGGCCCCTCATCTTCAACCCAGATAGCCATAGCTACTGTTTCGTTTAATCGCTCATTTAGTTTTTTTATATAAGGAAAGGCTTTTGAGGTAATATCTGTTTTTTGCATGGCGAATACACCCATGGTCACCATTTCTTTCCCCAATGAATATCGCAGGTCCGAGTCTTTTTCAAGGGCTCCAACCTTACATAAGCTAATAAGATACCTATACAGCTGACCTTTCGGCATATTACTTAATTTTGATATTTCAGTTATCGTTAATGGTTTATCTGCGCGTGAAACCTCTTTAAGTATAGAAAAACCAAGTTCAATGGATTGAATCCCCTTTTTTTCCTGTTCCATGTTTAATCCTCATTTCCAAAACTATAATTAATATTATTTTATCAGAGAACGCTTATATTTTTTAAATAGATTTCATTTTTAGGCTCTGTTATCACTGGATGTTGATTTGAAATAAACGGAGAAATTCCGGCTAAATTGGTAAATAGCTATGATTTATTAATTATTAGGGGAGTTTTTCCGTCTATAGGGTCCAAACCTTTGGATTTTGTCCTATTTAGAGCTGCTATGCGGAATTTCTCCGTTTATATCTGCTTGTTTGGCTTCCTCTATTAACATTAGCAGGAAATTCTCCGCTTATGAATTCTCCTACCTACACGAAAATCAACAAAACAATAAATCATAACAGTGAGCGATTTATAAAAAATAATAGTCTGAAAAATCGAAATATATTGACGGCCTGTTTTGGTTTATAATATAATCACATTGTAAACGTTTGTTGAACAGTGTAAACCATTGTTTAACAAAAATGCAAGAATGGAATTTAAATGTAGTTTCAAATGAACAAAAGGTGGTTTCACAAATAAATATTTGAGGGGGGAAAGAAGAGACGGACAACACCATTATGAAATGATCAAGTGATAGAGAAATGCCTTCATTTTGTTATAACGAAATTAAATATAGAAAGGAAGTACACTTTATGGTTGGAATCAGTAAACGTCATCAAGTTGTGATTATAGGAGCTGGACTAGGAGGTTTGACTGCTGCTGCATTTTTGCAGAAGTTTGGGATTGATGTGCATGTATACGAGAGAGCCGCCGAATTGAAAGAAATTGGAGCTGGTATTAATTTAGATTCGAATGCGATCAGAGTGCTGTTACGATTAGGGATTACGGAAGAAGAGCTTATGGAGGTAGCGGTCCCGCTTAAAGAAGTATGGGAATTTCGAAATGGCATTGATGGTCGAGTCCTGTACAGCGAACCGTTTAAGAAGGATTTTGGAGCTCCACATGTAGTCATCCATCGTGGAGAACTGCACAGTCTGATAAAAAGCAAAGTATCCGAAGACGCTATCACGGTTAATCATGGCTGCGCAAACGTAGAACAAGATGATGACGGTGTGGTAATCACTTTTGAAAACGGTGTCAAAGTTGAAGCTGACGTATTAATTGGTGCGGATGGCGGACGTTCCGTTGTTAGAAATGCTGTGGTTGATACACCTCCAAAGATGCGTTTCTGGGCGGCTATGTATAGAAGTCTTGTTCCAATTGATGAAGTTCCTCCTTCTGAGCGTGTTCCAAACCGGACCGCATGGTTAGGATCACGGCATTTCTTTATGCGTTATCCAGTATCTGGCGGAAAATTATTGAATATCGTGGGCGCTGTTCCCCGCAGACAATGGGAGCACGCTGGGCCTATTGATGCAAGCGTAGAAGATTTTCTTTCGGAATTTGCTGGCTGGGAAGAAAATATTCAAGCCATGATTGGAGCAGCTCAAGAAACAAAACTCTGGCCATTATACGATATGGATCCACTAGAGCGCTGGAGCAAAAATAGAGTTACCTTACTTGGTGACGCAGCGCATCTGCTATTACCATTCTTAGGGCAAGGAGCAGCACAGGCCATTGAAGATGCAGAAGTACTGGCAGGTAATTTGAAAAACTTAAATCAGGGAACGGATATATCCGAAATCTTTGCCCGCTATGAAGGGTTGCGTAAACCTCGAGCATCAACGGTTCAGTTTATGGCGAGAACCATTTGGCAATTTATTGATCCACCATACATTAGCACAGAGGTTTCAAGTATTCCTGGTGACGATATTTTTAACCAGTATAAGAGTCTATTTAATATGCATGAATGGTTGAATGGATATGATCTTCAAAAAGACGTAGTGAATAATTTTTGAATCTCATCGTAACTCCGAAGAGGGATATTGGGTAACTTTTCATTCAAGTGAAAGATACTCTGGTATTTCTTGGCAGGAAGAGGGAGCGGCAGGAATTCCTACACGGTTAGGAGAAAGGTATCTAAAATAAGGGGGATTCATAATGGAGGCTAGTGTGGAAAATACAAAAAAAACGTCGCTTAATTCCGGAACAAAACTTGTTGTTTTATTATCCTGGTTATTTATGATTTTTGAAGGGTACGACCTGTTGGTTTATGGGACCATCGTTCCTTCCTTACTACAATATCAACAATGGGATATCACACCTACCCAAGCAGGACGGTATGGCAGTTATGTAGTGATAGGTATGTTAGTTGGAGCGATCGTGGCAGGGATGCTTGCGGATAAATTTGGTCGTAAAAAAGTTTTGATTATTGGTGCAACGATATGCGCGGTCTTCATGATAGGTTCCGCTCTTGCACCTACCCCAGAAATTTTCGGACTAAGCCGTTTACTTACAGGCATCGGATTAGGAACGGTAATGCCCGTCGTAACGATATTAACCCTTGAATATGCTCCAGCGAAAAGACGCGCTTTTACTACGATTATCATGTATAGCGGGTACCAATTAGGTGGAGTCCTAGCAGCCCTTTTAGGCATGTCATTAATTCCTACTATGGGATGGCGTGCAATGTTTTGGGTAGGGGCTATTCCATTGTTACTCGTTGTTCCATTAGCGATTCGTTTTCTTCCTGAATCTTTAGCGTTCCTACTAGCAAAAGGCAAGAAAAAAGAGGCAGTAAGGATTGCGGAGCGATTTGAAATTCCGATGGAAGAAGTAGAAAAGGAACAAAAGGAAGAAAATAGCATGAAAAATGGAAAGGAAATGAATTCTATTGGTTCATTGCTATCAAAAGGACAACGTAAATCTACTCTATTATTCTGGCTTGCTTCATTTTGTGGACTCTTTCTCGTTTTCGGCTTAGGAACATGGCTGCCTACGATTATGATGAAAAGTGGATATTCAATCGGTTCTGCTTTATCGTTCTTACTGGTCCTGAATGTAGGAACGGTTATTGGTAGTTTTCTGGGAGCTACACTATCTGATCGGTTGGGTCATAAAATTTCGTGTACACTCTCCTTTGTCGTTGCTTTTACAGCATTCCTATTATTAAGCTTTAATCCTTCTTCTACACTAGTAACCTATTTACTTATTGCTGCAGCAGGAATGGGCTCCATTGGGACACAATATTTAATTAATGCTTATGTTGGCGTTTATTATCCTGCTACTGTTCGTACGACTGCCCTCGGTTGGTCCCTGGGTATCGGAAGATTCGGTGGGATTGTCGGTCCGATTGCAGTGGGGCTGTTAGTTTCTATGTCTTTAGGGACATTCTGGCACTTTGGATTGTTTGCGCTTACAGGATTAATTGGGGCGATTTTGATCTTATCGATCTCCGGTTCGACGGCAAAGGGAAAATCAGTAGATAGCTTAGGCTTAGCAAATAAAGATATACCAACGACAACAAATTAATAGATTCAGATCAATCCAAAAGACTAAAGTAAGTTTGAATGGAGGATAAAAAATGGAAAGCGAATTACTGAAATTTGATGTAGCAGAGTTAACTCATATGGAAATCTATACACCGAATCCGGATGGAACGGTATGGTTTTTTAAAGAAATCTTAGGAATGACAGAAACAGCAAGAGTGGGGCAATCTGTTTATCTCCGAGCTTATGAAGATTCCTACCAACATTCTCTTAAAATAACCGAGAGAAATGAGCCGGGTTTAGGGCATATGAGTTTTCGAGCAAGTTCCAAAAACGCATTGGACAGACGTGTACGTGCTCTTGAAAAATCAGGCGCGGGTATAGGATGGATTGATGGTGATTTTGGTCATGGTCCAGCGTATCAATTTGTAACACCAGATAACCATAGGATGGAAATTCTATGGGAGATAGAAGAATATCATGCACCAGAAAGTGAAAGAACTGTGTTGAAAAATCGACCACAAAAACGCCCAACGAAAGGGTATCCGGTTCGTCGTTTAGACCATGCCATGTTGATGTCTAAGGATGTAGCCGGTAACAAAAACTTATTTATGAATGAACTTGGCTTTAAGTTAAGTGAACACATTTTGAAAGAGGATGGAACGGATCTTGGGATCTGGCTAAGGGTGACGAATACCGTTAATGAGTTGGTGTTTACCGAAGATGATGGTACGGATGAAAAAGGACTAGGAAGACTTCATCACTTTGCCTTCTTGTATGGAAACACACAAAACTTATATGAGGTAGCAGAAATATTAACGGAACACGGGTTAGAAATTGAAGCGGGTCCATTTAAACATGGAATTAGCCAAACAACGAGTCTCTATGTTTATGAACCAGGCGGGAATCGTGTGGAACTTTATGGTGACCCAGGATACCTAATCTTTAATCCTGATTGGAAGCCAGTAACGTGGTCGAAAGAAGAAGTAGAGAAAGCCATCATGTTCTTTGGCTCACCTTTACCAGAATCATTCTTTAAAAAGGGCACTCCAGCAGTTAAATCTTCTTTATTTTCAAAATAAAAAGATTTAGACTTTACTAATAGGATCCATTCCATAAAAATGGGGTGGGTCCTTACACTGTTTCTATCAAGATTTGTAATTGAGAAGGAATTATTGAATAGAAAGGAAGGTTTCAAGTGTCTAATAAAATTCAACATTTTGCCGCTAAATTGGCGCAAGCTGAAGCTACCCGTGTTGGCATAGATCCGATCACTTCCACCAACCCGGACATCACGGTTAATGAAGCTTATCACATTCAATTGGAAAATATTAAAAAGAAGGTAAAGGAAGGAAGAAAAATTGTCGGTAAAAAGATCGGTTTAACCTCTGTGGCTGTGCAAAAACTGTTAGGTGTTAATGAGCCGGACTATGGACACCTATTAGACACGATGGTGATTGAAAATGGAGGTAACATCTCATGCGAAACCATGATTCAGCCAAAAGTAGAAGGTGAAATTGCCTTTATTTTGAAACATGATTTAAAAGGTCCGAATGTAACCGTTCTTGATGTACTGCAAGCTACCGATTATGTGGTTCCAGCTTTGGAAATTGTAGATAGCCGAATACAGGATTGGAAAATAAAGCTGCAAGACACCGTTGCAGATAATGCTTCATCTGGATTTTATGTATTAGGGGGCAAGCCTACGAAAATTACCGATATTAATCTTGAATTAATGGGCATGGCTCTGTATCAAAATGGTGAAGTTGTCAACACCGGTGTCGGAGCGGCCGCACTCGGAAATCCTGCTTTATGTGTTGCATGGTTAGCAAACCGATTAGCTGATTATGATATCCCTCTTAAAGCAGGTGAAGTCATCCTTTCCGGTGCACTTTCAGGTATGGTAGTGGCAAAACCAGGGGATACGTTTACCGCAAGATTTGCCCATTTAGGGCAAGTGAGCGTAAACTTTAAATAATGACGAACCATTTGACCGAGCAAGACTGGTATTTCTAAGGAGGAAAAAGTGATGGCTGTTGAAGTTTTTAAAGATATTGCTGATTACCTGGTAGCAGCAGAAGTTGAAAAACGTGAAGTGGTAAAGGTAACAAATACAATGAAACCTGATTTAACGGTTGAGGAAGCTTATCAGGTACAGGAATTGATTGTACAAAGAAAAGTAGACGAGGGTCACAGAATTATTGGACCTAAAATGGGTTTAACAAGCAAAGCAAAATGGGATCAAATGGGCGTATCGGAGCCCATTTACGGTTATGTATTTGATTATATGCTGGTTAATGATGGAGGAGTATTACCTTTCTCAGATTTAATCCATCCTAAAGTGGAGGCAGAAATTGCCTTTCTCATTGGGGAAGATATTGAGGGGCCAGGGATTACAGGAGCACAGGTTCTGGCTAAAACACAGTATGTATTACCTGCTCTTGAGATCATTGACAGCCGTTACGAAAACTTTAACTTTACATTAGCGGATGTGGTTGCAGATAATGCCTCTACATCTAGAGTCGTTTTTGGGAATGCACTTAGAAAACCAAGTGAGTTTGAACTAGAATTAATAGGGGCAACTCTATCCATTAATGGTCAAATAAAAGAACTGGGGGCTGGGGCAGCTGTTTTAGGCCATCCTGCCAATGCCATTGCTGTGCTAGCAAATATGCTTGCGAGAAAAGGAGAAAAAATAAAAAAAGGGGACATTATTTTGTCAGGTGCCTTAACAAGTGCTGTAATGTTAAGTATTGGAGATTTTGTTTCCGGTAAGTTTGATGGTTTAGGAGAGGTTACTTTCTCAGTTGGAGAATAAAAACGTTACACTAGGGTGAGATCAAATTTAGAAAGGGGAATACCGTTGCCGATAATCCAAGTTAATCTAATCGAAGGCAGACCGCCTGAAAAAATAAAAGCTCTTATTGAAAATATCACAGACACCGTTGTGGAGACCTTAGATGCCCCACGAGAAAGTGTACGAGTATTAGTAACTGAACTCCCAAAAACCAATTGGGGAATCGCAGGAGTACCAGCGTCTGAAAGAAAGTAGCAAAAAACAGCTAGATTAAGATAGGTTGAAAAAAATATGGATTAACCGACATCTGATTAGGAGATGTAGGTTTTTTCATATTATTTTTACCATAGAGGTAACTTGATGTATAAAAATGGTTTAATACATTTAAAGTTGTGGTAAACATCCATAAAGATGGGAGATGATCGAATGGATGAACAAAAACAAAGTTACTATATCAATATTCAATCTTATGAAATTTTCAAAGGACCTTACGAGGGAGAGTGGGATTTTAAAATTGAAGCGACAGAATCTCAAGTAAGTGTCCTTGAACGACTTTTTAATCGAATGGATGAAACGGATTGGGAAAGTTATTTTCGTTCACATATTCCTTATCTAGAATATCATCATCAGCCTCAAAATAAGGAATATGACCAGCGCATACTTTGGGTCTATTCGATGCTTTATGAGTTAGGTGATGAAAAAACCCGAGCACATATTAGGGAAATGGGAATTCTAAATGTAGATAGTCATTAGTGGATTTTGATGATAGGTGGCCTAAAAAAAATAGTAGGGTTAAAAGATAGTTTAACTGAATGCATAGAAAGCCCATCCGACTAGGATGGGACTTTTCTGTTTACTTTATAAAAAGTAAAAATGTTACGACTATTTATTTTATTATACACATGGTAGAATGTAAAAAAAATAAAACCGCTTTTATTCCCGTGTCAGATTGGAGTGCATTTGTATGAGACTCAATGAATATAAGAATTTGTTGGATATAATTGATAAAAGAACGGGCATAGAAGAATATTTAATGCAGAATCCAGAAAAGGTTCTGAAAAATCCTAAACAACAACCTTACTTTCTTGGAAATAAGTTAGACAATAACAACAGGAAAATTATTATGGATAAAGATGAGGAAGGTATTATTACATCCTATCCTAATAATGAACTCAAAACCAATAAGTTTGCCATAAGAAGAAAGACAAAATACATACCTATATTAAAACATAAACATGAATACATCGAAATCGTATATGTGTTAGAAGGCAGTTTTATTCAAGAAATAAACGGAAGACAGATTGAGATGAATAAAGGGGATCTATGTATTTTAGACAAAAATGTCTTACATAGTTCATTACCTTTAAGTGATTCTGACATGGTTGTCAATATTATCTTGACACCGGAATTTTTTGATGGTATTTTTATGCATTTATTGTCCGATGATAACTATATTTCCAATTTTATTATCAATAGTCTTTATTCTAAGAGCAAGGTACAAAATTTTTTAATACACCATGTAAAAAACGATTCTGTCATAAAGATGATTTTAGAGAATCTTCTACTAGAATATTATTCAATAGAAATTAAATCTTCAGCGGCTATTAACGGCTATCTCTTAATTCTTTTTACAGAGCTTTCAAGAGAAATTACTAGTAATACTGGAGAACTTATCAAGCATGAACAACATAAGATAAAGGAAAAAATTTCAATTTACATAAGAAATAGATATAAAGAAATCACTCTTACAGAAATGGCAGATCATTTTCATTTTCATCCAAGTTATCTAAGCAGTCTTGTAAAAAGAGAATTTGGCAAAAATTTTAAGGATTTACTGACGGATGTTCGAATGTCAGAAGCCAGCAATTTACTTGAAAATACAGATATGACAATTGAAAATATCGTGTTTGAAGTAGGTTATACAAACTATAGTCACTTTTATAAAGTTTTTAAGAAAACATACAGTATGACTCCAAATCAATACAAAACAAGTATAATAAATAATAGAAATTTAAAAGCAAAATACTGATTTTGTCTTGTTTTAACGGCGCTAAAAGATATTACGAAAATCGCATACAACAAGAGAATATTAATCTCATAGTAAAGAAACTCCAGCCGAATGGTGGGAGTTTTTTGCATCTTTGTGCACAAATAAAATGTTCAGTTATTAAAAAAATCTACACCTTAATAAAACATATAGGTGCCTAAATAATTAACATTACTAACTATTAAGAAAATTTGTAAAATTGGTATAAGTAAGCACTTTACTAACAGGAGGAGATGATTCAATTAAAAGTACAAAATGTTTCACAAAGAAAAATAGAAAGGGAGAGAGAGATGTTGTTATTCAAAATTAATTTTAAAAAGTCGGCACTATTTATGCTGACAATCTTACTGGTATTTACGCTTGTTATACCAGGTGTAAGCGCTGAGCAAGCGGAAAAAAGCAATCTAAAAAGCACAGTAGTTAATTCAGGTAGAATGGTTGAAAACATTGATAATGATTGGACATTCTATAAGGGTGCTCAAGGCGTAGAGGAAAATTTCAGTGCTATTAATTTTAATGATAGCAGTTGGCAAAAGATAAGCCTTCCTCATACTTGGAATGCAGAGGATGGTAGTGGAATCGCGAAAAATTACGAAGGAGATGGATGGTACAGAAAGCAACTAGATATTCCGGAAACCTATAAAGGCAAAAAATTGTTCTTACAATTTGAAGCTGCAAACAAAGAAGCAGAGGTATTTGTTAATGGTAAGTCTGTACATACCAACATAGGTGGCTATCTTGCATTTACGGTTGATATTACAGACTATGTAAGCTATGGACAAAAAAATATTTTAGCCGTAAGAATAAACAATGAAGTAAAAGATTCAGCACCACTTCAAGGAGATTTCACCTTTTTTGGTGGTATTTACAGAAGTGTAAATTTATTTGTTATGGATAAAACCCATATTGATGTCGAAGATTTTGGCTCAAGCGGTGTATATGTGACCATTCCAAATGATAAATCTATCGAGGAAAATGCTCAAGTAACACTTACAGTACCAGTTAAAGTAAACAGTGGTGACGTAGAAGGCAAATCCAACTCTATAGAAGTTAGAGCTGAAATTAAAGATGCAGAAGGTAAGGTCCGTTCAAGAACAGAATTAAAGGCTGATGGGAAAAAGTTAAAATCTGCAGATGTTTCAGGAGATAGCTTTGATTTTAAAGGTACAATGAAAGTAAATAATCCACACCTTTGGAATGGAACAAAGGATCCTTATCAATATACAGTTGAAGTTAAGGTAACAAGAAAAGGTGAGTTAATTGACCAGGTAAATGAAAAAGTAGGGTTCCGTTATTTCTCCGTTGATCCTGATAAAGGATTCATCCTAAATGGAAAAAGTTACCCGCTCCATGGTGTTAACATCCACCAAGACAGAAAAGGTTACGGTAATGCAGTACCAAATGAGGTCAGGGCTGAGGATTTTGAACTAATTAAGGAAATTGGTGCTAACACTCTGAGAGTAGCACACTATCCGCACTCACAGTATGTTTACAATAAGGCTGATGAAATGGGGTTGGTGGTTTGGGCTGAAATGCCATTGGTAAACACAATGTCACTAACAGCAGAATTCTCAAACAATGCCGAAAAGCAATTAACTGAGATGATTAAACAAAACTATAACCATCCATCCATTGTAACATGGGGTCTTCAAAACGAATTTGGAGGAAACGGCTTCTATACTAGCAGGAACGCTAGTGAAAGTCTTGCAGAGCAGTATGCTGCGGCAACGCAATTGATTGAGCGTTTGGCAACGAAGGCAGAAGAATTAGATCCTAACAGACCGACTACTCACGCTATTCAGGGGAATAATTCCCGTGATCCTGAGGGGTACAAGGAAGTTTTGGATAGACATTTGGCTTGGAATGAAAGTGGAAGTATAGATGTTGCTTCTTTTAATACCTATTTTGGTTGGTATTATAATAAAGCTGGGGATTTAGCAGACTATCTTGACACATTACACGAAAAGCATCCAAATGTTCCACTAGGTATTTCAGAGTATGGTGGCGGAGCAAACCCTTATCAACATGACGTAATTGATGAAGCCTTTATCAATAACTGGAACAGTGCAGCTTCTCGTGGTCCATGGCAGCCAGAAGAGTTTCAAAATTATCTTCATGAAAGTGCATGGAGTATCATAAGTGAACGTCCTTGGTTATGGGCAACTCATGTCTGGAATATGTTTGATTTTGGCGTTGCCGGTAAAAATGAGGCAACAACTCCAGGGATTAATACCAAGGGTCTCGTATCACATGATCGTCAGCTTAAGAAGGATGCATTCTATTTCTATAAAGCCCAATGGAATAAAGTAGACAAATTTGTCTATATCACAAGCAGAAGATATTCTGAAAGGGAAGAAAGTATCACACCTGTAAAGGTTTATTCAAACCTGGAAGAAGTGACTTTAACTGTAAACGGTAAGGATTACGGTACGGGAAGAATCCAGCAGCCAGGTGTATTTATTTGGGACGCTGTAGAACTAAATGAAAGTGGAAATGTAGTAATTGCGTCAGCTAAGAAAGCAGATGGAACGAATGTAGCAGATACTGTTACTACTTGGAAGGTTGTTAAATAATCTTCTAGAAATTGATTAGCGTTAACATCTTAAAAAAGCTGGTATGATGAATTTATCATGCCAGCTTTTACTTTAATTAGGCATACAAAAGAGCTGTTATTTGTTTAAGTCGTTTATTTGTCCTTGCTTATTTCTAACGAATGATGCCGCAATTGCTATAATTCCGAACCCTATTATCTTAATAGTTATATTGCCTAAGTAGCTTATATCCTCAATTGTTGTTGCCGTTAAAATAGAACCGATAAGAATAAATGGAATGGCAATTAGCAACCTCAATTTTTCAATCCACCCCTCTAAAAATAGGTTTAAGATTAAACCAGCTTACGTTTTGTATGTTTTAGTTTATGACAATGTTATTAATTTGGAATATTTTGTTAACTGAAGTTTATCATATAACGTGTCAGTGGAGAACTTTGAATGTTTGTTTTCCGTAATATCAAATTGTTTAAATTAGCACGAACTCTAAAATTCATTTAGTTTGGTGAAAAAATACATATTAGAAACTGGTCTGGTGTTACTATACAAGCAAAAAATGCTGCCGGTCATACTTTTTTACTGCATCCTAGATTTTTATGCTTGTTTTGAACTACCATGCAGGAGTAGTTGAAGAAGGAACTTTTACAATAGGTGTCGAAATGTTATGTAACCCAATAATTTCCTACTGGTAGGTGTTTAATAATGAATATCTTAATAAAGGAATTACCTGAAACTGAAGTAGCGTTTATTAGACGGACGGGGAGTTATTTTGAACCGCAAGAACACTGGGAAAAGCTGGTTCAATGGGCAATTAGCAATGGACTATACCCTCCTCAGCAATCATTTATCGGAATATCATTAGATGATCCTGAATTGGTTGAGAGCAAGGATTGCCGGCACGATGCTTGTGTTACAATTCCTGAGGGTTTTGATAAAGAGAAACATAAGGATATGAAATTCAAGAAGTTGAATGGTGGGCAATATGCATTGTATTCCTATTATGATACACCTGAAAAGCTGAAGTCTGCTTATCAATTTATGTTTGGGAAATGGCTGCCAAATAGTGATTATGACGCAGATTATGAAAGATTTAACCTAGAGTTTAATATGAATAATCCTTCCGAAGATCCAGAAGGTAAATGTAAAGTTGATTTATTTGTACCAATTAAAAAAAGAATATCTTGAAATCTTAGGCTTCAACTAACAAAAGTGTCACCAACGTTTGTACTGCACCCCAAAAGTTAGAGTGAAATCTGACTTTTGGGGTGTTTTTTATGGCTAAATATAGTGAAGAGTTTAAGCTCATGGTTGTAAAAGAATACAATGAGGGTACTTTAGGACATAAGCTTTTAGCCACAAAGTATGGGGTAAAGGCACATTCACAGGTTAAAAGGTGGATTGATGTATATAAGAAATTTGGGAAGGAAGGATTAAAGAGGAAGAATCACAAGGAAACTTATTCTGTTCAATTCAAGCTGGATGTATTAAGCTTTATGAAAAGAACAGGTTCTTCAGAAACGGAAACGGCCCTTCATTTCGGGTTAGCTAACCCTCCTATTATTGGTTCATGGAAGAAATCTTTTATGGAGGGGGGAACTGAAGCCCTGGATAGACCGAAAGGACGTCCACCTATGTCTAATAAAGCGAAGAACGGAAAAAATAAAAAACCGGCAGAAGTAAAGGAAATGACGTACGAACAAAAGTTAGAAAGAGAAAACGAGCTTCTTCGTTTAGAGGTAGAATACTTAAAAAAGTTGCGAGCTTTTCAGATGGATCCGGAGGGCTATCTCGAAAAGCACAAGCAGCGTTATCATTCGAACTCAAATAAACCTTCAAACTAAAAGATGTTTTACAAATAGTCGGCATTCCTGAATCCTCCTACCATTATCATATTAAAAACATGAAGAAGGAGAATCCAGACCAAGATTTGGAGGAAATTATTAAATCTATTTTCGAAGAACATAACGGAAATTATGGTTATCGTCGTGTTCATTTAGAATTGAAGAACCGTGGAATCAAAGCGAATCATAAGAAAGTTCAACGCATTATGAATAAGCGTGGGCTCAAGGGAAATAAGTTCAGGTTAAAATCACGTAAGTATAGCTCTTACAAAGGATCGACGGGAACTGTTGCCAAGAACCTTATCAATCGCCGCTTTAAAACGAATGTGTGTCATCAAAAATTAACGACAGATATTACAGAATTCAAGTGTTCGGACAGTGTAAAACTATATCTAAGTCCAATTATGGATATGTTTAATGGTGAAATTCTATCATACGGGATAAGTATGCGCCCCACCTTAGAATTAGCGCTCAAACCTCTTGAGGAAGCTCTAGAAATTGTAAAAGATTCAAAGTTTAGAACTACTGTACATTCTGATCAAGGATGGCATTATCAACATAATAAGTGGGTATATGCACTCAAAGAAAACAAGGTGTTCCAGAGTATGTCGAGAAAAGGAAACTGTTTAGATAATTCACCAATGGAGAACTTTTTCGGTTTACTGAAACAAGAAATGTATTATGGGGAAGCACTGTGCTCTTTTGAGGAGTTAAAAAAGAGAATTGAAGAATATATCAACTATTATAATAACAAGCGTATAAAGCAAAAATTGGCAGGTATGAGTCCGGTTCAATACCGAATTCATACCAACCAATTAGCTGCTTAATATAAAACTCTCACTTTTGGGGGTCACATCAGTTTAAGTGTTTAATATAGAGTTGGAGTTGGAGGAGAACAATGGAAGTTAACAATATCTCTTAAAGCAACCGAATATTGATTCCATCTTCCGCCGAAAAACCTATAGCCATAAGCTCTTTGATGCCCGACAGTCGTCAAATAAAACCAGAAATTATCGCCGTTTCTAAGCCACAAATATGTGAAACGAAAGATACAATTTTCAAGACCCCAGGTATTCAGGGCAGATGGCATATGTCGTGTATTTTCCAGAATTCGAGGTTCACTCCTTATTAAAATTAGACTTATAACCAAGTTTATGCTCAGGGTAAAAGCTTGGATTGGATATATGCCTAGTAGCCCACCTAAATTCAAATATGATTGTAGAAGTAAATGTCATTATTTAAGGATCTTTCAGGATGGATCGTTTGTGGCGGTCTTTTTTCTTACTATGCTTCTGAGCATTATAGCTAGGTTAAATAATCCATAGGTTCAGCCTGGTTTAGAGGGTTTCTAATAATTGTGCAATATTCGAATTGAAAGATGACCCAAATATTATGGGCATTGTTACTTTACGAAATTTAATTCAGAGTATTTCATTTAATTTCTTAAATTCCTAAATTACATGACATATACCCAAGAACTTTTACCCAAAAACACATAAACTTTACTGTAAAAGTAAATGAGGAGGATGAATGTAATGATTCCTAATAATATTGCTGTAGATACAACAAATGCAAGAATTGGTTTAGGTGGACCAGGCTCAGGTTTTGGCTTTTCACCAGGTCTTGGTTTAGGAGGACCAGGTTCAGGATTTGGTTTTGCACCTGGAATTGGATTCGGAGCTCCAGGCTATCCGCACCACCACTACCCGTACTATCATCATCACTACCCATACTACCATCACCACTACCACCATCACCACTACCCATACCACCACCATCACTACCCTTATTAAGAATTGCTGATAAACTCACCGTCCAAATAAAAATGAACAGAAGTTTCTGTAAAACAGGTGTGTTTCTACAATAGTAGAAACGCCTTTTTCTTTAAGGCGGTGGAGGTTCGTGCTTTTATGGCAGGATACTACATATAATCCCTCTTTAATTCTTTCATAACCTTTGCTGATTTAGGCTCCTCAGATAATACAGATTAATTCTGGGGAACAATTTACAATTAGTCATGGTCTAATTTTGAAAATATTTAACTTAAAGTATAGGGTGCATTGCTTTTTTCTTCTTAAAGTATTGGGCAGGTTAATTAAACAAGGATTAAATAAAGTAAGTTTGCTCAGGGAATGATATAAAAAAATAAAAGGGGTTAGTTTATAATGAAGAAAAAGAAAGTATTTTCCTTAGCTATGATCATCATTCCGTGGCTTTCTGTTTTGTTTATGGATAAAAAGTCATTGTTCAGGTTTTTACCAGTGGCAAGTTTTGTTAATTTATTTATTAGTGTCTTTAGTGTCATCAGCAATAAGAGAAGATGGTGGGTAAATAAAAATCCACTTTCACCAGGAAACGTAGATTTTTCATACATATTAGGACCATATTTTGTAGCAACGTTATGGATTTTTAAACTAACTTACGGTAATTTTCCAAAATATTTTATTACCAATGTTTTACTAAATACTCTTAACGCTTTTCCAATGGCATATGTGTGGGAAAAGGTTGGTACATTTAAATTTAAAAAGATTAATCACATTGGTTGGTATTTTATTTGCATTATACTATCGATTATTATTTACGGTTATCAATATTTAGTTGAAAAGACAATTGTAATTCAAAATAAGATGAAATCTGAATTATAATATCCCTAAAGAAACATTTTGTTCGTCTGACGGTTGCATTTCTTCAAGTGGAGAAGTGTTCTTTTTTTATTGAAATAAAGGGGCAGGTTAGCTCAAGAAGAAAATTCATCGAATAAATAATAATAATTCGGTTGATTCTCTTGTATTTAAAGACGAGGTGTTCCTCTTGGTGAAGCTATTTATAGCGACTGTTATATTAGTTTTTTTAGTTGCCCTAAAAATGCCCAGAAAAAGAACCAGACACGAGTTACTAGCTACAATACAGTTTGCATTATTAATGAATTTTGTAACTGATTTGTATCTTGATTTAAAGTACAAACTTTACTGGTATTTTGATAAAGAGCAAATAGAATGGTTGTACCTATCTGTAGCCCTTGGTGAGGTTGCTGTACTGCTTATTATTTTTAATTATTTTCCCCTGAAATCTAATGCCATTAAGAAATTTTTATATATCTTGGGATGGACCTGTATTCTTGTATTACTTGAATTGTATGCAGTTTATATTAGAGTTTTACATTATGGTGAATGGAACATAATCTATTCTGCGGTGGTTTATTTTATTTCGATGTACATACTTTATTTCGTATTAGACTACACGGCAGATAGAAGAGAAACTGAGTAATAAAGTCGCACTTTCTTCCTAAACTAAAGGATTCGTTGATTCAAGCAGGATTAACGCTTCTTTTATCAACTTTATTGAAGAAACGAAGCAGAATAGTTCAAATTGAGATGCCAGCTTTAAGTCACCCTTGAAAGAAATTACGTATTAGCTATAAGAACTGGCAAGTATAAGAAAAGCACCCATATTTTATGAGTGCTTTCTATTCTCTATTCTGAGTTGAGGATTTAGGTTTATGTAATTTATGGAATAACCAGGTTATAACTTTGGCTATCAAAAGTACAAATACGTATCCAAAAAATAAGTGAAAATAATTAATTTCACCGTACATTCTAAAAAGACCAGTACTTACTAATATAGGCTTTAAAATAAATGCAAATATTGCAGCAGTTATTATAGCGTATAGGTAATAATTTTTATGATTATTTAATGTCCATTGGTAAATGAGCATGAAAGCCACAGGGACCATGGAGGTGTCTAATGAGATGCTTGGCAGTGCAGGTATAACTTGATAAGGGTAATGCCAATACCCTCTATTTATACCGTATATATCGATAAATGTAAAAAAAACATGAACGTTATATCCATAAAAACCAATTAGAAATATTTTACTTCGGTCAATTTTGATAAAAAGAATAACCAATGGGACCAAAAGAATAACAATTAAAACCCAAAACTGCCATGTAGAAGGGTTAGAATAGTCTGTCCAATAATTAATTAAGTAATCGGTATTTTCTTTTCTACCGTATAGAATCTTGTCAAATTCATGTAAACGATCCATTAAAAACTCCTCCCTAATGTTTGCCAATTACAGTTAGAATAACCTATTATATTTAGATTATTAGTAATTAAATAATGAAGATAATGATTCTGCATTTCGACAAATAGGTGTAATAAAAGCAAGTTGCTTCTTCAAGTACGTAGCAGGTTAGTGAATGACAGAAATGGTAATAGGATGTAAAAAGAGGCGAAATAAGGTAATAAATTTAAATATTTTAAAGTGAAACAAGGAGATGGTGATATGTCAGAAGAAGAATTATTCTCAAATAAGGCATCTAATGTTTATGAAATATATTCAAAAATACTCGATTCATTGAAAGAAATAGGACCTTTTGAAACTGAGGTAAAAAAGACATCTATACATCTTTTGAATAAATCTTCCTTTGGAGGAGTTCACCCAAAAAAGAGATGGTTAGATTTTAATTTAGTAACAAACCATCAAATTAAACACGAGAAGATAACTAAGATTGAACAAGTTTCCAAAAACAGATTTCATAATAACTTTAGATTTCATAGTGTAGAAGAACTAAATAAAGAATTTTTAGTTCTTCTGAAAGAATCATATCGATTGATGAGTTAGTTAAGAAGGGATATTTATTATCAATGAAGAGCATTTCTTAGGAATTATATCTGGTCTAAATATTTGGTTTATTATCTGTACTAATAATGCTTCCGATGAAATTTAAAGATAAACGTACTGCTATTATTGGTTCATTTATTAATCGATTTAGGGATAAGGAATTTTGATAGGGTTGTTAATTAGCCTCCAAGATGCATTAAATTACCCGATGCAAGAGCTAAAGATTGAGATTGCTGAGGTGATCTTTTTGATTTTGGACGAAGCATTTAGCTTAGGAGCACATTTCTTCACAAAGTAAAAAAGCAAATTTTTCCAATTTCATTTATAACAGCTTAACGTTGATTCGGGAAAATTGAACCTCGCTACCTGCCAATTGAATTCTTCTTCATCTGGAGATCTTTAAATTAAAATGTTTCCTTTCTTCTAACAAACTCATTAAATTTCGAAACCAATCATTCAATCATCTTTTCGTATAGAAAAACATATTAAGAAACATGCACTATAAAAAATATAAATCATATATAGGTGATATCCCGTTTGAATGCTTGAGGAGGATATTATGAAACCTATGTTACCTAGTGAAAAATATTTCGGTAATTTAGAACTAGTTTATGCATTTTATGGCGCTATGCCTACAGGTGTTACTGTTTCAGAAACCGGTCGTATTTTCATTTGCTTTCCGAAATGGGGAGACGATGTTAAATTTACGGTGGGGGAAATTGTGGAGGATAAATTGCAGCCTTATCCTAATTTACAAACCAATTTGGTTAATCCCGAGAATATCACAATGACTTTCATCAGTGTCCAAAGTGTTGTGGCTGATGGAAGGGGAACGCTTTGGGTATTAGATACAGCGGCACCCAATTTTTCTAAACCTATTAAAGGGGGGGCAAAGTTAGTTGCTGTTGATTTAGAAACCAATACAATAAGAAAGGTATATACCTTTACAGAAGATGTTGTCCTTCCTACAACGTATCTGAATGATGTCCGTTTTGATTTTCGTGTTGGAAAAGCAGGTTATGCCTATATAACGGATTCTTCTTCAAGAGGACCTGGAGCTATTATTGTCGTAGATTTATCAAATGGAAATGCGTTTAGACGGTTAAATGGGGCAAATTCAACTTCACCCGATCCCTATTTTTTACCGAAAGTAGAAGGTCAAATTTTGATGAATCGAAACAAAGACGGTTCAACTTCTCCATTTAGATTGGCGTCTGATAGTCTTGCGATTTCTCCCAATGGGAAGACATTATTTTTTGCTCCACTAACCAGTCGTCATTTGTTCTCGATCTCAACAGAAGCCCTGAGAGACAGAACGATACCGGACATGGATTTACCTTATCATGTGGAGTATTGGGGAGAAAAAGGTGCGTCTGATGGAATGATCACCGATGCAAAGGGAACTGTTTATGCTGGGGACTATGAAAATAACAGTATTCGAAAGATATTGCCGAATGGAGCAATGGAAACCATCGCACATGATCCAAGAATACTATGGCCGGATACTTTTTCAATTGGCCCTGATGGATACTTATATGTCATTGTAAACCAATTACATCGGCAGGCCAGATTTCATTATGGAAGAGATTTACGAGAAAAACCTTATAGTTTACTTCGTATGAAAATTGGCGAATTACCTGCTCCTGCCTTTTAAAAATATTGGTCTACTTCCTTCACAGCAGTAGGCCTTTTAGAGGTTATAAAGCTACTCCTAGCCTTATTATGGATAGATTGCGGCTCCTCTGAAAGATCATAAACCCATGTTTAACTCTCTTTCTTAAATAAGTTTTTATTCTTTACAAATAGCATGAATGGCACTGGTCGTCTCCGCATTGACAGGGACGAGTAGAAAGAAAATGACGAATATTTTCTAGATCAAGGTATACCTGAGCAACCACTGAACAATTAACTATATGGTGGCGTATAAAGGTCAATTCAATAAAGAAAAAAGGTGTCTCTTTTGAGGAAGAATACGCTTCTGTGTCGTAAGTAAACTACTTTTTTCACACCTTTTTTTACTATATTTGTAATGAACAACATAAACATTCTATAGAACAAAATTATCTCTATAGGAGGTTTCCATGGATCAAAAGGCTCAAAGTCGTCAATTAGACCAAATAAAGCAAATGCAAGAAATGTTTAAAGAGAACATGAAAATTCAGCCTTATCCCATGTACCCTAACTATGGGAAAATCACACGTTACCAAGAAATTCCGATAAGTTTACCTGAACAGCGCCAGCTGCGCCATCCCGGAGTGGAAAAATTAATGGTTCCCCTTCCAATTATTGAAAATCCTAACTATAAAGGGAGTGGAAAGTTATCAGGAAAAGTAGCACTTATTACAGGGGGTGACAGTGGTATTGGTGCAGCAGTAGCAATTGCGTTTGCTAAAGAAGGCGCAGATGTTGCTATTTCATACTTAGATGAACATGAGGATGCAAATAGAACAAAAACGAGGATTGAACAACTCGGACAACGTTGTTTATTAATGCCTGGTGACTTGCGGGACAAACAACAGTGTGTCTCCATTGTAGAACAAACAGTAAATACGTTTGGACGTCTCGATATTCTTTGTAACCACGTTGGTATCCAATTTCAACAGCTAAGTCTGCTAGACATTACAGATGAACAATTCGATGACACCTTCAAAGTTAATATATACTCTCATTTTTACACAACAAGGGCAGCGCTTCCTCATTTAAAACCGGGAAGCTCAATCATTGGCACTTCTTCAGTGGTGACGTATGTAGGTGAGCAGCAAATGATTGATTATACGGCCACAAAAGGCGCAATAGTTGGCTGGACACGTGCCTTGGCTAAAAATGTCGTGAAACAAGGGATCCGAGTCAATGCCGTCGCCCCCGGCCGAATTTGGACCCCACTTATTTCAGCAAGTTTCTCGTCAGACCAAGTGGCTGTTTATGGAGCATTTAATCCAATGGAACGAGTTGCCCATCCATTTGAACTCGCACCAACCTTTGTCTATCTTGCTTCTGATGATTCTCGTTTTGTTACTGGTCAAGTTCTTCATGTTGATGGGGGAGAATCCACAAATTCCTAATGGAAGGGGTTTACAATTTTGAGATTTGAATTTAATCCAGAAGTAAAGTTATTGCTAGTAAACCATTCAAATGAAAAAGTAACGATGGTCTATATGGAGGATTCCTGGCCAATGTCTAAAATTGCACTTAGACCACCATATTATTGCTACCCAAGTTACGAGCTGAATTATCCAAAAATCTAAATAATAGCACTTGACACTTGCATTTTTAGGGGTGAAATTTAAAAATGCAAGTGTCAAGTGTATAAAAATATTTTTTTGTATTTTGAGCTATTATTAGAATTCAAAAGGGTACAAGCACCATCAAGGGAAGGGGCAGGTTGTATAAAGTATGACTTGCACCAATCTGAAGACCAAACTTTTGATTTATTTGAAGTGTGGAAGGATGAGGAAGCGCTGGAACGCCATATTCAGTCTACTCATTATCAGGAATACAAGAACAATATTGCAGACCTTGTATTAAATAGAGAAGTCTATAAGCTGAACATAATGGAATTAGTTCAAAGATTAAGTTGCGGAATAGTCGAACCTGCAATTTGCAGGTTTTTTAGTGACCTTTTTTAAGTGGGAGCTTCTCACGGTATCTCCCTTCCAAACAAATGATTTGATTTGGAAGCACCAGATAGATAAGATAGTAATATCGCGAATTACCGATTTGGCGTGATACTTGAGATCATCTATCCAGCTTCCATTGGGATAGTGATAATCGATATAGAAAGAGGCAAATGACATTGAAGCAGGAAATGGAACGCTTAAATGATGAGCAAGCCGTTGAAATTTTTAAGGCATTGTCGAACCAGACTAGGGTGAGCATTCTTCAAATGTTAAAAGATCCCAACAGTCATTTTTCACCGCAAGCCCATATTATTGCTGATGAAGGATTTGAAGGCGGGGTGTGCGTAGGGGATATCCGAAGCAAGGCCGGGATTTCGCAATCCACTACTTCACAGTATTTATCGATTCTGCTGCAAAGCGGACTGGTTGAAATGAAGCGAATCGGACAATGGACGTATTATCGCCGTAATGAGGAGACGATTAAAAAGTTCGAAAAATACATTGGTACAAAAATTTAAGGAGAATTGAAGTGAGTTTATTACAGCATCGAGCATTTAACAGGTTGTACCAACAGGATAAAATGACGCTTGGTTTCGCGATTCCGACGGCAAGGATGTCCAAATATCCGATTATGGAAAATCAGCTGTCGCTTGCCCGCAAAATTGAAGACCATGGTTTCGCGGCATTGTGGCTTCGGGACGTTACGATTCAGAATTTGAATATTGATGATAATGGTCAAATGTATGATGTATGGATTTATTTGACCTATCTTGCAGCCCATACCAAGGATATTGCACTTGGGACGGCGAGTGTGGTCCTCCCGCTGCGCCATCCTGTCCGAGTGGCAAAGGAAGTATCATCTATTGACCGGTTGTTTCCCGAACGACTGATCATGGGAGTGGCTTCAGGAGACCGGGATAAAGATTTCACAGCTTTGGGAATATCCAAGCTCGAAAGTGGAGGGCTGTTTAAAAAGAATTATGCATTCCTTGAACAGCTGTTAAAGGAGGACAATCCGACAATCAACAGCGATTTAGGCATCATGGATGGAACGGATATGAGAATGATCCCCAAACCTTTTTCTGCGATTCCGACCATGGTGACAGGATTCAGCAATCAAGCGATTGAATGGATCGCCCAGAATGGGGACGGCTGGATCCAGTACCCGAGGATTATCCCACATCAAACTCAATTGATTAATGAGTATCGCAAGTTGTCGGAAATTCACGCCCCAGGAGTGTTTAAACCTTTCACTCAGACTCTATTTATCGATTTATCGGAAAATCCCGATGATGCTCCTGTTCCGATTCCGTTAGGATTTCGTGTAGGGCGTAAACAATTATTAGAAATTCTATATCAATTTCAATCCATTGGTGTCAATCACCTGGCATTTGTATTGTATTTTTCAAAGCGCCCTCCCGAGGAAGTCATACAGGAGCTTGGAGAGTTTGTGCGGCCTTACTTTCCGACTCATGAAATTCCAGTATGAGATTTGTTTTTAAAAAATTGATAAGGGAAGAAGATGAACTTATGTCTAAACATGCAAATAAACTAAACGAAATTCCATTCTCGGTGCTTGATCTTTCGCCGATAACAGCCGGAAGTACTCCAGCCGAGTCTTTTCGCCATACATTGGAGCTCGCACAGCTTACTGAAAAACTTGGTTACAACCGTTTTTGGCTCGCTGAACATCATAATATGCCGTTTATCGCCAGTTCCGCCACTTCTGTGGTGATGTCCCATGTGGCGGCCGGTACATCAAAAATCAGGATTGGTTCAGGAGGAATCATGCTGCCGAATCACGCACCGCTCGTCATTGCTGAGCAGTTTGGCACTCTTGAATCATTATATCCTGGGCGAATTGATCTTGGTCTGGGGCGGGCACCTGGTACAGATCAGGGGACCGCTCGTGCATTGAGACGCAACTTGGGAAGTACCGGAGATGACTTTTCTGAGCAATTAGCGGAACTTCGCGGTTACTTTGATCCATCCCTGGCACAAGGGAACCCTATAAAAGCGATTCCAGGTGAAGGTTTGAATATTCCAGTCTGGCTGCTGGGTTCAAGCGGCTTCAGTGCGCAGCTGGCCGGAGAACTAGGTTTGCCATTCGCATTTGCCGCCCATTTCTCGCCACTTAACACTCTGGGTGCTCTACAGATCTATCGCAAGGCGTTTAGGCCTTCGAATGTTCTCGATAAGCCATATGCGATGGTGGCATTGAATATCATTACAGCAGAAACGGATAAAGAGGCAAAGCGCCTTTTTACAACAATACAGCAGCAATTTTTGAATTTGATGAGTGGCAACCTTACACCGCTTCAACCACCGGTAGATGACATATCCGAAGTGGCCAGCAGCTACCAATTAAAGGCTCTCGAGCAGCAATTAGGCTCATCGATTGTTGGCAGCCAGCAGACGGTAAAGGACAAGCTGCATACATTTTTGGAGGAGAGCCAAGCAGATGAAATCATGGCCATTGCCCAAGTTTACGACCACAAAGCTCGCCTGCATTCATACGAGCTTCTGGCAGAAATTACAAAAAGCGAAAGGTAAAAAGGAGGACATCAGCAAGGAAACCTTTTTGATTTTTCTAGGGAATTGAATATGGATGAAACCGTGAAATCATGTTATGAGGTTGCTTACAGGAATCCTTAATTTAAAAGATAAAAGTTGTTAGAATAGGAGACAATGATATGAACTGCAAAATTAACCGAAATGCTGCTAAAGTGCTGAAACAAATGTTGGAAAGTGAAGAGGCTGAAGGGAAAATGGTTCGTGTTTACGTTACATTGGACCATGGGGACCATGCCCATTATGAAGTAAAACTTGATACGCCCACGGACCATGATGAAATTGTGAAAACAGACAAAGGCATTGATGTTTTACTTGATAAAAGGGAACCGTTTTTAGATGGGGTTTGGATCAAATATTTCTATGTGCCGGAAGCAGGATTTGACATCACGAATTCTTCCAAAGGGCATCACCATCTTTAAACACGTAACAGAGCATACTAAATGTTTTTATACCTTCATATATCTAGCAGTATCATATACTAAACACAGTAGATTACTTGTATTAATTGTATTTAATGAGAATAATACCAACGATGTTTTATAATTTTAAATTAATACTTCAAAATGAATTTCAATACAAAAAATGTTTTAAGAAGGAAGGGTTTTTACTATGTCATTAAATGGTAAACGAGTAGTTGTTTTAGGGGGTACTTCTGGTATTGGTTTAGCAACTGCCAAAGCGTTTCTCGATCAATCTGCTCAAGTGATCATTGCCAGCCGTTCTGTTTCCAAATTAAATGAAGCAAAACAAGTTCTTGGTGGCAATGTAGAAGGAAATGAAATCGATTTTCGAAGCGAAGAAAAAGTAGCAGAATTTTTCAGCAAGGTTGGTAAATTTGACCACCTTGTGGTAACAGCCGGAGAAGGCGCAATGGGGCACTTTAGCGAATTGCCTGTGGCAAGTGCTAAAGAGGCGTTTGATAGTAAGTTCTGGGGGCAATATATTACCGTCCGTTCAGCACTTCCATATTTAAACAATGAGAGCTCGATCACCTTAACCTCTGGTGTATATGGCGTTCGTCCTCCTCAAGGCGCTACTACGTTAGCGGCAATCAATTCAGCCATTGAAGGATTGGTTCGAGGACTTTCTGTAGACCTAGCCCCTATTAGGGTAAACGTGGTTTCACCTGGAATTGTAGACACTCCAATTTATGCTGGAATGCCAGATGATCAAAGGCAAGCACTGTTCAACGGCATTGCACAACAGCTCCCTGTTGGACGTATTGCAAAGCCGGAAGACATAGCTGAAACCTATGTATACCTTGCTAAAAATGGTTTTACTACTGGTACGGCTGTTCTTATTGATGGTGGAGCCCGCCTAGTATAATGGCCTAAATGGATGTTGAACGGAAGCTTATCATCCTGCCAAGCAGCTGTTCTAACTAAAGCAGAAATAAGGTAAGAATTAAGTGATATACTGGTGGCAATACTGCAAAAGAGTATTGCCACCTTTTTTGTTAATAAGTACAAAAAAAAACAAAAGGAAGTGTTGATTTTTAATGAGTCTACATGACGAAAATAAATTAACAAAAATAAAAAATTCCCTTGAAAGTCGTGTAGTTACATTGCCTGATGGAACTTCTCTGCCAAGAATAGGACAAGGAACCTGGTATATGGGAGAAAATCCTCAAATGAGAGAAAGGGAAATCAAAGCTTTACAACTCGGAATTGAATTAGGCATGAAACTTATAGATACAGCTGAAATGTATGGTGATGGCGATTCTGAACAGATAGTAGGTGAAGCTATTAAAGGACGAAGAGATGAAGTATTTTTAGTATCAAAGGTTTATCCTCATCATGCAGGATTAGATATGATTGCCAAGGCGTGTGAAAACAGTCTAAAAAGGCTGGGAACAGATCATCTTGATTTGTACCTTTTACACTGGCGAGGACGTGTGCCATTAGCAGAAACCATTGAAGGAATGGAAAAGTTACGCAAGGAAGGAAAAATAGTAAGGTGGGGAGTCTCCAATTTTGATTCCGATGATATGAAAGAGTTATGGAACACCACTAACGGAAAAAATTGTATGATTAATCAAGTATTATATCATCTTGGTTCAAGGGGTATAGAGTTTGATCTCTTACCATGGCAGCGAGAACATCACATGCCTATTATGGCATATAGCCCGCTAGCTCAAGGAGGTACTTTAAGAAGACAACTGTTAACGGATGCAACCATTTTAGAAATTGCAGAAAAGTACGCTGTACAACCCTTACAAATCGCTCTTGCTTGGACAATCCGGTCTAACAATTGTCTAGCTATTCCAAAAGCTGTTCAAGAAGAACATGTACTAGCAAATGCGGAAGCTGCTCTTATTGAATTAACAAAAGAGGATTTAAATAGACTTGATGAAGTATTTCTGCAACCGACTAGAAAAATGCCTTTGGACATTTTATAGAAATATTGTGGATAGACAGGAGAGAAGGGATTGAATTTGTATGTCTTCAGAGGTATGGGGAAAATATACTCCATGCAGAGTAGAGGAGGCTCCCGGCCTAGGATTCTGAAGTAAGTAAATACACTGACTAGGCCGATGGGTAATAACATATAACAGAAAAAGACCTTCTCCCACTACTTCTTTTGTGTTAACAAGAATAAGACTACCACAGGGTGGTCGTTGCTATTTTAGGTAACACATTCGCCGTATTGTCAGTTAGGAAGTCCTGCTGGCTTAACTAAGACTAGTTTTTAATAATCATTCCGGGATACTCCCACAGACCAAGCTGCCCTTTTGCAGGAATAAACTCCTTTAACGTGCGCATCCCTTCCACTTCCCAGGCATAACCGCCTACCCGATAATCACCTAACAAAAATTCAATACCGGAAACAACTCGCCCATCTTCCAGTACCGCCCCAGTTTCATTGCTTTCAACCACTCTTATGCAATTTTTTAGTTCACAGACGCCAATGATCACACCTGTCGGGAGCTCTTCTCCTGAATATCCGTGTTTTTGGAGTAGCTCCTGGACCCTCGGGTAGGCGCAGGCGACCTTGTCCGGTTTTTTGCTCGTATGAATCGCTAATGGACCTCGATAGTTGGTTCTCCATGTCCTCGTTTCATATTTGGACTCGCCAAGGACAAACAAACTAGCCCAGGGCTGAATCATGGATAGAATTTTCATTTAGCTCGTCCCCAATCAGAAAAATGTATGACTAGGGTCCCCTTACCGAAGGAAAGTATACACTTGCTTCGTTACATTCATTTAAATTTGTAACGGGTATGGGATCTTCATATTTGTAAAAATCGGGGGACGAAAGTTTCGATTAAGCAATCATTACCAAACATATGAATTTATGATCATCAACATTGTTTGTGACTACAGCTCAAAAGTTAAAACGTATACTTTTTTAGCGGAAAAGTTTCTGTAAAATGTCCCTTATTAAGGCTTAGGCTTCGGCACTCTACCATCATCATTAGCGGCTATGGAGTAGGGAATCGGCGATTTAGTCCACTTACCCGGCTTCATAGACAAATTTAACCGGCCATTCTTAAATAGAAATGGCCGGTTTTTTTGTTAATGTATGTTTTAAAAGTGGGAAGGCTTCTTCTTTAGATACCCTTTTGACTAGGAACAGTTTATTTGGTGAGTGTTAAACAGTTCCTAGGAATTTTTTATAATGTAGGTAAGTTCAATGCTGTATTGATATTATTTAAATCCAAACTGATCTGTTCGTTTGTATCCCAAGCATGGTACCATCCTTTTTCTACCATATATGCGGATATTTGTTCATGCATATCAATTGCTTCCACTAAATGGCGAGTGAGCATTTCTTTAATTTCCGGTGTTCCTGATTCTGTTACTGCCATGGCATAATTTCTAACTCCACTTTTAGCTGAAATCAGTAGGTCCATTGCAACGACTTGATCCGATAGTCCGTCCATGCCAGTTAAAGTTTCAATGATTGGATTCATGTTCATTCATCTCCTAATTTACTGCTTAGCGTTGGAAAGGATAGAAGCATATTCTTGTAATTGCCTCGTTGATACATCAATGTCTTGCAGCATAATATCTTTTAATAGCTGATCTGTAACTAACACTTTCATCGTTTTGGATTTAGTTAAACAAGTGGTCTTAAATGCAGCCATCTCATGGACCTCAAGAACTTCATGTAAGGCGTAGTTCATTTTTTATACCTCCTTCCTTAAGGTTTCAACACGACTTTTATACAATCATCCATTTTTGTGTCAAAAATCTCATAGCCACGCTTTGCTTCACTAAGTGGAAGTACATGACTTACGACATCTCCTGGATCAATTTTTCCGGTCGTAACTAATTCAAACATATATGGCATATAGTGGATGACAGGTGCTTGACCGGAGCGGATATTGACATTTCGCTGCATAATATCTCCAAGAGGGAAACCATTATATCTGCCGCCGTAAACGCCAGTAATTTGAATTGTCCCGCCTTTACGCACTGCTTGTGAAGCCATGATAACCGCACTTAATGCTCCGCCATGAAGCTTCATTCCGCTTGCAAGGAACTCCATATCAGTCATTTTACCGTCCATACCAACGGCATCAATGACAACATCAGCGCCGCCTTTGGTGATTTCCTTCAGGTAATTTCCTACATTCTCATGGTCCTCAAAGTTAACAATTTCTACTTTGTTGGTGCGCTTGGCGTGCTGCAGGCGATAATTGACATAATCAACGGCAATGACTCGCTTTGCCCCTTTTAGCCAACAGAATTTTTGAGCAAAAAGACCAACCGGACCACAGCCAAGAACAATAACGGTATCTCCATCCTTTACACCTGCATTGTCAACAGTCCAAAAACCAGTAGTCATCGCATCGGCAATAACGGCTAACTTTTCATCTGGTTCTTCACAAGTCTCTGGAATTTTGAAATGAGTAAAGTTTGCAAATGGCACTCTTAAATATTCAGCTTGCCCACCTGGATAGCCACCCGTCGTACCAGAATATCCGAAATAGGCACCCATATCACCATTATCATTTGAATTATCACATTGGCTTTCTAAATGGTTTTTACAATAATGGCATTCACCGCATGCTATATTAAAGGGAATAATGACTCGATCTCCCTTTTTCAGTTTAGTCACGCCTGAACCCACTTCTTCGACGATTCCCATTGGTTCATGGCCAATAACATAGTTTTCTTGCAGGTTAGGAATCATGCCATGAATCAAATGTAAATCAGACCCACAAATAGCTGTACTCGTTACTTTAATAATCATGTCATCTGGTTTTTCAATCTTTGGATCTGGAACTTCTTTGACTACAACATTTTTAATACCTTGATAGGTTACCGCCTTCATTGGTTACATCCTCCAGTGTTAGTGTTCATCAGGTGTTCGATCAAACATACCTTTTCTATTGGTCTCAACAGGAAATAGATTCATTTTGCCAATCATCAAAGTATTGTTGGCAGAGAGTTGGTCTAATTGATATTGTTCACTTAATTCGTATGGATGGAACCATTTTTTACTAATCATTAAATCTGTAATTTCTTGATGCATGGCAATCCCTTGCATTAACTGGTTTCGTAAGAGGGTTCTAACATCAGGTGACGCGGACTCCGTTAATGCAACCGAAATATTGCGCACACCTTCTTTGGCACGAAGAAGTAAATCCATCGCAAATGTGGTATCTGCTAACTCTGGTACGTGTAGCGAGTTTATAGGGTCTAAATAGTCATTGTTCAATGAATTTGCCTTCCTTTCAATTTATTATTGGTGTTGGCCGGTTTTGAGGAACAGGCGCTTCAAAAGGTGCACGTTGATAAACTGCCTGTAATTCTCCAAGTGCTTGCATGGATTGTTCAACATCTTTTTGCATTAATGCTCTTAAATCATCATCAAATACCAGCCCTTGCATAAGTTTTGATTTCGCTAAGCAAAGGGTTTTGAAATTAATAACTTCATGTAAATCCAATGATTCATGATCGGCTAATTTTTGATTATCCATTCTATTTAACCTCCTTATTCGTTAATACAATCAAATGTATTGTTTCAAAAATAAGAGGGAAACATTCCTAAAGTTTTTTTTTATAATTGGTATGTTATCTTAAATGGTTGGATTATTTATTAAGCGGGGGAAATTCAATTATTGTGATTGCTGAGGACGATTGCTGCTTCCATTTTTTCTTGTAGCAAAAAAATGTTCAACCAGAAATATCTGGTTGAACTTATACTCATATCGTTGATTAAGAACCCCCATCTAAGAAAAATCGTATTTATTATTGAAGAGACGTCTTATAACAGACATTGAAAATCTGACCAATAAAAAGGAAAAAGAAAGCGAATAAAAAGTGGTTTTCCAATTCCACCCCTTTTTATATTTAACAAGCTGTGTGTTTTTTTCTAGCCATAGCTCAGTCATAGTCATCGGTACACTGAAATACAGAACTTTTAATAGGCACTGAAGGATGCGAGAATCCTTAGTCAGTTGATTATAAAAGACACAAGAAATTGGGAATAGTACGTAATCAAACACCACACTTGTTTTAAGTTGTTTTGGAAATCGGGTGGGATATTTAACATAACCTTTGTTTACAACCAGTTTATCGACCAATGAGGCATAATAACTTTTTATAAAGAAAACAAGAAGCCAGTCCTTTGCAAGTGGTTTTTTAATTAAGTAAATAAAGGAACTAATTCCAAAGAAATATACCAATTTTATAAGGTTTTTTCAAATTTTCGACCCATGATTAGCGTCTCAATAAGATAGGTTATCTCTGAGGCAGGTGGTTTTACCTAGAACATTCGAAAATTAGATATGTAACAATGAATAAACAAGGTTCTATTTTGATATAAAATTGTTTCCTTATTGTGAACATTTTCACTACAAACAAACGGGTGCTTGTGCGGCCGAGCATAGGTTGTGTCATATAGCGGGTGGGATTCAAGCCGAGTAAGAACTAGCCATACGCTCGTAGCGAGTCTTGGAGGGCTAAAGGTAACTTTAGCCTTTAAGCGTAGACAGTTAGGTAGCGTCGAAAGCCAAATGGTTGAAGGGACTAAGCTCCATAATGTTAGTAAATCGAGAGGGCTGATGCCTTACGCACAGCAGAAAGCTACAGTTTATTCTTCGTTAAGGGCTAGAGGGATAAAACCTCTCTGGAGTCAGAGACCTTGGCACGTGATACATTGATATGATACTGCAACTCGGGAGACCCTATCAGTCTTCTCTTTTTTTTTAGGAGAGTATTCTCCCGTTATGTTAGAAAGTTCCTTTACTAAAAGGGAGAGGGAAGAACTTCTGTTATAGATTTTTATCAAGAAAGAGAAATTGAACTAAATATATCCCTTTAACCTGATTTCCACTTCTAGAGGATAGTTATAGAAATCATTGGAGATATTGAATGAAGAGGTACATCCAAGTTAAGGGGGGATGATAGTGGAAAAAAGGGACTTTATTAGTATAGTAAAACAAGATTTAAACGATACAGCAGATATGAAAGTCCATAAACTTCCTCATTTTAATAAGGAGATCATGTTAGCTTATTTGAAAAGTGTTTGCGAAGAAGAACGAATCATTAAAGAGATAATAAACCATTTGGTGAAGTGTGATAGTGAAAGAGAATTTAAAGACTATCTCTTGTCATTGCCACACTGTCATCAAATAAATCAAGTAGGAGAATTTGCTGCATTATTGCTCGATGGCAATGTAATCATATATACGGACCCTGACATATTTGTCCTGCCTGTTAATAAAAAATTGAACGTTCAATTAAATACTGCAACAGTTGAAATGTCTGTACAGGGGCCACAGAATGCCTTTACTGAAGATTTAGATACGAATTTGCTTATTCTTAGAAAACGTTATCCAACTTCAAACCTAACCTTTGAAATGAGTAAAATTGGGACTATCTCTAAAACTAAATTAGCGATTATTTACGATGCCCAATTTGTAGATACAGAAGTACTAGAAGAAATTAGAAAAAAATTAACTAGTATAAATGTTGATATCATTCAAGCTGTTGGTCAGTTGCAAATTTATTTAAATAGAAAGAAAAAGACTCTATTTCCAACAATGATGATATCGGAAAGACCCGATCGCTGCGTCTTGAACCTTGCGCAGGGAAAGATAGTGTTGATTTTGGACGGAACTCCTTTCACATTGAGTGCTCCTGCTTTGTTTTTTGATTTTATCTCTGCAATGGATGATATGTATCATTCATATTGGGTAACCAGGATACTCGTATTCCTTCGTTATACTGGATTATTTATTACGGTTACTTTGCCTGGTTTCTATATTGCCGTTACTTCGTATAACCCTGAAATATTGAGGTCGCAATTGGCTTTAACAATAGCTGGAAGTAGAACAGCAGTACCCTATCCGTCTTTTATAGAAGTCATATTAATGCTTATAGCAGTAGAAATGTTAATTGAGGCAAGCATAAGGCTTCCAAAGGCGATTGGACCTACCGCCACAACTGTAGGAGGGTTAATTCTGGGCCAGGCGGTTCAGCAAGCACAACTTGTAAGCAGCATCATGATTATCATCACAGCTTTTGTAGCCATTTCCAATTTTGTCATTCCTATTAATGCTATGAGTTTTGCTATGAGGATGGTCCGATATCCGCTGATAATTGGTGCAACTTTTTTTGGTTTAATTGGGCTCATAATTACTTTGATGGTTTTCCTATGTTATTTAGTTAACTTAAGAAGTTTTGGAAAACCCTACCTTGCCTTATATTGGGGCACAGCCCCTAGAATTGAACATTTGCAAGAACAACGAAAGGAGGAACGCACTTAACTTTGGTTCGTCATTTTTATTATATAATTCTCATGAATATGTTTTTGAATATCATCATTAACGTGCCTGTTATTTTAATTAGCAATCGATTTAATGGTGCGATCTCCTCAGTTTTAATCAGTATTCCAATTGGTTCTGTTCTAGCTTATCTTTTCCAGAAAGGGATGGGAAAGTTTAACAAGAAGGGCCTTCCAGAAATACTAATCGGATATTTTCCAATAATAATAAGCTATCCAATATTATGGTTTTTGGGTACTATGTGGATCATTGCAGGTTCATTTAGTGTCATTACCTATAGTTATATTATAAAACTTTGGTTGAATCCGGAAATGGATTTACAATTTATACTAGGAATTATACTGGCTTTCATCATGTATGGGGCTACACTTAAGACTAAATCGGTTTTATATATTTGTGAAATCGTCGTCGTCATGATTCTCCCATTTGTTGTGTTATACTGTTTAAGGTGTACACTAGTGACTATTTTCGCCCTATTTATATTCTTAATATGCTTAACTACTCGTTAAAGTTACCTAACTATAGCTCGATTTCTGCAGCAACGTATTTGTTTATTGGATACATAAACCTGGTGATATTTAATCGAGTAATTGATACCACAAAGACTCTACGTTACTTTTGGGTTATTCCTACATTAGGAACAATCATTTTATTGAATTCCTTTTTTATTCCAATCGGTTTTTTTGGGTTAGAAACAGTAGGTAATTTCGTTTTCCCTTGGATATCAACTACAGATTTTTTATATATGAAGTATGGGTTTTTAGAAAGGGTCATCTTTTTATTGCTAATAGTATATCTTGCATTAACGCTCCTTTTTGCCATAGTCACTTCGCATATAGGATTACAATTGTTTAAGGGGACATTTCCCCGGTCACGAGAAGGCAGTAATAATAGAGGAACCATGGTAAAAACATGGATAGTGCTGTTCTGTTTTAGTTTGATGGCTATGGCTTTCCAACATTTTAATAATCAAAGTGAGATCTTTGCATATGTAAGAATTTGGTTGAATATTCGTCTAGTTGTGGAAATAGGTCTGGTTTTATTAATTTTTTTCTTACCTTCTGGGAGGAAAAGGATATGAGAAAAGCGGTCCCGTATTTAATAGTGATTTTCTTGTTAAATGGATGTGGATTCAGAGATATTGATAAACGTTTTTTTGTTGTCGCCATAGGAGTGGATGTTTCCGAAAAAACAAACAAAGCATATAAGGTGACTCTTGAACTTGCAATCCCCTCGCCAACCATAAAACCAGGTGAAGCAAAGCACCAATTGATTTCGATAGATGCTGACTCTGTCTCAGAGGCGGTTAGAGTTTTACAGTCAAAGGTCGATAAAGAATTGAATTTTGGTCAATGTAGAATTATACTTCTAGGAAATTCTTTGGTAATTGAAAATCATAAAGAGATTATTGAGTGGCTACAAAGGAGAAGAGAAATATCGGGCTCTTCATACATGGCTATTGGTAAACCGACAGCAGAATCAGTGCTTTCAACACATGCTAAATCAGAAAGGTTGCCGGCTAATGCGCTCGTTTTAAGTTTCGAGGAGATAGCCACCACCTCTCCTTATGTTTTGCAAGAAGTTCTTCTTGATTTTTATGTGAGATACTGGGAAAAGGGGATTGACCCTTACCTTCCGATAATCGAACCCGATCAAGAAAAATTTAAAATTAATAAGGTGGGTTTATATCAAGATAAGAAGATGAAAGTAACGCTTAACCCAAACCAAACCCAAATTCTCAGTGAATTACAAAACCAAACGAGGACCGTAATTGATGTTAAGGATAGTGGTAAGGATTTTTATGTAACTACAGATAAGGTGAAAACAAATATCAATATGAAATTTAATAAATATAATCGTCCAAGTTTAGACGTAAATCTTAAGTTAGAAGGAATTATAGAAGAATCCCATGAATATTTAAGGAATCAAAACTTAAAAAAACTAGAGAATTTAGCTGAGGAAACTCTAGAAAAGAGAGTGAAAAAATTACTTATATTCCTTCAAGAGGAACAAGTGGATCCCTTAGGATTTGCCTTGGAGTATTCTTCACTAACTCATAATCCACTTAATATCCAGGAATGGAAATCTGTTTATGAAGATTTAGATATAAACGTTAGGGCTCAAATCAGGTTAAAAGGTACAGGAACTATGTATTAATGTAGTTTATCAGAAACAAATGAGTGGAATTAATATTCCAAAACTTTCAAATTAGTCACTAAATCCTTTAATCATAAGTAACTTGCTTGCGAAAGGAATTTTAGCTAGTTCAACCTCAACTGCCAATTCCACTCCTTCTAGTTGTTGAAACGCAAGGTCATACTCTTCGAGTAGCACGTGCTGACCGTATCCTATCTGTCCTTCATGATGGTTGGGATGAATTGATTTATTCAGCTATGAAATAGGAAATACAGTCTCTACGATTTGGTTTGGAATGGATGAAACCAAAAGTGAACAAGAAATAAGGAAATATATAAAAGAAAATATTGATAAATATGATTTGGCTTATTACAACATTGAAATTTTTAAAAAAGATATCCAAGAATTAGAGAAAGAAAATAATAAACATTTATTAAGTCGATATTTAAAGCCAGTTTTATTTCAATTTATGGGTGCGATGATCCAAGAAGGATTAGGCACCTTTTTTGTTGAACTCCTTATTGAACAAACGATGCAGGTTACTTCAATAAGTACAATATTTTGAAATTTAACAATTTCTAATTTCGTCCACACTATGTGTTAAAATAATAGTCATATTATTAAAAAGGATGTTGGATGATGTCAAGAGGAGAACATTTACTTCAAGAACAATATGGAAAAACCAAGAGAGCATCCTCTTTTTATGAAAATCAAATGCTTAACTACCTAAACAATAAGATGACAGATTTTATATCAAAACAAGGTATGATGTTCGTAGCAACGGCTGATTCTAATGGACATTGTGACGCCTCTTTTAGAGCTGGCTCAACAGGTTTTGTACGTGTTATTGATGATAAAACAATCATTTATCCCGAATATAAAGGGAATGGAGTTATGGCAAGTTTAGGAAACATCATAGAAAACCCACATATAGGACTAATGTTTATAGATTTTTTTGAGAATAACATAGGGTTACATGTTAATGGTAAGGCTGCCATTATAGAAAATAGCCATTTATGCTCATTTAATATTCCTGAAGAGATAATAGATGATATTGAAGAAAAAGAAGGAAACAAACCCGAACGTTGGGTGATGGTAAAAGTTGATGAAGCGTATATTCACTGTTCAAAACATATCCCAAAACTACAACAAATGAACAAAGAAATATATTGGGGAACTGATGATGAAAAACAAAAGGGTGGGGATTTCTTCAAGACAAAACAAAGTATGAAACTGTAAAGATTGTGAAGAAATGTACTTAAACTATAGGGTGCTTATGCTAAAGGATGATCGCAGCTGCGGTCTTTTTTTTCTTATTGAGCTCCCTCAGTTAGATACGATTATCTCTCGAATACTCACTTATTCGCAGGATTTCAAATCACTTGAAAGAATAGTAGGGGATAGATTGAATGAGTTCTGACCATTTTGGCTACATGAAGGTGTACTTAAATAAAGGAGGTAGTAGAAACTCCAAAAATTCCCATATAATGTACGCATTCTCCACGCCCCCCTTGGAGGTTTTCACTCCCATGTCTCAACGGGTCAAATGCCCTCTCATTCCTTCGTCACACCTATCCAAGTGGTAGAGGCCGGTCTTTCTAATGGAACGGGTCAGGTCAGAGCCCTTTTGCACAATAAATCCGGTACTTCGTACTTTCTTTGAAATCCTACGAATAAGCCAATATTCGAAAGAAATTATCCTTAAAGTTCAATTATTCTGGTGTGATACTAAAGATGATTCAAGTTTAAGTTTATGCAGCTATAGTTGTTAATGGCTGTACTTTGAAAGGACGATAAGATTCATTTTTTCTGGCCATCCCAACCAATACTCTTGCGAGTTTATGAATTAATTTCATAACATTGTTGAAGTGCAGCTCTTTAAAATCAGGATTGTTCATGACAAGACTCATAGTGGCTAAGTATAAGAAGCGCCGTAAACGTGATCTCCCGCGTTTGGAGAGGACAATTTGACCTTTCCATTTACCTGAACTAGCCTCTGCAAGATGTAAACCAGCATGGCGCAATCGAGAATTACCATACGCAAAACCACTGAGATCTCCAGCTTCTCCAAGTATTCCTGTAAGGGCAATTTCACTAATTCCTTTGATGGCAAGTAACTTTTTTGCAAAAGTAACTTGTTTAAGGAGATTAGTAACTTCCTGTTCAACCCGTTCAAGTTGTGTAGTTGCTAGATCAAACTCTTCAATTAATTGTTCGAGGTGTAGTTTATAAGCATCGTGTGCTTGTCGAGATCCGGCTGAATGAGTAGCTAATTATATTAATACACGTGCTTTTAATATCCCAGGTTGTCTCTTCATTTGGGTTTTCCAGCCTTCAACGATATCTGGTGCTTTCATTGAACGTAGTTCTCGTGGTGAAGGGAATAAGCGAAGAGTAGCCATGGCCCATTTGCCTTTAACATCTTTGAATACCTTTCGAAGTTCTGGGAAAACAATATCGACCCAACGGGTAATTTTATTGACAGCACTGACTAGTCGTTTAACGGTCATGTCACGGTTAGACATTAAAACTCTTAGTTTTTCAAAGGCCTCTGAAGTAGGGCGAATAAAGGAATAGTAGCCATTCTTGACCATATCTGCGATAACAAGTGCATCTTTTTTATCACTTTTCGATCGGCTATTATCACGGTTTTCCTTATTCTTTTTTACGAGGTGGGGGTTAACAGTTACTGCTTCAATATCTTGATCATATAGCCATTTTGATAGGTTAATCCAGTAATGTCCTGTAGGTTCCATGCCATAATAGTAGAAGCAAATCCTTTTAAGGTTTTTAACTCGTTAATCCATTGTAGTAACCTAGCAAAACCTTCTTCATTATTTTCAAATGTAAGAGGATCACCGACTATAATTCCACGGTAATTTACAGCTCTAGCTACGTGTAGTTCTTGGGCGATATCTACTCCAACTACGAGGTGTTTATCCGAAATTCTCTCAATTAGTTGATTTTGTTTGTCTTGCATCTTAAACTTCATATTAGGGTTCCTCCTTAAGGTTTGAGTTAGAGTGGTGTCTATACTCATATCTTACTGAGGGACCTAATTTTTTTCAAAGTTGAAAATTAGCTACCTACAGGAATTCTAACGGGGCAGCATTCCTGTAATGAATGAAAATGAGGTTTGAACAAAAATATAACCTCTTGGTAGAATGAGAGAGTCCTAAGCCGGCAAGCAAAAAGGATAAACTCAATAAAACCAGGAGGATATGAAATGAATTATAACCAAAATGAAAAGATTGCTCAAATTACTTCTCAGACTCTAATTATAGGTGTTGATGTTGCGAAATTCAAACATGTGGCACAGGCACAGGACTACAGAGGAATAGAATTTTGATCACCTTGTTATTTTGAGAATACTAAGCAAGGATTTCAAGTATTTCTCGAGTGGACCTTTCAATTAAAGGAAGATCAGGACATGGAAAAAGTGATAGTAGGTATGGAACCTAATGGCCACTATTGGCTAAATCTAGCTCATATACTAAATGAAAATAATATAAAATTTGACGCAATAAACCCGTTACATGTAAAGAAAAGTAAGGAACTTGATGACACTCACCGACTAAGAACGATGTGAAAGATGCTAAAGTCATCGCATAGCTGGTCAAGGATGGGAGATACGCTGAACCAATGATTCCACAAGGTGTTTATGCAGAACTCCGCGTGGCGAAAAAAATACGTGATCTCTTAACTGACGACCTTCAAACGGTACAAGGTCAGATTCACAACTGGTTAGATCTCTATTTTCCTTAGTTTTTAACAGTCTTTAAAAGTTGGGAAGGGAAAGCAGCCTTGCAATTTTTAAGGCTAGGAGCCTTACCATATGAACTAAATCATTTCACGAATCAGTACTTATTGGATCATTAAAGCAGTTAGTCGGAGTGTAGGACTAAACAAAATACTAGAGTTAAAACAAGCAGCTAGAAAGTCTATCGGACTGTGCCAAGGTTCTAATATGGCAATATTAGAACTAGCGACTCTGCTTGATAAATATCTTGATACAAGAGAAGTTCGTAGAACTAGATAATAAGATTGATAACCTAATTGAACATATCCCTGGCGTTCAACAAATGCTAGCTATTAAGGGAGTATGGAGAGATACGGTTGCAGGCTTCTTTGCGGAAGTTGGAAATCTTCAAGACTATAATCACCCTAGACAAATCATAAAGCTAGCTGGATTGAGCTTGAAGAGAACACCTCTGGCAAGCATAAGTAAAGCAACTAAACCTCGGGCAATGACCCTGTGGGGCAGCATGACTGACATCCACCTCCTGGAAAGGTTGGACGAAGGAATTTGAGAGCGAAGACTCTGTGAGACATGGGAGGGTTGACCTCCATGAGATATGTGGACATCCACCAGTGCGATCATATTTTTACTCATTCACCATTTTTTAAATGCGTGGCAAATGAGCAACAGTCTTTTTTCTTCGAAAGCCCAAATTTATCCTGACGAGATAAATCCAACCATTGTAACGAGCATTTACTCTAAAAAAGCATTCTATAAAATACTGAGAAAACTGGAGAAAACATGAGTTTTAACTTTGTTTATTGAGGGAGTTTAGTTTAAGTACATCCCTTCACAATGTTATTGAAAAAGCCTGTAATTTCTTTTATGTATTCATAATAAATCGTAAACAAATTTTAGTATTAAAACTAAATTTGAACATTCATTCAATTAGGAAAATGCTTTTCTTGATGAAACCTATAATTAAAAAAGAAAAACAAGGATACCGTTTATATATTTGGTATCCTTATTGAACTTCGCTCATAAGAGGGATCTTTCAAAAATAATCTCAAAAAATGAAGATGAACCGTTTCCAGATGTAACAGGGGCAAATAATTGGACGAATCTCCAACCATCCTTCGCATGGTTGGCAATTGTTTCATGATAATTTTCCTTCGGTGCATTGTTCCATCTACTAAGTTTAATTTGAACAAATTTATATTCGTACATAATTCATACCTCCACATAAAGAATAATAGTTATTAAAATGATATTAAATTTAGGTAATAGTCCGGAAAATTAACATATGAGTTGGAAATTGATTTGTTTGAAATGATACACCTTTTAATCATTGCTTTTTATCAACAATTCAACGAGAGTCCAATGTATTCCGCACAAACACTTTATGGTTTAGCCCGTTTCTATTCTTTATACTTAAAAAGCGTATTGAATAACAAAATTGCTAAAAAACAGAAGGGCAATCAAATAAAGTGCAGGGTGTACTTCCCTCCCTTTCCCAATTAAAAGCTTCAACAATGGATATAGAACAAAGCCGATTGCCATACCATCTGCAATGCTATAGGTTAAAGGAATTAATACAATAATTAGAAGTGCTGGTAAGCTCTCTGTTAGATCATCTATTGAAATATGAACAATGTTTTGCAACATAAGAACCCCTATTAATATCAGAATAGGCGAAACCGCACTTGCTGGAACGATTTTAATAACTGGTATGAACAATAACGAAACAAGAAACAATAGACCTGTCACGATGCTGGTTAACCCTGTTCTTCCGCCGGCTGTTATTCCAGCTGCAGATTCCACAGATGCTACAGTGGGACTCGTACCAAATATTCCTGATGATAATACCGAAATGGCTGTAGCCTGTAGTGATTTCTTATTACTCTCATCACGATTTAACAACTTGCTATGCCCATGAATCAAACCAATATTTTCAAAGACAATCACCATTGCGAATGAGATAGAAGTCAGCCAGAAGACCAAGTTCCCTGCTTGTGCCCACGATAATTGTCCGAAAACGCCAATGTATTCTTGAAAAGATGGAATGGTAAGAGAAATGCCTTCGAAGGTAGCTCCTCCAAACCAAATCGATAGCAACGATGTAATTAAAATACTTAGAAGAAGGTTTCCCGGTATATTTTTAACAAATAATATAACCGTAATAATCAAACCAATAAATGTAGTGATAGCTTGGGGACTGCTTAAATCTCCGATTGCAAGCAGGGTGTGCTCAGAACCCGTAATAATACCAGCATTGTCAAACCCAATTAATATCAATAAGATTCCGATCCCAATGGTTATGGCTTCCTTTAAGGAATTAGGAATCGAGGACGTAATCACTTTTGCAAGGGGCGTAAAGGCAATTACAGTGAAAATCAGCCCTGTAACGAAAACCATCGCCAACGCCTCTTGCCAAGTAAATCCCCCAGATTGAACGATTGTATAAGTGAACATCGCATTGAGCCCCATACCTGGAATGAGGAGTATAGGGGTATTACTCCAAAAGCCAATAATTATACATCCAAAAAAACTAGTTAATATGGTTGCAATGATTCCTGCCTCCAAGGGAATACCAGCTGCAGCCAAAATCGTAGCATTGACAATAATAATGTAAACCACGGTTATATAAGAAATAAAACCTGCAGAAAATTCTTTTGTAAGTGTCGTACCATGTTGCGTTAATTTAAATAAACGTTCCATGTCATTCTCCTTTCTAGTTCGTTCGTTATCGTATCATGGACAAGATGTATATTAGAAATATATAATTTATATAAAAACCATATATTTTTTAAATAGAAGGAGAAATTCATGGATATTAAAAAATTGCGGTATTTCATCGCAATAGCTGAAGAAAAGAATATTACTGCAGCTGCGAATAGGCTTCATTTGTCTCAGCCACCTCTCAGCATACAATTAAAACAATTGGAGGATGAATTAGGTGTTAAATTAATCGAGAGAAATGGGAAGAGGATGGAGTTAACCGATAAGGGAAAACTACTATATCAACGTGCTTTGCATCTCGTCAATAGTTTTGAAGAAATGAAAAATGAAATACAGGATACGGAGGAGGGAAAAAAGGGCGCTCTCAATATGGGAATAAACACCTTATCCGTTTCAGGATTTTCAGAAATGCTCCAATCCTTCCACAAAAACTATCCCCATGTATCGTTAAAAATTGTCCAAAATGATTCATTTTATTTAGCAGAAATGGTTAAAACTAGAGCGATTGAAATGGCATTTGTACGTCTTCCGCTTGAACATCGAGGTTTGGTTTACCATCATCTTATTAATGAGCCTTTTATTTTCGTCAGTAATACGGAAGTCCACAATATATCCTTAGATGAGGTTGCACAAATGCCTCTTATTTTTCCTAGTACAGAGGGGCTGGGTATATATAATACGATTCTTGAAGCATTTACTAGGCAAAAGCTTCAACTAAAAAGTATTGCGGAATGCTCTGATATGCATGTATTAATGGAATTGGTGAAGGGGGGAACAGGGGTAACGATTGTGCCAAAATCTGTTTTTGATGTCTACGGGGCAAAAAGTCTTTACCCGGCACCAATAAGCAATGCCAATATGACATCTTCTTTAGGAGTCATTTTGCTTGAACATCATTATGTCTCAACACCAGCCAAAAATTTTATGGATCTAGTAAAGGGATTTTATAGACATTCACAACTTTAACATTGTCTTTAATTGAAATAGCCTATTATCGAGAGCATAGTAGAACAGCGGGGTTGTTGTGGCAACTCTTTTTTTATTGAACTAAACCAGCTAATAGTTTGTCAATATTTTTCGATAAAAATTTATATCTCATGCTACACTAAAAATGTGCATGCCAAAAAACCTTCCGTTAGACTAATTTTGGAAGGTTTTATTTATTTAGGTAGATATAGGTTTTAAGCTATATCTTGGAAAGTCGTTTTATTCTTTAGTAGGCAAATATCCAATGTAAGAGCTTATTTACACAAGCAATGACCGCTACCTTAAAAGGTTTTCCTTTTTCACGTTTCTTATCATAGAACTCTCGTAATTTCTTATTACGAGGAATGATCTCATCGCTTGTTTTGCTCTTGCGACAGTCACGTATAACACAACGGACAGACATATATAGGGCCTGATGAAGTCTGCTGGACCCTCTTTTTGTGATTCGATTCTTGGTGGCTGTAAACTTACCAGATTCAAATACACTAGGGTCAACTCCAGCGAAAGCTACCAGCTTTTTAGGATCAGTAAATAAATCTATCTCCCCAATTTCTGAAATAATCGTTGCAGCGATCTTTTCTCCGATACCAGGGATAGATTTGATAATATTATATTCTTCAACTTCTTTTGCAAGGGCATTTATCTCTGACTCTAACTTGGATAGGTGCTCTTTATATTGAAGAATGATATTAATATACATACCAAGACTCAAAATATGACTCTGATACAAAGTCTTTTCAAACGGATTTCGGTTTGCGGCAGCTTTGAGTTGAATAGCTTTTTCATTGGCCCATCTGTATGAACGATTTTTACATAATTGAGCCATTTTGTCAGCTATGGTTTCTACACCTGCCTCTAATATATCTTCAGATGAGGGAAACTCTGAAAGAGTTAAGAGTGATACTACTGAATACAAGTCCCCAAAAACTCCTCTATATTCAGGAAAGACTTGGTCCAGAATCGCTTGAAATGGTAGCTTTGTTTGAATCAATACACCAGTTATATTTTCGTGCTGTCTTGTAAGATTCCGAAGGTTTAATAGCTGTACACCACGCTTCTTATACGGCTCTAAATCCTCCTTATAAAACAGCTCACAGAGATGGTAGGCATCTATCGCATCTGTCTTTACTTTCCGAAGACTTGAACTTTTAGCCTTATAAGAGATCAATGGATTAATAATAATCATTAAATATCCACGGTCCTCTAAGTATTGAACAACAGAGGAATGATAATGTCCTGTTGCCTCTAAAACAACAGGTGGTTTCTTACCTGTTTCTCTCTTAACTTCCTAAAGAAAACCTACAAGTAAACTTAAACCTTCTAGAGTATGAGAAAATTTAAAAATCTTACGATATGGTTTGCCTTTATCTAAAAATCCTTGAACTTGACTTTCCCCTTTTGAAATATCCAGCCCAATGACTGGATTCATTTCTAAATCCTCCTCCTAAACTAGTAATTTGCCAGTACCCCTAATTCCTCCATGCAGTGTCACAGCTT
>NZ_BCVA01000008.1 GCF_001591505.1 Neobacillus niacini NBRC 15566
CTTGCCGGCACTGGAGATCATTGACAGCCGTTATGAAAACTTTAACTTTACCCATACAGATGTTATTGCTGATAATGCATCTACTTCAAGGGTTGTTTTCGGAAATACACTAAGAAAACCAAGTGATTTTGATTTGGAATTAGTAGGTGCTACACTTTCGATTAATGGTCAAATTAAAGAACTTGGAGCTGGTGCAGCCGTTTTAGGGCATCCAGCCAATGCAATTGCTGTGTTAGCCAATATGCTTGCCAGAAAAGGCGACAAGATTAAAAAAGGTGAAATCATCATGTCTGGTGCTTTAACAAGTGCTGTCCTTTTAAAAGTAGGGGATTTTGTTTCCGGAAAGTTCGACGGACTTGGAGAAGTTACTTTCACTATTGGTGAATAAGATAATTAAAAGTTAAGATATGTTAAGATTGAAATTTATGAAGGATTGAGAGTGATAAATTATGCCTCTTATTCAAGTAAATATTATGGAAGGCAGACCCCCTGAAAAAATAAAAGCATTAATTGAAAATATTACTGATACAGTTGTTGAAACATTAGATGCTCCTAAACAAAGTGTTAGAGTTTTGGTTAATGAAATGCCAAAGACTCATTGGGGAATTGCCGGAGTACCAGCTTCCGAAAAAAATAAAAAATAGTAAAATGTAAACGTCAAATTGTTTCCACCTGTCGATTATCAAAACCAATACTTTATCTTGGACTCACCATACTTATTGACATGTTTCATTATAGTAACAATCCGTTTGCACCGTTAAAGAGATCCGTAGCTCAACCCATATCTTTGAGCAGCTACACGGAATCATCCTATTTACAAGGTCACCCATCTTCAAAACCTTCCATGCGGCCAAGGATGGCTACGTCAATATGCCCGCCACGAATCATTGAAAATGATTCAGTGCTGTCAAAAATGGAAGCTCCAGGCACAGGGGTAATCGTTTCCTTTCCTGCATTAATCAAATCTTGATCTTCCTGACCAGCAAACGGGTTGAATGAGTTGAAGATGTATGAGAAAGGTTATTTTGTTGGTTACAATGAGGGTGGGGAAGAAGAAGAAAAGTTTCGGTGCCGAGTTTGGTGCCAATTTGAAAAAAATTAATGATATTACATAACACTCTAAATCACTGAAACCTTATTCTATAGCACTTTATGGGATTATGTGTCACTAGAAATTACATACGGTATAGAACTTCAAAACTGCCTGAGACCTGCGTGCCAGGTCTGGTGGGTTCGATTCCCACTCAGTCCCGCCAACTCAATAATACCAAGGTTTCTGACGGATTTTTATATTGCATAGACCAGAGGGCACTCGGTCTTTTTTTTATTGACAAGAGCCCAAAGAGTGCCATTTATCTTTTTGATGAATAGGAAGTATTCGAGTACGGTGCATAAGGGGTCCACTGCACCCCTATGTTGATTCAGTCAGATACATAATGAAAGAGTTTTAAATAAAGTGATAGAGGTACAGTCGTAATGGCTGCATTTCTCTCTATTTTTTGCCAATAATTATTGCTGCTAAAGTCCTATGTTCCGGTATTTCGAATGGTGTGAAATAGTTAAATTCTAGAAAGGGGAACTGGCTCACAAAACCCTTTTCACAATTACAAGGAAAAAACCACACCTCCATGTTGTCGTAAATTTCCAACAATGAAGGTGTGATTATCTAGTTTGTTAATTGTGAACTTTTTGAATCCGCATCGACTGACTTATTGTTATCCATCCGATTAAATAGAGTCGCTAATATCGGACCAGATATATTATGCCAAACACTAAAAATAGCACTAGGTACGGCAGATAATGGTGAGAAATGTGCTGAAGCAATGGCAGCGCCTAAGCCGGAGTTTTGCATTCCCACTTCAATTGCAACTGCTTTTTTCTTCGATAAATCCATCTTGAATAGCTTTCCAAAGAAATAGCCCAATAAATAGCCAAGGACATTATGGAGGATCACAACAGCAAAAATGATTAACCCCGTTTTCGCAATGTTTTGTTGGTTAACCGATACTACTGCGGCTACAATCGCAACAATTCCTATAATGGATACGAGCGGAAGGACCTTTACACTTGCCTGCGCTTGACGATTAAATAATTTCTTAATGATTACCCCTAGGACGATAGGTATAATCACAATTTTTACAATGGAAATAAAGAGGCTAGCTGGATCTACTGGAATCCATTCGCTTGCAAGTAATAAAATAAGTGCTGGTGTTACCACTGGTGCAAGTAGTGTAGTCACCGAGGTAATCGTTACACTTAGGGGAACATCGCCTTTTGCCAAGAAAGTCATAACATTAGATGAAGTCCCGCCTGGACAGCAGCCTACTAAAATGACTCCGACAGCGATTTCAGGAGGTAATTGTAATCCTTTTGCAAGTATAAAGGCAAGAGCAGGCATGATTAAAAATTGACCAATAACTCCAATCGCCACATCCTTTGGACGTCTGAATACTTCTTTAAAATCTCCTGTAGACAATGTAAGTCCCATTCCAAACATAATGATCCCTAATAGGAGGGAAATATGTGGTGCTATCCACGTAAATGCGGATGGCCAAAAAAACGAAAGGGCTGCAAATAATAGCACCCAAACAGCAAAGGTACTGCCAGCCAATTGACTTATTTTCTCTAAAACTCTCATTTTTTACACCTCAGACTTTGAATTTTATGTAATGAAAAGTATTATAGAATAGTTTTTGAATAAAAACAATAGTTAGAATATTAAATTATCAAAAAGCTAAAAGAGATAAATTATTGTAAGCGCTTGAATCCGTACTCCGAAAGGAAGGACGAAGGAGCTGAATATGACGGCATAAAAAAGATGATTTCATCATATTTATCACTAATGAGAGGTTAAAGAGGTGAAAACATGTTACGTAATGTTGGCAGAAAATTTATCTTATTTCTAATTGGAAGTTCGGTCTTTGCCGCATTTATTGGTTTTGCCCTGTTTAAGGCTGGCCTCATATCTTTTCAAGGGATACCTCCATCCCAGAATACTAAAGATCATAATCGAAACAGAAGAGTTGGGAAAATTCGAATTTCTTGAAATTCTAAGTAAAGGTGCTTTTGCCGCAAGTAAAGGCGTTTTGGTCATTGTTTTAATATAGGTAGGTTTTTTAGAAAAATAAAAAGTTTAAACATGAAGCATGACTCTGAATTTCGAGTCATGCTTTTTATATTTACCCAAAACGAACTGTTTAGATGTGAAAAAAAACTGGCAGGAGGCATGTCAAAAAAGGTGGGTGATACTAAACAAGAAAGGAGGGAAGAAAACATGTTTGATTATACCGTTATAACGGATAAAACAATTGAGGGGGCCATACAAAGCCTAGAAAAAAGCTTACAAGAAGAAAAGTTCGGGGTATTATGGATGTTTGATATTAAAGAAAAGCTGCAAGAGAAAGGCCTGGAATTTTCCAAGGAATTTAAAGTGCTTGAAGTCTGTAATCCTGTTGAAGCACAGAGGGTATTAAGTGAAAATGAAATGGCAGGATCTTTCCTCCCTTGTAAAATGGTTGTTTATGGGCATGAAGGGAAAACAAAAATTGGAATGCCAAAACCAACTGCACTGATAAGTCTGTTAAATGATGAAAGAATGAAAAATTTTGCTAAAGAAATTGAAGATCGGTTAATTAACGTTATCAACAAAAGTAGATAATGCATTATCTAAACTTTGTTATGCTTCTTTGACCGCTGGATTAAGCGGTCTTTTCAATAGGATGTAAAAATTAAAATTTACGGTTGACTTTATACCTATGGGGGTATATTATAGAACTTGTCATTGCAATTTGTTTCATTCTAGGAGGCATACATGGTATATTTAATTCTAGCGCTGCTCGCAGTAGCAACTATCTTGTATAAAAGATATTTTCCAGTTCTGGGTGTAAAATGTCATCCATTAACAGAACTTGATTTATCTCAAATAGAAATCCTTGATGTCAGAGATTATAACGAATCTTACAAGAACCCGATAGATGGAGCCATTAATATTCCTATATCCTATTTTAAAAGGAATATGCATGAGATACCACATAAAGAATTACATTTGGTTGTATCAAGTTTACTTGAAAGAAATATAGGGATACGGACGCTGCAAAAAAAGGGTTTTCGAGTAGTTGGATATACCTTTGTTCGTAATCATGAATTAAATAAATGTCCATTAGAAATACATTGTTAGGAGGTAAAATCATGGAGTATAATGATCAAGTCAAAAACCGAGTAAAACGAATTGAAGGTCAATTAAGAGGTATTTTACGATTAATGGAAGAAGATAAGGATTGTAAAGATGTTATTACCCAGTTGTCTGCTGCTCGAACTGCAATCGATCGAACAATAGGGGTCATTGTGAGTTCCAATTTAGTTGAATGTGTTCGAAAAGCCGATGAAACAAAAGAAAGAAGTGCCGAAGAGTTAATTAAAGATGCAGTAAACTTATTGGTAAGAAGCCGATAAAAAAGGGTTGACACCCTCTTTTATTTTCGTTACTATGATACCCATAGGGGTAATGGTAAATTACTTTTATTTTTATCCAAATAAATACCCTTAGGGGTAAAAATACAGGAGGTCATAAAAATGACTGAAAAGAAAAAAACTACGATTGTCTTATTAAGCGGTGATTACGATAAAGCAATGGCAGCCTATATTATTGCAAATGGTGCAGCTGCTTATGATCATGAAGTAACGATCTTTCACACTTTCTGGGGGTTAAATGCGTTACGAAAAGATGAGAGCATTTCAGTCGACAAAGGCTTTTTGGAAAAAATGTTTGCTAAAATGATGCCTAGAGGCGCTGACAATATGGGATTATCAAAAATGAACTTTGCTGGTTTTGGTCCTAAGTTAATCAAAAAAGTAATGAAAAAACACAATGCGCTTCCTCTTCCTGATCTTATTGAGATGGCTCAAGAACAAGAGGTAAAATTAATTGCCTGTACGATGACGATGGATTTACTAGGTCTTCAAAAAGAAGAACTATTAGACAACATTGAATATGCAGGAGTGGCAGCCTATTTAGCGGAAGCTGAAGATGGTGATGTAAATCTGTTCATTTAATTTTAATTGGCGGATTTACGCCCCAACATTAGGAGGTTACTAAGATGGAATATATAAATTATGTAATCATGGGACTCTTCCTCTTTTTGATTGTCAATCGTTTCATTCCAACAAAAGGGGTAAGAAATATCTCGACAACAGAATTGAAAAATGAATTAAAAGACAAGAATAAGCAATTTGTTGATGTTCGAACTCCAGGTGAGTATAAAGGCAATCATATTAAAGAATTTAAAAATATTCCTCTTCATCAACTAGCTCAAAAAGCACCCGAGCTTTCAAAAGATAAAGAAGTAGTCGTTATTTGTCAAAGTGGTATGAGAAGTCAAAAGGCTAGTAAGCAGTTAAAAAAACTTGGTTTTACAAACGTTACAAATGTTAAAGGCGGTATGAGTGCTTGGTTTTAGAAAAAGGAGGACTTAAAGATGAGAGAAATGACAGCTAAAGAAGTTGAAACGAAATTAAATGAAGGAACGAAATTAAACATTATTGATGTACGTGAAGTGGATGAGGTTGCATCTGGAAAGATTCCTGGTGCTGAGAACATTCGTTTAGGATTAGTAGAATTCCGTATGCATGAATTAGATAAAGCAAAAGAATATATCATCGTTTGCCGCTCTGGTGGAAGAAGTGCCCGTGCTGTGCAATTTTTAGAGTATCACGGATATAATGTCATTAATATGACAGGCGGGATGATGGCTTGGGAAGGAAAGATGGAATAAATTTTTTTCACACAAATAATACCATGGTGGGTATAAAACGGAGGTTTTAAGATGGAAAACGTTAAAGCAAATGTCATGTTAGACGCAAAAGGATTAGCTTGTCCTATGCCAATTGTCAAAACAAAGAAGACGATGAATGGATTGGAAGCTGGGCAAGTATTGGAAGTTCAAGCAACTGATAAGGGGTCGAAGGCTGATTTAAAGGTTTGGGCTGAGAGCACAGGTCATCAATATTTAGGTACGTTAGAGGAAGGAGACGTATTAAAGCATTACTTACGAAAATCCTCTAGTGATGAAACAATCGACAGAAAACATCCAAATGTTATCGATAATGATGAACTTGAAAGAAAACTCGAAACGGAGGATAACATCATTGTTCTCGATGTTAGAGAAAATGCTGAATATGCGTTTAATCATATCCCAAATTCCATTTCGATCCCATTAGGTGAATTAGAAATACGTTTTGATGAAATAAACAAAGAAGCGGAGATTTATGTTGTTTGCCGAACAGGCAGCCGTAGTGACCTTGCTGCACAAAAATTAACAGAAAAGGGATTTACGAAGGTGACGAACGTCGTACCAGGAATGAGTCAATGGTCGGGGAAAACTACTACTATCGTCAAATAAGATATATTTAATTTTTTTAAAATAAAATATACCATAGGGGGTAATTGAAAGTGACTGTTAAAGCTATGACTTCAAAAGAAGTAACAAAGAAAGTCTTTAATAAGGAAGAATTATTTATTTTCGATGTTCGTAATGAAAGTGACTTTCAGGATTGGAAAATTGAAGGAGAAAACTTCGAGTATTTTAACATTCCCTATTTTGAATTACTAGATGGTGTTGAAGAGATCATCGATAAGATTCCATCAGATAAGGAAGTTTTAGTGGTATGTGCAAAAGAAGGATCTTCTATCATGGTGGCAGAAATGCTCTCGGACGCAGGGCTTAAGGTTTCTTACCTACAGGGTGGTATGAAAGCATGGAGTGAGCATTTAGAACCAGTAAAAGTCGGAGAGTTAAGAGACGGCGGAGAAATGTATCAGTTTGTCCGTGTTGGCAAAGGTTGTTTATCTTACATGGTTGTGTCGAACAATGAGGCTGCGATTATAGACGCCACTCGTATGACAGACATTTATCTTGAATTTGCTGATCGTATTGGTGCAAAAATTACTCATGTTTTTGACACACACCTACATGCCGATCACATTTCCGGTGGTAGAACGATTGCAGAAAAAACGGGTGCAACGTATTGGCTGCCGCCAAAGGACGCAACAGAAGTAACGTTTGCGTATCAGCCATTAGAAGATGGTAATGATGTTGAAAATGGTCATGTGAAAATCAATATCCACGCCTTGTATTCACCAGGTCACACGATTGGATCTACTTCATTTATTGTTGATGAGAAGTTCTTACTCTCCGGTGATATCTTGTTTATTGACTCTATTGGCAGACCTGATTTAGCAGGATTGGCACAGGATTGGGTAGGGGATTTAAGAGAAAGTTTATATAAGCGCTACAGAGAATTATCAGAGGATTTAACGGTTCTTCCTGCTCACTTTATGATTATTGATGAATTGAATGAAGATGGCAGTGTCGCTGAAAAATTAGGAACATTGTTCGCGAAAAACCATGGCTTAAACATAGAAGATGGAAATGAGTTCAGAAAAATGGTTACGGAAAACCTGCCGCCACAACCAAATGCTTATCAAGAGATTCGTGAAACAAATATGGGGAAAATGAATCCAGATTTAGAAAAACAACGCGAAATGGAAATTGGACCAAATCGCTGTGCCGTTCGATAAAAAAAGGAGGTAATAAATATGGAAGCAAATAAAATTTTAGACGCAAAAGGGCTTGCATGCCCAATGCCAATTGTTAAAACAAAAAAGGCGATGAATGATTTAGAAAGTGGTCAAGTACTAGAAATTCATGCGACAGATAAAGGGGCAAAAAATGACCTTACTGCATGGGCAAAATCAGGTGGTCACGAACTAATTAAACACGATGAGGAGAACGATGTGTTTAAGTTTTGGATTAGAAAAGGGTAAGAATATGGGAACCAATCAGGTTCCCTTTTCTTAAGGGGGGAAATACCATGGATTTTGGATTTATTATGATTATTTTCTTAATTGGTTTTATAGGATCCTATATATCAGGAATGTTAGGAATAGGCGGTTCCATTATTAAATATCCGATGTTGTTATACATTCCACCTTTATTTGGTCTGGCAGCATTTAGCGCCCACGAAGTATCTGGAATAAGTGCTGTTCAAGTGTTCTTTGCGACCATTGGTGGTGTATGGGCCTACCGTAAAGGCGGTTATTTAAATAAAACACTAATTGCATATATGGGTGGAAGCATATTAATGGGTAGTTTTGTTGGGAGTTTTGGTTCAAGATTAATGACAGAGGGTGGAATTAATCTAGTTTATGGTATATTAGCATTAATAGCGGCTGTCATGATGTTTATTCCTAAGAAAGGAATCGACGATATACCTCTTGATCAAGTGAAGTTTAATAAATGGCTGGCAGCAGCTCTTGCATTAATTGTTGGAGTTGGTTCTGGCATTGTTGGTGCAGCAGGTGCATTCTTATTGGTACCTATCATGCTCGTGGTATTAAAAATTCCAACTAGAATGACCATTGCGTCCTCATTAGCGATAACTTTCATCTCTTCAATTGGTGCGACGGTGGGGAAGATTACAACCGGACAAGTTGATTTTGTACCCTCGCTCATAATGGTGATTGCCAGCTTAATCGCATCCCCACTTGGTGCAATGGCTGGAAAGAAGATCAATACGAAGATCTTACAAGTTGTACTGGCATTATTAATCTTAGCAACAGCTATCAAGATTTGGATGGATATCTTGTAAGCTTTAAGATTCCGCTAATAGCCCGAATGTTTAAAAATGGTGAAGCTGTTTTATTTTGTGTAAACAAAAGCAATCGACCCAGCATTGCATTGGTCTGGGCGATTGCTTTTGAGTACCAATGATACAACAATTACAAAATAATCATTGTTTTCCTTAAATAATTCAACACATATGCCTTTTCTTAAAGCGAACTATAAATAACCGAGCGAAGCCGTGGCTGATGGTAAGCCTCAAAGTTAGGCAACATTTGCTGCATATACACTGCAGAAAGCTTTTCTTTTGGGTCGATTAATACCCACGTACCCGCTAAACCACACCAGCCAAATTCTCCAATTGAACTGTTACTGCCAGCTAAAGTCGGATCGATCATGACTCTGACACCCAATCCATAACCATAGCCCTTGAGATAGTCCCAATTATAGTACGGCAACACCTCAGGCTGTAGATGATTGGTGGACATTAGTTCTACCGTCTTTCTCCCCAAAATTTTGACCCCGTTAAGCTCTCCGCCGTTTGCCAACATGTGGGCAAATCGACTATAGTCACCTAACGTCGACAGCAGACCTGCACCTCCACTTTCAAACTTGGCTTCTGGTTGATAATACCCATCCAATAAAGAATTTTTGGTTAACTCTCCATTTTCGCTGCGATTGTAAAGGTTGCTAAGACGCTCTCTTTTCTCCTCGGGAATCTTGAAGAATGTGTCCTTCATTTCCAAAGGATCAAAAATCTCATCTTGTAAAAATTGTCCAAAGGATTTACCTGACACGACTTCAATCAGTGCACCTAATACGTCATGACTATAGCCATATTGCCATTGTGTCCCCGGTTCAAAGGCAAGTGGAATCTTGCTGAGCATTTTAAAGAGGGATCTTACATCTAAATTCTCAGAACCGTTGTCGTTATTAAAGTTATTGATCGCCACTTTAACCGAACGTTCCGTTTCATTTCCTTCCCCTCCATAGGTTAATCCGGAGGTCATCATGAAGAGATCTTTGACCCTGATTGATTTTGAAGAGGGTAAAATCGACAACTCTCCGTTTATATTTCTATGGTAAACTTTTGGTTCTTTGAATTCCGGAAGATAATCCTCAAGAGGATCATTCAGCAAAAACAATCCCCGTTCATATAAAATAAGGGCAGCAACACACGTAACCAATTTGGTGTTTGAAAAAATTCTATAAATCGTATCGTGGAAAATTGGTTTTTCAGATTCAATGTCGGCATATCCTATGTAATCTTCAAATACTGTTTTCCCCTGATAGGTAACCGAACAAGCACATCCAGCCGGACCGTTTTCGACAAAGCTTTTTAATAATGGATGTAGTTTTTCAAATGATTTCAAACAACTTCCCCCCTTACGATGCATCGACTTACAGAAAAGTAGATGATACTCCCATTTAACCATTTATTGTTAATTGCAACAAGATTATATTAATAATATAAAGCGATTTCAAAAATGCATTGACCTTTCTGAAAATAATAATAAAATTAATACACATAGACTTTGTTTGTTGAATGAATAAACTTTGTAAATTTAGTAGCAGTAACATTGAAAAAGGTGGTTATTACTTTTAAAAATAACCAAAAGGCTCCCATTGGATCGGCAACAGGTGTCAATTATGAAGCTTCATGTGTCATAAAAATTGATCATTCATAGGAGAGATAGGTAACGATGACAGAAAGCAGATTAATAAATAACGATTTCAAGTCACCAAAAAATCCAGTAGTAAAGAAAGATAGTTTTTTCGTTATGTTCGAGAAAGTGATTGAGGCAACTCCCCGTAATGAAGGGAAGCCTTCGCAGGAGATCTATTTGGATGGAGAACGATTAAAAAGTATTGCCAGGCTTGTAGGTGGCGTGAAGGATGAGGACATCTTGACGCTCCTTGACGATTGTAAGGGTTTCCGCAAGCTTGTGCATAGTATAGGTATAGTGATTAAAACAGATGCTGAAAATGCAGGAAAAATTAATTTTATATTACACAATTATGGAAAGCAAAATAAATATGAAACTGGAACACTGCTAAGAATAGCTTGTCCAACAGATGGAACCGAGACGATTTTAGAACTTGGGGATTTTCAATGGTCCCTAGATGATGATGTTCCAGGTAAATTTGCCTTTGAATTTAACTATCCTGGTGAACTAGCATTGGCAAGTGTCAAATTCTATCTTCATGATAACTATAAGGTACCCGAGATACCAATGGAACCACCGGTTGCATTTGGCTCAAAAGGTTACCAGGCTATGATTAATAAGTCCCTTTTAAGAAAGGGAAACAATCATAGATTAAAAGCAGCTATTGAAAAAGCAGAAGGAGGCGACGATGTTACCATTGCCTATATAGGGGGCTCCATCACTCAGGGCGCTGGTGCAAAACCAATTCATACCCATTGTTATGCCTACCAATCTTATTTGAAATTCAGAGAAATGTTTGGGAAAGATGATGGCGAGAACGTTCATTTCATAAAGGCCGGGGTAGGAGGTACACCATCTGAACTTGGCATGATTCGTTATGAACGGGATATTTTAAGGAATGGAAAAGTAGAACCGGATATTGTGATTGTTGAGTTTGCCGTAAATGATGCAGGAGACGAAACAGAGGGAGTTTGTTATGAAAGCTTATGTTTAAACATACTTTCATCGAAAAACAAACCAGCTGTTATTTTATTATTCAGCGTGTTTGAAAATGACTGGAATCTGCAGGACAGGCTTTCTCCCGTAGGAAAGCACTATGATCTGCCAATGGTCAGTGTAAAGGACGCAGTGGTAGAGCAGTTTAGGCTTACGAAGGAAGACGGAAATATCATTACCAAAAGGCAATTTTTTTACGATATTTATCATCCAACAAATGACGGTCATACTGTAATGGCCGATTGTCTTGCCTATTTATTTTCAGAAACAAAGAAATCTAGTAAAGACCAGGTTGACATCGAAATCGATAAAACGCCGGTTATTGGTAATGGTTTTAAGGATGTTCAGTTACTTGATAGGAGAGATAACACAATAAATGCAACGATAAATATGGGCAGTTTTTATGAATTAGATGCTGATTTGCAAATGGTAGAGATGGATGCAAACCCTTTTGTTATGTCACAATTCCCGAATAACTGGATGCATACAGCTGCTTCGGGAAATGAGAGTTTCAAAATCACGATAAATAGCAAAAGTCTCATCCTTGTTTTTAAGGATTCAGGAAGTAGTGAGTTTGGAATAGCAGAAATATTTGTGGATGGCCAGCATATAAAAACCCTCGACCCTCATGAAGTGAACTGGACTCATTGCAATACTGTAATCCTGTATCAGGAGAATGTATGCCGGGAACATCAGATAGAAATCAAGATGGCTGCCGATCATGAAGACAAATGTTTTACCATACTGGGATTCGGATACACCTTGTAACATTTCATTATTCCTGCAAGGAACCGTAATTTTAAAATAATCGAAACTGGATGTTAAGAAAGGACTTATTTATGAATTTTTTAATTAATCAAGAAATGTTACATATGGGGGCACTATTTTATCAGGAAAAAGAGGCTTTTAGCGGTGTGAATAAAATCGCGGAAAAGGTTATGCATGATGTGGAGTTGGTTTTTGGATATACACCACAAGTAGCCACTGATAAAAAGAAGCTTGGAAAACATGCTGTATTGTATGGAACATTTACGGTCTTTTTCATTTATCTGAGTTGCTTGGTGTTTCTCCGTTAGTAGATTGGTGCGGTGTGAAGCCGAAACGGAAAGATTCATTTTCTTTGGGTGAAGACTTGAAGTACATATCTAAAGAACCATCTGTCCGTTACCGTGGCTTTTTTATTAATGATGAATGGCCGGCTTTTGGTAATTGGACGATGAAGAATTTTGACGGCTTTAATGCGGAAATGTATGATCACGTTTTTGAACTGCTGCTCAGATTGAAAGGTAATTATCTTTGGCCTGCCATGTGGTCTGCCCGTTTTAGTGATGACGGCCAGGCTTAGCAAATGCTGAACTCGCGGATGAATATGGAGTTGTCATGGGGGCGTCCCATCATGAGCCATGTTTGCGGTATGGTGAAGAATATAAGTATCTGCGTGGAGAGAACTCAATTTATGGAGATGCCTGGAATTTTATTACGAATAGAGAAGGAATTACAAGGTTCTGGGAAGACGGCCTGAAGCGCAGTGGCAAATTTGAAAATGTGGTAACGGTGGGTATGCGGGGCGAACAAGATACTACCATTATGGGTAAAGAAGCTACACTGGCTGACAATATCGAGTTGCTGCGAGATGTGCTAAGGACACAAAACCAGTTGATTCGGGAAAATATCAATCCAAATCTTTCAGAAGTGCCAAGAATGCTAGCTTTATATAAAGAAGTGGAACCTTTCTTTTATGGAGATAACGATACACCAGGATTAATGAACTCAGAGGAACTTGAAGATGTCATTCTGATGCTCTGTGATGATAATCATGGCAACTTACGGACATTGCCAACGGAAGAAATGCGTACCCATAAAGGTGGTTATGGTATGTATTATCATTTTGACTATCATGGCGGCCCGATTTCGTATGAATGGATTAATAGTTCCTACCTCCCTAAGATATGGGAGCAGATGAGTATGGCTTACGACTTCGGTATTCGGGACCTGTGGATTGTAAATTTAGGTGATATTGCTACACAGGAATTCCCGTTATCCTTTTTCATGGATTTGGCTTATGATTTTGAAAAATGGGGAACAAGTGCCGTAAATAAGACGGATATTTACACCATGCAATGGATTCAAAAACAGTTTGATGGGATATTCGCTCAGGATGAAGTGAAAAAGGCATTTGAGCTGCTCACAGGTTACACAAAGATTGCTCATAACCGCAGACCTGAGCACATGAATGCAGATGTATATCATCCGGTGAACTACAAGGAAAGTGATTATACATTAAAGCAAATCGATTACCTTTTGGATATTGCTGAAGAACTATATAAGTTTGTGGTTTCTCAGAATCTACCCACTTATTTCTCACTAGTATATTATCCTGCTGTAGGAAATCTCAATTTGCAGAAGATGTGGTTACTTACGGAGAAAAATCATTATGATGCAAAGCTTGGGAAAATGGAAGCAAACAGACTGGCTGACCAAATTAGAGAATGCCTGAAAAGAGATAGGGACCTGGTGGAAGAGTATCATTCGATTGATAAAGGTAAGTGGTACGGAATGGGGCTATCTGAGCATATTGGTTTTATCAACTGGAACGAAGAAGGATGCAGGTACCCGATTCTAATGAATGTCTTACCTGCTAGCAAGCCAAGGCTCATGGTCACGGTGGATGGGACGGAACAGTACACGGAGGGCCCTGCTTGGCATAATAATAATCTCTTTTTAAATGACTTTCTGCAACCTGATATAGAAGAGGCTTCGTTTACAATTTCAAGTTTAAGTGATTTGAACGCAGATTTTAAGATTACTAGCAAAAATCAGTGGCTGATATGTTCGAAAACGAGCGGCAACCTAGATGGGAAGGAAAAAACAAAGGAGGTCATCTATGTGAAGATTGATCGCAGTGCTATGCATGACGAGACAGAAGGCAGTATTGTCGTTGAGATGCCATGCGGCACGGCTACAATAATTGTAAATGCAGCACAGGATGATTTCAGTGATTTACCTGCTATGACCTATGTCGAAACGAATGGATATATATCGATAGAAGCCGAGCATTACTTTCTGAATAAGGAAGCAACGAATCAGTTTGGTAATGTTAATAGATTTAAAGTGCTCCAGGGATATGGCAGGACATTATCTGCCGTGAAGGCTTTTCCAACAACGGAATATTTTACTGCAGGAAAGGACGCACCTTATCTGGAATATCATTTCGTCGTACAGGAAGCTGGAGTGTATGAATTGGAATTATGTATGCAGCCTTCCAACCCTGTCACTACAGAACATACGTTATTCTGTGGAATACAAGCAAATGAGGATATCATTAACATATTAAATACACTCCCAGAAGGATATCGTGTTGATGATCAAAACTGGGCAGCCGGGGTACTTAGTACCATCCGCAGGTACTGTAGCAGCATAAATTGTACGGCGGGGTTAAATACACTAAGGATTTATGCAGTAAGCCCAGGATTTATTTTGGAAAAGCTTGTCATCAATCGGGAAGGCAAGAAACCGGCAAATAGCTACCTGGGCCCGACGGAAACTTATTATGTGGGGAAATGAGTCGTTACAATCTATTACTGTCACTAAAACTCAAAATAGTCGAATGTGAATCCAAGTTAAATAGTATTTAAGAATTAAAACTGATTGCATATATACAGGAGGATCATTATAGACGTGGCAAGTAAGTAAGTAATGTGTTAAAATGAATTTCCTTGGCAGGGGCAACAAAAAGAGCATAAAGAAAGCAGGGGGCATGTTTCATATTCCCTGCTTTCTTCATATCTTAATATAAAAAATCATACATAAGTAATTAAATAAACATTTAAGCGGACCATCCATATACCGGAGGTCCGTTTTAATTGGTGAAAAAACAAAATAAAACATTAATAGAAAACAGTAAGGAATTCCCTTATTTTAGGGCTGTTTTTAGAAACCTACCCATTAACGACTTGTCCACCATTAACATGCAGAATTTGTCCAGTTACATAGGATGAATCTGAATGTGAGGCGAGGTAGACAAATGCAGGAGCAACCTCCTCCGGCTGTCCAGGACGCTTCATCTGTGAATCCTGTCCAAATTTACTTACTTCTTCCGCAGTAAACGTAGAAGGAATAAGCGGTGTCCAAATAGGTCCTGGAGCGACTCCATTTACCCTGATTCCTTTCTCAGCCAGCTGAAGGGCAAGAGACCTTGTAAAGGATGTTATGGCACCTTTTGTAGAAGAATAGTCGAGCAGCTTTGGATTCCCTTTATATGCAGTGATGGATGTTGTATTAATAATGGCACTTCCTTCCTTAAGGTGAGGTAACGCCGATTTTGTTAAATGGAACATAGAAAAAACATTTGTCCGGAATGTCTTTTCCAGCTGATCTGTACCGATATCCATAATGCTGTCCTTAGGGTGCTGTTCACCCGCATTGTTTACAAGGATATCAAGGCCGCCAAGCTCATCTACCGTTTGCTGTACAGCTTCTTTACAGAAGGATTCATCACCGATGTCCCCAGCAATTAATAGGCACCTTCCACCGTGCTCCTCAACCAGCTGTTTCGTTTCTTCGGCGTCGTTGCTTTCATTTAAATAAATAATCGCAACATTTGCTCCTTCCTTTGCGAAGGCAATTGCTACTGAACGTCCAATTCCACTGTCTCCACCAGTAATAATTGCATTCTTTCCTTGTAACTTGTCGCTTCCTTTGTAGTTCGGATTTTCGGATTCTGGAAGTGGCCTCATTTCCTTCTCCATCCCTGGCTGCTGGTTTTGTTCTTGTGCGGGTAATTTGCTTGGGTATTGTTCATTGTTCATGGAAAAATGATACCTCCTAAAAATATACTATGGTAATTCAGTACCCGTTAGATAAAGGTAATAAACCCCATTATTGTTTCGAATCTTTTAATCTTATAAAATCGAAAAAAATGTAGAAAAATGGAAAACGAAAAATGTTAAAGAGCTCGCGGGAAGGGGAATGATAAATATCAAATACAGCTCAGATGAATATTGTTGCAAGATATGTTGTTAATGGAATGAACAATACTCTTATGGGGGAATGGAAAATGAAAATCTTTAAACCGGAATGGCTTTCATTAAGCAAAGAAATCAAACTGAAACTAATTCGTTTAGCGATATTGGAAAACAAGAATAGGTACTTATCACGGTGATTAAGCAGTACCATATTTGTGGTGCTGCTTTTATTTTTTTAAAATTTACATCGAATAGCCACATTGTAGATAATTGATACTTTAAAGGTAGTAAATAATACCACTTTGGGGGTAACTACCTTTAAAAGTAAAAGTAAGACCTTTACTTTGTCTGGTATATAGACAAAGTTATTTGCGTTACAATAAATTCAGAAAAGGAAGAATAATTTTCACCTTAGCTTAGACTTTTTCAAAAATCTATTAATAAAGAGGAGATTAAGACATGCTAAAAGTTTTACGTAAACCTATTATTTCTGGATTAGCTTTAGCTTTATTATTACCGGTTGGGTCAGCAGGTGCCGAAACGAATATTTCAAATAAGCCAAGTATTAGCGGATTAACAGCTCCGCAATTGGACCAAAGATACAAAGATTCTTTTACTATTGGAGCGGCGGTGGAACCCTCTCAATTGTTAGATTCAAAAGACGCACAAATGTTAAAGCGCCATTTTAATAGTATCGTAGCAGAAAATGTCATGAAGCCGAGCAGTCTACAGCCAGTAGAAGGGCAATTTAACTGGGAACCAGCAGATAAACTTGTTAAGTTTGCGAAAGAAAATGGAATGGACATGCGCGGCCATACGCTTGTCTGGCATAGCCAAGTACCAGATTGGTTCTTTAAAGATGGAAATGGAAATTCAATGGTAGTTTGGCAAAATGGAAGACAAGTAGTTGCTGATCCAGCAAATCTTGAGGCTAACAAAGAGCTTTTACTAAGCCGCTTAGAAAATCATGTTAAAACGGTCGTATCACGTTATAAAAATGATATAAAATCTTGGGATGTTGTCAATGAAGTAATTGATGAGTGGGGCGGGCAGCCTGATGGTTTACGTCTATCTCCATGGTTCCTCATCACCGGGACAGACTATATTAAAGTTGCTTTTGAGACAGCCAGAAAATATGCTGCTCCAGACGCTAAGTTATATATCAATGATTACAATACAGAAGTAACACCAAAGAGAACCTACCTTTACAACCTGGTAAAAAGTTTAAAAGAGCAAGGTGTTCCTATTGATGGTGTTGGGCATCAGTCACACATCCAAATTGGCTGGCCTTCTGATAAAGAAATTGAAGATACTATTAACATGTTTGCCGATCTAGGATTAGATAACCAAATTACCGAGCTTGATGTTAGTATGTACGGCTGGCCTGTAAGAGCGTTTCCGACTTATGAAGCAATTCCAGGACAAAAATTCATAGATCAAGCAGACCGTTATGATCGATTATTTAAGATATATGAGAAATTAGGAGATAAAATCAGCAATGTAACATTCTGGGGTATTGCCGATAATCATACATGGTTAAATGACCGTGCAGATGTTTATTATGATGGAGATGGCAATGTTGTAACACTGCCAAATGCTCCATATACTAAAATGGTACCTAGATCAGGAAAAGATGCACCATTTGTATTTGATCCAGAATACAATGTAAAACCAGCCTATTGGGCAATTATCGACCACAAATAAGATAATAGAAAATCAGCTCCAAGGTTTTTGGAGCTGATTTTTTTAGATATATGGGTAACTCGACCTTACTATCATTATTTACTAGACAATTCTTTAAGCATAAGAATATGGGGGATACCATCCTCCATAAAGATATCAGATGCAGTCTGATAACCAAGTTTTTTATAAAAACCTTCCGCATGTGTTTGTCCATGTAATTTAACCTTCTTAGCTCCTCGTTCAGCAGCAAGTCCTTCTAATGTGGCTAGAATGACTTTTCCAAGACCGAATTTACGGTATGGCTCGAGTATACAGATTCGCTCCAATTTTCCTACTCCATCGATGAACCGTAACCTTCCCGTTCCGACTGGTTGATCCTGTTGATAGACTAAAATGTGTTCACAAATTCCATTCAGTGTATCAAATTGATCAAATTCATCCTCTAGCGGTACCCCTTGTTCTCTCACAAATACTTCTTTTCGAATAGCAAATGCTGCTTTTAAATCTTCATCGGTCGTTACTCTTTTTGCATTCATTCTATCAGTCCTTTTTATCCATTTGTTTTTGTTGTAAATGCAACAAAAATAGGTTACATTTAAATTATACCATCTTTATAGTAAATGCAACAAAAAATGAAGGTTAAGGAGTTTATCATGAAGGAAATTTTGCGAGAAATCGGAATGATCGCAAGGGCATTGGATTCCATCAGTAATATAGAATTTAAAGAATATGACCTTACAAAGGGGCAGTATTTGTACCTTGTCCGAATTTGTGAGAACCCTGGAATCATTCAAGAAAAGTTAGCTGAAATGATAAAAGTAGATCGAACAACAGCAGCCCGTGCCATAAAAAAACTTGAAATGAATGGTTTTATTGAAAAGAAAGAAGATGAACGTAACAAAAAAATTAAAAAACTTTATCCAACAGAGAAAGGGAAAACAGTTTATCCTTTCATAGTAAGAGAAAATAATCATTCCAATAAGGTAGCATTATCCGGATTTTCCGAAAAAGAAGTAGAAACTATTTTTAATCTTCTTCAAAGAGTAAGAAAAAATATAGAAATAGACTGGGATTTTGTAAAAAAGGGGAACAAGAGAAATTATTGATTTATAAGGAGAGGCAGATATAAATGACGATTACTATAAAAAAGTGTACCCATGAGGATTTATACCAACTTCAAGAACTTAGTTATCAAACATTTAATGAGACATTTAAAGATCAAAACACACCCGAGGCGATGGAAGCCTATATAGAAAAGGCATATAACTTAAAACAATTAGACAAAGAAATAGCCAATATTTCTTCTCAATTCTACTTTATTTTTTTTAATAATGAAGTTGCTGGATATTTAAAGGTCAATATTAATGACGCTCAGTCTGAAGAAATGGGTGATGAATCACTCGAAGTTGAGAGAATTTATATTAAGAAACAGTTTCATAAGCATGGGCTTGGGAAAGTCCTGCTAAATAAAGCTGCGGAAATTGCACTGGAATGTAGTAAAAAGAAAATCTGGCTGGGCGTATGGGAAAGAAATGAAAATGCGATCGCTTTTTATACGAAAATGGGATATGTGCAAACTGGAGCCCACTCTTTTTTTATGGGTGAAGAAGAACAGACAGACTTTATCATGACCAAAACACTCCAATAACATTTTTTATTAAAGATTATAAGAGTTTACAAAAATTTCAATAATTATTTATTACCAGCAGGAAATGCCCATTGAAAAGAATTTATAATGTAGATAGTTGAATTCTTCATGGAAATGGAGTTGGCATGTACGATGAAGCATGTTGTAATAACGGGAAGTACAAGAGGAATTGGGTATGGACTGGCCAGGGAATTTCTACGATTAGGCTGCAGGGTGACGATAAATGGACAGTCACAGGAAAGTGTGGATGCTGCAATGCAAAGTTTAAGAATATTGTATCCCGATACTGTCGATGGTTTCGCTGCAGCAGTAGGTAAACGAGACGAGATGGAGCAATTATGGAAATGCGCCGAAGAAAAATTTGGCACGATCGATATTTGGATCAATAATGCAGGAATTGACCAAGAGCGGAAATACTTTTGGGAGCTGGAAGAAAAGGCATATGACCAAATTCTTGATACCAATCTAAAAGGTGTAATGAACGGCTGCCATGTAGCCTTCAATCACATGTTAAAACAAGGTTCCGGCCAAATTTTTAATATGGAGGGCTTCGGCAGCAACGGGATGATGCGCGAAAAGATGACGTTATATGGAACATCAAAAAGTGCTGTCAGCTACTTTACCCGCTCTTTGGCTATCGAGGCCAAGCAGACAACTATTAAAGTAGGCACGTTAAGCCCTGGAATGGTTGCGACTGATTTTTTAAGGAAATCTCTTGATGAGCACAACCGGAAAATCTTCAATATTTTAGGCGACAAGGTCGAACCAGTAACAAAATTCCTTGCACAGAAAGTCCTCGGTAATCAAGAAAACGACGCCAGCATACATTGGCTGACCAAGCCAAAAGTAATGTGGCGATTTGCCAGCTCAATGTTTAAAAAAAGGGATATTTTTAATTGATATTTTGATAAAAAGACTGGAATAAATATATAAACAAACGATGGCGTTTCTACAATAAAGTGGAACCGCCTTTACTTTTTTTAATTCCTACTTTACAGATAGGAATTATAAGTTTATAATAAGATTAATCAAATAAACGATTGTTGTATTCAAGGGAAAGACTTTGTAAATCTAAAGGAGTGTTTCTGATGAGAAAAAATGATGAAAAAAAGCGGCAAAAACTTATTAATAAATTAATCTTTTTAAATGTTTATAATAAAGATGATCAAAAGCTTTCCGAAATGTCACTATCAAAATTAGAATATGAGTATAGAAGATTTAAATTATCAAACCATCCGCATGATGTGTATGGGTCTATTCAATGGGTATAAATTAAATATGATTACCTTTCACTGCATGGTGTTTTTCACACCTGCAGTTTTTTTGTGCAGAAAACGTTCAGATTTTCCATTTACCAGTATTGGAAAGCCTATGGTTTTAAGGTCCTTTGTGACAAGTTTGTGATTATTTTGGCTATTTTATCAATTTTTAGTAATAGCTTAGTAGAATATAAATAGAATAGTTATTGTCAGGAGTTTGTAGTTTTTGACCACTAGAAAGAATAATTATTTGTTCTTTATTTTACAAAGAGAGGGGAAAAACGATGGACGTTAAAAACAATGCTAAAGCAGAAGGGTGCCCGTTTCATCACGGAGGCGCTACTAGTAACAAATCTAGCGGCACGACGAATCAGGATTGGTGGCCAAACCAGTTAAATTTAAATATTCTTCATCAACATGACAGAAAATCTAACCCTATGGGAGAAGACTTTGTTTATACAGAAGAATTTAAAAAACTAGATTACTATGCTCTTAAGCAAGACCTTCAGAAGCTCATGACAACCAGTCAAGATTGGTGGCCAGCAGACTATGGACATTATGGTCCATTCTTTATCCGAATGTCGTGGCACGCTGCAGGTACTTATCGTATAACCGATGGCCGAGGCGGAGGCGGAACGGGTGCACAGCGTTTTGCTCCACTGAATAGCTGGCCTGACAACGGCAACCTCGATAAAGCTCGCAGGCTCCTGTGGCCGATTAAGCAAAAGTATGGCAACAAGATTTCTTGGGCCGACTTGCTCCTTTTAGCAGGTAATGTTGCGATTGAATCCATGGGAGGCAAGACTTTTGGTTTTGGAGGAGGACGTGAAGACATCTGGCATCCAGAAGAGGATATCTACTGGGGAACTGAAACAGACTGGCTGGGTGATAATCGTTACTCTGGTGATCGGGAACTGCAAAATCCACTTGCTGCTGTTCAGATGGGACTTATTTACGTGAATCCTGAAGGTCCAAACGGTAACCCAGATCCAGTTGCAAGTGCCCGTGATATCCGGGAAACCTTTGCCCGGATGGGAATGAACGATGAAGAAACAGTGGCACTCATTGCGGGCGGTCATACTTTTGGTAAGGCGCACGGTGCAGGAGATGCTGCTCATGTTGGTCCAGAACCAGAAGCTGCTCCTATTGAAGCAATGGGCTTAGGGTGGTTAAGCACACACGGAAGCGGTAAGGGGCATGACACCATTACCAGCGGAATTGAAGGTGCTTGGACGGCTAATCCAACACAGTGGGACAATGGTTACTTTAATCTATTGTTTAAATATCAATGGTGGCTTACAAAGAGTCCGGCAGGTGCCTTTCAGTGGCTTGCTGTCAATCCTGATGAAAAGGATCTTGCACCGGACGCTGAAGATCCATCCGTAAAAGTTCCAACGATGATGACCACAGCGGATATGGCTTTACGCTATGATCCTGAATACGAGAAGATATCACGTCGTTTCCATCAGAATCCAGAAGAATTTGCGGACATGTTTGCACGTGCATGGTTTAAACTTCTTCATCGTGACATGGGTCCTAAAGAGAGATATCTAGGTCCAGAGGTGCCAAAAGAAGATTTAATCTGGCAAGATCCGGTTCCGACTGTTGATTATGAATTAACAGACAGTGAAATAGAAGATCTTAAAGGGAAAATCCTAAACTCAGGACTAACAATCAGCGAGTTAGTCACAACGGCTTGGGCTTCTGCCAGTACCTTCCGTGGCTCAGATATGCGCGGCGGCGCGAATGGTGCACGCATCCGTCTTGCTCCACAGAAGGATTGGGAAGTGAATCAGCCGGAGCAGCTTGGAAAAGTGCTTCAGGTATTCGAAGACCTACAAGGTAAATTAAAGAAGGAAGTCAGCCTTGCTGATTTGATTGTACTAGGAGGAAGTGCTGCCATAGAAAAGGCTGCGCGTGATGCAGGCTTTGATGTAACCGTTCCTTTTTCACCTGGACGTGGCGACGCTACTGAAGAGCAAACAGATGTTGACGGCTTTGCCGTGCTTGAACCTATCGCGGATGGTTTCCGTAACTATCAGAAGGATCAGTATAGAGTGAGTCCGGAAGAGCTTCTAGTGGATAAGGCCCAACTTTTAGGCCTTACCGCACCAGAAATGACAGCTCTTATTGGCGGTATGCGTGTGCTAGGTACCAACTACGGTGGAGCAGAACACGGTGTATTCACTAAGCGTGTAGGTACACTCACAAATGATTTCTTTGTTAATTTGCTCGACATGGGAATTGAGTGGAAGCCTGTGGAACAAAACGTATATGTAGGACGTGATCGTAAAACAGGTAAAGTCGTGCGTACGGCAACCAGAGTAGACCTTGTGTTTGGTTCAAACTCTGTTCTACGTGCAATTGCAGAGGTGTATGCACAAGACGATAACCATGAGAAGTTTGTACGGGACTTCATCGCTGCTTGGGTCAAGGTCATGAATGCAGATCGTTTTGATCTTAAGTTGAAGAGAGCTCAAAAAATAAGCATTTAACGTAACAAAACCTGGGACTTTCCAGGGATAAGCATGTGCCTGTCATTATGCTGTAAATTGTCGGTTTCTCTTCTACATAATTCGGTTGGATTGTTTTTCACATCATGGTCATTTCAACGATTGTCTTAGCTGAAGTTTATGTAGGAATTACCTATTTATTAGGGATTTAAGAAGAGATGCTTTTATAGAAACGGGTTCCGTTAACTATCGCAAACATTAAATATGTAATGTAGAATGACCTCCAAATTGTATGGTAATTTGGAGGTCTATTTTGTTGATATAAAGGGATTTTCATAATGTTCTGGGAGAATTTTGCTTTGCATTTACAATAGCCAATGTACCCCCGCAAGATATACTTCATTTAAGATCAGCCTTTGTTATAACTGAATGTTGATTTCACTACAAATGAAAAATAAAAGAAAGAATTCCGACTAATTTATGAAATATCCATTTTTCCTTAATAATAAGGGGAGCTTTTCCGTTTAAATTGTCAAAAACCATAGATTTTACCTTGTTTTGAGCAGTTACCCGGAATATCTCCGCTTATATCCACTCCTTAAGCTTCCCTATACATATTAGCAGGAAATTCTCCGCCTAATCTTATACCTGCAAGAAAATCGATACGAGAAGGCAAAAATGATTTGTAACGTCGTCATTCGAAATTTCAAAATGATGGATTGTATTAAAAACCAATATGCGATATATTGGTTTTATGAAAAAAAACATGATAAAACCCATAAAGCGTTTGTCGCTTAGAGATGAAGTATATCAAACTTTAAAAAAATCAATTATCAACTTGGAATTACAACCTGATGAGCGTCTAAGTGACAAAGAATTAGCAGAAAAGTTTGGAATTAGCCGGACTCCTGTTAGAGAAGCACTTAAACGACTGGAGGATGAAGGGCTTGTTGAGTCACTGCCGGGATCATCTACTCGCGTAGCACCATTAAAGTTAGAGGAGGCGAAACATGCGTTTACCGTGGTTGCAGCTTTACATGCATTAGCTGCTCGACTTGCAGGTCCATTATTGAAGGAGTCGGAAATTGAAGATTTAGAGCTTAGCAATAAGACTTTGAGACAAGCAATTGAAGATGGTGATGTAATTAAGGCCATTGAGGCAGATGGATCTTTTCACAACGTTTTCCTAGACTTGGCTGGGAACCCTGAAATTGCATTCACATTGGAACGTATTCTGCCTAAAATTCAACGACTTGAAATCTCACAATTTATTTCAGTTAAAGGATTAAAATCGGTAGAACAGCACAATCAAATTATTTCAGCATGTAAAAATCGAGAGTTTGAAAGAGTAGTCCGTTTGGTAGAAGATAACTGGCTAAGTCTTGGCGAACTTTTATCACAGCAAATCGAGCCGAGGTGAGGTTAGTGAAATCAATCGTATTAGGTATTTGTGCAGCCTTCTTTTTTGCTTTTACATTTGTTCTTAACGCGTCGATGGAGTTATCTGGAGGCAGTTGGATTTGGAGTGCCTCGCTCCGATATCTCTTTATGGTCCCATTTCTTTTATGTATTGTCATTATAAGGAAAAACCTACGGCCGCTATTAAAAGAAATCAAAGAAAGACCAGGAAAATGGCTGCTATGGAGCTTTGTTGGCTTCGGATTATTCTATGCTCCATTGTGTTTTGCCGCTGCATACTCACCAGGCTGGCTAATCGCGGGCACATGGCAAATAACCATCATTTCAGGCGCATTACTGACACCGTTATTTTTTGAAACGATCGCTACAAAGAATGGCCCTATACAGATAAGAGGGAAAATTCCCTTTAGAGGCCTTGTCATGTCCTTGATCATTCTGTTAGGGATTGTTCTCATGCAAATGGAACACGCAAAGCAACTTTCTTTTGAAAATGTATTATTGGGAGTAGTGCCGATTCTAATCGCCTCATTTGCCTATCCGTTAGGAAATCGCAAAATGATGGATGTAAGTGAAGGGCGTTTAGATGCGTATCAACGCGTGTTAGGAATGACTTTAGCAAGCCTTCCATTCTGGATTTTGCTATCCTTCTATGGATTGTTTACCGTCGGTTTACCTAGTGGAGGGCAAAGTCTTCAATCCTTATTGGTGGCACTTTCTTCAGGTGTCATTGCTACTGTGTTATTTTTCATGGCTACGGATATGGTAAGAGGAAATATGCAGAAGTTAGCTGCTGTTGAAGCAACACAATCAATGGAAGTGGTTTTTGCATTAGTGGGGGAATTACTTTTTCTTTCCATACCTTTTCCAACCCTTTTATCTTGGATTGGTATTTTTGTGGTCATTTTAGGGATGATTTTGCATAGCTATGTAACAAATAAAAAGGTTGAATCTTTTATTAATCAGTCAATAAATGTAAACTGATTTTATTTGCGGATAGGATTTTAAATTAATTGCTAATCATTTGTAAGAACAATAAAACACTCATAAATGTTGTTAAATCAACATTTATGAGTGTTTTTGTTATTTAGGTTTTTCCAATTGCTTATAAAGGATCTTTATGAAAAGAAGCGAAAGAATTGAACCCACTAGTAAGAGTGCCATATCCTTTTGGGCGTCCCATATGTCTCCTTGCATACCTAAAAAATCTTTTGTGGCTTTTCCTTCTTTCCCAATTTTTGTACTTATCCACTCTATGATTTCGTAGAAAGCCCCTATTGCAAGTGTTATACATAGAGCAATAAAATTTGTCGTTTTACTTTTTAATAAAACGGTTTTCCTTAATAATATCTCGATTATAACTATGACCATAAGCCCCTTAAGAAAATGACCGAACCGATCATAGTGGTTTCTTTGTAAATCAAAATAATCTTTGATCCATGTAAAGAGAGGAACTTTGGCATAAGAATAATGCCCTCCGATAAAAGTCAAAATGACAAGAAGAGTAATAATGACATAGGAAACAGTGGTAAGCCGAAACTGATTGTATCTTGATACCAATAATATTAAAACTAATACGGAAGGTGAAATCTCCATCATCAAAACCTTATAACCTTCCTCAGGATTAATCAAGGACCAAATAAGAACCAGAATCACAACAAATAACAAGAAAAAATGTATCGAGCTACCTTTTTTTCGTGACATTCAAATCACTCCATCAGAAAACATAATGTATTTAGTATTAGCTAAACATTTAAATAGTATTGAGGAGGAATAAGGTTAAAATTGTAAAACTTCGTTTAGATAAATCACGGTGACTGTATCATAGATAGAAGAAGTTAATGACTCTAGTTTGCTTCATTGAAATCCAGAATAAAATGGTCGAATACTACAAATGATGGTAAGGATTATGAAAACGAGCAAAGACAATAGAAATATAACAGGATATAACATAATTTATCGATTGGAGGATAAAGGATTGATTTCAAAACAACAGGCATTTCCTAAAGGTTTTTTATGGGGCGGTGCTACTGCTGCGAATCAGATAGAAGGTGGATTTAATGAAGGAAACAAGGGCCTAAATATTGCAGATGTATTGCCAGGTGGAAAAGAGCGTCTTCAAATTTTAATGTCAGCTGGGTTCAACTTTGAAATCGATCGTGAAAAATACACGTATCCAAATCATGAAGCGATTGATTTTTACCATCGTTACAAAGAGGATATCGCTTTGTTTGCGGAAATGTGCTTTAAAGTGTTTCGGATGTCGATCGCTTGGACAAGGATCTTTCCAAATGGTGATGAGAAGGATCCAAATGAAGAGGGTTTGGCGTTTTATGATCGGGTTTTTGATGAATTACTCAAGTATGGAATTGAACCTGTTGTAACGATTTCTCACTATGAAATGCCTTTGCACTTAGTAAAAGAATTTGGGGGTTGGAGAAGTCGACAAGTTGTGAGCTTCTTTGAAAAATATGCGAATGTCATCCTTACGCGTTATAAAAATAAAGTAAAGTATTGGATGACCTTTAATGAAATTAATGGTGCCTTAAAAATGCCAATTATGAGTATGGGCTTTTCTCCAAAAAATGAAGAAAGTCGTTACCAGGAGACGTTTCAGGCATTTCATCATCAATTTGTTGCTAGTGCGATTGCAGTTAAAGCTTGCAAGGAAATTATTCCTGGGGCAAAAATTGGCTGCATGATTCTTTTTGCACCTGTTTATCCGTTCGATAGTAATCCTGAAAACATTTTGTATGCGTTAAAAGAAGAGGAACTTTTTAACTATTTCTGTGGTGATGTACATGTGCGCGGGGAATATCCTGCTTTCATTAAGCGTTTCTTTAAAAAAAAGAACATTGAATTAGAGATTCAAGACGGGGACTTAGATTTAATCAAACAAGGTACGGTAGATTATATTGGTTTAAGTTATTACATGTCTCGTACGGATAAAAAAGGAAAGTCTGAAGAGGAAAAATCACAAGGAAATATTGTTGGCGGCGTAAAAAACCCATTCCTTAAGGCTAGTGACTGGGGATGGGAGATTGATCCAGTTGGTTTACGTATCAGCTTAAACAAGCTTTATGGAAGATATCAGATGCCACTATTTGTGGTTGAAAATGGCTTAGGGGCACATGACCAACTGGAGAGTGATGGTTCTATCCATGATGAATACCGGATTGATTACCTCCGTGACCATGTGAGGGCGATGGGAGAGGCAATAGAAGATGGTGTGGAATTAATGGGTTATACAAGCTGGGGCTGTATTGATTTAGTCAGTATGTCAACCGGCGAAATGTCGAAGCGCTATGGATTTATCTATGTCGATAAGAATGATGATGGAAGTGGAACACTGGAACGAAGAAAGAAAAATTCATTCCATTGGTATAAAAAAGTCATTGAAAGCAATGGAGAGGTTCTTTAATATAACTAAAAAAGCTGACACCAAAAGAATTGCTCCTTTTGGTGTCAGTCTCTGTTACTTAATCTCTTGTGGTAGGGTCTTCAATTCTATTTGTTGATTCTGGAATGGCATCATAAATCGCTGTATCCACATCATGAATCGATCCATCTGCAAGCCCTTTAAATACCTCAAATAATGGTACTTTTACGGTTTCTTTTAACATACCGGCTTGTTTTTGTCCTAGAGTCTGGCTTTGACCTTTGATTTCTATTAGCATGATGGCTGCATCATTTAAAGCAAACGCTCCAAGTGCTGTACCTGGAAGGTTAACGTCAGGATACTTTTGAATGGCGCCATAATGCGAGTTCCCTCTTTGAAGAGCAAGATTGGCCAGCGCATTTACTTGTTTACCAAGCTTTAATACCTCTTCATCCACTTCATATTGTTTACCTGAGAATGGATCGGTGTATGGATCGGCTACAACTGCCGCCACTTGGACTGGAACGGATCTGTTGTCCTCATCAGAAAGTGTATTAAATCCACGGTGGTGAACATCTACATAAACATCAGGTTTAAATTCTTTAAATACACCTGTAACCGTCCTTGCTTCGGCTGTTACATAAAAACCGCCATATTTACTATTATTTGTAGCTTTGTTATTTAAAAAGTCTGCAACTGTACTTTTATCTATATTTTCCACTCTAAAATCTAAGTTAGGATTGTAGTCTCGGTTTTGGTCGTAACCAGGGATTCCATACACCACACGGCCATCATTTGCCTGACCCCTTTCACTGCCATCGGCATTATAGTACCAAGGCGCCAAGGTTCCTGCAGGAAGAGCTATATTTTCTGGAAGCCAGGTTTGGTGTGTATAACGAGTAGGGTACCATTTTCCTTCATATGTATTATCTGATCCTTCTGGATTAATTCTTGGCATAATCCAAATAGATACATTTTCTAGTATTTCATCGATTTCCTGCCCGCCGCTTGATAGTTTTTGAATAATATCAATCGCTGCCTCTGTTCCAATTTGTTCGTTACCATGAATTTGCGTCGTAATTAAAATTCTTTTTTTGTTTGGATCGGCATCACCGAATTTGACTACATACAATGGATCTCCTTTGTCTACTTCGGTTTTATATCCATCTAACGTATGGTTGGAATATCCGACTACTTCTAACTTCATTTTCCCTTTAGAGGACGCTTCCAGTTTCTGTAATGTTTTGGTTAGTTCCTCATTAGACATGTAGCTTGATAAAGAGATATTTTGTTCTCCCTCAATATAAGGTCCGTTTGGATTTGATTGAGGTCCAGCCAATGCAGTTGTAGAAAGTGTCATGGTTAATGCCATGGCGGCTGGAATAACAGCCTTTGAAAACTTTTTCATAGATATTCCCCCCAGTATGTTTAGCTGCCATTTCTTTCGAGTATAGAAACAAATGGTAGTTATAGAGTATATTACCAGAGGAGGAAGTTTTTATTAACTGAAAAATCCCTATATTTAGAAAAATGAACCAATAGAACTTGTTCTATTGGTTCATTTTAGACAATATTACCCAATCTCTTCTATTAAAAAGATGGGCTTTATTCCTGTTTTTCGGGCATTTGTTTTTCTATTTAGCCTTTGGTTGTTAGTAATGGATCTTTATCTTTTATGAACTGATAAATATTTATCGCTAAATGAATATTAAAGAGGGATTGACTATCATTCAGGTCTGTTACGAGAATTTCTTCAATCCGCTTTAACCGATAGCTTAACGTATTGGTGTGAATATGCAAGGAGTCTGCCGTTCTCTTGATGTTTTGATTTTGGTCTAAATAGACAATCAGCGTGCTTAATAATTCACCTTTCCTTGATTGTTCGTACTGGATAAGAGCACCTAATACTTCTTGGATAAAATCAATCAATTCTTCCTTGGAATTTTGCAAAATAAACCTTTGAACCCCAAGGTCTGTATAACTAATGACTCTATCATCAAAAAGGTAGTTTTTGAGAAACGTAATACACTTAGTCGCTTCGACAAATGACTCATGGACAAGTGTAAGTCCTTGCTTCATTCTTCCAATCCCAATGGATACATCGATCTCGCTATATTTATTCGTAATCTCAAGCTGTAACTTTTTTGCAAGTTCCTTAATTTCAGCCACAATATTGGATGAAGTAACTCTTACATCCAAGGATAGAAGGGCAACGATTTGATTTTTTTCCCGTACTGCCGTTACCTGAAAATTCCTTCCTAGCAATGTTCGATTGGTCATATGGAGTAAATTTCTTATAACGGGTTCACTGATCACATTTTGCTCGTTTACCTTATCTTTCGCATTAATAATAATCGCCACGTAGTTCCAGTTCGGATCAAACTGTAAATTTTTTGCTTTCTGAATTAGCAGCTCATCAATCTGTCCGGAAAAAAGTTTGGTTACGAATTCTCCTCGTAAACGCTGTTGTGTTTCATATACCGCTTGCTCTTTTACAAGTTCAAGTGAAATCACTGTACAAGCATGTTCAAGCGCGGCGATATCCACTTTACTTACTTTTTGTTTAGAAAGGATGATAAGACCGCCAAGAGACTTTTGTTTAGAGCCAAGCGGTAATACAACCAATTGGTATGAATCGTCTATTAAAGTTATTTCAGAAACAGTATGTGAGTTTTCTAGAGTTAAGATAATTTGTTTTGCATACGCTTTCATAAATTCGGTCATTTCAACAGAAAAGGAGGAATGGCAGGCAGAAGCCTTAAGCTCGCCAATTTCATCAAAGAGAAACAGATGCTGTCCAATTGATTTATGTATAAAATTTAAAATGGATTGAATACCTTCTCCATTCACCACAAGATTTGCTAAGTTTCTATGTATTTCAATAGAGTGGGAAAGCTTATGAACCATTCTTTCCTTCTCGAAAAATAGTTTGGATTTTTCCAGGGCAACCGCAGCTTGGTGGCCAATCGCTTCCAATAAATGAATATCCTCTTGCTTAAACTGCAAAGACTGTTCAAATGAGTCTAATGTAATAACACCGATACATTCTCCCTTTTGTAAGATAGGGGAGGAAATAACAGAGGTAAAATGAAAATTACTCGGAATTGCCTGATCTAATAAATCTCTATTATCTGGAGTCAGTGTAGACAGTGCTTGCTTCACTTCTTCCTCATCCCAAAAAATGAGACATTTTTTCGCAGCAAAAGCCATCCCCGTCATCGATTCACCGCTAACAAGTTTAATTTGCCTGAAGATGTGAGGATAAAATAATCCTTGCGCTGATTTTGCGATTAGTCGGTTCTGTTTTTTGTCAAAAATCCATATCGAGCCCCCACCAGCCGCTTCCACCACAGAGATGGTTTCACTCATGATGGATTCAAAAATTGAATTTATATCCAATTTGGAATTAATAACGTTGGAAACATGAATCAAGGACTTAAGTTGCCGATGAGTTAATGTATCTTGCACCGTTTCATCACCCTTCCTCTATGAAATGTAATTTACATATCGGTCCATTTTTATAAATTTGTGTAAAAGACACAAATTTATCACATCTATATTCATGAAAAGGTACATAGCATAATATTGCTAATCGTTATATTCTGATTATAAGAAAATTTGGAATGTATTGAAAGGGGGGCTGCACGCAGAAAAGGAGTTTAATAGGTTGTTTTTTCTATTTTTTTTCTAAAACACTCATAATTGTTAAAAGGAGTTGTTGATAAATGAATTTTGATTTAACGAAAGAACAGGAGATGATCCGCAATTTAATTCGGGACTTTGCTGATGCAGAGGTTGCTCCTGGTGCAGATGAACGTGATCGGACGGGGGAATTCCCTAAAGAGATTTTCGCGAAATTATCAGAGCTAGGTATCATGGGTCTTCCATTTCCTGAACAATATGGCGGCGGGGAAGCAGACACAGTCAGTTTTGCAATTGTCGTAGAAGAACTTAGCCGCGTTTGTGCCTCCACTGGAATTACATATTCAGCACATATCTCATTAGGCGGGGCTCCACTTAATCTATTTGGCACCCACGAGCAAAAAGAAAAATACTTAACCCCTATTTGTACGGGAGAATCTTTCGGTGCATTTGGATTAACAGAACCAAATGCAGGCTCCGACGCAGGGGGAACTCAAACAACAGCAGTTCTTGATGGAGACGAGTGGGTGATTAACGGCTCAAAGTGCTTCATTACAAATGCAAGCTATGCCAAGCACCTGGCAGTGACTGCAGTAACAGATCGTTCAAAAGGAATCAATGGGATCAGCGCATTTATTGTTCCTACCAATGCTCCTGGATTCACTGTGATTGACAACTACGAAAAAATGGGTCTTCATTCCTCTAATACAACAGAACTTATCATTGACAATGTAAGAGTTCCTAAAGAAAATCTTCTAGGCACAATTGGAAACGGTTACAAACAATTCTTAGCTACTCTTGATGGCGGCCGAATTGGAATTGGTGCCATGGCGGTAGGGATTGCTCAAGGAGCATATGAAAAGTCACTTCAATATGCAAAAGAAAGAAAGCAGTTTGGAAAAAGTCTATCAAACTTCCAGGCCATTCAATTTAAGCTAGCTGATATGGCAATGAATGTCGAATTGGCGCGGAATATGGTTTTCAAAGCAGCCTGGTTAAAGGATCAAGGACGAGTATTTAAGAAGGAAGCCGCATACGCAAAGTTATTTGCATCTGAGATTTGTATGCGTGCTTGCGACCAAGCGGTTCAAATTCATGGCGGATATGGATATATGAAGGAATATCAAGTGGAGCGATTCTTCCGCGACGCAAAGCTATTGGAAATTGGTGAAGGAACATCTGAAGTTCAACGAATGGTCATTGCGAAACAAATTGGATGTTAACGTATTTTTATGGTGAATAAATATCATTGTTAAAGGAGCCATATTATGGATATCAGTGGAATTTTACAAGTTGTTTCAAATAGTAAACTCATTTATCCAGCAGAAGAAAAAGTACGTTCAACATCGATTGGCAGTACCGAAGCTTTTCAAGAACTTCTTAAACAATCTCAACAAGATCCTGCAACATTCTGGGATACGGCAGCACGTGAACTTGTTTGGTATGAACCATGGTATGAAACCATTAGTGGAGAACTTCCTGATTTTCGCTTTTTTACCGGCGGTATAAGTAATCCGAGTGTAAACTTACTTGATCGGCATATAGAAAATGGTGCAGGGAACAGGACAGCTCTGATTTGGGAGGGGGAAAACGGAGACAGCAAATTTTATACCTATAATATGCTTCTTGCGGAGGTTAATCGGTTTGCCAATGTTCTAAAATCATTCGGTGTAAAAAAAGGCGATTGTGTCGCTATTTTTCTACCAAATCTTGCAGAAGCCATTATTTCCGTTTTAGCTTGTTTTCGAATTGGAGCCATATACAATACGATTTTCTCAGGTTACTCCGAAAAATCATTGACTGACAGACTTATTAATTTTGAGCCGAAGGTATTGATTACTGCGGATGCAACTGAACGCAGGGGAAAATTGATTCCTTTAAAAGAGAAGGTTGACAATGTTGTCCCATCGATTGCTTCCATAGATGCTGTCATTGTTGTAAATAGATTAGGTTCAGAGGTTCAAATGAAAGAAGGCCGGGATTACTGGTGGCATGTAGAGACAAAAGCAGCAAGCATTGTTTGTGAACCTGAGAGATTAGAAGCGAATGAGAGCGGTATTGTATTTTATACCAGCGGGACCACAGGGAAACCAAAAGGTGTTGTACATTCCGGCATGGCTTTTGTTATTCAGAATTATATATATGCCAAGTATCATATGGATCACCAGGATGACGATGTTTTCTGGTGTACCGCGGATATCGGCTGGTTAACCATGCATATTTGGGGGATTACTGGTGCCTTAGCAAATGGTGTAACAACCGTTGTCTATGAAGGAGCAGTAGATTATCCAGCAAAAGACCGTTTCTATCAAGTGATTGAAAAATATAGGGTGAATAAACTATTTACTGCCCCAACTGCATTAAGAATGTTAAAAAGTATGGGAGAGAAGGTTTTAGAAAAATTTGATTTAACATGCCTGGATGTCATATCTCTTGTAGGAGAGCCTTTCGATCCAGAAACATGGTATTGGACATACGATGTGTTAGGTAAGAAGAAAGTATATATCAACAATACTTGGGGGCAGACGGAAACAGCAGGGTCGCCTATCGCAGGAGCAGCATGGCTGACGCCAATGAAACCAGGTGCTGCAGGTACTGCCTTTTTAGGTGCTGTTTTTGATGTCGTGGATGAAGAAGGAAATTCAGTTCAACCTGGAAGGTTAGGTAATCTGGTTATTCGTAAACCATTTCCTATGCTATGCCGTACCCTTTGGAAAGAACCTGAGCGCTATTACGCCTCCTATTTCAGTCAAGTGGATGGCTGCTATTATGCCAGCGACCTGGCGTTAGTTGATCAGGATGGCTATTTGTGGGTAGTTGGCCGTTCGGACGATGCGTTTAATGTCGCAGGACATCGATTAAGTACAATGGAGATGGAAAGCGCTGTACTAGAAATTGAGGGTGTTGCTGAAACGGCAATCATCGGAATACCTGACGAAATCAAAGGAGAAGTTCCACTCGTTTTTGTCCGTCTTGCCGATGGTTATCATGAAACAGCAGAATTAAAACAGCAAGTAAATGACCAGATTATCCAACAAATTGGCAAGATTGCAGCTCCAAAATCGATTATTTTTACCGATATGCTGCCGAAAACAGTCAGCGGAAAAATCATGCGCCGCCTATTAAAGGAAATTGTTGTATCAGGAAAGGTTCAAGGCGATATTACAGGACTAGAAGACCCAGCTACTGTTCTTCAAATACAAAGGATTGTTGCGGAAAAAGCAACAGCTAAGAGGTAGTCAGGTGCGCTGGTCATTTGTCAGGAACTAGCCTGGCAAATGACTGGTTTCTAATTTAAGATTAGGAGTTTTTGATAAAGATAGTTGATAAAAATGTATCTTTACATATCTTTGTAAGGAAGCTTACGAGTTGATAAAAGCGAGAAAGGGTGGAAAGCATGTTCAAAAAAATCTTAATTGCTAATCGCGGAGAAATTGCTGTTCGTGTTATCCGTACATGCAAAGCTTTAGGAATTACAACGATTGGAGTCTACTCTGAAGCGGACGCGGATGCCCCGCATGTAAAACTAGCAGATGAGGCCTATTTAATCGGAGGTTCCCGGGTAGCAGAAAGCTATTTAAACATCAATAAAATACTAGAGGTTGCTCAAGCTTCAGGGGCAGAGGCAATCCATCCGGGATATGGCTTGCTTTCTGAAAATGCTGAATTTGCCCGTCGTTGTGAGGAAGCAGGTCTAATCTTCATCGGACCTTCTCCAAAGGTAATCTCGAAAATGGGAAGTAAAATTGAATCACGCAAAGTGATGGAAGAAGCAGGTGTTCCTGTTGTACCAGGAATTACTTACCCGCTGGCAGATGCAGAGGAAGCAGTAGAAGTGGCTGATCGCATCGGGTACCCTGTCATGCTGAAAGCCTCTGCTGGGGGCGGAGGAATTGGAATGCAGGTGGTCCATAGCGGAGATGAAGTCCGAAAAGCTTTTGCGGGAAACCAAAAGCGGGCGACAGATTTCTTTGGTGATGGTTCAATGTATATAGAAAAATTTGTTTCCAATCCAAGACATATTGAGATTCAAATCTTAGCAGACGGTGAGGGGAATACCGTTTATCTTTGGGAACGTGAATGTTCAATCCAGCGTCGCCATCAAAAAGTTGTAGAAGAAGCCCCATCATCGTTTATCACGGAAGACACCCGTACGAAGATGGGCGAGGCTGCAGTGAAAGCGGCAAAATCAATTGGGTATAAAAATGCAGGAACCATTGAGTTCTTAGTGGATGAAGAGCAAAACTTCTACTTTCTTGAAATGAATACCCGCTTACAAGTAGAGCACCCGGTTACGGAAGAAATTACAGGTTTGGACTTAGTTGAACAACAATTGCAAATTGCTGCAGGTCAACCTTTGAATTTTTCTCAGGAAGATGTAAAACGAGAGGGCCATGCCATCGAGGTTAGAATCTATGCAGAAGACCCTAAGACATTTTTCCCTTCACCTGGAAAAATAACAAAATTAGATCTTCCGAATGGACCGGGAGTACGACATGAATTAGCTATTCACGGGCAATCCGTCGTTACGCCATTTTATGATCCAATGATCGCGAAACTTGTTGTTAAAGGAAGCACTCGCGAAGAGGCAATCAATCGCTTACAAGCTGCATTAGCTGATTATCATATTGAAGGGATTAAAACCAATATCCCAATGCTGCAAGAAGTGATTGCCCACTCGGCATTCCATTCAGGTGATACGACAACAGACTTTGTCAGTAAGTATTTAAAACAAACTAAACCCAACAAGGTAAAATAGGAGGATTAATCATGAGTGAAATCATTGCAAGTATGGCAGGAAGTGTTTGGAAGATATTAGTTCAAGTTGGAGACCAAGTAGAAGAAGGTCAGGATGTTGTGATTTTAGAATCAATGAAAATGGAAATTCCAATTGCTGCTGAATTCGATGGAACGGTAAAAGAAGTAAAGGTGGCAGAAGGCGAATTTGTAAATGAAGGCGACGTTATTGTAGTAGTCGAATAAAGCCTGTATAAAGGTGGAAAGGAGATGGAGCAATGAAGTGGCCGGCAGGTGTAACGATTAAAGAGGTTGGTCCTCGTGATGGTTTACAAAACGAAAAGAGTTTTATTTCGACAGAGGATAAAATCACTTGGATTAATCAAATGTCAGAGAGTGGACTTAAACATATTGAGATTACTTCGTTTGTTAATCCAAAATGGATCCCTGCACTTTCTGATGCCGTTGCCGTTGCAACTGGAATTACTAAAGTGCCAGGTGTTACCTATACCGCACTCGTTCCAAACCACCAAGGCTTGGAACGGGCTTTTCAAGCAAACATAGATGAAGTGGCTGTATTTATGTCAGCGAGTGAAACTCATAATCTTAAAAACATTAATAAAAATATTGATCAGACTTTACCTGTTTTAAGAGATTTGGTAAGAGACTCCCTGACAGCAGGGAAATCAACCAGAGGTTATGTTTCCACTGTTTTTGGCTGTCCGTATGAAGGACATGTTGATATTGAAGGTGTCATAAAAGTGTCCGAAGCGTTATTTGAAATGGGGATTGGAGAGCTGTCTCTCGGGGATACGATCGGTGTCGCAAATCCAAAGCAAGTCCATGAAGTATTGGAAGTGTTATTGAAAAGATTTCCGGCAGATAAGCTAGCCATGCATTTTCATGATACAAGGGGAACCGCACTCGCTAACATCTTAGTATCATTAGACATGGGAATTACTACGTTTGATTCGTCCCTTGGCGGCTTAGGGGGATGTCCTTATGCACCTGGTGCATCCGGAAACGTAGCGACAGATGATTTACTCTATATGCTCCACGGGATGGTGATTCATACTGGGGTTGATCAACAAAAGCTGCTATATGCCTCGCAATTCATTCAGGAGAAGATAGGCAGAACGTTGCCTAGTAAAAGTTTTCAAGCAGCCAGTTCCGCCGGGCTGGGTGGAATACTTGGAAGCTCCGTTTGAGGAAGGTGAATGTATGAGTAAAATATTAGTTAATAAACTGGATAACGGAATCGTAATGATTACGTTAAATAGGCCGGAAGCGGCTAATGCTTTATCAATAGAAATGTTAGAGGGGCTCCGAGACGCACTTCTTGCCTGTAAATTTGATTTGTCAGTCCGCTGTATCGTTATAACAGGGGCGGGGGAAAAAGCTTTTTGTGCAGGAGCTGATTTAAAAGAACGTGCTGGAATGGATAGTGTTCAAGTGAAGAAAACAGTGTCTTTGATCCGCGATACAATCAACTCGTTTGAATCATTACCACAACCCGTCATAGCAGCTGTGAACGGAGTCGCTTTTGGCGGGGGAACTGAACTTGCACTTGCTTGTGATATTCGCATTGCCTCTGAAACGGCCAAGCTTGGTCTAACGGAAACATCCCTGGGTATCATCCCAGGTGCAGGGGGAACACAGCGATTACCTAGATTAGTAGGAAAAGGACGTGCTAAAGAGCTGATTTTTACTGCTAGACGAATTGACGCCAAAGAGGCCCTTGAAATTGGATTAGTAGAGTATACGGTTCCATTTGAAGATTTACTAGATAAAGCATTAGAAGTTGCCGGGCAAATCGTTCGGAATGGCCCAATTGCGGTTACCCAAGCAAAGTTCGCTATTGATAAAGGGTATGATGTTGATCTAAATACCGGTCTTGCCATTGAGCAAAATGCCTATGCAGTGACAATCCCAACAAAAGATCGTTTAGAAGGATTACAGGCATTTAAAGAGAAACGGACTCCAAACTACATTGGAGAATAAGAAACTTACATGAATCGAGGAGGAAAAATGACTGTGGATATGAAACCTCTCCAACAAACGTTAAATGATAGAGTCGAACAAATTAAAAAGGGTGGACCTTCTAAATATCACGTGAAAAACGAAGAACAGGGGAAATTGTTCGTCCGTGATCGTTTATCATTATTATTTGATTCTGACCTTGAACTAGAGGATGGTCTATTTGCAAACTGTATGGCGGGGGATCTTCCTGCTGACGGAGTTGTGACAGGGATGGGCAAGATAAATGGCCAGACGGTTTGTGTGATGGCCAATGATTCCACTATTAAAGCTGGTTCTTGGGGAGCCCGGACGGTTGAAAAAATCATTCGAATCCAAGAAACAGCTGAAAAGCTGCGGGTGCCATTATTATACTTGGTAGATTCCGCTGGAGCGCGGATCACGGATCAGGTGGAAATGTTCCCAGGACGTCGTGGAGCCGGAAGAATCTTTTACAATCAAGTAAAACTTTCAGGGAAAATCCCTCAAATCTGTATTCTATTTGGGCCATCTGCTGCAGGCGGAGCCTATATTCCAGCTTTTTGTGACATTGTAATCATGGTTGATAAAAATGCGTCGATGTATCTGGGGTCACCAAGAATGGCTGAAATGGTTATTGGTGAACATGTAACCTTGGAGGAAATGGGCGGAGCCCGCATGCACTGTTCTGTTTCAGGCTGCGGTGATGTTCTGGCGAAAAATGAAGAGGAAGCCATTTCTATGGCTAGAAACTATCTTTCTTATTTTCCAGCCAATTTTTCAGAGAAACCTCCAGTTCGTGAGGCAGTGGATCCAAAACAATTGAAGAAACCATTAGAAGAGTTAATTCCAGTGAATCAAAATTCACCATTTAATATGCTTGATTTAATCAATGGAATCATTGATGAAGGTTCTTTCTTTGAGATCAAGAAGCTTTTTGCCGGTGAACTTATCACAGGCCTTGCCCGCATGGAAGGGAAGCCTGTTGGAATTATCGCCAATCAGCCGCGTGTAAAAGGCGGAGTGTTATTCCACGATTCAGCCGATAAGGCGGCGAAATTTATTAATCTTTGTGACGCCTTCCATATTCCACTATTATTCCTAGTGGATGTACCTGGATTTATGATCGGTACCAAGGTAGAACGAGCAGGAATCATTCGCCATGGTGCGAAAATGATTTCAGCGATGTCTGAAGCAAGTGTTCCAAAAATTTCAGTTATCGTACGTAAAGCATATGGTGCTGGTCTTTATGCAATGGCTGGCCCAGCATTTGAACCGGACGCTTGTCTTGCTTTACCTTCCGCATCCATTGCGGTTATGGGACCAGAAGCCGCTGTTAATGCGGTCTATGCCAATAAGATTGCTGCGCTGCCAGAAGAGGAGCGTGCTGCATTTATTGAACAAAAACGTGAGGAATATAAAGAGGATATTGATATCTATAACTTGGCTTCTGAAATGGTGATTGACGGAATTATCCCAGCGAACTCATTACGTAAGGAACTCGTCACTCGTTTTGAGGCATATTCTTCAAAATATCTCATTTTTTCAGAACGGAAACATCCTGTATATCCGGTGTAACTGTTAAGAGTCAATCCAACTTTAAGTAATAGCTCGCTTTATTTCAATGAAGCGGGCTATTTGTATGGAAAGGAAATTTTATAGGAAAAACAGGAAACTAGATGGACATAGTTGAATATTTGACAACAAAACATTTACTAGGGGGAAGCTATTTTGTCATTAAGCCACGAGATTGTAAAAGCTATCCGTCAAAGACAGAAGCAAGGAGTGCCAGAGCATATTCGTGAAAAGGCGATTCTTCATGTATGTGATACATTTGCCATTTCATTAGCTTCTTATAAAGGAGCACCGGTTGCTTTAAAATCAATAGCAGGTCTATCAATTGGAGTAACCGGTGGGACAGGCCGAGTAATCGGGAGTGAGCAGCGATTACCTCCCGCCTATGCTGCATTTTCGAATACGGCATTAGCACATGCTTTAGACTATGATGATATCAATGATTTCGCTAGAATTCATCCAACTCCTGTTACGTTAGCAGCCGCCTTAGCTGCTGCTGACGCTCAAGATTCAAGGAGGACGGATCTTATTACTTCAGTTGCATTAGGAAACGAGTTATTATGCCGGCTTGGGTATGCAATTGAACCTAGGGGAACGGGTTCCGATTCCAAATGGTTTTTAAGTCAACTGTTTGGTTATTTAGGAGCCGCAATTACTGCTGGACTTGTACTTGGATTAGATGATGAGAAGTTAGTTCATGCCTTAGGGCTTGCGTATATGCAAGCGGCAGGTGGGAAAGAGCCGGGAGTGGGGACCGGTTCGAAGGCTAGAGCAATTTATCCAGCCTTTGCCTCAATGGGAGGTGTTCAAGCTGCATTTTTAGCCCGAGAAGGGGTGACTGCTCCTGCAAGTTGTTTGGATGGAAAGACAGGTCTTTTTCCAAATTATTTTGGGGGAAATCTAAACGAAAACCAACGAGGTGTATTATTGGATACTGTTACATGGGCTTTTTCTGATACATCTATTAAACTTTATCCTAGCTGCCGCTACTCACATCCGTATATTCAATCAGCCCTTGTTCTTCGAAATCATATTAGTGTTCATGAAATCGAACAAATTGTAATCGGAGTAAATGAAACAGCATGTATGTTATGTCAGCCGCTTGAGGATCGCTGTCATCCTAAAACCTTACAAGATGCTAAATTTAGTATTCCTTTTATGGTTGCCTTTGCCTTTATTCACGGGAGTGTTCACCTGAATAATCTGACAGAGAGTGCTCTAATGGAAACTCAGGTCTTAGAATTAGCTCATCGTATAAAAATAGAGCAAACCCAGGGAGATACACTAGGTATTCCTTTAGGTGATATTAAGGTCATAACTGCAAATGAAACAAAAAGACAAGTCGAGCACATACTTCCTAAAACACTTTTCAGTGAAGTTAAAAAGAAGTTTAACGATTGTTGTCTGTATGCAGACGTTGCCGAACCTGAAGTACTGTGGGAGCAGTTAAGCAATGATCTAAATTTTGAAAAAATAGAAAGATTACCAACGTTTAATCATTATAATCTCTAGAATCCGACTACCAATTAACTAAAATATGAAAGGGCTTCAGTGGGGGATATTGTATAAACAGAAAGGGACGGCAATCAAGCCGTCCCTTCTTATTCCTTAATAAGATGGAAAATGTACATCATGTATATTTCCTGGCTCTTGTCTTTCATTTAGTTCTGCCAGTGCTGCCATCAATACTTTCATTTGTGTTGATTTATCATGAGGCTTTCCTAGGGAGTGTCCGAATTCGAACCCCACTGGATGGATAGCTCGCGGCGGCCTCATTAAACTGGATTGTTCTACATCTAACGTAATTAATACGGTTGGAATTCCCTGAGATTCAATGCCGCGCTGCACTGTAACTACAGTGCGATGACAGAGCGGTCAGCCGGCAGTTAAAAGCACCGCATCCGCTTTGGAACGGACTACTTCTTTCACGAGTGCAGGAATTGTTTCCTTATTGATAATGTTTAATCTCATGGAATAACCCATCATGGTCATATGTTTCTCGGCAACCCCGCCTAGGTCTCCATCGTCTACCATTTCCCGAAGTCGATCAATAGGAAAAACACAGTTAATATCCTCTTTCGGAGCATCTGTATTATAATGCTCCTTTGGGGCTGCATGAGTGACGGTTAAATCCTTTGAATTTACGTCTCCTGGAATAATGCGGAAGGTCGCATCTCCTACTGAAGGGTCCGTGTTAAATGCCTCCTGGTCCTTTAGATGAACACCAGAAGTGGAAACAATCATAAGGGTCATTTCATGCAGTGGTTTGGTACTAGGTGTATATGGGATAGCTTTTCTTGAGAGTTCCACACACAGCCTCCTTATATTCTACTAACATTATTCGATTTATAGTTTCCGTAAAACATCAAATAATTCTTCGTTATCAGGCTGCTTATCAAGTGGATGAACATCAATCCATTGAACGATTCCTTCTTTATCAATGATAAAGAGAGCACGCTCTGAAGCTCCATATGCCGGTTCGCCTTTGTTTTTACGAAGGACGCCATATTTCTCCGAAACTTCTCCATGTGGATAGAAATCGGAACAAAGCGGATAAGAAATTCCACCAATTGATTTTGCCCATGCGTCATGACTGTGAACGCTATCGACTGAAATACCCAAGACCTGGGTATCAAAATCTTCAAAACGAGGGAGATCATCCTCGTATGAAGGCATTTGCGCTCCTCAAACTGGGGTCCAATCTAGAGGATAAAAACAAAGAAATACATTTTTGGATCCGCGGAATTCACTTAACGTCACTCTGCGGCCGCCATGGGCTTCCACCGTGAAATCCGGTGCCGGATCACCAACTTTTAAGGTACTTGTTTCAGTAGCTCCTTGTGGCATGTGATTATCTCCTTTCTAGCTTTAAAATTCACGAACACTGTTTATTATTCCCATGTCCATTTTGGATTAATCGGAAATTGATTATATCGTTATCTTTTTTCTATTGTCGAACACTGCTAAAGTTTTACTACTTTATTATTTAAATTGATCCAATCGGTTGAAATATTGGATGAGAAATTGATAGAAATTCTTTTCGGAAGGCCCTATGTCTCTGTGTTTCGGAATGATAACCCCAACTGTACGCATGGCCTTTGGAGCTTCTATTGGTACTTTGACTGTGAACCTGGGAACAGAGTCATAGAAAGTACTTTCAGGTAATAGGCTAACGCCGATTCCCGCGGATACGAGTCCTTTTAAAGCATCCATATCTTCCCCTTCGGACACAATATTCGGTTCAAACCCAGCCTCATGACAGGCATCTACAGCAATTTTTCGAAGGACATAACCATCTGGAAATAAGACAAATGGATCTGTCCGCAAGTCACTTAAAAACAGACTTTTTCTATCAGCCAAAGGGTGACGCTGTGGAATCAATGCAGCGATATTTTCCATAAATAAAATCTTCGTCTCAAGGTCAGGTTCCTTCATGGGGACAGGACCAAGAAAGGCTAAATCGATTTCACCGTTTTTAACGGCATCAATTAAGTAGGCATAGGAGCCATGCCGCAAATGGAAGTTAACATTTGGCGCAACTTCTTTATAAGCCGAAATAAGAGTTGGAAGCCAATAAATGGAAAGACTCGAAGGATACCCAATATGAAGCGTGCCTCCTAAAGGATTAAGATATTCATCTACTTTGTCTTTTCCTTCTTCTAATGTGTTTAGAGCACTTTTCGCAAATTCTAAAAAAATGTTTCCGACCTGTGTAATCTTAATGTTCCTGCCGACCCTTTCTAATAATTTAACCCCTAGCTCTTCTTCCAGTTTGGTAATTTGATAACTAACCGCCGATTGCGCCACGTTTAGATGATCAGCGGCCTCCGTCACATGCTGCCGCTCTGCCACTTCGATAAAATAACGTAATTGACGAAGCTCCAATGCTATTCCTCCTTCTATTTATATAAAATTTAGATTGGTTTGATATAAATTATATATTGTTTGTATTAATTAGAAAACCTAGAATAGTGGATATAAATATTCCGACAATTTCACTAACAGGGAGAGATTAGATATGACGTTTCATCAACTACCAAAAGCACAAGGTCTCTACCGTCCAGAATTTGAACATGATGCTTGTGGTATCGGCTTGTATGCTCACATTAAAGGGAATGCTACACATGATATTGTGGCAAAAGGACTAAAGATGCTTTGTCAATTGGATCATCGCGGCGGACAGGGGAGTGATCCTCTTACAGGCGATGGCGCGGGACTTATGGTTCAAATACCGGATCAATTTTTCCGCAAAGAATGTTCAGAAATCAACTTACCGCAAAAAGGGAAATACGGTGTGGGGATGCTGTTTTTCTCTAAGAACGATGGGGAACGGGAAGAAATTGAAACATATATCACTAAAATGGTCGAACAAGAGGGGCAAACGGTACTTGGCTGGAGAACAGTCCCAGTTAATGCAGAACCAATAGGGGTAACGGCACAGGAAAGCTGTCCTGTGATTCGTCAGTTGTTTGTTGGTGATAACGAAAAAGGTACGGATTCATTAGCGTTTGAACGCAAACTATACGTCATTCGCAAACTTGCAGAAAAATGGGCAAAGGCCTCAGAATATCGTTTTTACTTTGCTAGTCTTTCTAGCAGGACGATTGTTTACAAAGGGTTATTAACACCAGAGCAAGTTGATCAGTTTTATCTGGACTTGCAGGATGAGACGTTTGTTTCAGCGTTTGCTTTAGTTCATTCACGCTTTAGTACAAACACATTTCCGAGCTGGGAACGAGCACATCCTAATCGCTATTTAATTCATAATGGCGAGATTAATACACTTCAGGGAAATATTCACTGGATGAAAGCGCGGGAAAAACAATTCGTTTCAGAAGCATTTGGAACGGATTTAGAAAAAGTACTGCCAATTCTCGATACCGATGGAAGTGATTCTTCCATTTTGGATAATGCGCTCGAATTTTTGGTGCTTGCTGGCCGAAAGCCAGCTCACGCAGCCATGATGCTTGTACCAGAGCCATGGTCTGAAAACCCTCATATTTCAGAGGAAAAGCGCGCTTTTTATGAATACCATAGTTCGTTAATGGAGCCTTGGGATGGACCGTCTGCTATTTCTTTCACAGATGGTAAACAAATCGGTGCCATTTTGGATCGGAACGGATTACGTCCGGCTCGTTATTACGTAACAGAAGATGATTATATTATTTTTTCATCAGAGGTTGGCGTCATCGATGTGGAACCCGAAAAGGTTTTATATAAAGAGCGCCTGCGCCCAGGAAAAATGCTTTTGATTGATTTAGAAGAAGGAAGAATTATTTCTGACGAGGAAATCAAATCACAGTTAGCGAGTCAACAGCCGTATCAGCAATGGCTAAATGAACAGCTTGTTCGATTGAGCGATAGCGTAGAGGCTGAGGGAGAAATCCCGGCCGATATACTGACCCTTCAAAAAGCCTTTGGATATACGTATGAGGATATTCAAAAATATATCCTTCCAGCAGTAACAGAAGGAAAAGATCCGCTCGGAGCGATGGGAAATGATATGCCTCTTGCTGTCTTATCAGACCGGCCACAGAACTTGTTTAACTACTTTAAGCAATTATTTGCCCAAGTAACCAATCCGCCGGTTGACTCAATTCGTGAAGCCATTGTCACTTCGACGATTTCCTATTTAGGAACTGAAGGGAACTTACTTCATCCATCGGCAGAAAATTGCCGTCGGATTCAGTTGGAGACACCAATCCTAACGAACAGCCAGCTTGGAGATTTAAGAACGAACGAATCATTTAAAAGCCAAGTAATCGATATCCTGTTTACAGAGGATTTAGAGAATAGCCTTAAGGAAATTTGCCATCAAGCAGAAAAAGCCATTGCAGGCGGTTCCAGCTTAATTATCCTGTCTGATCGAAATATGAATGCAACAGAAGCTGCCATTCCATCTTTATTGGCAGCGAGCACCCTTCATCAACACTTGATTCGTGAAGGATTGAGAACGAAGGCAAGCATCATCATTGAAACCGGAGAAGTAAGAGAAGTTCACCATTTTGCTGTACTGCTTGGATATGGTGTGGATGCCATTAACCCATATCTTGTGTTCGCTACCTATCAGCAAGCAGTTGAGGAAGGAACCATACCATTCACGTATCAAGAAGCGGTGAAGAAGTATATCTATGCCATGACGGAGGGTGTTGTGAAGGTCATGTCAAAAATGGGGATCTCAACCGTGCAGAGCTACCGCGGTGCACAAATTTTTGAAGCGGTTGGGATTGGCTCTGATGTCATCGATACCTACTTTACTGGAACAGTCTCACAGATTGGCGGAATTGGTTTAGATACTATTGCCGAAGAAGCGAAGCTGCGTCATACGCAAGCTTATACAGTATCAACTGACAAGACTTTAGAAACAGGAAGTAACTTCCAATGGAGACATAATGGTGAACACCACGCATTCAATCCAGGAACGATTCATACGTTACAATGGGCTTGCCGTAACGGTGATTATCAATTATTTAAAAAATATTCAACATTGGCAAATGAAGAAAGACTTGGCTTCTTGCGCAACTTATTCTCCTTTAATGGAACGCGTACATCTGTGCCGATTGAAGAAGTAGAATCAGTGGATTCGATCGTCCGCCGTTTTAAAACGGGTGCAATGTCATTTGGTTCGATCAGTAAGGAAGCTCATGAAACATTGGCGATTGCCATGAACCGGTTAGGCGGAAAAAGCAATTCCGGTGAAGGCGGAGAAGATTCTAGCCGATATGAGGTAGATGAAAATGGCGACAACAGAGGAAGTGCGATTAAACAGGTTGCTTCCGGCCGCTTTGGTGTAAAAAGTCATTATCTTGTGAATGCCCAAGAGCTGCAAATTAAAATGGCACAAGGTGCAAAGCCTGGTGAAGGCGGCCAGTTGATGGGTACCAAGGTATACCCATGGGTTGCAGATGTTCGCGGGGCGACACCTGGGGTAAGTTTAATATCTCCACCGCCGCACCATGATATTTACTCCATTGAGGATTTGGCGCAATTGATCCATGATTTGAAAAATGCCAATCGTGATGCGCGCATTAGCGTAAAGCTTGTTTCAAAAGGCGGAGTTGGAACGATAGCTGCAGGTGTGGCAAAAGCAGTAGCAGATGTTATTGTCATCAGTGGTTATGATGGCGGAACAGGTGCCTCTCCGAAAACGAGCATTCAACATGCCGGATTACCGTGGGAACTTGGATTAGCAGAAGCACACCAAACGCTCATGCTGAATGGATTACGGGATCGAGTTGTGCTTGAGACAGATGGAAAATTAATGACGGGCAAGGATGTCGTTATGGCGGCCTTGCTTGGAGCGGAGGAATTTGGCTTTGCAACTGCACCGCTGGTTGTCCTTGGCTGTGTGATGATGCGTGTTTGTCATTTGGATACATGTCCGGTTGGGATTGCCACTCAAAACCCAGAGCTTCGCAGAAAGTTTACGGGTGAAGCAGACTATATTGTTAACTTTATGCGTTTTATTGCACAGGAAGTGCGCGAGCTTATGGCTGAACTTGGTTTCAGAACAGTTGAGGAAATGGTCGGCCGAGCAGATGTACTAACAGTAAGTGAGCGGGCAAAAGCCCATTGGAAGGCAAAGCATTTGGATTTGACAGCATTGCTTTACAAGCCTGAAGGTGCACGTACCTTTAAACGACCACAAAATCATAGAATCAATGAATCTCTTGATATCCAAAAAATTCTACCGGCTGTTCAACCGGCATTAGAACAGGGAACACCTGTTGATTTACGCTTCCCAATTACGAACATCAATCGTGTGGTTGGTACGATCGTCGGAAGTGAAATTTCCAAACGCTATGGTGAAGAAGGTCTTTTAGAGGATACCATTACCTTAAGATTTAACGGTTCAGCAGGGCAAAGTTTTGGTGCCTTTGTACCAAAAGGAATGACTCTTGAACTTACCGGGGACGCGAACGATTATGTTGGTAAAGGTCTTTCTGGCGGAAAGATTATCGTCAGAGCAGATGAGCATACGAAGATTGCTTCTGGAGAAAACGTCATCGCTGGAAATGTGGCCTTTATCGGGGCAACAAGCGGCGAGGCTTATGTTAACGGCCGTGCTGGCGAACGTTTTGCTGTTCGGAATAGTGGTGTAAATGTCGTAGTTGAGGGCGTTGGTGACCATGGGTGTGAGTATATGACGGGCGGACGCGTCGTTATTTTGGGTGAAGTTGGCAAAAATTTCGCAGCTGGAATGTCTGGCGGAACAGCCTACGTGTTACCAGAAGACAAGGACGCATTTAAGCATTTATGTAATCAAGAATTAATTGAATTTGAATCAGTCTCAACTCCTGCCGAACAGGATGAGCTAAAAAAGTTAATCGAAAACCATTTCCATTACACTCAAAGTGTAAAGGCTAGTTGTGTACTAGAAGACTGGAAAAAGTGTGTCAGAAAATTTGTCAAGGTCATTCCAAAGGATTATAAACGGATGATTGATTTGATTGAAGAGAAAAAAGTATCAGGATTATCGGAAGAAGAAGCAGTTATGAGTGCCTTTTTAGCGAACTCCTCTGCAAAACTAACACATTCTAAACAGCAGGAAGCTGCAAACCGCTAAGAAAGGGGAGAGGAACAATGGGGAAACCAACGGGATTTATGGAATATGCCCGCGAAAAAGTAGGGGAAAGGAATCCGCTGACACGCCAAAACGATTGGAGAGAATATAAGGTTCCTTTTTCTGATGAAAAGTTACGTATACAGGGGGCGCGGTGCATGGATTGCTCCATCCCCTTCTGCCATACCGGGATGGAGATTCAAGGAGCAACATCAGGCTGTCCGATTCACAACCTGATTCCGGAGTGGAATGATCTAGTCTACCGCGGCCGTTGGAAAGAAGCACTCGACCGGCTGATGAAAACAAATAATTTTCCTGAGTTTACAGGCAGGGTTTGTCCGGCTCCGTGTGAAGGTTCATGTACGTTAGCCATTTCCGACCCAGCGGTTACAATTAAAAATATTGAACAGGCAATTATTGATAAAGGTTTTGAAAACGGCTGGATTACACCTAGGATTCCAAGGGTACGGACTGGAAAGAAAGTGGCGATTATCGGTTCTGGTCCTGCTGGTTTGGCAGCGGCAGATCAGATTAATCAAGCTGGCCACTCCGTAATTGTTTATGAGCGTGCCGACCGTCCAGGTGGGTTGCTGATGTATGGAATTCCGAACATGAAGCTTGAAAAAGATGTTGTAGAACGCCGTATTCGTTTATTGACACAGGAAGGCATTGACTTTGTTACGAATACAGAAGTGGGTAAAGATATAACAGCGGCAGAACTTCAAGCACAATTCGATGCGGTCATTCTTTGTACGGGTGCACAGAAGCAGCGCGATTTAGTGATTGAAGGCCGTGAAGCAAAGGGTATTCATTTTGCAATGGATTATTTAACTATGGCGACAAAAAGTCTATTAGATTCAAACTTTGAGGATGGTCAATTTATCAATGTTGAAGATAGAGACGTTATTGTTATTGGCGGCGGGGACACAGGTGCTGACTGTGTGGCAACAGCGCTTCGTCAAAAAGCCAAGAGTGTCGTTCAGTTCGGGAAGCATCCGCAATTACCTGGTGAGCGTACTTCTGATAATTTATGGCCAGCGTATCCGAACGTTTTTACCATGGATTATGCTTATAAGGAAGCAGAAGCCAAATTTGGTCAGGATCCTCGTGAATATTCGATTCAAACAAAGAAAATCGTCGCAGATGAGAATGGGAACCTGAAAGAACTTCACACTATCCAAATGGAGAAATTGAAGGATGAAGGCGGACGTTATTATTTTAAAGAAATCCCGGGGACTGAAAAAGTATGGCCAGCGCAGTTTGTGTTTATCGCAATCGGCTTTGAAGGTACGGAACAGCCTCTGTTAAGCCAATTCGGTGTGAAAGCAGTCAACCAAAAGGTTGCGGCTAAATACGGTGAGTTCAAAACCAACGTTGAAGGAGTGTTCGCTGCAGGTGATGCTAGAAGAGGGCAGAGCCTCATCGTTTGGGCGATCAACGAGGGCAGGGAAGTTGCACAGGAAGTTCATAAATACTTGTTGGGGTGAACCCTAAAGTTTGCATTTGTTGATTAAGAAGCACAATCTAATTAGGGTTGTGCTTTTTGATATATGCACTAGGAGAAAGGAAGTAATGGACAATCGTGCCCGTGCAGTGAGGTTATTCGAGAAGAAGGGAACGATACTTAGAGAATCGTGCCCGTGCAGTGAGGTTATTCGAAAAGAAGGGAACGATACTGAGAGAATCGTGCCCGTGCAGCGAGGTTATTCGAGAAGAAGGGAACGATACTCTGAGAATCATGCTGCGCAGTGATATTTTTAGAGAAAAGGGAATGGACTTCTCCCAAGAAATGTTCAAGTAATTAAATAGATTGAAAGTTTCAATATAATAGCGGAAACCGAGTATATTAGTATAAAAGGAAACAAAGTACGTCTGACGCAAATGTGCTTTGTTTTTTGTGATTGTTAATATCACTGGGTATCCGCCACGTTAGATGTATCCTCAGGTCTTTCTCCATTCTGCAAATCCGCAATTGTCAGTCCAAAATCCATTTGGAAATGTGGATAATCTTTAAAACCTTTCCAGTCTCCGCCCCACTCAAACCCTAGTGATTTAGCTATTTTCACTACCTCGGACCAATCGGACTTTCCATTCTGATTACGATCATATTGACGATCCCAAATAACGTCTCCTGAAGTAGTTTCAAGAGCAAAATCAATCGCAAGCCCATAATTATGGTAAGACTCTCCACCTTTCGCATTTGTGACAATATTGCCCTCTGCCGTACGACCTTGCTCATAAATGGTATTCTGCTCCTCTATACTGCGGAAGCCGTCCGTAATCATAACGACAATTCCTATCTTTGCCGCTTGTTGGACTAATTGGTCGCTTCTTTCCTTTACGATGGGATGAAGCTCTGTTGGTAAGGGTACATCTTTCTTTTGTTCTATGCTTGTTGCTTTAGAAGGTATGGTTTCGTTGTCTTTTAATATAAAAATGGTACTAATCCCAATAGCCAGTAGAAAAAGTAACAGTTTAATCCTTTTCATGGTGCCTCTTCCTTTCAGGTTTAGAAGACTACTAAGCCGAGCTTGTGTCCTCTTTCTATTTGTCTATCAATTCCTTTTATTCTCCAATATAAACCTTAAACAATTCTTAAATAGTATAAAACTAATATGTTACATATTAAACAATCATGAACTTCTAGTAAAGGACTACTCTATAAATTCTAACACATAGGGTCCGCGACTTGGCGGATGAGTTAACCGGTGCCTATTTGAACGGGAAATTTTTGTAAGAAAAAATCCATTTACCAACCTTCACACAACTAGTTTATAATAAAAGGATGTCCAAATTGGATGATAGGAGTCTATTCCTATGAAACTAAGAGATTTAAGTAGGTGAATGGTCATCGACATCATTGAAACAAGGGTGAGAGGGTTTATTGCTGATATTCAACACCCAAAACAAAAAAAGAAGATTAATATCAACGATTTAGAGATTCAGTTGCGCAGGCTTTTGGATGATTATTTCGAAATGGACGGGTATGCATTGTTCCACCGTGCCATTGAAGCCTTGCAAGCTGAGGGAATTCTTATTCCTATACAAAATAATCAATATAATGGCAGAACACCAGGGCTGCCATTATATTACTGGGTTAATATAAAAGTTCAATCAGCCAAATGGGATCGTCTTGGGATGATGAAATTAAGTGATCAGTTTGACTTTTCCTTTTATGAACGGCACCCCCAATGGCAAACGAAAGACGAATGGGACCGAATCCACCATTTATATTCGTTTCTACAATCCAGTCAGGAACGGGATATTGTATCAGTCGAAGAAAGAAGCTTGGAGCTCTTCGGTCATGAAAAATTTCTACTCGACGGTGATAGTTTTCCTGAAGGGAAAGGATTTTTAGCTAGAATAGGAGTATCAGAAGAGCGTCTTAAAATGGTTAACTACGGGGAGCCATTTGTATTTTGGATGAAGCAAGGGAAAGAAATTAACGATATTCAGCGGGTACTGATTGTTGAGAATCTATCTTTTTTCCATACTTCCATTAAGTTATTGGAAGCCAATCAACTTGATTATGAACCTGAACTGATTATTTACGGTGAAGGGACTAAGATTGAACGGAGCTTTTCTTTTTTCTTCCGAATGTTTCCAGCCAAAAACTATCTTTTCTATTACGCAGGTGATTTGGATGTTGCAGGATACGGCATCCTCATTCGGCTTATCGAAAAGTATTCGGATTGCTGTATTCAGCCTGCCTTAAAAATTTATCGAAAAATGCTTAAATGTATAGATCAGCGAAATGAGCAAAAGCAAGGCCAAACACAGAATCTTAAATACCGTGACGCCTTCTTTCAATGGTTTACCGAAGAGGAGCAAAATCTATTAATGCAATTATGGCAGGAAAATAAACGGATTCCGCAAGAGGTTTTAAACATCGAAACATGGAGGAGATGGCTGTGAACGAATCATGGGAAGGATTTGCCCAGCGAATCCAACGATTAAATCCACTGTTTGAGCTTGGCAGGGGAATGGAAGTAGGGGAATTGAAACCACATATCCAAACCATTCTCATGCAAGTTCTTCTCACCATCTTTTATCGTGAATTAAATGATGATGATCATCGTCGTAAGTCAGATATTAAGTATATGGTGGAAGATTCTATTAAACAGATGAAACTATTAGCAGACGAAAAGCAAATTGAACGGATTACAAGCGGGCTCCTTTATCAGGGTAAAGAAGAGTATAGTAAACCGTTTGAAGCCTTATATTACGATGAAATAAAACAATCCTGGGAGACACAAACCTTTCGATATGTCACCATGGATGAATTATATACGAATTTGGAGATGGGCGGATCCATTGTATATAAACTCACCGATGTCGCTCAGGAAATGATTTTTATGAGCAGGGAAATGGCAGAGGAATTCTCGATTACGATTGAACAACTCTACAGTATGCAGTTGATTAAAAACGGTAATTTCAGAAAAGCCACTCGTAACCTCGATCATCTCATTTCACGTGTGAACCGCCTAATGGCAAAGGAATTCTCCTTTCAAAAGGAAATGATTAATAATCCCAAAATCTTATTAATTGAAGATGAATGGCAAAGGGCAGACAATCGTGTTGAAATTGAGAAGCAATTTGAAGAAGAGAAAAATCACTTCCGGACGATTACTAGTATGATAGATAAGACAAAACGAAGAAACGAAGAAGATGATTTTATTCAAAAAGAATTGATTCTACTTCAAGAAAAAATTGGCCATACTAGGCAGCTGCATGATCGTTTTGCCAAACTCGTCATTCAAAATATTTCCTATGAGATGAAATTAAAAGCTGAAAACCCTTCATTGTTTTGGGAAAACAGTCTCGTTTCATTTCGAGAGCATTTTTATGAAAATTGGTTAATGAAGGAAGGCGTTCAACGTTTCACTGTCATAGAAAAACTACTATCTCCTTTATTCTCACCGAAGAATGAATTTATCTTGCCGCTTGACTGGATTTGGGGTGAGCAAGAACTCAATGAAAAACAAGTAACTGATACAATCATTGAAGAGGAACAAGAAGAAGGAATCACCAGACTACGAGTGACCAACTGGGATTCTGTTATCAAGGCATGGAGTTATGTATTTCAGTTTTTACAAACCAACGGTGAATTTTCATTAACCGATTTAAAAGAGCTGCCATTAGAAGTGCAGGACTTATGGTTTGAAGAATCTGAAACGATTGATTTGTGGATGATGTTCGATAAAAAGCCGCTGAAGGTCCAAGTGCTCCATCGAAAGGAAGAAACCTTAAGCGATGAGAGGGAAATTCTTCTTTATAAACTAATGAAGGAATATCCACAATTTGAAATGTTTGAAGGCTTAAAAATCTATACCATGTTCGATCATCAGGCGGAACCTTTTCTGTGGTATCAAACGAAAATGACCCCTTTTAAAATTTGTGTAGAGGAGAATAAGTGATGAATGCAGAAACAATCAAAAAAGCATCAGCTGTCTATTTTACTCTATTAAAAGAAAAAGTAATTGATGAAAATAGTGAACACTTCCAAACCTATTTTGATCCGGAAGTAAGACAGACAGTACTATTATTAGCAGACGAATCCGGTACATATATCATTGAAGCCCCTAAACGCATCCATTTAGTGGTTCAGCCAACGGGTTCGGTCTTTGCAACCAATTTTACCCATTTAAAAGATAAGCATAAGCAAGTGGAAACGAAAAAACATTTTCATCTTATCAGCATTATCATTATGTCTTTTTTGGCAGCCATCGATCGAAACCAGGCTGCAAAAATCCGCACGAAGCGAGAAGGCATTAGCTTTTATGCATTAGAACGCCAAGTAAATGATCTCATCATGAAATGGGAGAGCCTGCTTAAAAATCAACCCACCTTTGGAGAAGAAGAACGAATTGATATGAAGGAAGTGGTGATTACATGGAAATACATGGAGGTCGATAGTGACGATTTTGGGTTAAAAAAGGGCAATAGACGAACTAGGATTGGTTTAATTGCCGGTGCTATGCGCTTATTAGAGAGTGAGGGGCTTATCGTCATATTGGACCGAGACGATATCGCTAAGGTCATTCCAAAACAAGAACTTTTTGAACGGATTGAATACTTGTATCATGATTATGACCGTTATGAACTTTTTAAAAAGTTAATGACATCAGAGGAGGATGAGCATGCCGAAAATCCATCGAATTAGAATTGTCGGCCTCAAGTATGATGGCATGCAAAAGCAATATAAAGATACCACGTTTAATTTCCATAATGAGGAGACATCCACAAATGGGCTGATTGCGATGATGAATGGCGGCGGGAAAGGTGTGTTTCTTCAGACCATTTTCCAGATACTTAAACCAGGTACCTCTTGGGGAAAGCAAAACAATCGTTATTACCAGCAGTTCTTTTTTAATAATAAAGAGCAATTTATTCCCTATACTTTTCATGTTCTCATTCAGTGGGAGTTGGACGGTGCGGACCACCGCCATTTGATAACTGGAGGAATGTTTTCAGCTGAGCAGCGGATTTCGATGAGTGAAGAAAACGAAAATAAAACATTAGAACAGGAAGCTAAGATTCTTCCTAATATAACATTCTATACAAGAGAATTTGAACGGAAGGAAGAAGCTTCCATTGAGCATATTCCGCTCTATGAAAATGGTGAGGTGGCTGAAACCGAAGGCTTAAAAGACTATTTAAAGTGGAATGGATATGACGTTTACCGAGATACGAAAAAGCATTATCGCATTCTTGATACATACGGCATTAACCGTAAAGACTGGGATATTATGAAGGACATTAATAAAGATGAAGGCGGCGTTGGAAAATACTTCGAGGGAGCTGAGGATGATCATTCCCTGTTCCAAAAACGAATCATTCCAACCGTAAGTCAGGTCTTACATCGAACCGAACACCAAAAGAACGATCTAGTGGAGATATTCAAAAGTCAGGCCAGTATCGCAAAGGATCTGCCTGTCCTATTGAAAAGAGAGCAAGCTCATAAAGAGTTTTTAGAAGACATTGTCCCATTTGAAGAGCACTTAGCTAAAGGGGTAGAACATAAAGAAATTGTTCAGGCAAGTATACAAACTGGCAGGCAGCTTCTAGGTGCGCTGGAGCATTTGAAGCAAACAGAAGAGGAAGGTTTGCTTACTCTGCAGAAAGACATAGAGAAACTAATCATTAAGCAAGCAGATTTACGTTATCAAAAGGATAATTTGGAGTTTGCAAAAGCTCACAGAGACGTCATGGATTGGGAAAAGAAATTAGTACAAGAAAAGGAAAAACATGTTTCCTTACAAAGTGTTGTGAAAGAAAAACAGGAACGAAAAGAACAGCTTGCTTTTCAAGCGTTATTGAAAGAATGGAATGAAAATGAACAGAGTATTGTTTCCCTCTCTCAGCAGATTGCAACATTGGAACAAAATAGCGGGTTAGAGCAAGTGAATCAAAGAATGGACGAAATTAAAAAAGAAGCGAGAGAACAATGGAATCATTCTTTTCTATCGATACAAGAAGGGATAAAACAGTATCTAGGGTATCAAAAGTTCTTAACTAAAAAAGCAAAAGAGCTGTCGCAGCAGGAGAAACAAAAGACGACAGAGATTGCTCAGCTCAGTTCTGAAATTGATTTTCTTTATACGCAAATGCATAACTTTGATTCTAAGGAAGCAGCACTCATTAAGGAATTTGGCGACCGCTTAACTTATGATTTAAAGGGCTTGACTGACAGTTTCTTGAAGCAAATTGATGAGAAAAATGCAAGATTAGTAGAGCTGCATACAAAGGATAAGGAATCTAGTGAAAAGCAAAACAAGTTGGCCACTTCCCATGGTACACACGTTCAATCGATTCAGTATTCAGAAGAGAAATATGAGGAATTAAGCCTTGCAAATGAAAAGCAAAAAGAAAGAGAAGCAAAACTAGTAGATCGGCTGCATGGTTTACTGGATGATGTTACAGCACCGTTAACGCACTCTCTCTTATCCAAGTATAGCCTGCAAATAGAAGAAATATTGAGCAATAACCGACAACAAGCAGAACAAATGAAAAAAGAACTTTGGGAAACACAACTTGACTATTCCTTAAACGATGAGCCCTTTTGGATTGCCAATAAAGATGTGAAAGAGTTAAAGGAATGGATTGATGAGAAGACTGGAATTGATGTCTTTTATGGAACTCAATTTCTTCAATCTTTAAGTCCCGAAGAATTGGCGAATACCCTTATTAACGATCCGCTGCTTCCATACGGTTTGGTCGTAAGCGGGCAGCAATGGCAAAAAATTAACCAGCAGGTTCTCTCAGGAAGAATGTTTAAGAGTCCTGTTCCGATTTTCTTGCGTGAGGAAATGAACAATGAACAGCAACAACCAACCTTTGTCATCATTAACGGAAAAGAGAAAGAGCTTTTAACCGATAAAAATCAATTTACCAGCTGGAAAATAAATATTACAAAACAAATTGAAGACAAGAAAGATACCCTTTTTGAAATTGAAAAAACAGAAACCTCCTTGCGTCGTGTTTTAAAAGAAATCGATCGTTTTTCATCAAGTGAGCTTTCTAGTGATATCGAAAAAGCGATGATTCAGGAACAAAACACTCTTCTTTCTTTGAAAACGAAGCTACAGGAAATTAAGACACAAGAAGAGAAAGAAAAAGAATCACAGCTTGCGTTAAGAGAACAGCTGGAAAAGACAAAAGGGAAGATAGAAAAATTTTCAAAAAATGTTGAGACATTAGAGGGTTTTGATCAGGAAAAAACGCTTCACTTAGAAAATAAACGGGTAAAACTGGAAAAAGAAAAACAGAAGGAAGCCTTGACACTTCAGCAACAAGAAATAGGTAAAGAGCACCAGCAGACCGTTGAACTGCAAAATCAGTGGAATCAAACATACCTAGAATGGAAACTTACCACCGAACAAAATATAAAGGAAATTGCCTTCTTTATTGAAGAAGCCGTTTTTCCTGCCGAACAAAAAGCGGAGCAAAGTGAAGAGGTTCCTAAGCTTTCACCACATTTATTACAAGAGATAAACGGAAGTATCGGGGAGCTAAGGCAGCTGCAAAAATCCAAAGAAGAACAAGCTAGGGAATTACTCGTTCTTCAAGCAAGGAAAGAAACGGAGCAAAAGCAGCAGAAGAAATTAGAGAAAAAACTCCATACCCATGATGAGGAGTGGAATAAAGCAGCCGAACCGGAGGAACCGATTAGTATATTAGAAAACATGCTGCAAAATGCTCAGAAGGAAGCAAAGGCAGCGGAAAAAGAAGAACGGGAACAAGGAACTGCGGTAACGGTGGCGGAAACTTCCTTAAAGCACGCGACTGAACAGCGTGACAAATTAGGTAAAAAGATAGAAAAACATGAAAAACAGCCAGAAACCTGGGAAGACCTTGATTTAGAAGTCAAAGAAGTAGAGATTAAAGACCAAACAAAAGTAACGAAAGAGGAAGTAAAGAAGGCTGAGAAGGTTCAAAAAGAAACAGAAACGAATATAGCTGGCTATGAAGGAGACTTATTAACCCTATCGGTTATCCTTAAAGAAGAAGCAGCTGTATTTACGAATAATGATGTTGAAAAAATTAAGAGTCAAGGTAAGGCATGTATCTTGTCTTGGTGTGAAGAACATCAAGCGGTTCAAGAAGAAGGTCAGGAAAAACATGCGAAGATTGACCAATCATTGCGCAATCTCAAGCTTACGATTGAAGGGAAGGATTGGGAAGTTCGTTTTAAAAATGAAGTACTAACCACCCTTGACCATTTGGATACGAGGCATTATACGCATATCCAAACCATTGTTAAAAATATGAAGCGTTTTTCACAAAGTGGTTTGGAACAATTAGAACGAGATAAGGAAAGGGCAGAGAAGGCGCAAAACTTCTGGGCCAGCCGTGCCAGCATGAAAGTGATGAGCATTTCAGAGGCAATTCGTTCGATGGTGGCGAAAATGAAACTGAAAAATGAACGAGGATCTTTCCCGCTCGTCCAGCTTAAAGAAGATATCTTACCTAAAAAGCCTGAAGATATCGAACCACTGCTGAAACAGCATTTTGTTTCTGCGATTAACAAAATCACGAAACAATTTGTTATGATTGATGATCATAACCGGGCCTTAGACGAAGAAATTAAACAGCTGATTAGTGATGAGCAAATATTATTTGTGTCACTTCGAAATCGTTATCCTGAGCTTTTGGTTTACAACATGCGAACGGATAATGCCTTTATGTACGGGAAGCCGCAAAGAGAGCATTATTCAACCTGGCAGACAATCAATCAAGGTTCTAAGACGAAATCAGACGGCAGTGGCGGACAAAAGTTATCAGCACGAATGGTGATGATGATGATGTTATTATCGGTTAAAAGTGAAACCGACCATAGCTGGGTTCCATTAGTCTGTGATAATCCGTTCGGACAAGCGGCATCCGCACATGTCCTTGACCCGATTTTCGCCGTTGCTGAAAAACTGAAGTTCCAATTCATTGTGGTTACGCCGCCAGAGCTAGTGAAAACGGAAATTAGTCAACGATTCGACGCCTATTATAAATTGGATTTCATTCGTGAAAAAGGAAAAGAAATAGTATCTGACACGATTGTTCCGGCCTTTCGGATTTACCAGGGGGAGGAAGTTTCTCAGGTAAGGTAACACAATGATAAAGGAACCAAACGTAAAAATCTCACTTTCTGTAGAGAAGGTGGGATTTTTTTGTTTAAGAGGCACCTAAGATAGCAAAAGTAAGTGACTTGTACATTTTAATAGAGTGATAGTTTGTAAGTTTTTTATGAAAATAATATGAAGAAAAACAGGAGGAAAAGGCTATTTAAAATCGATAAAATTTGCCGTTGATTGAAAGAATTCCCAATTATTGTTGTAATTTCTTATCCCCATCTAAATTGAAAGGCCTATTATAAATGAACCACCTATCAAACATCATACTATTTCTTTATTTACAAACTTCATAATATTTTAACAAACCTTGGCTATAATCAAAGCCGAAGTAGAAATATGTATGCTGAGAGGGGAAGAAATCATGACCAATTTGGATGAAATGATTAGGAAGTTTAACAAACAAAATTTGAACAAGAATTTAGACCGTCGAAGCTTTCTTTCTGGAGCTGGAAAGATCGCAGGACTGTCCCTTGGTCTAACAATCGCTCAATCACTTGGAGGATTTAAAGTAGATGCGGCTCCAAATTTCAGCGAATATCCTTTTACTCTTGGTGTTGCTTCCGGCGACCCACTGTCAGACAGTGTCGTATTATGGACAAGGTTGGCACCGGATCCACTAAATGGTGGAGGAATGCCAGCTCACGTTGTTCCTGTTAATTGGGAACTTGCAACAGACGAAAACTTCCGAAACGTAATCAAACGAGGGACCGAACATGCTTCTCCTAATCTCGCCCATTCAGTCCATGTAGAAGTGAGCGGTCTGAAGCCAAATAGTGTTTATTTTTATCGTTTCAAGACCGGAAATGAACTAAGTCCTGTTGGAAAAACAAAAACCTTACCAGCACCAGGTACCAATGTAGCAAGCATGACTTTCGCATTCGCTTCCTGTCAGCAGTATGAACACGGCTATTTTACTGCGTACAAGCATTTGGCAAAAGAGGATCTTGATCTTGTATTCCATCTTGGCGATTACATATATGAATACGGTACGAACGAGTATCTATCACCAACGGGTAATGTCCGTGCCCATAAAGGTGACGAAATTATCACGATTGAAGATTATCGCAATCGTCATGCTCAGTATCGTTCAGATGAACACCTCAAAGCTGCACACGCGGCATTCCCGTGGGTGGTTACATGGGATGACCATGAAGTGGAAAACAACTACGCAAATGTCATTCCGGAAAAAGACCAGTCTGTTGAAGAATTTATCAAACGCCGTGCTGCTGCTTATCAAGCTTATTACGAACATATGCCGCTCCGAAGGTCGTCTTTGCCTCACGATGGTGGCATGCAATTATACAGGGATTTCACATATGGTGATTTGGCGAACTTCTATGTTCTTGATACACGTCAATACCGTGATGACCAAGCGAATGGTGATGGATCAAAAGCTCATACACCGGAATCATTGGATCCAAAGCGCACTCTTCTTGGAGTTGAACAAGAAAAATGGTTGCTTGACAATCTAGGAAACACAAAATCTAATTGGAACGTCCTTGCTCAACAAATATTCTTTGCCCAGCGCAAAACTGGAAGCATCACTGCTCCGAAATACAGCATGGATTCATGGGATGGCTATCCGGCCGCACGTCAGCGCATTACGGATTTCGTTGCTGACAATAACATCAACAATGTGGTTGTTCTCACAGGAGATGTCCATGCAAGCTGGGCTTCTAACCTTTTGGCTGATTACAACAATCCAGAATCTCGGATTCTCGGAGCAGAGTTTGTAGGAACATCCATTACTTCGGGTGGAAACGGGTCAGATTGGCGTGCAGACACGGCTAAAACTTTAGCGGATAACCCACACATCAAATTCTTTAATAATTACCGCGGTTACGTTCGTTGCCAGGTAACCCCTGAACAATGGCGTGCAGATTACCGTGTCGTCCCATTTGTAACCGAGCATGGAGCAGATATTTCAACAAGAGCATCATTTGTTTTTGAGAAAGACCTGAAAGGGCTCAAAGAAATAGCGACTACTACAGTCCCTATGGGTGTTCAAATGTCTGATGAAGTGGAAGAAGATCGCCACCGTGCCCACACCCGCGCTCACGAAAAGCAAATGGAGAAAAAGCGCAAACGAGAAGCTGTTACGAATTAATTTGGTGTAGCGGGGAACACCTGTACTTTCCGCTGTTTAAAAATTTAATGGAAATAGAGCTGGCGGTATATTTCCGTCAGCTCTATTTTGTATGCTAATTAAAAATTACCCCATAATCATAAAGTAGAGGATATGTCATGTTTTTGTCACAGTTTCTTCATCTAAACTTTATATCCTAAACCTACAATCAATCTGCAGAGAAACAGAATAAAGAAATTTTTAGGAGGATAAAGCATATGAACATGACACATTATATGGGCCTGCTAGCAGACAATCAACCATGGAACCTGATTATTTTTATGGCCATTCCGGTTATCTGTGCGGAAACGATCGCTGTAACAGAATTAGCGATTTTGTTTACTAGAAATCTGACTGGCAAATTAAGATTGGTCAACAAAATAACATCTATTTTTGTAGGAATTTATTTCACTGGTATTTTTATTTACTTATTCTTTAATGCTGTTTTACCGATTACATCAAACGGAGAATGGCATGGTTGGATTGATGTAGTGGCAGTAGGGTTTTACCTATTAGGGATTGTCCCATTGCTGGGCATGGCACTTTTGGATTTAAATTTGATTTATAAAAACAAAACACAAGAAGGAAAGTTAAAAGTTCACGCAACCTTTGTAGGTATGTTCCTGATTTTTGCGCACATTGCTATGATTGCTGGAATGGTCGATCCAACAATCGTTTCTAACATGCCTACTATGGGTCATAATATGTAATATAAATGTATCTCACCTTCAAATTGGAGGTGAGATTTTTTATTGGTAGCGTATTTTCATAAATAAGATGTTAGAAAACACAAGTTTACATATTATTGGACCTTTTGGAAATAATTATCAAGACTATACTACGTGAGGGGAGAACTATTTTTGAGTGACATCTTAATAGCCCGTTCCTTATTTGGAACAACCATGGCTTTTCATATTATCTTTGCCACGATAGGAGTTGGCTTGCCGCTGATGATTTTAGCTGCAGAACTTCTCTATCAAAAAACAAAAGATCAAGATTATGTAGTAATGGCAAAACGCTGGACTAAAGCATTTGCAGTTTTACTGGGCGTTGGGATTCCCACCGGTACGATTGCGGGTACACAATTATCGTTACTTTGGCCAGGTTTTATGGAAGTGATAGGTAGAGTAATGCCTCTTCCTTTCCAAATCGAAATCTATGCCTTTTTTATTGAGGCATTGTTTATGTCGATCTACGTCTATGCAGCAGAAAGAATAGCTCCTTGGATGCGAATCGTTAGTTTAGTTTTAGTGGCAATTGGGGCATTGTCCTCTGCAGTCTTAATTACCAATGTCCATGCCTTTCAGGGTACACCGGCAGGTTTCCGTTATGAAGATGGGAAATTTCTCGACATTGACCCTTGGGCAGCTTTTTTTAACCCAAGCTTTTTTGTTACAGCCGGACATGTGGCGTTGTCTGCCTATGTAGTAGGAGCTTTTGTGGTTGCTTCTGTTGCGTCTTTTAAAATGATGAAAAATAAAATCGGATCGCGAGTATATTTATTTCATCAAAAAGCACTAGTTCTAAGTCTTGTTGTAGGCGGGATTTTTGCTTTTCTAACGGCTTTAAATGGACATGAATCTGCTCAATACCTTCATAAGTACCAGCCGGAAAAATTAGCTGCAGCGGAAGGGTTATTTGAAACACAATCCCATGCACCCTTGGCCATAGGTGGCTTTACCGACCCAAAAACAAAGGAAATAAAAGGAGCTATTGAAATACCTTGGGCGCTAAGTTTTCTTGCGGGAAACAGCTTTGATACGGTAGTTGTCGGCTTAAACGATTATCCAGAGGAACTGTGGCCGCCATTATTTATCCATACTCTTTTTAATGGGATGGTGTTTATTGGATCCGCACTTATCATGGTTCCTTTACTTGTTTTTGCATGGAGGAAATTTTTGAAAAAATCACATTATCCAAGGCTCATGCTTTGGGGGCTGGTAACGACAGGTCCTCTGGCTGTCATCGCCATTGAATGTGGATGGATTTTTGCGTGCACCGGCCGTCAGCCGTGGGTCATTTACCACATCTTATCGACGGCAGAGTCTGCAACGACGGCAACCAACTTAGGCCCTCTATTTATATCGTTTATTGTTGTTTACATCATCCTAGGGCTTTCTGTGGTGTTCGTATTACTCTATTTCTTTAGAAAAAACACAGAATTAGATGATATCGAGCGTGCTGAGAAAAAAAGCACCCCATTATTTAGTTCAAATTCATAGGAGGAGAAACGTATGGCTGATGCTCTTATTGCAATTACCGTGCTATGGGGGTTCGTGTTTATTTATGCAGTTATGGCCACAATGGATTTTGGAGCCGGCTTTTGGTCAATGGTTTACATTAATCGGGAAAAAACGAAAGCAACGAACATTGCCAATCGCTATTTATCTCCAACTTGGGAAGTGACAAATACCTTTATTGTTGCGTTGGTTGTTGCTGTCTATAGCCTTTTTCCAAGTGCGGCCAATATTTTAGGGACGATATTATTGATTCCTGGGAGCTTGATCCTTCTATTACTTGCATTACGGAGTGCTTTTTTAGTTTTTTCAAACATTGCTACGGAATACAAAAAGCCGTTAACCTACATTTCTGGTATTGCAGGAATCATTATTCCCGGCCTGTTAATTAGTGTATTGCCGATTACACATGGTCACTATGTTGATATTGTAAATGGCAATGCCAATTTAAACCTAAGTAAGCTCTTTACGAGCCCCAATGAGTATGCCTTTATTGGGTTTGCGATCACGAGTACACTTTTTCTCTCATCTTTACTATTAGCCGATTATTCCAAGGCTTCGAATGAAATGGAGGCATATCGTGTCTACCTTCGCGATGGAAAAATACTTGGACCGATCTCATTAATAATGGCATTACTGATTATGCTGACGCTAAAAAGTGAAGTGGGATGGTTATATACTAAAATGATGGAAGATCTTCCCTTACTATTGATTTCGGTTGGGTTCTTTTTAATCATCGGTTACGGATTATATGCGTCCAATCCTTTTCAAAAAGGGGTACGAGGCATGCCAAGACTCGCTGTCATTGCAGTTACCATTCAATACCTCATTGCTAGCTATGTATATGGCAAGGCCCATTTACCTTATATCATCTATCCAAATGTTACGATTGAGTCGGCCTTTACAGACCCTAACTCATTTAAAGCCGTGTTTATCACCTATATCGTTGGATTTGCCATTCTTTTCCCGGGCTTCATTTACTTTTGGAGTTTATTTATGAATGATAAACGATATTTGAGGCAAAAGGGGAACTAGTAGAAACAAAAAAATCTCACCTAAAGGTGGGATTCAGATTGTCGAGAAAGGTATCTTTCTTGGCAATTTTTTACTTTTATGCTATTTTGAGGACAAATCGCATGAGCAGCAAGTAATAATTTGTCCTCAATACGGGGTCTTAAGGACAAATCGCGTGAGCACCAAGGAAGGATTTGTCCTCAATACGGGGTCTTAAGGACAAATCGTGTGAGCACCAAGGAAGGATTTGTCCTCAATACGGGCTTTTGAAGACAAATTACCAGTGCAGCGGGCAAGGATTTGTCCTCAATACAGGGTCTTGAGGACGAATCGCCAGACAGCGAATAAGGATTTGTCCTTAATACAGGATCTTGATGGTAAATCGTACTAGTCCCTTTTTAATCATAGTCAAAATAAAGGCTGTCGAGACTTTCTCGACAGCCTGAATCTCACCTAAAGGTGGGATTTTTTTGACCAGCTATGCAGTTTTAGTAGTTGAATATGGAGATGTACATGTTTTCATTATTCAGTGTAATACTCTCCCGTTTCTTCCAAATCATTAATCGGTACGATTTGTCTTTCACTATGAATTCCTCTTTCAGATACAACCGCCTTAATCGATGTATCATCTATACTTTCAATCCACACAGGAATTCCATGATAGTGAACGGATATTTCTTGGTCGGCTAATAGAATTTCTTTGGCACGTTGTAGATTCATATAAACACCTCGATTTTATCCTCTCCGATACAGCCATTTTATATTCTAAAGATCTGCATACACTTCGTGAACAATATGAACAAAATGGTTAATAAGTTTTTAATGCTGTTTAAATGTATAATCTATTAAATATTCAAAAGTTTTGTAAAATTAAGAAAACGTTTACAAGGGGGAAATGAAATGTTTTCTATCAAAAAAATCTCAGCAGTAATGGTTGCAGGTGCATTGGCTCTAAGTATTGGTGCTTGCAGCAACAGTAAAGAGACAGGTAGTACAGAAAAGAAGGAAGAAGGTACCGGCTACCCTACGAAAGCGGTTACAGTTGTGGCGCCATCAGGGGCAGGGGGCGGATGGGATTTAACCGCTCGTGCGTTCGTAAAAGTACTAGGTGAAACGAAAATCGTTGATCAGCCTATGACGGTTGAAAATAAGCCTGGCGGCGGCGGTGCAGTCTTTATGGCTGAATATGCTACCCAGCAAGTTGAAAATAATGACATGCTCTTTGTTAATTCACCACCGATTGTGATTAACAATCTGAAAAAAGAAGGAAACAGCCCATATGGCTATAAAAATACAACACCATTAGCGCAGCTTACAAAAGATTTTGGGGCGATTGTGGTAAAAGCAGATTCCAAATTCACAGACTTAAAATCCGTTTTAGAAGAGGTAAAGAAAGATCCTAGTAAACTAACATTTGCAGGCGGATCTGCACCTGGATCTATGGACCATTTAATTTCCATTTTACCTGCTTATAAGTATGGAGTGGATCCAACAAAAGTGAAATACGTTTCCTATGATGGGGGCGGGGAAGCCATAACAGCACTCCTTGGAGGTAACGCAGATGTAATTGGTACCGATGCTTCAAGTGTTAAAGAATTTTTAAAGGCAGGTAAGGTGCGCGTGTTGGCGATTACCTCAGAAGAGCGTTTAGCCGGTGATTTTAAAGATGTTCCAACTGCAAAAGAACAGGGTGTGGACGCAGAATTTACGATTTGGCGCGGGGTGTTTGGTCCGGAAAAAATGTCTAAAGAAGCCAAGTCATATTGGGAACAATCTATTGATAAGCTCGTTAACTCTCCTGAATGGAAAAAAGAAGTAGAGACGCAAGGCTGGGAACTAGAGTATAAAAACAGTTCTGAATTCAAAAAGTTCTTAGAAGAGCAAGAAAGCCAGGTCCAGCAATTATTAACTGCACTAGGAATGCAAAAGTAAAGAAGACGGGAAGGAGGAACTCGCTCCTTCCTCGGGAAGGAGTTAACTTTCTCCTTCCTCTATTTTTTCTGAAGGGGGATTAAAAATGGAATTAAAATTTGATTACATCGCTTCAGTCTTGTTTCTCGCCGTAGGTGTTCTTTTTATCATTGGGAGCAGAAGTCTTGGAAGTTCTTCCTATGGAAGTGCCGTTGGGCCTGATATATTTCCATTGATTCTTGGCAGCGCACTCGTTTTATTAAGTATCCGTTTATTTTATGAAACATTCGTTACGAAGAATCAACAGGGGACGAAGGAAAAGTTGCAGTACAAGCCTTTCTTAATCATTTTTGTTGCTACATTGGTTTACATATTGACGTTGGAAACGATTGGATATGTCATCACAACCTTCCTGTTTTTATTCGTTTGCTTTCAAACGATGGAACGTTCAAAAGTGATTCTTTCCCTTCTCATTTCTGCATGTTTTTCAGGACTTGTTTATTTTTTATATGTAGAAGTTTTAAAAGGTACACTGCCAGATTGGCCAATTTGGTTTCAGTAGTTAAAGAGAAGGCTTTTGGAAAGGAGATTGAAGCATGAGTACACTAGATTATTTATTTCAAGGATTCCAAACGGCACTTATTTGGTATAATATCCTTTTTGCTTTTGTTGGCGTTTTAATTGGGACCGCTGTTGGTGTGCTTCCTGGGATTGGACCGATGAGTGGCGTTGCTCTTCTTATTCCGGTAACCGCATCCATTACAGGCGGCCTCCCGCCAGAACATGCAGCAACAAGCGCAATTATTCTGCTCGCTGGAGTTTATTATGGAGCGATGTACGGCGGATCGACCACTTCCATTCTATTAAATACACCAGGAGAATCTTCCTCTGTCGTGACGACATTGGACGGTTACCAGATGGCCAAGAAAGGGAGAGCAGGGAGTGCCCTATCTATTGCAGCAATCGGTTCCTTCGTGGCGGGGATAATTACCCTGGTGGCACTGATTGCATTAGCAAAACCATTATCAGCTGTCGCACTTAAGTTTGGTCCGGCCGAATATTTTTCCTTAATGCTTTTAGGACTGGGGGCTGTCAGTGGATTAGCTGGAAAATCCGTAACAAAAGCATTAATAATGACTATCTTTGGGTTATTACTTGGTACGATTGGAATCGACAATGTATCTGGAATTGCTAGATTTACCTTTGATGTTCCGTGGCTATATCAGGGAATTGAGTTTTTAACGATTGCGGTAGGGTTGTTTGCGGTTGGTGAGGTTTTTAAGACCATCTTGGAAAAAGAAGAGGAAGATACTGAGATTGCAAGAATTAATAATTTACTTCCATCTAAAGCTGAGTTAAAAGAATCCGCAGGACCTATTGCCCGAGGTTCGCTCTTAGGATTCTTTGTGGGCATATTACCAGGTGCTGGGGCAACACTAGCTTCCTTCTTTTCTTATATCCTTGAAAAAAAGATCTCGAAAACGCCATCAAAATTTGGAACAGGAACCATTGCAGGGGTTGCAGCACCAGAATCGGCGAATAACGCGGCATCAGGCGGGGCAATGATCCCCTTATTAACCTTAGGTATTCCAGGATCAGGGACTACGGCTATATTAATGGGAGCATTGATGATGTATAACGTCCAGCCCGGTCCGTTATTATTTGAAGACCATCCTCAAGTAGCATGGGGTTTGATTGCCAGCATGTTTATCGGAAACATTATGCTTTTAATTTTAAATCTCCCGCTTGTTAAAGTGTTTGCGAAAATTATACAAACACCAAAGCAATTCTTGATTCCTATGATTATTGCCATTTCCATTTTTGGTGTCTATGCAGTTCAAGTATCAACTTATGATCTTTTACTATTATTGGGATGTGGACTTCTTGGCTATTTCTTGAGCAAGAACGATTATCCAATCGCTCCTCTAGTACTTGGATTAGTGTTAGGACCAATGGTAGAGAATAATTTAAGAAGAGCTTTAACGATTTCTAATGGAGATTTCAGTGTATTCTTAACTAGGCCGATTTCACTTGTTTTTCTAATCATCACCGTTCTTTGGCTGTTAATACCGTTCATGATGAAAAGAAGAGGGAAAGATGTAATTATTAATATTGAAGGTTAAAATTTATAATAATTTGAAAACTCCTTTATTTAAGGAGTTTTTTTACTATAATAAGAAATGAGGTGATTGCGTGCGTTTACATTCGAAATTAATGCTTGTCATTCTTCTATTAATTATCTCGATTGGAGTTATTTTTGAGATTACTTTTAAGAATATAATGGAAAACAATCTTAAACATGAAATAGGTTCTAAAGCTTTATCTGTAGCCCAAACGATTGCAAATATGCCACATATCAAGGAAGCATTTGAAGCCGAAAATCCTGCGGCACATATCCAGCCGATTGCAGAAAGCATTCGTAAACAGGTTGGGGCAGAATTTATTGTTATCGGGAACCGAGATGAAATTCGTTATTCGCACCCCAATCCGAAGCGATTAGGACAAAAAATGGTTGGGGGAGATAATGGACTTGTTTTTAAAGGAGAATCTGTCATCTCAGAATCTACCGGAACTCTTGGTCCCTCTCTACGTGGAAAAGCCCCTATCTTTAGCCAGGGGGAAGTGATTGGTGTTGTTTCAGTCGGGTATCTACAGACCGATATTCAAAAGGAAGTTTCAAAGATACAGAAAAAAATCTTTTTTGCGACACTTCTTATTTTAATAGGAGGATTACTAGCTGCATTACTCATTTCTTTAAATATAAAAAAGGCAATGTTTGGACTGGAACCGAAAGAAATCGCCTGGATGTACCAAGAGAAACATGCCATTTTAGAGTCCATTCATGAAGGGATTATTGCCATTGATACTGATGGACGAATCACAGTTGTGAATGAAACGGCACATAAAATTTTGGGGGTTCCAAATGAGACACTTCTCCGAGGAAAGAGGATTGAAGAGGTTCTAGAAAATACGAATCTTCTTGAAGTAGTTCGAAATGGGCAGCCAGATTATGATAAGGAAATACTTATCTTTGGAGATATATTTTTGGCTAATCGGATTCCGATTTTTAATAAGAAGGGTGATGTGATTGGGGCTGTCGCCAGTTTACGCAATAAATCGGAGCTTGCCCAGTTACTGCAGGAATTATCCCATGTAAAAGCCTATGCAGAAGGTCTGCGTGCTCAAACCCATGAATATTCCAATCGTCTTTATACTCTGCTAGGCTTAATTCAACTAGGGTCATATAAGGAAGCGATTGATTTTATCTCTAAGGAAGTCGATGTCACACAAGGATTTATCCAATTTTTAATGAAGGAAATCCCTGATCCCATTATTGCTGGATTTATATTAGGGAAAGTAAGTCTAGCAAGTGAATTGAAAGTTAGTTTTTCAATAGATAGAGAGAGCAGTTTTAAAGATTTACCACATGATATAAACAGAGATTCATTAGTTACCATTATTGGCAACCTAGTCAATAATGCTTTTGAAGCAGTTAGGGAGAATGAAAAAGAAGAGAAAAGAGTCTCGCTGTTTTTAACCGATCTTGGAAAGGAACTGATTATAGAAGTAGAGGATAATGGAAAAGGAATCGATACTACCATTAACGAACAGATTTTTAAAGCAGGCTATACGACCAAGAATACCAATAGTAATGCAGGAATTGGGCTTAGTCTAGTTCAGAAGGCAATCAAAGGCTTAGGGGGATATATCACATTTTCATCAAATGTGGGGGAAGGTACGATTTTTACTGTGGCTATACCCAAAGAGCAGAGGGAGAGTGTGAAATGAAGGGGAACAGAGAGATAGACGTATTAATTGTTGAAGATGACTTAAGGATAGCAGAAATACAAAAGAGGTTTCTAGAACAGATTGAAGGCTTTCAAACGGTCGGGATTGCGGCAAGCTATGTTGAGGCCAAAACCTTAATTGATATATTACAGCCAGACTTACTTTTGTTAGATGTTTATTTTCCTGATATGAACGGACTAGATTTGCTAAAAGAAGCAAAACAACAATCGAAACAAATGGATGTTATTATGATTACAGCAACAAAAGAAATTACACAAGTCCAAGAGGCGATTAGTATTGGTGTATTCGATTATATTATCAAACCGGTCGTCTTTGACCGCTTTAAACAATCGTTACTGAGATATAAGGATTATCATGGAAAGCTATTACAATATAGAAGAGAAAATACCCATGTGACTCAAGCGCAGGTAGACAGGCTGTTACGGAAAGAAGCAGAGGGAGCTGGAAATGAAAAGTCTTATCTCCCAAAAGGAATCGACCCATTAACACTAGAAAAAGTGATGGAAGTTCTCGGGAAAGTTGAATATGGACTAACAGCAGAGAGTGTCGCGAAAGAAATAGGAGTAAGCAGAACCACCGCAAGAAGGTACCTTGAACACTTAGTATCGAATGAAAATATAGAAGCGGATTTATCATATGGAACAGTAGGAAGGCCTGAACGAGTTTATATCGTTTCAAGCAAAGCAACTAAGATTTAAGCGTTATTTTAATAGGAGGTTTTCTGCCTGAAGTCAATGAAAGTTTCCCTGCAAACAAAAATATTCGGGCTGGTTCTCTCACTAGGTTTATTGTTAATCATATTAATGACAGGATTCTATAGTTATATGGAGAGTAAACAAATTGAGGAAAATAAGGGAAGGCTGGCATTGGAATTATCGAAAACCGTATCGTTTATTCCAACCATCATCGATGCATTTCAAACGCCTGATCCTTCTAAAACGATACAGCCTATAGCAGAAAAGATACGAAAAGAAACCGGTGCAGAATTTGTCGTCATCGGAAATCGTGATGGAACCAGATATTCGCATCCATTGGATACAAAAATTGGGAGGAAAATGACAGGAGGAGATAATGAAAGAGCGCTTGTCCAAGGAGAGTATTATATCTCGAAGGCGGAGGGTTCACTCGGACCGTCCATTAGAGGGAAATCTCCTATCTTTAATCATCAAGGTAAGATTATCGGAATTGTATCCGTAGGATTTTTATTAGAAGATGTCCATCAGCAAATTGTAAATAACATCAGGAGAGTGCTCATTGTTTCTTTCTTTGCACTGTTGATTTCACTTATAGGCAGTATGTTACTTGGACGCAATATACGCAGGGATACAATGGGGCTTGAGCCTTATGAGATTGCCACTCTATACAAAGAAAAAAATGCTATCCTGCATTCTGTAAAAGAAGGGATATTAGCGATTGATAATAAAGGCTTTATTACCATGATGAATCAAAAGGCAAAGAGGCTTCTGCAGCTTCAGGGAACAGTAAAAAATAGGAAAGTAGATGGGCTGTTTCCTTCTAATTATTTGTATGAAGTATTAAGGTCAGGGAACGCTCAAACAGATATAGAAATGGTTTGGAAAGATAAAACAGTGATTGTTAATTGTACCCCTATCGTTGATGAATCAGGTATTAAGGGGGTTGTTGCTTCTTTTCGTGATAAAACCGAAATTAAACAAATGTTAAATACGATATCCGAGGTAAAAAGTTATTCGGAAGATCTCCGAGCACAAACACATGAATTTACCAATAAATTATATGTTTTATTGGGCTTGCTTCAGCTTGGAGAATATAACCAAGCAATCGCGATGATTCAAAGTGAGACACAAACGCTGCAATTTCAGAATACAGTGGTTTTTAACCAGATCAAAGATATAAAAGTGCAGGCGATCCTACTAGGGAAATTAGGAAAAGCGTCAGAGCGGAAAATTAAGTTTGAGATTATTTCAGATAGCTATTTGGATAGTTTACCTTCCCATGTTAATCTATCAAACTTAATCGTGATCCTTGGAAACTTAATTGATAATGCATTTGAAGCCGTCTATGATTGTGAAATCCCGACGGTTAAGTTTTTCGCAACAGATATTGGAAAAGATATTATCTTTGAAATTTCTGATAACGGAAAAGGAATTAGCGATGTGGAATTTCCTCTTCTATTTGAAAGAGGCTATACCTCCAAAAATGGCCCCGAGTCAAGGGGATTTGGTCTATCAAATGCTGAAGAAGCGGTATTAGAGCTGAATGGGATTATCGAGGTCCAGAGCAATCAGGAAAGTGGAACTGTTTTTACTGTCTATCTTCCAAAGAATGTGCAAGGAGATGAGGAACTTGGATAGGATAAAAGTGGCTATAGCGGAAGATGATTTTCGAATAGCTGATATTCATGAGAAATTTTTGGAAAAGTTTAAGGAAATCGATGTAGTTGGCAAATCATTGAATGGTGAGCAGACTTTGCATATATTGGAGCAGCAAAACCCAGATCTACTGCTGTTAGATGTGTATATGCCGGATATACTTGGTTCTGAGTTGCTTCCTGTAATCCGGGGGAAATTCCCAAAGGTCAGTATTATTATGATAACAGCCGCAATAGATAAGGTTTTCCTTGAAAAGGCATTAAGCTATGGTGTTGAGAATTACTTAATCAAACCTGTAAGCAGGGAAAGATTCGATGAAGTCATCCAGGATTATATTAAAAAACATTCGCTTCTTTCTGCCAATCAAGAAGTAAATCAGAATTATGTAGATCTGCTATTTCGTAAAGGGAAACAGGAAGAGCCGACAAAGAGTGCGGGATTGCCAAAAGGAATTGACGAAATTACCTTAGGGAAAGTTAAGGCTGTTTTTCATGTAAAAAGAGGGGGACTTTCCGCAGAGGATGTTGGCAAGGAAATGGGTGCTTCTCGAATCACTGCACGAAGATACCTGGAATATCTTTCCTCCAAACAGGAGGTAAGAGCAGAAGTGGTTTATGGAATTGTGGGAAGACCGGAAAGAAAATATTATCCAGTTTAAAGAGGGGGCCAAAGACCTTCTTTTTTTTATACTTTTTTGGATACAGTCAGTGAATAATCCTATATGGAAATATTATCCTACTGTGAACAAAATGTACAAAATCAATTTTATTTACGTTAATAACTTTATTTTGGTAACGTTTTCACAACTGAATATTTTGATTATATTTAATTTACAAACAAAAGAGGTGAAGACGATGCTTGCATTATTAGGGTTTTTGATGATTATTACTTTTATGATTTTAATTATGACAAAACGACTTCCGGCGATGATTGCCCTTATCGTTGTTCCTGTCATTTTTGCATTAATCGGCGGATTTGGTAAGGAAATGGGACCAATGGCGCTAGAAGGTATAAAAAGTGTGGCACCAACTGGGATTATGATCCTATTCGCTATTCTCTTTTTTGGTATCATGATTGATGCAGGAGTATTTGATCCTATTATTTCTACTATTTTGAAAGTTGTAAAGGGAGATCCAGTAAAAATAGCCATCGGAACAGCCGTTCTTGCACTTTTAATATCCCTTGACGGAGATGGAACTACGACGTACATGATTACGATTTCTGCGATGTTACCTTTGTATAAACGAATCGGTATGAAACCGTTAATCCTTGCCGGAATTGCTGTATCAGCTTCAGGAGTCATGAACCTTCTTCCATGGGGTGGACCAACTGCGAGAGCCATGACGGCATTACATCTTGAGATGTCAGATGTCTTTACCCCGGTAATACCTAGCATGGCGGGTGGAGTGCTGTTCGTATTGCTCATGGCCTACTTTCTAGGGAGAAAAGAACGGAAACGGGTTGGTATACTGCAAATCGATTACAGCACAATGTCAATGGTAGCGGCTACATCAGAGGACGCCTATTTAAAACGACCAAAGTTAATACTTGTAAACTATTTTATTACGATTATCCTGTTAGTTGCGCTAATTAAGGAAGTACTTCCAACCACTGTATTATTTATGCTTGGATTTGCTTTGGCAATTACGATTAATTATCCAAAATTAAGTGATCAAAAAGAACGAATTGCAAATTATGCAGATAATGCGTTATCGGTAGTTTCGATGGTTTTTGCTGCAGGTATTTTTACTGGTATCCTAACAGGCACAAAAATGGTCGATGCGATGGCAAACTCCATGATTACGTATATTCCAGATGTACTTGGTTCACATTTTGCTATTATTACCGCTATAATCAGTGCTCCTTTAACATTCTTTATGTCAAATGATGCCTTTTACTATGGTGTTTTGCCATTGCTTGCCAAAGCAGCAAGTGTCTATGGCATTGATCCTGAGTTCCTCGCACGAGCATCACTATTGGGGCAGCCTGTCCATTTATTAAGCCCTCTTGTACCTTCAACATATTTATTAGTCGGTATGGTGGGAGAAGATTTTGGGGACTTACAGCGCGCATTCCTTAAATGGGCTTGTGGTTCAACCCTGGTTATGATGACCGTTGCAATACTATTGTCAATTATTCCTTTTTAACTCGATTGAGAACAAAGGAAAATCGATAGGGGATGAATGTTAATGTGGATAATCACAGTCTATACAAAGGAAAACAATATTTCAATGTTTGAATTTACTTCTGAAAAGGAAGCCAGAGAAGTTTTTAATAATGTTTCAGGTTGTAAGATTCTTTCAGAGGTTATTTATTTTAATGATCAGGTGGTATAAGAAATAGGAAAATGCATTTTATTTTTTGGCTCTTTTAAAAACTGAATGTTGATTTAACTGTGTTTGGAAAATAAGCGGAGAATTTCCGTTTAAATTGGGAAGTACCCATATTTCCTTAAAAATAAGCGGAGTTTTTCCGCTTATTGTATCGAAATCCGTGGAATTTGTCTTATTTAAAGCAGTTAACCGGAATATCTCCGCTTATTTCTGCTTCTTAAGCTCATCTTTATACGATCGCCGGAAATTCTCCGCTTATGAATTCTCGGCCCTACACGAAAATCAACATTAAATAATAACAGAGCATATTTTTAAATAAACTGCATTTTTCCTTTTTTTATTAGATGGAGAGAAGGGTAGTTGTATGAATATTTTATTTCATATCTTGTTGGATATCATTTTTCCGATATTTCTATTGATTGGGGCAGGCGCTTTACTGCAGCGGAAAATAAGGCTGGATTTATCTACACTGTCAACATTGACGGTGTATTTCTTATTGCCAGCGGTTTGTTTTGTAAATATTTATGAAAGCAAAATGTCAAGTGAGTTAATTGGCCAAACGTTAGTATTTTTAATCCTTTTTAATGTTCTGCTTATCCTTACCAGTATGGTTATTGCAAAAGCGAACAGGTTTGACCGTAAGCTGTCATCTACTTTTAAAAACAGCATGGTTTTGAGCAATTCAGGAAATTATGGTCTCCCTGTAAGTGAATTAGTTTTTGCTGCTAATCCTGCCGGCATGTCAATCCAAATTATTATTTCTATTTTTCAAAATCTCCTTACCTTTACATATGGATTCTTCAACAGTGTCTCTGCCCAAAGCAGCGGTAGAGATATCATACGAAAAATTATTCGTCTTCCGGTTATATACGCTTTAATATTGGCGATATCGTTGAAATGGCTCCATATTCAAATTCCTCCATTTTTGTGGAAGCCAATTGAAAATTCATCAAACGCATTTTTGGCCGTTGCACTGGTCACACTTGGAGCTCAAGTGGCGTTTTTAAAGATTACTCGAATTTCTAAACCCATTGTTTGGATAGTAATTGGCCGGCTGATAATTTCTCCTTTTGTTGGGTTAGTAGTAATATACTCTCTTGGATTAACTGGAATAACTGCTCAGGCACTATTTATAGCCAGTTCATTTCCCACTTCAAGAAATAGTGCTTTACTGGCGCTCGAATATGATAATTACCCGGAATATGCCTCACAAGCGGTTCTATTAACTACTGTCATCAGTAGTATTACAGTTGCAATTGTTGTTTATTTATCAAAAATTCTTTTTGGAAATGGATAATCAGGTTAGCAGAGGAATATTAGGAAACTGGAAAATACGATGGAATGGGCCGTTATCCTTGCAAATGGAGAAATTGACTACCAACATTAACCAGAACGCTCATAAATAATAAAACTGCCTAATGGGGGTTCCAATAGATGAAATGAAACAAGCATTAGGAAATTTCCTTTCCTTATTGCCTTCTTACCTGCCTCTGTACATTCCGATAAAGAATTAATTGAATTTAATACTAGGAATGAAAAGAAGGCTTTAAAGTTTAGGGTAGAATATGCTCAATTATGGAGAGGGATTGCCACATAAGACATCGGGGAATCCTGAATATTTACATGCTAAACTAGAAGATTTATATTTTTCCGAAGAGCAAGGTATTGATTTTGTTTTAAAAGAGTATATTCTCGATGCAATATTGTTTCCTTCCTTATATTGGTTCTACTATTTGTGCTAAAGCGGGCTATCCTACCACCGCAGTCCCTGCAGGTTATATGGAGAATAGAAGTCCCTTCGAATAACTTTTGCTGGAGGTACCTTTAGTGAATGAACATTAATTAAACATGCGTATGCTTTTGAACAATCTACAAAATATAGAAAATCCCCCCACTTCAACTAATAGGTGCAAGAGTAAAGAGTATGATTTTGTGGGGCCGATTGTTGAACAGTACCTAGTTATATATGTTAAACTTTAGGTGTTATTCTAAAATTGGGGGCATTGAGGTGCTTTATGGTTATAACTTTAGAAGAATTGCAAACATATAAGAATTTTGATGAACTTGCTAATGATGTACTTAATTTAGCAAAGGAAATTTTACCAGACAAATTGATTTATTTAACCTCTTTTAGTGATAAAGAGCAAATTATCCTAAAACTATCGGATGTTAATACGCACATTTCTTTGAGCGAAGGAATGGTTATTAATCTTGATGAAACCGTTTGTAATCGAATAGATTTCCAAAAGAACCAACCATTAATCTATGAAGATTTAAGAAAAGAAACATGCTTGGATGATTTAAGAGAAATACTCGCATTAGTTAATATTAACTCTTATTTAGGAATTCCGATTTCCCTTGTAAGCGGGGAGAGGTTTGGAACATTATGTGCGGCTCATCATGAGGCTAGCGATTTTGACAAGAAGAGTATTGATTTGCTCCAAAGAATAGCCAAGATGTTTTCTTATTATTTGGAACTTGAGCGTCTTGCCTATAGAGATTCTTTGACAGAGTTATATAACAGGCAGTATCTTTTTAATTCCTTTGAAGACGTTTCTAAAGCAGGTGGAGTATTTTTCTTTCTTGATTTGGATGGGTTTAAAAAGGTAAACGATTTACATGGGCACGATGTAGGTGATCGAGTATTAAAGGAAGTGGCATTAAAAATTCAAAAGGTTGTAGACAAACATAAAAGTGCCTTTGCTGTAAGATTAGGGGGAGATGAATTTATAATCAGTTTCCCTCCAATTTCTTCTAGTATGGAAATTAGCTGTCTAGCGGAAGAGTTGCTAAACTATTTAAATACCTGGGATAGAGAATATCAACTTTCCACAAGTATTGGAATTGTACTTTATCCTGCCGGTAGAGGTATCAATTTAGATACTATCCTTAAAAATGCAGATAACGCCTTATATCGTGCCAAAGCAGCAGGAAAGAACACCTATATTATTTTTTAATCATTCCTAATAAAGAAACTCGCCAAATGGCGAGTTTTTCACTTTATATACTAATAACATGTCAATATGACTAACCATTCCGTACTTGTTTTTAGAAAAACACCTTAAATGGGATCCCTTTACTATCCGGAGGTGATACTTTTAATCTATTAACTAACATGAACTTTATTAAATTCCTCTTTGGTATCGTTTACATTTTGATGGGCATTTTTTACAGGCACCATAAAGAGTGCGGCGGCTGCAATCAAGCCTGGGATCGTAAAGGCAATAAAATTTAAGTGAATGGGTAAAGAAACGGATAATAGAAATCCTCCTAAAAGGGGTCCGAGCATACCGCCGGTCCTGCCGACTCCAGAAGCCATCCCTAATGCTGTAGATCTAATCGTTGGCGGATAGTACTGAGAAACATAGGCTTGAACAATATTTTGTGCACCAATGGTTGCAGCTCCGGCAACAGCTACTAACAGATAGATTACTAACGTATTACCTCCAAATCCTAGGAGTGTCAGAGCCACAGCGCCTGAGGCATACATTGGAACAAGCATTTTCTTTGAACCATATTTATCACAAAGTCGTCCGATTATGAGTGTCCCGATAATGGCACCACCTTGGAGGGCAATCAGAAAGCCTAAGCTTGAATTTAAGCCATAACCTGCTTCCATCATTAATTTTGGAAGCCAAGTATTCAACCCATACACCATTAATAAACAACTGAAAAACGCTGTCCAAAACATAATCGTACTGAAGGCTCGGTTTTCCTTAAATAGTCCTATAATAGGAACTTTTGATTCTTGTATATTTACGTCGATAACTTCATCATTTGCACTAAAATGCGATTCTGGACTTACTTTCGCAAGGGTTGCAATCAATTTTTCTTTTTTGCCTGTACGGATAAGATAGCTGGCTGTTTCGGGCAGTTTTTTATACATGATAGGTAAAAACAGTAAAGGAACACCAGCAAACCAGAAGATTGATTCCCACCCAAAAGTTGGCATTATAAAAATCCCTATTAAGGGAGCAAGAATTCCCCCAACAGAATAACCACATAATACGATACTTACAATCATACTTCTCATTGTTTTAGGAGCATAATCAGTTAATAGTGCGATAACATTTGGCATGATTCCACCCAAACCTAACCCAGCTAAGAAACGAAAGGTTGAGAAGGTTGTAGGGGTTTCGGCAAAGCTGCAAAGGAATGTAAATAAACTAAACAGCACTAATGTTATCGCAATCACGTTCTTTCTGCCAATACGGTCAGCTAAAGTACCAAAAAAGATTGCCCCAAACATCATCCCAAATAACCCATAGGTTCCGATAGCTCCTGCTTCCACCGAAGATAGATTCCATTCCTCTATCAGGCTTGGTACAACCGTTCCATAGACTACTAAATCATAACCATCAAACAAAATAATGATAAAACTCCATAATAGCAATCCTAAATGAAAACGGTTAAATTTGCTGGCAGCAATAACCTCGGTAGGATTAATTGTTTTCATATTTTTTCCCCCTAAAAAATAAATAAAATGACAACGCTTACGTAAATATGAGTGGATTCATATTTGTTGTGGGTTAACACTAATTACACTTTACTAATAGTTAATACAGTTCTCTAATTAGAGATTATAAACACTAGAAGCAATATTTTCAATAAAGGATTTATACTTTTTTGAATATTGGTAAAAATTTAGGTCCATAGAACCATCATCAAATACCATTTCCATTTGGGGGGAATATGGAAACGTAAGTAGAATCAAAAGTAAAAAAGAGATATTGTTTTTACTATCTTGTTCTCCTGTTCCACGACGCTTGCGTCCGGAAAACGGAAGGCATACACCCATTCGGAATTTGTAATATAACGATTAAACTGTAGGAAAGGGTGTGAGAAAAAAATGTAAAAGAGGGATTTTTATGCCTATTATTCAAGGGCGAATGATGAGGGAAGACCAAAAGAGAAAGTAGCAGAATTAACTCGTAATGTAACGAATACTGTCTTCGAAACGTTGAATGTTCCGAAAGTAATTGTAACGGAAATACTTAATACACACTAGGGAAAAGCTGGAGTGCCTTCAGAAGAATAAATATTCACCCTTTCAGTAATATACAATAAACAATCTACCTAAAAACACTCTTGCCAGTTCGATGGAAGAGTGTTTTTTTGGGACAATCGTTTAGTTTAATATTTTTGTCCCGTATTAATTCTAAGTTTACTTCCTAGTTTAGCAGATATTCGTAAACCGGTTTGAATTACCTTTTCAATAAATAACTGCCTTTTTTTATCTGTTTGGTTGATGTCTACGTAACCAATGCTTAATGCCCCTATTAATTCGTTGGAGTGATTGAAAATAGGAGCTGCGACGGAGGAGGTGCCTTTCGTTCTTTCTCCGTGGCTTTCCCAATAACCCCTATGACGAATGGTGGCTAGCAGTTGAAGGAAAGATTCAATTTCTTCTTTTATTACTAACTCACTTATAATTTTTAACGCTTCTTCCCTCTGCATATTTGCCAGCATAACTTTATTGGCAGCCCCGATATTCATTGGGATTCTGATTCCCAACTGATCATAAATCCGGATCGGATTATACGGGCAATCAATTCTTTCAACAATTATAGATTCTGATCCTATAGGTTTACTAAAATAAACACTCTCTTCTACCTCATGCATTAACCTCTCCATTTCCGGTCGGATTAGACCGACAAAATCAAAGGTATCATACATCTTTAATCCATATTCCATCCAGGTATATCCCATTGAATAGAGTTTTAGATTAGGATCCTGCTGAATTAATCCATGTTTAATCATGGACTGTAAAAGTCGATGCATGGTACTGACAGGTAAGTCACATTCCTTTGATAAATCCGTAATCGAGAACCATTGTTTCGAATCGCTTTCTGCTAAGACTTTAATTACTTGCATAGCACGGTCTATAGTTTGCATTCTATCCAACTCCTATCATTTCTTCGACCAACCAAGTATAAAAAGAGAATATTTAATTATCAGTTAATTCAAAATATATTGACATACATTTCCCCTTTTTATATTATCATATTATAAGTTTCCATTAAAAGAAAAGGATTTCCACTATGCGGAAAAGGGGGTTAGGAACATGTTATCATCCATGCATAAAAATCTCAACAAGGTAATTTTAAAACATCCGAAGGACGCTTTTATCAGTCAAGAGCATTTAAGAAATGAATGGAAAAAGTTTAATTACATCAATGAACCGGACTACATAAAAGCACACAATGAATTTGAACAGTTTCATACGATTATTAGAGAACATGTGGCTGAAATTGTATTTTTACCTGCTTCAGGGACAGTAGGATTAGACTCGCTTTACACCCACGACCCTGTAAAATTCACGAAAAACGGAGCCATTATTTTAAAATCAGGTAAAAAATTACGTCAACCAGAGGCAGAGGTTTATAAACAATTTTTACTAGAACAGAAGATTCCTATAGTTGGTGAACTAACAGGGGATGCGGTGGCTGATGGTGGTGACCTCGTCTGGCTCGATGATCAGACTTTATTAATTGGACGTGGTTATCGTACAAATGATGAAGCCATCCGACAAATCAAGGAACTGACCAAGGATATGGTTGAAGAATGTATTGTTGTCCAATTACCGCACGACCAGGGGGAAGAAGAATGCCTTCATCTTATGTCATTTATTAGTATTGTTGATGAGAATCTAGCAGTGGTTTATTCAAGACTCATGCCGGTATTCCTCCGGCAGCTGCTAATAAAACGAGGTTTTGAATTAATAGAGGTACCGGATGAAGAGTATCACCGATTGGGCTGTAATGTTCTTGCGCTCGCACCAAGAGTCTGCGTGATGGTTTCAGGGAATTCGTCAACAAAGAAACAATTAATTGCAGCAGGCGCAACTGTCTATGAATATGAAGGAAATGAAATATCTTATTTAGGAACGGGGGGACCTACATGTCTTACATGTCCAGTAGCAAGAGGTTAAAAGAGGAGGCTAGTATTATGTTTCAAAATACAATTGTTAAAATACCAAGCGAAAACTATGTCAATGGTTTAACTACTTCTGATCTAGGAAGACCTAATCTCGAAATGGCATTAGAACAGCACCAGGCCTATATAAACGCGTTAAAAAAATGCGGTACAACCGTAACAGTTCTTCCTAGCAACATTGAATTTCCTGACTCAACTTTTGTAGAGGATACAGCGGTATTGACACCGAAGTTCGCTGTCATTTCGAATCCAGGGGCACTGTCCCGGAATGGTGAAATCCATGAAATGGAACCTGTAATTAAATCATTCTATGATTCTATTTATTATATTAAGGCTCCGGGAACTCTTGATGGGGGTGATATTCTTCAAATCGAAGATCATTTTTATATAGGAATTTCTGCTAGAACTAACCATGATGGTGCTGAGCAATTAAAAACAATTCTAGAATTGGAAGGGTACAAAGGTACGATTGTTGAGCTGGAGAAGTTCTTCCATTTAAAAACAGGAATTGCTTATTTGGGAAATCAAACGATTGTGGTTGCAGGGGAATTTATCAATCATCCCGAGTTTAATCATTATCAAAAAATAGTTGTTCCGCCTGAAGAGGAATACGCAGCAAATTGTATCCGTGTGAACGATTTTGTCATCATTCCTGCAGGTTATCCTATAACAAAACAAAAAATTAACGATGCAGGGTATCAAACCATTGAACTCGAAATGTCAGAGTTCCGTAAACAGGACGGCGGATTAAGCTGCTTGTCACTGCGATTTTAATAATAAAGGGGTAAAGCTATTTTAAGAGGGGTGGGAGAGGGAAAATGGAAACAGTGAATCAGGTAAGTCAGGAAAATCAATTAAATCGTTCCATGAAACGCAGACATTTATTTATGCTTTCATTAGGGGGAGTTATTGGAACGGGATTATTTTTAAATGCTGGTTATACCATTAATCAATCGGGAGCCGGCGGTGCACTAGTCGGGTATTTGTTTGGCGGGATCATTTTGTACCTGGTCATGGTCTGTCTAGGGGAGCTCGCTGTCTATATGCCTGTAACAGGTTCTTTTCAAACCTATGCCAGTAAATTCATTAGTCCTTCTGCCGGGTTCTCTTTAGGCTGGATGTATTTTATTGGGTCAGCAACTACAGCTGGTGTAGAGTTTACCGCCGCCGGTATCCTAATGCAAAGGTGGTTCCCTGATGTTTCCGTCTGGATATGGTGTGCAGTCTTTATACTGCTATTATTTGGACTTAATGCCCTAACAACAAGAGGTTTTGCCGAGGCAGAATACTGGTTTGCCGGTATTAAGGTACTAGCTGTTATTTTCTTTATCATTATTGGTGCCGGAGCCATTTTTGGAATTATTCCTCTCGAAGACAGACCTGCTCCATTATTAGACAATCTAGCTCCATCCGGATTATTTCCAGCCGGAATTGCCATTCTTTTTGTGACGATGATGAATGTTATTTTTTCTTACCAAGGATCTGAATTAATCGGGATTGCTGCTGGAGAGAGCGAGGAACCTTCTAAGAATATCCCTCGTGCCATTCGTAACGTGTTATTTAGAATTATTGTCTTTTATTTGGCCTCTATTATTATTTTATCTGCGATTTTTCCAACTGAGGAGTTGGGTTTACTTGAAAGTCCATTCGTAACTTTGATGGAGTTGGCTGGTATTCCATTTGCACCGGATATTATGAACTTTGTAATTCTGACAGCGATATTATCAGTAGGAAACTCTTGTATCTATGCGTCCACTCGTCTTTTGTGGGCCATGGCTCATGAGGGAATGGCACCAAAACGATTTGGGAAACTTTCAAAACGGAAGGTTCCATTTAGAGCTCTAGTGTTTACGATGATATTCTCACTACTATCACTTTTGACTAGTGTGATTGCTGCCGATACAGTTTTCGTTCTATTAATGTCTGTTGCAGGAATATCTGTGACCATCTCCTGGATTGGAATTGCGCTTTCTCAGTTAATGTTTCGGCGTAAATATTTACAGGGCGGTGGGAAATTAGAGGACCTGCAATACAAAGTACGATTTTATCCTTTAATTCCAATCGTATGTATTGTATTTTGCGTATCTATTCTTATATTCCTGGCATTTGACCCAACACAACTAATAGGACTCCTCATCGGACTAGGATTTCTAATAATATGCTATGTATCCTACTACTTCAAAAACAAACAAACCAAAGCAAACTCAGAAACGAATATCAATGGATAACATGGGTGACAAACATGGGTGACAGGCACCGCTCGTGGACAGTGTCCACCTGGGGTGGACACTTTTATCCTGCGGGTGGAAATTTATGTAAGGAATATGGAATATTGGAATATTAAAGGGGAATAGAATGATGGAACAACTTAGGTGGGGAACACCGGATAGGCTGCGGAGTTTATTGTGTGAACTGGTGAGCTGGAAGAGTATGACGTTAACAGAGGGAGAGCGGGAGTTTCCGTTCAAGGTTCAGGCGAAACTTCAGGAGCTTAAGTATTTTCAAGAGAATCCGGACCATTTGGGTCTTTATGAGGCTGATTTGGACCGGAGATTCTTAACGGGGTTATATAAGCATGGTTCTTCAAAGGAAACGATTGTTTTACTGAGTCATTTTGATACGGTAAACACTGAAGAGTATGGAGACCTAGAGGAGTACGCCTATCAGCCCGAAGAATTGACGAAATTACTATTCAATAGAATTGATGAACTGCATGGAGATGCACACAGGGATCTCCTGTCTGGGGAATTTTTATTTGGCCGCGGCACAATGGATATGAAGATGGGACTGGCAATGCATATGGGGTTATTGGAAAAAGCAACAGTTGAGAAATGGCCGATAAATCTGCTCTTGCTTACAGTCCCTGATGAAGAGGTAAATTCAACTGGTATGCGTGCGGCCGTAACGAAACTGCTTGAATTAAAGGATCAACATAATCTTAGCTATAAACTTTTTCTAAACGGAGAGCCGGTATTTACCCAAGAACCGGGTGACAGAAGCTTTTATGTATATTCTGGATCCATTGGAAAGATTATGCCATCAGCGCTTTTTTATGGAAAGGAAACACATGTTGGCGAACCACTCAGTGGCATTACGGCACCATATATTGCTTCATTTTTAACTCAGAGAATGGAGTGGAATTTGACGCTGCAAGAAAAAGTAAATGGCGAAACTACACCACTGCCTGTTACCCTACAGCAGAAAGATTTAAGATTGGAATACTCTGCTCAAACGCCTTTTCGTTCTGCAGCATTATATAATGTGTTTTTAATGAAACGGACTGCTGACGAAATTATGGGGTTATTTGAAAAGGTTGCCATTGAAGCTGCGGAAGCCTGCAATCAGTCATATAAAGAGGTTTGTTTGAAGCACTCTATTGAGCCAGTTGGCGAAGTCCGTGTTTTGCGTTACGACGATTTACACACACATGCAATCCGTAAATTCGGATTCGATTTTGTGGAGCAAATAAAGGCTCAAGTTCAGACCATTCCTAACTGGGATGACCGTGAAAAATCATTACGAATAGCAGACAGTCTGATGATTGAATGTCAGGAGCTTGCACCAGCAATCATCTTACTCTATGCACCTCCTTATTATCCGGCAGTTAATTCTTCCGATGATGACCTCGTCAAGAGATGTGTACAGTTTGTTAGGGAAAAAGGACAAGAAAAATTTAATTTACCTGTAAAACAGGTGCATTATTTTAATGGAATCAGTGATTTAAGCTATGTTAACTATCAAGATGAAGAAGAAGGGTGGACTGCATTTAAAGCAAATACACCCGTTTGGGGTAGCAGTTACAGTATACCTTTTGACGCTATGACCAAGCTTCGTGCACCTGTCCTAAATGTCGGTCCGTTTGGAAAAGATGCCCATAAACGAACAGAAAGACTGCATATTAAAAGCGCCTTTGAAGAAGTACCGTCTTTAGTTGAGGATATGATAAAAATGATCATCAAAAGCATGTGTCAATCTGTTCATTGATATAAAAACTGACACCTTCCGTGTAGGAGGGTGTCTTTACGATTTTACAGGATTTATTATTTAGCAGCCTTTGCAGGGTTAATTTTCGTTTAGGTATGAGAATTTCTAGGCGGAGAATTTCCGGTTAATGTTTAAAGAGGAGGAATAAGGAATAGATATAACCGGAGATTTCCCGGTTAACTGATCTAGAAAAGAAAAAATCAAAAGAATTGAATCATATAAACGGAAAAGCTCCCCTTTTTTTTAAGGAAATAGGTGTATTTCCAAATTTAGCCGGAATTTTTTCGTTTATTTTTCAAATACAGTTCATCAACATCAGACTATAACAAAGATATAATTTAAAATAAATTTCTTTATTACATATTTTAATTCTCCGAAATAAGGGTAAACCAAAAAGAAAATCATTCATGCGGAGGCAGCAGTATGGGAGAGATTCCAAAAGAAATCATTCCACTATCATATGACTTTTATGAACAGCCTACCCTAGAACTTTCAAAGGCATTACTGGGGTGCCTCCTAGTTAAAGAAACTGATCAGGGTATGGCTGCAGGATATATTGTAGAAACAGAGGCCTATATTGGTCCAGTAGACAGGGCTGCGCACAGTTACAATAATAGGCGGACGGGAAGGACGGAGGTCATGTTCCACCGTTCTGGACTTACCTATACCTATCTTATGCATACCCATTGCCTTTTCAATGTGGTCAGCGGTGGTGAAGAAAATCCTGAAGCTGTATTGGTCCGTGCCTTAGAACCACGTTATGGGATTGAATTGATGAAAAGAAGAAGAGGAATTCAAGATATAACAAATCTAACTAATGGTCCTGGTAAACTGACTAAATCAATGGGTATTACCATGGAGGACTATGGCAGTTCTCTTACACTTCCACCTTTATACATAGCTAAAGGTTTTTGTCCGGAGAGTATATCGGTCGGGAAAAGGATTGGAATTGACAAATCTGGTGAAGCCAAGGATTATCCATGGCGCTTCTGGATTACCCATAATAAATTTGTTTCAAGACATCAAAAATCTGAATATGAAATAAAAATCAAAAAGGATAAAAATAATGAAGATTAAAGCAATAATTTCTAGACTATTCACTCAATTATGTTAAAATGAAATTTATATTTTAGCACTTTAAAAGGATATAATCTCACACTTCAAACCTGAGGCAATCAAACTTTTAATAGATACAGGAGGCAGCTATGAACTTTGTAAGTACACGCGGAAATGTAAGTAAAATTGGTTTTATCGACACAGTCTTAATGGGGCTAGCAAATGATGGGGGACTATTAGTACCGGAGAAAATTCCACAAATTCCTGCAGAAAAGTTAGAATCTATGTCCAATCTAACCTATCAAGAATTAGCATTCGAAATCTTTTCTTATTATGTTGACGGTGAAATACCAGACAATGAGTTGAAAGAACTCATTCAGAAAAGCTATGCAACCTTTCGTCACCCAGAGGTAACGCCTGTTCAAAAGTTAAAGGATAATATGTATGTTTTAGAACTATTCCACGGACCGACCTTTGCTTTTAAAGATATCGCACTGCAATTCTTAGGGAATTTATATTCTTATGTATCCAAGAAGACAGGGGAGTCGATTCATATTCTCGGTGCTACTTCAGGGGATACAGGTGCCTCAGCGATTGAAGGTGTCAGAGGAAAGGAAGGCATTCGTATTTGTATTTTGCATCCATACGGCAAAGTAAGTAAGGTACAAGAATTACAAATGACGACGGTCGATGATAAAAGTGTGTTGAATTTAGCCATTAAAGGTACATTTGATGATGGCCAAAGAATCATCAAGGAATTGTTCGCAGATGTTGAGTTTAAAAACAAATACCATATGCGTGCAATCAATTCCATTAACTTTGTTCGAATCATGGCGCAAACGGTTTATTATTTCTATTCATATTTCCAAGTGAAAAAAGCTACTGGGTTAAAGACGATAAACTTTAGTGTGCCAACAGGTAATTTTGGAGATATCTTTGCTGGTTATCTTGCCAAGAAAATGGGTCTCCCGATTGGTAAGCTCATCGTTGCTACGAATGAGAATAATATACTAGAAAATTTCATTCGTGATGGATTGTACAAGCCAGGTGAATTCCGCAGCACATTCAGCCCATCCATGGACATTCAAGTAGCCAGCAATTTTGAGCGCTATCTATATTATCTACTTGGAGAAGATCCAAAGGCCGTGTCGGACTTAATGGAAAACTTTAACGTAGAAGGAAAAATTGTTGTAAGCGGCGATCTGCTCCATAAAGTGCAAGAAGATTTTGCTGCACATGGAGTAAATGGGGAAGAGTGCTTACAAACGATCAGTAAGTACAATTCAGAAACTAGTTATTTATTAGATCCACACACGGCGTGTGGGGTAGCTGCATACGAAAACTGTAATATTCCGAGTGAAATCTGTGTCACCCTCGCCACTGCTCATCCGGCGAAATTTAATGAATCCATTGAGCGTTGTGAGATTCAACAGACATTCCCTGAACAAATCAACCAATTGTTTAATAAACCACAATACCTGGAGATTGTTGAAGCTGATAAAGGTGAAATCGTACATCATTTAGAAAAGCTTTTTAGTTTTTCTGCAAAATAAACCAAAAGTGCGCACCTTCCGGACAGGAAGGTGCCTTTTACGTTGTCCAGTAGATAACGTAAAAAAAATGCTCGATATTACTTAGGCATAGAATATACGAACCTACTTTGGATAAAGTAACACTAAAAGCGTATAAGAGGTGTTTGTTTGAAATTTTTTGTCATAGGTGCAATCGTTTTTGGTGCTATTGTTTTTTCCTTATTACCTATTTTATCAGCCCATTTTTTTCAACCCACTTTAAAAGACAGCATTAAATTCAATGTATATTTTCTGCCTCTTTCTTTTATAGGAAACATCGTCCTATCATGGGGATTCATTCAAGGCAGCAAGACATTTGGAAATACAGTCATGCTTGGTGGTCTTCAAACTGGGGTTTATGCAGTGGTTGTTACAGTTTTATCGATTTTGTTTTTACAGCAGAAAATTTCAGTTTATTCTATTATGGGTCTAGTACTTATAGCAATCGGTACGATTTTTTTAAATAAGTAAAGGTCCTGCCAATTAAGGGAAGGCAAGTAACCTTCCCTATGTAAGTTGAAAATTAGATATATAATCCCGATAGCGGCTATAATTTTTCTCAAATGCCAGCTTAACCACTCCCACTGGACCATTCCGGTGCTTTGCAATATTCAAGTTAATCAGTTCAGCTTTATCAGACCTTACAGGTTCGCCATCTTCACGGCTTAGTAACAAGATCACATCTGCATCCTGCTCAATACTTCCAGAATCCCTTAAATCGGACATGACCGGCCGTTTGTCAGCCCGCTGCTCAACACCTCTGGATAACTGCGACAACAGGACAATCGGTACTTCGTATTGCCTAGCAATCAACTTTAGCTCACGTGTTATGTTACCAACTGCTAAATCCTGTCGCTCAAAAATCTTTGTTTGGGTGATTAACTGTAAATAATCGATCACTACCAAGTGCTGGCTAGTTGGATGCTCCCGTTTCGTCTTCTGGATGGAAGCACGAATGTCCGCAATGGTTTGACGAGGCTGATCGTGTATGTGGATATTCCATTGATCTATGGTTCCTAGTTCATGAATACCTCGATCATGGTCATCACCGTTGAAATAATGGTAAGGATCTTTCCATTTTGAGCCGTCTACATAGGAAATATCACTCAGCATTCGTTTGAGCAGTTGTATAGCAGGCATTTCTAACGAAAAGAAATCAACCACTCCGCCATCCTTGCAGCAGTTTTTTGCTAGATTAAGAGCGAGGGCGGTTTTTCCAACGGATGGCCTAGCAGCAACGATGATTAAATCCCCATTTTGCAGCCCATTTAACATGCCATTGAGCAGAGAAAACCCAGTATCTATTCCTGATATATTTCCTCGGTCCTCGACCATTTCTAGATAAACCTCGGTTAAGATATCTCTTTTCGATTTTTCTTTCAACTTACCGACATCTTGCATGTTTGTATAGATAGTATAAAAATCATCCACCGCATCGACTGTTTTCTCGTTTAGAATGCGGAAGGCAGCCTGCTGAAACATTCGAAGTTTATAGTCGTTCATAATAATAGTTTGATAGTGTTCATAATTAGCTGTGGATGGGCAGCACCCGGCAATAGCTGTCATATAACTATAACCGATATTTTCAAGGGCGTTCCCCAGTTTTTTTGCTACCAGTACAACATCAATGGGTGTGTTCTCTTTTTGCAGCTCCCGAAACGCTTGAAACAGGAGTTGATTTCGCTTTTGTGAAAAATGGCATGCTTCTAAGGTGATTTCATTTATAAGCTCAGGTTCTAGAAACACTGCTCCTAAAAGAATACCTTCCGCTTCAAACAGATCTTCGTGGTGAATATTCGGCAAGCCAGGCAGGTAGTGGTCCTCGTTTGTTCGAGTTAGAGTCGGATTCAATTCTTTCACGTCCTTTCTTGATCCATTCTTGTAGTATTGTAGGAAAATCGTTGTCATCGAAGGAAAATACTGCTATATCCGCAATGGTTGGTGGGAAAGGACTTTTTCTAATATGGTTCTTAACCCTTGCCATCACTTTCTCAACATCCATTTCTGAACAAAATTCGAGCCATTGCTGTATTGTTTCGTCCTTAAAGATACAGTTTGAATATACCGATTCAATCAGTACTAAAAGTTCGATTACTTCTTTCTTGGTCATTGTGCTTCCTCCTCTAACGAGATTATCCCTTCTTGAACCAACCGTTCAATGCGATCAGACATCGATTCTTTTTTTGACTTTTTCTGCTGCTGCGGTTTCTTCTCACTTTCTAGTTTTGTCCTTATAACCTTTTCGCAATACGATACACTGCAAATCGTCCCGTTCGGATTCTTCAAAAGGTATTCTTCAAAAATTTCCATTAACAAAGATTCTAACTGCTCCGTTTTCACAGGAAGGCTGCAGATTCTCTCCATTGCCAATTTATCTTTAGGGCTTAAAAGTTTTCCTTGTTTTCGTAAACCGATAAATATTCTGGAGATATTTTCTTTTCTTTCACGCTCTAACCTGTCATCGTTGGAGACTCCTTGTGAAGGAAAATTGAAATTTTCTTGGATGTGATAATGATCAATATTTTTTACATTCTTATATTCTTTCTTTCTATTATTTTGTTCCAGTTCCGTTTTATTTTCGTTCTGTGACTGTTCCACTTCCGTTTCGCGAAACGGAGGGCAAAAAAAATCAGCTGTTCCGTCTAGACACTTAAAATCATCGGAATTCATTACGGTGAAAAGTGTTCCTAAAGGTGTTTCTTCGGCCATAAGCAAACCTTTTTTTACTAGTTTATCAACAGCGCGTTTTACCGTACTTTTTGCAAGTGCCTTCTTGGATCTTCCTTCTATGTACATTAAGTCTTCACCTAACTGGGAATATGCCCTTATGTATTGTCCTTTTTTTAGCTTCAACCCATTTAAAACGATTCCATCTTCGTAAGTTGCCTTCATCAAAATCCACACATAAAGCCGGAAAGCCGAAACGTTAAACCATAGTTCATCATTTGTAAATTGCTTTGTCAATTTTACCCATCCGGACATCTAACCATCTCCTCCTAGTTTTCTCAACCTTTATATATATAAAAAGAGTAAAAAAGGACAGAGTCAAAAAATATTTTTTTAAAAAAAGTAAAAGAACTACTCTTAATTTATAATAGCTCTTAACCAACATATCTCTAACAGAAAATAAACTTAAATAATATTTGTATTGGGTGACATAAATGGTGCGCGGTTTCGACTAATTTATGAGAATAAAAAATTGGAGGAAAAATGGAGTTGACCAGCGGATGAATAGCGACAAAATTTCGGAGTGGTATTATTTGTACAACAAAGATATATACAATTTTTTAGTTTATTACATCGGATCAAGCGATGTAGAAGATCTAGTGCAGGAAGTTTTTATCCGAGCAATTAAAGGCTTTGATGCATTTCAGAATAAATCAAGTCCTAAAACATGGCTTTTATCGATTGCCCGCAATGTGGGAATAGATGAAATGAGAAAAAGGAAACGTTTAAGGATGAAGCAAATGAATTGGTTCCGCCAGGATGAGCGATCGGATAAGGAAACACCCGAGAAAATGCTCCAACTCAATGAAAATAACCAATTGCTTTACCTAGCAATTCAATCACTAAAAACAAATTATCGAGATGTTATTATTCTTAGGGGGATAAAAGAACTCTCTGTATCGGAAACATCCTCCATATTAAATTGGAATGAAAATAAGGTTCGAACTACCTATCATCGTGCGTTAAAGTCATTACAAAATCGTATAGGAGGATTTTCTCATGAAGAAGAATGAGAAATATTATAATTTAGAAAATAAAATTCGGTCATTACCAGAACCTGATTATGATAAAAACTTTACTAAAGAAACCCAGGATATCATCCATAAAAATCTAATACAATTTGCTAGTTCATATGATACGAAGAAAAAGAGAACGGTAATGATTAAAAAGATTTCAGCAGGGTTAGCAAGTATTGTTGCCATTGTGTTATTTGCCATTCTTACAATTCCTTTATTAAGTCTTAATTCAAATCAACAAGGGCAACAAGGTAAAGGAGAACCTGTAGTAGATAAAAATAAAGATAAAGAGGATATAGATCAGAATCCACCTAAAGAAAACCTTTATAATAATTCAGAATATGGATTTTCCTTTACATTACCCGAAACTTGGGTGGGCTTTCAGATTGTAACAGATTCTTGGGAAGGCATAGATACTGATCAACAACAAGTGGAAAATGGTCAAATTCTGTTAATTAGACATCCTGCATGGTCAGAGGAACAACCAAGACAAGATATTCCGATTATGATTTTTACCCTAAAACAATGGTCATCACTTGAAAAGGGGGAATTTCATATTGGTGCTGCACCGATTGGTCCAACATTGCTTGGCCTAAATGATGAATATGTTTTCGCACTTCCAGCTAGATATAACTTTGCATTTCTAGAGGGCTATGAAGAAGTGGAGAATATTTTAGAAAACAACCCGCTTGAACCTAAAAATGTAATAAAGTAGCTTCGTTCACACCCATTTTACTAAGCTCAGCTTATGCCGGATTATGTTAATATGATAATACTAACTTGGAAAAGAGGGATTGTTCTGAATAAGGTAAATAACATTTATTGCGTTGGCAGAAACTATGCAGCACATGCAAAAGAATTACTAAATGAAATTCCTACTTCTCCCATGCTTTTTTCGAAACCTACTCATGCCTTGGCAGAAGCTAATGGTCAGAAAGTTTTGCTCCCAGGCAATCGTGGATCTATTCATTTTGAGACGGAAATTGTTATTAGAATAGGCAGACCATATGAACAGGGGATAAAACTAGAGGATATACTAGACAGTTTTACGATTGGCATTGATTTCACGCTAAGAGATGTCCAAACTGAACTTAAGAAAAAAGGACATCCATGGCTGTTAGCTAAAGGATTCCCTAACTCAGCTGTTATAAGTGAATTTATTCCCTTTTCAGGGATAGAGGAAATGAAGAAGATCGACTTCTCGCTTCAAAGAAACGGAGAGAAAGTGCAGCAAGGAAATATTAAAAATATGATTTTTGATTTACAAACCATTATCGATTTTACAGCCCTAAACTTTGGGTTAGGTGAAGGGGATTTGATTTATACGGGCACCCCTGAAGGTGTTAGCCAAGTAATGGACAGAGATCATTTAACTTTACATTGGGGAAATTCCGTAATGGGTGAATGTGTGATCAAGCTAGCTTAAAAATATAACAGGTGCCAGGGATAACCCTAGTCCTGTTTTTTCTAGACTCTATTTTTTTAATGGCTCTGTTAATATTGATTGTCGACTTCCGTGTAGGTATGAGGATTCATTAGGCGGAGAATTTCCGAGTAATGTATATAGTGGAAGCTTAAGAAGCAGATATAAGCGCAGATATTCCGATTAACTGCTCTAAAAATGACAAAATCCAAAGATTTTGATTATATAAACGGAAAAACTTCCTTTATTTTTAAGAATATATAGGTGTTTTTCAAAATAAACAGAATTTCTCCGTTTATTTTAAAAACACATTGAAATCAACATTCAGTTATAACAGAGCCTTTTCAATAAAATTAAGAATATCATCAAGTGATTGATTTAGTTTTTTTGTTGTGACGGGATTAAATAAATCTCCCATTACTTGTATCCTTTTCTTCATGTTTAAAATTGTGAAATCTGTCGGCTTAATGCCCGCTTCAACCTCTTCCCAAGTTAGAGGAGTGGCTACCGTTGGTTCAGATTTTGCTCTTGCGGTGTAAACCACTGGTATGGTCCTTCCGCGCCATAGCTGCAAGTAATCAAAATAAAGTTTATTCCCTCTCTTTGAAACGACTCGTTCAAGGGTTACGTGCTGAGGCATTTGCTCCTGAAAATACTGAGCAATAAAGGCATTGATTTTTCTGGTTTGTTCAAAGCTATAATTGGGTTCAATCGGGACAAATACTTGCATGCCTGAAGAACCTGAAGTACGTGGGACAGAGATAACCCCCATAGATTCCAGAACCTGTTTCAACTTGATTGCTACTTCTAACACGAGATCAAAGTTATTGTCATCCGGAGGATCTAAATCGAACACCATTTCTAGCGGGTAGTCAGGTTTTTCATGGGTATCAAATGGAACATGGAATTCAATAACTCCGTAATTTGCTGCCCAGACCAGTGTAGCCTTATCATTTAACAAAATTCTCTCCTTCTCTTTATAGAAAGTATGGCTAACCCATTTTGGTGCCGTCTGAGGAAGTGATCTTTTTTCGATTTTCTTGCCATGTATACCATTAGGGTAGAGCCATATCATTAATAATCTTTCTTTGGCATGCTGTATTAGATAAGGTGAAACATCAAGTAAATAATGAATATAATCTATTTTTGTAATCCCATGATTTTCCCAAATGATTTTTTCAGGGTGTGTAATTTCAATGACATGACCATCAACCTTTATCTCTCCCACACGTAACACCTCCTCGTCTCCTCTATATTTTCAGTGTTTATAGTTAAAACTATGTATGAATCTAACTATTGAGGTGATTCAACTGGAACCGATTTTTGCCATGGAGCCTGTTAGCAGTGATACTATTCCGACAGGGGAGGAATGGATTGCACAAGTCAAATGGGACGGTGTTAGAATCCTTACCTATTCTAATCAACAAGAAGTAAGGCTTTATAATCGAAAAAAGAATGAACGAACCTTACATTTTCCAGAGATCACAAACATTGCGGAATACTGTTCCAGCACTTCTGTGGTTTTAGACGGTGAAGTCATCGCTTTAGGGGAAGATGGGAGGCCATCCTTTCAGCAGGTTATGAGAAGAGATGGTTTACGAAACTTGGATCGAATAAAAATGGCTGCAGGATTTGTCCCAATTATATATATGATTTTTGACGTGATTTATTTGGATGGTGAGTGGATTCATAACAAGCCATTTCATGAAAGAAATCAAATACTCGGTGACATCATCACGCCTAATGAACATATTCAGCTTGTTCCCTCTATGACTGATGCTGAATCCTTATTTCATGCTATTAAGGAACAAGGTATGGAAGGAATTGTCATGAAAAGGACCAATTCACCGTATTCAATAGGAAAAAAGAGGGATGACTGGCTTAAAGTAAAAAATTATCGTGATGTCATCGCTGTCATAGGTGGTTTTACATTAAGGCATGATACTGTAAACTCTATCCTACTCGGCTTGTATGATCAGGAAGGAAACCTACATTATGTGGGTCATACAGGGACTGGGAAAATGACGGATGGTGACTGGAAAGAACTAACCAAAGAATTAAGGGAAATGGTGACAACTCAATATGCCTTTAACAAAAAACCGTCCCGCCATACACATGCCACTTGGGTGCGACCGTTAAAAACGGTCAAAATAAAATTTGCTGAGTGGACTGAAGGTGGAGCCATGAGGCAGCCTAGTATTGAAGGATTTATTGAGGTTCCTCCTCAAGAATGTTTGTTGGAAAGAACCTAGCCAAAACACGTACTAAGATAAAAGGATTTTTAATTGGAAGGAAAAAACTGCCGATTCGTAATTCGACAGTTTTTCCCATTTGATTAATTAATCAAAAAACCTTCTGACAGTACCAGTAAAATCATCCCAAATACCATCTCTGTTTCGTCCATTTTGAAGATCATTCGAATAGGTGTTCATTTGGGTGTAGAAATCGTTATCATATGAAACATACACTTTGTGAATTTTTTTGTCAGAAGCTCTGACTTGGTCGGCGATTCTTTGCTCAAGTTGAGTGGATACTTCTTTAAAATTGGTACCGCCTGTTCCATTGTTTCCATTCATACCTGTTCCATTATTACCCGTATTACCCATATTGTTTCCTGTTCCATTAATCCCATTATTACCGGTGTTTGTGTTGGTTCCAGTGATTCGATCAGTCCCGGCACCTGTATTGTTTCCTGAAATTGCGCCAGCCCCGGTATTTAAGTTGTCATTTGTAGTGCCGGTTACGCCAGAGTTTGTATAGTTTCCAGTGATTCCGGTATTACCAGTGTTTGCTGTATTTTGCGTATTTCTAGCATTGCTGTTTACATCCCTGTTAATCGTTGTTCCATTTCCTGCTCGATCTCCGGTAGTACCTTGATTGTTTAACCGAACAGCCACATACGCATCGTTATTGCGGATGATTACATGGGCTTGGTCCACTTCTCTTAATCGTTCAACATTGTTTGAGGCACGTGTGGAAACTCGTAAATTTTGATTTGAAACATTTCTTCCGGTAATACCATTATTATCATTGTTTCTAATGTTGTTTCTAACGTTATTTACCCTTAAGTTTGCATCGTTGTTATCGCCGCCTGCATTTTGATTATTTCCGGCGCAGCCAGTTAAACCGATGAGAGTAGAGGCTAAAACAAAAGTAATCAAGCCTTTTTTCAAGTGTTGTCAACTCCTTAAAAATTTATCTTACAGATATATCGTGGCTTATCTAAGTGGAACTATTCGGGGTGGGAGGTGACAAAAAATTGCATAAAAGGAAGAATCGATGATATTACCCTTTTAAATGAAAATCATCAAATGTTCGATTTTATAATTTATCCAAAGTCCAGTTATTAGTGTAAATGTCATCCTCATGCTAGATAATATAACTACAACTGAACGCGGATGAGTAATTTTCGATTATTATTTTCACACTTGATAAAAGAATGAAAGAACTGCACTGAATATAAGAGTAGCTCTTTTTCCGTGTTTTATTACCTTTTTCTATTTGCAAAAGGGATATCTTCTCTCCTGAAAGGAAATTTTATTAAATAAAACGTTAACCTAAATAAAAGACTCATTTCCAAATAACGGAATTAACTTTTTTGGAGGAGGTACCATGAAAAAAAAGGTAACTATTATAGGCGGAGCAGGGACAATTGGAACGATTTTATACAAAGGGCTCCGTGACAAATATGATATCGTAACCATTGATAAGAATGTTACTGAACAGTCAGCGGATTTTGTAAAGGTGGATGCAACGAATTATGACTCTCTGTTACACAGCATTCCAAAAGATTCGGATGCCCTTATTAATTTACTCACCATAAAAACGGAAGATGATTTAAAGGATATCGAGGACTTTCAAAAAATGACTAGTATCCATTTTGTATCTTCCTTTTATGTGTTGCACGCAGCAATTACATTAGGAATTCCCAAAGTTGTTTATGCTAGCAGTAATCATACAACAGATTACTATGAGGATAACGGATTTTCATCTTTAGGGAGAGAAATCGATACTAGCGATTATCCTCAATCTTGTGGATTATACGGGGTATTAAAATTTGCCTCTGAAAATATTGGACAAATATTGGCTCGACAAACAAACAATCTTTCAATCATTAATTTGCGGATTGGAAGTGTTCATCCTGATGAACAAAAGGCAGTAAAAGAAGATGACCGTCTTCTCCGAACGATATTATCCCATAAAGATACAGTGCAGCTTTTTGATTTGGCACTTCAGTCAACTGTTAAGTATGGGACATATTATGGTGTTTCTGATAATCCTGGTAAACCATGGTCAACAGAAAGTGCTTTTAAAGAGCTGGGCTATTTTTCAAAAGTGAATTCAGTGGAAATATTAAAAAGAGGTAACCCCTTTATGTAGGCGTGGTGCGAATAAAAGGAGAAAGACAACATATTAATGTTAACGTTAACAAAAATTATTTACAATATTTCTTAGAGCTGTTAGACTTTAATTACAAAAGTTTGTTAACGTTAACAAAAATAAAATTGGTGGTGTAAAATGAAAAAATTTATGGATGAAAATTTTTTGTTGAAGAATAAAACCGCGATTACTTTATTTCATGATTACGCAAAAGATCTTCCGATTATTGATTACCATTGCCATTTAAGTCCGAAAGAAATCTATGAAAATAGGAAATTTAAAAATATTACGGAAGCCTGGTTGTATGGTGATCATTATAAATGGAGAGCCATGAGAGCAAATGGAATTGAAGAAGAATATATCACGGGTGGAGCAAGTGATTATGATAAATTTCTTGCTTGGGCAAAAACCGTTCCGATGACGATTGGGAACCCATTGTATAACTGGACCCATTTAGAATTACAACGTTTCTTCGGAATTTATGATATTTTAAATGAACAGAGTGCCCCAGTTATTTGGGAAAAAGTGAATGCTAAATTAAACGAGGAAGGCTTTCGTGTTAGGGATTTTATTGAAAATTCAAAGGTAAAAGTGGTTTGTACAACAGACGACCCTGTAGATAGCCTTGAATACCACCTAAAGTTAAGAGAAGAAAATGACTACCCGGTTAGTGTTGTACCAGGTTTTAGACCTGATAAAGGGTTAGAAATAAGTCGCGCGGGCTTTATTGAATGGGTGGATAAGCTTGGTGAAGCCGCTGACATTGACATAGCCAATTATGAGGATTACCTTGCTGCACTTGAATCACGAGTTCATTTTTTCCATGCCGCAGGGTGCAGAGTGTCGGATCATGCTTTAGATTCTATGGTATATGAAAAGGCGAGCTTTGAAGAAGTGGCCGAAATTTTTGCTAAAAGAATGTCTGACAGCATTATTTCTCTTGAGGCAGAAAAGAAATTCAAAACGTTTACATTAATCTATCTTGGCAAGCTTTATGCAGAGCTGGACTGGGCGATGCAGTTCCATATTAATGCTCATCGCAACAATAATAGCAGGATGTTTAAGATTCTTGGTCCTGACACCGGTTATGACTCTATAAATGATGACCGGATTGCAAAGCCGTTAGTAAAAGTTCTGGACTCGTTAGAGCAGGAAAACAAGCTTCCTAAAACGATTATCTATTCTTTGAACCCAGGCGATAATATTGTCATCGCAAGTATCATTAATAGTTTCCAAGATGGCAAGACTCCAGGGAAAATTCAATTCGGTACAGCATGGTGGTTCAACGATACAAAGGAAGGCATGCTCGAGCAGATGAAGGCCTTGTCTTCTGTTGGTCTATTCAGCCGTTTTATCGGAATGCTTACCGACTCAAGAAGTTTTCTATCTTATCCAAGACATGAATATTTCCGGAGACTGGTTTGCAATTTAATTGGAGAATGGGTTGAGAACGGTGAGGTTCCAAATGATTTGGAGTTACTCGGAAGTATTGTTCAGGGAATATCGTATCACAATGCCGAAAATTATTTTGATTTTCAGGAAGCACCAAAAGTCGAACATATCTCTAATAATTAATAAATGAGCTGGTGGGGCAGGTAAGATGAGGTATAATGAACGAAAATAGAGAAAGCAAAAGGCAGGTCAAGACGATGGTTACAATAAAAGATATTGCAAAATTGGCCAATGTATCGCATACAACAGTATCAAGGGCACTAAATAATAGCCCCCTTATCAAAGAGCCTACAAGGAGAAAAATCCTTGAAATTGCCTCCCAGCTAAAATATACCCCTAATTACAATGCTAAAAGCCTAGTCATGCAGAAGTCGCATACGATTGGTTTATTTTTAACCAGCATCAGCAATGGGACTTCCGCAAGCTTTCTTGCTGATACAATAAAAGGTGTAAATAGTGTCATTAGCCAAGAATATAACCTATTTATTCGTGGTATCGATGATTATCAGGATTTTTCAAGTATTAATCCGCAAAGATTTGACGGAATTATCGTGATGAGCCAAAGTGTACGGGATCACGCTTTTATTTACCATGTACTGCAAAAAGAAATTCCTCTTGTTGTTCTGAACAGAGAAATTGAGGAAGATTACATCATCAACATTTTATCTAACGATACAGAGGGATCAAGACAAGCTGTCCATTATCTGATCGATTGCGGACATACAGACATCGCAGTTATTGAAGGAATTCCAACCTTTAAATCTACGCAAATGCGTAAGGACGGTTATCTTACTGCGCTGATTGAAAATGGCATTTCGATTCAACCGGAGTATTCCGTGAGCGGTAATTATGATATGGAGAGCGGTTATCGAGGAATGGAAAAATTACTTTCTTTGAAACAACCTCCGACAGCCGTTTTTTGTTCCAATGACGATATGGCCATTGGTGCCATGAATGCCGTGTTTGCTAGTGGATTGCATGTCCCCAATGACATTTCCATTATTGGATTTGATGATATTGGGTTCGCGCAATATACAACACCAAAGCTAACAACGGTAAAACGGCCGGTAGAAGAAATCAGTGTACTAGGTGCGGAGAAAATCCTCTCACTCGTAACAGGAAAAGAAGAAAGAGCATCCAAAGTTTTTGCTAATACAGAATTAATCATAAGAGATTCGGTTAAGAAGAGAGGTTAGTTTTAACCTTTTCTTTCTGAATAAAAATGTTAACGTGTGCATTTAGAAAGGGGAAAGATTCGTGCAACGACTAAATAAAAAAATACATCAGACATATCCCTCATATCCCGAGAAGGTGCTCCAGTTCGGGGAAGGAAATTTTTTAAGAGGGTTTATTGACTGGCAAATCCAGGTTCTTAATGAGAAGACAGATTTTAATGGAAGTGTAGTGGTTGTCCAGCCCCGGGGGAATAACAAGATTGAAAGGCTGAATAAACAGGATGGACTGTTCACTCTTTATTTACAGGGCAAAAAAGAAGGTCAATTAGTAAATCAGCATCATGTGATTGAGTCAATCAGCAGAGGTATTAATTTATTTACCGATTATTCGGAATATTTCAAGCTCGCAGGGACAGAAGATCTCCGATTTATCGTATCAAATACGACAGAAGCGGGAATTGTGTTTGACCCGACAGATCAGTTGGAGGATCGGCCGCAAAAGAGTTTTCCAGGGAAGCTGACTGCGTTCCTTTATCACCGTTTCAAGGCGTTTGCCGGTGATGAAAAACGGGGATGCATTATCATTCCATGTGAACTAATTGAGAGAAACGGGGAAGTGCTGAGGGAAATCGTATTACAATATGCAAGATTTTGGAACCTTGAGGATGAATTTATTGAATGGGTAAAGATTGCAAATACCTTTTGTTCAAGTCTTGTAGACCGAATCGTACCAGGATTTCCAACCGATTCTTACAAAGAAAAAACCGAACAACTTGGATATGAGGATGAATTGATGGTAGTGGGGGAGCCGTATCATCTTTGGGTCATTGAAGGACCGGAATGGATAAAAAATGAGTTAAAAGTGGAAGGGACAGGGCTAAACACGCTGATTGTCGATGACTTAACTCCTTACAGGATACGGAAAGTCCGGATATTAAACGGCACACATACAGCGATGACTCCGGTTGCTTATCTTTACGGTTTAAACACAGTGGAAGAAAGTGTAAATCATGAAGAAGTAGGAGTGTTTATAAAAGAAATCATTACAGAGGAAATAATCCCTACTTTAGAGGGGAGTAGAACAGAGCTAGCAAGCTATGCAAATGATGTGATTAGCCGTTTTGCTAATCCGTATATCAAGCATTATTTAATGAGCATTGCCTTAAACTCTATTTCTAAATTTCAGACTAGAAACCTGCCGGCCTTATTAGATTATGTAGAAAAATATAATAGCCTTCCAAAGCGTATGGTATTTTCACTTAGCTGCCTGCTTTATTTTTATCGGGGGAAAAGAGGAAATGACGCAATAGAACTACAAGATGATCCAGAAATTGATGAATTCTTTAAAACTCATTGGGAAAAATTTGAACAGCAAGAACTTGCCATGTCTGAACTCGTGAACATAATCCTGGCGGAGCAAAGGTTATGGGGGATGGATTTGACCTCTATTCCAAATCTAGAAAGTACCGTCAGTACAAACCTCCTTACTATCTATCAAATAGGAGTTAAGGAAGCTCTTAAAGAATTGTTTGAAACATCCATTTAGTAGGAGGCAGCTAAAATGAAGGATTTTCTTCAAATCACAGACAACGATAATATTATTCTAGCACTAAGAAACTTTAAGAAAAATGAAACCATTCATGTTAATGGTAAGGATATTCAAATTAAAGAAGACATCAGCCGCGGTCATAAAATAGCGATAAAAGATATTTACCTCAACGATGATATTATTAAATACGGCTATCCAATCGGCCATGCACTGGGTATGATTACACCAGGTGAACATGTTCACACCCATAACACCAAAACAAATCTATCAGGAACACAGGAATACCAATATGTGTTTAAGGAATCTCAGACTCTATATAAAAATGAAAATCGAACATTCCAGGGATATCGTCGGGAAAATGGTAATGTTGGGATTCGGAATGAATTATGGATTGTCCCTACAGTAGGCTGTGTGAACGGAATTGCCGAGAAAATTATCAAGCGGTTTGAGCGTCATGTTGGCGACATTACCCCGTTTGACAACGTCCTAGTCTTAAAGCATAACTATGGATGTTCTCAGCTAGGAGATGACCATGAAAACACAAAACAAATACTAATCAATGCAGTAAAGCATCCCAATGCGGGCGGTGTTCTGGTTTTAGGTCTTGGCTGTGAGAATAATGAGCTGCCAGAGTTTAAAAAGGCTTTAGGTGAGGTGAATGAGGAGAGAGTGAAATTCCTGATTTCCCAAAATGTTACCGATGAAATCGAGGAAGGCTTTAAACTGGTCATGGAAATCTATGAAAATGCCAAAAATGACAAAAGAGAATCCGTTCCTCTTTCAGAATTGAAAATCGGTTTAAAATGCGGTGGATCCGATGGTTTTTCTGGCATAACTGCCAATCCGCTTCTAGGTAAATTCTCAGATTATTTAATCGCGCAAGGAGGAACAACCGTCCTCACTGAAGTCCCGGAAATGTTTGGGGCCGAAACGATATTAATGGAACGTGCTGCAGATGAAGAGGTTTTTGGAAAGATTGTGGATCTGATTAATGACTTCAAGGAATATTTCTTGCGTCATAATCAACCTGTTTATGAAAACCCTTCGCCAGGGAACAAATCTGGTGGTATTACCACACTAGAAGACAAATCGCTTGGATGCACACAGAAAGCGGGAACGAGCACCATTGTCGATGTCTTAAAATATGGCGAAACACTTAAAACAAAAGGATTAATTCTCTTAAGTGCCCCGGGCAATGACCTGATTGCTTCAACGGCGCTTGGTGCAGCCGGATGTCAGATGGTTTTGTTTACGACAGGCCGGGGAACACCGTTCGGAACCTTTGTACCGACAATGAAAATTTCAACTAACACCCAAATCTATGAAACAAAACCACACTGGATTGACTTTAATGCAGGAACATTGTTGGATGATGGAGTAATGCCTGAACAAGTGTTGAATGATTTTGTGGATTATATTATTCAAGTTGCAAGCGGCGAATTTGTCAATAATGAGAAAAATGACTTTAGAGAGATTTCGATTTTTAAGAGTGGAGTTACTCTTTAATAAGAGACTAAGTAATCCCTTTGGAGGAGACAGTGATACAGTCCTTCAAAAGGGATTTTTTTGGCTGATTCTGATAGTTCCGATAATTTTGGAAGCCTTGGTTTATTGGCACAATAGAGGCCAGATAGTTCCGATAATTTGTGAAGCCTTGGTTTATCGGCACAATCCCGGCCAAATAGTTCCGATAATTAGTGGAGCCTTGGTTTATCGGCACAATGCCGGCCAGATAGTTCCGATAATTTGGGAAGATCTGGTTTATCGGCACAATCCCCGAGATAGTTCCGATAATTTTGGAAGCTTTGGTTTATCGGCACAATCCTGGCCAGATAGTTCCGATAATTAGTAGAGCCTTGGTTTATTGGCACAATCCCAAACAGGTAAAAAAAAAAGATGCCAGGCTTAATTTCCCTTAGCACCTAGTTTTGCTAATCTACTACATTTGTAATTGCTTCAACTCATAAAACTTCCCTTTAGTATACATTAATTCATCGTAGGTACCGAATTCTACACAACGCCCATTTTCGATCACTGCTATTTTATCTGCATTCCGAATCGTCGAAAGACGGTGAGCCACGATAAAGGTTGTCCGGCCATGGCATAATGTATTCAAGGCTTCTTGAATTTTTTTCTCAGAATGGCTGTCTAATGCCGATGTGGCTTCATCTAAAATTATGACCTTTGGATTCCGAATTAAGGCCCTTGCAATCGAGACCCTTTGTCTTTGACCTCCAGATAGCTTATCCCCATGTTCTCCAATCCTCGTGTCCAATCCATCAGGAAGCTTCTGAATGACATCCCAGAGGTTCGCAGCAACTAAAACCCTTTTTAGTTCTTCATCTGTAACAGATGGCATGCCATAGGTTATATTTTGGAGAATGGTTCCTGAGAATAGAATGGTAGACTGAGGAACTACCGCTAAATGATGTCGATAGGATCGTAAATCAATGGAGGACATATCATGACCATCCAAAAGAATTTTTCCTTCAGTAGGTTGAATAAACCCAATGAGCAAATTTAGGATGGTAGATTTCCCTGAACCAGATTCTCCGACAAATGCGATTGTTTCTCCTTGTTTCACCTCTATGTTAATATCTTGGAGGATCGTTTGCTCACTTTTAGGATACCGGTAACAAACCTTCTGTAAGGAAAAATGTCCTTCTACATGTTTAATCTTTGGTTTGTTTTCATGATTTTCTACTTCTCCAGCCGTTAATATTTCACCAATCGAATTGACCGACTCTAGGCCTTTAGCAATAGTGGGTATTAACGTTATTATACTAGATACAGAATTTACTACAGTTGTAAAGTACGTTTGATACATCACCACTTCCCCAGGAGTAATGGAACCGCGTAATGCCAAAATACCAGTAAAAACTAAACAAATAATTTGAAAAACTTGAAAACTAGCCCAACTGACAGAACCAAATAATGATTGAATGATGTCTAAGTGAAACCCTTTTGTTAATATTTGCTGGAATCGGTGATTTAAACGGCTTACCTCTTGGTTTTCTAAAGCGTGTGCACGTGCAATGGGGACTAATTCAATCATCTCAATAACACGCGCAGAGGTTTCTTCCATTTCTTGACGAAATTCAGAGTTTGAGGTTTTGATTTTTTTACGGAAGACTACAATGATAAGAGCTGATATCGGTACAGTTAAGATAAAAAATAGAAAGACTGTGGGACTGTTATATAACGTAATCGCTAAGGCAACTATTAGATTGACAAGAATATTTAAACTACTGACAAACACTTGTGAGGAAAGCGTTTGGACAGCTTCTACATCTCGCATTATTTTAGATTGAAGTCTGCCTGACTGCATCTCTTTTTGATAGGGAATCGATAGTTCTTGCAGCTTTTTAATAAGCGAGGCGCGTAAACCTGACTCCACACTACGAATCGCAAAACTATGCAGCTTAGTATGATAATAATTTGTTACAATGTTTTGAAGTACCAATATAAACATAACGATTGCATTAAGATAAATTGTTTGTATGCCCCCGCCATCCTGAATTGTCGCTGCATTAATTACATTCGCAATGACGATTGGCATCACCCAAGCAGGGATATGTTTGATGATAAATAAAACAGCTGAATAAAAAATTCTTAAGTAATTTCCTTTATATAATCCTACTAGCACCTTAAAAGAATTTTTCTGATTTTTGTTATAGATTTGTTGTATAAATGACTCTTTCATCAATTCAACTCCCTATAAAGTCTGAAAAATATAGTAGATTACTATTTTAGTAGGTTTCTTAGAGGTAAATCACTTTGTTGGATTGCTTCAATAATTAATTGAGCCACCATTTTTGCACCATGTTCATTGAAGTGGGTGTTGTCGATAATTCCCTCAGGGTAGTTTTCGGATTGACCCGGAGGTAAATGCAAGTAATATTTTTTGGATTCTTCATTGCCGATTTTACCCATAAATTCGGTGGTAATTTTATGTATGTCTAAAACAGGAACATGGTATTTTCCCGCAAAATGAATCATGGCTTGAGGAAAATCTCCAACTGACATATGATCAATTTTATCCTCTTCAAACTTTCGGCGAGTAACGGATGTCAATAAAAGAGGATTGGCATTTTTTCGATAAGCCACTTGAATAAATTGTCCGAGATTATCTTGATAGTCTCCATAAGGGAGCGTTCCGCGCTCTGGATCTTCTATTTTTTGATCATTGTGACCAAACTGGATAATTAAGAAATCTCCGGGTTGAATGCTGTTCTCGATTCTAGCTAAATGACCCTCGTTTATGAATGATTTTGTGCTGCGCCCATTTATGGCGCAATTTTCAATCCTAACATCCTCTTTAAAGTATGCTTGAAAGGCTTCCCCCCAGCCCGTTTCTGGCCGTTTTTCTGGTAGTTTACTAGCAGCTGTCGAATCTCCAGCAATATAAATCGTGATTTGATTCTCCATTTTGTTTGCGCTCCCATTTAATAAAATTTCTTATTAATAACTGCTAAAAGCATATGTACACGTTAACATTTTTATGTTAAAACAAAATTAGAACCTATTTTCATTCCTGAGGGCTATTAAATTGGGAATGTGGTTGGATTACACAGTGAAATGTTAACGTTAACATTGTATAATCTAACTGATTTCGTGTCAATGCATATAAAATTCAAAGATAAAATGACAGGTTACACAGTCTTGTAAATATGAAAATTGTAGTTTATTATTACGTAAGCGTTATCAAATTTTTGAAAATTGAATTTTATTGTAATAATTTGGACAATAACTAACGAAGGAGTGAAATTATTGAGAAAGGCAAGAGTGTTTTACAAGCTGTTTATCCCGTTTTTCTTAGTGGGTATAGGGCTTGTGATTGGATTTAGCATATTTATCTATAATTCCACTTATAATTCCGTTGAGGAAAGTTTCTTAAAGGATAAGAAAAATTATACGAAACAAATTTTAAACAATGTTGAACAAAAAGTAAGAACCATTGAATATGGATATACTGCTTATAGTGCAACTTCTAATTTTGAAGAGATCTTTAAGAATCCCTTAACAGGTAAAGATTTTGATATATATCGAGATATCAAAAAAGAGATGAGTTACATTGAAATGATGGGGATAGAAGGCAGTAATAATAGTTTAATAAGCTTGGAAGGGAACTGGGGAATCATTAGCGGTTCTTTAAAGGCACTAACAGCAGAGGAAGTTACTGAATACAAAAATACATATATTAACAATAATAACAATAACCTTTTTTGGAAACCGATAAAATCTGGAATCGAAATGGTTATGACTTTACCGATGTATAAAAGGGAAAAGTTTGCTTTAGGTATATCATATATTCCTAGAAGAAGTATTGAACAGATTATAGGTGACCAAAACAATCGAGTAGAAATTTATAATAAAAAAAATCAATTACTATACTCTAGCATGATGAAGAATAGTGAAGTGAAAAAAGGCAGTTTTCAAGATTTTAAATCAGTAGCTAACGAAAGTGGGCAAACTGCCAATGTATTAGAAACAAATGAAGGAAAGAAATATGTTTATATGCAGTCTGATTATAATCGTTGGCTTTATGTAGTGGAGATAGATGAAAAAGAAATTGGCAGTATTATTCATAATACACGAGTTGGCCTTTTTATTGTTTCGGCTCTATTGATTGTTTTAGTAGGAATTATTTCATATGTTTTGGCAGTTTCATACACGCGACCGATAAAAAAAATACAAGAAAAACTGGACATTCAGGGAGTACATAAAAAACAAAATGAATTTTCCTTTTTGGCGGACTCTATCGATAAAATTGTGGGGCAAAACGAGGTGTTAACTGCTAGCCTTTCTATTCAGAAACCTCAATTGGAGACATTATTTGTATTAAGTTTATTTAGAAAACGAATCTCTGAAAACGATGTAAAGAATCGTTTGGAACAATTTGGCTACCATTTTGAAGAGGAAAAGGTGTTTTATACAGGTTTAATACAAATTGACAACTATGATCATCAACAAGTTGGAGATAAAAATCTTTTATTATTGGCCATTAATAATATCGTAGGAGAAATTGTCCCAAAGTACGAATGCTTAAATCCAATCGTTTTGAATGATGAAATGCAAGCAACAATCTTTATCTTAGATAAAAGTGATCAAGAACCTGAGCGTCGGATTATGAAGTTTTATGAAGAAATCCGAGAGGCAGTGAAAAAATCGCTGAATATCATCATAAGTGTTGGTATTAGCCCAATCTATGATTCGTTAATTGATAGTAAAAAAGCGGTAGACTTAGCAAAAGAATCGCTTCATTATCGTGTAAATGTTGGACCTGAATCAATTATTTTCTATAATGATATTTCTTCAATGTTAAATGACGCGTCCATTTCCAAATTCCCTGTGGAATTACTTAATGAGTTATTAAATGCTGTTCGCTCTGGTCACGAGGAAGACGTCATGCATATGGTCGATCGGCTTGTAGAAGAGATCTTTCGTCAAAATAAAAATCCTATTAGTTTGGGAGTTACCTTAATACGGGTAATAAATGAACTCGTACAATTAGGGCAACTATTAGGTGCTGAATCGAAAATCTTTGAAAATATAAAGAAATTGTATCAAGCTGCCATGAATGCCTATTATCCCGAACCAATTAAGGAAATGTTAATTAACGATTTAATTAAACCCGTTATTATAAGTACACACGATAAGACAGAAAGAGGATTTAAATCTTTATCAGAAAAAATCGTATATATTGTCCAAACTGAATACGACCAGGAAATTTCCCTGGATATTATTGCAGATCGATTGCATTACAATCCTAACTATTTAAGCAATGTATTTAAAAAGGAGTATGGGGAGAATTTTGTAGACTATCTCATGAATTACCGTCTACAAATGGCACAAAGCTTGTTGAAGGATACCAATTTGGCCATCAAAGAAATCGCTGAACGATTACAATATCGAAATTCCCAAAATTTCATTCGTTTCTTCAAGAAAAAATTAGGAATGACCCCAGGTGATTATCGTAAGGAATATATGCATTAGGTTCATTTCCATCAAAAAAAAAGCTTCTACAGCAGAAGCTTTTTTTGTTGGAAATTTATATTATCCTTTTACTGATCCAACTAACGCACCTTTGACAAAGTATTTTTGCACAAATGGGTAAGCAATTAACATTGGAACAGTAGCGATTACAATAACAGCCATTTTAATTGTTTGAGCAGGAGGTACAACATCTACTGAGGAGCCTTCTGCTTGCATACCACTAGAGACAATGACTATTTGTCGTAATAGTACTTGTATCGGCCACTTGGTAGAATCATTGATGTAAAGAATGGCTGTCATATACGTATTCCAATAGGTGACTGCATAGAACAAAGAAATGGTAGCGATTGATGGTAAGGCTAGTGGCAGCATGATTTTAACAAAGACGCCAAAATCTGTGCAGCCATCCATTTTAGCCGATTCTTCTAAACTATCAGGTAAGGCTTGGAAGAAGTTTCTCATAATAATTAAGTTGAACGCATTAATTGCAACAGGCAAGATTAATGACCAATAAGAATCAATTAAACCAACAGATTTAACAACTAAGAAGGTTGGAATCATACCGCCGCTGAACAGCATGGAGAAAACAACAATAAAGTTAATCGAATTTCTCCCTACTAGATATCTTCGAGATAAGCCGTACGCCATTAAAGCAGTTAGAACCATACTAACCAAAGTACCGATACCCGTTACGCCAATCGAAACAGCTAATGACTTAAAGAGGGTAGGGGTTGATAAGATATAGCGATAGGCATCCAAAGAAAAAGTACGTGGAAATAAAATAAACTTTCTTGCTACCACTTCCTGAGTAGAAGCAAATGAACTTGCGATCACATTGACAAATGGAAGAAAACAGATAAGTGCAATCAATATTAGAATCGATCCATTAATAATGGGAAAGACTAGGCCTCCTTTGTTTCTTTTATTCTTTTTCGTTTTCTTCATGTAAATCCTCCTCGTATCAAAATAATAAGCCATCTTTAGTAAGATAAACCAACCTTATCATTGGCCCCAAATTACGTATATAATCAATATCCCACTATTAATAAAACAACAAAGAGAGCGTTTACAATGCGAAAAAATTACTCTATAAACTGATAATCACAACCAGTGAAAAACTATCATTATGGTGGATAGCATATAAAAAAACCTTGATACCAAAGGGATTTGTAAGCGTAATCATAAAATGATTATGTACGTAATTTTTCAATTTCAGTATGCTTAAAACAAGAAAGGAAAACAAAATGAATAGAGGAGGAATGAAATGGAAGGTGCTGTAAACCAAAATAATCAACCCTTGCCCATTTTGACATCAAGGGAGCTAAAAATGAAAAAAAGGCAAAAAATCATTGCGGGATTAAAAACGAATAAGTTCTTATATTTTATGATCTTTCCTGGGTTACTTTATTTCATTATATTTAAGTACTTACCGATGGCTGGTCTCATTATTGCGTTTCAAGACTATCAGCCATTCTTAGGGATTTTAGGAAGTCCATGGGTTGGTCTCAAACATTTTATTCGTTTATTTACTGAACCTACTTTTTTCATGTTATTAAAGAATACGTTAATATTGTTTGCGTTAAATCTCGTAATCTTTTTTCCAATGCCAATTATCGTAGCTCTCATGCTGAATGAAGTGAAGAATCGATATTTTAAAGCTGGAATTCAAACGATTATCTATATTCCTCACTTTATGTCTTGGGTAATTATTGTTTCCATCTCTTTTATCTTTTTGAATGTGGATGGCGGTATTATTAATGAATTCTTAGCTTCAATAGGAATGGAGAAAATTAGCTTCTTAACTGCACCTGATTGGACTAGGACCATTTACATCGGACAAATCATCTGGAAAGAATTAGGGTGGTCAACAATCATTTATCTAGCTGCTATTACAGCAGTAGATACTCAATTATATGAAGCAGCTGAAATGGATGGTGCTGGTCGTCTTCGAAAAACTTGGCATGTAACATTACCTGCTATTCGTCCAGTTATTATTACTCTATTAATCTTGAAGATTGGCAGCACCTTGGATCTAGGATTTGAACATATGTACCTTTTACTTAACTCCTTAAACCGCAGTGTTGCAGAAATTTTCGATACTTATATCTATACGGCAGGTTTAAAAAATGGACAGTTGAGTTTCAGTACTGCTGTAGGTTTATTTAAAGGGCTTGTTGGATTGGTATTGGTCATCCTTGCGAATAAACTAGCGAAAAAATTTGGAGAAGATGGAGTGTATTAGAGGAGAGAAGGAGGGGATATCATGCTGAAATCTGTGGAAAGGTTAAACCACGTTTTAACAATCATCCTTAACTTGGTATACGTAAATTTCTTATGGGTACTCTTTACCATTTTTGGATTAGGCATCTTCGGTATTGGCCCCTCCACTTATGCCTTGGTTAGTATTTGCAGGCAATGGGTGCGCGGACAAAGCCAGCCTGTTTTCAAGACCTACTGGAAGTATTACAAAGAAAGTTTCAGAGAGTCTGTCATCATAAGTTGGATTTATCTAATAGGCGGGATCGTTTTAATTGTTGATTTAATGCATGTTTCCAATTGGTATATTAGAGTCGTATTATTTGTAATTAGTTTTATGTATTTATTATCACTCGTTTATATCTTTCCGATTATGGCTCATTATAATTGGAAGGGAATTCGCATTAAAATCAAGATGTCTCTATTATTTGGGTTTTCGTGCCTCCAGTATGCACTTGTTTTATTTTTAGTTGCTGGTGTAATTTATTGGGCAGCAGCCAACTTTGTTCCAGGGGTTTTAACCTTTTTAGGTATTAGTTTCTTATTCTATTTAATTACTTGGACAGCAAATCAAGTGTTTACAAGAATGGAAACGATGGATGCCGAAGAGCTAGAAGATAAATATATTCACCAAAATGCAAAGGAGAATTGGGATGAAAAAACAAAAAGTATCAAAGTTAGCCAGTGTTAGTTTAGCAGGTGCGCTTTTATTAGCGGGGTGCAACAGTACAGCATCGAACGAAAAAGATTCAGCAAAGGAAGTTGACAAAAACAGTACCGCAGAAATTTCTTGGTTAAACATTCTGCATACAGCTTCGCCGCCGACAGATACAGTATTAGACCAAATCGAGAAAAAAACAAATACAGAAATTAAATTTTCTTGGATCCCAGATGCCTCAAAAGAGGAACGTCTAAATACAGCATTAGCTTCCGATTCATTAGCAGATATTGTTACTTTAACCATTTTGGAGAATTCTTCTGTTCGTAATGCCTTGAAATCAGGGATGTTCTGGAATGTAGAAGATTATCTAGATGAGTTCCCTAATCTAAAAGCGATTACAAAAGACATTCGTGTCTCAGCCTCAATTGAAGGTAAATTATACGGCATTCCGTTCCAAAAAGATTTAGCACGAAATGGTGTTGTCATTCGGAAAGATTGGTTAGATAAAGTAGGTTTGGCTGTTCCAAAAACAACAGAAGAATTAATGGAAGTAGCGAAAGCGTTTACAGAAAAGGATCCGGATGGAAATGGAAAAAATGATACGACTGGATTTATGGATCGTAGTGATTTAATCTTTGGTGCCTTCAAAACATTAGGTTCGTACCACGGCACTCCAAATAATTGGCAGGTGGATAAAAAGGGCAATTTTACCGCTGAGTTTGAAACAGATGGCTATATTAAAACGATGGACTACATGAAAGAGTTATATGAAAACGGCTGGATCAACAAGGACTTTGCTGTAACAGCCAAAACAGATCAGCAGCAAAACTTTGCACAAGGCAAGGCGGGTATTTATGTTGGTGCCTTATTCGACGCTAAAAATCTTCAAACAATGGCGGCAGGTATCCAGGACAATATGGAACTTGCTTTAGTCAATGATATGACATCTGATTCAAATTCTGAACGAGCCATTTGGTCTGCAGGGAATGGTATTGGCGGACTTCTCGCATTCCCGCGTTCGGAAGTAAAGGATGAAGCAGAGTTAAAACGTCTTCTTCAATTTGTAAATGATTTAATCGATCCTGAAACCTATACGCTAATGACCTACGGTATTGAAGGTACACATTATAAACTCAATGATGAGGGTGCATATGAGATTATTAACCAAGATTTATGGCAGCAAGAAGTTCAGCCATTTGCAGCTTCACGTCCGAAAGAAAGCGGTTTTGGTCTAAAGGATCCTAACCCAATTAAAGCACTAGCAGATGAAATGATTGCTGAAAACGCAGAATATGCTGTCTTTAACCCTGCGGTACCTTTAGAATCACCAACTTTCACTACACAAGGTTCAGAATTGCAAAAGATTATTACGGACGCTACTTATCAATACATTTTGGGTGAAATCTCACTCGATGATTTTAAGAAAGCCGTTAAAAATTGGAATGACCAAGGCGGAAAAACAATAAAAGAGGAATACAAAGCAGCATATAACGAGGCAAAATAATCACCAGTGGAGGTCTTTTTATTGAATTTGTTCAATAAGAATACCTCCATTCTACATCCTGCGTATCAAAATAATAGAAAAGAGAATAGGAGCGTGATCGTGATGAATTGGTCCATTAAAACAGCAAACTCAATTATGGAAAGGCTGCCTCGTTTATATGAAGACAAAGGATATAAAGGAAAGTGGTCTTATGATTATGGGGTGATATTTAAAGGTTTTGAAAGAGTTTGGAGGCAAACAGGAGAAGCAAAATATTTTAATTATATCAAAGAAAACATGGATTACTTTATTCAAGAAGATGGATCCATTAAAGGGTATCATCTCGATGAATATAATATCGATCATATCAATAATGGAAAAATGTTATTTGTCCTATACAAGGAAACCGGAGAAGAAAAGTATAAAAAAGCTGCTGAATTATTACGCAGTCAGCTCGAAACACACCCCAGAACATCGGAAGGTGCATTTTGGCATAAACAAATTTATCCCTATCAAATTTGGCTGGATGGTTTGTACATGGGCTCACCTTTTTATGCAGAGTATCAAACAACCTTTGCTAATGGAGAAGGGTTAGAAGATATCATTCGTCAGTTTACCATTAGCTATCAACATTTACTAGATGAAAAGACAGGGCTTTTATATCATGCCTGGGATGAGAAAAAGGTGCAGCCTTGGGCCAATAAAGAAACAGGTTTGTCTGAAAACTTTTGGGGGCGCTCAATGGGCTGGTATTTATTAGCGTTAGTAGATACCTTAGAAATTTTGCCAGAAGATACACCGAATCGGTACTCTCTTGTACAGATTACAGAGAAAACATTGAAAGCTCTTGTAAACTATCAAGATGAATCAAGTGGTGTCTGGTATCAAGTACCAGATAAGAGACATGAAAAGGGTAATTACTTAGAAGCTTCCTGCAGCAGCATGTTTGTATGTGCAATAGCAAAAGGGATTCGTCTGGGGGTTCTGGATCGAAATGTATGGGAAAACCAATTAAGAAAATCGCATCAAGGATTATTGGACGAATTTGTATTGCTAACAAAAGAAGGCTGGGTGAATTTAAATAAGAATTGTCAGGTTGCTGGTTTAGGAGGACATGACAAGCGTGATGGTACCTATACCTATTACATTAGTGAGCCGATTATATGTAATGACCAAAAAGGGCTCGGTGCGTTTTTACAAGCTTTAGCTGAATTTGAAGAAGTAATGAATAAGGAGTAAATATATGACCACTTACGATATTACCGAATTCGGTGCAAGAAACGATGGGAGTTTATGTACGCAATTTATCCAGAAGGCCATTGATGAAGCCACTGAAAACGGCGGCGGACAAATCTTGATTCCGTCAGGTGTCTTTTTCACAGGTGCTTTGTTTTTAAAAAATAATGTTGAATTGCATTTATCTGCAGGGAGCACTTTAAAATTTTCGGATGAACAAGAGGACTATCCAGTGGTCGTTTCTCGTTGGGAAGGTGTTGTGCGAGAGGTTTATGCGTCTTGTATCTATGCAGAAGATGCACAAAATATTTCTATTACTGGTTTTGGCAGAATTGATGGCAATGGGGAGAAATGGTGGCATATTTTCCGCAATGAGCGAGAAAAGCTGGCATATCCACGTCCGAAATTGATTAGTTTTGATGGATGTGAGCACATCTCCATTCGAGATGTAACCTTAATCAATTCACCAAGCTGGACCGTGAATCCGATTCGTTGTCACGATGTAACAGTCGATAATCTATCTATTATCAACCCATCAGACTCACCTAATACGGATGGAATTGACCCAGAATCTTGTAAAAACGTAAGAATCAGCAACTGCCACATTGATGTAGGGGATGACTGTATTGCGATTAAATCGGGCACGGAAGATACTGCTGAAAGGGTATCTTGTGAAAACATTACGATTACCAACTGTACAATGGTTCACGGCCATGGGGCAGTGGTATTTGGCAGTGAGATGAGTGGGGATATTCGGAATGTTACGATTAGCAACTGCACCTTCCAGGATACCGATCGAGGAATTCGCTTTAAATCACGGCGTGGACGTGGAGGAGTCGTGGAAGATATTCGTGTCGACAATATTGTTATGGAACGGGTAATGTGTCCATTTATTTTGAACCTATATTACTTCTGTGGGCCAAAAGGAAAGGATAAATATGTTTGGGATAAAAACCCCTATCCAATAACGGAAGAAACACCGATGTTTAGACGAATCCATTTTGCTAATATTACCGCTCGAAATGTTCATGCATCCGCTGGTTTTATCTATGGCTTAGCGGAGCAATATGTTTCCGAGATAACATTTAATAATATTGATATTTCTATGGCAGAAAATGCGATTCCAGGGAAACCTGCGATGATGGCAGGAATAGAGGATATGAATAATCGAGGTTTTTATGTAGGATTCTCCAAAGACATCCTATTTAATCGCATAACCATAGAGAATCATGAAGGTCCAGCTTTCCATGTTGAGTATAGCGAGGAAGTAGAGATTACCCATTGCAAGTCAAAGAATACAAAGTCTGAAGAAGTACTCCTTAAGGAAGTAGGGGTAGTGTGATTGAAAAAAGGCGTAGTCAACTGATTGATTTGTTAGGGGAACGTACACAATCGGAAAACCTATCTGCACAATTAATTAGTCTAGAGAAGAGACAGGGGTATGTTTTAGAAAGTTTAATGCTGCATTTAAATGACATTGAAACTGTCCCCACTTATTTTGCTAAACCATTGAATGCGGTTGAACCTTTACCAACAGTTATCTTTAATCATTCACATGGCGGCAATTTTGAACAAGGGAAAGAAGAACTCTTAACCAGCAGCTCTTATTTGCAAAACCCTTCCTTCCTTGAAGAGATAATCGAACTTGGGTTTGCTGTTTGTTCAATAGATATGTGGGGCTTTAACCAACGCAAAGGCAAACAAGAAAGTGAATTGGTAAAGGAAATGCTATTAGATGGCCAGACTCTGTGGGGGATGCGGATATTCGATAACATGGCACTGCTAGATTATCTGGAAACGCGGTCCGATGTAGCTCACACCAGAATAGCCACAATTGGAATGTCAATGGGTGGATTAATGAGCTGGTGGCTGGCAGCACTAGATGAGCGTATAAAGGTCACAGTCGACATCGCAGCACAAGTGGATATCGAGACATTAAAACAGAAACGTGGTTTGGATCATCATGGATTCTATTATTATGTTCCTGGGTTTCTAAAATATTTTTCTACACTAGCAGTTCAAGAAATGATTGCCCCAAGGCCACGTCTTAGTATGATCGGTAAGGATGATCGAATGTGTCCCATTGATGGAGCAGAATTTTTAAACGAACGATTGAAAAAGACATATGAACAACAATCTGTTTCTCAAAATTGGGAAGGCCGAATTCTCACAGGGGGACATCAGGAAACAAAGGAAATGAGAGCATTATGGAAGACATTCTTAAAAAAACACCTTTAATTTTTCTAAAAAGTCTAATTGTAGGAAGAAAAGAAATTTGTGATTTTTCGAGTATTCAAGATGCTCTAGATAGCTGTCGTGACGTAGAGGGACCGGTAAAAATAACGGTTTTAAGTGGATTGTATTATGAAAATATTGCCTTATATCAATCAAATATTACATTGATAGGAATAGGTTTTGTTAGGATTATCGGAAATCGTTACGCACTACAAAAAGATGAACATCTACGGGAAATAGGTACATTTCAGACCGCGACTCTGTTTATCAACGGTGAAAATATTTGTTTAGAAAATATCGAGATTAGTAATATTGCAGGACCCGGTGAAAAGGTGGGCCAGGCGATTGCCTTATATAGTGAAGGAAACAACGTAACCTTTAAAAATTGTTCTTTTAGAGGGCAGCAAGACACCATTTGTCTGGGGCCGCTGCCAGAAATGCAAAAAAATGGCCAGCCTTTTTCTACTCCTGAAATAAGGACGATATATACAGAAAACAAGAGTCATTTTATTCATTGCTATATAGAAGGAACTGTTGATTATATTTTTGGTGGTGGTGAAGCAGTGTTTGAAAGCTGTGAAATTAAGTCATTGAAGAGACCAAACAACAAAGATGGCTATGTTACTGCTGCCTCAACTTCAAAAAATAAAAAAGGTTTTTATTTTAATCAATGTTTTATTACGGCTGACGCAGATGTTAAAAATGTCTTTTTAGGAAGACCATGGCGCCCCTACTCGAAAACTACATTTGCCAACTGTGTGATAGGTTCACATATACATCCAAATAGATGGGATGATTGGGGAAACAAAGCTAATAGAATAACGGTAACTTATAAGGAGATCAACAATCTATATAGCGATCAAGGTGATAGGAACAAGTTAGATTGGGTTGATTTCATACAACTAGATTAATAGGAAAGGAACATGGAGAATGAAGCGGAAATGGGAAGTGATAATTGGAATAGCAGCTGTGATACTTTGTGTGATTTTCTTAGGCGGGTTTTCATTAACAATCACTTCTATGGAAGAGAGTACTTACACGACAACGGTTTTTCCGATCCTACAGGAGGGGGTTTCGGAGGAATATGTTTCAGAGAGCTTTGAAGCAGTGAAAGCGTTAGCTACATGGTTTGGTGTTACGCTGCTGATCGTATTTATCCTAGTTGCTTTTGCTGCATTATCGATTTGGCGGAATAAGTATCCTAAAAGGGGAGCTGTTCTCTTTATTTGTACCGGCTTAGTAACATTAATGGGTACACAATTTATTGCTTTTCCTATTGCTTTTCTCTTTTTTATTGCAGCCGGCTTGTGCCTGTTTAGAAAATTAAAGGAAAAAGAAGGAGTAGAAAATGTATCAAACAAAAATTACCAATCCGATTTTACCAGGATTTAATCCAGATCCATTTATTCTAAAGGTAGAAGATACGTATTATATTGCTGTTTCTTCTTTTGAATGGCTGCCAGGTGTACGCATTTATCATTCAAAGGATTTAGTCAATTGGGAACATGAAACCGATATTTTAACGAATCAAGTAGATTTACGCGGTAATCCACAAAACGGAAGTATTTGGGCGCCGCAACTTAGTTACTCTGAAGGTTTATTTTTTCTAGTCTATACCGATGTAAAAAGTACAAAACGGCCATTTAAAGACAGTCATAATTATCTAATTTCAGCACCTAGTATCAATGGTCCATGGTCGACACCCGTGTACTTGAATAGCAGCGGTTTTGATCCCTCTTTATTCCACGATACCGATGGACGTAAGTGGCTGTTAAATGAAATTTGGGATTATCGATTAGAAACAGGCAATAAATCAGCAGGAGTTGTTCTTCAAGAATACGACCCTGAAAAACAAATGTTAACAGGACCTGTCTATAAAATTTTTGATGGTACAGAATTGGCAAAAACAGAAGCTCCACATATTTATCGTCATAATGATTATTACTATTTAATCACCGCAGAAGGTGGAACAGGTTCTGGCCACTCTGTAACGGTCTGCCGTGCAAAAGAACTCACTGGACCATATGAATTGGATCCTCACTATCCAATGTTGACTGCTAGTGATAAACCTGAATCACCATTGCAATGTTCGGGTCACGGCAGTATTATTCAGACCCCAATGGGCAACTGGTATATGGTCTATTTGTGCACCCGGCCATTAATGGGAAAAGCAGCGATACTAGGACGTGAAACGGCTATTCAAGAAGTTTACTGGACAGAAGATGGCTGGCTGCGATTAGTAGATGGAGGCAATGGACCATTGGCAGAAACAGAGATCATAACGGCAGAACCAGTTGTACAAGAGATTAATACAAACTTCCGTGATAATTTTACAGGTGTCCTCGATAAAGAGTGGAATAGCCTCCGTATATTGGCGGATGACTCTTGGTGTGATTTAACTAGCAGAGAAGGGTATTTACGTTTAATCTCTGGTGATTCCATTCAATCGTTATTTGAACATCATATATTGGCCATCCGTCAAAAAGATTTCCAGTTTCATGCATCTACGAAAATTGACTATACCCCAAGAACATATAATCAAATGGCTGGATTACTGCTGTACTTAAATGATAGTAATTACCTTTATTCCTACCTGACTTATGATGAGGAAAAAGGCCGTGTTCTTCGCTTGATGAAATGCTTAGATGGTGAATTTACTTTAGCTCCAGACATTATTCCAACAGAAGAGGGCGAAGTAGAGTTAAAGATTGAAGTCAACGGACCAGTTGGAAGGTTTTATTATAACATGGGTGACAAATCACATTGGCAAGGACTTGGAGAACCACAAGACTTGTTATTCCTGGCGGGAGGATTTACCGGTAACTTTGTAGGAATAGCAGTTCATGATATGGACCGGAAAGCGGGATCCTATGCGGATTTTGATTTCTTTGAATACCGTGGACTTGATCGTAGTAACAATAATTAATCATAAAGGTGGTTTGGATAGTTGAGGAAATTTAAGGTTAGTATTTATATTTTACTAGTATTTTTACTAGTACTCAGTCAATTTAGTGCGACAGCTTTAGCAAAAGGACAATCTTCATCTAGTAATCTTCCAGCTCCAGTAAACCTACAGATACCCAACCTTGCTGCTGACGAAGACAGTATAACCCTTGTTTGGGAGAAGCCTGAAGATTATCAGGAGATTACAGATTTTAATGTCTATATGGATGGCAAGAAAATAGGCAGCTCTTTAAAAGATAATAACGGCCCAGCAAAAGCATATATTGATAATTTTTATAAGAATATTGATAAAGATGATTTCCATGTTGATATTCTTATTCATAATTTTATGGTAGAAAACCTTAAACCAAACAAATCTTATGAATTTTATGTAACCTCAGTTAATGCAGAAGGAATCGAATCAGCTCCTTCCAATACAGTTGTTGGGAAAACTACAGCAGTACCGGAAATTTTCAATATTGTCGATTTTGGTGCAACACCAGATGATGAAACAAAAGATACAAAAGCCATACAAGCTGCCATTGACGCGGCGACACCAGGAGCAAAGGTTTTAATTCCAGAAGGAAAGTTTATCTCTGGAGAATTTTGGCTTAAGTCCGATATGACACTGCAAGTAGATGGATATTTACAGGGGTCATCAGATGCGGAAGATTATAGCATGAATTTCTGGCTGTATGATTACTCGACCGATGAGCGTTCTTACTCCCTAATCAATGCTCATACGTACGATTATGGCAGCCTAAAGAATATTAGAATAGTAGGAAACGGGATCATTGATGGTAACGGATGGAAATATGATAAAAGCCATCCAACGATTGATGAACTAGGCAAAGAGCTTCCTCGTCTAGTTGCAGGTAATAACACTAAAGTTACAGGGGATGTAAAAGTAGTAAATGGAGAAATGAGTCCTTTAAATCCTGAGGCAGAGAGCACTTTCGGAATACTAGCTGCAAAGCAGTCTTACGCTGCTCAAGTAATGGGGATGGATGCAAAATCTGCTTATTCTGGACGATCCAATCTGATTACGGTTCGCGGGGTAGACGGGATGTATTATGAGGGAATTACCCAGCTCAATCCAGCTAACCACGGGATTGTAAACCTTCACAGTAAAAACATTGTTGTCAATGGCACCATTTCCAAGACATACGATGGAAATAATGCAGATGGATATGAGTTCGGCGATTCTCAAAACATTATGGTCTTCAATAACTTCGTAGATACTGGAGATGATGCGATTAACTTTGCCTCTGGAATGGGACAGGCAGCTGCTGAAAAAGAACCAACGGGAAATGCATGGATTTTTAATAACTATATTCGTGAAGGTCACGGTGGAGTGGTAACAGGTAGTCATACTGGCAGTTGGATACAAGATTTTGTTGTAGAAGATAACATTATGTATAAAACAGACGTTGGCTTACGCAGTAAAACGAATACTCCGATGGGCGGCGGAGCAAGAAATATCTTGTTCAGAGATAATGCATTAGAGGGAATAGATGGAGATGGTCCATTTGTTTTCACTTCTGCTTATACGGATGCGAATGCTTCAATCCTTTATGAACCAGCTCAAAAAATATCCCAATTTAGAGATATGGAGATTGTCAATACAACCGTACGCAACCAAGGCGGCAGTAAGAAACAGTCTATCTTAGTAAGTGGTAATGATGATGTAGGGGAAGTCTACCACGAAAATATTACCTTCAGAAATGTGAAATTTGATAATGTCTTTTCTGTAAATATGGATTACGCTAAGGATTTTAAATTTATTAATGTAGCTTTTACAAACGTCAAAGATAATGGTGGAAATCCATGGAGAATCAAAAACTCAACAGGGCTAGTGTTTGAAGATACAACACAGTCTCCTGAAAATGCTATCCAGAAACCGCAATGGTCAGAAACAGCAACAGTCCAAGCAGAAGCTTCATCAGATGGAAAGAGTGTTACCTTAACTTGGGATAAAGCGACAGATGATACTGCTGTTTCAGGGTACACAATATATAAAGACGGAGAAAAAATAGATTCTAATTATACGACAACGCCGAATTCAAGCTATACCGTTAAGGGATTATCTCCGGATAGAGAATACACGTTTAAGGTTGAAGCCGCTGATGCAACTGGGAATCGTACTTCTGATGGTCCTGAAGTGACAATAAAAACTCCTGGTACAGCGGATGTAGAAGCGCCAGTGCTTCCTAAAAATACTGAAATTTCAGAACCCACTATTAAAATACCTGCTAATGAAACCTTTAGTGGAAAAGAAGCTGATGTTGTTTATGCCGGCTTCACTTGGGCCTCTGTTGCTTGGAACGCCGCGAGTGATGATGTTGGGATTGCAGGATATAACGTTTATGCTAACGGAAAGTTACATGGATTTGTTAAATCTAGTAAATACACGCTAACAAATCTTCAGCCAGGTACAAAATATGTGATTGAAGTGGAAGCAGTCGACCAAGCAGGAAATAAGACTCGTTATGACAGTTCGCTTGAAATCAAAACGGCGGTTCCATATGCCATTGGGGCTCCATCCTTTGATGGCGGGTTGACGGCTGCGATTGGAAAGGATGGAACGAGTGTTTCTTTGTCTTGGAACAAGGCAGCTGCCATAAACCAAGAAGTCATAGGGTACCGTGTATATGTTAATGGACAGCCGATTAAGCAGGAAGGAGTTGAATTTACTCCAATCAATGCGGAAATGACTACTTCTGAAACGAATTACACTGTTACAGGACTTAAACAAGGCGAGAAATATACGTTTAAAGTAGAAGCTGTAGGACGTGGAATCAAATATTCCAAACGAGAAAGACTCTCCGGTACAATTTTAAACGGTCTTGTAAAAGTTGACGGGTATCGCTGGAGTGGTAAGGGGCCGAGTGAAACGGTTCATCTGATTCCTGGTAAAGCGGTTAGTGAGGAAGCGAAAAATAAGTAACTATTAATTAACTGTAGGTGTTAAATGATAAGGGGTCTTTAATATTGGTTAAAGACCCCAAAATATAATCATGAGGAGATGATTAAATCTTGAATAAAAGATTAATTAAAGGAAAGAAAATGAAGGCTTCCATAATAGCTGCGGCAATAACCATTTCAAGTTTAGCGGCAATTCCTATAGATAATAAAGCGAATGCCGTTACTGCAACAGTTGATCAAATGGAGAGAGTACTCGCATTTCCAGGGGCAGAAGGCGGGGGACGTTATACTACCGGCGGAAGATTTGGTGAAGTCTATATGGTTAATACTCTAGAAGACTATGGAACAGGAGAAAAGCCGATCCAAGGTTCCCTGCGTGATGCCGTAAGTCAGGATAACCGCTTCATTGTCTTTAATATTTCCGGAAACGTCAATTTAAAGGAACCACTTTCACTAAGAAAACGGAAGAATATCACGATTGCTGGACAAACTGCTCCGGGGGATGGAATCACCATCACTGGATACGAAACGAATATCAGTGATTCTGAGAATGTTATTATTCGCTATCTCCGATTCCGTCCAGGTGCTGAAAATGTGCATACCGGTGATTCTATGGACGCCATTTGGGGGAGAAGCATGAAAAATGTCATGATCGATCATATATCAACAAGCTGGTCTACTGATGAAACGATGTCCTTATATCGCGCGGAAAACATGACTGTACAGTGGTCTATTGTTGCAGAGAGTTTAGCAATGAGCGGTCATACGAAGGGTCGTCATGGGTACGGTGGAATATGGGGTGGAGTAAATACCACTTACCATCACAATCTGGTTGCAAACCATACCTCTCGAAATCCCCGTTTAGGCGGCGGCACTGCCGAGGCAGATGACAACAACCATATTGGCTTGTTTGATATAAGAAATAATGTGATTTATAACTGGGGATTTAACACTGCTTACGGCGGAGGCAGAGCCTATGCCAATTATATTAATAACTATATGAAGCCGGGATTAGGCACACGTACAAGTGTAGAATCACGGGTGATTGATGCAGGGGAGAAAGACAAACCAGGTAAATTTTACATTAACGGAAATGTACTTGAAGGGAATAATGAGGTATCCAACGATAATTCAAAAGGCATTTATGTTTCTGAAAGCGCTGCCCTAACAACAGAAATCGTCAATGAAGAGTTTATGATGGATGGAACAGCTGAAGAAGCACTTCGAACAACAACTGCTGAAGAAGCATATACTGAGGTTTTAGCTAAGGCTGGAGCAACCTATCCAAAAAGGGATGCCTTGGATGCCAGAATTGTAAACGAAGTGAAGAACAATCTAGGAAGATTTGTTAATCGTCATGAAGAAGTAGGGGGCCTTCCATTTACGGAAATAACTTCTCGGCCAACAGGTTTTGATAAAGATCAAGATGGGATAGCAGATGCTTGGGAGCTTAAAAATGGTTTAGATCCGAATAATTCTAATGATAGCCCAGAATTATCCACAGATCAAAGCGGTTACACTAATCTTGAAAATTACGTGAATTCCTTGATTGATATGGAATATAAACCAGAAAACCCAGAAGTTTCATTGAAAAGCCCAACAAATAATCAAATTTATAAAACTAGTGAAGCCGTTACTATTGAAGCAGATGTAACAGGAAAGTCAGAAATTGACAGAGTAGAATTTTATAATGGAGATCAGATTATTGGAACCGATGTAAGCGAGCCATTTACTCTGACCACAAAATTACCAGATGGTACCTATTATATTTCCGCCAAGGCAATTGATCAATCAGGTCTGCAGACACAAGCGACAGCCTCTGTTATACATGTCAATAGCGATACCAATCTAAAACAATGGAAATCAACGGATATTGGAACACCAAATATTCCAGGCCATGCTTCCCTTACAAATGATGTCATGACGGTGAAAGGTTCTGGAAAGTTAATAGCAGCTGATGATAAATTCCACTTTACTTATCGTAATTTGGCAGGAGATGGAGAATTGATAGCAAAGGTAGAGACTATGACACCTGTCGACCACCATTCTTTTGCTGGATTAATGATCAGGGAAACTCTTGAAAAAGATGCAAAAACCGTGGCGTTAGGTCTTTCCTATACAAAATCTTATTCTTGGAAGGAAAACGGAACAACTTACTATAGAAATCCATGGTCGGCGTATTTAGCCTCTCGTTATGAACAAGGTGGAAATATGGACGAGTTGGATGAAAACCTTGATACTCCAAGTAGTGCGATGGAATCTGGAGTTGCGTTACTAAATGATATTCCATTTAAAGATAAGGACCAGCATTTGGGTTATTATTTAAAAGTTAAACGAACAGGTGATGTTTTTAGAGCAGAGGGATCTACCGATGGAATTAACTGGACGCTAATAGGAGAAAGAAAGATAGAAATGAATAAGAAAGTTTACATTGGAATGGCCGTTGATGGTAACAAAGTGTCTAACCGTTTAGATAATCTAAATACTGCTACTTTTTCTGATATCCATTTCAACTTTTCAAAATCAAGCAAATAATTGACTGTATTCATTTTAGTTTGAACCCAAAAAAAGCACCTAAATTAAAACTGCAGAAAAAAGTAAGAAAAAGCAGATTCCAATTGATCTGCTTTTTTTTTATGGATTTGGACCCTAGCCATGCTGTTTTAAACGAAAACTTTTGGATGGGTTGTTTACTATACATCTAACGGTATACAATGCTAGCAAATCTCCATACAGTAAAAATAACAAGACTTTTAGTTGGCAAGTCGTCCTGCTAGTAATGAAACAACAAATGTAAAAGGGAATGCCAACGAACTGCATAAGCGAGAGTAGCCAGTCTGCGGAGAATAAGTCTATGCTCAAGGAGAATTTTGAGAAGCCAATCCAAGGTGAAATAGAATTGTATGGATTGCAGACCCATGAAGAAAGTAAAATTCTAAACGGTCCAGGAACTCCATAGTTTTTAGTACATTATCTAAAAATTTTTTACTATTAAGTCAAAAAGATATCCTCATAGAATATTTCGTTTTTTCTGCATGCCAGGTAATATTGAATTTCACAAGTCAGTAAATCGGTATGAATTGGGATGTGAACTAATCTTCCTTTCTTAATCTCGTTACAAAATGCATTTGGAGGAAGAAATGATACTGCATTTTGGTTGTGAATAAGGTCATTCACTAATTCAATCTGATTAGTCATTATTCTTTTCCTGCATGGTATATTTCTTAACATCGTTTGATCTTTAGAAAAAGATTTGTAGAAAATTAGATATTCCTCTTCTAAATCTGTTACATCTTCCAAACAGCTTTTTTCCGCCAGAGGATGTTCGCTTGAGACGATTAATCCAAATGGTTCATTATAGACTGGATGAGATTCTAATTGTTTATTGATGATTGGCTCAGTTACAAAAGCAATGTCAAGAATTCCATCAATTAGCGATTTAGCTATCAGAGAATGATCCATGATAAGAAGATTAATATTTTTATTATGAACGTCATTGAGTAAATTGATTTTTTCATAAATGAATGGATGTGTTAATGCAATAGAGCTGCCAATAGTCATTAAATTTTCATTAGCATCCTGGTTTATTTCACTTTTTGCTGTTTTTAAGGTCTCGATAACTTGTTCCGCATATGGTTGAAACATTTTTCCTGCGCGCGTTAGTTCTACACTTCGTTTTCCTTTTTTTCCTCTAACAAACAATTCTTGGCCAAGTTCTTCTTCTAAATAACGAATTCTATTCGATATCGTTGGTTGGGGAACAAAAAGTCTCTTTGCAGCTTCAGTGAAATTTCCATTATTACAAACTATTAAGAACGTTTCCAAATACAGTACGTTCATAACAAACATCCCCTTTCATAAGTCGAAATTGAATATTAAGAATATTGATAATTTACAAAAATTATTATATCATCTATTTATCATATGTAAATACACAATCACAATTAGTAAACAAATAGTCTGTAAGCTTATTTAACATAGATTTAGGGGTGTGACATAATGAATGATATTTGTAGGTTAATAAAGAAATTGAAAGAACAGAAAGACAATATCTTTGCGATGGCAACCATAATTCGCGTTGATGGCTCTGCATATAGAAGAGAAGGTGCAAAAATGCTTATAGGAGAAGACCGCAGCTATTTTGGAACCATAAGTGCCGGTTGTTTGGAAGAAGATTTAATCTATCAGGCACAGGAAGTCATTCATTCACTTAAAGCTAAGACGGTTAAATATGATCTACGATCTGAAGATGATCTTTCTTGGGGGCAAAGTGCCGGGTGTGATGGGGACATTGAAATATATATTGAACCGATAGGGTGGGAATTGTGTAAATTACACCCAAATACCCCTTTATGGCCTTATATTGACCAACAATTAAATAATGGTATAAATATTGTTTCTGCAAATCTTATAAATGACGGTGATAAACAGGGCAGTATAGTCCTTTTTTCTGATTACGAAAAAATCCTAGGAGAGTTTGAAGACAAAAATATTGAACCAAGATTAATCTCCCATATCAAGAATTTTGTTTTTAGTGGAAGCAAAGTAAAATTGATTCATATTGATGAGCCAAATTGCGAGTATTTACTCGAACGATACCAACCAAAAGAAAAATTATATATTTTTGGGGCGGGTCCTGATGCTGAGCCTATAGTTGAGCTCGCTTCACAATCCGACTTTTCTGTCACGGTAATAGATCCGAGAAGCAGTCGCTGCAGTGAAAAAATTTTCCCAAAAGCTGATTTTCGCTTCATCGAACATCCAGAATCTTTTTTTAATAAATTAGAAATTCCAAATGATAGTTTTGTGCTGGTCATGACCCATAATTTTAATAGGGATCAAACAATCCTTCAATATCTTTTACAATCCCCTCCAAAATATCTTGGTGTTTTAGGACCAAAAAGAAGAACTGAACGGTTAGTAAATGATAAAGATTTATTATCATTTGTTCATTCCCCGATTGGATTAAGTATAGGTGCAGAAGGACCAGATGAGATTGCTATAAGTGTGCTGGCAGAACTAATCAAAATTAGAAATCAATCCAGTTCTCAGATTAAAGAACAAAGTGTAAGTTGTTTGATTTAGTTTGTTTTTCATCTGCAAATTATAAGCGAAGACTAGATGTTGTCTTCGCTTATTTCTTCTATTTACATAATAAAAAAACTATTACATAACACTCCTTTAGGACGACATCGAGAGTTGCCTCTTCTATTTTATTGCATTCCAGATTTCAATAGTAATTTAGATTTATAACAAAAACCTTATGGAAATATAAAAAATTTATTATTTCATAAAATTTACGTATTTCACAATTATATATAATATATTTTATAATTTTTTCAAGAAAGAGAAAATTCTAATAATTAATTAGAATCTGAACAGGATACCTATAAAAACTCATCCTGAGTCACTTGTAAGGAAAAATCATATTCGTAAAGGTGGTTTTATTATGAAGGTACAAGGTGAGATTATTGTTGAGGCAAGTCAAGAAGAGGTTTGGAACGCTCTAAATGATCCTGAGGTTCTTAAAAAAGCAACTCCTGGGTGTAAAGTTTTGACAGAAACAGAGCCTGATAGCTACAAGGCTGATATTGTAATTGGTATTGCAGCGGTACGTGGTGAATATGAAGCAGAGATCAAAATTTACGATAAATTAGGACCAAACAAATACTGTTTAGCAATGAAGGCTGACAGTAACATGGGCTTCTTGGAAGGAAATGCCATTGTAGAACTTAGTTATTCACATCCTAACACTACCATCTCGTATGAAGGAGAAGCTCAGGTAGGCGGAAAAATAGCTGGTGTTGGTCAGCGCATTTTATCAGGTATCGCCAAGATGATCGTAAAGGACTTCTTTAAGAAAATTGCCAAAGAAACAAAAGCCCGAACAGCAATTTAATTAGAAAGTCAGTACATTTATTAACATTCTAATTTGGAAAGAGGGTATAACGTGAAACCAGCTGTTTTTGACTATTATTCTCCATCAGGGCTTGAAGAAGCATTAAGCTTATTGGATGAATTTGGTTATGATGCAAAAATCATGTCTGGAGGACAGAGTCTTATCCCAATGATGAATATGCGTTTAGCTCGTCCTAAAGTCGTAATTGATATTAGTAAAATAGACGAACTCAATTTTATAAATATTACCGATTCTGTTATTCAAATCGGTGGACTTACTAGACACTTTCAAGTAGAGGAGTCAAAAGAAATCGGGGAAATATGTCCTTTACTTACAGAAGGAATGAAATTGATCGGACATTCACAGATTCGGTCTCGCGGGACGATAGGGGGCAGTGTTGTCCATGCTGATCCAACTGCAGAACTTCCCGTGATGCTTAGTACACTAGGTGCTACTATTACTCTCGCATCATCAGAGGAGTATAGAACACTTACGACAGATGAGTTTTTTATGACTTATCTAACGACAACTATTGAAACGAATGAGATATTAGTATCCATTGAGATTCCGATTCCTCCTGCAAATACAGGTTTTGCGATTGATGAATTCACCTTGAGAAAGGGAGATTTTGCAATCGTTTTGGCTGCTGCTTCCGTGACATTAGATGATGAGGGCAGGGTTAAATCCGCTACCCTTGGCTTAGGTGGGGTAGATGGAGTCCCAGTTATATTAGATGAAATAACAGAGGAACTTATTGGACATTTTCCTGATTCTGATACGATTTCAGAATGCTGTAATCGAATTGGAGATTTGGTAGATCCTGAGCCGGATATTCATGCAAGTGGTGAATATCGAAAAGATTTATGTATTACCTATGCAAAACGAGTGTTGGAACGGGCTGCTGAGAAGGCAGCGAATCGTAAGGGTTAGTAATCTAGTACTATACGGAGGTGGAATCATGACACAAAGTAACTTAAAAAACATTGCTTTAACCGTGAATGGGAAAGAATATACCGCTTCAGTTGAGCCTCGAATGCTATTATCTGATGTACTTCGCGATGAGCTTGGATTAACCGGAACACATGTGGGCTGTGAGCACGGAATTTGCGGAGCTTGTACGGTGATCATGGATGGTCGACCTGTCCGCTCTTGTCTAGTATACGGGGTTCAAGCCGATCAGGCTAAGGTTCAAACAGTAGAAGGCTTAGCAGATCCTGACGGTGGTCTTCATCCATTGCAAGAGGCTTTCTGGGAAAAACATGGTTTGCAATGTGGATTCTGTACACCAGGCATGCTCATGTCGGCCTGCCATTTCCTTGAACAGAATCCAAATCCTAATCGTGAAGAAATCCGGGAAGGCATTTCAGGAAATTTATGTAGATGTACGGGTTATCAAAATATCGTCGATGCCGTGGAGTTAGCGGCGGAATTGCTCTCCAAAAACAAAAAGTGTGATGATGAGTCTAGTGATTTACAGGTCGTACAGACAGGAAGGAAAGTGAATGTATGACCATCGGCACGAGTGTGAAGCGAATAGAAGACCCGCGGTTAATTACAGGTAAGGGTCAATATGTTGGAGATATAAAGCTGCATGATCAATGTGAGGCTGTAATTGTTCGTAGTCCTCATGCTCATGCAAATATTCTTCGAATAGATACAGAGAAAGCAAAACAACTGCCCGAAGTTCTTATGGTAATGACAGGATGGGACTTGCCGAAAGATCTTTCTCCCATTCCGATGCGGCTAGCCCCTAATGAAGCCTTGACGAAAGCACTGCAGTTCCCACTGGCGAAAGATAAAGTCCGTTATGTTGGGGAACCGGTGGTGCTTATTGTCGCAACGTCTAGGTACACAGCAGAGGATGCAGCAGACCTGATAGATGTCACATATGAATCATTAGCTCCTATCACGGATGTACATACAGCGATTCAATCCGATACAAGTGTGCTGCATCCTGAGATTGGTAGCAATGACCTCTTCCTCATACATTCGAAAAAGGGATCTGTCAATGAGGAATTGAAAAAGTGTCCCTATGTTATTGAAGAAGATTTATATGTACAGCGACATTCTGGTATTCCGCTAGAAACTAGGGGCCTTCTTGCTGTGGTCCAAGAAGATAAAAGACTTACAGTCTATGGTCCTACAAAGGTGGTTCATTTCAATCATCAAATACTTGCTAGGTTATTAAAAATAGATTCTCAAAACATTCGATTCATTGAAACGGATGTGGGTGGAGGTTTTGGTCCTAGAGGAGAATTCTACCCCGAAGACTATTTAATCCCTTATGCTGCCCTCAGGCTTGGCCGCCCAGTTAAATGGGTGGAGGATCGGCTGGAACATATGGTGGCAACGAACCATTCACGTGAACAAAAGCACCATGTGGTTGTAGGATTTGATGAGAGCGGTAGGATTCACGCCTTACGTGATGAAATTTTTGTGGATACAGGAGCGTATATTCGTACTCACGGCATAACGGTTCCCGTATTGACCCAAGGGATGTTTCCAGGACCGTATGATTTTCATGCACTAGAATTCATAACACATGTAGTTGCTACCAATAAAACACCAACCGGAACCTATCGTGGACCGGGGAGGTTTGAAGGCACTTTTGTACGTGAGCGTATTATTGATATTATTGCAAAAAAACTGAACCTCGACCCGACAGTAGTGAGAGAGAGAAATCTAATTAAACCGGAGCAAATGCCCTATACAAATGGTATTTCGGCACTCGGTCAGGTGGTGGAATACGACAGCGGAGACTATCCTCAAATTCTAGACATAGCCCGAAATGCAATGGAATGGAATCAATTTGCTGAACGTAAGGCTCTCGCCGCAGCTGAGGGCAAGATTATTGGATTAGGATTTGCCATGTTTGTAGAAAAATCTGGGTTAGGACCTTGGGAATTCTGTGAAGTTGAGATCCTGGAAAAAGGAGATTTAACCTGCAAAACTGGCCTAGCGGACGTCGGTCAAGGGGTAAAGACAGCTTTAGCTCAAATTTGCTCTGATCAATTGGGCATTCCTTATTCGAAGGTTACTGTTATTCATGGAGATACTGATGTAGTTGAAAAAGGAAATGGCTCCTTTGCTACACGCGGTACGGTGGTAGGAGGTTCTGCAGCTTGGTACGCGTCTGAAGCACTTAAAAAGAAGTTGTTACTGGTTGCTGCCGAATTGTTGCACCTTCCAGCCGAAGAACTGGATATAAAGAATCAATTGATTATCCATATTACAAACCAGCAGTGTCTCTGTCAGTTAGAAGACATCATCACAGAGTGCAGAAAGCGTGGAATTGAACTTCGTGAAAAATATACCTTTTCGATCGATCATATGTCCTATCCGTATGGTATTCACGCTGCTGAAGTAGCGATTGATTCAGAAACAGGGAAAATTAAAATTGAAAAGTATTATATTGCTTATGATATTGGCAAGGCAATTAATCCCTTATTGGTACACGGACAGCTAGTTGGCGGAATGGCCCAGGGACTAGGGGGAGCCCTTTTTGAAGAGCTTCGGTACGATGACAACGGACAGCTTATAACGGGATCATTTATGGACTACTTGATACCGAGTTCTATGGAAATGCCAGAAGTTGAAATTGAAATTTTGGAAAATTCTCCTTCACCATTAAATCCACTTGGAGTCAAAGGGGCAGGAGAAGGAGGAACTGTTGCGGTTGCACCTGCAATTGCAAACGCGATAATTAATGCACTTGATAAATACCCTATCGAAATTACTTCCTTACCAATACGGCCTGAAGTGATAAGAGACGCAATAAAAAAAGGTCCTGTAACGAATGAGGAGGAGTAAACATGAAGTATATAGGTAAGGCCATGAAGCGAAAAATTGATCCACGTCTAATTAAAGGCAATGGGCGATATATCGCGGATCTGAACATTCCAGGAACATTGAGCGCCGCTTTCCTTAGAAGTCCGCACGCTCATGCGCGGATTCGGGAAATTGATCTTGAACAGGCACGTAAGCTGCCAGGTGTTGTGGCGGTTTTTGGGCCAGAGGATGGACAGGAGTTTGATTCGCTGCCCGTACTATTTCCCCACCCGAAACTGGTGCCTGTAACACAGAAGCCACTCGATACTGTAGTCCACCATGTGGGTGAACCGGTTGCGATGGTCATCGCTAAAAATAGGTATATTGCAGAAGATGCGATTGAACTGATTAACGTCGATTACGAACCGCTGCCTGCAGTTGCCCATTTGGATCATGCCATTCAAAGTGACGCGCCCCTTGCTCATCAACACTTGAAGTCGAATGTCGCAGCTCATTTTCAACAGTCGGTAGGGGATGCAGAGGCGGCCATGAAAGAAGCACCAGTTGTTGTTCATCATCGATTCAAAATCGGTCGGGTCAGCTGTTTGCCAATTGAAACAAGAGGCTTGCTTGCTAAATGGGATTTTAATGCACCGGAACCATTCCTGGAAGTCTATGCCGCAACCCAGAGTCAGCATGAAATGCGTTCAATTTTAGCGAAATTACTAAAGGTTTCTGAAAATAATATCAGGGTTATTGCACCAGATGTAGGTGGAGCCTTCGGTGCAAAAGCTATTTTTTATGTAGAGGATTTTCTTATTACATGGGCCGCTCGTAAGGTAAAGGCACCTGTACGCTGGATCGAGGACCGGCTTGAACATATGATGAGCTGTATTCATGAACGAGAACAATATCATGAAGCTTCTCTAGGTGTTACCAATGACGGAAAGATCCTTGCCGTAATGGATACAATGCTTGCCAACAATGGCGCATATGTACCTTGGGGGATAATTGTACCTATTATGACTTCTACTCTTATACCCGGTCCATATAAAGTACCTAATTATTTTTGCGATGCTAAGGTCATCTATACCAATACTGTTCCTATGGCTCCGTTTAGAGGGGCTGGCCGCCCGCAGGCTGCATTAATTTTAAATCGATTACTTGATCAGGCAGCTGAAAAACTTGGGATGGACCCATTAGAGATTCGCCGACGGAATTTGATTAAAGAGGATGAATTTCCATATAGAACAGGACTCCTGTCTCGAGATGGAAAACCTCAGGTTTATGATAGCGGAAATTATGGAAAGGTTTTAAATGAAGCTGTTGAAATTTCAGGCTATTCCGAGTGGCGTAAGCGTCAAATAGAATACCGGAAGCAGGGGCGCTATATCGGAATTGGAGTTGCCTCAGCAATTGAAAACACAGGTTTTGGTTCATTTGAAGGAGCAACCGTTCGTGTTGAAACTACAGGCGAAATAACTGTGCTGACCAGTGCTGCTACTCAAGGACAAGGTCATGAAACAACATTTGCTCAAGTAGCTGCTGAAGTATTTGATGTACCGGTGGAGAAAGTCACTGTACGTGAAGGAGATACTGGTCTCATTACTTACGGAACAGGAACTTTTGCCAGTAGAATGGGTGTAATTGTGGGTACGGCGGTATACAAAGCATCTCTAACAGTGAAGGAGAAGGCTTTAAAAATTGCGGCCGCTAAATTGAACACAGCAATCGACGTATTAGAGATGAAAGACGGACATGTATATTCGGTTGAACAACCTTCTATAAAAATCAGTTTAGGAGACTTAGCTCATGAAGCAAAAGGACTCTTCCCTGGAACTACATTCCCTTATTCGGTGGAACCAGGATTAGAGGTTACTGACTATTTTGCTCCGGAAGCTGCTTCGGTAACTGGGATGACAGATATTGCAGTAGTCGAAATCGATCCCAAATCATGTGCGATACAAATTTTAGATTATACATCAGTACATGATAATGGAAAGCTGCTCAATCCACTTGTAGTTAAGGGGCAGGTCCAGGGGGGAATATCAAATGGAATTGGAAATGCATTGTATGAGGAAATCGTTTACGACAGACAAGGTCAGTTGTTAACAAGTACGTTAATGGATTATCTTGTACCTTCTGCTTGTGAGGTACCTGAAATGAAGATTGGGCATGTTGAAACACCTTCTCCGCTTAATCCACTTGGAATGAAGGGAGCAGGAGAAAGTGGCACCATTCCTGTACCAGCTGTCATTCAATCTGCTGTTGAAGATGCATTGCGCAAATGGAATATTAAGGTTGAAAATATTCCTGTAAAACCAGCTCAGCTTAGAGATCTTATGAAGCAATCCAAAGAGTTTGCAGTGAGTGGATGATCTTAAGTGATTGAAATAAATCTTATGTAAAAAAATTGCAAGAAAATAGGTGATGATTAATGGAGGAATTGATAAAAGAAGTTCAGTCTGATGTCTGTATCGTTGGTGCAGGACCTGCTGGAATGCTATTAGGACTACTTTTGGCGAAACAGGGGCTTGAAGTGATTGTACTCGAGCAAAATGGCGATTTTCACAGAGAGTATCGAGGTGAAATAACACAACCGCGTTTTGTTCAATTGATGAAACAACTAAATTTACTAGATTATATCGAATCAAATTCGCACGTAAAAATTCCTGAAGTAAACGTTTTTCATAATAATGTGAAAATTATGCAGCTGGCATTTAATACTCTGATTGATGAAGAGAGTTACTGTGCAAGACTCACACAACCTACCCTTCTTTCGGCACTGCTTGACAAAGCAAAAAAATATCCAAACTTCAAATTGTTATTTAATACCAAAGTGAGAGACCTACTAAGAGAAGATGGCAAGGTTACTGGAGTATATGCTGTAGCTAAACCTGGCGAACAAATTAACTTCACAGAGGATGAGGTTTTTGAGGGGAATTTAAATATTAAATCGAGAGTAACTGTAGGCGTGGATGGAAGAAATTCAACTATGGAGAAGCTGGGGAATTTTGAACTAGAACTCGATTATTATGATAACGATTTATTATGGTTCTCCTTCGAAAAGCCAGAATCTTGGGATTATAATATTTACCATTTCTATTTCCAAAAGAACTACAATTATCTTTTCTTACCGAAACTAGGCGGTTATATTCAGTGTGGAATTTCTCTTACTAAAGGTGAGTACCAGAAGATAAAGAAGGAAGGTATTGAATCCTTCAAAGAAAAAATCCTTGAAGATATGCCGATTCTTAAACAACACTTTGATACTGTTACAGACTTCAAATCCTTCGTCCAACTTTTATGCAGGATGAGATATATAAAGGATTGGGCGAAGGAAGAAGGCTGCATGCTCATTGGTGACGCAGCCCATTGTGTTACTCCTTGGGGAGCAGTAGGAAGTACACTGGCTATGGGAACAGCAGTTATAGCAGCAGATGTTATTTATAAAGGATTTAAGAATAACGATTTATCACTTGAAACGCTGAAACAAGTTCAAAGTAGACGTAAAGAAGAAGTAAAAATGATTCAAAACCTGCAATTAACGATAGAGAAGTTTTTGACAAGAGAGCCTATTAAGAAAGAGATCGCTCCTCTAATGTTCAGTATTGCTACCAAAATGCCAGATATAACTAATTTATATAAAAAATTATTTACAAGGGAATTTCCTCTTGATATTGATGAATCGTTTATCTTTCATGATGAATTAGTTGAAGCAAATTAAACCATACCCTAGTATTGTATAAATCAATTAGAAGATCATGGGATCGAGTTTAAACGATAGTTTTACAGATTAAAGATATGAAATTCTAGTAATCTGGTTAAATAAAGGAGAATTAATGAATGTTTATTACGAAGCATGAAGATGGATTTTTATATATTGTGAATCAATATGATCATTCAGTCCAAGCTGGAGAGGTTGCTCGTCATTGGGGAAATGAACAATTTGCCCGTCCAGACCATTTTGAGTCCCTTTGCTTGGCGGTCCAAAAGCATGATATAGGCTGGATTGAGTCTGATACAAAAGTTTTGTTCAACGACGACAGTGGTCAGCCTGTTCCTTTCCTTAATGTCAACCTGCTCCAACACGTCGATTTTTACGGGAAGGGTTATGAACAAGTAAAAGAAGAGGACCCTTATGCTGGACTCTTGGTAGGAATGCACTGGATTGGCTTATATACGAGCCGTTTCGGATATGATCCTTCGTTCACTTTTAAAATCCCGGAAGATTTGGCTCCACTTATCGATGAAAAAATTATCAGCCTGCAAAAAGAATGGGTCGATTTAAAAATGAATTTATGGGAAAAGACAGGACCTAGAAGTCAATTCGAAAATAATTTGTGGAAGAATTATGAGATTGTTCAATTTATGGACCGACTCTCACAATATGTTTCTATGCATAAGCAGGATACGACCAATGAATTTATTATGGGACCAGTACGTCAAAGTGTTGATAGCAAAGGATGTATGATTACTGTTCAAGGGCAAGGAAATGGAACGGTTGTTGTAGACCCGTTTCCTTTTGATTCCGAAGTAGAAACCACTGTGGTATTGCGAAAAATTCCAGATATTCGATATGAATCGCACAATGCAGTATATAAAGCACTTGAAGAAGCAGAAGTAGAACGTATCACATGGAAATTCATACCTTCACAGCAAGAACAAAATGTTAAAACCGAATCCAACGAAAGTGTTATATCGTAACTGCCATAAAGATTTACTATCTAACAAAGTGGAGGTTTAATCATGAAAAAAGAATACCGTCTTGGACTGATTGTACCAAGTTCAAATACTACAATGGAAAAAGAAATCCCAGCTATGTTGCTTTCAAGGGAACAAATTGAACCACAAGAAACGTTTACCTTCCATTCCAGCCGCATGCGCATGATGCATGTTACAAAAGAGGAATTGGCAAAAATGGATACAGCAAGTGACCGATGTGCGTTGGAGCTCTCAGACGCACGCTGTGACGCACTGGCTTATGCATGCCTCGTAGCGATCATGTCACAAGGTCCAGGCTACCACTGTATTTCTGAGGACCGTCTTTCAGCGATTGCAAAGGAAAATGGTACAGCTGTACCAGTAGTCAGCAGTGCAGGTGCCTTAATTGAAGGGATCAATGCTTTGGAAGCAAAAAAGGTAGCGATCATTACACCTTATATGAAACCCTTAACAAAGTTAGTGGTCGATTATATCGAATCCACAGGTATTGAAGTTACTGATTCTATCAGTTTAGAAGTTTCCGATAACTTAGAAGTGGGTAAACTCGATCCTTTAAACTTGATTAATATAGTTGATAACTTAAATATAAGCAATGCCGATGCGGTTGTTTTGTCAGCCTGTGTACAAATGCAGTCTCTTCCGGCCATTCAAAAGGTACAGGATAAGATAAATCTACCTGTTCTTTCCGCTGCTACTTCAACAGTGTATAAACTATTAAAAGAGTTGAAATTAAACCCCATAGTTCCGAATGCAGGCTACCTACTTTCAAGGGGATATTAAATACAAATCCCCTAAAGTAGAGTTATTGTTGGGGCTAGACTAAATTATTAGATTAGGAGGAATTGTAAATGGCAAAGATTCTTATTCATTTGACACATGGACCTGAAGCACCAACTCAAGCTGATCGTGCATTTCTTATTGCGAAAACAGCGATCGATGAAGGGCATAAAGTATCCATGTTTCTAGCAGGAAGTGCTGTGCAACTGCTGCGCGATGATATATTAGATAGTGTAATTGGTATTGGAGATGGTGTAACCTCTCTACGTGAATCATACGATACGATTGTTTCCGGCGGAGGAGATATTTATCTTTCCAGAATTTCCTGCGGTGCCCGAGGTATGACTGAGCATGAGTTAAGTGGAAAAAAGGTAGAACTAGCTGAACCAAATGTTCTTGTGCAACTTACCGTAGATCATGATCGCGTCATTACGTATGGATAAGAGGAGAAAATATAATGATTCGGATTTGGGATAATTATTTAGATGAACGGGATAAGAAGGTCTACCAAGGAGCTGGCTTGGGAAAACCGACGGGAATAGGTAAAAAACCTGCTCTTGTAATTGTAGATGTACAATATGGCTTTACAGGGGATTCTCCGGAAAACATCGAGGAATCGATTCGAAAATATCCAACTAGCTGTGGAGAAAGCAGCTGGGCGGCCATTGAACATATTAAATTACTCTTACATGCCGCAAGAAAAGCTGAACTTCCCATATTCTTCACCATTATTGAGGGAAGTAAATCCTCCTCTAATGATCGCGTGGCAATCAAAGGGAATATTTTCGATCATCCAGCGCTTTTGGAAGGAGAAAAGGGTACACAAGTAGTAGAAGAGCTAAAACCTCAATACGGAGAGATTGTCATCTCTAAGAAAAAACCTAGTGCTTTCTTTGGGACACCATTAGTCTCCTATTTAACAGCCCAGCAGGTTGACACCGTAATCGTTACGGGCTGTACAACAAGCGGTTGTGTTCGTGCCTCTGTTATAGATGCCTTCTCAAACAATTATCGAGTGGTTGTTCCAGAGGAATGTGTGTTTGACCGAGGCATTGCTTCTCATGCTATTAATCTTTTTGATATGCAGCAAAAATATGCCGATGTGGTGCCTGTTGATGAATTGATAAAGGAACTTTATTAATTTAAGTCAGGTCCATGGAGTGCTTTAAAGAGTGGAGTGGCAAGAAGATTAGTTGTTACGGATGAGATAAAGAGAAAGATACAAACTTTACAAAGTTGAAATGGAAGGTTGATCATGAATATTTTGGATAGGAGGGAGGAGGATGAGTACATCCAGTAAACTCCTTAAGGAAACAACATCAATGGCTGTTTATCGGCTTTTATATGACCACATAAAAACGGGTTATTTTCAACCCGGTGAATGGATAAGAGAAAGACAACTCAAAGAGTTATTAGGAGTTAGCAGTACACCAATTCGGGAAGCTATAAAGATGCTTGTTCAAGAACGAATCTTAGAGTCTGTTCCTCATCATGGAGTTCGGCTTAAAAACTTTTCTATTAAAGAGATTGAAGATATTTATGAACTAAGGGCGGAAATTGAAGGCTTGGCAGCCCAACTAGCAGCTAAACGTGGAAGTATTAACCAGTTTAAAACAATGGAGGAGCTTCTAGAACTGACAGAAAGAAAAATAAGGGAAAATAGTAATATTCCGGATTCTGAATTACTTATTTTTAACAATGATTTTCATGATCTAATCATAGAAGTAAGCGGAAATCATGCGTTGAAAAATACTCTTTATCACCTTCGGGCAGGAATTGATTTAATCCGAGTAATGTCATGGAAGAGTAACAGCGGTCGTTCATTCGAAACCTTACATCAGCACAGGTTAATTTTGGAAGCGATTAAGGCACGAAATCCAAATTTAGCTCGTAAAAGAACCCAGGAACATATTTGGGATTCAGTAAAATTAGTTTTAGAATCTGCAAAAGAGTCGAATGGTAATAGCGTGACGGTATCAACCTAAATGTATATATTACAAAAACTCCTCTTTAAGAGGAGTTTTTATGTAATCAAAACATGTATAAAAGTTTCTTTGTCTATTATTCAAACTGCAATGACTGGGATAATTCCATACACTCTTCTTTTAAACATTTTATCAATTCTGAATCACTCGATAGATCCAATACACCTAAAATCCCAACAATTGAGATAGTGGCAATAATTTTATTATCCCTGCCGAATACAGGACACCCAACGGCTACAATCCCCGGTATGAGAGATTCCCTTGTGATGGAATATCCATTTTTCCTAATTTCTGCAAGTTCATTTTTAAATTCTTCCGGATTTAAATGATGCTCAATGATTTCTTTCTGAATCATTTCTTTTGTTACCACCTCAGGCAAAAAGGCGGCAAACAACCTTCCTGAAGTAGTGAGGACGATACTAGTTTGATACCCTACTCTAATTCCTATATTGACCGAACGGTTACTCTCTTTTAATTCGATGGGATAGGGAGCATTTCCTCTCCAAATGGTTAAAAAAACCGTCTCATTTAAAGTGTTTCGCAATTTGATTAACGTTGGTGAAGCTAACTCTTTGATATCCAAGCTTTTTGAGGCTTTATTCCCAATACTGATAAGATCCGCTCCAACTGTATATTGAAGAGAAGAATCCCTCTGTAAGAAACCTGTGCGACAAAAGCTGGTAAGGTATCTATGTAGTTTACTTTTAGATATCTCGCACAGCTCTGATATTTCAGATATGGAAAGAGGCTTGTCTGCTTCTGCTATTTTCTTCAGAATATTTATGCCGAGTTCCAAAGATTGAATCCCTTGTCCGCTCATTTCTAGATCCATTTTCATATCTTCTATTATTTCTCCTTTCTTATCCTATGTCGTGAATATGTAATAAAAATACCACTATATGTATATGAATATTTGGAAAGGAAAATCGGGGTTTTAGTTGCGTTTATCAACTAGTATATAAATAATCCAAATGTTTCGCAAGATAATCTAACAAAGAGTCCTGGAAAATTCACATAATATTTTAAAAAAACAGTCTTTTGAATCACGTGCATTGAAATTTTATTCAAGAATAATAAAAAGAAACATGCACTGAATGGCCTTCAACGAAAACAAGGTATCCAGTACATGTCTAAACAATATATTACAAAGCTTCTTTGATAATCGTTTGTTCTTCGTCTTCTAGTTTTTGTTTGACACGTGTTTCTTTCCCAAGGAACAATACATTTAAAGCAGCAATGATACTTGTTACAAAGAACATGATAAAAATGGTAGTGAAGGAAACATCCTTTGCTATTAGAGTCCCTACTACTAGTGGACCGATTATGGCACCTATACGTCCTGCTGCATTTGCAAAACCTGCTCCTGTAGCACGAATACTTGAATCGTAATGATCGGTTGTGTATGCATAGGTTGTTCCAGTTACTCCTAGGAAGAAAAATGAGAGTGCCATACCTCCAGCAATAAGCATTGGTAATGATTCTGCATTACCGAATATTATTGCACTAATGGCTGCCATGATTAAATAAGAAATCAATACAAACTTACGGCCAACCTTTTCAACAAGCCAGGCAGCACTAAAAAACCCAGGCAATTGTGTTAATGTCATTAATAATACATAACCAAAACTTTTAATTAGACCAAATCCCTTTAATACCATAACAGAAGGTAACCATAGGAACATTCCATGATATGAGAACATTACTAACAGCCATAGGATCCAAAGCATTGAGGTATCCTTTGCATATTTTGGTGACCAAAGCGTTTTAATATTTTGTAAAATGCTAGTATTTTTCTTTCCTGTAGATTGGAATTGTGGAGAATCAGGAAGCCCTTTACGCATATAGATCGCTAAAAGTGCTGGTAAGGCTCCAATGATTAAAGCTGAGCGCCAACCCCAAATCGGCATGATAAAATACGCAATCATTGCTGATAGAATCCACCCTACTGCCCAAAAACTCTCCAGAAGAACAACCATACGTCCTCGTTTATGATCTGGAACATTCTCCGCTACTAAAGTTGAAGCTACAGGAAGTTCACCGCCTAAACCAAGACCAATAAAGAATCGGAAAATAAGAAATACAGCGAAAGTAGTCGAAAATGCTGATACTCCACTTGATAGAGAAAATAATAAGACCGTGTACATCAGAATCTTATTTCGACCTACCCGATCGGCTAATGCACCAGCAACGATTGCCCCTATGAACATACCAACCGCATTAACACTTCCTAGTAAACCTGCTTCCTGGGGTGTTAGATTCCATTCTATTATTAATGCAGCAGCAATAAATGATATTAGACCAACATCCATTGCATCAAAAATCCAGCTAAATCCTGATACGATAAAGATTCTCCGAAAGGAAACTTTTTTATTACTCTTGGTCTCCATTTTCTATCACTCCCTTTTCTTTATACTTCATGTGTCTACTGCTAATCCTCCATTCCTCTAATTTTAAAAATTCAAAATATTATATCTTCTATAAATGATAATTTATATTTTATATATTGTTAAATATCAAAATCTTATCAAAATATAAATTTTTGACATGGTAATTTAATTGATTAATAATTTTGGAGCTAGTACTATGAAAAAAAGATACAATTGAAGATAACATAATATTTCGAAAAAAATATCTTATCAATGAATATAATTCTATTTAATATAGAAAGCAAATTCAATGAAAGCTTATATTCTTGTAATAAAATATTATTATCTGTTTTAATGGCAGAAAAAGGAGGGAAAATCGATTTGAATAAAGTGGTTATGAAAGAGGTTAAGGTTGAAAATGCTGTTGGTTTGGCACTTGCTCATGATCTTACTCAGATTATTCCGGGGAAATTTAAGGGACGATTGTTTAAGAAGGGCCATGTCATTAGGGAAGAGGACATTCCTAAATTATTGGATATTGGTAAAGGTCACATATATATCTTAGACTTACCAGAAGAAAATATCCATGAGGATGAGGCTGCCCAAAGGATGGCGAAAGCGATAGGAGGAGAAAACCTATATGTTGTAGGACCATCAGAAGGAAAAATGACGATTAAAAGTGAAATAGATGGTCTTTTAAAAATTAATGAAAAAGTAATACATCAGATTAATAGTCTACAGGGAATTGCCCTTTCTACTTTAACAACCAATCGTCCTGTTAAGAAGAATGCAGCTGTAAGTGGTGTTAGGCAGATACCACTTATATTAGAAGAGTCGATAATAAGGGAAGTTGAATCTATATGTCAGGAACATTCTTATGTGGTAAAAGTGATTCCGTTCCGTGCACTAAAAGTTGGGATGGTAACGACCGGCAGTGAAGTTTATGAAGGAAGAATTCAAGATAAATTTGGTCCCGTGGTTAAAAAGAAAGTAGAGGACTTTGATTCAAAGATTGTCGAGCAATGTTTTGCTCCTGATCAGACAGAAATTATTGAAAGTAAAATAAAATACCTTCTGGACCAAGAAGTAGATTTAATTTTAGTTACCGGAGGCATGTCAGTGGACCCTGATGACCGTACCCCGCTAGCGATTAAAAATACAGGTGCAGAAATTATCCGATATGGCATTCCCATGTTACCTGGGTCAATGATGCTGATTTCCTACTATAATGATATCCCTATATTAGGTCTCCCTGGTTGTGTGATGCATGACCCTTATACTTCATTTGATGTTTTTCTGCCTCGAATTCTTGCGGGAGAAAAAATAACAGAGAAGGATATTGTTACTCTAGGATATGGTGGGTTTCATACATGTTAAAAGTGAGGAAATAAGTTTTAGATAACAGAAGCGAGGGAAAACATTACTCTTATCTACATCCAATCAGGTGCCAAAATGCTACACTAAATAATCCCCACCTAGAATGAGGTGGGGATTATTTAATGAAGTAAGATTAATTGAAAATGCAAGAATACTAAATATGAGGTTTTAAATTACGCATGAAACTAGAATATGACAGTTTATAGATTAATTATTTGTTTGTTATGCATTATTAATTAATTTTACTAGAAGCCGCTAGTAATTTATTAGCAATTATTTCAAAACTAATACTATTTACCGTCTCAATTTTCTTAATCCAGTTTTCTTTTATTGATGAAGCACCACTATAGGCTCCACATAATGATCCAACTATTGCACCATTTGTATCCGCATCGTCTCCTATATTAACAACTGCTAGTATACCATCGGTTACCACGCCTTTTGCAGCATAAAACACACCAAGAGATAACGGTATGGATTCATATGATTTCATTCCTGCCCCAATATATTGATAGAGTAATAGGGAGATTTCCTCAAGGGACTTGTTTTGATTACGATCGACAATTTCTTTTGCCAGTCTAATTCTTGCAGATACAGAAGGGGAGGGGGTGTCATAACCAATTTCCTCTCCTTTAACAGCTCCTAAAATCGCGGCATCCATTACTTCACTTATGGTGCTATTACCTGCTACAGCTTTTGAAACGCCTGCAGCAATTGCGCATGCTGAAGCTACACCAGGTTTACTTCCATGTGAAGGCAATGCGGAAGCAATAGCATCTTTAATAGCGTGATTTACATTTTTATAATGGAATATTCCGATTGGAGCGACTCTCATTGCTGCTCCATTTGTATCACCTTTCTTGCCAGCCTCATAATAATTACCATTGGCAATAATAGTTTCCAAAAATAATCTGGTACTTGGCCCAATTACGGTGGATTCTAACATGTTATAGGATTGTGCCCATTCTTTCATTTTATGAATAAATAGTGGTGTATCAAATTTGCCAGCTTCAGTAAGGACTGAGGAAATAATTAAACTTTCTTGGGTATCGTCAGTAATGCCTCCTTCTATGACACTACTATGAGCAGTTTGTTCCTCACTTGGGGTAACAAAAGTAGTAATTCTATTATACACTCGGTTAATTTGACTTGGAGACATGAAGGAGGCCGGCATACCAATAGCATCACCAATTGCAGTCGCGATAAGGCAACCGTACGCTCTATCTAATAATGGATTCATTAATATTCACCTGCTATTTTTAAGATATCATTTAAATTAAACTTTATATGAGGACCCATGTATGTTGTGGTGATAGCACCACATGCGTTTGCCAGCATAACTGATTTTTGCATATTGTATCCTTGCAGAATTCCGTAAATTAATCCTCCTGCAAAACTATCCCCTGCGCCTGAAGTATCGATACTTTTAACCTGATATGTCGGTATAAATAGGTTTTTATCACTGCGATTTTCCCATAAATTCACACCGTGATTTCCTCTTTTCTCTATCAACCAGCTGACCCCATGTTTGAAAAACCATTCAGGGCAATTCTCTTTTTCAATTTCAAATAATGATATTAATTTCTCTAACTCACCAGAGTTTGGGGTAATAATATCCGAAAGTTTAATCATAGATAGAAGGATGTTTTGATCTATCTTAGATAATAAAGAACCGGGATCAAATAGAATCTTTACTCCTAATTCCTTTATTTTTTGAATAAATGTGATTATCGTACTTGCAAATTTAAAATCTAATAGATAATAACCAGTAACAAAGAGAAAGGAGGTGTTTTCCAGTAGTTGATCACTAATCAGTTCTGTATAAAACTGAGATTCACATCCTTTGAATGTCATAAAAGTCCTTTCACCCGATTTTTCCACTAAAGAGATACAATAACCTGTCTTTTCTTTAGGGTTAACTTGAATGGCTTCTCTTGATAGTCCTTGATTTTGTAAATAGTTATCTATTTCCTTACCTCTATCATCCGCACCAATAACCGAAACAACATGTGGTATCAATCCTAGATTTTTTAATGTTACCGCTACATTAATTGCACATCCGCCTACCTGTTGAAAGGAATCCCTAATAAAAGTATCTTCTCCCCTTGTGGGAAATTCACTGACTAACAAATATTCATCGATAATAATGCCACCTAATAATAGAATATGCTGATTCATGGAATTCTCCTTATTCCGTAAGAATGGATTGATCACTCGCGTTCCAACTAAAATAGATTTCATCATTTACTTTTAATTGGTCACGATAAGAATCATTTTGCTGCTGAATCCTGATATCATGACCTAATGCTTCGATTAGATACATAGAGAGATTTCCTATATATGTTACGAACTTTACTTTACCTTGAATGTGAGGATAGGATGGCCTGGTTTGGTCTACACGGATTTTTTCTGGCCTAACTGAAATGATATATTCTTCCTGGTTATATAACGAATAATCTTGTTGAGGTAGTGAAAAGGTTGACCCGTTTTGCAACACGAATTGTGAATTTTCCTTTATTCTTCCCTTAAGAAAGTTTGACTGGCCGATAAAACTTGCAACAAAAGAATTCACAGGATTTTTATATATGTTTTGTGGTGTATCCATTTGAACAATTTTTCCATTCTTCATAACTGCTATTTGGTCAGAAAGTGTCATGGCTTCTTCTTGGTCATGGGTTACAAATAGAGTCGTAATTCCAACTTCTTTTTGAATTTGCCTTAATTCAATTTGCATATCCACTCTTAGTTTTTTATCTAATGCACTAAGACTTTCATCAAGTAATAAGAGGGAAGGTTTGATTACCAACGCTCTTGCAAGTGCAACCCTCTGTTGCTGACCGCCGGAAAGCTGTCTTGGCTTTCTATTTTCGAACCCGGTTAGCTGCACCATTTCTAATGCTTTAGAGACTTCCTTTTTGATATCTCCTTTCGTAAAGTTCCTTTGCTCTAATCCATAAGCAATATTTTGACCAACAGTCATATGAGGAAAAAGTGCGTAACTCTGAAAAACCAACCCGATATTTCTTTTGTAAGGGGGTAATGTATCAATTGTATTTCCACCAATATGAATTGTCCCTTCATCCTGGTGCTCGAAACCTGCAATTAAACGTAAGGTCGTAGTTTTTCCACAACCAGAAGGACCGAGTAAAGATAAAAAAGTTCCTTTTTCTATTTCAAAGTTAATGTGATCTAGGACTAAGTTATTCTGAAAAGATTTACTTAAATTTTTTATCGCCAAGTATGCCATGACGACACCCTCCTACTTGAATAAAAATTTTAGAGAAGCCTTCATTACTGTAACAATGAAGATAATAATAATGGTAGTTCCTGCTAGTAATACGGTAGAAACTGCATTGATTTCTGGAGTAAATCCAAATTTAATTGATGAGTAGATTTCAATCGGCAATGTTGATTGACCGCTAGGAATTAGAAAATAAGATAGAATAAAATTATCAAATGAAATTACAAAAGCTAGGAATCCCCCTGCTAACATGGCAGGGAACAACAATGGGAAGGTGATTTTTCTAAATGTAGTCCACTCATTTGCTCCTAAACTGGCCGATGCCTCATTTATTGAAAAATCAAGGCTTTGCAAGCGTGCCTTAATGACCATTACCGTGTAAGGGAGGGAGATAATAATATGTCCGACCAGTAGAATATAAAAATTCTTATCCCAATTAAGTAGATTTAATAATAATAAGATAGATAGGCCTAGTATCAGCCATGGAATAGTTAAGGGTAATATAATTAAAGAATCAATCCATTTTTTTAGTGGAGATTTTGTTTGAACTATCCATAGCATTAACATAGTGGCAAGAATCACACAGAATAATGCTGTAATCGCAGCAACATAAATACTGGTCAGGGATGAATCGATTAAAGTCTGATTATTAGCAAGTTCGTTATACCAACGAGTACTAAATTGGAAGGGAAGAGAGTTATATTGAGATTCATTAAAAGACATTAACATTAATACAGCAATAGGAGCATACAAAAAGGTAAAAATGATACATGTATATACCCAGGCGATACCTTTTTTCAACATCATTACACCTCTTCCTTCGCAAACTTAGACAAAACAGTTGTAGAAATAAATACGATCATTAATAAAATAAAGGCAACGGCAGCTCCGAAATTCCAACCATATATTTCAAAAAACTGATCTTCAATTACGGTACCGATAACAGATCCCTCTGTTCCACCTAGTATTCTCGGTTCCACAAACACTCCTAGACTAGGAACAAACACGAGAATGGAACCTGAAATAATACCTGGCTTACTTAAAGGTAATATTATTCTCCAAAAGGTTGTAAATGGCCCTGCGTTTAAACTTTTTGATGCTTCGATTAATGAAGTATCCATTTTTTCCAATGACATATATATGGTTATAACCATATAGGGAAAAAAGATATGAATTAATGCAATGATGACTGCGGTCTGGGTAAACAAAATCCCTAAAGGTTCAGGACCGATAATATGCAGTTTTCTCAATATGATTTCTAGTATTCCACCATCCCTAAGGAGATTCTGCCATGAATACGCTCTGACAAGTTGGCTAGTCCAAAAAGGAATAATGATTGCAATTAATATAATATTTTTACCGCTATTGATAACCTTTGCCATAATATAAGCCATTGGGAAGCCTATTAAAATACATATTATGGTTACTAGTAAACTTGTAGAAATTGTTTTCCAGGTTAATTTTAAATAAAACCCCTTTTGGAAAAAATTTAGGTAATTCTGTAATGTTAAATGTCCAGTTGTACCGTCACTTAGGAAGCTATAGTAAACCATGATGAATAATGGAATTACACAAAAGGAAATTAATAGAAATACAGGCGGGCTAACCAGCCACCATTTCTTATTCACTTATTTTTTCCCTCCTTATGAAAAAAATCTAAGGCAGCAATAAACACAATGCTGCCTTAATTTAATTAATTATTGATTACTTTGCTTTAACCTCTTGCCACATCTCATTCCATGTTTTCTTTTCGGCGTCTGAATGATAGGAGATAAAATGAAGTTTAGCTATTGTTTCTTCATTTATACCCATTTGTTGAACAAACTCTGGATCTAAGTTCTTTGTTACTTCTGTATTCACAGGGTTTGGTCCGCCGGAATTCACCCAATTTTCTTGAAATTTAGAGCTCAGCATAAAGTCGATAAATTTTAATGCAAGGTCTTGATTTTTGGAGTCTTTAACAATGGCCCAGTTATCAACCCATCCAATAGCTCCTTCCTTTGGAATCACATAAGTAATTGGCTCTCCATTCTTTTTCATTGCAGCAGCCTGCCCACTCCACATTAGACCCACAGAAATTTGCTTTCCTGCGAATAGTTTTGAAAATTCATCACCTGTTTTCCAGTAAGTTCGATTGAGTTGTTTTTGATCAATTAATTTGCTCTTAATTTCGTTTAAATTAGTTGGACTATTAGGATTTTGTCCCAGTGCTAATGCAGCTGTCATAACAGCGTCGTTGAAATCATCTCTAAAAGCAATTTTACCTTTATATTTTTCATCCCATAGAATATTAACAGAATTTACCTCTTCTTTAATATCTTCCGAATTATAAGCAATACCTGTAGAACCCCACACCCAAGGTACAGCGTAAATCTTGTTATTTTTACTATTTTCAGGGAGATTTTTGAACTGCTCAAAAATATTCTTATAATTAGACAGTTTTGTTGAGTCGATTTCTTCTATTAAATTTTCTTCAATTGCAATAGGAAGGATAGAAGCGTTAGGCAGAATAACGTCTATTTTACCGACCCCGCCTGTTCTTAGCTTAGTTAGTAATTCTTCTTCAGATGCCATGTACTGATGGGTAACTTTGACTTTATATTTTTCTTCAAATTCTTTGATTACTTCTGGATCATCTGAGCCATAATCCTTCCAGTTAACAACTATCAGTTCTTTTTTTCCATCTTTGTCTGTTGTGGTTGAAGAAGATGAACACCCTATAGCGCTTACAACCAATAAGATAAATAGTAATGCTAATCCAAGAGACTTCTTTTTCATTACTTAACCCCCAATTAAATAATAGTAGTCATTATTTTAAATTCAATATTATTCCCATAAACAACAGATACTTTTTCTATTTCGATATAATCCTCGTTTAATACTTTTCCTTCAGCTTTAAGTAATGTGGAGTTTTTTGAATCAACCTGAAGAATGTCTCTTGTTGTATCGTCTATCTTGATAGGGGTTAACATAATCTCGGAGTGCTTAGGGAATATATTATATACATCCCTCATGATGTTGTATAACGACTCAGTTGCGAAGTTGAATCTTCCGATATCAGGGAATAAATTCAGAGGCAGCAATGATGTATCTATGGTTAGATATAGGACTTCACCATCTTTTTTTACACCCCTTGCCCTTACAAGTTTAAAGTATTCTTTTCCATCAACAGTAACATTTTTGTGTTCTAAAACCTTTGAAATAGCAGTCTCATTTCTACTCTTTAGATAGTCAGTAAACCCTCCAAAATTCCACATACTATATTTTACTTGTCTAATACAAACAAAGGTGCCTTTCCCTTGGTTTTGGTAAACTAATCCCTCTTTTACTAACTCAGAAATAGCCTTTCTAACTGTTCCTCTGGTCGTATCAAAGGTATTCATCATAGCGGTCTCTGATGGTAGAAGGTCTCCCTCTTTATACTCCCCCTTTAGAATATGTTCCTTAATGATTCTATGTAATTGCACATAGAGAGGCACCACATCGTTTTTGTCTAATGATTTTATATCCATTTTCCACACAGCCCCGTTCTTTTGTTATGTAGTTATTTGGTTATGTGTACAAGTTGACTATCTATAATTGATTATAGGTAGCGTTGAGTATTTTGTAAAGTGTTTATTTTCAGAAAATTATTAAAAATATATATAAAGTTGAAAACCATCTTGTTGTACCAAAAAAAAAAGACACTATCTAAAAAAACAGCGCTTTCAATGCCTTTTCTATTAAAATAAACTAACAATATAATCAAATTTGACCCGCCCAACAGGCCCACAACATCCGAGAAGTTCGAAACGGGAGAATCAGGAGTTGTTGTTATGAGCATTCAAAAACTACAAAATCATGTAATTGTACGAAATGAGCCATTTATTGAACAAGCGGAAGATTTGAAGCCTCATCTTCATGAAACATTTGTCAAACCAACTTCCATCGTAGAAATCAAAAACGATAAAGAAGTGATTCATGGCTGGAGGTCAGAAATTGTTGCTCCGGCTTCGACACTAACGGATTATGAATATGGAAAAGGAGATTCAGTTGTTCTTGATTTTGGTAATCATGAAGTCGGCTATCTCTCCATCAATATTCGGCCAGAGGGAAGTCCACCAGATGCACCTCTCAAATTAAAGCTGACAATTGGTGAAATGCCGGTAGAAATAGCGGAACCATTTGAAAACTATGACGGATGGCTTAGCAGCTCGTGGCTCCAAGAAGAAACTATTTTTGTAGATGTATTGCCAGCAGAAATTACTTTGCCGCGCCGGTACAGCTTCCGGTATGTGAAATTTGAGGTCATCGATACATCGCCAAAATATCGTGTTGTCTTTGAAAAAGTAGAATGCCGTGCTGTGACATCCGCCAATATAAATAACATCCAAACGATTTCCCACCAAGATAAAGATCTTCAAAAAATGGATGAGATTAGTATAAAAACACTGGCAGATTGTATGCAGGATGTATTTGAAGACGGTCCCAAACGAGATCGGAGACTTTGGCTGGGCGATTTGCGCCTGCAAGCTTTAGCCAACTATGAAACCTTCAAAAACAATGATCTTGTTAAACGCTGCTTATATCTTTTTGCAGGTGTTCCGGATGACAAAGGAAAGGTTCCCGCGAATGTTTTTGTGGCGCCTAAACTCATTGCAGATGATACTTATCTATTCGATTATTCCTTGTTTTTTGCGTCTTCTTTACATGATTACTATTTTGCAACCAGCGATTTAGAGACTTTAAGCGAGCTTTGGCCAACAGCCTATAAGCAGATTGAACTTGCCCTTGAACGTCTTGATGAAAATCATATATTACTAGATACAGCCGACTGGTGGTCATTCGTCGATTGGCAGGAAGGATTAAGCAAACAAACTCCTTCTCAAGCTATATTAATATATACATTGAAACAGGTCATTCGTCTGGCCAAAGAATTGAATGCACCTGAACAGATCATTTTAGAAGACCGTTTGAAAGAAATTGAGACAGCTGCGAAGACTCATTTATGGGATGAACAGCAGCAATTCTTTATTAGTGGTGCAGAACGTCAAGTATCTTGGGCAAGTCAAATTTGGATGGTGCTTGCAGGCGTTTTCAGTAAGGAAGAGAACCAAAAACTTATGAAACATTTATTAAAAGAAAAGCCTGACTTTGGTATCGCTACCCCATACATGTACCATCACCTAGTAGAAGCGTTGCTTGTTTCTGGAGAGAAAGAGGCGGCCATATCGGAAATGAAAACATACTGGGGCGGAATGATTCAAGATGGTGCGGATACGTTTTGGGAATTATACGATCCAGAAAATAAAGGTTTTTCACCTTATGGAAGCCATTTAATCAACAGTTATTGTCATGCCTGGAGCTGTACCCCAACCTATTTAATAAGAAAATATAATTTGTAGAATGACAGATAATAAGGACAACCCAGGCGAATTTTTGTTACGGGTTTACTTTAAAGAAACCGGAGATATCTAAAATAAGCGGAGATTTTTCGGTTAAACTCCAAAATAGAGTTCGGTTCGGTGATATAAACGGAGGTTTTCCGATTAAGCAAAGCAAAATTACCCATATTCACGAGTTTCGAATCAATAATCGGAATCTTTCCGTCTATTTCTTACGATTAGTCAAGTGTATTTCAATTAATTCATTTATGTTTTTTATTTAGAAGTATTTGGGAGGGGTACCCCTCCCAAATACTTCTAAATTTCTCCATGACGAAAAGACCTCACGATATTCTTTTTTTCGAAAGGTCATTGTGCTATAGTGAATATAAACTTGGCT
>NZ_BCVA01000009.1 GCF_001591505.1 Neobacillus niacini NBRC 15566
TGGAGCTCTTATAGTGACCGAACCGAAGCTGGAAAAAGGGTTAGGGTAAATATAGATCTCTTATAGCGACCGAACCGAACCTCCAAAATGGATTTGGGTACCTATGAGCTCTTATAATGACCGAAACCAAGCGCAACAAGGATTTTGGGTAACTACAGAATTCTAATTGAAATTAAATAATAAATTTTTTACTCGTAATAGGTATATTTACCCCTTCTATATGCATTAAAGTGTATTTTCAATATCCGCCTAATCTGCTTTTTAGATTCGATTACCTTGCACCACTCAAATACCAAATTAGTGGTAATTTTTATATTTGGAAAAAGAAGCTTCAGCTCCCGTACAGATCGCAATATCCCATCCGCTATATTATCTATACAGCCACATACGCTGCACACAATTTTAGTCTCCCCGGCCTTTACGAAAAAGGAACAGCAAGAGCGGCAGGTTAACCCTTTTTTCAAATTCTCATAGGTGTATGCTGGTAGCCGCGTGTAGGGAGAGCCTGTCTTATGTTCCTTCACTAAAAACTCGGCTAGTTTATAGTGGTCATCGGAAAGCGTAGAAGTTCTCGCATTTAATTCCTCGAAAAATTTAGTAAGCTGAGTTGGATAAATAATTGGTTGCTCTAATGGTGCTTGATAGAGGGTGAATGTGGGATTGACAAAGAAGACGTTTGATTTTAAGGAAGTAGAGTATTTAATCTTTTGTAAAACTTGCCGCATCAATGTGCCGCTTCTCTTTATTTGGTCCAGCGGATTCTGAATCTCAGTATCATTCATTGCAAAGAACTGGTCGGATTTATAATAATAGTCCCCTTCAAAATTTTTTACTTCACAAGGAAAATGGGTCCCTTGGCTGATGATAAATGAATCTATTTGAAAACTAGTAGAATTCGTCTCAAGCAATAAATCATTCAATATCAGAAACTTATTTGGATTCAGCCTTTCAGTAAACTGATCAAACTTCACCTCACCTTCGTATCCTTTTTCTAAGTTTGAATAGATTTGTTTTTCCTTACTTGGTAATATCATACGATTATCCAAAGACCTAAAATTCTTTAACTCATCTGACTCGGTCCGATCCTTAAATGCCATAATCCACATCCTTCCTGTATTCCTTCATTGTACCTAAGGAATAAAATAAAAGAAGTGAATATTATGTTAACAATTTAAGTTTTCACGATAGGAAAAGTTTGAATTATCGTATAAAATATAAAATATTACAATGTTGTGAACAAGGGGAAAAGACTATGGTGCAAACGGCTAATAAGCAAGAAACTTTAACTTCACTTAAAAACAGAATCCTTGCTTTATATGAATACCTTATCAAAAACGGTGATATAGAAAACGCAGAAAAAACAAAGCAATTAGCAAAGAAACTGCAAAATAGGGAATTTATGATTGCGTTTTGCGGTCACTTTTCAGCGGGAAAATCAACGATGATTAACAAAGTGGTCGGCGAGAATTTGCTGCCATCAAGCCCGATTCCCACCAGTGCGAACCTCGTAAAGGTAAAGTCGGGTGAGGAATATGCGAAGGTTTTTTTCAAAAATGAAAAGCCGCGGGTGTACTTAGCACCGTATGATTATGAATTAGTAAAGAATTACTGCAAGGATGGAGACCAGATTAAGGAAATCGAAATCAGCCATGCTGACTCCCAGCTGCCTGCTAATACGGTAATTATGGATACTCCGGGGATTGATTCTGCTGATGATGCACACAGGGTCGCAACAGAATCCGCCATTCACCTGGCAGATTTAGTTTTATATGTGATGGATTATAACCATGTCCAAGCGGAGCTAAACTTTTTATTTACAAAAGAGTTAACGGAAGCAGGAAAAGAGGTTTACCTCGTTATTAACCAAGTGGATAAGCACAAAGAAGAGGAGCTGTCGTTCCGCCAATTTCAAAACAGCGTCACTGGTTCTTTCGCTGCATGGGGGGTTAAGCCCGCACGTATCTTTTATACTTCATTAAAGTATCAAGACCATAAACTCAATGAATTTAGTGAATTAAAAGCTTTTATCTCACAAAAATTGCAAAATAAGGATCACCTTTTACAGCAATCCATTTTTAATTCACTGAGAAAAATAGCACAAGATCATGTAGAACAAGCTCGGAACCAAAGAGAAGATGAACTTCAGCCGTTTTTTGAAGTTTTAAATGAGCTGCCTGAGGACGAAAAAAAGGACCTAACACAAACCTACCAATCCATCAGTGCAAACCTCACGACACTTGAGAAAGGGGTCGAGGAAACTGAAAAAGAAGTGGATACAGAAATAGCTAAGATTTTGAATAATGCTTATTTAATGCCGTTTCAAACAAGAGAGTTAGCAGAGGCATTTCTTGAAGCCGCTCAACCAGAATTTAAGGTAGGATTCCTTTTTTCAAAACAAAAAACGTTAGAAGAAAAGAATGCACGTCTTGACAGACTTTTCCAAGACCTGGTAGAGAGAACGAAATCACAGCTTGAATGGCATTTGCGTGAATATCTGATTGCTATCCTAAAAAGACATAGCCTAGATGACCAAGAGTTACAAACTAAAGCACAATCATTTTCTGTCGAAGTTCCAATCGATTTGATTGTTCATACAGTTAAGCAAGGTGCGAGAGTTTCTGGTGAATATGTGCTTCATTACACAGAGGACTTGGCTAATGGAATCAAAAAAATAGCAAGAGATGCCGTTTTAGATTTTAAAAACGCTTTTATGCCAGTATTGGCAGCTCAAACAAAAAAGTTAAGAGATATGTATACAGAAGATTTCCGAAGTATTGAAAATTATGTCAGTGCACTATCGGAAATAACTAAGTTTGAAACAGAAACTGCCCTTAAAGAATCAACAGTAGTAAACTTATTACATGAATACGTAGAAGATAAAGATGATGAGTATTTACTTTTTAATCAGGAAGAAGAGGACGCTGAAGTTATAAAGGGTCAGTCAATTACGAAGCCTAATGCCATTGAAAAAAATGAACCTCTTCTACCGGTCGTCAAGGAAGAAACAAGTGTAATCAGGAAAAATGAAACAGAAAAAGCAAGAGACCAGGTACAAAGTATGGTTACTCGTTTAGAGCAATCTGCAAAGCTAATAAACGTTCTGCCAGGTTTTCAAAAGCTGGCCAAGGAATTGGAAGACAAAGCAGACCGTTTGGCTCATAAAGGGTTCACGGTTGCTTTATTTGGTGCATTCAGTGCTGGAAAGTCTTCATTCGCGAATGCACTTATGGGGGAAAAGGTACTTCCAGTATCACCCAATCCTACAACGGCGGCCATTAATAAAATCAAACCTGTAAATGATCAATATCAGCATGGCACGGTCCTAGTGAAATTTAAGGAAGAGAACTCCATGCTCGAGGATATCAACCGATCATTAAAGTTATTTGACCTGCAAACTACTGCCTTAGAAGGTGCAGTGAAAGAAATTGATAAGGTTATGCTCGATAAGGGGCAGGAGGGTGTAGCGGAAAAAACGCACTATGCTTTTTTACAAGCATTTAAAAAAGGCTTCCTCCTCCACGGAAAGCAGCTTGGAACAGTATTAGAAACAGACTTAAACGAATTTGCTGATTTCGTGGCATTAGAAGAAAAGTCGTGCTTTGTAGAATGGATTGAACTTTACTATGATTGTGAATTGACGCGCAAAGGTATTACCCTCGTTGATACACCAGGGGCAGACTCGATTAATGCCCGCCATACAGGAGTAGCATTTGATTATATAAAAAATTCTGATGCGATTTTGTTTGTTACGTATTATAACCATGCATTTTCAAAAGCAGACAGGGAGTTTTTAATCCAGCTCGGCCGGGTAAAGGATTCCTTCCAGCTCGATAAAATGTTCTTTATTATAAACGCAATTGACTTAGCTGAGAATGAGGAAGAAAAGGAAACCGTAGCGGAATATGTAACAGAGCAATTAATAAAATATGGGATTCTCAAACCACACCTCTATCCATTATCTAGTTTGTTAGCGCTAAAGGAAAAATTGGTGCCGAACACAGGGGCAAGATCAGGCATGGGAAGTTTTGAAGGCGATTTCTATCATTTTATTTCAAATGATTTAACAGAAATGGCACTCACTTCGGCAGGTAATGAGTTAAATCGTGTTCATGAGTTAGTAGGAAAATTGGTTGAAAGTTCCAAAGAAGACCAAACTGTAAAGGACAAAAAACGCACTGAAATCGAAAAACAAAAAACTATGATTAAGGTTTTACTTGAAAAACAAACAGCAGATGTTGTGCAAAAACGAATGACCCAAGAAGGTGAAGAACTACTTTACTATATTAAACAAAGGGTTTTCCTCCGGTTTGGTGACTTTTTTAAAGAAGCTTTTAATCCTTCAGTGTTGAGAGATGATGGAAGAAATTTAAAGAAGGCTTTACAATCGGCTTTAGATGAGCTGTTAGAAAGTATAGGCTTCGATTTCGCACAGGAGCTCCGTGCAACGACTGTCAGACTGGACTCTTTTGCTGGAAAGGTTTTAGCCGACTATTATACGGGGCTAACGCGCAGCATGAGGGAAATAAATAAAGACTTGTCATTTTCAACATTTGAGATGAAACATGAAGGGGAGATTGAGTTCCCTTTAGCTTTCAGAGATTTAAATAAACAGCTGTTTACGAAAGCACTATCTTATTTTAAAAATCCAAAGTCGTTTTTTGAAAAAAATGAAAAGAAGTTGATGAGTGATGAGTTGTATCAGGTATTAAATGTCCCTGCTGATCATTACTTGAAATTTGAAGGTGAAAAACTAACTGCCTATTACGCGGGTATTGTATTTGATCAATTCGAAAAGTTAATCACTCAGATAGAGCAGCAGGCAGATGATTACTATGTAAGTCTTCTTACCGCTCTAGATGGTGGTGTATCCATCGAGAAATTACAAGAAGTATATCAAAAGCTGGAAGAGTCTATGAAATAATTTCATTGGAGGATGACTATGAATGTACTAATCGACAAAGAATGGCTGTTAAAAAACTTACATGATCAAAATGTCCGTATTGTGGATTGCTCTTTTTCATTAGCTGACCCTAAAAAGGGCAGAGAGGAATATGAACACAATCATATTCCTGGAGCTTGTTATTTTGATCTTGATAAAGATTTATCGGGCGAGGTTTCCGAACATGGCGGCAGGCACCCATTGCCAGACTTAAAAGAATTTATTCATAAACTTGAACTTGCAGGTATTGATAAAAACACAATAGTAGTTTCCTATGACCAGGGCGAAGGTGCGTTTGCTGCACGGTTCTGGTGGCTGCTGCAATATCTCGGACATGAAAAAGTGTATGTTTTGGATGGAGGATTTAATGGCTGGAAAGAAGGAAACTTTCCTGTGACTTCCGAGGTTCCTGCTTATAAAAAGACTACCTTCCAGTCTGACATTAACTACTCCCTGATTGCAAGTATGGAAGAAGTAAAGGCAGCAGCCGAGGAACAGAAAGCCAACGTAGTCCTAATTGATTCGAGAGAAGAAAAACGCTATTTAGGTATAGAAGAACCTATTGATAAAAAAGCTGGGCGGATACCTGGTGCACTTAATAAGCCATGGTTCGAAGGACTCAATGCTGGCTATTATAAGCCGGCAGAGATACAAAAACAACGATTCTCAGACATTCATACTGATAACGAAATCATTGTTTATTGTGGTTCAGGTGTGACGGCGGCACCTAATTTTATAGCATTAAAGGCAGCTGGTTATGAGAAGGTAAAACTTTACTTGGGAAGTTTTAGCGACTGGATTTCCTATCAAGAAAACAAAATAGAATAGGTTTTTATGTTATAATAGAAATCGTGTTGTTTTTATATGATAGGAGGTCTAAACCTTGGAAAATCAAAAACCTTCACTTATGTTAGTTGATGGAATGGCGCTGTTATTTCGTGCTTTTTATGCTACCGCTGTAACAGGCCAGTTTATGATAAATTCAAAGGGAATTCCGACGAATGGAATCCACGGTTTTATTAAACATTTATTTACTGCAGTTTCTGCTTTTAAACCATCCCATGTGGCTGTTTGTTGGGATATGGGCAGTAAAACTTTCCGCTCTGAATTATTTGACGCCTATAAGGGGAATCGCAGTGAAGCACCAGTCGAATTAATTCCTCAGTTTGATTTAGTTAAGGAAGTAGTCGCAGCCTTTGACATTCCTAACATTGGGTTAGCGGGCTATGAAGCTGATGATTGTATTGGAACAATTGCGTATCAAGCAAGGGAGCATGCACATGTTTCAATCTTAACTGGTGACCAAGATATTCTTCAGCTCCTGAATGAAAGTATTTCTGTCATTTTATTGAAAAAAGGATATGGAAATTACCTTGTTCATACTCCTGATACATTCTTTGAGGAAAAAGGTATAAAACCACGCCAAATGATCGATTTAAAAGCTTTAATGGGTGATCCAAGTGACAATTATCCTGGAGTTAAGGGAATTGGGGAGAAAACCGCTCTAAAACTTTTAAAGGAATTTGAGCATGTTGAGGGGATTATATCGAATCTTGATCGACTTTCAAAATCTCACAAAACGAAAATTGAGCAGGATTTAGAAATGCTTCACTTGTCACGCATGCTTGCTGAAATTAAGTGTGACGTCCCAGTGACATGTGACCTTATAGAAGCTGGATTGAAGATCGAGAAAGAAAAAGCTCTAAATAAATTAAATGAACTGGAACTTCGCGGCTTACATCGCCTGCTGCCGCTTGAAGCCTCCGTTGTTTCCTAGAGCCTAGGCTGTCCCAAAAATGGGACAGCCTTTTCCAATAATTATTTAGTGTTGCTTTTTTTCGCAGCATTTTCTAATTTACTTTTAGGGTCTTCTGTCATCTCCGCATCCTGACCGTAGCCTTGTGGATTCACTCCAGGTGCCTTTACACCGCGATTTCTTGAACCGTGTTTACTCACCGCTGTTCACCTCCCATTTTTTTAGTATTTCCACGCAAGAATAATAAAACTCAACTTTCTAAACAATAAAGATTAGAGGTGATAAAAATGAACAAAGGTGTTTATTTAGCCCTATCGAGTATTGCTTTAGCACAGGGCTTAAAGATTCCCATTCATTATTATAAGAAGAAAGAATGGCGCCCAGACCTCTTTTTCCAAACGGGTGGAATGCCAAGCTCCCATTCAGCTGGGGTTTCTACACTCACCACCTATATTGCCTTACAACGCGGGCTCCCAACATTTGATTTTGCCTTATCCTTGGTTTACGGTCTGATTGTGATGTATGACGCACAAGGTATTCGACGACAAACAGGTGAACTTACCTTAAAAGTAAATTCCATGCATGATTTAATGGAAAAAGTGGATAAAGAAGAAAGTGTAGAATTTGAACAAGAATCTCCAAAAAAATTGAAGGAAATGCTAGGCCATCAGCCGGAAGAAGTAATCGGCGGTGCACTCCTTGGGGCATTAGTAGGAGTGGTTGGGCATTTATACACAAAAAATAGTAGAAAAATGTCGAATTTTAAGTTAAAATCGGGTAGTAGATGGTTTTAGATTGCTTGGAGAGGGATGGAGAAGCCAGTGCGGACAGTTGATGAGTACTTGCATTACTTGGAAGGGAAAGGTTTTCAATTTCAAGAGGATGCAATCGGTTTTATTTATTTCGGAAAACACTACACGAATGCTTCCGATGAATTGATTAATTCTGCTATAGAGATTACATTAAAAGCACAGAAAACCTTTGATGGCAGCTTTTATGTGTCATTATTAGAAACCCTTGTTTCGAGCAAAATACAAACAAGAAATGCGGCCCTAAAGTTTGTTAAAGAAAGAGAACTAGTGGCAATATAAGCAAAAGCAAAAATCCTCCCGAATAAGGAGGATTTTTGCTTTACCCTTGAAGCTTTTGTCAGCAATCTCATGTATCATTCTCTTCCCTCAAAGTATTTCTTCTGATTGCTTGCCGCGCTAATTCATCGGCTGTTTTGTTTTCAATGCTTGGAATCCACTTCATAAAAAACAAATCAAATTGTTTGGACAGCTGTAAGGCTTGGTCCAGCAGCGGGGCATACAATTTGTTTTTAACAAATTCCTTCTCCACACCTTTATTAACTAATTCTGAATCAGTTCGAAAAGATACAACTGAATGCGAATAACCTTTTTCTAAGCAGATTTCTAAAGCTTTAATAAAAGCATGATATTCTGCTTCATGATTTGACATCGAGCCGAGCGGGATCGAATATTTTTCTGCTGTCCCATTCCCTTTAATAAATATTCCAGCACCGCTTGGTCCCGGGTTTCCAGCACTGGCCCCGTCAATATAAACTTCAATCAAAGCAGACCCTCCAGTTTCATATTAATTGAAAGTTTATCATAATCTAACTCAAAACGCAGGAAATATATTTTTCCTATTTCTACTTTGTTGATATGGGTATGCTAAGATTAGATGGATAAATCACATTGAAAAACAGTGAAATCATAAGATTTTTTCTTTTCAACTTCGAAATTTTTAAGGAAAGGTTGAAAAACATGAAGTATAGACTTGAGTGGAATTATAAAACAGGAAAAAATGAAAAAATACAATTTACCTCTGATTGGATTTCAACAGAATTGGCAATACAAACTGGTGAGGAACTTGAAAAGCTTGGAAAAGCAAGTGATATTTATTTTTATGATGAAGTTGGTACATCGTGGATCTTAAAAGAACTGAAAAAGCTGGTCACTGAAATTGAAGATGATCCTCATGAAATTACCGTTTATTTTGATGGTGGATTTCAAAAGGAAACCAATACTGCTGGTCTTGGAGTGGTAATATTTTTTAAACAAGGGAAAAAGAAATATCGAATTCGGGCGAACGAAGTGTTCGATGAACTGGAAACGAATAATGAAGCAGAATATGCCGCCTTTTATTATGCGTTGACGATTTTAGAGGAATTAGGCGTCCATCATTTACCTTGTGAATTTAAAGGGGACTCTCAGGTTGTGTTAAAACAGCTTGAGGGAGAGTGGCCATGTTATGAGGATGTACTCAATGCTTGGCTCGATAGGATTGAAGAAAAAATTAAAGCACTTTCACTCACTCCGAAATACACACCGATTCCAAGGAATGACAATAAAGAGGCAGATAAATTGGCGACCCAAGCTTTAGAGGGAAAAGAGATATTTGCAAAGACACAAATCATTTAAGAAACGGGGTGCCGTAGACTCGTGAAAAAATTAAGCAGAAAAGAACTGTTCAGTCATGTTGAATCCTTATTAGGGCAATATTGTGAGGGGTGTTTTGTCCATCAACAGTTCAAAAAGGAAGGCGGCAGAAGGGTCGCCCATCGTTTTTGTATTTCACAATGTACTGTTGGAGAAAAGCTGCAAGAATATGGAAAAAGGCTAACATGACTAAATGTCTAGTTCACAGAGACTATAGGCATCTCAATAGAAAAAGGCTGACGGTATACGCCAGCCTTTGGTTTGTTATTAATAGATTAAAGTTTTACTACGTTAGCAGCTTGTGGTCCGCGGTTTCCTTCAACGATTTCGAAAGAAACTTCTTGGCCTTCTTCTAAAGACTTGAAGCCTTCGCCAGTGATCGCGCTGAAGTGTACGAATACATCGTCTCCGCCTTCAACTTCGATAAAACCGAAACCTTTTTCATTGTTGAACCATTTTACTTTACCGTTTTGCATCTACTATTTCCTCCTAAGCCTTTCAGGACACTGTAAAAGTGCCAAAGATAAATATTATCATGACCAAAAAGATAATATAAATACTATTCAATTAATGATACATGACGCTTTAAATATACATGAATATTTTTGGACAGTCAAGGAAAGTAAGCGCTTTTTAAACCAATAAATCGTATTATCATGCAATATTCAAAATTAATAAATCTATCTGAACATAAAATTTTATCAGCCTCATATTCTTATAAAAATGGTTGATAAAGGGTGAGGGTAATGTACCGATTTTCTATTGAGGGAGACGAATGGATATTAAGATTCTCGCCGCAAATCTACATTGAAGCTGAAGAAAAACAAGTTGTCTTGACCGCATTGCTTCAAATCGGAAATGATTTATCATCTTATTCACATGGTGACGCCTTCCTTATGTTTACTAAGAAGATAGGTGCGATTGTTTTTGATGTTGAAAGAATTCCATCATTTATTTTAACCGTCTCTAACATTATTCCAGAAGAAAATTGGTATAGGCAGGATTCAAATTTCAAACTAATACAATAGTAATGCAAATAGGTGGTCAGAACTGACCACCTATTTTGTCATGAAAAAGACAAAATTATAGCTTTACGAATTGCCATGCATTTTGTATCTTAAGATTATCCTCATCAAACTCTAGTAATCCATAACCTGGACAAAAAAACTTATTTTCAAATAAATAGGTGCAAGGAAGCTTATCATCACCATCAAAAAACAAAAGTGTGTGTCCATCTAAATAAAAGGTATATACCATCTCTCCTTGTTGGTAATCACCAAAATAGGTTGAAATGGTGTCTATATTGTACATTGTTAATGGCTCCGTTATTTTCTTACTTGGTGAACCATTTACCATAAGATAATCATGATGATTTATTAATCCTATTGATACAATTACATCTTCATCTTCATCAATTCCAACAATATGGTCATTTTTCAAGGAGCGTATGGAAAGATTTTTTCCATTATGAATGATACAAGGATTCAGATTATGTTTAATCGTCAGTAAACCAGATTTTGAACTTAAATAGTTTCCGCAGGCTTCTTCAATGATTTGTAAATTGGGTTTACTCAATGGTTGTTTATCCGGAATAGATGAACCAAGCTGCTCCAAGACTTCCTCAACAATCTCCCAGCCAACATTATTATTCGCAACTGTAAAAATGCCGATATTCTGCTCGGGGAATATTACAATAAATGAGCGATAGGTACCAATCCCGCCGCTATGCCACCAATAATAATTACCCTCATCGTAATCTTTAATCCAACACATCCCGATAGAGCTTTCAGGTACCGTGTAGCGATTCGCCTGTATGCAGAAAATCTCTTGAAGTGATTGTTCAGTAAGAATCTCTTCCCTGTTAAATTTTCCGTTAGCTAAATACATTTGTCCAAATTTAGTCATATCTTCTGCATTGGTTATGCAGAAGAATGAACCATGGCAAGCCACGTTTTCAGGAAATGAATGATCCACTTTAAAGGAACCATCTTCTGATTTTTCATGCTGGAGTGCCAAAGGATAGGTCATAGCTTTCAAAGGATCATACATACTTCGGTTCATCTCAAGGGGAGTGAAAATTTCGTCATTCATCAGCCGAGCAAATCTTTTTCCTGCTGCTCTTTCAGCGACATATGCTGCAAGATTAATAGAATGGTTGCCATATGAATACATCAAATTTGGCGGCGCAACAAATGGAAGATGCGGAATCTCTTCTCTTACATATTTTTCAAGAGCATCGTTCTCACGGTTTCCGAATAGGTCACCACCATCAGGCAGTCCAGCAGTATGACTTAGCAACATACGTAAAGTGACAATGTTTGCGGCCCCTGAAAAACTAAGCCGCAGCTCGGGGATATACTCTTTTATTGGACAATCTAAATCTAGTAAACCTTGTTGGACAAGCTTCATGATTAGTGTTGCGGTAAGCGTTTTACTGACTGAACCAATTCGAAATAAGGTTGCAGGAGTAATGTCAACTCCTTGTTCCTCGGTGTTTGTAACACCGTAGCCTTGCTGTAACAGAACCTCTGAATCAGTGAATATTGAAAGTGCAAAACCAGGAGCTTTTTTTAATAGACTTGCGGCTAAACTATTAATCTTTTCAAAATTCAACATAACATTATACCTCTGTTTGTAGTATGTAAAATTTACCAAATAGAGCTTAATTATATAATGCATTTATCTAATGGTCTAGTAATGGATATATTTTTATCCTTTACAAAGAGACAAATGAAGTGGGAAAATGAATGCTGGATGCTTTATCAAAAGGAGCAATCGTAATGAAATTAATTATTGCCGAAAAGCCAGACCAAGGTTCAACATTGGCTTCTATATTTAAAAGTAAAAAACAAAATGGCTTTATTGAGATTTTTCCAAACGAAACTTTTACAAATGGAGCGTACGTCACTTGGGCGATTGGGCACTTATGCCAGTTGGTGAACCCAGAAGCTTATGAACCAGGATGGAAAAAATGGTCGTTGGATAACCTGCCAATGATACCCTCTCAATTCCAATATGAAGTAACGAAGGATAAAGTAAAACAATTTTCCGTTATCCAAAAGCTTGTAAATAATCCTGCCGTAACAGAAATTATTCATGCAGGCGACGCCGGACGTGAGGGTGAATTAATCATCCGTAACATTCTTCGCATTACAGGCTGCAGGAAGCCAATGAAACGTCTATGGATTTCATCTTTAACACCTAATTCGATTCGTGAAGGTTTTAACAAATTATTAGACGAAGATCACACTAAAAATCTATACTTTGAAGCATACACTCGAGCATGTGCAGATTGGGTAGTTGGAATGAATGCCTCAAGACTCTATAGCTTGCTTTTGCAAAAACAAGGCTTTTCTGATGTGTTTTCGGTTGGAAGGGTACAGACCCCTACATTAGCACTCATCGTAAAAAGAGAATTAGAAATTGAAAATTTTAAATCGGAGCCATTTTGGGAAGTGATTGCCCATTTTAACATCGATGGTAAGAAATATTCTGGCAAATGGCAGAATGATGGAGAAACACGTGTAAAAACAAATGATATGGCGGAGAAGGTTGCGGCGTTTTGCCGAGAAAAGCCAGCAGAAGTTTCAGATGTACAATCGGATAGAAAAGAGTTCCAACCACCTTTACTATATAATCTCTCTGCTCTTCAAGCAGAAGCAAATAAACGCTATAAATTCCCACCGAAAAAGACTTTAGATGTGCTGCAAAAACTTTACCAAAAAGGGAATGTTTCATATCCCCGCTCGGACTCACGATATGTAACGGTAGAAGAAGCGAATACTTTCCCTGATATTCTTACTAAACTAAGTCATATAAAGGGCTATGATCAATACTTTCCACTGCCTATTGAAACACTTGTTGATAACAAGCGGTACGTAAACGAAAAAAAGGTGACAGACCACTATGCGATTATTCCGACTGAACAAATTCCAAATGTAGACCGGCTTGATCCCGATGAAAAGAAACTTTACGACCTCATTGTCACAAGTTTAATAGCAGCACATTATCCAAAAGCCATTGCTGAATATACGACGGTAACGACTTTAGTGGATGGACGGGCAGTTTTTCAATCAAAAGGTAAGGTTCAAATCGAAGAAGGCTGGAGGAAGGTAATCAACCAAAAGGAAAAAGAGGATGAACCTGCTCTTCCACAACTAGTAAAAGGGGAACAAGGTCGAACGGTGAAGGTTGATGTGAAAGAAAGCCAGACCCAGCCGCCAAAACGCTATACCGAAGGTCAGTTAATTACCTTAATGAAAACGGCAGGTAAGCATATCGAAGACAAGGAAATGGAGAAAATCCTGTCCAAAACGGAAGGTTTGGGTACTGAGGCGACAAGAGCTGGTATTATAACCATGTTGAAGGACAGAAAATATATCGATGTAACCAAGAACCTAGTTTATGCGACAGCAAAAGCTAGAATCCTAATTGAAGCAATTGGACAGGAAATTCTTGCTTCCCCGGAAATGACAGCAAAATGGGAGCAGAAATTAAAAGAAATATCAGAGGGATCCGCTTCTCCCAAGAATTTCATGGAACAAACAAATAAAATGGTTTATCATTTAATTTCTTCTGGAGTTGACCATGCTGCTAATTGGGTGTTTTCAGAAGAGGTGCGCGAAAATTTTACCCCTAGTAAGAAGATGACAAAGGGTAAAGGCGGTACAAAGCTGGGCAAATGTAAAAAATGTGAAGGCTCCATTGTGGATAAAGGCAGCTTTTACGGGTGTTCTAACTATCAAAAAAACCAATGTAATTTCACAATATCTAAAAAAATACTTGGGAAAAACATTACCCAAAAAAATGTTAAACTTCTATTATCTGAAGGGAAAACAGAATTAATTGAAGGTTTTACAAATAAGGATAAAACTTTTAATGCAAAGCTTTATCTGGATGAGCAGGAAAAAAGGGTTAAGTTTTTATTTGAAGAACATAATCCCAAAACTGTGACAAAGTTATAATTCAACTTGTCACTATTTTTTATCTATAGTAAACTTTTAAGAGAGTAATTTTTTTGGAGGTACGGGATGCCAACACCGAGTATGGAAGATTATATCGAACAAATATATATGTTAATTGAAGAAAAAGGATACGCCAGAGTTTCAGATATTGCAGAGGCGTTATCTGTCCATCCCTCCTCAGTAACAAAAATGGTTCAAAAGCTAGACAAGGATGAATACCTTGTTTATGAAAAATATAGAGGTTTCAGCTTAACTACTAAAGGAAATAAGATTGGAAAGCGTCTTGTATTTAGACATGATTTACTGGAACAGTTTCTAAAAATCATCGGAGTGAAGGATGAAAATATATATCAAGATGTTGAAGGAATCGAGCACCACTTAAGCTGGGATTCGATTGAAAGAATCGTTGATCTTGTTCAGTTTTTTCAAGAAGATGAATCAAGGATAGAAGCATTAAAAGAAATTCAAAAACAAAACGAAGCTGATTAATGCAAAAGCACCTGGTAGAAACCAGGTGCTTTTGCTGTTGTTTTATTCGAGAAGGCTTCCATGAGTCCCATCTCAATAAAGCATATAAAAAAGAGGCTCCATGAAGTCTTCATGAGACCTATTTCAATAAGGAATCTACAGAATAGGACTCCATGAAAGCTTCATGAGACCTATTTCAATATGGAATCTACAGAATAGGGCTTCATGAAAGCTTTATGAGACCCATTTCAATTAGGAAACTACAAATAGGGGCTTCATGAAATCTTCATGAGACCCATTTCAAAAAGGAATTACAAAAAATGACTTCATAGGCTACATATTCAATGTTCCCACTTCTGAATTAAAATAAGTTTGGATAATGGTCAAAGGATTGATCCTGCTGCTCAGGGCTTAGAACAAGGTTCCCATGGTGATCCTCGGCTGCGAGAACGCCTGTTATGTCTCCGTTTGCTGCTTCCATTAACGCTTTTTGATAGGAGATGACCCGACCTCCGGAAGTAACAAAGCTGATAATCTCACCAAAATGGTTTCGATGAATACCTACTACTGTTTCCACAACGTTTCCCCCCTTTGCTCGATATTCTTTCTATAATTTACGATAAATAAACAGGAGGGAATAATATTTTAACGACAAATTAGCAATAAAACACATAGAAAAGAAGCATCTGACCGTCCCGATGCTTCTTTTTTTTAATCCCAATTAAAAGGTGTTTCTTGATACACGTAGTAGTTAAGCCAGTTTGAAAAGAATAAGTGACCATGGGACCGCCAGCGATTAATTGGCGGTTGTGTTGGATCATTATTTGGAAAATAATTTTCGGGAATATGGATTTGCAGCCCTCTGCTTATATCACGATTGTATTCCTGTGCTAAGGAATCTGATTCGTATTCCAAATGTCCAGTGATCATGACGTGTTTTCGATCTCGGGAGGCAATAAGCAGCGCACCTGCTTCCTCGGACGCGGCTAGAAGCGTAAGTTCAGGGTTCTCATGAATCTCACCAATCGATACATCTGTATAGCGAGAATGAGGAGCATAAAAATGATCATCAAACCCTCGCAGAAGTAAATCGTTTTGCTCGAAAATCTTATGCTCATAGATTCCCGAACATTTACGAGACAGTTCAAATTTATCAATCCCATAATGATAAAAAAGTGCTGCCTGGGCTCCCCAACAGATATGCAAGGTAGAGGTGACATTGGTTCTCGTCCAATCCATAATTTCTGTGAGTTCCTGCCAATACTTTACTTGCTCAAACTCCATCAATTCAACTGGCGCTCCTGTAATAATCATCCCATCATACTTTTGATTTTTAACCTCTGAAAAAGTAGTATAAAATTGTTCTAGGTGCTGCTTGCTTGTGTGTGTAGATTCATAGGAATTGGTTTTTAAAAATTTGACGTTTACTTGCAGCGGGCTGTTTCCCAAAAGCCTTAATAGCTGCGTTTCTGCCTTTTCTTTTTCAGGCATTAAATTGAGAATTAGAAGTTTTAGTGGACGAATATCCTGGCTGATTGCCCGTTCGTCGTCCATCACAAAAATATTCTCATGTTCGAGTATTTCTCGTGCTGGCAGCAACTTTGGAATGTTAATTGGCATGGTGCACTCCCCCTTTATTTCTAAGTGTTAAGTATATAGTATTTTTCTAATATTTGGTCAATAACATTATAAACATTATCTTAAATTCAGAAAAGAATAAAGTTTTGTGAAAAATATTACACGAAAATAAAAGGAGGATTTGATACAATAAAAGAGGCTATTAATTCTATTTGAATGCGGGGGATCATTTTTGCAAATGAGAACATCAATTAAGTCCGACATTGAAATTGCACAAGAATCGACCATGAAGCCAATTGTTGAAATTGCGAAATCAATTGGTTTAAAGGAAGATGACCTCGAATTATACGGAAAATACAAAGCAAAAATCTCGTATGAAGCGCTTAGAAATATTGAAACAAATGAAAGTGGGAAAATCATACTTGTTACTTCCATCAATCCTACTCCTGCTGGTGAAGGGAAATCAACCGTAACAGTGGGTCTTGGTGATGCCTTTAAACGCATTGGTAAGAAGGCTATGATTGCGATGCGAGAGCCATCATTGGGTCCCACAATGGGAATAAAAGGGGGGGCCACTGGCGGAGGCTATTCACAGGTATTGCCGATGGAAGACATAAATTTACATTTTACTGGGGATTTGCACGCGATAACTACAGCAAATAATGCGCTGGCTGCATTACTCGATAATCATATTCAGCAAGGAAATGAGCTTAAAATCGACCAGCGGCGTATTGTTTGGAAACGTGCAGTTGATTTAAACGATCGTGCACTAAGAAAAGTGATTATCGGTCTTGGGGGTCCTCTGCAAGGAGTTCCTCGTGAAGATGGCTTTGATATTACGGTTGCCTCAGAAATTATGGCCGTTCTATGTTTGGCTTCAGATTTGAAAGATTTAAAATCGCGATTAGCCCGAATGGTTGTAGCCTATAATGATAAAAAGGAACCTGTAACAGTTGGCGATCTTGGGGTTGAAGGAGCACTTACTTTACTGCTTAAGGATGCGGTTAAGCCAAATCTCGTGCAAACAATCGAACATACTCCTGCACTCGTACATGGTGGACCTTTCGCGAATATTGCTCATGGTTGTAATAGTGTGATTGCTACCCGTGCTGCTGCCAAGTTGGCTGATTTTGTCATTACAGAAGGCGGATTTGGTGCTGATTTAGGAGCTGAAAAGTTTTTACATATCAAAGCAAGAAGTGCTGGTATTAAACCAGAAGCAGTTGTAATCGTAGCAACCATCCGGGCATTAAAGATGCATGGCGGGGTAGAAAAGTCGGATTTGGCAAAGGAAAACATTGCTTCCTTAACGTTAGGTTTTGCGAATCTGCAAAAACATATTGAGACTATCAAGGCCTTTGGTTTACCAGTTGTGGTTGCGATTAATAAATTTATCACAGATACAGAACTGGAAGTTCAAACATTGTTAGAATGGTGCAAGCAAGAGGCAGTTCCAGTCGCTTTAACAGAGGTCTGGGAAAAAGGCGGTGCCGGTGGAGTTGAACTTGCAGAAACATTGTTATCCATCATGGAAAAAGAAGAAAATAACTTTCAACCATTATACGAGGTTTCAGATTCCCTTGAAAGCAAAGTGAGAACGATTGTTCAAAAGGTATATGGCGGAAAAGACGTAGAATTCTCAGCTAAAGCGAAAAAGCAGCTAGTGGACTTTGAGAGATTCGGATGGTCTAATTTAGCGATTTGCATGGCAAAATCGCAATACTCCCTGTCAGATGATCCTGCCAAATTAGGCAGGCCAACTAACTTTATCGTCAATGTAAGAGAGTTCAAGCCATCAATCGGTGCTGGATTTATTGTGGCGTTAACCGGAGAGGTTATGACCATGCCAGGATTACCGAAAAAACCTGCTGCGTTGAATATGGATGTGGATGACACTGGCAAGGCATTAGGGCTGTTCTAAAAGACTAGAGGTGAGTGAATGTTTGACCCTACCGCTTTCGATAATATGAAAGTAGTCGTTGAAGGTGCGTTATATGATTTAGATTTATCGGGTGAGATTGTCATTACAGACCGAAATGATATCATAAATATGGCGAAAATGTCCCGCAGCTTCGATATTGACTTTCATAACTCTTCAACTCAACCAGCTATTGTAGCAGCTAAATTGGAAATTAAAGCAGAGTTGATTAATCTTGCAGCAGAGTTACTGCCAAACTCATTGGCACAGCAACAGTCTGGATGTAAGATAAAGCTGCAATTCTTTTATGATACTATTACCAATGAAGCTCAATTACAGAGAATACGTGAAATTTTCTTTGATATTTGGGGTGGAACAAGACAGTTTAGTCATTCTGTAACGATTACACCTTCAAAATCACTCATTCGGAATTGTATTTCCATTGAATTTGACAGACTAATCAGCGAGGACCAGATGGATGATATAGTGGAAATGATCGATTTCATGATAAAGACCAATGAACACTTACAATCATACCTTAGGGAAATTTGTTAACTAGAGTGAAACCAGCTTTATTTAGCTGGTTTTTTGCGTTATAAATATTTACAAGAAAATGATTTCAAGGTACGATTGTTTTAACTAGATATTAGGACCTCATACCAATTTTAGGGGGAGATCACATTGGTTAAAACGGCATGGGTAACAGACAGTACGGCATATTTAGATGAAGAATTAAAAAATCATCCTGACCTGTATACAATACCGTTAACGATATTATTAGATGGTGAGGAATTTGCTGACGGGATTGATTTAACAGCTGCTGAGCTTTTTGCTAGATTAAAGGATCTTAAGTCGCCGCCAAAAACTTCACAGCCAGCAGTAGGTGTTTTCCAGGAATTGTACGAAAAACTTTCCAAGGATTATGACCAGGTTGCAGCAGTTCTGATATCAGGAAAACTCAGTGGTACCGTATCTTCAAGTGAACAGGCGGCAAAGCTGGTTAATATTCCTGTTAAAACCCTTGATTCTCAAATTCTAACTGCACCTATGACCGCTTTATTAAAAAAAGGAATGGAATTGATGGAGGCAGGTAATAGCCTTGAATCTGTCATGGACCAGTTAGAAATACTAAAGACCACAAATGAGACGTATGTTTTAATTGGAAGTCTAGAACAACTTCATCGGAGCGGCAGGATGTCTGGTTTACAGTTCTTCTTAGGCAGCATGCTTAACGTGAAGCCCATCATTTCCATAGAAGAAGGCGCCCTTAACACGAAAGAAAAAGTGAGAAGTGATAAGAAGGCCAAGGAAAGGATTCTTGACTACTTTAAATCCTCTTATGAGAAAAATAAATTTAAAGAAGTATATATTTTATATGGCTTACATCAGGAACAAGCAAATGAATGGAAAGTGGAATTAGAGCGATTATATCCTGAGTTAAACGTTATTACCTGTCCGTTGGGTGCAGTAATTGGTGTTCATGCAGGTGAGAATACTCTTGGTATCAGCTGGCACAATGGCCTGAAATAACTTTATCCCCAAGTGAGCATACTAAAATGGCAGTTCATTTTAGGTAAGGGGGTAATTTTCATGAAGAATAAGAATTTGACTCGTGAAGAGATTGAGAAACAAGACCAAAAAAATGATGTAGAATTTGGCGGTGAGTATACAATTGGTAACACGAAGTCACAAAGCCAAAAAAAGAGCGGCCGTCAAGCGAACAAAAAATAACTCCGAGTTATCGGGGTTATTTTTTGTTTGCTTTTCATGTTAAAATAGCAAGGATGAAGGAAGGTGTCTTATATGATGGATCAAATGATAGAACAAACGAAAACGTTTGTCCGCAGTCAATTAGGTGATGATGCAACAGGACATGATTGGTTCCATGTTGACCGTGTCAGACGGACAGCATTACATATATGCAAACAAGAACAAGCGGGCGACGCATTTGTTATTGAAATGGCGGCACTTTTGCATGATGTTCCTGATGAAAAGCTTAATGATAGTGTCCAAGCGGGGAAAAACAAACTGAATTCATTTTTACAAAGTATTGCTTTACCTGATGAGGTACAAGCTGCTATTGTGCAAATTATTGATACAATTTCATATAAAGGTGGAAGTAAAACGGAACTAAAAACCATCGAGGCAAAAATCGTTCAGGATGCGGATCGGTTGGACGCAATTGGTGCTATTGGGATTGCGAGAACATTTGCCTATGGCGGTAAAAAAGGCCAACCCATTTACGATCCCAGCATAAATGTGCGTGAGGAAATGAGTTTGGAAGAATATCGTAAAGGAAAATCAACTAGTATTCATCATTTCTATGAAAAATTACTAAAGTTGAAGGATTTATTGAACACAGATACTGCAAAAGGAATGGCAGAAAGCCGTCATCAAACGATGGTGGACTTTTTAGAACAATTCTATCTAGAATGGGATGGTCAGGACCGATGAAAATGCTAACAGTAGAAAATATTACAAAAACATATGGGGAAAAACAATTATTTAACAACATCTCCATTACCATCGGTGAAAAAGAGAGAGTCGGATTAATTGGCATTAATGGGACAGGAAAATCATCACTCTTAAAAATTATTGCAGGTTTGGATCAGCCGGATGAGGGAAAAATTATCACCGGTAAGGATTACTCGATTGCATTTTTAGACCAACAACCCGAATTAGATCCAGCTAAAACAGTACTAGAACAGGTTTTTCATGGCGAAGCACCTATTCTAAGGTTAATGCGCGAATATGAAAAAACACTAATGCTCCTGAATACATCTCCAAATGATACAAAGGTTCAAGAGGATTTATTCCAATTACAAAAGCAGATGGACGCTTTAAATGCATGGGATGCAAGTACAAATGCCAAGTCGATCTTAATGAAACTCGGAATTGAGGATTTCACAAAAAAAATCGGTGAGCTATCTGGAGGTCAGAAGAAACGTGTAGCGCTAGCTCAGGTCCTGATTGCTGAGCCTGATTTACTTATTCTGGATGAACCTACGAACCACTTAGACTTTGACTCTGTAAAATGGCTGGAAGAATATTTAAGCCGATATAGCGGCTCCATTCTTCTTGTTACACATGACCGTTACTTTTTAGACCGGGTTGCTAACCGGATGTTTGAGCTTGATGGCGGAAATCTCTATAGCTACAAAGGAAACTATGCTGCATTTTTAGAAGCAAAAGCGATCCGTGAAGAAAATGAGGCTGCGACCTTTGAGAAGAAACAAAACCTGTTTCGACGTGAACTTGAATGGATGAGGCGAGGTGCAAAAGCGAGAACAACTAAGCAGAAGGCAAGAATTCAGCGGTTCGATGAATTGGAAGATAAGCTTTCAGGCGGGAAGCCGACAGGTGAAAAGGTAGATATTTCGTTAAATGGCAGCAGGCTTGGGAAGCAGGTATTTGAACTTAAGGATGCGACTAAGCGTTATGGAGAAAAAACAATCTTAAAACACTTTGATCTGCTAGTAAAACCAGGAGACAGACTTGGGATTATCGGCAGGAACGGGGCAGGTAAGTCAACATTGTTGAACATTCTGGCCAAAAAGCTTCCGCTTGATGAAGGTGAATTTATCATGGGTCAAACAGTTAAAATTGCTTATTATACTCAGGAAAGCGAAGATATGGACGAAAACAAGCGGATGATTGAATACATTAAAGAAACCGCTGAAGTGGTGGAAACTTCTGATGGTAAAACATTATCTGCAGCACTCATGCTTGAACGTTTTCTATTCCCGCCTTTTTCTCATGGAACACCAATACGGAAATTATCTGGAGGAGAAAAGCGTCGGTTATACTTGTTAAAGTTATTAATGACATCACCAAATGTTCTCTTACTGGACGAGCCGACAAATGATCTTGATACGCAGACATTGACGGTGCTCGAAGATTACTTAGAAGAATTTCCCGGAGTGGTAATTACGGTATCCCATGACCGCTATTTCCTAGATAAAGTCGTAGACCAGCTGCTAGTCTTGCGCGGTGAAGGCCTAATTGATTCATTCTATGGGAATTATAGTGAGTATCTTGAAAAAGAATTAGCTGTTGAAGCGAAGAAGACAGCAACTAATAAGCCCGTACCGGTTAAAGCTCCTGAAAAGGAAAAAAAGAAAAGAATGACCTATAAGGAGAAAAAAGAGTGGGAAGAAATAGATGAAGTCATTGCTAAAACAGAAGCTCGATTAGAAGAAGTTGCCGAAGAAATAGGGAACACAGGCAGTGACTTCACAAAAGCCCAGGAATTAATGAAACTAGAATCAGAATTGAACGAGCATCTTGAGTATTTAATCGAAAGATGGGAATATCTAGCTGAACTAGCGGAAAGCGAGTAAAAAAGTACGTCGATGACGTGCTTTTTTTAAAGGGAAAAATTATATCGGCGTTAATTGGGTTATCAACGATAAATAGAATAATTCGGTGAAAAATCAATTTTATCATCGAAAAAAAATATATGACGTTGGTCCCCATCCACAAGACCAATTTCTAGAATGAAATATCACCATTATGTTAAACTTGTAAAGAGAAACTAAAGAATTAGGTGAATTTCGTGAAAATAAAGGGTATTGAACCAACTCCAAGCCCAAATACAATGAAAATTATTTTAGACCAAGAACTGCCAATGGGAAAAAGCCATAATTATAAAAAAGAAACAGCGGCCACTGCACCGGATGTAATCCAAAATATCTTCCAAGTTGAGGGAATCAAAGGTGTTTATCATGTAGCAGATTTCCTAGCGGTTGAACGCAATGCGAAATTCGACTGGAAGGATTTGCTGCCGCAAGTCCGTAAGGCGTTTGGGGAAACAGCTGAGCAATCAAGACAAACCGGTAACCAAGTATACGAACATTTTGGTGAAATCAAGGTTGAGGTTCAAATGTTTAAGGATATTCCCCTTCAGGTTAAGCTAACAGATGGAACGACAGAAAAACGGTTTGGGATGCCTGAATACTTTCTAAAAGCTAGAGAACGAGCTCAGCTACCAGACGAAAATTATATTCTGCTTCGCAGGTGGGATGCTCTCGGTGTTCGCTATGGAGATTTTGATCAAATTGGTCAGGAAGTCATAGAAGAATTAATGGCAGCTTATCCTGCAGAGCGGCTCGAGGATTTAGTATCCCAAGCACAAGTAAAGGAATTCGCAGCTAAACCAAAGCCAATACGAGAACGCAAAAAAGTAACACTGGAATCTTTTGGAAATCCAGATTGGCAGATTCGCTATCAATTGCTTGAACAAATGGATGATCCTGAACTTGAAGATTTACCCGTATTAGAAAAAGCCTTAGCAGATGAAAAGCCATCAATACGCCGACTGGCTACCGTTTATTTAGGGATGATTAAGGACCAAGCGGTATTGCCTTATTTATATCAAGCATTAAAAGATAAGACAGTTACCGTTCGCAGGACTGCTGGTGATTGCTTATCTGACCTTGGATTCCCTGAAGCCAATGAAGAGATGGCGAAAGCACTACAAGACTCAAGCAAATTAGTTCGTTGGCGGGCTGCAATGTTTTTGTATGAAGTAGGTGATGAAACAGTATTGCCGGCATTGAAGGCAGCAGAAAATGACTCTGAATTTGAGGTCAGCATGCAAATCAAGATGGCGGTCGAAAGAATTGAAGGCGGCGAGGCTGCAAAAGGTTCTGTCTGGAAGCAAATGACTGAGGCACGGAAAACAGAAAGTTAATTGGAATTGCACTTTGTAAATTAGATATAGTACACTGCAAATATAGAAAGTGAGGTTTTTATAATGTCAATGGCTTATGAAGAATACATGAGGCAAATGGTTTTACCAATGCGTGAGGAGTTAACAAGAACAGGATTTCAAGAACTTACATCCGCTGAAGAAGTTGAAAATTATATGGAGAGTGCAAGTGGCACAACGCTTGTTGTTGTAAACTCAGTTTGCGGTTGTGCAGCTGGACTTGCTCGTCCTGCTGCCACACAAGCAGTATTAACAAGCGAGAAAAAGCCTGATCATCTTGTAACGGTATTTGCTGGACAAGATAAAGAAGCAACAGCAAAAATGCGCGAGTATTTTGAAGGAATTGAGCCTTCATCACCATCAATGGCATTATTAAAGGGAAATAAAGTGGTTCACTTTATTCCACGGCATGATATTGAAGGAATGCCTATGGAATCCATAATGGATAATTTAAAGGCTGCATTTAATTCCAATTGCTAAAAGGATGTCATTCGACGTCCTTTTTTTTGGAGGTTTTTGATTGTTATGTTTGTCACAACGGCAGGACGAACCAATGAGCAAATGATTGAAAAGGCAATAGAAATAGCAGATAAATTAGCAGTGCTGTACATACCGCGCAGAAAAAAGTCGATTCAGACGTTACAAATAGAAACAAACAGTGAGTGTATTGTTGCAGGAAAAGAAAGGCTTGAACTATTTTCCTTAGGAGAGGAGCAGCCCTTCTTTTTCCATCCAAATTCAGCGATGTTTCGAATCAAGCGGCTGGCAAACGGTGAACACGACCCCTTTGCTGAAGCAGCACAACTTACCAAGGGAATGACTTTCCTGGATTGTACACTGGGTCTTGCCTCAGATTCGATTGTGGCAAGTTACTTAGTGGGGGATGAAGGGATGGTGACAGGCACTGAGGCTCAAAAGTTTTTGGCATTTTTGGTCAAGGAAGGACTGAAAACCTGGGATTCGGAAATTTTCGATATGAATAGAGCGATGGCTAGTATAAAGGTTATTCACAGTCATGCACTGGACTATTTAAAATCTCTGCCGGATAAATCCGTCGATTGTGTCTATTTTGACCCGATGTTTGATGAGTCTATCCTTGAATCAGATGGGATCAGGGCATTGGGGCATATTGCTCTTTACGATGATTTGAATGAGGAAACAATAGAAGAGGCATTGAGAGTATCAAAAAAGAGAGTCTTGTTAAAAGACCACTTTAAAAGTAAACGATTTGAAAAATTTAGTTTCCACGTATTAAAGAGAAAGACCGCTAAATTTCACTTTGGTTACCTAGAAAAATAAGAATTTCTATCATTCTGTAAGAAATGATTTTTCCAATTTGCCGCCAAAAGAAGTATAATAATTGGTAAGAGTTAAAAAATATCGGAAAAATTAACCCAATTCTTCCAGGAACAAAGGGGAAAATATAGATGAATAAATGGATTCGTAAATCGTTTGTAGTACTCGTTTCAATTTTAACATTTGGTCTTATTACTCCTACCCAACTAATAAATAACGTCAATGCTGAGAAACCTACAGAGAGAGATACGATTGAAGCTGCGCTGTTAAGAGGCTATGCTCAGGAAAACAGCTTTTTTGAAACAGAAAAAGTAGTAGATAAGGAAAAATTACTCGAAGAGTTGATCAAGAAAGCAGAGCTGCAATCCTATCAAAAATTTGGTACGAGGATTAAACCTGTAATTGAAAATGAGTTTCGGGAAATCATTATGCCAAATATCGAAAAAGCTTTGCAAGAAACAGCTGCTCAATTCCCAACGGAGGATTTATTAAATTTAGCTATTACAGAGACTCCTGGCAAGGGGCAATCAGAAAAAATCTTTAATATTAAAAATCGTGAAACAAATATGGATGTTCTTCGTTTTCATGTGAGAAGGGACAATCCACCTCAAGCTGGTTACTGGTTTAATTTTCATTACCATACCTATCATGACGGTTTTCAAAGCCATCATGAGCTAGGGTCTATCTATTGGGATAAAAATACCCCGCCAAAATGGATGAGTTAATGATTTGCGAAATAATATTAAAAAATTTTTTTTCATTATTGAAACCTTTCCTAGAGAATCTCGTATATAGACTATTACCTAAAATGGAGGAATGAAAAAATGGCAATAAGTTTATCAAAAGGTCAAAAAGTTGATTTAACGAAAACGAATCCTGGGTTAACAAATGTAGTAGTTGGTTTAGGCTGGGATACGAACAAATATGATGGCGGAAATGATTTCGACCTCGATTCATCCGTTTTCTTATTAGGTGAAAATGGCAAGGTTACAAACGAAACAGACTTCGTATTCTACAATAATCCAAAAGGTGCAAATGGTGCAGTTGTACATAATGGGGATAACCGTACTGGTGCAGGTGATGGTGATGATGAACAAGTAAACATCAATCTAACAGCAATACCTGCTAACATTCAACGTGTTACCTTCACAATTACAATCCATGACGCAGCAGCTAGAAACCAAAACTTTGGTCAAGTGTCTAATGCATATGCTCGTATTTTCAATGAATCAACAGGTGAAGAATTGATCCGTTATGATTTAGGTGAAGATTTCTCTATCGAAACAGCAGTTGTTGTCGGCGAATTATATCGTCATAACGGGGAATGGAAGTTTAGCGCAATCGGCAGCGGCTATCAAGGCGGCTTAGCAGCTCTTGCTACAGACTTCGGATTACAAGTAGGATAACATCTAGAATAAAGACCCAGCGTTAGCTGGGTCTTTGAACGAAAACATATACATCCGGGAGGAATTTTTTTAATGTGGGAAGGTATTATTGAAACATATTCATTATTTTTTGACTGGCAGCATTGGGTGGAGGTTCTTTCAGATCCGGTTAACTGGGGATTAATCGGAACCTTAGTAATTCTTGAAGGGTTACTATCAGCCGATAATGCTCTTGTTCTAGCAGTAATGGTAAAACACTTACCGCCAGAACAGCGTAAAAGAGCACTTTTTTATGGGTTACTAGGTGCTTATATATTCCGTTTTATCGCAATTGGAATAGGGGTATATTTAATTAAATTTACATTGGTTAAAGTTTTAGGAGCTGCTTATCTTGCTTGGTTAGCAATTAAATATTTTATTGATAAACGGAAAGCCAATCAGGCATTAGAATCAGAAGAAGAAGAGCACGGGATTAACCAGAAGGGCTTGCTCATCCGATTATTTGGAACCTTCTGGGGAACTGTTGCTGCAGTAGAATTAATGGATATTGCTTTTTCGGTTGACAGTGTTCTAGCTGCTTTCGGAATTAGCAATGAAGTTTGGGTGCTGTTGCTTGGCGGTATGCTTGGGGTTCTTATGATGCGTGGTGTTGCCGGAGTATTCTTGGCTTTAATCGACCGTATTCCAGAGCTTGAGACATCAGCATATATTTTGATTCTACTAATATCTGCAAAGATGTTTGCCGGTGTCTTCGGAATTCATGTTAGCCATATCACATTCTTTGTTATTTTACTAATTGTATTTGGAGCTACTTTTGTTGTTCATTTCATGAACAAGAAGAAAGAAGTGGGCAAAGAATCATAATTATGGTCGTACGACATAAAATGGGGAGCAGACGAAAGTCAGTCCCCATTCTTTTTTATTAAAGGAGTCATTTAGAATGAAGCATTTTACCTATTTTTATGAAAATGAGCTTGAGGCTTTATTCTTTCAAAAGCCAATGGACTTTACCAAATATAGTGATCGGGAGCTTTTATCCTATGGACTTGGTGCAACTCTATACATGCCGGCAACTCGTCCAAATATTCATCAAGATCTTCTTTCAAAAAAGCATGAAGGTCTAACTTCCCTTGTAATTGACCTAGAAGACGCCGTTGGTGATATGGAGGTTGAAAAAGCGGAAAGGCTGCTTGTTGAGGAACTCCTAAAATTAAAGGGTGAAATCAATAAAAAATATTTGACCATTGACGACCTGCCTCTAGTGTTTATCCGTATTCGGAATATCGAGCAGCTTAAAAGAATCAAGGAACAATTAGGCGATGCTACCCAGTTGTTAACGGGGGTGGTTTTACCGAAATTTAATGCAGAGTCTGGTGGTGAATTATTAGCAGAGGTGGTTAGAATTCACAAAGACCACAAGCCTTTTTATGCCATGCCTATTCTGGAAAGTGATAAAATAATACATAAAGAAACAAGAATGACTGAATTAATGGCAATAAAAAATCTTCTTGACCGCTATAAGGAAAATATCTTAAATGTTCGAATTGGGGCTACAGATTTTTGTGGATTGTATGGAATTCGCCGAAGTGTGGATACCACTGTTTATGAGATTGCTGTTTTACGAGATTGCATAACAGATATTATAAATGTTTTCCAACGTTCAGAAAGTCCTTATGTGATTTCAGGACCGGTCTGGGAGTATTTCTCATCTAAACCAAGGATGTTAAAACCGCAGCTTAGACAGACTCCTTTTCGCGAACGATATGGGGATGATGGCTTGAAATGGCGGGCTGAATTAATTGACCAGAATATGGATGGTTTAATTAGAGAAGTGTTAATGGATGTCGCTAATGGCCTTACAGGAAAAACTATTATTCATCCGACTCATATTAAAGCAGTGCAAGCACTTAACGTGGTAACATACGAGGAATATATTGACGCCTGTTCAATTGTTAATGCAAATCAAAGGGAAAATGGAGTGAGGAAAAGTAATTTTTCCAATAAAATGAATGAAGTTAAGCCTCATTTGTTTTGGGCGAAAAAGACCATTTTAAAATCTCAGCTTTACGGGGTGCTACATGAAGGATACACAAATATCGACCTTATCAAAAAAGACGTTTACGTATACAATTCTTGACAAAATTAATGTTGACATTGAAGTAACGGCTAATCCATATCGGTTAACTCTTGAAGAACTGTTTATAATGGCAGCAAGAATTAATAAAAAACGGTCGTTTTTGTTTGTAAGTAAGGTTCTCGGAAAACATCTGCCTGTACAACCGCAAAAAGGTCTTTTAACAGCTGCTTTACTTGCAGCTAGATATGCTGAAAGTATAAAAAATTTGAATTGTCCATTAATAGAGAGTTTGATCCATTCATTTGGTCAAAAAGAGACAGATTTTCAAAGTGTTTCTTTTATCCCTAAGTTTATAAACCCGGTTGTGATTGGATTTGCAGAGACGGCTACTTCACTTGGACACTCCTTTTTTGATTGTTTTGAAGAAGGAGAGTATTTTCACACAACAAGAGAAGAGATAGGCAATCTAACACCTTTTATAACCTTTGAAGAAGAGCATTCACATGCTACCTCTCATCGCTGCTATATTCCGATAGACATGATTAATAATCAGCGAGAAATTATTTTAGTGGATGATGAAATGACCACTGGAAAAACGGCAATCAATATTATCCAATCGATACATTCGCAGTTTCCTAGGAAAGACTATACCGTTGTGTCAATATTAGACTGGCGATCTGAGGAAAACAAACAACAATTTACACAACTTGAAAGAACACTTGGGATCAATATAAATGTCGTAAGCTTAATGAGCGGTAAGGTTCATGTTAATGAGATTGAAATACTTAAACCAGTTGAGGATCAATCTAATGCACAGATAGGCATAAGTACAGAAGTGGAAGTATTTTCTTTATCCTCCTTTTTTGAGGAAGAATATGCTGAAACTGGAAATAAGACTAACTATATTAAGGGAACTGGCCGCTTTGGGATAGACAGCAATGCCAATGCTGGTCTTCATCAGAAAATATTTAATGCAGCGGGAGTGTTGAGGCAGCACAGAAAGGGATCCAAAACATTATGTTTAGGGACCGGGGAATTCATGTATATTCCTATGAAATTGGCTGCTGCAATGGGTAAAAACGTCTTCTATCAATCTACCACTAGAAGTCCAATATATATTCAAAACATCGAAGGGTATGGGGCAAGATACGGCATAAGTTTTCCTAATCCTGAGGATCAGGATATTGCTAATTTTGTTTACAATATTCCTCCAGGTGAATACGATGAATTATTTGTATTATTTGAACGGAAAGTAGAGGCTGAAAAGCTTCAACCATTATTAAAACAAATGGAAACATTACAGTTAAAGTCGATCAAAATCGTCTTTTTCTCAGGATAATAGGGGTGGTGATAGAATGTCGATGATAACCAATCAACCTGCTAAAATGGGAAGCTATTCTGAGGATGATGTTCTTTTTCTATTAAAGGATTTAAGTTCTATTCAGCTTGAAGACTCCACTGTGAATCGTGAAATGAGAGTTCAATCTGGTCAGCATTATAGTGAATCATTGCCGATAGAATACCAGCCTCCAAAGGAATATGTGGATTTGTTTTGGAGTACTGCCAATGATTATAAATCAAAAGTCGCACTATGCGTGGGTATTGTGGCCGAGCAAATCTACCGAAATAAGGGTAATCAAGCCATCCTCGTATCTCTTGCCAGGGCAGGAACGCCGGTTGGAATTCTAATTAAAAGATATATTAAATTCCGCTACGGCATATCTTTACCTCATTATAGTGTCTCCATTATCCGTGATAGAGGTATCGACGAGAATGCACTACATTATATCCTTAAAAATCACCCAGAGGGTAACATTCAGTTCGTGGATGGCTGGACAGGAAAAGGGGCCATTTCACTCGAATTAACAAAGGCGTGCGGAGAATTTTATGAAAAATATCATATACAGCTTGATGATCAACTTGCAGTCATTGCCGACCCTGGACAATGTACGACGCTTTTTGGAACGAGAGAAGACTTTCTCATTCCAAGTGCTTGTTTAAATTCGACCGTCTCTGGCCTTGTAAGCCGAACGGTATTAAACACCAATTATATTGGGAAAAACGATTTCCATGGAGCAAAGTATTACCGTGAGCTTCTTCCAAGCGATGTATCAAATGATTTTATTGAGTTAATTGCTGGTGAATTTTCCGCCATCAGCCAAGAAGCAGGGAAAACCGCTTTACAAAAGGTATACGAGGAATTGAATGCAGAATTTGCAGGTATGCAGGATGTTAAAACCATCCAAGCTGAATATGAAATAGGAAGCACGAATTATATCAAACCAGGCGTCGGTGAAACAACAAGAGTACTGCTTCGAAGAGTCCCATGGAAAATCCTCATGCGCGATCCTTCAAGTCCTTATGTGAGACATATTCTCATGCTTGCTGAGGAAAAAGGAGTAGAGGTAGAGATATATCCTAGAATGAATTATTTGTGTATGGGGTTAATTAAATCGGTTAAGGAGATTAGTAAATGATAATTGCATCGGATCTTGACCGCACACTGATGTATTCTGATCGAGCAATTGAAGAATTCGGAATGCCAGAGAATCTTGTGTTAAAGCCAGTTGAAATGAATCAGGGAAAATGGGCAGGATATATGACACAAGCTGCTTTTTCAATATTGAAAGAAGTGAACCAGCACAGCTTGTTTATACCGGTTACAACAAGAACAACAGAACAATTTAAACGTTTTGTCATTTTTGAAAAAGAAATACCATTGTCCTATGCGATTACGACAAATGGAGCACATATTTTGTATAATGGGGAACCTTTAAAAGAGTGGTCTGAACAATTAATGTTTCAGTTGAAAAATGGAAGTGCAGCTGAGGAAGAGTTACTCCTTGCGTTAGAAATGGCTGGAATTATGTTGGATGGGGAAAGAAAGCAGGCTGATAACCTATTTTTTTACTATATTTTAAACTGTCTTCCGACCCCATCAGAACTCACAGAAATTCGTGGGCTTACAGCCAAATATGGATGGAAAATGAGCCTTCAGGGGAGAAAACTCTATTTTATTCCAACTGCCATTAGCAAAGGGAAGGCACTTGAGTTTATTTGTAACCGAGAAGGAATGGAAGCAATGGCGGGCGCAGGTGATTCTATTTTAGACTGGGATTTTATAAAGAATTGCCGCTATCGATTCGTCCCAAGTCATGGAGAGCTCCTTAAAGTGAAGGGACCAGCTGATGTCACGCTGACAAACCAGCTCGGTGTTGCTGCTGGTGAAGAAATACTCCAGCATTTCCTAAAGGCTTTAACACTCAGTATTTAACTATCTTTAATATATGGGTAAAAGAAGTAAAAATAGATTGAACAAAACAGAGTAAAAGAACCACAAAAAAATAAAATAGACATACTAATACTGGCAAGAACGGGAGAAAGAAACAGAGTAAAAAGTAAGCATAACCAGAACAAATCGATCATAACGAAGGTTTTCGACACCATTAAATTCATAATGATACTTAATTCCTCGCTAACATCTTCCATTCTTGGCCGCTTATATAAAAACCTCATTTAGTCACCTACTTATATCTAAGTACTCAATCATATGTAAGGACAAGGAAAAAGGTGAAAAGTGAGTAAATTACTTAGGGGAGAAATGAACTGCTTTTTTCTACATAGTAATGAAACATTTTACGATTACTTTCGTATAAACAATGAACCAATTTTTTAACTGTGATATGATGGTAAAGAATACCCTTACATAATTTTACTGTGACGTACAAAAAATCTTTCGCTTTTATGAGGGAAGGGATTATGAATGAATTTACCATACAACCAAATGAATGTTCGACCCGTATCCCTTACATTTGAAAATTGGCTTGATATGCTGAAAATGCCCCTGTCAGAACGCCCAGGATTTTCAATTGAGCAGGGAAGTATACAGATTGGTCAAGTACTAGCGAAATTCCTTGGAATTCCAATTGATAGTGATGAGTACTATAACCAGCTTTTTGATTATGTGTCTTCCGCTGAAAGTCGCTTACATTTATTAAGTGAAGAATCACTAAATAAAAACATGGATAATCAGCATTTTCAATCGATTCAAAAGGTATTGAATATCAGTCAAGAACAGAAGCTTTCAATCAATCGATTCACCGCTTTTCTTGATGGTGAACGGCTGTTGTATAAGTCAAGTATCCCAGCTATTCATCGAAAAGTAAGGGAAGCGATGATCAGCACGCTCGAACTTTTTGCCCAGCGCGAAAAGGACGGGTTAAAAAATCACGAACTAAGAAGGGTTTTAGTTGACGTCATTAAATGGTCGATGAACCACTTAAATCCTTTATTAGATACCATTGATCTTAAAAAGGAATTGCCTAAATTCTTATGGTACGGCGATATGAAAAGAAGTCAGCCTTATTTTCTGTATTATTTAATGAAACTTGGCTGCGATTTAGTTATCTTTCATCCTGAAGGCAAGGATGTTTTACATGGGTATCTAGATGAGGAAATTTTTACGCACCATTATCCAAATAAACAACAAGCGGAACCATTTCCTAAAGAGAAAAGAAATCGTCAAACCACTGTTGCTTATCGTGCCTCAAGAGAGATTGAGACGATTCTTAATCAGGAAGGTTCAGGTTTATATAAACCGTGGCAATTAAGGGAATATACTCCATCTTCAATTACCTTAAAAACAACCTATGATGAATTATTTATACTCGGAAAAGAAATGGCAATGGTTCGGCCCGGCTTTGAAGTAGAGAATGGACAAGTCAAAATTCCTTCCCTGTTTGCTAAAATACAGGGTGTAAGTAAAAATCGTAAAGAGTATTGGGACCGAATTCAAAACCTTATAGAATTCGAACACAGTATGCTGATTCGCCAATTACCTTTTACATGGTCAAGCTCGAATGATTTTCGCTTTCACTACCGGAACGCACTTGGCAGAGATGGATTGTTGAACCCGGAAATGATGTTGCAGGCACATTATTGGCCGTATTCATTCTTACCGACTGGGTTACAAAAGGGGATTGCGAATGCGATTCGACGAATTTGTGAGCGTCCGGGTTTAAAGTCTTTACCTGGGGAAAGCATGGAAGAGGTAAGCATTTATTTATTTAGTCAGGCTATGTTTACCCCAAAGGAAATTATCCAGTTGATGGAGAAATTTGATTATTCACAGCATGTGCCAAAGTTAATCATTTATAACAATGAATGCCGCGGTATGTTATCAAGATCAGACGCTGCCCTTATCCTGCTATTAAACCAATTTGGTATTGATATTATCGTATATAATCCGCCAGGCCATAATGATATTGAAAATTTCCTTAATGAAAATCTATTTGATACGCACTGGCTTGAGGATGTGGTTTTTGAATTAGAGTATAAAGAACCTTTCAAACTCAAAAGAAAGTTCTTTCAAGGAATTATAAAAAATTTAAGGGGAGATTAACTAGTGAATCTACCACAAAATCAATCTGCAAACTTAATGACAGAGGAAACACTAAGTGAAGCAAAGATTTCAGACATTAAGCTTGCCCTCAGGAAGGAAACAGAAGTTCAGAACCTCGCAAGGTCTATAGATGAGCGAGACCAAATAAAAATTTTGGAGTTTGGGAAAGAGCCTGCTGTGCAAATCTCCCGTTTCTCTGATCAAATCTTAGGTAATATGCGGACGACAAAGGTTGAGGATTCTGGTGAGCTTCTTAAGCAGCTCACCAGAATAATGGATAAATTCGACCCAAAGGACTTTCAAAAAACTTCAACTGGATTTTTCGGAAAGCTCTTCAAAAAGGGTGAAAAGATGATTGAAAAGGTCTTTGGAAAGTACCAAACCATGGGCTCTGAAATTGATAAGGTATACGTGGAAATATCCAAGTATCAGCATGAAATGGTTGATTCAACCAAAATGCTAGAGCAAATGTATGAGCAAAATTATCAATACTATCTGACCCTTGAAAAGTATGTGGTTGCAGGTGAAATGAAGGTTGAAGAACTTAAAAACAATCAGCTGCCGCAGCTCGAAGCACGTGTTGCTGCAGGTGATCAGATTGCTTCGATGCAATTGGATACGTTGAGAAATTCGATTGAAGCTTTAGAGCAGCGAATTTATGACCTTGAAATGGCAAAGATGGTATCATTGCAGACAGCACCGCAAATCCGCTTGCTGCAACGGGGAAATACAAAGTTGATTGGAAAAATTAATTCTGCTTTCGTAACAACAATTCCAATCTTTAAAAACGGGCTCATTCAGGCGGTTGCTGCAAAAAGACAAAAGCTTGTTGCTGATTCGATGAGTGAACTCGATCGGCGTACCAATGAAATGCTACTGAAAAATGCCCAAAACATTTCAAAGCAAAGCACAGATATAGCAAGACTTGCAGGAGGTCCAAGCATCAAAATCGAAACCATCGAAGAATCCTGGAACATTATTATTAAAGGAATGCAGGAAACAAGAGCCATCGAAGAAGAAAACAAACGCCTGCGCGTTGAAGGAACAAAACGTCTAGAACAACTGCAGGACAACTTTAAAAAATTGAAACAACAATACTAATTGATTGTTAACTATAAAAATTTTATTTATGAGGTGAAAGTTATGGCTATAAGCTTACAAAAAGGTCAAAGAGTAGATTTAACAAAAGGGAATCCAGGACTATCTAAAATCATGGTAGGTTTAGGCTGGGACCCAGTTCAAAGCGGTAAGAGCGGAGGCGGCGGTCTCTTTGGCGGATTGTTTGGCGGCGGAGGAGCAGGCGGCGGTGCTAATGTAGACTGTGATGCTTCTGTTATTATGCTAGGTGCAAATGATAAGATTCAAAACAACAATGACGTTATCTACTTTGGTAATTTGAAAAGCAAAGACGGCAGCGTTCAGCATTCTGGAGACAACTTAACAGGTGATGGAGACGGTGATGACGAGCAAGTAATGGTAGAACTAAGCCGAGTTCCAGCTAATGTTCAGAAACTTGTATTTGTTGTTAACATCTATGATTGTGTAAAAAGAAAACAGCACTTCGGGATGATTCGTAATGCTTTTATTCGAGTGGTGAATCCATCCAATGGTCAAGAAATGATTCGTTATAACCTATCAGATGATTACAGCGGCAAAACATCTTTAGTGGTTGGCGAAATTTACCGACACAACACAGAGTGGAAATTTGCAGCTGTTGGAACTGGTACAAACGCTGCAAGCTTAAGTGAAGTAGTGCGTTCTTATTCTTAATCTTTAGGGAACAGGCTTTGCTTGTTCCTCTACTATTACGTTCTGAAGAGGTGAGGTAGTTGGGCATCAATTTATCTAAAGGACAAAGAATTGATCTTACAAAAACAAATCCAGGACTAACAAAGGCTGTTATCGGGCTGGGATGGGATACAAACCGCTATCATGGCGGTCAAGATTTCGACCTTGACGCCTCTGCATTTTTAACCGATGCCAATGGACGGGTGACTCAAGACCTAGACTTTATTTTCTATAATAATTTAGCTCATTCCTCTGGAGGAGTAGAGCATACAGGTGATAACCGCACAGGTGAGGGTGACGGGGACGACGAGCAGATAAGAATTGATTTCAGCAAGGTTCCTCCACATGTACACCGTATTGCGATTGCTGTAACGATTCACGAAGCAGACGCTCGGAACCAAAATTTTGGACAGGTTTCTAATGCATTCGCCCGGTTGTTTGATGAAGAAACCAATCGTGAAATTCTCCGTTTTGACCTTGGTGAGGACTTCTCGGTGGAAACAGCTGTCGTTATCTGTGAGCTTTATCGTCACAACGGCGAATGGAAATTCAACGCCATTGGAAGTGGATTTTCAGGAGGATTAGCTGCACTTTGCCGGAATTATGGGTTAGAAGTATAGAGTTTGTCGGAAAATCTGTCCTATTCGGGCAGATTTTCTTTGTGTTTAACGATTCCCACCAATTAATTACCAATTATCCCGCACAATCTACCATGTTATAATTCTAGTAAAGGACTAATTTACTAGGAGGATTATAATATGCGTAAATGGGTTGTTTCCTCCATCATAGCTGGATTGTTTTTATCGATGTTTACCACTTCACAAGCCTCTTTTGATAGTATTAAGCTCGGTGATTATCCAAAAAACTCCGAACTTTATCAATTAATTAATAATAAATCCTCGCTCCAACAATTAAACGAAATGATTTTATTACCAAAAAGATTTTTTGATGAAAAAGCGGCTGCTGGAATTATCACTAGGATGGCAAATTTGCCTGAAGGTCTTTTAGAGAAAATTAACGAACAAGACATTACCCTTAAACTGTTTACTGGAAAATTAACCGATAATCAAACAGCTAGATATTTAGCAGGGAAGGTACCAAGAGGGTATAACTCACAAACCACGTGGGATGAAGTACCTGGAATTGGCGGCTCGCAGGTGGTTTTGGTGAAAATAGGGCACAGCGAAACGGGAAAAGGCCACGGCTCTGTCAATTTAGAGTTACATGAAATTGCACATTCGATTGATCATCTAGTATTCCAAAATATTAGTAAAAATAAAGAATTCCAATCGGTTTGGGAGGCAGAAAGGGGAATAATGTTTCCTGGAAACTCTTATTTTATCCTGCACGTAGAGGAATATTTTGCTGAAACTTTTGCCATGTACTACTTAAATGACGAAACGAAGTTTAAATTAAAAGAACTAGCTCCTCAGACGTATGACTTCTTTCAAGGACTACACTAATATTCCGGATATGGTAAGATGTAGGGTTATACTTACGCCATCATTATGGTAAAATGAACAACATGAATGCGAGACAAGGGAGTGTCAGTTTTGAAGCAATATTTAGAACTATGTGAGCACGTTTTGAAGAATGGTCATGAAAAGGGAGACCGTACTGGAACAGGGACGATTAGTACCTTCGGTTATCAAATGAGATTTGATTTACAAGAAGGCTTTCCTTTATTAACTACAAAAAAGTTACACTTAAAATCAATCATTTATGAACTACTATGGTTTTTAAATGGAGATACCAATGTCCGTTATTTGCAGGATAATGGTGTACGAATTTGGAACGAATGGGCTGATGAAAACGGCGAACTAGGGCCAGTATATGGACATCAATGGCGTTCATGGACCGGTGCCGACGGAACAACAGTAGACCAAATTAGTGAGTTAATTCATCAAATTAAAACCAATCCTAATTCACGCAGACTGATTGTAAATGCTTGGAATGTTGCAGAAATAGATAAAATGGCGTTAGCACCGTGTCATTGCTTGTTCCAATTTTACGTAGTCGATGGGAAATTATCTTGTCAGCTGTATCAACGTTCAGCAGATGTATTCCTTGGTGTACCATTCAATATTGCATCTTACGCATTATTGACCATGATGATTGCTCAGGTTTGTGATTTAGAACCAGGTGAATTTGTACACTCATTTGGTGATGTTCATATCTATCAAAACCATTTGGAACAAGTGAAAATGCAAATGGAGCGCGAACCAAGGGTATTACCAAAAGTGAAAATCAATCCAAACGTTAAGGATATTTTCTCGTTTGAATTTGAAGATTTCACGCTAGAAGGATATGACCCACATCCACATATTAAAGGAGTAGTCTCCGTATGATATCCTTTATTGTAGCAATGGATGAACACAGAGTCATTGGCAAGGATAATCAATTGCCGTGGCATTTACCGGAGGATTTAAAATTCTTCAAACGCACGACTATGGGACACCCGATTGCAATGGGCAGAAAAACGCACGAATCTATTGGCCGGGCACTTCCCGGCAGAGAAAATATTGTGATTACTCGTCAGCTAGATTATAAGAGCAATGATGTAACAATTTTCTATTCGATGGAGGAATTTGTGGAATATTGCCGAAATCAGGATGATGAAATTTTTGTAATTGGCGGTGCAGAAATCTTCAAAGAAACTTTTGAACATGCAGACCGCCTTTACATAACACATATTTACGAAAAGTTTGAGGGAGATACCTATTTCCCAGAGTTCAATGAACGAGATTGGAAGTTTATTTCCAGTGAAAAAGGCATTAAGGATGAGAAAAATCCCTACAAATATGAATTTAGAATTTATGATCGTATAGTAAAAGACAGCCAATGATTTTGCTGTCTTTTTCATTTCTAAAAAAATATCATTTCACCTAAACAAATTTAACTCTCCTGCTTTATAATATTTTAGAACGTAAAAAGGAGGCAATCATGTTTAGGCTGATCACATGCTTTTTGTATATTAGCGGATTTCTAATCTACAGCATTCCGCAGCTAGCAAGAATAAAGAAAGCGAGTCATTTACCCGTTGAGGAACGTGATAAGCTAGCTCATGAATATCCAAAAAAATTTTCTAAGAAATTTATGAAATTAACAGGCTCAGAGGTAGTGGTAGAGGGTTTGGAGTTGATTCCGGAGGGACCGGTTGTGTTCATTGCGAATCATGAAAGCGATTTTGATATTCCTGTTCTGCTTGGTACCATTGATAAACCTTTCGGTTTTGTTTCAAAAATAGAGCTAAAAAAAGTGCCTATCTTATCTTCGTGGCTCAACACGATTAACTGTATACTTATTGATCGTAAGAATCACCAGCAAGCACTTAACAGCATGAAAGAGGGTGTTCAATTGCTTCAAGAAGGTCATTCACTTGTTATATTTCCTGAGGGTAAGAGAAGCAAGGGAGGACCTGTCCAACCCTTTAAGGTGGGAGGTATTCGTCTAGCACAAGACGCTGGAGTGCCAATTGTACCAATTGCTATTAAAGGTACTGCGGATATTTTTGAGAAGAATGGGCGGTTAATAAAGCCTGCTCAAATTAAAGTAACCATTGGCTACCGAATCGATCCTATAATTCATAACCATAAAGACTATAAAGAGATGGCAGAAGAAGTTCGTCAAATCATTATCGCAATGAGTGAAGCAAGGAACATCGCTTCATAAAGAAAGAAGCATCGCTTTGATGCTTCTTTCACTTTAAAAGTAGGATCCGTTTAATTCATAATCTGCTAATTTATCAAGCATTCCTCTGAATTCATCTGGATGGCAGAAGTCTTCCTCGTGGAAATGTGCTTTCACCCATTGAATTAATTCATTTGGGCTATTAAAATATTCCCCGCTGCTGTCGCTTTTGCGAATCATATACCTGCCGTTATCTTCATCGATGGTTACTTCAACTGGCAGGGCTCCATCAAAACTACTGAGTGAAAATTCCATCTTCATCACATCCATTCGTAATAAGTTTAAAATAGTATATGTTTCTCTTGATGAAATTATAAATGGTAAATAACCAATTGTCAAAATATTTATACAATTCAAAATAGGATTTTACATTGACTTCAGGTGTGGTTCTTGGTAAATTGTTAAGAGTAAATGGTAGAGAAATAAATGCAAAAAATCACATTTAGATAAGTTTTCTTAGATAATGTGAAATTAATATGAATTATTGCGGATATTTTACTCAAAACTGTTGTTCAGTACTATAATCGTAGTAGAAAGATAATTAACTAAAGGGGATGTAAATCAATGTTCTCAAATATTGGAATACCAGGATTAATCCTTATTTTAACTCTAGCCCTTATTATTTTTGGACCTAAGAAGCTGCCTGAAATTGGACGCGCCTTCGGACAAACATTGAAAGAATTCAAAAAATCAACTCGTGAATTAACGGATGATGTAATGAAGGATATAGATGAGGAAAAGCAAAAATTGACTAAATAAGGTGTAAGATATTTTCTTGCACCTTTTTTTCTTCAGTTTTCTTTTAGACTATTAAAATGTTGGTAAGAGTGTTTACTTATTTTCAACCATTGAAATTGGCAGGGGAAATACATGGAAGATAAAGAATTACAATTAGTTGATCACTTAGATGAATTGCGAAAAAGGATTATTATATCTGCGGTCGCGTTTGTTGTTTTTTTCATTGTTGGATTCATATACGTGACTGATATCTACGATTGGTTAGTTCGAGATCTTGATGTCAAATTGATCGTACTTGGACCAAGTGATATTATTTGGGTTTACTTTATGATTGCGACGATTATTGCCATTGCAGGTACCATCCCGGTCTTGGCAAGCCAAATCTGGCTATTTGTGAAGCCAGCACTTAAACCTATTGAAAGAAAAATTACTTTATCGTATATACCGGCATTGTTTATTTTATTTATTATTGGGCTTTCTTTCGGTTACTTTATCATTTTTCCAATGGTGCTTGAATTCTTAGTCTCAATGGGAGCAGATATGTTTGTAACGAATTTTACTGCGGATCGATATTTCCGTTTTATTATGAATATGACCCTTCCGTTTGGTGTTCTGTTTGAGTTACCAGCGGTGGTAATGTTCCTAACTTCACTCGGGATTATTAATCCTTTTGTATTAGCTAAAATTCGTAAATACGCGTATTTCGTTTTAATCATAATTGCGATTGTTATTACACCGCCAGATTTCATGTCAGACTTTGTTGTTACGCTGCCATTGTTACTGTTATATGAAATCTCGATAAACTTATCGAAGTTTGTCTACAAGAAACGATTGAAAAAGCTTCAAGATCAAGAGGAAGAATTTGCAGAAGCTTAAATAATGGACTATTTGGCCTTCAGAGGTTTATTTCTCTGAGGGTCGTTTTTATTGTCAATCCATCTAAAAAGCATGGTTTATTATTTTTTTATAAATTGGAATGAATTTATATATACATATTTTAAAAACCAAGCGGATTTTGACACCTTTCGATTAGGTTAAGGTGTATAATATAGACAAACGGGTGAAAAAGAGGATTGATATTTTGTTATTCAAAAGCCTAGAGTTCAAAAATGTGGTTGGACAGAAGGTTAAAGTTATCGAAATTCCTTTATTGGAGGAAGGCAGCACTTATGCATTTATGATCCAACTCCGTTTACAGAAATTTATTACTGCTATTTATCAGGAGACGAAACCGAAAAAATGCTATTCGTTTAAAGAGTATTTGAAAAAGGGTATGAAATGGCCTGATTATGAAGCTTTGTTTAAAAAAACAGAATTGAAGAATAACGCATAACTTTTCAGAACACTGGATACCCCGGTGTTCTTTTAATTTTCACAATTAATTTCATGAAAATAGGGGAATTTATACCTTAAAGAACAGGGAACCTGTATAATACAAAGGAGTAAACCGTAGGATGTGAGTATATGAACAAAATTAAGATAGTAACCGATTCTACCATGGACATGACAAAAGAACAGGCGGAGCAGTTAGGTGTTGTCGTGGTGCCTTTGTCCGTAACTATAAATGGCGAAACATACTTAGACAGAGTTGAAATTCAACCTCCTGAATTTATGGAAAGCATGAAGAGTTTAGATGAATTACCGAAAAGCTCCCAGCCTTCCGCTGGTACCTTTCTTGAAGTATATGACAAGCTAGGTGAAGAAGGCTACGAGGTTTTATCGATCCATATGACAGGAAAAATGAGTGGAACTGTCCGCTCTGCTGAAAGTGCTGCACAGATGACAAAGACGAGGGTAACAGTCCTAGATTCCAAATTTATTTCCATTGCTCTTCAATTCCAAGTGAAAGAAGCGGCTGAAATGGCTAAGCAAGGCAAGAGCATGGAAGAAATTCTTAATCGACTTAAATCCGTCTGCGAAAACACGAAACTATATATTATGATTGATACACTCGAGAACATGGTGAAAGGCGGACGGATTGGTAAGGGTAAGGCCTTTATTGGCTCGTTACTAAATATCAAGCCGATTGCCTCGCTTGAAGGTGCCGAATACAATCCAGTGGCAAAGGTTCGCAGTCATTCTCAAGTGGTTAAATGGCTTGCTAAACAATTCTCTGAGGATGTCAAAGGGAAAACCGTTCGCGGTGTTGGAATTGTTCATGCCGAAGCACAGGGATTGGCTGCAAAAGTAAAAGATTCTATTATTGATTTAACTGGGTATCAAGATATTTCAGTTGATTATACAGGGCCAACCATCAGTACTCATACTGGACCTGGGGCGATTGCCTTAATGTATTACACTGAATAATAAACAGGATGGTGCAATGCATCATCCTATTTATTTACCAACAAAATTTCCGATGATTCGTCAACCTTATATCCTAGTCGCTGCAAATGCTTCCTTATCCCACTCCGTTCCCATGTTCTCAAAATCATAGTGCTTAGTATTTTTTTTGGATAGAAAATTCCGATATTTGTCAGTTCTTCAAAATTCATTCCCTGACGTACATACTTTTCGATTGTTTCATCACGTTGGTCAATGATCGCTAAAAATTTGTTCATTGCCTCAGTAAATTCCTGTTTCGTAAACAAACCCTTTTGGTGACCTGTAATATAAGTATCTGCTTCTAACTCTATTAGTCGTTTACCGGAAGCTATGAACGCATTGATATCCCCATCCGTACCAAAATACCATGGTCCAAAGGAAGTCATATCAAAATCCCCAACAAAGACGACACCTAACTCAGGGAAATAAGGACTGGAATATCCCACCGTGTGACCAGGTGTATGAAGAAAGTGTACTTTCACTCCGCTAAAGTTGTATTCCTGCTCATATTGATAGGTTCCCGAAATTTCTCCGAGGTTTTGCACCCATTCCTTAGGCATGTGCTTCCTTAATGCTTCAACACCATCCGGACCCCATTCTTGATAAACTCCATTTCCTTGAGCAATACCATCTATTGATTGAATGGTCTCAAATTCTAATGGGTTAATCCATTTTTTCGCATTGGGAAACAAATGATTATGCAAGGTATGATCGGGATGGTAGTGGGTATTGATAATCAAATCAACCCCATACTGAACTTTCAGTGCTCGAAGCTCGGCGGGGTCTGCTCCAGTATCGATGAGTACCTTATCTTTACTATGAATATACAAGCTTCGCGAATAGGGAACCTTACTATGATTTGGCCCTTCAATTATCAAAAGCTGACCGAGTTGTTGCATTTTTACACCTCTGTTTAGTTGACTAAATTTTCTGTCTGTTGAATGAATACTCATTCATAATATCATATCTTCCCATTTCATAAAACCTTTTTGTCGTCCTGTTTTTTATGGGTAAAAATAGCTGTTTTGGTAATGCTAAAAAAAATTGAAAGTAAAAAGGTGTTGTCTATGTTTAAATGGTTGTCAGGAAAAAAAGCAGAAGAAACACCAAAGGTTCATAGCTTAGACTTGGAAGAGTTGAAGGAACAGCTTAAAACGGAATTGAATGTTGGTGCGGACCTTGTCTTTAGGACGTTAAAAAGGGACGGGGAGAAACTCATTTTCTGTCTGATAGACAGTTTAATCGATTCAACAAAACTCGATGAAGTCGTAATTAAATCCATTATGAATCATAAGGAAATAGAATGGACATGTGAAGGGATTTCAAAAGTGTTACCTATGGCATCAATCCATGCTGTTAATCAGTTAGGTGAAGTTGTTCAGGGAATTAACCAGGGAAAAGTGTATATTTACTCGGAAGGGCAGCCCTATGGAATCCTAGCAGATGTTAGTAAAAATCTTGTACGTGGGCTTGAAAAAGCTGAAACAGAATCACTTGTTTACGGTCCAAAGATTTCTTTTACAGAATCTCTTCAAAGCAACATAAATATTTTAAGGAACAACATAAAGGATGAAGATTTATGCACAGAAGACTTAACAGTTGGTAGAAGGTCAAAAACAAAAGCGAAGATTGTCTATATCAGGGGAATTGCAGATGAACAAATTGTAAACACCTTTAAACAAAGATTGAACGAACTTGAATTGGATTACATACCTGGGACAACTGTCCTTGGTCAGTACATTGAGAGCAACAGCTGGACCGTTTTTCCTCAGTTAATGACGACAGAACTTCCTGATCGTATTTCAATCGCTTTATATAGGGGGAAAGTGGCTGTATTAATGGATAGGAGCCCAGATGCTCTCTATGGTCCAACATCCTTCTTCGCCTTTTTTGAATCAACAGAAGATGTTTATATGCGCTGGAACATGGGGTTGTTTTTACGGTTGCTGCGGCTAGTGGCTACTTTCATTTCTGTTTTACTTACACCCGCATATGTTGCTGTTTTGACCTATCACTATGAAGTAATCCCTTCCCCTTTGCTCCTGTCGTTAGGAGAGTCAAGGGCAAGAGTTCCCTTCCCACCGGTATTTGAAACACTATTACTAGAATTTGTAATTGAATTATTACGGGAGGCAGGGGCTAGGCTGCCGACAAAAGTCGGTCAGACAATCGGTATCGTTGGAGGTATCATCATTGGGCAAGCAGCTGTTCAAGCAGGATTTACTAGCAATATCTTAATTATTATCCTTTGTTTAAGTGCTCTTGGTTCATTTACAACCCCTAGTTATTTAATGGGTACAGCCATTCGACTCATACGCTTCCCGATTATATTGATGGCCGGATTATGGGGAGGCATCGGGATTATGATTGCTTTTTGCTTTTTCATTATCCACCTGCTCCGGCTGGAAACAATTGGCGGTCCATATCTAACGCCTATTTATCCAGCTAGAATAAAGGATATTGGATATAGTTTTTTCAAGCTGCCACCGCAATATTTTTCATTCCGCCCTATAACCAATCGAACAAAGGACAAGGAGCGCTTTCCTAAAAAGAAAGCGAAACAAAAAAAGGATGTAGATGAATAGGAGCGAACTAAAATGAAGGTGAATTTACATCCAAAAGAAGGATTATTAATAAATGCATTTATGCTCTTTTTTATCATCCACTCGGTACAGGTTGGAGTAGGATTGGCCGGGCTTCCAAGAGTAGTTTATTTAGTTGCAAAGCATGATGCATGGATTTCTGTTTTTTTAGCAGGGATGATAACCTCAATTGTCCTAATATTTATGGTCCAGATGCTTAAGCAATATGACAGTGCCGATTTATATGGCATTCATGTTGATGTATTTGGAAAATGGGCAGGACAATCATTGAATTTTATTTACATGATTTATATGACATCCACTTTTTTTATCATTTTAATGAACTACATTGAGATTGTTCAAGTGTGGATATTCCCGACGTTGCCGACTTGGCAGCTTTCACTCGTACTCATTTTGATCGTTATCTATGCTGTTTATGGTGGAATTAGAGTTATCGTTGGAGTTGCATTTTTTTCTGTTATTGGCACGGTATGGCTGGTAATAGTCCTTTTTGTACCATTACAATTTGGTGATTTTACACATTTGTTGCCAATTTTGAATGTAAATGCGAAACAATTAGTGATGGGTGCTCAGAGTACAACACTTTCTATGCTGGGTTTTGAAATCATCATGTTTGTTTATCCATTTGTAAAGGAAAAACATAAATCAATGCTTTTTGTTCAGATAGGGAATTTGTTTACAACAATTATATTTACACTTGCAACGCTCATTTCTATTGTATTCTTCGCTTCTAATAGTCTAGAAAAAACAATCTGGCCGGTATTATCGATGTTTAAGATTGTTCGACTACCTAACTTGGAAAGGTTTGAATTTATCGCAGTTTCCTTTTGGATGCTCATTATATTGCCTAATATGTGCTTCTATCTTTGGGCAGCTTCAAAGGGCTTTTCTCGAATTTTAGGGAAAAGACAAAAATCGGGTGTTTGGATTATTGCGATTGTTACCTTTGCAGCTACCTTCCTTATTAAGTCTAGATACCAAATGAATACGATTACGGATGTTGTAGCAAAGTTAGGTTTTTACTTTGCTTTTTGCTATCCAGTCCTACTTGCTATGATTGTCTTTATTAAAAAATGGTTTAAAAGGAGGGGGGATAAACATGCAGAAACGCAGTAAATGGCTAAAGATTGCTATTGTAATTAGTTCCTTCTGTATACTAACAAGCTGTGGAGTAGAAACAAAACAATTGGAAAGATTGGGACTGATTACTGCAATAGGATTTGATTTAAAGAAGGAAAATGAAATTAATGGAACTGTTGCAGTATCAAAATTTGATCCAATGGCAAAAGTTATGACCAACGTAATCTCTGCAAATGCCAATACCCTCCAAACGTTAAGAGCGGAGGAAAATCTTGCTATTGATCAAAGACTTGAAATGGGTCAGCTCCGGTGTGTCATTTATAGTAAAGAGTTGGCCGAAAAAGGAATCATTCAGCTTGTCAATGCTCTTAATCGTGATCCGACGGTTGGAAACATGGTTTATTTAACAATTGCTGAAGAAGACGCATCCTCCATCATTAAAATGGACGAGAAGAAAATTAAAGTGAATATTGGGACCTATTTATACAATTTAATTAGACAGAATGTGGAAAGGGAACTTTTAATATCGCCGACACTTCATGAATTTAATCATAAATTCTTTGATAACGGACAGGACCCTGTACTGCCTATCTTACAAGTAAAAAAAGACAAGGTAGCGATTTCTGGAGTTGCTTTATTTAATGATGATAAACTGGCCGCAAGATTAAGTAATGATAAGCTCTTTTATTTAAAACTGTTAACAGATGAATATCGAACAGGATCCAAGGAATTAGAGTTTGATCGCGAAGAATTTTCGAATATCATCAACACCCAAGGTGGTAAGTCTTTTGGGGAAGTATATAACAAATTGTTTTTAAGTATTGATACATTGCGCAGCAATACAAAAATTAAGTTAGTGGACAAAAAGAACATACGCTTTAAAGTCGAAGTTAAAATGGATTCGAGGTTGCTTGAAACCACCAATTATTTAGAGTTAGGAAAAACAGCTAACATGAAGTTCATCGAGAAAAAAGTTAATCAAGAAATGGAAAAACAAATTAAGAAACTCCTTTTATTTTTCCAAGAAAAGAAAGTGGATCCAGTAGGTATTGGGAATGAATATATGGCTCATGTCCGAGGTAAGCCTATGACACAAAAGGAATGGAAAGAATTATATAAGAATGCTAAATTTGATGTTCAAGTAAAGAATACAATTGCCAGGACAGGTACAATGGATTAATAGAGCCGTTTTCTTTCTTCTTTTGTGAATCTTTGTTACACTAATCACGAAAATAAGAAGGTTGCGGGTGATTATTTTGAAAAAACAAATTTTGTTTATGTTAATCATTGGTTTATTTGTGTTGTCTGCTTGTGGACAAAAAGGGATTGTGAATGCACTCGATTACCCAGTAAATGATTTTTCTGCGGTAACGGAAGAGAACAAACCTTTTGAAAAGAAAAATTTGGACGGAAAGATTTGGATCGCTGATTTTATTTTTACCAATTGTGCAGATGTATGTCCACCAATGACTGCCAATATGACCAAGCTGCAAAAAATGGTTACAGATGAGGATTTGAAAAATGTGGAATTTGTCTCATTTAGCGTCGACCCAACGGTTGATACACCTGAGAAACTTACTGCTTATGCGAAGAATTTCGGGTTGAAAACAGATAATTGGACATTTTTAACAGGCTATACACAAGAGTTTATTGAGTCGTATGCAAGAGAAACATTTAAGACGTTAGTGAAAAAGCCCCAAGAAGGTGATCAAGTGATTCACCAGACATATTTCTTCTTAGTGGGACCAGATGAAAAGGTTAAGAAAATTTATGATGGGTACAAAGAAGTACCATATGATGAAATGATTAGTGACATTAAATCGCTGCAATAGACCTTTTCCAGGTCTATTTTTTTGGGAATGAATAGGATATAGTACAAGCTTATTTTGTATTATTTTTGTTCTGTTATAATATCATTAGGAAGAGGGTGGTGAATCAAAATGATAAAAGTTTTCACCCTTCTTTTTCTTTCGACATTTTTCTTAAGTTCTTGCAGACAATCCGAACGGTTGGAATTGCATAAAGTGCGGACGGCTTCGGCTGTTATTTATGAGGAGATTCCTGCCGATTTTGTCCCAAAGGAAATAAAGATTATTTCCGCTGGTGACTCTTTAACAGAAGGTGTAGGAGATAGTACCAAAACTGGAGGATACCTGCCTTATTTAAGAACTTTGCTCGAGGAAGAAAAGGGAATTAAGGAAGTTGATTTCTATAATTTCGGTGTAAAAGGTAATCGTACGCCGCAGTTACTAAATAGACTTAAGACTGATGAGATGAAAGACACACTTGCTGCTGCTGATTTGGTAATTTTGACAATTGGCGGCAATGACATTATGAAGGTTGTCAGGGATAATATCTCAAATCTCCAGTTGTCCGCATTCAATAAGGAAAGAGAAGTATACATTCATAATTTGATTGAAATTATGAATACGATTATTCGTGTGAATCCCGAAGCCTCTATCGTCTTGGTTGGAGTATACAATCCTTTTTCACAGTGGTTTTCGGATGTAAAAGAGCTGGATCAAATCGTATCGGATTGGAATAGGGCTAGTCAAAGCGTTGTTGCTAATTATTCAAATGCATATTTTGTTGGGATTGAAGACCTTTTTATAAACCCAACAGAAAGTTTATTGCATTCAGACAAGTTTCATCCCAATGATAAAGGGTATGAATTAATTGCAGAGCGATTAAACGAAACTATAGAAGAACGGACATTACCTGATCTCGTTAAAAAGGCGTATATGGTCAGTAAAGAGGAGAATTAGCTTTCTATGAAAAATAAATGGAAAACGGGATTCTTTCTTTTATTAGGGTTCATTGTCATTATTGTTATTATTCTTTTATCTTTAATCATGATACCAGCGGATGAAAAAGGAAAGATTCAACAAACTGAACCTAATAACAAGAATGTTACTTTCGAGGTTAAATCGAATAAGGCAGATCTCAACGTATTAATAAACCAATATATAAAAAAAGAAGCAGCCGATTCACCCGTTGAATATAGCGTACATCTACAAGATGAAGTGGAATTGTATGGCACCTTACAATTCTTTAGTCAGGAAGTAGATTTAAAGCTTACCTTCGAACCAGAGGCATTAGAGAATGGTGACTTGGTTCTAAAGCAAAAGTCCATTTCAGTTGGCAGCCTGCATTTACCTGTTTCCTATGTACTCCGATTTATCAATGAAAATTATAAGCTGCCAAATGGTGTAGAAATTCACCCAAATGAAAAAATTGTTCATGTAAACATGCAGCAATTAAAACTAAAAAGTGATGTAAGTATAAAAGTAAATACATTTGATTTAATTAAAGATGATATTACTTTTACGATACTGGTACCCGTAGAATGAGGTGGCTCACATCAGTGTGAACCACCTTATTTCTTTACCTAATCTTTCAGGAGTATTGCTTGAAAGGCAGGTTCTCCTTTTGTAAGACCTGCCAATACAATCGTATAGGTTTCATTTGGACGGAACTGTACTTTTGGTAATGGCAGGACCACATTTTTCGTTCCAACCTCTCTAACTTCTAAATCTACGGTCATAGGCATGATTCCTAAATATTCGGTGACCTGTTTATATGAAACGTTTGGAAAGACAACATCTCGGTCTTTAACGGCAATATCCAGGGCACCTGTATCGGATGATAGATGAAGAAAACGTATTTTCGATTCATTAGGCGGCACTTCCGGTTGATTCAGGTACGGTAGCAGGCGCATTTTTTTCACAGAGTCGATGGTTGCGAGGGTATAGGATTTACCGGGCTCAACCGTAATTCTTTTGTTGAGAACACTATCTACTGAATTTCCTGTTGGGTAAATATCAATGTGATACTTACCAGGTTTTAATGCTAAATAATTGCTTGCCACTCTGAATGGGAGGCGTTTTACTTGCATTTGACCATTAATATAAATATCCACATCGGGGGAATCAGGTGAGGTGTGAAGGAACCGGATCCTTCCTTCGGCCTGGCTCTGTTGGATGTTACGAATCGTCATTGCTTTATTCATATATTTTAAATGTTTCAGATAGTAATGCATGTGAAGGTTTGGGTTAGAGTATTTAAAATTGTGAGCCAGCAGGTCGTACATTGCAGCCCTTTGAAGATAATCAGAATGATTTCTATTTCCAGACATCCCATTTGCTCCTTTCTTACGTTCTTTACAAATTAATTTATTCAAGCATGTTTAGGTGGGTGTCTATATTTGGATTTTTTGTTTACAAATGGATAAAAGTGTCATATACTTAATTCAAATAAGTCGGAAGGCGGGTGAAGTGTAATGTTAATTGAAAATACGTTAATTGCCGTTAATTTCAATATCGTTTGCACAGCCCGCGGATTCACCATATAGGGGAATCTATACCCATTATTCCTTTGTGAATAAAACCATGGGCTGTGTGTGCCTGTGGTTTTTTATTTTACATTTTTTGGAGGAATATGGATGAATTTATACACAATTGGTTTGACTGAAAAGATAAATAATGACTTTCAAGCTTTAAAACAAAGTGATGAGATGATTATCGGCCGGGTGGCCTTGGAACATAAGCATATGTATCGTGTATGGACGGAGCATGGAGATTTGCTTTGCGAGGTTTCTGGTAAATTTAACTTTGAAGCCTCAAGTCGTGAGGATTACCCAGCTGTAGGTGATTGGGTCATGCTCAAGCCGCGTGTGGTTGAAGGAAAAGGAACCATTTATTTAGTAATGCCACGCTTTAGTAAATTTTCCCGTAAGTCGGCTGGAAGAACAGCTGAAGAACAAATTGTTGCTGCAAACGTCGATACTGTTTTTCTTGTAAACTCACTAAATGACGACCTTAACTTAAGAAGAATTGAACGTTATCTACTGTTGACATGGGAAAGTGGCGCTAACCCTGTTATTGTCTTAAGTAAGGCAGATTTATGTAAAAATACTGAGGAAAAGCTTGCTGAAGTGGAAGCAATCGCATTTGGTGGAGTACCGGTTATCGCCATTAGTGCAGAGTTGAAGAGTGGAATCGAAAAACTTGGGCCCTATTTACAACCTGGAAAAACCATTGCATTATTGGGGTCATCGGGGGTAGGGAAGTCAACGTTAACGAATTTGTTAGTAGGCGACCAAAAGCAAGCGGTTAAGGAGATTCGTGAAGGTGATGACAAAGGACGTCATACGACCACCCACCGTGAACTGATCCAGCTTCCTAATGGCAGCGTATTAATTGACACACCAGGAATGCGAGAATTGCAGCTTTGGGAAAGTTCCGATGGTTTAGTAGAAACGTTTTCAGATATTGACGAATTGGGCGAAATGTGCAAATTCCGTGATTGCAGGCACCAGGATGAACCCGGGTGTGCTGTTTTGGAGGCGATTGAGGAAGGTACAATAGCTGCAGACCGCTTATCCAGCTACAACAAGCTCCAAAAAGAACTCGCCTATATCGAAAGAAAAGCCGATAAACGTGCGCAAACCGAAGAACAGAAGAAATGGAAAAATATTACCGAACAAGCGAGACAAAAAAAGAAAATTAAATAGGGTAATACAGCCGAACCCGGGTACGTGGTTCGGCTTTTTGTACCGTTTTGGTCAACAAATTGTATTTCTTCATAAACATTCGGTATACTCATAGTCATAGCAAAATAAATTCAAAGGGGTGGGAATTATGGGGGAAACGAAACAACTGGCAACATTTGCTGGCGGCTGTTTTTGGTGTATGGTGAAGCCATTTGATGAGCAGCCGGGCATTATTAGTGTCATCTCTGGATATACTGGCGGTCATGTTGAAAACCCTACATATGAGCAGGTTTGTACGGAGTCAACAGGTCATTATGAGGCTGTTCAAATTACCTTTAATCCAGAAATATTTCCATATGAAAAACTGCTTGAACTATTTTGGCAGCAAATAGATCCAACCGATTCAGGTGGCCAATTTTACGACCGCGGTCAGTCTTATCAAACAGCGATTTTCTATCATGATGAAAAACAAAAAGAGCTTGCAGAACAATCTAAACAGGCTTTGCAGGAGAGCGGCCGTTTCACTAAACCGATCGTAACGCCAATTTTACCGGCGAAAACCTTCTATCGAGCGGAAGAATACCATCAGCATTACTATAAGAAAAATAAAGCACATTATGAAGGATACCACGTAGGCTCAGGGAGAGCGGGTTTTATTAAGGCACATTGGGGGGGAAAAGAATGAAAAACAAGGAACAACTGAAAAAAGAATTATCACCAATGCAATATGAGGTTACCCAAAATAACGGAACAGAGCCTCCATTTCGTAACGAGTATTGGAATGAAACGAGGGAAGGTATTTACGTAGATATTGTCTCAGGAAAGCCATTATTTAGCTCTCTTGATAAATACGACGCGGGCTGCGGCTGGCCAAGTTTTACAAAGCCGATTGTAGAGGAAGAAGTAATTGAAAAGGAAGATTATAGCCATTTTATGGTGCGGACAGAAGTAAGAAGTAAAACCGGTGACTCTCATTTAGGCCATGTTTTCGATGATGGTCCTGGTCCAAATGGTCTTCGGTATTGCATTAATTCAGCAGCCTTACGCTTTATTCCGAAAGAAAAGCTAGAAGAACAAGGCTACGGAGCCTATAAGAAACTGTTTGACGAAAATTAAAAAGCCGCCACTGCGCGGCTTTTCCTAATTTCCTTTTGCTTTTGAAGTGGAGGTCATTCCACCAGAAAGGATAAATTTCATCGCGTCTTCGGGTTTAACGTCAATGATTTCTACCTGTTCCTTCGGGATTAAAAAGGTAAACCCGGCCACTTGAAATGTTTGCGGAACGTAAACCGCCACATACTCCTTAAGCGGGCTATAGAAATCCTCCAACTGTTCGGAGGTAATAAACCCCATACTCCTCATCTCAGTTCCTGGAATGACGACAAGCGCCACCTTTGAAAAGGACTTTTTCTCACCTAAAAAGGATTGAACAGTATCTTTTATGACAGAGTAAATCGTTTTTACAACAGGAATTTTTTCCAGCCACTTATCAATCAGTCTTATAATGCTGCCAGTTATAAATTTTGTAGATAACCAGCCTAGAAGAGTAATTAATACAATCGTGGTTAGCAAACCAATACCAGGAATATAATCCTCCTGAAGATAAGGCCTTAATGTATTTCCAAGCAGTCCATCGAGAAACAGAAACGTTTTGTAAATAACAAAGATTACAAGAATAATGGGAACAATGGTTAAAATACCGTTAACGAAGTTCTTCAAGAGCATTTTCAAATTTATCACCTACATTTTCTTCATTGATTCTCATAATATAGGCGAATGCACAGACAGGTCAAGTACCTATTACATAAATTAAGAGTGTTAACAGATAAAAACCTTAAGGAGTGAATAGGTATGCATTATGGTTATGGTGGTTTTGGTGGAGATTGCTGTGGATATGGTTATGCAGCACCAGCAGTAGGTGGCTGTGGTTGGGGTTATGGAACTTTCGTTTTAATCGTAGTGTTGTTTATTTTATTAATTATCATCGGCGCTAGCTATTGTTAATCCTAAAATGACTCAGGTAAAGTCCTGAGTCTTTTTTTTTGTTATTTTCTAAGAAGGAGCAAAACACGAACGATAATTAATTGATTTTATAAATAGTTCGTTTTTAATGTTGACGGAAAGCGATATCTTTGATATATTTACCAATGGTTAAGTAAATACGTCTTGGAGGTTTTGGACAATGGAAAATAGATATGATGTTATAGTAGTGGGTGCTGGCCCAGCGGGGATTTTTACCTGCTATGAACTTACACTAAAAATGCCGAACGCAAAGGTGCTATTAGTAGATAAGGGGCATGATATTTACCGGAGAAATTGTCCAATTTTAGATAATAAAATTGAAAAATGTCCTCCAGCTGCAGGCAGGAAAGAGTATGCAGGATGTTTGCCTGCTTGTTCAATCACTGCTGGTTTCGGTGGTGCAGGTGCATACTCAGATGGAAAGTTTAATATCACAAGTGAATTTGGCGGCTGGATGACCGATTACCTTTCAGATTCTCAAGTTATAGATTTGATTAAATATGTTGATGAGATTAACTTAAAACACGGTGCTACAGAAAGCATTACCGATCCGCTTACAGATAAAGTAAAGGATATCGAGCGCCGCGGCTTTGCAGCTGGCCTAAAATTGTTGCGTGCTCATGTTCGCCACCTTGGAACAGAGCAAAACTTAGAAATTATGAAAAGTATCTTCGAATACTTAAATGAAAAAATTGAAATGTCATTTAAAACAGAAGTACAGGATTTGATTACTGAAAAAACACCTGATGGCTACGTGATAAAAGGAATTAAGCTAAAAGGAGATAAGGACCTATTCGCCGAAAAGGTGGTAATTACTCCTGGACGGGATGGTTCAAAATGGCTGACAGAAATCTTAAAGTCACGCCGCCTGAAGATGACTAGTAATCAAGTAGATATCGGTGTTCGTGTAGAAACATCTGACATCGTTATGCAGGAAATTAACGAGCATTTATATGAAGGTAAATTTGTCTTCAATACTTCTGTTGGAACAAGAGTGCGCACGTTCTGCAGCAATCCATCCGGCCATGTGGTTGTGGAAAATCACTCAGGAATCATGCTGGCAAATGGTCATGCCTACAAGGATCCGAAGCTAGGCAGCCCTAACACGAACTTCGCATTGCTAGTATCTCATACATTTTCAGAGCCATTTGATAAGCCGACTGAATATGCGCACGAAGTATCACGTCTTGCGAACGCTCTTTCAAATGGCGGCTTAATTGTTCAAAAGTATGGAGATATTTTAAAAGGACGCCGCTCAACTGAAAAAAGAATTAAAGAAGGATTCATCGAGCCGACACTTAAAGAAGCGGTTCCAGGGGACCTTGGTTTGGTTCTTCCATATAATACACTTAAGAGTTTAATTGAAATGACAGAAGCATTGAATCAAGTATCGCCAGGGTTGGCTTCCGAGCATACATTGTTCTATGGTGTCGAAGCGAAGTTCTACTCTGCTCGACCAAAACTCAATGACCGATTTGAATCAGAAATCAGCGGTTTGTATGTCGGCGGTGACGGAGCTGGAATTACCCGCGGTCTTGCCCAAGCAAGCGCATGCGGTGTCTGGATCGCAAGAGACATCATCAAAAAAGCAACAACCGAACGAAATCAGGAAGTCGTTATGGCCTAAACCCGCTAAATTTAGCGGGTTTCTTTTTGGGTTTGGAGGTGTTTTTCAGCGTTAAATTGGATATATCGGCGTAACCTAGGTTTTCCGCAAACCAGCACTTTCTGTTAAACTGAACTTAAAAAGGAGGATACATATATTATGCTGCCAGACCGAATATCTCCTGGTGATGAAATTAGGGTAATTGCCCCATCTACAAGTATGGCCGTCATTAAAGGGAAGCAAGTAGAATTAGCAACACAGCGATTAAACCAGCTTGGCTTTACCGTCACGTTTGGAAAACATGTCGAGGACCACGATGAATTTTTTACGACTTCAATTGAACAAAGGGTTGAAGATTTGCATGACGCTTTTCGCGACCCAAATGTTAAAGGGATTTTAACAGCACTTGGGGGCTATCATACTAATCAGCTGCTAAACTACATAGATTACGATTTAATTCAATCCAACCCTAAAGTATTTTGCGGCTATAGTGACATTACCGCATTAAGTGCGGCCATTTATCAAAAAACTGGTTTAATCACGTATTCGGGACCATTTTTTTCAACGTTTGGTGTGAAATATGGATTAGATTACACGCTTCAATCTTTTTTAGAAGCTGTTACGAATGACGCACCATATGAGGTGAATCCTTCATCTGCTTGGAGTGATGATAAGTGGTATTTAGATCAGGAGGAACGTACCTTCATAGATCAGGAAAACTACTTGGTCATCCATGAAGGTGAAGTAGAGGGAAAACTGATTGGTGGGAACTTAAGTACGCTGCACCTTTTGCAGGGGACGGAATACATGCCATCATTAAAGGATTGTATTCTTTTTATTGAGGAGGATAACGAAGCACATATTCAATCTTTTGACCGCGTGCTTCAATCACTGCTTCAGCTGCCTGATGCAGCAAGTATAAGAGGTATTCTTATTGGCAGGTTTCAGAAGGATTCAAACGTAACGGAAGCGGCAATCAAACGAGTCATCGAAACAAAAAAGGAATTAAAAGATATCCCGGTGATCGCAAATGTCAATTTCGGACATGTTCAGCCCATTGTGACTATTCCAATGGGAGCCAATGCGGTGATTTCTGGTAGAGGAACAACCACTACAATTACCATTAATGCATAAGAAAAAGGGGGACCAAATCCCCCTTTAACCAATCGTCACTTTTTCTTTTGGATAATGTATTTTCTCCTGGCTATTATCTTTGCCTCTTAAAATCAACAAGCATGTTACAATCCCCAATCTACCGATAAACATCAAAAAGATAATGAGGATTTTCCCGAATGTCGTAAGAATCGGTGTTAAGCCCATTGATAATCCATTCGTACCAAACGCAGATGTTACTTCAAATACGACTTGAATCAAGGTTCCTTTTTCCGTAACTGATAAAATTAAAATCGAGACCAAACAGAGAGTGGCGGCAGTTGATATTACGATAAAGGATTTAATTACATCCTCCGTATGCAGTTCTCTTCTAAACACTTTAATTGACCCTTTTCCTCTTGCATAAAAGAAAATCGCCAGTAAAACAATTGCAAACGTCGTGGTCCGAATCCCGCCGCTGGCACTGCTTGGTGAACCTCCAATGAACATTAAAACCGACATGAAAAGCTGATTGCTCGGTGTAAATTCATTCAAATCCATCGTTGCCAGCCCCGCACTTTTGGTGGTAGCGGAATTAAATAAGGTATAGAAGAACGTTTCGTGCCAAGATTTATCGACGAAAAAATGGTAGCTATCAAGTAAATAAATCATAATGCTGCCTACTATGGTTAAGATGACAAATGTTGCGGTAGTTAATTTCGTAAATAAAGTGAAATGATATCTTTTTTTACTCTTCAAACTTAAAAGGAATTCGTAAACCTCAACAATAACCGGAAAACCTATCGCTCCGATAATCATCAATAAAATGATTACCGTCTGAACAAAATAATCATTACTAAAGGGGATTAATGAGCCGCCAGTAATATCAAATCCAGCATTCGTCGTGGCGCTGATGGAGCCAAAAAATCCATGTTTAAATGCAGATAAAGGGCTGTCAAAATATTTTAAGAAACGTATTCCTAAGATAATACCACCAACTATTTCAAATGAGATAATGATGATAAAAATCCGTTTTGCCAGCTGGACCAAACCAGATAAGTTGGATTGATTTTGGTCAACCATAATCAGCTGGCGTTCCTTTAATCCCACTTTTTTCCCAATCATAACCCAGAGAAAGGTACTCAGCGACATCACACCTAATCCGCCTATTTGGAGGATTATACACAATAGAAAAATACCCAAATTATTAAATGTATCTTTTATAGAGATAACACTTAGGCCAGTTACACTAACAGCACTTGCGGATGTAAATAGCGCGTCAATTATACTAAGGGACGCATTTTCACGATGTGCCCATGGTATTAACAAAAGCAATGTAGAAATAACTAAAGCAGATAAGTAAAAAACTACGATCAATTGAATCGTTGATAATTCTCTTTTTTTAGATAATGGTTTATTCGATTTATTCATTTAATCCATCCTTATGTAAATCTAAGTGTTATTCTATATGAACTATCCTAAAAAGTAAAAGATAGTTTTCTATGATTAAGATTTATGACATTTTTCTAAATGCTAGAGTTATGAGGACAAATGGTTCCTGCGGACTAGAATAATTATAAAGCTCCCTTTTAAGATAAATAAGATGAAAGTATTAAAATACTCGCTCATACAATGAACTAAAAGGGGAAGTGGTGTCAGGTTGGAACGTACGTATCTTATAAAACCGTCACTGGATGATACCTTGCCAATGATTGACTACGGCAAAGGGGTATATTTGTATGATCGGGAAGGAAAAAAATATCTTGACGGTGCCTCAGGTGCTGTCACGGCGAATATTGGCCACGGAGTATCCGAAATCCTTGAAGCAATGGCAGAACAAGCAAAGAAAATTTCGTTTGTTTACCGCTCACAATTTACAAGTGAAGCAGCTGAAAAGCTTGCTGAAAAAATTTCAGCACTTACACCTGGAGACCTAAATTGGTGCTTCTTTGTTAATAGCGGGTCTGAAGCAGTCGAAACTGCGATGAAAATGGCGATTCAATATTGGCAGGAAAAAGGCATACAAACAAAAACGAAGGTGTTATCAAGGTGGGTCAGCTATCATGGAATCACTTTAGGTGCACTTTCTTTGTCTGGGCACACAGGAAGAAGAGCGCGATTTGTTCCATTGCTCGAGGATTTTCCAGTAATCAATCCCCCATACTGCTACCGCTGCCCCTACAGCCTAGAGGCACCTTCCTGCGGATTCCTTTGTGCACAGGAGCTTGAACATGCAATCAAACGTATTGGTGCGCAGCATATTGCCGCTTTTATTGCAGAACCTGTAATCGGAGCGGCCGGGGGTGCCATTGTAGCTCCGAAGGATTATTTTAAGGTTATCAAAAAAATCTGTGATGATAATGACATCCTTTTTATTGCTGACGAGGTTATGACTGGCTTTGGACGAACAGGATCAATGCTGGCAATGGACCAATATGAAGTAATACCAGATATTGTAGCATTAGGTAAAGGGATGGGTGCAGGCTATGCTCCAATAGCGGCAGCACTTGCAAGTGAGAAGGTAATTGAGCCCATTTTGGCGGGCACAAAAGTAGTTATGAGCGGACATACCTTAAGTGCAAATCCACAATCCTGTGCGGTTTCTCTCGCCGTACTAGAATATTTAGACAGAAACAAGATTGTCAGTGAGGTAGAATCCAAGGGAGATTACCTAATAAAACTGCTGCACCCATTAAAAAATAAATATTCCTTTATCGGTGATATAAGAGGGAAAGGCTTATTGATTGGAATTGAGTTTGTCGAGGATACAGCTAATAAAACCCCTTTTTCTCGAAATGCAGGGGTTACTCCAACCATGATTGCTCTCGCAAAAGAAAAAGGGCTGCTCGTTTATCCTGCGGGCGCCGGTATTGATGGAGTAAATGGTGACTCCATTATTGTTTCGCCGCCATTAACCATCACGAAAAGTGAAATAGAAGTATTGGTTCAACTGTTAGAAGAAACATTTGAAGCTTTTTCAAAGCAAATGAAGTCGGGTGGTGTTTAGATGGAGAATCCATTTGGGAAAGTTAAAACCTTAGAAAAGGTTTTGGAAGTCTTCTACAACGGAATGACGTTAATGTTTGGGGGATTTGGCGGTGTCGGATCCCCGCCGACACTCATTGATGGAATTCTTGAAAAAGGAATACGGGACATCACATTAATCGGAAATGATACTGGATTTCCACATATCGGTATTGGAAAATTAGTCAGTCAGGGAAGGGCAATAAAGGTGATTGCATCACATATTGGTTCGAATCCGATTGCCGGTAAACTCATGCACGAAGGAAGGCTTGAGGTGGAATTTTCACCGCAAGGCATATTAGCAGAAAGGATTCGTGCTGGGGGAGTTGGTCTCCCAGCGATTCTAAGTGATATTGGAATGGAAAATGAACTCGTATCAAGAAATAAGCCCCATTTTCTCCTCAACGGGAAGGACTACTTAATTGAAACAGCTTTAACCGCAGAAGTTTCAATCGTTTATGCCAAAAAAGCAGACCCCTACGGAAATTTAATTTACGACAAAAGTGCTCGAAATACGAATCCACTTGTGGCGATGGCAGGAGATATTACCATTGCAGAGGTAGAGGAAATCGTTCCGCTCGGAAGCCTTGACCCGAATGAGATTATTACTCCTGGTGTGTTCGTTGACCATATTATTCCTTCGAAGGGAGTGAACTGGAAGTGGGCTTGGGAGTAGATTTTCGTAATACGATTGCCAAAAGAGCAGCAGAAGAAATCCACAATGGAATGGTGGTAAACCTAGGTATTGGAATTCCCTCCTTAGTTCCCAATCATTTACCGAAGAACATGATGGTCATGTTCCATGCTGAAAATGGGATTACAGGAATGGGACCAAGCCCAGAAAAAGGGATGGAAGATGAGAATTTATGTAATGCAGGCGGCTTTCCGGTTACCTTGAATCCAGGTGGTTCTTACTGTGATAGCACTGTGGCATTTGGGATGATACGACGAGGACGGGTGGATATCACCATTTTGGGTTCCCTGCAAGTCAGCGCACAGGGGGACTTGGCAAACTGGATTGTTCCAGGAAAAAAAGTCCCTGGGATGGGCGGTGCGATGGAACTGGCCCAAAAGGCAAGAAAAGTAATTGTATTAATGAATCATTGTGATAAGGCAGGAAATCCAAAAATCGTCACGTCTTGCACATTACCGCTAACCTCTGCTGCATGTGTGGATATGATCATAACAGAGTTGGCAGTATTCAAGGTGACTCCTGATGGATTATTGTTAACAGAATTGTTCGCGCCATACGATTTACAGATAGTCGCCAATAGGACTGAATGTGATTTTATGGTAAGTGATACGATCCGGAAAATAGCCAATTAATCTCACCTATTCTTCTGAGGAAGGAGTGAAAGTGTTGAAAAATCATGAAGAATTAATCAAGCAATGGCTGAAGGACAATCGGGCTAGAGGAACCCGGTTTTTACAAATCCTAGTCCAAGAGAATAGTACAAGGGGAAATGAAAGCAGTGCACAGGCGGTCATCATTGAAAAATGCCGGCAGTTAGGGTTGAATCTTGATATTTGGGAAATTGACCGGGATGAGTTAAAGGAGCATGAGGCATTCTGCTGTGACCGTCAAAGCTTTGAAGGAAATCCGAATGTCGTTGCTGTATTAAAAGGAACGGGAGGCGGGAAATCAATCATCCTAAATGGTCATATCGATGTGGTACCAGTCGGCGATGAGAAGAACTGGGAACATGATCCATTTAGCGGGCATATTGAGTGCGGTAAACTCTATGGCCGCGGAAGCACAGATATGAAGGGCGGGACCGCAGCGCTTATTATGGCAATCGAAGCAATTATTGCTACGGGCACCAAGCTTAAAGGGGATATTATTTTTCAAAGTGTGATAGAAGAAGAAAGCGGAGGTGCTGGTACGCTTGCTGCCGTCCTAAGGGGCTACCAGGCCGACGGGGCAATTATACCGGAACCAACGGGTATGAAGATTTTTCCGAAACAGCAGGGTTCGATGTGGTTTAGGATTACCGTAAAAGGCAGGGCAGCACACGGAGGAACGAGATATGAAGGTATTAGCGCCATCGAAAAGGCAGTACTAGTGATACAAAAACTGCAGCAATTAGAGAAGAATCGTAATATTAAAATCACGGATCCGCTATTTAACAGCATTCCAATCCCAATCCCGATTAACATTGGAAAAATAAATAGCGGCGAGTGGCCGTCATCTGTTCCAGATTTGGCTGTTATTGAAGGAAGAATGGGCGTATCCCCTGAAGAGACCATTTCGGCAGCTCAAGGGGAAATGGGTGCTGTATTGTCTGAGCTTAATGAACAAGATAAATGGTTCCAAGAGAATCCACTTGAAATTGAGTGGTTTGGAGGAAGGTGGCTTCCTGGAAATCTTGATGTCAATCATCCATTAATGAAGACACTATCCGAGAGTTTTGTAGAAATTAAGGGTAAAGAGCCGGTCATTGAAGCAAGCCCTTGGGGGACTGATGGTGGAATTCTCTCAAATGTTGGAAATACACCTGTGGTTGTCTTTGGTCCGGGAATTACTGCCACGGCACATGACGCCAATGAGCACATACATTTGGAGGATATGTTTGCAGCAAGTAAAATTATTGCTCTAACGCTATTAAAGTGGTGTGAAGTTAGTGAGGTATAGAAAATCCCTTCAACCTAGTAAATTTGATACAATAGTAAAAAATGAATCTTTTCATTTGGAGGGATTAAGATGAAGAAAGATTTATGGATAGGCGGCGAATATAGAAGTACTTCTTCCTATATGGAGCTGAAAAGTCCATATAACTTAGAGAGTCTTGCACAGGTAGGTATTGCCAGTCCGGATGATGTTCACGCTGCAGTCGATGCGGCCCAAAACGCCAAAAGAAGTATGGCAGAACTGCCTGCTTATGTGCGGGCTGAGATATTAGAAAAAGTAGTACAATTTCTTAAAGATGATCGTGAAGAATGTGCAAGAATCATAGCAAAGGAGGCAGCGAAGCCACTAAAAGCCGCGAGGACAGAAGTAGACCGAACGATTATGACTTACACCTTTGCAGCTCATGAAGCGAGGAAAATACATGGGGAAACCGTGCCAATGGATGCCGCTCCTGGCGGGCAGGGTAGGCTCGCTTTTACCGTTCGGGAACCACTTGGTGTCATAGCTGCCATCACGCCGTTCAATTTTCCTATGAATCTAGTTGCACATAAAGTGGGCCCAGCCATCGCTAGTGGAAATAGCGTTATTCTAAAGCCAGCAAGTCAAACGCCATTATCTGCCTATAAGATAGCTGAATACTTTCATCGTGCAGGTCTGCCCGCTGGGGCCTTGAATGTCATCACCGGAAGCGGACGCAGCATCGGTGATATCTTAATGAAAGATGAACGTATAAAAATGATTACTTTTACAGGAAGCCCTGAAGTGGGGACCTATATCCGTGAAAACTCAGGATTAAAGCGGGTAACACTGGAATTAGGATCAAATTCGGCATTAATTGTGGATGAAGGGGTTCAATTACAACAAGTGATACCTAGAATTGTGAATGGTGCCTTTGCTTATCAGGGGCAGGTTTGTATCTCGATTCAAAGGATATTTGTTCATGAAAATATCTTTGAGACTTTTGTGGAGCAGTTCGTAAATGAGACACAAAAGTTAAAGGCTGGAAATCCATTAGAGGAAGATACGGATATTTCAGCCTTGATAACTCGTTTTGATGTGCTGCGAACACAAAGCTGGGTGGATGAAGCTGTCAAGAATGGTGCTGAATTGAAGTTGGGCGGCAGAGCAGAGGAAGGGATTTTCCAACCAACGGTTCTGATCAATGTTCCGTCTACGGAAAAAGTAAGTTGTGAAGAGGTATTTGCACCTGTCGTTCATATCAATACTTTCAATGAATTTAGTAAAGCAATCCATTTAGTGAATGACTCAAAGTATGGGCTTCAAGCGGGAATCTTTACAAATGACATCCATAAAGCACTCCAGGCAGCAAAAAAACTTGAAGTTGGCGGTGTCATGATTAATGAAATTCCTACGTTCCGTGTAGACCAAATGCCGTATGGCGGAGTTAAAATGAGCGGAATGGGCAGAGAAGGCATTAAATATGCAGTGGAAGAGATGACTGAATTAAAGCTTATCAGCTTTAAAACAGAGTAGAGAAAATGTCTGGCTGATTCCAGTCAGACATTTTTTTCACCTGCTTTTCGGAAAGGAGTCTAAATGATGAATCAAATTTCCTCCACTATGATAATGGAAGAGAGTAATTTCTTTTTAGAAGTTTATCTTGATCCTTTTAATAAAAGAATACGAATTGATGATTACCGTGGAAATTTACATTTACTGCTGGAAAGAACGGAGGAGTTAGCACACAAGCATCAAGTGGAAAAATTAATTATGAAAGCGCGGTCAGAAGACTTTTTACACCTATTCGAAAAAAGCTTTCAGCCGGAAGCTGTAGTGGATCGTTATTTTCTTGGATCGGATGCCCATTTTTTTTCGAAGTTTTATACTGTGGAACGAAAGAAAAATGACCATTGGATTACAGAGGACGGAATGATTCAGAGCATTTACCAATTAGATACAACTATCAATAAACCCTATCCGCCAAAAGAGTATGAGTTAAAGAGAGCAGATGAATCTTGTGCCGAAGAGCTTTCGGCATTGTACAGCGAAGTGTTTCAAATCTACCCTACACCATTACATGAACCGGAATATGTGAAAAAGACCATGAAGGAAGGGACTGTTTATTACGTTTTCTTTCACCAGGGGAAGATTGTAAGTGCTGCTTCTGCCGAAATAAATTCCTTTTATAAAAATGCGGAATTAACTGATTGTGCAACATTAAAGGACCATCGAAAGTATGGGCTTATGAAAATTATCCTCGGTGAGTTAGAGGACGAACTGAGAAGGCAGGGGATATTTTGTGCCTACTCGATTGCGAGGAGTTTGTCTTTTGGAATGAATGCGGTATTATTCCAACTCGGTTATAAGTATCGCGGTCGACTAATGAATAACTGCTATATCTATGACAAGCTTGAAAATATGAATATGTGGGTGAAGAATCTGGCAAGCTGCTAATATTTTGGCTTTAAGAGCTGATTTTTCGGCACTTTTTGGTTAAGAGGTGATCAAAACCGTGGTTCAATTAACCGCGCTAACACAGGAGGTACTTTCAGCCATTCTGAAATCGATTGATGAGGGAATCCATGTGGTCAATACTGATGGCAAAACCATTTTTTATAATGAAGTTGCAGCACGACATGATGGCATGGATGTGAAGGAAGTCCAGGGCAGACATCTTTTAGATGCCTTTCCCTCCTTAACAGAAAATTCAAGCACCCTGCTCCGGGTGATTAAAACCGGTAAACCTATCTATAATCAAACACAGGTTTATGTTAATATGCACGGAAAACAAATTGATACGATTAATACAACACTTCCTATACTTGTAGATAAAGAGATTATTGGCGCAGTTGAGATTGCAAAAGATTATTCGCGAATGAAGCAATTAGCAGAAAGCCTATTGGATTTACAAAGGAATGTTAATAAAACCAGTAAGAAAAAAACGAGAAAGAACGTTAAATATACGTTAGATGATTTAAAGAGTGTAAACGCAGTTTTTTTAAGCACTAAGGAAGAAGCAGGTCGATTGGCAAAATCAGATTCTCCGATTCTAGTATATGGTGAGAGTGGTACGGGCAAGGAGTTATTTGTACAAGGAATTCATCATGCATCCCATCGAGGTGATAGTCCGTTTATTGCGCAAAACTGTGCAGCCATCCCAGAAACACTGCTGGAAAGTATTCTATTTGGTACCGCAAAAGGCAGTTACACAGGAGCGGTTGAGAGAAAAGGGCTATTTGAACTGGCAGATGGCGGAACACTGTTTCTCGATGAGCTTCATACAATGCCAATGGAGCTTCAGGCAAAGTTATTGCGTGTTTTAGAGGATGGCATGGTACGAAGGGTCGGAAGTTCGCAAAACATATCGGTTGATGTGCGTGTCATTGCTGCAATGAATGTTCATCCAAATGATGCACTTCAAAGTCATAAGCTTCGCTCCGATCTCTATTATCGTCTTAATGTGTTTACCTTCTCGCTGCTGCCTATACGGGAACGCAAAGAAGATGTCTTATATTTGACGCAATATTTCATTGAATTTTTTAATAAGACATTGAATAAACGAATTCATGGAGTCGAGCAAAAAGTGGAAGATTTCTTTTTGAGTCATCCATGGCCTGGTAATGTAAGGGAACTGAAGCATACGATTGAATACATGATGAACGTATGCAATGACGAAATCCTGCAAATGAAAGACCTGCCAATTATGATGAAACAGCAAGCAGCAGGAGATAAAAATAGTGACTACCAGTTATCCTTAAGAAAAAATGTAGAAGAGCTAGAAAAAAAGCTGATTGACACTGCGCTCAATCAATCAGCGGGAAATATCAAACAAGCAGCCGAGTTGTTGGAGATTCCTAGACAAACCTTACAATATAAAATCAAAAAGATACGTGAATAACTGCCGAAAATTCGGCGTTTTTTTTTTGTGAACCTCAATTGAATAGCAAAATAACCTATCCTTACCCGGACTAAGTGCATTGGCACAATTCTTGCATAATATTTAAGTAAAGCAGGGTAAGGAGGAAATACACATGAAACAAAATCTATATAAGCCGGATAGGCATTGGAAAGATATAGAGCTATGGAAAGATGTAAGTGAGGAGCAATGGAATGATTGGCTGTGGCAGCTGACCAATACCATTCGAACATTAGAGGATTTAAAAAAGGTAATCCATTTAACTCCAGATGAAGAAGAGGGAGTTAGAATCTCAACAAAGACGATTCCACTGAATATAACACCGTATTATGCTTCACTAATGAATCCTGATGACCCACGCTGCCCAATTAGGATGCAGTCTGTTCCGATTTCTAAAGAAATCCATAAAACGAAGTATGATCTTGAAGACCCTTTGTATGAGGATGAAGATTCACCCGTTCCCGGCTTAACACACAGGTATCCTGACCGTGTTCTGTTTCTCGTCACCAATCAATGCTCAATGTATTGCCGTTATTGTACAAGGAGACGCTTTTCAGGACAAATCGGGATGGGGGTTCCAAAGAAACAGCTTGATGCCGCTATTAACTATATCCGTCAAACGCCACAAGTACGAGATGTATTAATATCTGGCGGAGATGGGCTTCTCATTAATGATAATATTCTTGAATATATTTTAAAGAATCTACGCGAGATTGATCATGTTGAAATAATTAGGATTGGAACTAGGGCACCTGTTGTATTTCCACAGAGGATTACTGAAAACCTCTGTAACATTTTAAAAAAATATCATCCAATTTGGTTGAATACTCATTTTAATACATCTATTGAAATTACCGAGGATTCCAAAAAGGCTTGTGAAATGCTCGCTAATTCAGGTGTCCCAGTCGGGAATCAATCGGTCATTTTAGCTGGAATCAACGACAGTGTTCCAATTATGAAAAAGCTTATGCATGACCTTGTTAAAATACGTGTTCGTCCATATTATATTTATCAATGTGATCTGTCCGAGGGAATTGGGCATTTCCGGGCACCAGTCTCCAAAGGTCTTGAAATTATCGAAGGTTTGCGTGGTCACACAAGCGGTTATGCAGTACCTACGTTTGTCTTAGATGGTCCTGGCGGCGGCGGGAAAATTTCACTACAGCCGAATTATTTAATTTCACAAAGTGCGGAAAAGGTTGTTCTCAGAAACTTTGAAGGAGTCATTACCTCTTATCCTGAACCAGAAAATTATAAACCTGGAACAGCAGAGGGCTATTTCAAAAAAGTTTACCCAGATATGGAGGGAAAACGGTCAAATATAGGGATTGCAGGAATTATGAATGACCAGCATTTCAATCTTGTTCCAGAGGGGCTGACAAGACTAAATCGACGTAAAGAATACAATCAAAATCCTAACCATTCCACATTAAAGGACAAACGAAGTAAACGTGATGAATTGAAAGAAAAGAAATTTCAGGCATTACAAAATAAACCATCAACGTCTGAAAAAAATGATTCAGATATGGATACAGCTTCAAAGGAATAGAGGGATGATATGAGATTATTATGCGAATGGTGTGGTCAGGAGGCCGAAAAGGGAGAAAATACAGTTTATTGGGAGCTTACGGATGGAACTAGAGCGATTCAAATTACCGAGACGCCGGCGGTTGATTGTAAAGAATGTAAGATGATTTATCAAACAGATGAAATCACAAAGGAAATTGAGGATCAATTGTTCCTGATTAATACGAAAAAAATTGGGAAAACCATCAGCTATAAAGAGTTAATGGCACTTCCTAGACTGTTGAAGAGGAATTATTTTGACTTTTCATAATCAAAACCCCTATCTGCTGCTGATAGGGGTTCTTTTATCATTCTGTTTGAACTGATTTAGCAGCGTTTTTTCTAGCACGTAAAAATTTAACCAGATTTAAAACAATGGTTTTAATAACAGCGTAGAATGGAATTGCAAGTACCATCCCAAGTACTCCGGCCAGATTTCCAGCAGCCAATAATATAATGATAATCGTTGCTGGATGGGTATCTAAACTTTTTCCAAGAATAAGCGGTGATAATACATTACCTTCAATCTGCTGCGCGATGAGAATAACAACGATTACTAATAATGCTTTCGTAGGTGAATCAAATAAAGCTACAATGACGGCTGGTGCTCCTCCAAGAATTGGGCCGATATAAGGAATAATGTTGGTAAAAGCTACGATTAAGGCCATGACCAGTGCAAATGGTAAATCTATGATCAAATAGCCGATAAATGCCAGTGTGCCCACTGCCAAAGCTACAGTAACCTGTCCCTGAATATAGGCAGAGAGAGTTTCCCCAGTCTCTTTTAAAATCGATAAACCTTCCTCTCTATATGCAGTAGGAAGAAATTTCGATATCGCTGTAGGGAACTTATGCCCATCTTTAAACATATAGAATAATAAAAATGGAACTGTTACAAGTATAATGGCAATATTGGTGATTACACTCAGTATATTGGTTATGCTGCCAGTTATCGTGTTTGGCAGGGTATTTGCAAACCCTATTAGTCTTTCCTGTACAGTCTCGAGAATATCCTTTTGCTCATCCATGACCCATTTAAATTGCGATGATTTCACGACACTGTCAAAAAACTTCATCGTTTTGTCTGCATATACGGGAAGTTCGTTAGAAAGTGCGGTAAATTGTTTTGTAATAGCCGGAATTAAATTTCCAATCGCAAGTACACAAAGGAGAATGAATACAACATAAATGATTATGATGGCTAGTAGTCTAGGCACTTTATGACGCTGCAAGAAATTAACAACTGGATTAAGTAAAAAATAAAGAAAGCCTGTAATCAGAATGGGGAAAAAGATGGTTGAAAAAAAGATTCCGATTGGTTCAAATAAGAATGATATCTTGGTTGAAACCCAAATGATGGTTAAAATTAGTAAGACCTGAATTAACCAATATTGAAATTTTTTCTTTGCCAATGTTTGTACCTCTGTTTCTAAATATATTTGGTAAAATTATATCAATTATATTTAATTTATACCAATCATTCTTTAGGCCGGTTTTTTAATAAGACTCTGGACGTAGATTCATGCGTCGGTTATAGTATTTTTAACAATATCTTACCTAACAAAGAAAGAAAGGCGCAATGTATGATTAAATCATTTTACCACTTTTTAATGAAATATCGGCACCCAGAACCAAAGGATGCGATTAGTGTGTTTGCAAATGAAGCTTTTTTGGATCACAGCTTTCCAAAAACATCTCAAGATTACAATGAACTAAGCTCCTACCTTGAATTAAATGGACATTACCTAGAGTCCATGACCATATTTGATGACGCATGGCAAATTTATTTGTTATCGGAAAGAAAATAAAATAATGTATTTCTTAGAATCGTCTCTGCAAAAAGAGGCGATTTTTCTTTTTCTTCATTGTGCGCGATACATCGAAGTGTGCATATACTATTGTAATCAAAATTCACGACTCATCATTGAGAGGATGGAGGATATGAAAAGAAGGAATATACCGAAGTATAAGGTCGGTGATACGGTCGTGATAACGATGTATGGTACAGTTGGTAAAGTAACAGATGTCAAGTTGATTGACGGAAATTATGTATACGAAGTAAATAAAAGTGATGGTCTTTTTGTTGAATCAGGACTGCAGCTTCTTTCAGAATATGAAGGAGCTTTGGTGGAACAGGAACAAATTGATATCGAATACAAATTCTTTTTCGGAGATTTAGTACAGGTGGCTGGATACGGCTCTGATTTGTTTAAGATTGTCGGGTTTCGAACAGAAATTTGGCGCTACAAAGAAGATGCATGGGAAGATGTAATCTACGAACTATCTAGGATTAGTGATGGGGAATGGCTGGAAGCGGGTGAAGAAGAAATGACACTCGTTGCAGACGCAGAGAGTGCGGACACCTTTATTCAAAAGTTAGGGCTTCTTTACTTAGTCAATAATGAAGAGAAGCAGCAAGTCGCGATTTCAAAAACACAAAAAAACATTGTCAGAAAAGCAGAACTTGAAGAAATTGAACGAAAAAAGGAAAAAAAACAGCTCATTGATCATTTATTAGATATATTTAATGATTACAAAATTCTATATACCATGTTTAACGACCAGGAGTATTATCAAGTGATGCGTGTTATTCTGAGAAAATTAAAAAGTGTCGCCAATGACGATGGTAAAAGCCATGTTTAGCCTCTACCAGCCGGATATGGACAATAATAAATAAAGGACCAAAGGAATTCCACCCCATTTAATTAGAAAAAATAGACCTTCTAAGATTTTCTCAAAGGCAGTGATGATCAATCCATCCTCCTGATTTACGTCTTCAATAATAGCTTCAAATTTTGTTTGTAGATTTGACATACTATCACCTCATAATTGTTGTTTCTATTCATCCTATGCTTGTCCTAAGAAAAAAAGACATCTTTATTCTTTTATTTTGCTCCTATGTTTAAGGTTTAGAATATTTACCGATTCTTCTAGAAGTAAATAGCATGAATGGGCAGAAATCATCATACATTCTGTAAAAAGGGGGCGATGCTATGAGAGAAATTGAAGTATTTATTGATACGGAAGAGATTGCTGAATTTTTCTTTCATGAGCTGGTGAAAAGAGGATACGTTCCTACGGAAGAAGAATTGGAAGAAATCGCTGATATCACCTTCGAGTATCTCATCGAGAAAAGTATTATCGACGAAGAAGTAGAAGATGAATAGGTAAAATATCACGATACTTTTTTCATCTTTTTAATAAGAAGTAACGAAAGACGAGCATTGGAACCTGCTCGCTTTTTGTTTGCGGAAAATTTCTAAACTTTTTTCTTTATTGGGTGAAACTTTCCTATTTCTTTAGCGTATTACATACAACGAGGTTGAGGAGGAATGATGTTGCTAAAAAAGATTCTAAAGTCAATTCTAGGAAGTAAATCTCATCATCCAAAATATTCACATTCAAGTAATGCTTGGAAAAAAATGAACCACAATAAACATAAACATTTAGGCCATAAACACTATAAAAAGAAACATAAGAGCGGCAGTTTCTTTTCGAGCTTTTTTAGCAGTTAGATACTTATATGCTTAAACGAATAACTTTATTTGCCGCTAACATAATGGAAAGCCGATTTCAGCATAATGAAACCATTGCTCACCGCTACCAAGTTATAAACCATCTAGGTGTGGGAAGTTACGGAAATAGTTACTTAGTATATGATCGATTGTCACAACAAAAGAAAGTGCTAAAAGCGTTACGAATCCATAAAAGAGTGACGCAGTCAGGAAGAAACTCATTTGAAATCGAAAAAAAGCTGCTCCATTCAATTAATCATCCTGGATTTCCGAAGTATTTCGAAGATGGCCTACACAAAAATATTCCTTTTTATACGATGGAATATATTGAAGGAAAGAATTTTGAACAATTAATCTTTCAAGAAGGTCATAAGTATTCTGAACTAGAGGCATTTAATATCGCCAATGATGTACTAGAGCTTATAAACTATTTACATGAACAGCGGCTTGTTCACCGGGATATTCGGATCCCCAATGTAATTGCAACTGGTTCTGAGATCGTGCTTATCGATTTAGGCCTTGCAAGGAAATATGATCAAGGTGTGGGTAAGCACAGAAAAATAAAAAGAAATTTGCGTAAAGAAATAAATCCTCAAAGTGATCTTTATGGTCTTGGTCATTTTTTGCTGTTTTTACTTTATTCTAACTATTCCTTTCCTAAGAAAATGAAAGAAAGCAGTTGGGAAGAAGAATTGGAGATATCAAATCAAGCAAAGCACATCATAAGCAGGCTCTTACAAATAGAAGAATTCTATGAGGACTGCCGGCAAGTAAAGGCAGATATAAAAAAAATAATTGGGAAATAAGGAGGAAATGAGAATGTCTTTTTTTGACAAAGTATTTGCTAGTGTAGGAATTGGGTCTGCTACGGTTGACACAAAGCTTGAGAGGGATAGGTATATGCCTGGAGAGACCGTTAACGGTGTAGTAGAAATTAAAGGTGGAAAGGTAGACCAGCAAGTAGATGATATCTATTTATCATTAAATACTACCTATTTGAAAGAATCAGATGATAAAAAGTATAATGTGACAGCTACTATTGATCGTTTCCGAATTACCAGTCCTTTTACAATTGGAAAAAATGAGAGAAAGGAAATACCTTTTTCCTTCCAGCTTCCACTTGATACGCCGCTGTCAATTGGAAGGTCAAAAATTTGGGTTACCACAGGTTTAGATATTAAAAATGCAGTGGATCCTGGTGATAAAGACTATATTCAAGTTGTGCCTAATCAATTAATGACCGCAATCTTTAATGCAGTTGATAGTCTTGGTTTCCGTTTGCGTGAGGCGGATTGTGAAGAGGCATCATACAAATTACGGGGCCGTCTGCCTTTTGTGCAAGAATTTGAATATGTTCCGACCTCTGGACCTTTCCGTGGAAGATTAGATGAGCTTGAGGTAGTGCTGCGGCCAGCTGGAAATGGTGCACTTGAATTACTATTACAGGTTGATCGTCGTGCTCGAGGGTTGGGCGGATTATTTGCAGAAGCAGCTGGTTTGGATGAAACCAATGTAAGATTAACGGTAACTTCTGCAGATATTCCTAATCTTCAACAGCAAATCCAAAGCGTTATTCAGAGATATTCCTAATCGTCGACAAAAAAAGACGAATTTCTATGGAGGATTTTGCCATGTTCATCTCTAATTATTAAAGTAATGACAATTATTTTAATGATTGGAGGGGATAAGATGATCAAGGCGATAACCAAAAGAGCTATTATTCAATATGATGTGACAATCTTTCAAACTCCAAAGTACAGAGAATATAAAGGGTATAAACAAGTTTACCGTACCTTCATTCGTGCGGGTAACCATGAAAGTTGCTTACAGGAAACATTTAGTCTCTTTAATGTTACCGATCGAATACCGACAAATTATCAAGGAAGATTTCTTTCCACTGGAGATATCATATTAATTGATGAGGGTCGTGGCGGACAGCATTATTACCAATTAAAGCCAGGCGGCTGGATGCCCGTAAATCGAATTCATATAAGATAACAAAACCTAAGGAGTAATTCCTTAGGTTTTGTTTGTGTTTTAACCTCTACTCTTTCTTCCCCCAGCAGCACTATTTTCTTTTGCGTGTGCTTCATGTTCTGCTATGATTGCCTCGGGTGGAATGTGATTATTTTTCTTTGCTCGATTTGTTTGTGCTCTATGTTTTTTTCCCATAATGTAAGATACCTCCTTTGGATAATCTAAAAATAGCTTCCCACAAATAAAAAAAATCATGACCATTTCAATCAAAGGTTTTTCAATCGAAAATGGTTATGATATATTGACAAGTGTGAGGTAATCACTTCACTTAAATGAATGGAGGATATTAACATGAGTGTACATATTGGTGCGAAGGAAAATGAAATTGCAGAAACGGTATTATTGCCCGGAGACCCACTGAGGGCTAAATATATTGCGGAAACCTTTTTAGAGGATGCGAAATGCTATAACGAAGTTAGAAATATGTTTGGTTTTACTGGTACGTATAAGGGAAAAAGAATTTCTGTACAAGGAACAGGAATGGGAGTTCCGTCTATTTCCATTTATGTCAATGAATTAATGAATAGCTATAATGTTCAAAATTTAATTCGTGTCGGGACTTGTGGTGCCATCCAAAAGGATGTAAAAGTTCGCGACGTTATTTTAGCCATGACAAGTTCAACTGATTCAAACATGAATCGCTTGACCTTTGGAGGGGTCGACTTTGCTCCATGTGCTAACTTTGATTTGCTTAAAAAGGCCTATGATGCAGGAATGGAAAAAGGTTTAAATCTAAAAGTAGGGAACATTTTCACAGCAGACTCTTTTTATAATGACAATGCTGAACTTGAAAAATGGGCTAAATATCAGATTCTTGCTATTGAAATGGAAACTACAGCATTATATACGTTGGCGGCTAAATTTAACCGCAGAGCATTATCCGTTCTAACTGTAAGTGACCATATTTTAACCGGTGAAGAAACCACTGCTGAAGAGAGACAATTAACATTTAATGATATGATTGAAGTTGCTTTAGAAGCAGCAACAAAGGAATAGGAAAAATGACCTCTTTCGCTACTTGAAAGGGGTTTTCTTATTGACCTTTTTGGGAAAAATAGATATAGTGCAAAAAGGACAAAGAAAGATAGATAGGTGAAAATATGGGTTGGAAAATTTTATTAACGATAGGTATCTCAACTATACTAATTAGCGGCTGCAGTCAAATCAATTCCCTTCTAAATAAGCTTCCTTTTACTGCAGATGAATCTGGAAAGAATCAGCAGTCAAATGATAATGCGCCTATAAATGATCCACTAAGTTTAGAATCGATATTTTTCAATGAAATAAAAGAGGTAGACGGCAAAAATGTAATTCAAAATTCTACCAATGTCTTGGCGCTGGTAAACAAAGAATTTTACCTGCCTGAAGATTATATACCACAAGATTTGGTGAGACCAAATGTGGAATTTTCATTTGGCAATGTGGAAATAGAAAAAAGTTTAATGAGAAAAGAAGCAGCAGCTGCTTTAGAGAAGATGTTTTCTAATGCAAAGAATAACGGAATTGAGCTTTATGCGATATCGGGATACCGTTCCTATAGCAGGCAACAATCGTTGTTTGAAGCTGAAGTAAATAGAGTTGGGATAGAAAAAGCTGCTGAGGCAGTAGCTAATCCAGGCGCGAGTGAGCACCAATCAGGGCTGGCGATGGATATATCCAGCAAATCCAATAAATTATACTTAAATGAAGCTTTCGCTAACACAACAGAAGGAAGATGGCTCAAGGAAAACGCTCATCGCTTTGGATTTATTTTAAGATATCCGAAAGAAAAAATGGACATAACCAACTATATGTATGAACCCTGGCATTTTCGCTATGTAGGAATAAAGGCAGCAACAATTATGTACGAACATAATTGGACGTTAGAGGAGTATTTTAACGAAGTAAAGAAAATGTAAAGATACAGTACGGCACGTCTAAGGCAGGATGTGCCGGTTTTTTATAGGAGTAACATTTCTTTTTTATTTTTTAGTAAAAGATGTTATTCTAATCTTTAAGGGCTAGTTTTACATATTATTTTTTGACAATGAAAGTGGTGAGGGTTTTGGATGAACAAAATTTTGAACAAGAACATCTTGAACAAGAACAAGTAACAGATAAAAAATCCGGATATATGCACATTAAGAAATTTCATTTTATATTGATTTTGTTTTTCCTTGTATTATTATCTACAGGAATTACTACATTTGCTCTATCATTTGGAGAAGAAAAAGTTATAACTGTAGGTACCGAAAGATCAGAATTTGATAAACTTTACGAAGCCTACGATACATTAAAGAGCGGATATTTTCAGGAGCTTGACCAAAAGAAACTAATCAATGGGGCAATTGATGGTATGGTAAAGGCCTTAGATGATCCATATACAGACTATATGAGCGTGGAGGAAGCAGAAAACTTCCATAGCTCTATCAATTCATCTTTTCAAGGTATTGGTGCAGAAATCCAAGAGAAAGACGGACATATTACCATAGTTTCACCTATCAAAGGATCACCTGCAGAAAAAGCAGGATTGAAACCGAATGATATCATTATGGCAGTAGATGGAAAAAGTCTGCAGGGAATGACCTCGACAGAAGCAGTAACCATTATCCGTGGTAAAAAGGGCACTAAGGTTGAGTTGACTATCCAACGGCCAGGAACGGATGCCCCGGTAAAAGTTCCGATTATTCGTGATGATATTCCAATTGAAACAGTTTATGGGGAAATGGTTGGCGATGGTATTGCTAAGGTTCACGTAACCAGTTTCTCTACTAATACATCCAAAGACCTTGCTGCAAAGTTAAATGAACTTCAGAAGGAAGGCATGAAAGGGTTAGTCTTAGATTTACGCCAAAACCCGGGCGGATTACTAGATGAGGCCATTAGTATTTCAAGTATGTTTGTACCAAAAGGAAAATTGATATTAAAAGTAGAAGATCGTAATGGAAAAATAGAGGAGTACCCTTCACAAAACGATGGAAATCCTGACTTCCCATTAGTCGTATTAATTGACAAAGGCAGTGCCAGTGCGTCTGAAATTCTTGCTGGGGCTGTAAGTGAATCTGCTGGAGTAAAGCTTATTGGTGAAACTTCCTTTGGGAAAGGAACCGTTCAAACAGCCAAGGATTTCTCTGATAAATCAAATATTAAATTTACAACTGCTAAATGGCTGACGCCAAATGGTAATTGGATTCATAAAAAAGGTATTAAGCCTGACTTCGAAGTTCCGCTTCCGGATTACGCATCATTACCAATTATAAATCCGGATAAAGAGCTGAAGTTATCTAGTTCTTCCTCAGAAGTCGAAACAGCACAGAAGATGCTTAAAGCAATAGGGTTTGACCCAGGTCGCGTTGATGGTTTCTTTGATGAGAAGACGCAAGAAGCTGTAAGCAGTTTCCAAACCGCTAATAATTTACCTGTTAATGGAGTATTAAAAGGGGATTCCACTATTAAATTAATGGAAAAACTGAGAGAAATGATTGAAACAAATGATACTCAGCTTCAAAAGGCAATTGAAGTTCTAAAAGAGGAAATGAAATAAGGAAGAGGTCTGGACCATATGGTTCAGGCCTTTTTTGTTGAGAAAATTTAGTTTTCAGGAAGAACATCTAATAATTGACGGATTCTTTCCTTTTTACGTTCGATTAATTCTGCAATAAATTGCCTATACTCATTATCTTTTTGTGAAGAAATCTCTTCGTATAATTCCTTTAACTGGTCAAGATGTTCTTTGAGGGTATATTCATTCACTCCAGAACCTCCTGACTGCACCTTGCGAAGGATGATTTCCACGAGTTTGTCATTGGTTGCCTCGAGTGATTTTGTTCCTTGTCGGACATATATGGCGCCGTAACGAAGCTCATTTCGTTGAACAACAGAAGTATAGGGAACGTATTTTGGATCATATTCAATTATGAGTACCTGAAACCGTTTATTACTCAAATCTGGTTGGTCCTTACTATAATGAAAATCTTCTGTCCGATATTTTAAGTATTTGGGTAGTAAGTTAGAAAGTTTATTGTCAATATCTGCTTTGTCTAAAAAATCATCTTCATTAAGCCCAGTTAAAGAAATAGCCCCCTCATCATTTTGACTGACACCAACTATAATGCAGCCGCCCCCCGAATTTGCAATTGCCAGTGTATGTTTTGCCATCTTAGAAAATTCTGTCCATTTTGTTTTAAAATCTAGAAAATCTGTCTCCCCTGTATTGTAGAGGAGAAGGTCCTTTAACGTTTCATGTGAAGGGTTTCTAACGAAATGCAGGAGACTTTTTGGATAGACATACTCATAGATCATGAGAGATAGTCCTTTCTGAATATTCTTTTTACTATTATTATAATCCACTTCTATCTAGTTGTTAGCCCAATTTCATATATAATAAAAGGAATATTAAATGAAAAAGAGGTTAGCATTATGAACAATACAGAAGTTTATATATTATCAGGCTTTTTAGGAAGCGGAAAAACGACTCTTTTAAAGCGATTACTCGAGAATGAGCGACTCGTTGGCAGAAAAACGGCTGTAATGATGAATGAGCTAGGAAAGGTCTCAATTGATTCGGAAGTTGCTCGTGAAGAGGATGTGGCGCTGAAAGAACTATTAGGGGGCTGTATCTGCTGTTCCATTCAGGACAAGCTTGAAGCGCAGCTGCAGGGATTATTAGTAAATGAAAAGCCAGAAGTCATTTATATCGAAACTACTGGTGCAGCACACCCTGTTGAAGTTCTAGACGCCATTCTTTCACCATTATTTGCAGAGCAATTTACAATTAAAGGAATTGTTACGACTGTAGACGGATTAAGATGGAGGGATAGAAAAGCATTAAGTCCACAGCTCCAACAGTTACTTATCGAGCAGGTCAGACACGCAGATTTTATCCTCATAAATAAAATGGATGAACTGTCAGAATCTGAGCAGGCAAAAATTATTTTTGAAATTCAAGGGATCAATTCAGCCGCACGTTGTTTATTAACCAATTTTTCGCAGGTTTCAATGGATGAATTGAGAAAACTGACTATTTCTTTTGATAACAAAACGGATGCAGCATTTACTATAAAAGCCCTCAATTTAACTACGTTTGTTTATCAATTTAAAGGTCCGATTAGTCATAATGGTTTCGAACAATTTTTGAAGGATTTACCAGCTGAAATTTATCGGATCAAAGGCTATATGAAATTTGATCCATTATCAAAACCATATCTTTTCCAATACTCATATGGCATGCCTTTTTACATGAAAGAAGAAATGAACTTACGCTTAAATTTAGTTTTTATCGGTGAAAATATCGAATGGTCAAAGATAGAAGAAAAGCTTAAAAAACTTGAAAAGGAATTCAAAAACCAAAAAGAAAATGAATGAACATTTCTTCTTCAGGTAACTCTTTTAATGTAGTTATTTTACATGTAAAGGGGGATTAGATGAAAAAGAAAACAGTTATCATGATCGTTATTCTTTTCCTCCTAAATGGTCAAGCGATTCATGCATCCACTAATATTAGTTATAAAATTGAAATGCTGCCATGGGAAGAAGTCAATAAGGTTTTGCCAAAGTATTCAAAGTTTACCGTTCTAGATATGGAGACTGGGAAAAAGTTTAATGTCCAAAGACGTGCTGGAAGTCATCATGCTGATGTACAGCCTTTGACCCCGAAGGATACGAAAATAATGAAAAAAATTTATGGAGGGAAATGGAGCTGGAAGCGGAGGGCAATTATCGTGATCAGTAAAGACCAATGGATTGCTGGATCTATGCATGGGATGCCGCATGGCGCAGGAGCTCTAAAAAATAATTTTCCGGGGCATTTTTGTATCCACTTCTACGGAAGTACTACCCATCGAACAAATGCGATGGACCTTTCACATATGTTGATGATTTTTAAGGCTTCTGGTAAGTTAGAGGAGTATTTGAGTATGGCATCACCATATGAGACGGTTGAAGCATATATTGCCGGTTTAAAACAGCAGGATTTGTTTATTTCTAAGTTAATCAGCGTTCAAAAATTTAATTGGAAGCCTGTATTAGGAAAAATTGAAAATGTTCGAATCACAAGGATGCCGATATTACCTGCCGAAGATTTAAAACAGGAAATAAGTATGGATGTACCAGTGGAGATTGACTGGTTTATAAAAAATAAAGGACGTCAGCACTATCGAGGAGAAATTCATTTAATACGTTTTTCAACGATGGAAGGCTGGAAAATAGATTCTGACTCGTTTTTAAAAGAAAATCATTTGAAGAATTGAAAAAACACCTTTGTAAAGGTGTTTTTTCATACATGTTAAGCCTGCTGGCCAAATTTAATGAACGTCCTTTCGTCCTCAATTAAGCCGCAGGAGGCACATTGAATTCGATAGTCTGGTCCGTTGTAAGGCAGATGGTAGGGTTCTAAATCATTTTCGCTGTATTCTCTTAGGACCTCACCCGATTGAGGGTCTAGTTTTACAGATTGAGAAACTTGTTGGATAATATTAAAACGGCTTCGATTGGTTTTACAATTGGGACATTTATAAGGTGTTGACATTGCTTATCTCCTTTCACAAGATTATTGTTATTTATTTTTTGCAATAATATTGGAAAGTATGTAACAATGCAATTGGGGATATGTGGAGGTGGCTAATTTTGATGATTGCAGATTTCAATTTTGATGAATTATTAGCTGAATATCGAAAGATTTGGAATAATCGTTTGCTTACTGCGAGTGATAGAAGCAGTGAAGACACACTTAAGGAAGCAGTCTCTAGAGAACTGCTGGATGAAAATTCTCATCCCAGAATTCGTAAAAATAAATTTGAAAAATATTATTCTGCTATTAAAAGAATCACTCAGTCAACCATCTCAAATGAAGCAAAGGTAGCACTTATACTATTCCATAATGGTGTTATGGAGCAATTACTAAAGGAGGGATAAAGATGAGAAAGTACTTATTTTTCATGCTTATTATCGTATCTGTATTAAGCATCAGTGCATGCAATAATAAAGACAAAAAAGCCGATGAATTACCAGAGTTTGTAGAGGTAGAGTTAACGATTAACCCGGAAAAAGGAAATGTCAACGAACCGATTGTTTTTGAGGCAAAGGTAACCCAAGGAGACGAAAATGTTGAAGATGCCGATGAGGTGACCTTTGAAATTTGGCGTGCCCATGATGAAAAGCATGAGAAAATCAAAGTGGAGCATACGGAGAATGGGATCTATCGTTTAGAAAAATCATTTCAGCAAGAAGGAACCTATTATATTATTTCTCACGTAACCGCAAGAGACATGCATAACATGCCTAAAAAGGAATTCGTCGTTGGAACTGCAAGTGAACCGGAAGATCCAAGTGAATCGAAGGATTCAATGAAGATGGAAGGTCATTAAGAACAAAAGCAGGAAGTGCTTTCACACAGATGAGCCAGGCGCTAAAGCTAGAGTAAAAAAGGAAAAGACAGTTGAGGATTTGTTGCTGTCTTTTCCTTTTTTAGATTTCTGTCACATCGATTTGAGAATAGTGGATGTCATGAGATTTAATTAATTTGATTTCAAGTATGCCATCTTTAAATTTTGCAGAGGACCCTTTCCTTTTTACGGCAGCAGGTAGCGTGATGGAATGTTTTTGGTCTAGCTCTGGTATATTTTCGACCGTCAACTGGTTCGCAGTATGATAAATCCGCAAATCCTTCAGGAGTGATTCATCCTTAATCGGTATTCTTACAAAAACAGAATCATGCGTTTCAAAAGCTGTAGAGTTCTGTGAATTTACCTGCTGAGAGGGTTGAGGACGAAAATGATTGACGAAATCCTGGGGATTCATGGCACTTCCGGATTGAGAGGACATTACATTTCCCAAAATGCCTTTAATAAATTGGTCGATTTCATCCGATTTCATATGCTGAAGCTTATTCTTCATATCTTTATTAAAAGGAAAAAAGTTAAACGGGAACATAAACTCCACACCTTTCAGCAAACTCTCACTAGGCAGTCATACCTTATTCTATGCAGCAAGGATTGCTGGCGTTATAAATAACCAGAAATTTTAAAATATAGTCAAGCCTTCCAAGCATATAGTTAAGAAAACATTATTGTGAGGTAATGACTCATGAAGAAAAAAACGGCATTAATTACGGGAGCAGTTACTGGTTTAGGGAAAAAAACTGTCTGCCAGCTAGCCGAACAGGGGTATCAGCTAGCTATAAACTATCGAAATAGTCATGAAGAAGCCATACTATTATCAAAGGAAATGGAAGAAAAATTCGGGAATAAAATTATTTGTATTCAAGGTGATGTGGCAAATCAATTAGATTGTACACAAATGGTTGAAAAAGTTATAAATGAGTTCAACTCCCTTGATATTGTCATCCATAATGCAGGGCCCTATGTCCATGAAAGAAAAAAAATATCGGAATACTCTTTTGATGAATGGAATTATATAATCAATGGGAATTTAAATGCAGTTTTTTATTTATCGAAAGCCATTATTCCTAATATGAGAGAGCGGCGATGGGGAAGAATCATCACAATGGGTTTTGATAGAGTAGAAACGAGTCCTGGGTGGATTTACCGTTCTGCTTTCGCTGCGGCAAAAACAGGGCTTGCCTCACTAACAAGAACGATTGCTATGGAAGAAGCAGCAAATGGTATTACCGCTAATATGGTTTGCCCTGGGGATATCATTTCTCACTGGAAGGAAAAGAGTATCCAAGAAGCGACATTTAGCGAAAGAGTGCCAGTAGGAAGACATGGAACAGGCGAAGACATTTCGCGTGTCATTTCCTTTCTCGTTGACGAAAAGTCCGATTTTATAACTGGAAGTATTATTCCTGTCACTGGAGGTAAGGATGTGCTCGGAAAAGTCTGTTCTCAAAAAAATCAGTCAAAATAATTTTCCTTTTACGATTTTTTGAACTATTCTATTTTTTGGAATGAATTATGTTCCTTTTGTGGATAATAGATGTAACACATCTATGAAAGGAGCAAATAAAATGAGTTTTAACATGAACCGTATTAATCCAAATCAAACTCAAGTATTCTTTCATGATGGTCGTTTTGAAACATTAACGAACGAGGAACTAGAAGAATTTTTGCTCCATATGGGTTTTAGCGAAGTAAATTCCGGTACGGAACAAAATATAACGGATTAATAAAATTTTCTTAATAACAAAAAAAGCAATCGGCCAAAGCCGGTTGCTCTTTATGCTTCTAATAAATGTGATGGTTCTTCTTGTACTGGACCATTATTACGCATGAGGTAGAAGGAGTATTGGTCTTTAGGTATTTCATATAAGTCATACACTTCGCCATCTGCATTCAACTGGTCGTAAAGTGATTTTCTAGTTTCATTTGCCTTAACAACATAAGGGAGTTTTTCTGCAGCCTTAATAGACCTGATATTTACCTTACGAATCCTCATAAAGATTGTTTCTATTCCTAATGTATAAAAAACCTCTTGAAAAAAGGCATCCTTTGCAGGGGCATTATAACCTTTGCCATGATATGGCTTTCCAAGCCATGTGCCTAAAAATCCTGCATTATCTTCAATATCAAAAAGATTAATGGTTCCAATAGGGGCACCCCATTCATCAAGAATGGTCCGCGAAATACACTCTCCGCGCTCTTCAGCTTCGAGCGTTTGTTTCGTCATAAAGATGAATTCCTCATAAGAAGAACATTTTTGACGCACAAAAGGAAAGACATCTGGATGCGACATAAGTTCAAATAATACATGGCTGTCATGAAGATCTCGTTTCTTAAGCATTGAATTTCCCTCCATTTGGGCAATCCGATCCCATGTCTAAAGAAGCGGCCCACCCACGAAATTTTTTATTCAGATAAACTAAAAAATTTCGGGGTGGGAATCGAACCCACTAGAACCAGGTATTACTGGTGGCGCACCATTTGCCTTCCCTATATCATTTTTTTTGTTGATGAAAAATAATGTGATTTACCCCCCAGATTTTTAGGCCTTTTTCGGTTTCACTTAGAGTATCATACTAGAAAAAATAAAAAAAATAAATAGGTTTTTTGTTGTTTTTTCGTGTTTATTTATTGGCAAATTTCAACAAATTTCTACTGTTCTGAGAAAACGATTTCACCGCCAATCATCGTCCATTTTGGTTTTGCTAAATAATGAAAAGGATGGTGACTCCACAGCACTAAATCAGCCTCTTTTCCCTCTTCAATGCTTCCTAATTGTTGGTCTAACCTTAGGTTCCTCGCAGGTAAAATGGTGATTCCTTCTAATGCTTTTTGTTCTGATAATCCTTCTCGAACGGCAATCCCCGCACATATATTCAAATACTGAATAGGTGTATAGGGGTGATCGGTTGTTATCGATACTTCGACACCGTTATTTGTGAGTTCTTGATAAGTTTTCCAGGTCTTATTTTTTAGTTCGATTTTTGATCTCCTGGTTAAGGTCGGACCGACTGAAACCTTTAAGTTCATCCCAGCTAACTCGCTGGCAATTAAGTGCCCTTCTGTACAATGCTCAATTCTTAGATCCAGGTTAAATTCCTCAGCTAGGCGTAAGGCAGTAATAATATCATCAGCCCGATGAGCATGAATTCTAACGGGAATTTCCCTTTTTAAGGCCATAACTAGGGGAGCTACTCTTAGATTATCTGGATTATCTGTATGGATTGCTTTATAGAACGCTTCCCGGAGCATTCCCATAATTCCCATTCGTGTTATTGAGTCATTATTCCCCTGACTATGAATTCTTTTTGGATTTTCTCCTAAGGCAAGCTTAAGACCTGCAATTTCCTGGACAACCATTTTTTTTACATTCTTCCCGGTTGTTTTGATTACAGATGTAGTACCACCTATCACATTTGCACTTCCAGGCATGACATGTGCAGTGGTGATTCCACTTTTGATGGCATCGGAAAAAGCAGGATCTAGAGGATAAACACCATCAATGGCTCTAATATGAGGAGTCATTGCTTCTGCTGTCTCGTTTGCATCATTACCAGCCCAGCCAGTTCCTTCATCGTATAGCCCTAGATGGGTATGCACATCAATAAAGCCTGGTAAAAGATAGAGTTGATGACAATCAATGATTTTAACGGTTAAATCAGTTTGAAGATTTTTTCCAACCTTTATGATTTTTCCATTTTCTATGAGAACATCACCATTTTTTAGTGGTTCAGATGTAACTGGATAAAGGGTTGCATTTTTTAAAAGAATTTTCATGATCATTAAACCTTTCTGCACGTTGATAATATTATTTTTACCATTTTATCAACTGGAAGAATGAGTGGATAGTGGAAAATAATGATTTTTGAAAAAATTATGAAACCTTTTCGTAATGGCAACGTAAATATTAGGGAAAGATAGAAAAAATTTTCCGTTGGGGGAATCATAAATGATAAAAAGTGAAGAAAAAATGCTTGCGGCAATTCTCTATGTTGTTAGTCTATTTTTTCCGATTATAGGTCCTCTTGTTATTTGGTTATTAAAAAAGGATGAGTCATCATTTATCAATTATCATGGAAGAGAATATTTTAATTTTTTCATTTCATACACGGTTTATTCCGTAATAAGCGGAATATTAATTTTCTTAATCGTAGGCATTTTCTTATTATGGATATTAGGAATCATGGCCCTAGTATTTACAATCATTGCAGCAGTCAAGGCATATGAAGGAAATGAATATCGATTCCCACTAATCTTTAGAGTTATAAAATAATGGCTGTGTTAAAGCTAACTTTTGATTTTGCACCCTGTTAATTTGTGTGGAAGGCACGAAGACTCCTCGAAAATGCTATCGCATTTTCTTCGTGCGTGGGCAAATTCAAGGAAGCCCTTCAATGTCCTGCAGGAGTACGGAGCAAGTGAGACCCCACAGGCGCTAGCGCCAAGGAGGCTCACCGCAACGCCTGCGGAAAGCGAAGTGCCTCGGACAGGCAAAGACGGCCTGTCCCTGCGATGATTATTCCAAGAAGCATTCTTTAGTGGAACACAAATCAACAGGCCAATTTAACACAGCCAAAAAAATCAAATATAGGCCAACTAACCCAGCAAAAAAAATTTTTGCTGGGTTTTGAACGTTTTTATAGTTCAAACGTCATATCAATATATAAAGCTTTAACAAGGGGGAACTGGCATGGAATTATTAGAAGGTATGAACTGGGGATTAATCGCACCGCTCTTTATCATTCAACTTATCTTACTAATCGTATCACTAGTGGATTTATCTCGAATCGAAAAAACGAATGGCCCTAAACTGCTTTGGGTATTTATCATTATTTTTGTAAATATTATTGGCCCTATTCTATATTTTGTGATTGGAAGGAGAAATGATTAATGTCTCTCATCCAAATTAAAGGCTTAAAGAAGAGTTTTCAAGGAAATGAAGTGATTAAGGGACTGGATTTTGTACTTGAAAAGGGCAAGTGTATTGCCCTATTGGGTCCCAATGGAGCAGGGAAAACAACGACACTCCGGATGCTATCAGGATTAATGAAACCCACTGCAGGATCTATTTCTTTTAGCGATGCTAAAAAGGATGGAGATATCCGCCACTTAATTGGCTACCTGCCTCAGTTTCCTGTTTTTTATGACTGGATGTCAGGATTCGAATTTCTTCAATACGTCGGCAAGCTTGCTGGCTTAACAAGCAAAGAGGCAAAGGAACGTTCCTTAGAGCTTCTAGAGCAGGTTGGAATCAGTGACGCAAAGAATAGGAGGGTAGGAAAATACTCTGGCGGGATGAAGCAAAGGCTCGGTATTGCACAGGCGATTATTCACCGTCCACAGCTTGTCATGTTAGATGAGCCTGTGTCTGCATTAGATCCATTTGGCAGAAGAGAGGTTTTAGAGCTGCTCGAAGGATTAAAAAAGGAGACCACCATTCTGTTCTCCACGCATATTTTGAATGATGCTGAGGAGGTTTGCGATGAGATCCTATTTTTACATAATGGAGAAATTGTGGAATCCGGAACAATGGTTGAGTTGCGTGAACGGCACCAGCAGGCAAAGATAGACTTAATCTTCCGTAAGAAAACAGAGGAAATGGAAAGTACTTTTAGGAACAATCATTTAACAAAATCTATTCTGATAGACGGAAATCGAATTAGTGTGTTTGTTACCGATGTAGAGACGGCAAGGAAGGAGTTTTTGAAATTAATCTCCAATAAAGACTGGCAATTGGATAAATTTGAAATAAGCAGTATGACCCTTGAAGATGTATTTATGAAGGTGGTGGGGAAATGAGCCAATGGATGACACTTTTTCAAAAAGAGATTATAGAGATGTGGAGAAATTTTAAATGGATTTGGGTTCCAATTACCTTTATTTTATTAGGTGTAAAAGAGCCATTAACGAGTTATTATTTACCACAAATTATTAAATCGGTGGGCGGTCTGCCTGAAGGAGCAGTTTTTGAAATACCAACACCAACAGCAGGGGCTGTATTAGCTTCGGGTCTAAGTCAATATTCGACAATCGGGGTGTTAGTCATTGTCCTTGGCACAATGGGTATCATTGCAGGTGAAAGGAAGAGTGGAGTAGCTGCGATGATCCTTGTAAAGCCGGTTTCTTATCTATCTTATGTTACCTCTAAATGGGCGGGTAGTCTTTTGCTAGTGTGGATTTCTTTATTTATTGGTTACTTATCAACTTGGTATTATACGGGGCAGTTATTTGATTGGGTACCGATTGGGGAATTTTTTCAATCGTTCGTTTTATATGGATTATGGCTGACATTAATAGTAACGGTTACAGTGTTCTTTAGTTCAGCTCTTTTATCGCCTGGAGTGGCAGGATTTATCTCATTAGCACTCGCGCTGGCAGTAAGTATCCTCAGCGGTGCACTTTCTCACTTACTAGAATGGAGCCCTTCGCAGTTAACTAGTTATGCAGGCGCCTTGCTTACGGCAGGGGAACTTCCTGATGATACCCTCCCTGCAAGTTTAGTAGCGCTGGTAATCATTCTCATTTTTCTATTGTTTAGTGTGTTCGTATTTAAGAGAAAAGAGCTTGCCTCATAATTAGCCATGTTTAAAAAAGGGAATCCGTAATCAAGAGGCCAGTCAATTGGCTTCTTTTTTCTATTAATCTTTTATAGCGGATATAAAGAAAACTCCTATCATTTTTTTTATCCATCTTTAATAGAATATATATAAGAGGGGCAGATAAGGAGTTTTCAGGATGAAAATACATGAATTTTACCGTGACAGTGCCAATATTACTTTAAATGGAAGCCTTGCAGCGCTCATTCCTGCTATCACCATCGCTGTTGGAAATCTATATTTTTTTCAAAACAATCAAATTATGTTACTTACCATCCCTTTTGTGGTGTACAGCTTTATAAGCTTTCAGATCTACCTATATAGAGTAAAACAAGCTATTTCCATTGATCGAAATATGCCTCAATTGTCCAGTTCATATAAAAGTATTTTTTCTGCGCGACATCTTGTGGTTGTCTACATGAATCAGCAAGATTCTAGTTTGCACCTTTTCTATCCTGATGGACACCAGGCAGGAAAGATTGAGAGATATTGGCAAAAGGGCGTTTATCTGTTTAGGAAACCAAGAATTTATGTACTCTATGATAGCCAAGGGGGGCCTATTGGATATTACAAAATAAAAAAATCATTCATAATTGAAGTCTATGATCAAAACAGGAGATATTTAGGCTGTTATGAAAAAGAGCATGTAACATGGTTAAAACAAAAGAAAGAAATGGTAGATGTGACAGGTAGATTGTTTGGCTCAGTTGAAGGTTCAGGTTTTTTTATGGATGAACGAGTCTTAAATCAATCGGGGAAGCAGGTCGGGCGGCTGAGACGCGGGTGGATGCCTGTTGAATGGAGCGGTCGTTTTCCAGAACCAAATACACCAGTACTTTCGCTAACTGAAAACCTATCAGAAAAGGACAAGCTATTAACGATGTCATTTCTAATTAATGAATATTTTATTGAGAGATAAGGAAGTGTCTTTCTAATTGAATATTTGATAGAATAAGGTATAAAAATTGCGGAGGTTATCGTAGTGCAAATCGATTTAATTAAAGGTCATGGTTCAGGAAATGATTTTCTCTTAATTGATGAAATAACGAATGCTTATTCCTTTTCGGAAGGTGAAAGGGCTAAGCTTGCTACATTATTATGTGACCGAGATTCCGATTTAGGAGCGGATGGTATTCTTTTCATCATGAACAGCGACCAAGCTGATGGAAAAATGCGGGTTTTTAATTCGGACGGTTCAGAGGCTTCCATGTGTGGTAACGGTTTGCGGTTAGTCGCCCGATATGTTTGTGAAATGAAAGGACTAAATGAAGCCACGATTGAAACCATGAAGGCGAATTTAAAGGTTAGTGAACAAAAGGATATTTATCCGGATGTGATAACCTACCAAGTAGAGATTTCGCCGGTTTCATTCTTATTGGAAGATTTACCTTTGAAATTAAATCAAGCCAATTTACTAAATGAAAAAATCTCAGAGCTTTCACAGGAGTTAACATTTACTGCGCTGGCGGTCCCCAATCCGCACTTAATTTCAATCGTAAATACAGAACAATTGCAATCTGGCGTGCAAAAAGTGATAAGCGAGAAGGTTAACAACCCAAATGAGTTATTTCCGGATGGCGTAAACGTAAGCTTTGTTAAAAATTTGGCAGAGGGAAGTATTTATGTAAACACCTATGAACGGGGAGTGGGTTTCACAAATGCTTGTGGAACGGCCATGTCGGCCTCTTCATTGGTAACATGCCTGCAAGAACTGAATAACGTGGAAGAAATAGTTAATGTTTACAATAATGGTGGTAGAGTGCAATGTGTCGTTCATGAAGACGATGAAAACTACAGCATTGATCTGATTGGTAATGCAACGTACATGTACCAAGCATATGTGGATGTGGACCTAGAAAGCGAAACCTTTTCTGTAAGTTCGAAAGAGGAATTTACCGAGCAGTCAACATACGAAAAGTTGCAAGCAGACGCACAAGACTTTCTTAAGAAAGCTGGTTTGTAATAACTAAATAAGTTTATGTAGGTCACATAGGGTTCTATGTGACCTTGTTTGCTTTCAACACTTCGAGCACGGGTCCAAAAGGCTGAATCGTTTTTGTTTGAAAATAATTCTTAAATGGATCACCTTGTTTTCTAATTCGTTGTAATGCATTTTCCATGTTAAAGTCCACAGGATTTAGGGTATCATCCACTTCGTCCCAATATAGTGGTGTGGCTACACCGGCATGCTCATTCCCTCTCATGGAATAGGGTGCTACAATTGTTTTTCCTTCACTATGCTGGACATAGTCAACGTAAAGTCTATTTCCACGATTTTTTTTCATTCGTTCCGTTGTAAACGAATCTGGATCCTTCGAAATCAAATAGTCCGCTATAAAGCTTGTGAATAAACGTGTATCTTCAAAGGAAAATACGTCCTCAGGCAAAGGCAGATAAATTTGTAATCCTTTATTTCCAGATGTTTTTATAAATCCAATTAGATTTAATTGATCAAGAATCTCTTTAATGAACAATGCAGCTTTTACCGCTAAGTGAAATTCTTCCTTTGAGGGAGGATCTAAATCAAAGACAATTTCACTCGCTCCCTTACTGTTAATTTTTTGAAATGGTATATGGTATTCAATCGCAAGCTGATTACCGAGCCAGATGAGTGTTTTTAGATTGTTACAAACGATATAATCAATTCCTTCTGATATATGTGTATGAACAAAATCGGGTGCATAGTCTGGACAATTTTTTTGATAAAAAGGTTCACCGAACATTCCGTGCGGATAGCGAATCACTGTTAGGACTCGATCTTCTAAAAAAGGCAGCATATATGGTGATACTTCCCTTAGATACAGTATGAAATCTACCTTTTGAATGTCATGGTTTTTCCAAAGAGGCTTATCAGGGTGGGTAATATCCAAATCTTCCGGTAAATTTTTTTGCTTAAAGATAAATTGTTCATATGTACATTCATTAGGCTTTAAATCAAAACGGAAGCGATGAAAATGAGGTTCACGCAGCTGATTTTCGTAAAGCTCTAAGTATTTCACCTCTAAGCAAATAGCAGGCTCGACATAGATAAACTTGGTGTCTTCACTCACCATATTCTGTTTAATCGTACTTTGAAGAGCTTGCTTCTCGTCTGGTTTAAAGCCAAATAGTACTTGACCAATTCCCTGAATACTTCCTTCCTTGTATACTCCAACATAAAAGTACCCATTTGTCTTTTCAAATGCTGTAATAAAGCAGGATACATATTTCCAGTTTTTATATTTTAACCAATGTAAGGATCTCTTTCCTTCTTCCCATTGACTGTTTTTTTGTTTTGCAATAATCCCTTCACCATCATGGAGAACAACGTTTTCCCATAATTTTGAAAAGTCCTTATGGGCTTTAACTAGCTGCAGTAAGTTATGATTATAGGGGTCTGCTTCTAGTGGGAAATCGAGCTGTTTAAAAAGCTCGATCAGTCTCTCCTTTCGTTCTTTAAATTTTTTTGAATGAAGAGGTTTGCCAGCTAATACTAGGATATCAAAGACCATTAAACGACAAGGAACCTTTTCTGCTTGTTCAACAATTTTCTTTGAAGCCTTTAATCTTCCACGGACTTGGATCGCAGAGAAATTGGCCTTATATGGATTTTCAAGTAGAACAAGCTCTCCATCAAGTCGAAGCGGCAGAAGAGGTTGAAAGAATTCCTCTAGCGGCTCAAGAAATTCCTTTATCTCTGGGAATTGTGGCAGCAAGGGCTTGTCATTCCTACTGGTTAAGGTAATCCCATTTTTATCCCAATTCAAAATCGCTCGAAATCCATCATACTTAACCTCGTACAGCCAATCAGGTTGAACGCTTAGGTCGAATGTTAGTGTTGGCAGCATCGGTTTCATTGATTAATTTCCTCTCTTTTTCCTTTATTTTGTTTCAAACCAACAGGTTTCATCCTTTACCAAATGTTTTTAGGAATTTCTCTTAAAGCAAAAAACCACAATAATAATAAAAAGAATGGAGATTTGCACTTATGCATACGATGTGGAAAGGCAGCATTAGTTTTGGGCTTGTAAATATCCCAATCAAGCTTCATACAGCCACTGAGGATAAAGACATTAAACTTCGAACGTTGCATGATAAATGCCATGCACCGATTAAATATGAAAAAATTTGCACTGTATGTGAACAGGAAGTAAAACCAGAGGAAATTGTGAAAGCATACGAATATACAAAAGGGAAATTTGTGGTTCTGGATCAAGAAGACCTTGAAAAGCTTCGGAAGGAAAATGAAGAAAAGGCAGTAGAAATTATTGATTTTGTCAAAATGGAAGAAATAGATCCTATTTATTTTGACCGAAGTTATTATATGTCCCCTAATGAAGGCGGTGGGAAAGCATATTCCTTGCTTCGAAAAGCACTTCAGGAATCCCACAAGGTAGGTATAGCAAAAATTATTATTCGCTCTAAAGAACAAATGGCAGTCATTCGTGTGTATGATAATACATTGGTCATGGAGACGATTCATTTTCCAGACGAAGTCCGCCGTTCGGGAGACGTTCCAAATGTCCCGGCAGATGATAAGGTTACTGATAAAGAATTAGCTACTGCGATTATGTTAATTGATCAATTAACTACTGAATTTGAACCTGAAAAATACACCGATGAATACAGGTCAGCATTATTAGAGTTAATTGAATTAAAACGTACAGGACAAGAAACCGTCACCCCGACAGCTAAAGAGACACCTTCTAACGTTACCGATTTAATGGCAGCACTGCAGGCTTCGATTGATAGGACCAAGCCTAGAAGCGAAGGTGCTGGAAGAAAAGAACCTGCAATAAAAAAGGAAACAGCTATAAATAAAGAAAGTGCAGCGAAGAAGGAAACAGTTGTCAAAAAGCCTGCAGCCCCTAGGAAAAAAGCAGCACCAAAGGTAAAAAAAGAAGCATAATCAAAAAAACCGATTCGACGACCTCGAGTCGGTTTTTTGCGACTTTTTGTCTTATAAATGATGGTATTTTGAATCCGGGCTCTTACATATGATGATGAAAGGACGCAAAAATGAAGATGTGCGGGGGAGTGCAATGGCTTATAATGTGCTTTTGTTTGCTGATCCTGGGATTGATGATTCTTTTGCAATTATGTACGCTTTATTAAATCCACATATAAATCTGGTCGGCATTGTTAGTGGATATGGGAATACAAAAAAAGAACAATCCGTTAAAAATTCTGCTTATTTAGTTGAATTAGGCGGCAGGGAGGATATTCCGATTATTGCTGGTGCAGCTGGTCCTTTATCTGGGGAACCTGTTCAGTATTATCCGGAAATACATGGACCAGAAGGACTAGGGCCAATAAGACCTCCTGATTCTTTTCAAAATATAAAAGTTCATGATTATAACAAAATCCTTGAAATCGTTAATCAATATAAGGGAAATTTAATCATTGTCAATGTAGGAAGATTAACAGAGTTAGCTCTCATGTTTATCTTATATGGTGACAATGCTTTAAAGGATATAACGGAATTTTATATTATGGGCGGTGCATTCCTAGTTCCGGGAAATATAACAGCAGAAGCGGAAGCCAATTTCTATTCAGATTCTATTGCAGCAAGAATCGTTATGGAAAAGGCTCATAATGTTCATCTATATCCATTGAATATCACCAATAGAGCGATCATAACGCCTGAGATGGTCGAAATACTTGCAGAAAACAGTCCAACATCTTTTCGCCCATTGCTAAAACCGACATTTGATTATTATTTTAAAGCCTACCAAAAAAACGTTCCGGGAATAAAAGGTGCTCCTATTCACGATGTTGTCCCCTTAATGGCAATAACCAATCCTGAAATTTTTAAATATATACCCCGAAGAGTGAAGGTAGAGGAATTTGGAAATGCCAAAGGAAAGAGTATTGCTGATTTTCGTCCAAAACCGGATCCTGAGCCCTTGGAAACTTTAGATTACATCGGTATGGAAGCTGACATCCCAAAGTTCGTTGAAAACTTTATGGAGATCTTTTTAAAGGGGGATTATGAAAAAAAATAAATATCCCTGTTATTTTTTATAGTTAGTAGCTTAGTAGTATGCTATACTGTAAATTTAATTGACTTTTAGAGTAATAAAGAGTATGATTAAGGTACGCTTTTAAGTTCGTGTAAATATTTTTTGGTTTAAGTAGTCGTAACTGCACGATGTGTGGGTGATGTCTATTACCTGGTGCATTACGACTTTTTGATTTATTAAATGGTTATGTGCTAAAAGTGAACAAAATTTTGGGGGTTCTATTCATGAATAACGGTAAAGTAAAATGGTTTAATGCAGAAAAGGGATTTGGATTTATTGAAGCTGATGGCGGTCAAGACGTATTCGTACACTTCTCTGCTATCCAATCAGAGGGTTTCAAAAGTTTAGAAGAAGGTCAATCAGTATCTTTTGAAATCGTTGAAGGTGCTCGTGGACCACAAGCTGCTAACGTAGTTAAAGCTTAATTCATGAAAAATAAAAAGGTGGTGCAATGATAAGGCATCACCTTTTTATCTTTATAAAAGATGTTAAACTTAAATCAAAGTGTCCAACAGTCTTGCAAAAAGTACAAGGGGTGATCATTTTGGCGTTTGGTAGAAGAAATGATGAAGAAGTAAAGCTTGAAGAAACTAAAATTTGGGAATGTAATTCAGATAACTGTAAATGCTGGATTCGTGACAATTTTAAGAGCACTGAAGTGCCCCTCTGTCCAATATGCAAAAGTGAAATGAGCCTTTCCACGAAAGAATTACAGGTCATTCATAATCATAGTAAAAACTTTATGTAATAACATAAGATGAAGCAGGGGATATTCCTCTGCTTTTCTTATGAATCAATGTTTTCCTTACAATAATCAAATACTGCTAATTCCTCGTCTTCTTCAAGAGCAAAGTCTAAGACTTTTTCTGTGCCTCTTTCATAGAGGTGATAGTGCGAAATTCTTGGTCCCTTTTCATCTGCTACAAACAGGACCTTAATTCCAACGCCTTTTTCAGAGTATAGTTCATCCTCTTCCTCTACTTCTATTTCAAGAAAAAATTCATAGCGGTCTCCGCTTAATAATCCAAATGGATCGACAAGTTTTTCAACTGTATGACCAGTTATATTCAATGAGATCATCCTTTGCAAAATAGTTTCTTTTTTATTATATACATATTTCGAGATTAACTAGAAACAAATGACACCATTCGACCTCAAATTGTTATCAAAATATGGATAAATATTATGAAATAACTGTGAACGATGTCAAATTTAAGATTTATTTAATAAGTATCAAGTAAAATTGAGTTATTAGGAGTACGAGTAAGTTAGAGGTGAAAACTGCACTTTACTTTTGTGAAGAATTTCACATAATGAGAATAAGGAGGCAATTATCCATGTCAAAAGACAGTCCTGTAAAGAGTTTATTGGCTAATAGAATGCAGCGTAGAACTTTTTTAAAATGGTCAGGGGCAATTGGAGTCCCAGTTATTGCTGGTGGTGTAGGGACTAAATTATTAATCGACAAGCAAAAGGAAGAAAATGTTGCAAGTGCCAGCGATTGGGATAAGGTCGTATCAACTTGCAGTATCAATAATTGTGGAGGCCGCTGTGTTATTAAGGCATATGTAAAAGACGGTGTAGTGGTTCGCGTAGCAACCGACACCCAGGAAAGCGGTGATCCCAGCATTCCTCCTCTTAGGGCATGTGTCCGTGGGCGAAATTATCGTAATTTACTTTATCATCCTGACCGCCTGAAGTATCCGATGAGACGGATAGGAAAGCGAGGCGAAGGTAAGTTTGAAAGAATATCATGGGATGAAGCGATTAATACAATTGCCTCTGAGATTAAACGAATTGGTGATACATATGGTCCGGAATCCAGATATGTCAATTACGCTTCTGGACAAAGCTGGGGGCTTCACGGCGGCAGGAATAGTTCGAGAAAGGTATTAGCATTAACTGGCGGATATTTAAATTACCGGAATGACTATAGTTCCGGGGCAGGAAATGTGGCAACGCCATTTACCTATGGAACGAACAATTCAGGCAGCAGCTTTGATTCCTTATTACATTCTAAGTACATCATCCTATGGGGGCAAAATCCGTCAGAAATGATTTTCTCGACTCCATATCGTGATTATTTAATGCAGGCTAGAAAAAACGGAGCAAAAATTATTCTCATTGACCCTCGATATACGGATACCGCGATTGCATTTGCTGATGAGTGGATTCCAATTAAACCAACAACTGATAACGCGATGATGGACGCAATGGGCTATGTCCTTGTAACAGAGAAATTACATGATCAGGCATTCCTTGATAAATATTGTGTAGGCTTTGATGGTGACCATATGCCTGAAGGTATTGCAAGGGAAGAGTCAGTGAAGAGTTATTTATTAGGCGAAAAAGACGGAGTAGCAAAAACACCGGAATGGGCCGAAAAAATATGCGGAGTGCCTGCTGGGAAAATTCGTGAAATTGCGAGAAACTATGCGACGATAAAGCCTGCAGCACTAATTCAAGGGTGGGCTGCACAAAGGCAGGCGTATGGTGAACAATTTATGCGCGGAGGTGCACAGCTGGCTTGTTTGACAGGAAATGTTGGTAAACTTGGAGGCTGGGCAGCTGGAACGGGTTACTGGAGTCGGGCAGATATTGTTTATCCATTTAAGGTAGAAAATCCGGTGAAGGCATCTATTCCTTGTTTTCTTTGGACAAAGGCCGTAGAACAAGGCACAGAGATGACCGCAGCAGATGGGCTTCAAGGAACTGATAAATTAACTGCTAATATTAAAATGATTTTTAATATGGCAGGGAATATGTTGGTAAACCAGCATGCTGATATTAATAAAACAACAAGCCTATTAGAGGATGAAAACAAAGTAGAATTTATCTGTGTCAGTGATCTTTTTATGACCCCGAGTGCTAAATATGCAGATATTCTTCTACCAGGAACAACCTTTTTTGAAAGGTACGATATAGGTGTGCCTTGGTGTTTTGGAGATTACGTTGTTTTTGGAGATAAAACGATCGATCCACTCTATGAATGTCGGAATGAATATGATGTATTTGCAGAAGTGGCAGATAAATTAGGGGTTAAGGAACAATTTACTGAAGGCAGGACGATACTCGATCTGGTAAAAGAAAGTGTTAAACGAACACGTGAGGAGCTGGATCCAAACTTCCCTACATTTGAAGAATTCAGGGAAAAAGGTGTTCATCATTTTAAATTTGATGAACCGCTCGTTGGTTTCAAGGCACAAATTGATGATTTAGAAAACAATCCTTTTGAAACACCTTCTGGAAAAATTGAATTATTTTCTAAAACCCTTTGGGATATGAACCAGCAAGAAGAAATACCTGCTATTGCTAAATATATATCTTCATGGGAAGGACCGGAAGATCCATTAATAGAAAAGTATCCATTACAGCTCATAAGTTGGCATTATAAGCGGAGATGTCATTCCACTTATGATAATATGCCATGGCTTGAGGAAGCAGCTAAGCAGGAAATGTGGCTGAATCCTAATGACGCCCAGAAGCGTGGAATAAAGGATGGAGATAGAGTTCAAGTTTTTAATGAGCGGGGAAGTTTGTATATTGATGTAAAGGTAACAACTCGTATAACTCCTGGAGTGGCTGGTATTCCACAAGGTGCATGGTATACACCTGACAAAACAGGCATAGACCAAAGGGGATCCATAAATGTGTTAACATCACAACGACCAACTCCTCTTGCGAAATCAAATCCACAATTAACAAACCTTGTTGAAGTGAAAAAAGCATAAGGAGTGATTGCTTTGGATCAAATAGGATTTTATATCAATCAAAGTATCTGTCAAGGCTGTAAGGCCTGTAGTGTGGCTTGTAAAGATAAAAACAATATAGAAGTAGGGATTAACTTTCGCCGGGTTTATACGAAAGAAGAAGGTTCTTATATGCAGCAGGCAAATGGAGGTATTGTCCAAAATGTGAAATCGTATTATTTCTCAATTGCTTGTAACCATTGTGAACAGCCTGCTTGTATACTAAGCTGTCCGACTGGTGCCATTATGAAGAGTGATGAGAATGGGGTTGTAACAATAGAACAGGAGATTTGCGCTGGTACTCAATTATGTGTCAAGGCATGTCCTTATGGTGGACCACAATACAACAAAGAAACATTTAAATCAAACAAATGTAATTTTTGTATGGACCTTCAGGAAAAAGGGGAAGACCCCGTTTGCGTTGCAACATGTCCATTAGGAGCCATTGAATTTGGACCGATAAAAGAACTTCGAAAGAAGTATGGAAACATTAGTCAAATAAAAGGAATGCCTAGTCCGGCAATAACGAAACCGAACATTGTCATCACGCCCCATAGGGATGCAAAATTAGTTTAAAACCTCATATAAATAAGTTGGTGATTAGATGTCTATTCTCGTAAATTGGCTGGAGAGTCTGCATGAAGAAATAAAAATTTCGACTGAATGTATAAGATTACGAAATCGAAAATCAACGTGCAGTTTTTGCCTAGATAGATGTGAGCAGCATGCTTTTGAAATAAAAGACAATTTACTCATCATCGATAAAACAAAATGTTTGATGTGCGGTGAGTGTATCATTGCCTGCCCATTGTCTGCCATTGAAGGTATAGCATGTAACCGAATTTTTGATAACAGAAGCTTGGTTTATGACCCAAGTTATACACCTGCTGTAAAAGAACTGCTCATTTTAAAAAAAAGAGGAATGACATCCATTCAAGTTACTCGTCAAACAATGAACATCGCATGGGAAACTATAATTTGTGATACAAATGAACAATTACGATTACTTGATGAAAGTCCAATTCTTGTTGTTGAAAAAGTAATGGATAAAGTGCTTTCGAGGAGAGCCTTCTTTGTGTCTTTTCGAAAAGAAGGAATACAGCTTGCTAAAAGTATGGCTCCAGCGGCTTGGAAGGTTGAAAAGGATGACTGGAAGCTTTCGAAATATTATCCTGATTATCAACTTTTCTCAGTAAAAATGCACAAAGATAAATGCACCCTTTGCCAAGCTTGCTTTTCGCTTTGTCCGGAAGAAGTGTTTCATTTGAAGGAAAGTAACCTTCATATCGGAAACCAAAAGTGTGTGAATTGTGCCTCGTGTACGGATGTTTGTCCGGAAAATGCGATTGAGATTGAACTAGATATTAAAAGTAAATGTGAACGGGTTGAACAGCTACATAAAAAGAATTGTATCGATTGTGGACATACATTTTACTCCTATAACCAAGAAACTGAAAAATGTCATATATGTGTAAATAGAGATCCTGAATGGTTAAGTCCAAATTAATAATATTTCACTGTATGATAAGTTTTCGTTTGGTTAAATTATAGCCATCTTGATGTAGGGTGGTGAGAATATTGACGAAGCGGAATATTAAAACAAAATCAGGTCTGCAAAGTGCGAAAAGTATAAATAGCGAAGAATTTGCCAACGAGATGACCCCACAAAATAAAAAGGTAAAGAAATCTAAGCCAAACACATAGTATGCCTAATGTTCACCTAATAACAAGCGCTGGAGGGCTACTCCAGCGCTTGTTTTAATGTGCTTTTTTTTCGCCAGGCTTTATTGCAAACATGGCCACAAAAGCTGCAATAATACTAAGCCCGCTCAGTGTAATAAAAATCCAATAATTTTCCTGTTTCATTAACAACGCAATAATCGGAGGACCGGCTGCAACACCAATAAATCTCATCGAGCTATAAATAGAGGAGATAGTTCCACGCTCTTCCTTCTCAATTCCCGCAGTTATTAAAGCGTCTAAACATGGTAGACCAATTCCAATTCCGATTCCGGCTATTAAAAACATCGTAATCATAAACCAAAGCTTTATCGATAGCCAAAGGGCGGCTATAGAAATTGCAGCGATAACAATGCCTCCAAAGGTGAGCCATTTCATTAGTACCTTGTTATCTTTAATTAATTTGCCAGCAATAAACGATGACAAACAAAGTGCCCCAAGCGGCAATGCAAGAAACAATCCTTTCTTTAAATCTTTTATCCCATATTCGGTTTCAAAGATTTCAGAGAGATAAAATAATATGCCAAAAAGGACTAACATCAAAATCCCGCCAATAAAAAAGATAGCGTATAACCATTTTCCTTTTTCGGTAAAGGTATTCTTTACATTTGTGAAAAATTGCTTAAAAGGAATTGGTTTGGAACGAGACTTTGGACTTTTCACTAAAAACATTACCATAATCACTGAAATGGTACAAAAGACCGGAAATGAATAGAAAGGTAAGAACCAGATAAAGCCTGCTAGTAAGGATCCCAATATCGGGCTTAGAACCTTACCAAATGTATTAGAGGTTTCAATTAACCCAAGACAACTGCTAACATCGTCTTCATTTTTGAACATGTCGCCAACCAAAGGCAGTACAATTGGCATGGCTCCAGCTGCTCCCACTCCTTGTAGGGCTCGGCCAAGCAATATTATCCAATAGGCGTTTTCCAACTTCCAGGCGGCCCATCCTGAAATTAAACCACCTATTCCTGCAATAATGAGACTTGGTATAATTACTTTTTTTCGTCCAATATGGTCCGATAAATATCCTGCCACTGGAATTAAGAAAATCGCAACGATGGAATAAACCGTTATAATCATACTTGTTTGGAACGCTGTGATTGATAATTCTTTTTCCATTGAGGGCAGGACGGGTATTAGCATGGAATTACCAAGCGTCATTACTAACGGAATTGATGACAATGAGAGTATTGCCCACTTTTGTTTGGAAAGTTCACCTGATTTTTTCTTTTTACCAGCTGAGGATGATTTATTTCTCACAGCCTCTGAACTCGGGCATAATCGTTCAATATGATCCATTTCTCTTCTATCCCGCCTTCATATGATGTGCTAACGTTAATATTGACATCTTTATTTTAAAATAACTATCAAACAACAATCCTTTAAATGGAATATCCTTAAATTGAATTTTCTAAAAAATATTGTTGACAATATGCTTTAAGATGGTTTAATATAAAAATCAATAAAGGCATGGCATTGATGAAGAGTAGTAACTTTTACGGATTCTATAGAGAGCTGATGGTTGGTGCAAATCAGTGTAGACGTAAGAGTGAATGGACTTCGGAGCCTCCAAACCGAACCTCCTATAGGGTCAGTAGGCTTTGGCGAAATCCTCATCGTTAAAAGAGGCAGATATTCAAGCAGATAGTTGCGTTGCTTTGATATCGGTTAAGTGAGCTGATTTTTGGCTAATGAAGGTGGCACCACGGGTCTTCCGTCCTTTTTGGATGGAGGGCCCTTTTTGTTTTTCTCTAGAAAATAATAATGAAATCTAAGATCAAGAGGAGTACACTTATTTAATTCTTTTCAGAGAGCCGGGGAAGGTGAGAGCCCGGTAAGAATGGATTTGTGGAATGGACTTGTGAGAGGCTGCCTGAATCATTAGTAGGGCCGCACGGAGTTCCACCGTTAAAAGGATAGGATATACGACTTTTTAAAGGTCCTGTATCTGAAGGAGGAAGCTGCAAAAACAGCTTCAAACAGAGGTGGCACCACGACAAAGAATCGTCCTCTATACGCATAATTTTGCTTTTTATGCGTATAGAGGACGATTTTTTTATTTATTTACGAAGGGAAGTAAAGCGCATGAAAATAAAAAATGGTTTTTTCTTAAAGGAACTAAAAGGGGATACATTCACTCCTATTTCTATTCTGCAAAAGATTAGTGGGCATAAAAAGTTTTTATTGGAAAGTTCACATAAGTACCATGACTCTGGGCGTTATTCCCTTATTGGAGCCGATCCAGCATTCGAACTTATATCAAATGGTGACACAAATGAAATTGTATATCGGAATGGTGAGAAGAAAGTTTTAATAGGAAACCCACTTGAATTGATTCAAACATTGCTTCCAAAGATGGATGAAGCACCTTTTCCATTTATAGGCGGGGCAGTAGGGTATGTTGGCTATGATATAATCCGCCAATTCGAAGAAATTGGTGAAGAGTTTCCGAATGGATTACAAATGCCTGATGTTCATTTAATGTTTTATGAAGAAGTCATTGTCTTTGACCATCTTGAAGAGAAAATAACGCTTTGCGGTGTACCCCTTTCAAACGAAATAGATAAAGATTTACTTGAAAAAAGGCTGGAGCAAAGAATTGAAGAGCTGAAACAGCCTGCTATTTATCAAGAAGAAACCCCTTTTCAATTTACAGGTTTTCAGTCTGAAACCTCTAAGGAAGAGTTTATAGAAAATGTTGAAAATGCGAAGGAGCATATAAAAGCAGGTGATATTTTCCAGGTGGTACTCTCAAGAAGAATGAAGTCATCCTTCCAAGGTTCACCTTTATCACTCTATCGCAAGCACCGTGCCCATAATCCGACACCTTATATGTTCTATATAGATTTCAATGAATATACCGTAATTGGTTCTTCACCCGAAAGTCTCATAAAAACAAGAGGATCACAGGTGTTCTCAAATCCAATCGCAGGTACAAAAAGAAGAGGAAAAACAATTGAGGAAGACCAGTTGATTGCAAAAGAATTGAAAAGTGACGAAAAGGAACTGGCAGAGCATAAAATGCTCGTTGATCTTGGCCGAAATGATTTAGGCAGGGTTTGTGAATTTGGTTCTGTAACTGTAGATAAGTATATGGAAGTTGAAAAATTCCGTCATGTCATCCATCTTGTATCAGAAGTCAGTGGGACGTTAACAAAAGATCATAGTAATCTCGACGCTTTGGCAGCATGTCTTCCTGCGGGGACTGTTTCCGGGGCGCCGAAAATCAGAGCAATGGAAATTATTAATAAATTGGAAAAATCAAAACGTGGACTTTATTCCGGAGCTATTGGTTATTTATCCGCCAACGGAAACATTGATTTTGCCTTAGCAATTCGTACGATGATTTTGAAAGAAGGGACTGCCTATATCCAGGCAGGTGCCGGAATTGTTCATGATTCCAACCCCGAATCAGAATATGAAGAAACGATAAATAAATTAAAAGCCTTTTTGGAGGGTGAACAATGATTTTACTAATCGACAATTTTGATTCCTTTACGTTTAACCTTTATCAATATTTAGGTGAATTAGGTGAGGAAGTAACCGTTATTAGAAACAATCAGCTTACAATCCAGCAGATAAAGGATATGAATCCGAAAGCCATTATTTTGTCACCGGGTCCTGGAAAACCAGAGGATGCTGGAATTTGTATTGAGGTGATTCAAAGCTTATTTCAAGAAATACCTATTTTGGGTATATGTTTAGGACACCAAGCAATAGGGGCAGCATTTGGGAGTGAAATTAGAAGAGCTGATTTTATAAAACACGGGAAAACGTCGCAAATCACCCATAATGGCGATGGAGTTTTTACCTATTTAACGTCCCCATTAGAAGTAATGCGCTATCATTCGTTGGTGGTTGCGAAGGATCGTTTGTCACCTGATTTGGAATGTGTCGCACATTCTCTTGACGACCAAGAGGTAATGGCAATAAAACACCGACACTTTCCAGTATTCGGCTTACAGTTTCATCCTGAATCGATTGGGACACCAAATGGTAAGCAAATGCTGCAGAATTTTTTATCTGAAATAGAAGGGATGAAGAGAAATGAAAAACTTTTTACTCCAATTAGCTGAAGGTGAATCTTTCTCAGAACCACAAATGAAAGAGGCAATGGACTTAATATTAGGTGAAGAGGTTTCTGAAAGTGAAATTGCTGCCTTTTTAATGGGATTAAAATCAAAAGGTGAAACAGTGGGAGAAATTACTGGAATCGTTAAGGGTCTAAAGGAGAATACCCTTCCATTTCGTAAGAAGTTTCCGCGGGTTTTAGATAACTGTGGAACTGGTGGGGATGGATCTTCGAGTTTTAATATAAGCACTACATCAGCATTTGTTATTGCTGGAGCAGGTATTCCTGTAGCAAAGCACGGAAATCGCAGTATTTCAAGTAAAACAGGCAGTGCAGATGTATTGGAGTATCTAGGCATTAATTTAAATTTGCCAGTTGAGCGTACAGAGGAAATTCTTCATGAACTTGGAATCGCCTTCTTATTTGCTCCGCATGTGCATCCAAAATTAAAGAAGATTATGACGGTTCGGAGACAATTGAGAATCCCTACTGTCTTCAACTTTATTGGTCCACTTACCAATCCTATTGATTTAGATTATCAAGTACTTGGTGTCTATCGAAAAGACTTATTACCGGTATTTGCAGAAGTTCTACAAAACCTAGGGCGTAAACGTGCGGTAGTCATAAGCGGTGCAGGTTCTATGGATGAGGCGTCTCTACAGGGTGAGAACTATCTTTCTTTATTAGAGAATGGAGTTATCTCCACCAAAACCTTTATACCGGATGAAGTAGGACTTCCTGAATATGATAACAGTGCGATTAAGGGTGGAGATTCTAAGGAAAATGCGGAGATCCTTAAAAAGGTTCTTTCGGGCGAAAAAGGTGCATGCCGAGATACAGTTTTATTGAATGCAGGGATAGGAATATATACAAGCGGTAAGGCGGTCAACATTGTCGAAGGAATTAATATTGCTAGGGATGTTATTGATTCAGGAGCAGCTTATGAAAAGTTACAACGGTTAATTGAACTAACTCGAAAAGGTCAAAGAGAGGCGATATAAGTGGAAACCATATTAGATCGAATTATTAACGAAAAGGAAAATGAGGTCAAAAGACTCCGCGAAGGAGATTTGTTAAAAGTTGAGGTGAGGCCGAGAAGATCCTTCATCCAAAAATTACAGAATGCAGAAGAGATAGCGATTATTTCAGAATTTAAACGTGCTTCGCCATCTAAAGGAATGATAAACAATGGAGTGGAACCCGCCGAACAAGCGGCAAGATATGAGGAGGTAGGAGCATCCGCTATTTCCGTGCTAACTGATTCCACCTTCTTTAAAGGTTCATTTGCTGATTTAAGGGCCGTAAGAGAGGCGGTTGAGCTGCCTATCCTTTGTAAGGATTTTATTATTGATTCAAGTCAAATCGACCAAGCTGCTGGATACGGTGCTGATATCATTTTATTGATCGTTGCGGCACTTGACGAGAATACGCTGACTCAATTGTACCAATATGCAATAGGCTTGGATTTAGAGGTATTAGTTGAGGTTCATAATCAAGCAGAATTAGAAATAGCACTCAAACTTGGTGCTCAGCTTATAGGTGTTAATAATCGGGATTTAAAAACCTTTAACGTTTCACTTGAGGTTACAGAGTCTCTAGCAAAATCAATAAAGGACGCTGGAGCATTTCTAATCAGCGAAAGTGGGATTCATTACAAGGAAGATGTGGAGCGGGTACGCAGAGCTGGAGCGAATGGGATTTTGGTCGGTGAGGCGTTAATGAAGAGTACCGACTTAGCTAAATCTTTCCAAGATTTCAGATTGCCGCTTGTTGACAAGGTGATAAAATGAAAGTGAAAATTTGTGGAATTACAGATCTTACAACTGCTATAGCAGCAGTTGATTACGGGGCAGATGCAATCGGTTTTGTTTTTGCAGAAAGCAAGCGAAAGATTTCAGTTATAAAAGCAAAAGACATCATTACTCACTTACCGAAAGAGGTATTAAAGGTTGGGGTATTTGTTAATGAGTCAAAAGAAAAGATAGAGGAAATTGCCTCCGAAGCAGGACTCACACATGTTCAACTACATGGCGATGAAACTCCAGCCTTTAGCCAATCTCTATCATTCCCTGTAATCAAAGCAGTAGGTATACATGATAATCAGAGTTTAAAGCAACTAGAAAGTTATCCTTGTGAATACGTTCTGCTGGATGGACCGAAAGGAAAATTCAGAGGGGGGAATGGCTTGTCTTTTGATTGGAACTGCATTTCGCCTCACGACCTCAAGGAGAAAAAAGTCATTCTAGCTGGAGGATTACATGAGGAAAATGTTGAAGAAGCCATTAAGCTCATTCAACCATACATGGTCGATGTCAGCAGCGGAGTAGAAACGGACGGAAAAAAGGACTTAAACAAGATCCAGACTTTTATTAATAAGGCTAAAGGGAGCCAAACAGGAGGAACTAGGAATGAATTCATATACACTGCCGAATGAAAAAGGGCAATTTGGAATTTATGGAGGAAGATTTGTACCAGAAACGCTTATGAAGGCTGTTCTTGAGCTGGATGAAGCATACAAAGCAGCAAAAAAGGATCCCAGTTTCCAAGCAGAAATTGATGGGTATTTAACGGAATATGTAGGAAGAGAAACACCGCTTTATCATGCGAAAAATCTTACAAAATACGCGGGCGGAGCTCAAATATATCTTAAAAGAGAAGACCTGAATCATACGGGTGCCCACAAAATAAACAATGCAATCGGTCAGGCTTTACTAGCTATAAGAATGGGAAAAAGAAAAATTGTTGCTGAAACTGGTGCTGGACAGCATGGCGTTGCGACTGCAACAGTCTGTGCCTTATTAAACTTGGAATGCATTGTTTTTATGGGGGAAGAAGACATCAAACGTCAGGCACTAAATGTCTTTCGAATGGAGCTTCTCGGTGCTAAGGTTGTAAGTGTCACCTCTGGCAGCGCAACATTAAAAGATGCCGTTAATGAAGCCTTAAGATATTGGGTTGAACATGTAGAGGATACACATTATCTCTTGGGTTCTGTTATGGGACCACATCCATTCCCTGTAATGGTAAGAGATTTTCAAAGTGTAATTGGCAAGGAAACGAAAAAACAGTTCTTAGCAAAAGAAGGAAGGCTTCCAGAAGCCGTGGTTGCTTGTATCGGAGGGGGCAGTAATGCTGCGGGAATGTTCCATCCGTTTATAGAGGATAAAGCAGTCAGTCTCTATGGTGTAGAGGCAGCGGGACAGGGAATAGATACGGATTTCCACGCCGCTTCACTCACAAAAGGAAAACCAGGTGTCCTTCATGGAGCCCTCATGTATCTACTACAGGATGACGATGGACAAATTATTGAGGCTCATTCTGTTTCGGCTGGTCTTGATTATCCTGGTGTAGGACCAGAACATAGTTACTTAAAAGACAGTGGCAGAGCACAATATCATTCTATTACTGATAAAGAGGCATTAGAAGCGTTCCAACTTTTATCAAAATTAGAAGGCATTATACCTGCACTTGAAAGTGCTCATGCAATAAGCTTTGCAGTTAAACTCGCAGCCGAAATGAAGGAAACCGAGTATATTGTGGTATGTTTGTCCGGTCGTGGTGATAAAGATGTAACAGCTGTAAAAGAAAGGTTAGAAAGGGAGAGATCATAATGAATAGAATTGAAAAAAGTTTTAAGATGTTAAAAGACCATGACCGGAAGGCTTTTATTCCCTATATTATGGGTGGAGATGGAGGACTTAATAATCTAACTGAGCGTCTACTAACATTAGAAAAATTCGGTGCCACCCTCATTGAAGTTGGTGTTCCTTTTTCCGATCCTGTAGCGGATGGGCCAACCATTCAGCAAGCTGGTATTAGGGCGCTTCAAAATGGAACGACACTAAGGGGAATTATTGCAGAACTAACAAAAGCGAGAGAAGTAGTATCGATCCCCATCGTGCTTATGACTTACCTAAACCCTGTCTATTCATATGGGATTTCTACATTTGCACAAGATATTGCAAAGGCCGGAGTGGATGGCTGTATTATTCCCGACCTTCCCATGGAAGAAGAGGACCTTCTAGCAACAGAACTTGAGGATGTGGGGATTGAATTAATCCGACTTGTTACGTTGACATCTCCGAAAGAGAGAATAAAAGAAATATCGAATAGAGGGAAAGGCTTTTTATACACTGTTACTGTAAAGGGAATAACCGGAACAAGAAATGAATTTGATCAAGAGGTAGTCGAATTTCTAAAGAAAGTAAAGGAAATTAGTCCCATACCTGTTGTCGCTGGATTTGGCATATCAAACGAAAAGCAAATTAATGAACTAAGTCCCCATTGTGATGGAATCATTGTCGGCAGTAAAATTGTTGACTTATTCAATAAAAATGATTTAACAGGGCTTGAAAGCTTTATGTCAGTATTGAAACCGGAAAAAAATATCATTTAAGAACTGAAATCCACTCCTTTGCGGGTGGCTTTTTTCTATACCTAGCCTTAATCTAGCAAATTGGCAGGAATGTCTGCTTGATACCCTCGTATATCTCCTATATAATTAGTCTATACTTTTACTGAACTTCTCAGCATTTTAAATCATATTCTAGGGATATCCCTTTTCTTGATTATAAACTTCCATTCTTGGAAGTTTTGTTTGTTATTGAGATAGATAAAAAGAGGTGTTAATAAATGAAGGAAATCACAGTTGAGGAATTAACAACGATAAAGAATCCGGTTATTATTGATATCCGCGCGCCTATTGAATTTAAGGATGGTGCTATTCCGGAAGCAATCAACATTCCTTTATTTACAGATAAAGAGCGAGAGGAAATTGGAACCATCTATAAACATGAAGGACAAGCCAAGGCAAAATGGAGAGCCATGGAGATTGTGTCGCCCAAAATTCCTAGTCTGCTTCAGCAAATTAAAGCAGCAATGGTAAATGGGGAAGAGTTAATCGTCTATTGCTGGCGTGGGGGGATGCGCAGTAAAGCTGTTGTAACCTTTTTAGAATTTGCCGGCATTTATGTGATGCGTCTAACAGGTGGTTATAAAGCATATCGACAATACATTCTTCAGCAAATCCCAACAATGTTTCCTGAAACAGCAATTGTATTGCATGGTCTAACGGGCGTTGGAAAGACGGAAGTTTTGAAGAAATTAAAAGCAGCTGGATACCCAACACTTGATCTTGAGGGAATGGCAGCTCATCGGGGATCCATTTTTGGAACGATTGGACTGGGAGAGGGCAATAATCAAAAAACGTTCGATTCTCTTTTATACAAAGGACTTCAGGAGGTACAAGGTTCCACTCATTTTGTGATGGAAGCAGAAAGTAAACGGATTGGGAAAGCTGTCCAGCCCGAAGAGCTAATGGATAAAAAAATGCGGGGAATCAATTTCTATATTCACACTCCTTTAGAGCAACGGGTTAAGCATCTGATAAATGAGTACGTGATTCCTTATCAAAATGAGCCATGGTATCACGGTCAAATTGCGCTTGGAATTGAAAAGATTGTAAGAAGAATAAAAGATAATGAAATGAAAAAAATGTTAGTCAAATCTTTGGAGAATAAGGATTATCAACAAATGATCGGCATTTTACTCGAACATTATTATGACCCACGCTACGATCATGCAACGCTTGAATACGATGGTAAATTCATTGATATTTATGCGGATGATTCGGACGTTGCGGCTATCAAAGTGATGGAAGAAATAGATAAACTTATGGTAAAAAAGAATGAGGTATTTGAAGGGCAGATAAAGGCCCTTTAGGGATGAAAAAACCGCCGTACAAATATCGGCGGTTTTTAAGTATATAAAAGTTATTGTTTCTTGAATGGCCTCAATCCACGACGTTTTATTTCATCTCTTAAAATCTGTATCCACTCTTTTTCCTTTCCGGATTTTAAAGCATCCCGATACGTCACCACTAACAGCTCGTTACTCATTATCTTCAACTTTGCAAGCCTCCTCGGAATAATGGATTGAATATTCAGTTTTTACAATTGTAATCGTTTTCTTGCCGTTTGAGAACCTTTTTCACAAATTTGTAATAAAAAACACAAAGGGAACTTGAATGGATAATTTAGTTGCACTACTGTATGAGCTTTGATTATACTAAGGAATAGTTATATTTGGAAAGGAAAGGTGCAAGGATGATTCATTTAACATGGCGCGAGCGTGAAACCTTAAAAAGAGTAAAATGTGTTCATACGGATGCTAAAAAATATATTGTGAATAACGCATTAACTGCCGGAAAAATCTATGATGTTAAAAATGAAACGGAAGAGTTTTATTATATTATTGATAATACCGGAAAAGTGGGCGGATTTTACAAAGAATATTTCCAAAATGTAGACTGATGGGCTTTTGCCTGCAGTCTCTTTTTTTGAATGAGGGGGACTAGTATGAAGTTATGGGATGAGCAGTTTGAATTAAAAGGGGAAATGGTCAGATTACTTCCAATCAGCTATGATCATTTAGATGGATTGTGGGAAGCAGCCCAACCTGACGAGATATGGACGTTTATGGCTACTGTAGTTAGGAGTAAAGAAGAGATGGAGCAGATGATTGTTTCGGCCATTAATAAAAGAGATAAAGGAAATGAATACACGTTTACGGTTGTAAATCAGGATGACCGTATTATTGGAAGCACTAGATTCCTCGATATTTTACCAGAACATAAGAGTTTAGAAATTGGCTCTACATGGTATCATCCAGATTTTTGGAGAACAAGAGTAAACACTGAATGTAAGTACCTGCTTCTAAGTCATGCTTTTGAATGTTGGCAGTTAAGGCGCGTTCAACTTAAAACAGATTCTCGAAACTTCCGATCACAACAAGCAATAGAGCGAATTGGAGCTGTAAAGGAAGGAACGCTAAGGAAGGACCGAAAAATATCGGGTGGATATGTTCGTGATACTGTCTTCTATAGTATTCTCCTGGAGGAGTGGGGAACAGTAAAGAAGGAATTAGCAAGGAAACTTGGTGTACAATAAAAAAGCATTGGGGCTCCAATGCTTTTTTACCCTTATTAATTTGTGCTTGCATTTATTTCTGTCTGTTTTACCTTTTTATATAACTTTCTGCTTAGCCATGTTTGTAGAATTAAAAATGTACCGCCTACTGCCCAATATAGCGGCAGTGCTGCAGGTGAACTAAAAGAAAACATAACAATCATGAGTGGAGACAACAGTCCCATAAATTTCATTTGCTGTTGCTGAGCAGATGGCATACTAGACTGTGAAACTTTAAATTGGAAATAATAAATCACACCCGCAATGAGGGTAATGATGATATCAGGGTCTCCAAGACTAAACCATAGAAAACGGTGGCTAGCAATCTCTTCTGAGCCGCGAATTGCATAATAAAAGCCCGTTAAAATCGGCATTTGAATCAGAAGTGGCAAACATCCCATATTTAGTGGATTTACACCATGCTTCTGATAAAGCCCCATTAATTCCTGCTGCATTTCTTGCTTCTTTTTTGGATCCTTTTCTTCTTTCATTTTCTTTTGGATAGCTTCCATTTCTGGCTTCATAACATCCATTTTTTCTTTCATGTTCATTTGATTTCTATATTGCTTTAGCATAAACGGCATTAATATAAGTCTAATGATAAGGGTAATGAGGATAATCGATAAACCATAGCTTCCATTGAAAAACTCAGCTAAAAAATGAATAGAAACAGCAAATGGTTCAACAAAATAAGTATTGAAAAACCCATCACTCTTTCCATTTGCTCCAGAACAGGCTGATAGAAGCATAGTAGTAAATGCTAATAGTAGTAATATTGGTAAAGAACGTTTGATTTTCATATTTCCTCCTAGGATTGCTTAAATTGTTTTTAGTTTAAATAGGTAGGAGGAAATAGGTTCTTCTGTATCGCCCTGCGAACTCTTTTTTCTACGAATATATTTAAATATTCGAATTAAAATGATGTTCCTGTGTAGAGAAGATTTCTTCTTATAGTTAAACAATGGGTGATTTATTTTTGTATGTGTAGGCTCACTTATGGTTCCCATAAACGAATATTCTACATTCATTGCCCAAAGTAATTTAATGATGACTCCGAAATATAGGCTTAAATAAAGTGTTTCTAAAGCATTTGCATCTGTAAAATCAATGAGCAATTGGTACAAAAATAATCACCTCACTTTTGTTATTATGGATATGAGTATAATGGAGAAAGACCAAAGAATCAATTGAATCCTTCTGGAAAAGGCATAGTAGGAATATTCACTCAAACATGAAAGAATGCTGCCCATACAGACAGCATTCTGTTTATTTCACTATAGAAGGTTTATTCCAGTGGGCAGTAATCATTTTATAAGCAAATTCCACGTTCTCTTCTGAAGGTGGTTCTACATGATTCAATGGATATTCGAGTCCTAGTGCTTCCCATTTATATACACCGAGCTTATGATATGGGAGAATTTCAACCTTTTGCACATTTTCTAGTGTTCCAATAAATTCTCCAAGCTTTTGAAGATCCTCAGGATGATCAGAAACGGTGGGAACGAGAACATGGCGGACCCATATTGGAACTTTACGATCAGATAAAAATTTTGCGAATTCAAGAATATGATCATTTGCCATACCGGTTAATTGAATATGCTTTTTACGGTTTTTATGTTTTAAATCGAGCAAAATCAAGTCGGTATACTGTAATAACTCTTCAAGCTGTTCAATAAATAATTTAGAGTGTGAGAAACAGCCACCAGAAGAATCTATGGTCGTATGAATCCCTTTCTTTTTACATTCCTTAAACAACTCAGTAAGGAATGGTACTTGGAGCAGTGGTTCCCCGCCGCTAACCGTAATTCCTCCACCTGATGATTGGATGAAGGGAAGGTAGGACATGAGATCATCCATGATTTCGGAAACGGTCATCTGTTTGCCGCTGCCGATTTCCCACGTATCAGCGTTATGGCAAAACTGGCAGCGTAATAGGCAGCCTTGTGTAAATACGACATAGCGTATGCCTGGTCCGTCGACTGTTCCTAATGTTTCAATAGAATGAATATTTCCGTTCATGTTGATGATCCCCCTTTATTTTTAAAGCAGGAGCCCCTTAACAAGGAGCTCCACAGTATATTTTACAGTGATTCGTGGAAAGTACGGTTAATAACGTCTAGCTGCTGTTCTTTTGTTAATTTGATGAAGTTAACCGCATATCCAGAAACACGAATAGTTAATTGTGGATATAATTCTGGATGTTCCATTGCATCCAATAATGTTTCTTTATTAAATACGTTAACATTCAGATGGTGACCAGATTTAATTGCATATCCGTCAAGGATTGATACTAGGTTACGTACTTGGCTATCTTCTTCTTTCCCTAATGCTTTAGGAACAATGGAGAAAGTATTAGAGATTCCGTCCATTGCAGAACTATATGGAAGTTTCGCAACGGAAGAAAGGGAAGCTAGTGTACCTTTCGTATCACGGCCATGCATTGGGTTTGCACCTGGTGCAAAAGGTTCCCCAGTACGACGGCCATCAGGTGTATTACCAGTCTTTTTACCATAAACGACATTTGATGTAATCGTCAAGATAGACATGGTATGAACGGAGTTACGGTAAGTTTGGTGCTTACGTAACTTTTTCATAAATGTTTCAACGATTTCAACCGCTATGCTGTCAACACGGTCATCGTTATTCCCGTATTTAGGGTATTCTCCGCTTGTTTCAAAATCAACAGCAAGGCCGTTTTCATCACGAATTACTCTTACTTCACCATATTTAATAGCACTTAAAGAGTCAGCAACTACGCTCAATCCTGCTATACCTGTGGCCATTGTACGTAAGATTTGAGAGTCATGTAATGCCATTTCAATTCTTTCATAGCTATACTTATCATGCATATAGTGAATTACATTCAAGGTGTTAATATACAATCCTGCAAGCCATTCCATCATTTGATCAAACTTTTGCATTACTTCATCGTAATTTAACACATCAGAAGTGATTGGCTGGTATTGCGGGCCAACTTGAATTTTTAATTTCTCATCTACACCACCGTTAATAGAGTAGAGAAGAGCTTTTGCTAGGTTTGCACGAGCGCCGAAGAATTGCATTTGTTTACCAATTTCCATAGCGGATACACAACAAGCAATTCCATAATCATCACCATACTCTGGACGCATAATATCGTCATTTTCGTATTGAATAGAGCTGGTCTTAATGGATACTTTTGCACAATATTTTTTAAAGTTTTCAGGCAGCTGTGGTGACCATAACACGGTTAGGTTTGGTTCCGGAGCTGGACCTAAGTTATCTAAAGTGTGTAGGAAACGGAATGAGTTCTTTGTAACAAGTGAACGGCCATCTTGAGCCATACCACCAATAGATTCTGTTACCCAAGTAGGGTCACCAGAGAATAAGTCATTATAATCAGGTGTACGAGCAAATTTTACTAAACGAAGCTTCATAACAAAGTGGTCGACTAATTCTTGTGCTTCCACTTCAGTTAAAGTTCCATTTTCTAGATCTCTTTCTACATAAATATCTAAGAAAGTAGATACGCGACCAAGACTCATTGCAGCACCATTTTGCTCTTTGATGGCTGCTAGGTAACCAAAGTATAACCATTGGAATGCTTCAGCAGCAGTTGTTGCTGGCTGTGAAATATCAAAGCCGTGGCTGCTGGCCATTTCTTTTAATTCTTTCAATGCACGAATTTGCTCAGCAATTTCTTCACGAAGACGCATATTGTCTTCTGTCATTACTTTGCTAGTATTTTTTTGATCTTTTTGTTTTTCTTTGATTAAGAAATCCACACCATATAATGCAACACGGCGATAGTCACCGATAATTCGGCCGCGGCCGTAAGCATCAGGAAGTCCAGTGATGATCGCTGCTTTACGTGCCAGCATCATTTCATCTGTATAAGCATCGAAAACACCTTGGTTGTGAGTCTTACGGAACTCTGTAAAGAATCTTTCAATATCAGTATTTAATTCGTAACCATATGATTCTAAAGCAGCTTTTGCCATCCGAATTCCACCGAAAGGCTGCATAGAACGATTAAACGGCTTGTCAGTTTGAACTCCAACCACTTTTTCAAGTTCTTCATTAAGGTAACCAGGAGTGTGAGATGTGATCGTAGATACTGTTTCAGTATCCATGTCTAAGACTCCGCCTTTTTCACGTTCCTGTTTAGTTAGTTCCATTACTTGTTCCCAAAGCCTGTTTGTTGCGTCAGTTGCACCTGCAAGGAAGCTGTCGTTACCTTCGTATTGATTATAGTTTTTTAGTATGAAATCACGTACGTTAACTTCTTTTGTCCAAGTACCTTTTGTAAAACCTTTCCATTGTTCCATGATTATTTTCACCTCGTAAATTTGTATGAGATTTAATATAACAGTGTTGCTGTTATTTCTTAACTTGAGTGTAACAGATTTTTTGTGAGTGAAATCACGTATATTGTTAACATATTGTGAAGTCTCGTTTTTAATAGGTTTTTAGTAGTTGTTTTTGAACTTTTTATGAACGAATTCTAATAGTGGGAAAATCTGTACTATAATTAATTCGTAATCTGTTTAATCTGTTATATAAGAAAAATCCAATGATATCAACATGTTCATAGTGGAAACCTATGAAACAGATATCGATTTAAAATGAAAAAAACAGGAGAATAATCTCCTGCTTTAATCGACGATAATATCCGCAATCATCGGACCATTATGCTCTCTATCCCCATGAATTTCACAAATCAAACGATAAGTACCTTCTTTGTCAATTTGAAGGGGTACGTGTGTTTCTTCCCCTTTTTTTACGGTGCCTTTAATTTTTGTACCTTCAATATAAAACGGATGCTCTTCACCGTTAACCCCGCTAATGTATAAGTTTACTTTTTCCCCTGCGTCTAGATGTATAGTACCTGGATCCCAACGGTATACTTCAATTTCCTTACCTTCTTTTGTTTTACTGTTATATTCAACTGTGACCATATGAATTTCTCTATTCTTATCAGTAGCAGTTTGATTAAAAACAGTCGTATCTCCTGCTTTTAACAAAAACCATGCAGAAATGGTTACAAGCAGGAAAGCAGTTACTAATATGAAAACTAGTGTATCTTTCTTTAATACTAAAAATTTCATTATTAACCCCCCTATAATTTGTCCTATTTCAAGTGTATGCAGAGAAGGGAGGGAAACTTGTCTCTTTTTTAAAATTTTTTCTATAAGCTCGTACACATAATATAGAAATTGTAATTATCTTTGTATTCAATTATATTAAAATTATTTCATTATAACACCAAACACTTGTCGGTTGAATAACAGTTCTTTTAATAATATTTACAACCTAAAATATTTTGATAAAATCAGATGATAACAGAAAAAGTAAGGATGTTGGAAATTGTCAAAATTAGTTTCTTTATTTATTGTCTTGACATTTATTTTATCAAATCAAGGTAATGTTTACGCGGAAGAAAAACAGTCTTTAGAGATAAAAAGTGAAGCTGCCGTATTAGTAGATTCAGAAACAGGTGCGTTATTATATAGTAAAAATAGTAAAGAAAGATTATACCCTGCTAGTTTGACAAAAATTGCTACAGCTATTTATGCAATCGAAAATGGAAATCTTGATGATGTTGTCACAGTAGGTGCAAGAGCCGTAAAGGAAGAAGGAACTAGAGTATATTTAGTTGAAGGGGAAAGAGTACCTTTAAAAAAGCTGATTCAAGGAATGCTCATTAACTCAGGGAATGACGCTGCCGTAGCCATTGCTGAACATTTAGATGGTTCGGTTGAACAGTTTGCTGATAATATTAATAAGTATTTAACGGAGAAGATTGGTGTGAGTGATACTCATTTTTCCAATCCCAATGGATTATATAATGAAGATCATTATACAACCGCATTAGATTTAGCCTTAATAACGAATTATGCAAAAAAGAATCCCATTTTTTCAGAGATCTTTGGAACAAAAGAGCTAGGATGGAGTGGTGAATCGTGGAAAACGACACTGCTCACTCATCACCGCCTTTTAAAAGGTGAAATTCCTGCAGAGGGTATTACGGGCGGAAAAACTGGCTATGTGGATGAATCAAAGCATACATTGGCAACAACAGCAGAGAATGAAAATATAAAGCTGACTGCGATTGTGCTAAAAGCTGATAGCAGCAAGGCTTCATATAGGGACACCAATAAGCTGATTGAATATGGTTTTTCTAATTTTACACACCGTACAATAAAACAAAATGAGCGATTTACTATTCATAAAAAAGAATATTATGCTAAAAATGATATTGTCATTACGGTGCACGTTAATGGGTCTAAAGAAAGCATTACAGACCAAGGCATGCTTCAAATTGTAAACAACGGTCAAGTGTCACAATCGATACAACTTGAAGTAAAGGAACCAAAGCCGATAAAAGTTAAAGATGAAAAACTGTTATCTAGTGAACAGAGCAGTTTTAATGCTATTTATGGAATTATTGTATTAGGACTTGCAGGACTACTTATTGGAGTTAGAAAAAGATTAGTGAAAAAACAATAAGCGCGTAAAAAGCCATGAAGAGAACACCTCTTCATGGCTTTTTTTGTACGATAGCCGCAATGAATAACATAAGGATAGAAATCAATACCATTGATAGAACGAATGACCAAGCTAAACTCATGTTACCAGATTCCATTGCAACATATATTGCTGTTGGTGCTGTTTGTGTTTTTCCTGGGATATTTCCAGCGAACATTAATGTTGCCCCGAATTCACCAAGTGCCCGGGCAAAGCTCATAATCATGCCGGAGATAACCGAGGGAAGTGTCAGTGGCAGGGAAACGAATAAAAATACCTTCATTCTGCTTCCACCATCGACACCGGCCGCATCTTCAATATCTTTATCGATGGATTGAAAGCCTAGTTTTACTGCTTGGTACATAAGTGGAAAAGCAACGGTGGTCGAGGCGATAATGGCTGCCCAAGGAGTAAACATGATGGACTGTTGAAAAAGATCCTCGATAAATGCCCCAATAGGGCTATTCCTTCCAAAAAAGTAAATCAATAAAAAACCTATTACAGTAGGAGGCAGAACGATAGGGAGCATAAGGAAAGTTTCTAGCAGAATCTTTCCTTTAAATTTCTTGTTATATAATAGTCTTGCAAAAAGGATACCAAAAAAACTTACAACAATGACCGATATCGTGGCTACTTCAAGAGAGAATCTAAGGGGGTCCCAAAAATTATTAGTAAACATCATCATCAATCCAATACAAAAAATCCATATTTTTCAAAAATGCTTTTAGCTGTTTTCCCTTGTAAGTAAGAAAGAAATACTTCAGCCTCTTTTTTATTAGCTGACGATTTTATTATCCCTGCAGGGTAAATAATAGGTTCATGCATTTGTTTATCTGCAGTTGCCACGACTTTTACTTTATCAGATATATAGACGTCTGTCATATAAACAATACCTGCGTCCACATTTCCAGTTTCCACATATGTTAGGGCTTGACGAACATCCTTGGTTTGAATAACGATTGGTTGGAGCGTTTCCCAAAGTCCTAGATTTTCAAGTGTTTGTTTTGCGTATTTCCCGGCTGGAACAGATTGTGGTATGCCAATAGCAATTTTATTGATTTGGTTAAGCTTTAAATCAGTAAATCCGTTTATGTTCGCAGGCTTTTCTTTGTTGGTCACCAAAACGAGTTCATTCCCTAATAAATCCACCTGAGTTGATTTATCAATTAAATCTTCTTGAATTAATTCAAGAAAGGGGTCATTTGCAGCGGAGAGGAAAAGATCAACGGGTGCTCCCTGGAGTATCTGTTGTTTTAATGCACCAGAACCACCGATATTATATAAGAGTTTTATCTGAGGATTTTCGTTCTCAAAATTCTTTTTTATTTCAATTAGTACCTCATTAAGGCTTGCCGCAGCAGAAATGGTTAATTCTACTGTTTCCGTTTGTCGGGATTCTTTTGGAGAACATGCCGATAGGGCAATGAACAGAAAAATAGCCATACCAACAAGAATAGGGTTCTTCATTCAATACTTCCTTTCAAAATCTATCAAAGTTACTTCTATATTATAACGAATGATTATTTTTCCTGAAAGTATGGAATAAGAAAAAACTGCCTGGGCGGCAGTTTTAAGTATAACCATCATTGTCCTATGTTGTTGGAACTTATTGAAGTCTGCTTTCTACCTGCTGGCACACTTCTTCCGCACTCATCCCATTAGCTTCAATAACCGAACCTTTTGTAAAGGTATCCTGCATTCCCATAACATTTGAATCTAAACCAGTCACAACACAGCAATCGCAATTTTGTGCATCTGATTCTTGTCTTAGTTGAACTACATCATGTCCTTTTTCCCTTAATGCTTCTAGAACAGCTGTTAGGGATTCTTCTACTCCAATTCTTGCCATACAAAACACCTCCTTACAAGATTATCATGCCAAAGTTCCATTGAATTATTCTGTATAAGTCACGATATTCTTCAGAAACTAAAAAAGGAGGTGTAATCATGGGAAAGCGTAAAAAGGATCCATCCACCATTGGCTTAGCGTCACCACAAGTTGAAGGCCAAGGAACAACCACAACAGAAACAGGAGCAAGGGAAGCTTCATCCTCGCGCAGAAAACAGAAGAGGGATTAATAAAGAAAAAAGCGGGCACAAGTTGTGTCCGCCTTAATTTTTACTTATTGTACATTTCTGCCACTTGTTTTTGAATTTCACTATTTTCAAGATATTCATCGTACGTCATTTGCTTATCAACTAATCCATTTGGAGTTAATTCGAATACCCGGTTAGCGATGGTTTGGATAAACTGGTGGTCATGTGAGGAAAAGATAAGAGACCCTTTAAAGTTTATTAAACCATTATTTAATGCTGTAATGGATTCCAAGTCAAGATGGTTTGTTGGTTCATCAAGAAGTAAAACGTTCGCTCCATTTAACATCATTTTAGAAAGCATACAACGTACTTTTTCTCCTCCAGAAAGGACGCTTGCTTTTTTAAGGACTTCTTCACCAGAAAACAGCATTCTTCCTAAAAATCCGCGTAAAAAGCTTTCACTTTCATCTTTAGGTGAGAACTGGCGAAGCCAGTCAACTAGATTTAAGTCGCTGTTTTCAAAATACTCGGAGTTATCCTTAGGGAAATAGGCCTGTGAAGTGGTAATACCCCATTTGAAGGTTCCGCTGTCAGCTTCCATTTCACCCATTAGTATTTTAAATAGAGTTGTTTTCGCAACTTCATTTGGTCCAACAAGAGCAATTTTATCACCTTTGTTCATAAAGAAGCTTACGTTATTAAGGACTTTTACGCCGTCAATTGTTTTTGTTAACCCTTCGACCATTAATAAATCATTACCAATTTCTCGTTCAGGTGAGAACCCTACGAAAGGATAACGGCGGGAGGATGGTCGAATGTCGTCTAGTGTGATTTTATCTAATAACTTCTTCCGAGAAGTAGCCTGCTTTGACTTAGAAGCATTCGCACTAAATCGAGCAATAAAAGCCTGTAGCTCTTTAATTTTCTCTTCCTTCTTTTTGTTTGCATCAGAAGTGAGTCTTGTAGCCAATTGACTAGATTCATACCAGAAATCATAGTTACCTACATAAATTTGAATTTTACCAAAGTCTAAATCGGCAATATGAGTACAAACTTTATTTAAGAAGTGACGGTCATGGGATACAACAATGACTGTATTTTCAAAGTTGATTAAGAACTCTTCTAGCCATTGAATGGCCTTAATATCTAAATGGTTCGTCGGCTCATCCAATAGTAATACGTCAGGTCTGCCAAAAAGAGCTTGTGCAAGAAGTACTTTAACCTTTTCTGAACCGGTTAATTCTGCCATTTTTTTATAATGTAAATCTTCACCGATTCCTAGTCCTTTTAAAAGAATCGCTGCTTCGGGCTCTGCTTCCCATCCATTTAATTCAGCAAACTCACCTTCAAGCTCAGCAGCTTTCATACCATCTTCATCCGTAAAGTTTTCCTTCATGTAAATGGCATCTTTTTCTTGCATGACTTGATAAAGTCTTGCATGACCCATAATAACAGTCTTTAAAACTTCTTGTTCTTCGTATTCAAAGTGGTTCTGTTTTAATACCGCCATCCGTTCATTTGGACCGAGTTGAACTGTTCCGGTTTGAGATTCAATTTCTCCAGAAAGTATTTTTAAAAATGTAGATTTTCCAGCGCCATTGGCACCAATTAGACCATAGCAATTTCCAGGAGTAAATTTAATGTTTACATCTTCGAATAACTTTCGATCACCATATCTTAAACTTACGTTACTTACAGTTATCATTTATAATATCCTCCAACAGCAAAATATCTACTAATTATACCATTAAAATGGGTGAAGAGCGAATTCTTTGTTGAATGAGAGTAATTAATAGTAAAAAATAAAAGATATTGCAGAAAATTTTTCTAATTTTTTTTCCTAGTTTTCACACTTTATTCATATTTTTGTTGTAGAATTGGTTTAAAGAAGTATTGAAGGAATGAAGTAGGTGAGAAGTATGTCGAAAAAGCAGCTTACTGAACTTGTAAATAAGTTAAAACAGGCCGGAATAAAAGCAAGTTTAACAAAACCAAAGTCCAATTACCTATTATCTCTACAGCAAATAAAAAAGTATCCTTCTTCCGTGAATTAAATAGGTATTAAAAAGCGATTAATCCCAAGGACTAACCGCTTTTTTTATCTTCTCTTATTCAATTTCATCCATAATCTCTTCATAGACTTCCTGCTTATCAAACTCTTCTCCCATTGGGAACTTAGAAATAAATTTATTGTTTTTATCAATTAAATAGGTAAAGGATGTATGGACAAATTGACCATTGCTAGGGTCTTTATATTGGAATTGAAGTGATTCTGCAACTTCCCTAATCTTTTTTTGATCGGCTTTGATATTTTCTTGATCACCCGTTAGGAAAATCCAATTATCAGAATTAGTAATTTCGAAAGCGTTCATATATTTTTGTAACACTTCAGGTGTGTCTCGGTAAGGGTCAATGGTAATCGTCACAAACTGAATATCTTTACCGAAGACCTTATTTTTTTCTAAATCACTCTTTAATTGCACCATCTTTTGCGTAGTGGTAGGGCAAATATCTGGACAATTTGTATAAATGAACTCCACAAGCTTTAGTTTTTTATCTTCTCCAAAATTGAGTTGTTTTCCATTTTGGTCGATTAAAGTGATATTAGCTGGTACTTTCGCGCTTGCATCTCGAATGAGAAAAAAAGAAATTCCAGCCGTAATCAATAGGAACACTGCTAAACTGCATATTAGATAGATTTTTTTCATGTTTCTCCCTCCTATCTACTAAGATAAAGAAGTTTTTTGAAAAAAGATGTGGATATTTCGTGAACAAAATAGCTTTATGGTGACGAGGAACTTATTAGTCAATCGTACAATGGGAAACAGGGCAGTTTTCACAATCATTTTCATGCTTAAGATAATCGAGATTATGAATGATGATTTTTTTATGGTCTATCGTAATAATCTTCTTCTTTTTCAAATCGCCTAGCATTCGGCTGATGATTTCCCTAGCAGTTCCGCAGAAATGAGCTAAGTCCTGAGTCGTGATTGGTACGGTTAGGTGTATTCCATCCTCTTTCTTCAAACCATAGCTGTTTGACAGTCGAATTAATGTAGAATAGAGAGCACCTTTTTTTCCATAGAGCACTAAATCTCTGAATTTAGTCATTGTCCTTCTAATATGATCATTCATCCACTTAATAAACTCATAGCCTAGATTACTGTTTTGAAATAATGCTTTTTCGAGGCAATCTAATTGAATACCCGCCACATGACCATCTTCCATGACTCTGGCATTGAAAATATACCGTGGATCTTGGGTAAAGAGGGTTAACTCTCCAACAATGTCATGCTCAGAACATAAACGTAAATAAAGTTCTTGACCCTCGGCATTCATTTTTGAAATTTGGATTCGTCCGGAAAGGATAAGAAACATTTCAGATGCATGCTGACCTTCTTGAAATAGAAAAGATCCTTTTTTTATTTCAATCATTCTTCCGGCAGAATGTAAAAGTTCTATTAATTCATTGATAAGCAGATTCTCGGTTTGATCCGTAGTCATATCTCCCACCTGTTCTAATTAATTTGACTTACTCTAATATTACGTATTAAACAAGCAAAGAAATAGTCAAATAAAGACCAAAATTGTTAAACATTTTTGACGTTTTTGCATATATTAAAGATAGTAAATGAAAGCAAAGATTCATTTTGACATTTGTTTCTAGTTATTGTATTCTTTAAAAGAATCAATATTTTCTAATAAGGGAGTATGTTGTATGTTAGGTGTCGTTCTTAACTAATCCAATCAATTGGATATTTTCATTCCTTTGTAACCTTGTTCGTTTTTAACATGAATGAAGGTTTATTTGAGTACGGTATTGGAATGAAGTTAAGAACAATGGGCATACCAAGCATACATGATTTTACCGTGCTGCTGTGTACAATCCTGTAGACAGTTTTTTTATGGATAAATAATGTATAGTTTAACGAGCATTTACTCGTTTTATTTTAGCTTAGCCGCAATGACATTGTTCATTGCGGCTATTTTTATTTTATTTTGGAGGGAAAAACATTGAATTCACATACATTTAAGGTTTTGGAAGTACAAAAAATTAAAGAGAAAATAGCGGAATTTGCTTTAACAAATGAAGGTAAAGAAAAAATTTATAATCTTGTTCCATCTACACACTTGAAACAAGTTGAAGCTTGGTTAGATGAAGTTTCTGAGGCAGTTGAAATACTTAAGAAGAGTTCAAGTGTGCCTGTCCATGGGCTGGGCGGGATGGAAGCCATCTTGTCAAAATTAAATAAAGGGATAGCTATGGGTCCTGATCAGCTATCTAAGCTGTATGATTTTTTAGATTGTTGTGGGAAGATGCGCCGGTTCATGGCGGATAAAGAATTCTACGCACCAAGAGTTTCATCATATGTAGCAGTGATTGAGGAGCTGCCAGACCTTGCAGGGGAAATTATGCGGTGTATTCGGAATGGCAGGGTAGATGATTATGCTACTAAAGAATTATTGAAAATTAGAAAACAGATTGCTATTCATGAGGAGCGGCTTAAAGAAAAAACGATGCAGCTTATTCGATCAAACAAATATAAAACCTATTTACAAGAGAACGTTGTGAGCCAAAGAGATGGCAGGTATGTGATTCCTATAAAGAAGGAATATCGAAATAAAATTAAAGGCTCAGTTTTAGATACGTCCGCTTCAGGTTCTACCATATTTATTGAACCTGAAGAAATTGCTCTTTTTCAAGACCAGTTAACGTGGCTGCTAGCAGATGAGGATGTGGAAGTCCAAAAGGTTCTGACCTACTTAACAGGACTAGTAGAAGAGAAAGAGCACCAAATTCGTATTGCAATCGAAACGATGGTCCATTATGATTTTTTGTTTGCAAAGGCGAAATATAGCCGGTCTATTAATGGAGCAAAAGTTAAGGTTAATGATGAGAAACAGATAAGGTTACTTCAAGCACAACATCCGCTTCTAGGTGATAAGGCGGTTCCGTTGTCATTGGAGATGATGGAGGGAGAAAGTGCACTCGTCATAACCGGGCCGAATACAGGGGGTAAAACGGTAAGTATTAAAACAGTAGGTTTATTGACAGTCATGGTACAGTGTGGTCTGCATATCCCGGCTTCTGCAGAAAGTAATCTTAGTATATTTCAGCGTATTCTAGTGGATATTGGTGATGGTCAAAGTATTACTGAGAATCTAAGTACGTTTAGCTCACGGATCGTCAACATCATTGAAATCCTTAAGGATACTAATGACCAAACCTTAGTTCTTCTTGATGAGCTGGGTTCCGGAACTGACCCAGGAGAAGGAATGGGTCTCGCTACTGCCATATTAGAGCAGCTTTATAACAAAGGAGCAATACTTTTAGCTACAACTCACTATAGTGAAATAAAAGAGTTCGCTGAAGATCACCAAGGATTTATTAATGGATCAATGGAATTTGATATTGAGACACTAAGCCCGACGTACCGGTTAAATATAGGCAGAGGAGGAGAGAGTCAGGCGTTTGCTATTGCCTTAAAGCTTGGAATTCATCCGAAAATCATTGAGAGAGCACATCAAATTACGTATAAGGAAATTAAAACCTACGACAACAAAGAAACGGATATCTTAAAGCAGAAGGAATTAGAAAAACAAGTAATGGTTAACAAATATAAAAATAGAAAAAAATTGATACATTCCGATGTGAAAATTACTGAATACAGAAAAGGAGACAATGTGAAGATTTCACCGGCAAATGACTTCGGGATTGTTTATAGCGGCCCTGACCAGCAAGGAAACTATATTGTGCAAGTGAAAGGTGAGAAAATTGCGATCAATCATAAAAGATTAAAACTATATATTACCGCCGCAGAGCTTTACCCTGCAGATTATGATTTTGATATCATTTTTGAATCGAAAGAGAACCGCAAAAAAAGTAAAATACTATCCAAAAGACATGATGATGAGATTATTATTGAACATGAAAATTAAAGAAGTAGCCTTCCAAATAGGAAGGCTATTTTTTATTTGCATATTGTTCCGCAAGCAGCTGTTTCACTTGGTTATAACTTAAGCCTGACTGGTTATTTAATCTTTTTACTTCTTCAATATCTGTTCCAACTACAGTTAATTTTTTTTGGTGTGGTTTCATTAATATTATTCCTTCCTTATATTGTTATGGCAAAGATTGTTTTTTTAGCAATGAAAAGGATACTTTTGGTACATACTATAAAAAAAGGAGGCGGTTCCCATTTTTTATGGTAAAAGGGCTAAAGATGAAGAAGTTGAAGTAATTATGCTTGAAACCGAGATCTATTCTTGTATGGATGACGCTTGCATAGGCTGGATGAGAAAGGATTTTGTAACGGACGATTTGCTTTGCCCTATGTGTGGTAACGAAATGGCTGCAGGTATAAGAGAGCTTCCGAAAATATAATAAAGTAATTATTAAAAAGACTGTCAAAATTTTGACAGTCTTTTATTCATCTCCAAAATCAAAAAAATGACCCTCAAATGCTTTCTGTGCTGATTCCGATGAAGGAAAGAGAGCATCATCGTCCTCGATGACATGAAAGGTTTCGTTTAGGAATAATGCTAGGGCATTTGGATCCTTCGGGTGGGCAACAATTTCAGCAGGTCTTATATTCGCAACAGTTGGTACATGTGGATTACGATAGATCACAAACACCTCATCTCCAGGTTTAGCACTCGAAATATCAACCATATCCATATCCATTTACCTTCCTCATTTATAAATTTTCATTTTGCTGGCGAATTTCATCTCCGGTAATTAAGATATTTGCATCCTCAAGATCCTTATGTCGGTCAACCGACTCACCAGGAACATATTTTTCAGTGGGATAAATACCTCCATGTATGGATGTTTGCTTCTTATTGGATGAACTAGAATCCTTACCCATTACAAACACCTCCTTATATAAGCTTTTGCGTTCTGAATGGGGTTTATTCCTTCCTTAATTTTTCAAAAAAAAACTCCCCGTTTTGGGGAGCTTGGTAACTGGTTCTATTCATCTTTATGTGCTAAACAGCGATCGCATTCCATTAAGTAACTTTCTGCTTGTTCTTCCATGTGCTGCCCGCATTGTGGGCATTCCTTATTCGGCAGATTACGGAAAAATTCAACTGGACTAATTAACATTAGGAAAACCTCCTCTTTTTTAATACAGTGTATTAACTTTTTATTTGTTGTAGTACAGTACGACTAAAAAAAACTTCTTTCTATTCTTCTCTTTTTGCTAAGCAGCGGTCACATTCCATTAAATAGCTTTCTGCTTGTTCTTCCATGTGCTGCCCACATTCCGGACATTCCTTCTTTGGCAAAGTACGGAAAAATTCAACTGGATTCATTAACATTTAAAATTCTCCTCCTTTTTTAATACAGTGTATTAACTTTTCATCTGTTGTAGTACAGTATAATCAAAAAAAACTAATTTGTGTAGTCCTTTTTTAAAAATAATTTAATTTTTTTGAAAAATGATACATTTAACCTGCATTTAGATTATCTACAGGAAGGGCCCTAATTATGTACGGTAAAACCAAAACATTTGGTTATAATATTATAAATTCGACAATTTTGTGAACAAAAACACTTCCCTACCGCAATTGATTACATTACAATCAGAGTAGAAAGAGAATAGGTCAAAAGGGGGAAGGCTGTAAATGGATACAGTTTCAGGAGAATTTCATCCATTTTTGATTGTAATCGCCATAGGATTAACAATTATGGCTTCATATACAGGTTTAGATATGTTTACTTTGATAAAAAATTCTAAGAATAATAAAAGACTATTATTTCTTGGCGGTTCTTTATCAATGGGTGTTGGAATTTGGGTAATGAATTTTGTTGGGTTAATCGCGGCTGATATTAATCGCTTTTCTAGTTACCAAATACCACTGACAATTTTGTCCATCTTTATAGGAATCGCTTTTTCAGGGATGGCGTTCATTCCTCTATTTGGGAAGGTAATTAAAAGTATTCATTTATTTATCGGAAGCATATTCTTAACGACAGCTGTTTTTGCGATTCATATTATAAGTATTTACGCGATGAACTTGACGATTCAATACAATATTCCTCTTTTTATTTTTTCCGGACTATTAATATTGGGGTCCTTTTTATTTTCTTTATGGATCCTTTTTTCTTCAAAAACCTTTACAAAAGGAAACCAAACTTGGCTAAAACCAATCAGTGCTCTGATTATATCAGGTGCAATTGCAGAAGGGCATTTTCTTTTAAAAAGAGCTTCAACGATTATTTCAGCCAATAATCCAGTAAACGGGGCGAATAATGAAGAAACTTTTTTAGTATATCTAGTTTTATTTGTGACAGTTTTAATTATTAGTGGATTAATTGCCTCGAGTACGTTGATTAGTAAGCAGCTTGCGGAATCAGATACAAACTTAAAGGATATTAAAGACGCTTTAGATGCTTCGACCATTGTGGCTATTACAGATCCTGCTGGGAAGATAGTTTTTGTAAATGATAAGTTTGAAGAAATCTCAAAATATAGTAAGGAAGAAATTATTGGGAAAAACCATCGCCTATTAAATTCGGGATACCACTCAAAAGAATTTTTTCAGGAATTGTGGTCAACCATTCAATCAGGCAAGATATGGCGTGGAGAAATTAGAAATAAAGCCAAAGATGGCTCCTTATATTGGGTGGATACCACCATTGTCCCTTTCTTAGACAAAAAAGGTAAACCGGTCCAATATATTGCTATTCGTTCTGATATTACGAATCGAAAGAAAGCGGAAAAGGCGCTGTTGGAATCGATTAAAGAAACACGGGATATCACATTTGCACTTGACCAATCTTCCATTATAGCGATTACCGACCAAAAGGGGAAAATTACAAGTGTAAATGATAAGTTCTGCGAAATCTCGAAATACAGTCGTCCCGAATTACTTGGTGAGGATCACAGGATATTAAATTCTGATTATCATTCAAAGGAATTTTTCAAAGATCTCTGGCGGACGATTGGTCAGGGAGATGTTTGGAAGGGTGAAATATGTAACCGCGCTAAAGATGGAACTCTCTATTGGGTGGATACGACCATTGTTCCCTTTTTAAATGAAAATGGGAAACCGTATCAATATGTTGCCATTCGAACGGATATTACTGACAGAAAAAGAGCCGAAGAAGATTTAAAAGAATCCATAAAAGATAATACAGATATTCGCTTTGCACTTGACCAATCGACGATTGTGGCATTTACAGATGCAAGAGGAATCATTACAAGTGTAAATGATAAATTCTGTGAAATATCTAAATATAGCCGTGAAGAGATTATTGGGAAAGATCATAGTATCTTAAATTCTGGCCATCATTCCAAGCTGTTCTTCAAAGATTTATGGAAAACGATTGGCGAAGGAAAGGTTTGGAAAGGTGAAATAAAAAATAAAGCAAAAGATGGAACACACTATTGGGTGGATACGACGATAGTTCCTTTCTTGAATGAAAATGGGAAGCCGTACCAATATGTAGCGATTCGTAATGATATTACAGAACGGAAGAAAACAGAAGAAGTCCTCCATCGACAAGATAAGCTGGCTGCTGTTGGACAATTAGCAGCAGGAGTAGCGCATGAGATTCGAAATCCGCTTACATCTATGAAAGGATATGCAGAGTTCCTAACATTAGATGAACAGGACCCAGAGCGCTTAGAATTTATCAATATCATTCTCGATGAAATTGAGAGGGTGAATACCATTGTGGAGGATTTTATGGTATTGGCCAAACCGAAGATGGTCGAACTAGAAGAAAAGAATGTAGTTCCAGTGATTAAAAACGTGGTTTCACTGCTTGAATTTGAAGCAAGGAAGAAGCATGTGAAACTTTCATTTGATTGCCCACATGAAATCATCCAAATTGAATGTGATGAAAACCGCTTAAAACAGGTGTTTTTGAACTTTATCAAAAATGGTATTGAAGCAATGCCAAACGGCGGAGAATTGCATGTAAAAACCATGATTCATGATAATAACGTCCAAATCTCCATTCAGGACACAGGCATCGGGATACCAAAAGAAAAACTAAAACAGCTTGGTGAACCTTTCTATACTACAAAGAAAAATGGAAACGGACTAGGATTAATGGTCAGTTTTAAAATTATTGAAAATCATAATGGAAAAGTGTTTGTTGAAAGTGAACCAAATAAAGGAACTACCTTCAATATCCTATTGCCAGCGAAACCAGCATGAAAAAACGGAAGTTATCCACTTCCGTTTTTTTATTTAAAATTTTTCAAAAAATAGACAATTATTTTTTGAAAAATTAAAGCTACTTTTAGGTTGAATAGATTAATATGTTTATATAAGTATTAATGATTCAATTTAGGAGGGGAAATTTTGGGAGAAGCAAATCTTGTCAAAACTATTTGCGGTTATTGCGGCACAGGCTGCGGTTTAGTGCTTGAAGTAAAAGATAATCGAATTATTAAAATTCGCGGTGACAAAGAAGCACCTGTTAACAAGGGTCAGACGTGTGTAAAAGGTGCATTTGCCTATGAATATGTTCACTCGAACAAAAGATTATTCCATCCACTCATCCGAAAAGCCGGGCAATTAGTAGAAACAACCTGGGATGAGGCATATCAGTTTATTGCAGACAAGTTATCTTCAATTAGAGATACATGGGGCCAAAGTTCTATCTCCATGTTTGCCTGTGCTAGAACAACAAATGAATCCAATTACATTACTCAAAAATTTATGAGGACTGTAATTGGCAGTAATAATATCGACGGATGTAACCGTACGTGACACGCTCCGAGCGTTGCCGGTCTGGCAACTGTATTTGGAAGCGGTTTCCCAACGAATACTTTAGAGGATTTTGACCGAGCCGAAGTCTTGCTGTTAATGGGATCTAACACGACGGAGGCACATCCTATAATTGCTAACCGCATTAAAAAAGCAATCAAGAATGGTCTTAAGGTAATTGTTATTGACCCGAGAAAAATTGATATGGTTAAATTTGCTCACCGCCATCTTCAGATCAATGTCGGGACAGATATAGCGCTGATAAATGCCTTCCTTCGGGTAATTATAAAAGAAGACTTGTATAATAAAGAATTCATTGAACGATTTACAATTGATTTTGAGTCATTAATCAAACAAGTAGAGAGATACACACCTGAATATGCTGCTTCCATAACTGGCTTGAGTGCAGAGGATATTGTAACAACAGCAAGGGAATATGCAAGTTCAAGCAGTTCAATGATTGCCTATACACTGGGGATTACAGAACACCACTGTGGTGTGAATAATGTCTTTGATATAGCCAATCTTGCTTTATTGACTGGAAATATCGGCAGGCAGGGAACTGGAATTATGCCATTACGTGGGCAAAACAATGTCCAAGGTGCAGGAGATATGGGATGTTTACCTAACCAGCTGACAGGGGCAATGAGTATAGCGAATGATGAATTCCGTACACGTTTTGAGGAAGAATGGAAGGTTACGCTAAATCCGCATGCGGGAGACACACAAACAAGAACTTTTGACCGACTCGAAAATGGTGAATTAAAGGCGCTCTATATCATTGGAGAAAATCCTTTGCTAGCGGATGTTCATATGAACCATACGAAGGAATTAATGAAAAAGCTAGACTTGCTAATCGTTCAGGATATTTTCCTAACAGAAACTGCCGAAATGGCAGATGTCGTTCTTCCGGCTTGTTCTTGGGGAGAGGTGGATGGAACCTATACCAACACAGACAGAAGAATCCAAAGAGTACGTAAAGCGGTTGATCCAGGACCAAATGTAAAAGAAGATTGGGTCATTCTAAGTGAGTTGTCAACGTTAATGGGATATCCAATGAACTATTCAAACAGTGAAGAAATTTGGAATGAAGTGAGAAAACTTGCTTGGGAGATGTATGGCGGTATTTCTTATGAAAGACTTGAGAAAGAATATAGTATTCATTATCCATGTCCAACAGAAGACCATCCAGGTACATTTGTTATGCATGAGAGATTTCACAATCAGGAGACTGTTGGGAAAAAGTCACCATTTGTCCCAGTTGATTTCACACCGCCTATGGAGCTTCCAGATGATGAATATCCTTTTACACTAACGACAGGCAGACGGTACGAGTCATATAATACCCATTCGCAAACTCGTTACTATGCTTCTGGTGTAAAAGTAAAACAAACGGAAGAAACAGTTGATATTCATCCGGACGATGCCAAATCTCTAGGGATTAGTGACGGTGAAGTGGTTCAAGTTCGGTCTCGAAGAGGAGAGCTAAACGTGAAGGCGAAAATTACGGATCAAGTCGTTCCTGGACTTGTATTCATGAGCTTCCATTGGAGCGAAACACCGACGAATGTTTTAACACTAAACGAATATGACCCGATTTCTGGAACCGCAGAGTATAAAGCATGTGCGGTAGCCATTACGAAGATTTAAATTTAACAATAGTAAAAAGCACGGAATCGTATTCCGTGCTTTTTACTATTAATATAAAGGCAGGGGATTAGCCGGCTTGCTTGACCATTTGTTTAACTGTTGTTGCTTTTCTTTGATAGTAGAAATAGTTCAGTGCAAACGCAATGACATAGAAACCAATAAAGAAATAGAATGCTGTTACTGGTGTACCTGTAGTATTAACGGACCATCCAAATAGCTTAGGGATTAGGAAGGAACCGTAGGCTGCAAATGCTGCAGAGAACCCAATTACTGGTGCTGCTTCTTTTGGTATGAAAATGGTTGGAATCATTTGGAACGTTGATCCAGAACCAATACCAGAGGCTAGGAATAATACAAGGAATGAAGCTAAGAAACCAGCAAACTGTTTTAGATTTAAGAAATAAATAACCCCTAAAGCACCAATGGCCATCGCAACAAAGACATATGCCGTTACGCGCGCACCGCCCAATTTATCTGCCATCCAGCCGCCAACAGGTCTTGCAGCAGCTGCTACTAATGCACCAAGGAATGCCAGTGAGATATATTCAGGAAACTGTGATTTCAATAATAGCGGGAAAGCCGCTGAATAACCAATAAATGAACCAAATGTTGCTACATACAGTGCTGTCATAATCCAAGTGTGTTTTCGTTTAACAATAACAAATTGGTCTGCTACAGATTGCTTTGCACCTGGGACATTATCCATTTTGAAATAAGCTAGTACAGTCATGATTACAATGGGAATGACCCAGATAAATGCTGCATTTTGTAACCATATTTGTTGACCGTTTGCTAAAACTTGACCTTTACCAGCAAAAGCGAAAGCACCTGTTGTAACGATTAATGGTGTAACAAATTGTACAACAGAAACGCCCATATTTCCTAACCCGCCGTTAATACCTAACGCTGTACCTTTTTCTTTTTTCGGGAAGAAAAAGCTAATATTTGCTGAAGAGGAAGAGAAGTTCCCTCCACCAAGACCACAAAGTGCTGCTAACAATAACATAATCGAGAATGGTGTATCTGGATTTTGTACTGCAAATCCAATGCCAATTGCCGGTATGGCTAAGACGCCAGTCGAAATAACCGTCCAGTTTTTACCGCCTATCGAACCGACTGCAAAAGTATAAACAAAGCGAAGGGTTGCGCCCACGAGACCTGGAATTGCTGCTAATGTGAACAATTGTTCATCTGTAAAAGCGAAGCCGATATCATTTAATCTAATTGCAACAACAGACCAAATCTGCCAAACAATAAATGCAAGCATGAGAGATGGAACTGAGATCCATAAATTACGCTTTGCGTGTTTTTTTCCTTCTGAATTCCAAAATTTTTCATCCTCAGGATTCCAATAATTAATTCGTGCCATATTTATCTCTCCCCTAAATCCACATTTGTTTTTAAAGTGGATGTTCTTTGTGTTATCACTATAAAACACATGCTAACATGATTTTTGTGACGTACGTCACAAAAATAGTGAAGGAACTGTGAACTTGAGGCGAAAGTCAAAAAGTTGTAATATTTTAGACTGAATCTGCACTTTTTTTGGAAAAAAAATAGACCCTCCGAGGATGGTCTCATTTCTTTTGATCATCAACTTCATGAAACATGGCCACATAATTCATTGTTTCACCGCTGTCATCTTTAATGGCTGTAATGGTTAACCATTCTTGATAGATTTCTTGGTTTTTTCTTTTGTTCCAAATGAACCCTTCCCAGTAGCCAGAACTGATCAAACTATCCCACATCTTTTTATAAAAAGCATTATCATGTTCTCCTGATTGAAGTACACTAGGCGTTTTCCCGACTACTTCATCCATTGTGTATCCTGTAATTTGGGTGAAAGCAGGGTTCACACTTTGGATGATACCATGTTTATCTGTAACCGTTATTCCATCAGTAGCATGATTAATAATTTTAGCAGAAATATCTTGCTTCTCACGATAGTAAAGCCAGACGACTAATATAGAACTTGCTAATGAAAACTCTGATAGTGACATAAATCCAATAGCATAGTGTCCAGTCCAATTAAAAAGAATGGTCAAAATGATTGGAGGGAAAAAGCCTCCAAGCCCGCCCATGGCAGAGACGATACCATTCACAATTCCAGCTTGTTTCGAAAAATATAAAGGTACTAATTTAAAAATGGTGCCATTTCCTAGTCCTGCACAAATAGCTACGAATAAACAGCCAAACGAATAAATAGGCAGAGAGGGAGTAAAGGCAAGTAGAAAACCGGCGAAAGTAAGTCCTGTGAAAACTCCTATTAAAATAAAAAATGGATTTAATTTATCCCCAAGCCAGCCGCCTATCGGCCGAAAAACAGTAGCTAATGCAATAAATCCAGCTGTACGTAGACCAGCATCTACTTTTTCTAACCCGAAATGATTAACTAAGAAAGATGGCAGATAAATTGTGAAGGCAACAAATGACCCAAACGTAATGAAATAGAATAAACTTAAAAACCAAAGCTTTTCATTTTTATAAACTTCCTTAATTTGTTCAGTTAATGGGTTGTTAACCTTTCTCTCATTTTTATCACCAAATAAAAAATTCAAGACAGCAAAGACCAAAACGACAACAAGGAATATCTGAATGGTGGTTCTCCATCCAAATGCATCTGCTAGAACGGGCGAGGCAAAGGATGTAAGTGCTGTGCCAATATTCCCGGCACCATAGATTCCATTGATAAAGCCATGCTTTTCTTTTGGGAAATATTTAGGCAAAGAGGTAACACCGATAGAAAAAACAGCACCGCCAATACCGAGCATTAAACCTCCCAAAATTAACATAAATAAAGAGTTTGCGATACTTAGAATCCCAATCGGAAGTAATAAAATAATAAAACTAATGGTAAAAATGGTTCTAGCTCCAAACCGATTAGTCCAATATCCAATTGGAACTCTGAGTAAAGAACCAAGGATTACGGGTACGGCTGTGGCCAAGGATATTTGAGTAGAAGATAGCTTAATATCTGCTTGAATATAGGGCATGAGCGACGAAATAAGCACCCAGACCATAAAACCGGCAACAAGGCTTGTGGTTTGAAGATATAATTGTTTTGCACCTTGTGACATTCCAATCCCCCTTCATTTCCATAAGAGTAGTATTTCCGAAATAAAATGATACAACCGAAATTTCTGTCCAGATAAATGATTTTGGCAAATTTTTCTTAGTGTATTATAGAACAAATTATTATAATTAACTGTGAGTTATCACACTAAACTATTAAAATACTATTAAATTTCTTTAAAAATGGAAAATAACTCCTCATTCGTGTAATATCATACTCAAATCACAATAAAAGGAAAGTATAATCCTTATCATATCAATAAGGCAGGAGGGGTTTTTTTGAAATTTAAAGGAAAAAAAACATTTGAAGAACGGTTGGAACTGATAAGCAAACTATCTAAACAATTTAACTTAAGAGCACATAAGGTTGATATCGAGGGAAGTTTTCCATTTGAAAATATTCAAGATTTAAAAGATACCGGCTATACTTCCTTAACGGTTCCCAAGAAGTATGGGGGTAATGAAATTTCTCTATATGACATGCTCCGTTTCCAAGAAAAAATTGCTGAGGGGGATGGGGCAACGGCCCTGTCTATTGGCTGGCATATGGGGATTATTAAAAACCTCGCCGAAAAAAACGCTTGGAATGAAAATATTTTTAGAAAAATATGTGAAGATGTTTTGAATGGTTCTTTAATCAATAGTGCAGCAACAGAGCCGAGAACAGGAAGTCCAACCCGTGGCGGTAGACCTGAAACAACTGCCCATAAAGAAGGAAATCATTGGATTATTAATGGTAGAAAAACATTCACTACAATGGCACCTGTATTAGATTATTTTATAGTTAGTGCGACTTTGAAAGATAGCAGCCAGGCAGGGAACTTCCTTATTCCAAGGTCCTCAAAGGGAATTGTAATAGAAGAAACATGGGATAGTATTGCCTTAAGAGGAACTGGAAGCCATGACCTAATCTTACAAAATGTATCCATACCTGGAGAATATTTTGTGGAACAGATTGGAATAGATGGAAAGAAAGCCAGCGGATGGCTTCTACATATTCCTGCATGTTATCTAGGAATTGCAAAAGCTGCAAAAAGATATGCGATAGAATTTGCGTTAAACTATGCTCCTAATAGTGTTGAGGGTACTATCATAGATTTACCGAACGTACGACAAAAAATAGGGGAGATGGAATTGAAGCTGATGGAATCAGAGTATTTCTTATATGCAGTTGCGAAGCAATGGGATGATTCTGATGAAGAGAAGAAAGCCGTAATGGGACCCATCTTGGGAGCAGTAAAATTAACGGTTACGAATAACGCCATCACCATAGTGGATTTGGCAATGAGAATAGTAGGGGCAAGAAGTTTATCATTGAAAAATCCTCTGCAACGGTATTATCGTGATGTAAGAGCGGGACTTCACAACCCGCCGATGGACGATATGACCATCCAACTCTTAGCAAACAATGCTATCAAAGGATTATGAAATCAGTGTAGGTTTTTTTGATTAATTTGGCCTCACCTTGAACATTTTAACTATAAGGGGTGAAGACAATGCCAAGAGGTAAGGAATTGAGTCAACTTCCTAAGTCTAATACCAAACTAGACGTAGGTACAAATACAAGAGAAGTCCTTGGTAAAGGTTATGATCAACAGATTAAACCTCAGCCAAAAGACATAAATAAGGAAAACGAAGACATGATATAGGAGCAAACGGGCAGGTATATAAAAAAGTGCCTCCACCTTAATAAAGGTGGAGGTATTTTATTCTTCAATCAGTTCGCCAAGTTCAACAATGGTTCGCTCTTCAAGCGGTCCTCTTAGATGGACGGTTGCTGTTCTTCCATCCTCATTTAATTGGTCAATCCAAACCGAAGCCCCATTATATTTCACTTCAATATCAGCAGAAGACGATAATATTTGCTTTACACGATTAACATTCATTTCTTTCACTCCTCTTTCATTAGTCATTATATTTTTACCTTTATGTGGGATTTAATTCATTTTAATTGTAATCGCTTTCTTCTATTATAAATAGTTCTAAAAGGATAGCTTGGATTATATTCTGTAAAAGATAAGACTAAAATCATATTGCATGCCTTAAAATTAGGGTTTATGATTACTTAGAAAAAGATTCCTTCAAAAAATAATGAAACTTAATAAACTTGTTATCGTCTTATATTAAAGGAGTTTCAATTATCCTAAGGCTGAATAAAATAAATTTTATGCCTCCATATGAAATTGACCAAGCTTTGCACAATAATTTAACCACTAATTTAAGTGAAATTTGACGAAAAAATTGGATATTAATGGTAAGGGTTTTGTTTTTATTTTTTTTGAAATGTGATATAGTTATTGAGGTTCGTTTACCGAAGGTTGTTGGTAAGTGAGAGGAGAAATAGAAATGAAAAAGATTCAACTGCCAAAAATAAAAAATAATGGATCGATTGCTTTCTTTGCAATTGCTGTTGTTTTATTCTGGCTAAAAACTTATACTGCTTATCAAATTGAATTTACGCTTGGAATTGATAATAACTTACAAAAGTTTCTTTTATTCATCAACCCATTAAGTTCAGCACTGTTCTTTTTTGGTTTAGCATTACTTTTCAAGAAGCGTATGAAATTAGTAATGATTATTACGAACTTTATTTTGTCGTTTTTATTGTACGCAAATATTGCTTATTACAGATTTTTCAGTGATTTTATTACGGTTCCAGTATTGATGTCGACGAAAACAAATGCAGGACAATTAGGAGATAGCGCGCTTTCTTTAATGTCTCCATTCGATTTCCTATACTTCTTGGATTTCTTTATTTTAATTATTCTTGCTGCAACTACTTTTAAAAAGGCAACGGTGGAACATAAAAGGTCATTTAAAGTGGTGTTGTTGTTCGCTGTTACTGTATTTTTATTTAATCTTGGTTTGGCTGAAAAGGATCGTCCGCAGCTTTTAAGTCGTTCTTTTGATAGGAATTACTTAGTAAAATATTTGGGCGCCTATAACTTCACCATCTACGACGTTATTCAAAACATTAAATCTTCAGGTCAACGTGCACTTGCGGATAGCAGTGATATTACGGATGTTGAGAACTACCGAAAAGCAAATTTCTCTAGCCCTAATCCTGAATATTTTGGTAAGGCCAAAGGAATGAATGTAATCTATATTGCAATGGAATCACTTCAAAGCTTCGCCATCGATTATAAAATGCCTGATGGTCAGGAAGTGACACCTTTTTTAAATTCTTTAGTGCACGGAAATGAAGCTTTTTATTTTGAAAACTTCTTCCATCAAACCGGTCAAGGAAAGACATCGGACGCAGAATTTTTGATGGAAAATGGATTATACCCAATGGCTCAAGGTGCTGTATTTGTCAACAAAGCCCAAAATACCTACCATGCCATGCCGGCGATTTTAAAAGGTAATGGTTACTATTCTGCTTCGTTCCATGGAAATTATAAAACATTCTGGAACCGGAACGTGATGTATAAGGCATTAGGATACGATCAATTTTTTGATGCCGAATATTACAATATGACAGAGGAAAACACAAAGAATTATGGTTTAAAGGATAAGCCATTCTTCACGGAATCAATGCCATTACTTAAGAGCTTACCACAGCCGTTCTATACAAAGTTTTTAACCCTTTCAAATCATTTTCCATTTGAAATGGATCCAGAGGATACAGAATTCCCTGCTGGGGATACAGGTGATAAAGTGGTTGACCAGTATTTCCAAGCAGCGCATTATATGGATGAAGCGATTGAACAGTTCTTTAATGATTTAAAAGCTTCAGGTTTATATGATAATACCGTTATTGTCATGTATGGTGACCATTATGGTATTTCGGAAAATCACAACGAAGCAATGGCAAAAGTTCTCGGTGTGGAGGAAATCACACCAACGTTAAATGCAGGCTTGCAACGCGTTCCTTTATTTATTCATGTTCCAGGGGTAAAAGGTGGAGTTCAACAGCAATACGGAGGTCAGGCAGATGTTCGTTCGACAATCCTCCACTTCTTAGGAATAGATACGAAAGACTATATGGAACTTGGGTCTGACCTATTATCTCCAGATCACAGAAACTGGGCTTTATTTAGGAACGGCGACTTCGTTTCACCAGAGATTGTTCAGGTCAAAGGGAAATGCTACAGTAATGTAACAGGAGAATTACTCGAAGGGATTGAAGCATGTAAGGAAATTGCGGATAAAGCAGCTACAGAGCTTCAAATTTCAGATGAAATTGTCTATAAAGACCTTTTACGCTTCTACGAGCCGGAGGGATATACTCCAATAAATCCAAACGACTTCGAATATTTAGCACCAAAAGCTAAAAAAGAAATAAAGGACACGGAAGATACAAGTGATACAAAAAGTACTGATTTTACTGAAGATACAAGTGAAACAGAGACTGAAACTGAGAGTATAAATTCCGCTGATTCTGTTAAAGAATAATAAATCATTACAAATTAATGAGGGGCTTTCATTAAAAATGAAGGCTTCTTTTTTTATTCGTTTTAATGAATAAATATGTAGCTTTAGCATTATGTTTATACTATAATGAATAGTAAAAAAATTGCACATTGCATGGAGTGGAGGAGATTGATATGAGAGATGTAAGGTTAATTAACATATTTGAACATCATATTGCACAAAAATACTTGAATCGATCTGGAATAGCCCATGCAATTGCTGTTGCCTATCATGCCTTTCATTTAGCGAAAGAACATCAAGTTGATATTGATACAGCGGCAAAGGCGGGGCTTCTACATGATATGGGGCATTACACATGGTATAAGAACGGAAAATGGGATTATGATTTATATAAGCAAAATGACATACATCCGATTAAAGGGGCGGAAAGAGCGCACAAGTTATTAATCCGCCTTGGTGAAAATCCAATAAAAGCAAAGACAATCGCATTAGCCATTCTTTTTCACACTGATTCTTTTTTACCATCAAACGACATTGTACGGACACCGTTGCAGCAAATTGTTAAATGGGCAGATGAAAGAGACGAAGAGGAGGGTGGAATGCACCATTATCGAAGTATTGATTATGAACGGGCAAAGCATAGTATAACTCGTTTAGATGACTGGATTGATGTGGAACTAGAAAATATGGCTGAACATGGGTGAATAAAACAAGCTGTGCTCCTGGCACAGCTTGAGATTTATGTATTTATACCCGACGGAATCCCTCTTCTTGTAAAAATCCTTCAGCTTCACCGTATGTATCGAAGCTTTCTTCAAGGTTTAGTCCAAAGTAAATATTCCAAGTATCGTTTTCATTGATTAAAATTAAATGATTTTTCTTCTCGTCGACCCAGCGTTCTTCCACCTGGTTACCGATAATCGCTTCTTCTGCAATTGACTTTTCTACAGGTAATAAAGATTCAATGGACTCTTTAATCAATATTTTCAATTCATCTGCTGAAAAATCACGAATATTAACCATTCCTTTCTCGTCTGTTTGATAGGAATGTAGATTTCCCGCATAAACAAATCCGTTTCCGTTTGGATGAAGGTGGTAAACCACATTCTTCTTGTCGGAAGCGCTGTTCGGCAGTTGGAAATTAATTCGCTTCAGTGAGACGTCTTTTCGTTCTAGTTCAGGAAATGTTTCAATTATGGATAATTTTTCATTAAAAGTAAGCATTAGTGCCTCCAATTTTTTCGTAATAGTACTATCATACAGATAGTTTAACTGAAGATACAACAAATTATTTAAAAAGGCTTCAGCGCCTAAGCACTGGAGCCCCAACTGCGGATTAATATCCGCCGCCAAAAAATGCAGATCCGACAATAATTAAAAGAATAAATAAAACAACAATTAATGCAAATGTGTTGTTGTTACCGCCTTGTTGACCCATTCCGTCTCCACCTCCACAGACCGTTATCTACCTTTAATTTATGAAATAACCGCTTGGAAGGCTTGGACGAAGTTCATGGTTGTATTATTTTTTATAAAAAACGATTGTATGGACACCAATGTCATGTTACCATTATATAAATAAATAAAAACGATTTTTGGAGGAGTCTGTCACCAAGGGATAACTATGTCCCTTGGTACAGACTCCTTTTTGTAGTTCCAAAAATTGAAATTCAAAATTAATGAAAAGATTCGAGAGGTGGAATGATAGTATAAAGCTAGAATTGAGAACTAGAATTAATCTGACAACCTAATGGGTTGGTATCTCAGAAATAAGGAGGTTATGTTATGTCTGCACCACACTTAGCGATAGTAGCACCCTTGGTCCTTTCTGTTTTTATTCCGGTGTTTTACAGAATATTCCGCCATATACATACAGGATGGTTTGTGCTGCCGTTACCTATTTTGTTGTTCGTCTATTTCCTCACTTTCTTACCGGAAACGATGAGGGGGGAATCATTCATTGAAAGTATGAACTGGATCCCGTCTTTAGGGATTAATTTTACAGCAAAAGTCGATGGACTTGGCCTTTTATTTGCACTGTTAATCACAGGGATTGGAGCCTTGGTTGTTCTTTATTCCATCTATTATCTAGCAAAGACTAAAGAAAAGCTCAATAACTTTTATGTATATTTACTGCTCTTTATGAGTGCGATGCTTGGAGTTGTCTTATCGGATAACTTAATTGTCATGTATGCATTTTGGGAACTGACCAGCTTTTCGTCTTTTCTTTTAATTGGTTACTGGTACGAACGAGATAAATCTCGTTATGGTGCACAAAAATCAATGCTCATTACGGTATTTGGCGGGCTCGCTATGCTGGGAGGAATCATCCTTCTGTACATTATGACAGGAACTTTTAGTGTTACAAAATTGATATCTCAAGCAAATACTATTTTTAACCACGCATTATTTGTGCCTGCATTACTTTGTATTTTACTTGGTGCTTTTACAAAATCTGCGCAATTTCCGTTCTATATTTGGCTTCCGGATGCAATGGAAGCTCCAACACCCGTGAGTGCTTACTTACACTCTGCAACAATGGTGAAGGCAGGAATTTATTTAGTAGCACGTTTTACTCCGGTGTTCGGGGATCATTTTCTATGGTTCTGGCTAGTAACAAGTATCGGGATACTTACCTTGATATGGGGTTCTATATTTGCGGTGAAACAGACCGATTTAAAGGCGATTTTAGCCTTCTCAACTGTCAGCCAATTAGGTCTGATTATGTCCTTACTTGGTGCTGGAGCAGCAGCTCTTCATTATGAATTTTTGGATGAAAATATCTATACGGTAGCTGTCACGGCGGCTATTTTCCACTTAATTAACCATGCAACCTTTAAAGGTAGCCTATTCATGGCTGCTGGAATTATCGACCATGAAACAGGGACAAGGGATATTCGTAAATTGGGTGGTTTAATGCACTATATGCCGATTACGTTTACGATTTCTATTATTGGTGCTTTCTCAATGGCGGGACTTCCACCATTTAACGGGTTCTTAAGTAAAGAGATGTTTTTTACAGCCATGGTGCATGTAACGGAAATGGATTTATTTAATCTTGAAACATGGGGTTTTGTATTCCCAGTGCTTGCTTGGATTGCCAGCGTCTTTACTTTTGTTTATAGCATGATTCTTGTTTTTAAAACATTCACCGGTAAGTATCAGCCGGAAAAACTTGATAAAAAGCCACATGAAGCTCCAATGGGATTGCTAATCTCACCGGTTATACTCGTTTCACTTGTTATTATTTTCGGGTTTTTCCCAAACCTTTTATCTGATATTCTCATCTCACCTGCTATGGCTTCGATTCTTCCAAGTCTGCTTGGGGCGGGTGATGAATTTATGGTTCACATTTCCTTCTGGCATGGACTGAATATTGAACTGTTTATGACCCTCGGTGTAGTTTGTTTAGGAATTATCCTTTATATGACGCATTCAAAATGGAAAAAAATCTATAAAGCGATTCCAGAGAAGCTTTCTCTTAATCAATTTTATGACTTTTTAATAGAAGGACTAGAATCAGTTTCTTCTAAGGTAACTAAAACCTATATGAATGGATCGATTAGATCCTACCTCGTCTATATATTTGCATTCTTTATTGTTATCCTTGTAACTACACTAATTGGAAAGAATGCCTTTATGTTTGATACAAACAATGTATCTACAATAGGAATTTATGAAGTTGTATTGGCTATTCTTGTAGTTTTGGGATCGATTTGTATTCTATTTGCTAAATCAAGAATGACTTCTATTATCTTGCTTGGTGCTGTTGGTTATACAGTTTCTTTATTCTATATACTGTTTAGAGCACCAGATTTAGCGTTAACTCAGCTTGTTATTGAAACGATTTCTGTTGCCTTATTCTTGGTGTGTTTCTATCATTTGCCTAAATTAAGGAAATTTGAGACAAGAATGAGATTTAGACTTACCAATGCTCTCATTTCTGTTGGAGTAGGAACACTCGTAACCTTAATCGCACTATCAGCACATAGCAGTAAACTTTTTGAGTCTATTTCGAAATATTACGTAGAGAATACGTATACAGAGGCTGCTGGCAAGAACATGGTAAACGTCATACTAGTTGATTTTCGCGGCTTTGATACACTTTTTGAAATCACAGTATTGGCCATTGCTTCTTTAGGAATCTTTGGCATGATCAAATTAAGATTGAATGGGAGAAAAGAAGGATGAGAAAAACGAACAATATCATACTTGAAACAGCCGTAAAAGTTCTTCTCTTCTTTATTGCCCTCTACTCAGTCTATATTTTTACAGCGGGTCATTATTATCCCGGCGGAGGGTTTATAGGAGGACTAATGACAGCAGGAGCGATTGTGCTCTTATTAATAACCTATGATATCAAAACAGTTACAAAAATTTTACCAGTAAACTATCGGATTCTTACAGCGATTGGACTGCTATTTGCAATTGGAACAAGTGCAGGTTCTTTGATCTATGATTTACCATTTTTAACCCATGCATTCGGAGATGTTCACTTACCGCTCCTTGGTGAATTATCTATTCATACAGCAACACTTTTTGATTTAGGAGTGTACTTTGTTGTTGTCGGAGTGACGATGACCATTATTCAAACGATTGGAGAGGATGAATAATGGAAATTTTAATGGCATTTGTGATTGGTATTTTATTTTCGACTGCTACCTATTTAATGCTTTCAAAAAGTCTGCTGCGTATTATCGTCGGCACTGGACTATTAAGCCATGGTGCACATCTCCTTATTCTAACGATGGGTGGTTTGAAGAGGGGTTCTGCTCCTATATTAGGGGGAAATGCGGAGAGCTATACAGATCCACTGCCTCAAGCATTAATTTTAACAGCCATTGTAATCAGCTTTGGTGTGACAGCCTTTTTCTTAGTCTTGGCTTATCGAGCCTATCAAGAACTGGGGACAGATAATGTAGAAGAAATGAGGGGAACAGAAAAAGATGACTAATTTAATCATTTTGCCTATATTAATCCCCTTATTTACTGGGGTAGTATTAATTTTTCTAAATAAAAGAATCACAGGTCAGCGAGTTGTAGCAATCTTCTCTTCCATAGGTACAATGATTGCTGCGGGGGTCATTGTACAAAAGGTACGCACCGATGGGATTCAATCGCTTAATGTAAGCAGCTGGGACGCTCCATTTGGGATTACTTTAGTTTCTGACATGTTTTCAGCGCTTCTAGTTCTAATAACAAGCATTATTGCGTTTGCATGTTTAATTTACTCCTTTAAATCGATTGGACAAGAACGTGAAAAATACTACTACTATGCTGTTTTTAACTTTTTATTAGTAGGAGTGAACGGAGCTTTTACAACAGGAGATATCTTTAACCTTTTTGTGTTTTTTGAGGTCATGCTTATGTCTTCCTATGTTTTGTTAGTTCTTGGAGGAACAAAGATACAACTAAGAGAATCAATTAAATATTTACTTGTGAATGTCATATCATCTGCATTATTTGTTGTTGCGGTTGCCTATTTATATTCTGTAGTCGGCACGTTAAATATGGCTCATATTTCTAGTCGAATCAATGAAATTAGTGTAAATGGGATGCCAGGAATATTAACAGTTATTGCAGTCTTATTTTTAATCGTTTTTGGTTTAAAGGGAGCGATTTTCCCGCTCTACTTTTGGATGCCGGGTTCCTATTACGCACCTCCAGCTCCTGTATTAACACTTTTTGGTGCTTTATTGACAAAAGTTGGAGTTTATTCGATTACAAGAACATATACTCTTTTCTTTTATCATGATATGGATGCGTTTGGTATTCTCACCATACTAGCGATTCTGTCCATTGTGTTCGGTGTTATTGGTGCCATTGCGTACTGGGATATCAAGAACATCATTATTTATAATATTATCATCGCTGTTGGAGTGATTCTATATGGCGTTTCTGTCTTGAACACAGCCTCCCTAACAGGTGCTGTTTACTACCTGATTCACGATATGCTTATTAAAGCAGCATTATTTCTGCTCGTAGGAATTGTTATTACGATTACTGGAACGAGTAACTTAAGAAATATTAGCGGGTTAATTACCCGTTATCCAGGTCTTGGATGGACATTCTTTATTGCTGCTCTAGCGCTCGCAGGAATTCCTCCGTTGAGTGGTTTTGTTGGAAAACTCCTAATTGTGCAAGGTGGATTTGAGGGAGAGAGCTTTATTGGCGGCTTCATTACATTGATGTCGAGTTTACTCGTACTTTTTTCGGTTATGAAAATTTTTATTAATGGTTTTTGGGGAAAGGACCGTACTTACGGTGGAGAGGAAAAAGCACCTGTAAAACAATTGCTTATTGCTCCTGCTATATTAGTAGCGATATCTGCTCTTTACGGAATTGGTTCCGAATTTATTTTGCCGTATATTTCTCAGGCAGCCGACACCCTGCTGAATCCTAAATTATATATTGATGCTGTCTTAAAGGAGTGAATAAGCTTTGGCATTTCAAATTTTATTGAATGTGGTATTAGCCTTTTTATGGATGTTTATTAAGGTTTCCTACGATCCCATAAGTTTTATAAAAGGCTTTATTTTTGGACTCCTTGTCATATTTGTGCTAAGACGTTACTTCCATAGCCGTTTTTATTTATTCCGATTATGGTCCTTTATAAAGTTGACTTTTATTTTTATAAAGGAATTAATTTTGTCCAATATAGCCATTGTAAAAATTGTATTAAAACCTAAATTAGATATGAGGCCCGCTATTTTTGCAATGGACACAGTTTTAACAAAGGATTGGCAAATCACTTTACTCTCAAGTTTAATAACATTAACGCCAGGTACATTAGTCATTGATGTTTCAGCGGATAATAAAACCCTTTTTATTCATGCGATGAATATTGGGGAAGTAGAAGATGAGATTAACAGTATTAAGAATTCATTCGAAAAAGCTATTTTGGAGGTGAGCAGGTAATGATTGAGATTATTATTCGATTAGCATTGTTATTCTGCTCTCTTTCGATGCTTGGATTAATTTATCGGGTAATAAAAGGTCCTAGTGTAGCCGATAGAGTGATTGCATTAGATGCAATAGGTATAAACCTTGTAGCGATTACAGCATTGATATCAATCGTTTTAAACTCTCATGCTTTTCTTGAAATCATACTATTAATAGGGATTCTAGCCTTTATTGGAACAGTTGCGTTTGCTAAGTATTTGGAAAAGGGGGTAATTATCGAACGTGAGCGTAATCATTGATTTTCTTATTGGATTCTTTATTTTAGTGGGAGCTCTATTTTGCCTAATTGCTACGGTTGGAGTAATTAGACTCCCTGATGTTTATACACGAAATCATGCTGCCTCAAAGGCTGCTACCCTAGGGGTAATGTCTATTCTATTGGGAACTTTTCTATACTTTTATGCCTTGGAAGGTCATTTTAATTCAAGGCTAATTTTAGGAATTATCTTCCTTTTTATGACTTCCCCTATTTCAGGTCATTTAATTAACAGGGCAGCCTATAATTCAGGAGTAAAACTTTGGGATAAAAGTGTAAGAGACGACTTAAAAGAATATAATAAAAAGGTAATGGAGAAATCATCTGTTGAATAATTACAGAATAAAAATAAAAAGTGTTCCAGTTATTGCTTGGAACACTTTTTAAATAAGGGTTAGATTTGTTACATTTTTTAATGCTCTATAATCCGAACATATTCCCTAGGTTTAAATGGCTCAAATAATTTCCATTGGAAAGTAGATTCCTCCGTGTTTAAAGTCGTATTCAACGGAGTAATTTCATTATTCATTGGAACTAAATTCAAATTATTTACTTGGGATTCCATTTGATTAACTGTAAATTCCCGATGGTTTTCTTGCTGTTGCTGCAGGTACCAAGCGGCTGTTAGTAAAAGTAAAAATATAGAAGAACTTATCGCAATTTTTATTTTCAATTTGTACATGCACCTCCCGTTAAGGATTAGTTTGCACAAATATTGAAAAAACGAACCATCTTGTCATCCATGTGGACGACTGGATGGTTCGTTTTTTTAAGAAGCAGATTTTAGAGATTTATCTGTTGTATTGCTTCCAATTTTCTTTAATCCAACAATAAAGCGAATGGTAAAGACAAGGGCAGCTGCTATGATAAATATCCCGCAAAGGGCTCCAACTTGGTCAGAGGCTGTCCACTCAGGTAAATGCTCAGCCCATCTGCGCGGTGCACTAATTTTTCCAGCATATAAGAACGATCCAGTTAAACCGGTGAAAAAGATAAAATAGGTAACAATCGCTAACTTATCCAGGCTTTTTTCTTTCTGAGTTCCTTCGGTTTTATTGAAATAATACATAAATCCGAAAATCATTGCAACGACGCCCATCCCCATATACGTATGAAAGTGACCTGGAACCCATTTTGTATTGTGCATGATGTGGTTAATCACAATGGTTGCGTCAATGATTGTCGGTACTGCGCCAGCTACCCAGCCAAACATGGCCAAGAACATCATACTTGAAGCAAAATCCCATTTTATTGCTGAATGGTAGACAATCATTAATGCACCATAGGCTGTGACAACCATAACGGGAAGCCCATTCGCATATGAAAAAACTTGACCAATGATTAACATCCATTTTGGTACTGCGAAATCCATTAACAGATGGTGAGTATAAATCATTAACGTAAAGATAGTGGAACAGTTCCAAGCAATTAAAAAGACTTTATTCGTTTTCCAAGGACGTCCCGTATAGTTAGATAATATTTCGTAAACAGCGATGACAGCCATGTAAATGGTACAGTTTGCAAAAATATGCCCAAACGCATAGGTTAAATGTTTAGCCAGCATTGGATCCATACTAAATGGTGGATTAATAATGTTGATGAAAGAGACAACAATCACCGTTGCACCTTCAAGAATCGCTGTAGAATTAGTGATGATTACCATTGTAGCTGCAACGACAGATGAAGGCGGGCCATACTTTTTTTGCCTAGGATAACATCCCAACCAAGTGACTTTAATAATCCGCCATATTCTTTTTTAAATCTCGCTGCTAAGTAAAAGTACATGAGCAGATAACCAATCCCTAAAGCAACATTCCAAATAAAAATAATAATGCACCCGTCTTACCATAGAGATTAGCTGAGTAGGCTGGCAGCGGGAATAGGAATGTCCAGCCATCGGAAAAATGAAAAACAAAAATAGCGATAAGGATGAATAAAACCCCGATCAATGACAATAGTAAATTGGCAAAAAAGATTTTAGCATTTAAATGGATATATGTAGACAGGTAATACCACATGATGGCGCTTCCACCTAAGGCAGCAATTCCAATCATGCCAGTTCCATGTATGGTCATAACTTTATAAAATAATTGTGGTGAAATCTGGATAACATTACCTTGATTTAATAACATAATGACCCCAAAGATCATCATTAAAACTATAACCACAGAGGTAACCATTAGAGATAATGCAACACCTTTATTCGTAATTTTGCTGGCATTATTCATTATGGTCGTCACTTCCTTCTTTGGGTTTAACAGTAATTTCCTTCATCATAACGTGATGTCCCACACTGCAATATTCCAAACATAAAATTTTATAAGTGCCTGGTTTGTCGAACTTTATTGTCGCTGTATTCGTGTAGTGGGGCATCGCTTGTGTTTGAGCAATTAACTTTAAATCTGGATCATAAACACCAAAACCATGCGTAACATCTTTACTAGTCACCTGAAATAGAACCTCATCCCCAACTGTAAACTCTTCATCACTAAGTTCCCAAGCATATTGAAGACCTGTAACCTCAACAACTGTTGCTTTTCCTTTTGCGATGGCATGTTGATTATGATAGGGAAGTTTACTTAGTGACATTGCTGTCGCAAACCCCATTACTGCCACCAGCCCAATGAAATAAAACTTTCGGATTTTGTAGCCTTTTTCTTGAATTGGACCATATTCTCTTAGTTTTCTAGATTCTCCATACACAAAGGCAAAAGCCAAGGCAAGAAGAAAAACCAGAAATAATGTAGCGTACCATGCAATAGATTGGTACATATATCCCCCCGAATAATTAATTGAACATGCAGTCCTCCAACCACATATTTCCACTACCATTTTATTCTAGTAATTGTTAAGAAAAAGTGAATTTTATCATACCCTTGCTCGTAATTTAAAAGTCTACTTTTTTAACCATATTTCTTTACCCCCACAAATGTCCCCAATGCTGCGAATCATGTGGTAACTAAAAATATGGAGGTTAGATATGGGAACTACTATGATTGATATCGATAAGCTGCTAGAAAAAACTGCAAATCTAACATCTGAGAAAATCAAAAGTAAATTAAAAAAAATAGAAATCGATAAATTATTAGATCAAACACAGGAATGGAAATTAAATATAATTAACTAGAAAAATGTATAGGTAACCGTTAAAGCTCTCATATACTGGGGGCTTTTTTATTTTTTTAAATAATTAAAAAATTTGTCGCTTTAAAGCGGAAAAATAATTTTAGGTATTTCTATTGCTTTTACTCAAAAAAAATACTAGAATAACTTTTATAATATAATAAATTTTTAAAAAATTAAAAATGAGTTTTAGGGGGATGTAACAAATGAAAAAAGGTGTAAAGGCATTGTCTTTTGCCTTAGCTGGAATGATGTTGCTTGCTGGGTGCGGCAGCAAAGAATCAGCTGGGGGAACAGAAAAAGAAGGAGAAAAGGTATTTAAAATTGGGATATCCCAATATGCTACACATCCATCATTGGATGCAGCCACTGAAGGCTTTAAAAAGGCATTAGCAGATAAAGGCATTAAAGTTGAGTATGACGAGCAAAATGCTCAAGGTGAATCGGCCAATGTTCAAACAATCTCTAATAATTTTGTCGGTGATAAAGTCGATCTTATTTTTGCAAATGCGACTCCAAGTGCTACTGGCGCATTAAATGCAACGAAGGAAATCCCAATTATTTTTACATCTGTAACAGACCCTGTGGGTGCTGAATTAGTAAAGGCATTTGATCAGCCGGGTGAAAATATCACTGGTACAACTGACAATCATCCTGATGGAACAGCAAAAACGATAAATTTTATTACTGAAGAGGTTAAGGCAAAAGAAATTGGTGTTATCTATAATTCTGGTGAACAAAATTCTATCGTTCAAGTGGAAGAAGTGAAAAAGTTAGCGGAAGATAAAGGTGCTAAGCTTGTAGAAGTGTCTGTCTCTACATCTGCTGAAGTAAAGCAGGCTGCTGAATCCTTAGTTGGTCGTGTTGACGCTATCTATATTCCAACAGATAATACGGTAGTTTCTGCTCTTGAGTCTGTTATTTCGGTTGCAAACAGCAAAAAAATCCCTCTATTCGTGGGTGAGTTAGATTCAATGAAAAAAGGTGCAGTTGCTGCGAGCGGATTTGAATATTTTGATATTGGATATCAATCAGGTTTAATGGCTGCTGAAATTTTAAGCGGAAATAAGAAGCCTTCTGAAATCCCAGTAGAATTACCAAGCAGTTTAACACTTGTTATTAATAAAAAAGCTGCAGAAGCACAAGGGCTAGAAGTGAAAGAGGAATGGAAAGACCTTGGTGAGTTTTACGAAGGTGAATAATAATTCTTTGTAATGCTGGGAGTCAGCCGTTAATATGGTTGACTCCTTCATCACTCCATTAAAGAATTTATACAATTAGAACAAAGACTTAAAGAAAGGATGATCTCAATGTTTATAGCCATATTTGGATCATTTGAAGCAGGTATCATCTACGCGATTATGGCACTGGGCGTCTATCTTTCCTTTCGTATTCTGGATTTTCCGGATTTAACGGTGGATGGGAGTTTTGTAACAGGTGCAGCTTTGTCAGCAGTTTTGATAGCTGGCGGGGTGAACCCGTTTTTAGCTACGATATTAGCACTATTTGCAGGGTTTGCAGCAGGTTGTATAACAGGACTGTTACATACCTTTGGAAAAATTAATAATTTGCTTTCAGGTATTTTAATGATGATTGCCTTATATTCTATTAATCTTAGAATAATGGGAAGATCAAACATTCCCTTGTTAAATACAGAAACTTCATTCACACAAATCGGTGGGATTTTCGAAAATTTGGGAGTAGATTCTTTTTTAAATGGTTTGCTAACGATGGTTGGTCTTGGAGACAGCCTTCCAGATACATGGGGCATTTTAATTTTTATGATTATCGTTACCTTTGTAATTAAATGGCTTACGGATTTATTTTTACAGACGGAAATTGGTCTTGCTGTTAGAGCGACTGGTAACAATAAACAAATGATTCGCAGTTTTTCTGCTAATACGAATCTCCTTACCATTCTAGGACTCGGGTTATCCAATGCTTTGGTTGCATTTTCCGGCGCATTAATTGCACAGCAAGGTGGATTTGCGGATGTAGGTATGGGTATCGGGATGATTGTAATTGGTTTAGCCTCTGTTATCATCGGTGAAGCCTTGTTTGGTACCAAATCGATTGCGCGTGCTACTCTTGCGGTTATCGGAGGTTCCATTATCTATCGTATTGTGGTTACTCTTGCATTAAGGGTGGAATTCCTAGATCCTGGTGATATGAAGGTGATAACAGCATTAATTGTCATCATCGCCTTAACCGCACCAAAAATGATTGATCACTCTAAAGAGAAAAAGCGGAAAGCACGAAGAAGACAAGAAAAGCTGAACATGTTACAAGCATCGGCTGAGCGAAAGGGTGAGAACCATGCTTGAATTAAATCAGATTCATAAGATATTTAATGAAGGTACCCCCGATGAAAAAATTGCTATTGATCATATTAATCTGACCTTAAAACCAGGTGATTTTGTTACGGTTATTGGAAGTAACGGTGCTGGGAAATCAACACTAATGAATATTATTTCAGGGGTACTAGTACCCGATGTTGGTGAAATCCAAATTGGCGGTAAAAATGTAACCACCATGTCAGAGTATAAACGATCGAAAATGATTGGACGGGTATTTCAGGATCCAATGGCAGGAACTGCTCCTAGCATGACGATCGAGGAAAACTTGGCAATGGCCTATTCTCGAAATAAAACGAGAACCTTCAGGAGAGGAGTCACGAAAAAAAGACGTGATTACTTTCGGGAAGTGCTTGAATCATTGCACCTTGGATTAGAAAACCGGTTAAGTGCTAAGGTTGGATTGTTATCCGGTGGAGAACGACAAGCATTATCACTGTTAATGGCAACCTTTACTGAACCCTCAATTTTATTGCTTGATGAGCACACGGCTGCACTGGACCCATCAAGAGCGGAATTAATAACTAATCTAACGCGTGAGATTGTTGGGAAATATCAGCTTACGACGTTAATGGTAACACATAATATGCAGCAAGCGATTGATCTTGGAAATCGCTTAATTATGATGGATAAAGGTCAAATTATTTTAGAAGTAGACGCTGAAGATAAGAAAAACCTTACTATTGAGGGATTATTAGAGGAATTTAAACGCATTCGCGGAGTGCAAATGGCCAGCGACCGTGCCGTTTTGTCCTAAAACTTTTGAGAAACAGCCTTTTTTAGGGTTGTTTCTTTTTTTGTGTTATCAGTAAAGTGGAGAGGCTTCACTTGCCCG
>NZ_BCVA01000010.1 GCF_001591505.1 Neobacillus niacini NBRC 15566
TGCGATTTGTCCTTAAGACCCTGTATTGAGGACATCCTTGCTTGGTATTCAAGCGATTTGTCCTCATTGCACATAAAAGTAAAAAATTGCCGAGAAAGATACCTTTCTCGACAATCTGAGCCCTTCTTCTGAAAGGCTTTTGCTTTTCATATTGCATTCTCAAGTTCCACAAAAGGTTCGATAAGGACGTGGCGATGGTCCAGGCAGAATTGTATATTCTAGCTGTTCTTCCGAGTAAGCATATGGATTGGATAAAACCTCTAGAAGCCTCTCCAACACACTATAATCCCCATTATTTGCTGCTTCCAGTGCTTCCTCAACACGGTGGTTCCGTGGAATTACAGCAGGATTACTGTTTCTCATTAATTGAATGGAGGATTCCTTCGATTCCTCCTGTCTGTCCCGTCTGGTATTCCACCGTTCCAGCCACTCAGTAAATTCTGGTGTTCCATGTAGAATAATTTCTTCTGGTTTATTCAAAGTTAACGCTCTGAATGTGTTTGTATAGTCAGTATTGTGCTTCTGCATCATGTCTAAGAGGTCTTTAATAAGGGATTTGTCTTGCTCCTCCTCATTAAATAATCCTAGTTTCGCTCTCATTCCCTCAAGCCAATTCGATTCAAAAAACTGAGCAAAGTCGGACAGTTTATCTTGTGCTAGCGTAACTGCCTGTTCCTGATTTTCATGCAGCAGCGGCAAAAGAGCTTCAGCTAACCTTGCTAAATTCCAGACACCTATATTTGGTTGATTCCCATATGCATACCGACCTTCTCTGTCAATAGAACTGAATACAGTAGCCGGGTCAAAGGTATCCATGAAGGCACAAGGACCGTAATCAATCGTTTCTCCGCTTATGGTCATGTTATCTGTATTCATAACTCCGTGAATAAAGCCAACAAGCTGCCATTTAGCAATTAACATTGCTTGGCGCTTAATCACTTCTTCTAGGAACATGAGATACCGGTTCTCATCATCTTGAATTTCAGGATAATGGCGTTTTATGGCATATTCCGCCAGCTCCCTAAGTTCCTCTGGGCTTCCCCACCTTGCGGCATATTGAAAGGTGCCAACGCGAAGATGGCTAGCAGCTACTCTTGTTAAAATAGCACCTGGTAAATAGGATTCACGGGCAATTTCTTCACCGGTTGTTACCACTGCTAAACTGCGTGTGGTGGGAATACCTAATCCAAACATCGCTTCACTGATAATATACTCACGAAGCATAGGACCTAGCGCAGCCCTGCCATCTCCCCCACGTGAGTAGGGTGTTCTTCCTGAACCCTTTAGCTGAATATCAAATCGTTCATCCTGTGGTGTAATCTGTTCTCCCAGAAGTACAGCCCGACCGTCACCTAACATCGTAAAGTGCCCAAATTGATGGCCTGCATAAGCTTGGGCAAGTGGTGACGCCCCCTCAGGGATTTTATTACCTGCTAACACAGCTGCCCCATCTTCACTTTCCAAGGTTGAGACGTTCAAACCTAGTGATGCTGCCAACGGTTTATTAAAGACAGCTAGCTTCGGTGAACGCACAGGTGTTGGATTCTGGCTAGTAAAAAACGTTTGTGGCAAACGAGCGTAACTATTATCAAAATTCCATCCAGTTTCACTTAAATCTTTAGTCATTGTATCCCCCATTTCCAAATCCCCTTATGCCGATTCAAAAAAGCTTTGCAAATACGGCTAAGTTTTACTATCTGCCCATGCATAGTTATTATACCCAATTAGATACTCCTATTAATTACTAATGCTTACCCACCATTCTAAAGCAGTATCTAGTTCCTGATCTAAGTCTCTCTTCCGGATGAAAAGTTTATTAAGCTCTTCGTACTCAATTGAGTTTTGGGCCATCGCTAAATCGACTATTAGGAGTTCTTTCTCTAGACTATCAATCCTAGCGAGTACTTTTGACAATTCAACCTCCACATTTTCATCTTGAGAATTACGGCTCTGTTTCTTGCTTTTTTCACGCTTTACAATTTGCTCCTCCTTGGGCTGCTGACTTTTATAATAATCATAATTTCCCGGATAGCTATTAAAGCGATAATCCTCCAAAGCAATAACTTTTTCTGCGATTTTATTAATAAAATATCTATCATGAGAGATGAAGAATATTGTACCTTTAAAGTCTTCGAGTGCTTCCTCAAGAGTTTCGATGGAGTCAATATCAAGATGATTCGTTGGCTCATCCAGGATCAATAAATTAATGTCTTGATATAACAGCATAGCAAGCTTAAGTCTAATCCGCTCACCGCCTGATAAATGCTTTACTTTTTTAAATGGGCTTTTCTTATAAAACATGAATTTTGCTAAATATTCTCTAGCTTTTCCCTCGGGTATTGATATATCTTCTCTAAAAGCCTCCAGCACTGTTTGCTCTTCATTTTTGAACGTAATTTTTTGAGGTAAATAGGCTGCCATTACATTAGCACCTAATTCCACCACACCTTGATCTGTCTGTTCTTCTCCTAAAAGCATTTTTAAGAAGCTGGTTTTGCCACTTCCATTTGGACCGACCAGTCCGACGCGTTCACCATAATGAATCATAAGGTTTGCATCTTTAAAAATCACCTTATCTTGGTAACTTTTGAAAAGTCCAATTGCCTTGATGGTTTCATTTCCCGACCTTCCGGCAACCTTTAAATCAAGTCTCATATTCCGCCGCTCAAAAACAGGTCTATCAATACGCTCCATTTTTTCGAGTTTTTTTTGAATACTTGCGGCTCTTCTAAAGAACTTATTATTATCAGCTCTCATCGCCCAATCTCTCAGACTAGTCACTTGATTTTCCATGTTATTAATCTTTTTCTGCTGTTCTCGAAAGTGCTCATATTGAATCCGCATATTCTCTTCTTTCTGACTTACAAAAGAGGAGTAATTGCCCTTGTAGGATATGGATTCCATATCTTCTATTTCCACAATTTTATTTACTACATGATCCAAAAAGTATCGGTCATGGGATACAATAATGACAATTCCCTTGTAGCTTTTTAGGTATCCTTCAAGCCATTCAATGGCTTCCATATCTAAATGGTTGGTTGGTTCATCCAATAGCAATATATCTGGATTATGAATCAAAAGCTTTCCAAGGACTACAGTCGTTTTTTCACCGCCGCTTAATAAATCAAAATCCTTGTCTAAAAAGCTTTCGGAAAAATGAAGTCCGGTACAAACCTTGCTTAATTTCTCTTCTCGTTCGTATCCACCTTTCACTTCAAAATGCTGGACCAACTCACTATATTTATTTAAGGCTTTCTCAAGGGCCTTATCTTCAAGCGTTTTCATTTGATTTTCTAATTCTCGCATTTGACTCTCAATGCCCACAATCTCTTCAAAGGCCAAATTAAGTACATCTATCACTTTTAATCCTTCCGGATACATAGGAGATTGTTCAAGATATGCCTTAGTCGCTCCTCTAGGCAGGTTAATTAAACCTTCATCGTATCCAGGACTTGAGGTTTGAGGATAGCCTGGATAATAATGCATCTTTTCGATTCCTGCTATCAGCTTAAGAATCGTACTCTTTCCGCTTCCATTGGGACCGACAATTCCTACCTTGTCTCCTTCATAAGCTTCAAATGTTATATTTTCAACCACAAGAGTGGCTTCCATAAATTTTTTAATGCCATGCAATTTCATTTCTAACATACGATCTCCTTCTTTCATCCATAATCCAGTTACACTTTTTATGGATAAGGCAAAGAAGAACCTGCATTACCTATTTATTTGTAAAATAAAAAAGACCATAAGAAGATGTTTCTTCTTACAGTCTAGATATCAGTGATTTAAATTATTTGAAGGTGTTTAATCGAACGTGCGCACACAAAAAAGCGCATGTTAATGCCCCGCCTTAAAAAAGCGGTGAACTCCAAATAAATGATCATCTTGATTCAGTAAAGTAAGTTACCTTCTAAATTGCCATAATTCCATAAAGAGCATAACAAATAAACCTAATTTTTATAGGCAAATTGACACTCCATACAAAATTAATATTAATTTTAAAAATAAATTAATATTAGCAATTAGTTGGTTCCATATACTTACTTTCCCCCTTCAAAATTTTCCTTATTATCTCATTTTTTCATCATTTTGTAAATACTGATTTTATGTTTTTCATTTATTCTGTTTGTTCTGAAGTTTGCCTGCGCTTTTCCTTAATAGATATTACGCCTGACAAACCAAGTAATGAGAAGATAACTGGTGTCATAAATCCGAAGAAGTATCCATTCACCCCGCTGCCTGAGGCAGTTTGAAATTGATCCAATACCACTCCAAAAATACTCGGCAACAGGACCGCACTCAAAAATCCACCTGTGTTTGCAAACCCAGATACAATACCAGACTCTTTTAAAGGAAAGGATTGACGAACGACAGCAAAGGTGAGGGCACTTGCTCCATATCCAAAGCCTATAATAAAGAAAAGTATGATTAGCATGACAAATGGAGGAGTCCCATTAAATAAAAGAAAAGCTGCCCAGCACAATAAAATAATAAAATGAATAACCACATAGGGCCGTTTGATGGTTCCCAACCGGCTTGAAATCCAACTAGATACTGGAGCGCCGATAAGTGCTCCAATAAGTCCAATCATGATGAGTTGGCTTGCGGTGGAACGTGTCATTCCATATACATCCATCCCATACGGCACTGCCCATGAACCGATAAATCCAACATACGCACCTACAATTCCAAAGTGACAAAGAAATAAAGCCCATGCCTGCCGATTTGAAAAGATTCTTTTTATTAAAAACAAAGTCTTTTCATGTTGAACCACTTTTTTCAAAGGAACTATTTCATTAACAAAGATTTGATTTGGTTTTTTTATCAGAACAAAATAAAGAAGTACTCCACATAAACATAATAGTATTCCAGCTAAAAGGAACGCCCCTCTCCAGCCAAGAAAGTCAATCAATAAAGAGAAAGGGACGGTTGCCAGTAAGAAACCTAGACTCCCTGTCATTCCTGCAATTCCAATCAATCGTACAAATTCCTTTACCTTAAACCATTGACCAAGAATTAACACCATATTAACCCAGATGGTCGCATCGCCTGTTCCCGTTAGTATCCTTGCGAAAAACAGGACAGATTCATGGGTCCCAAGACTATAAATAATGGTTCCTGCGCCCGTAAGAATAGCCCCTATAATTAGAAAAAAATTAGGCCCATAACGGTCAGCCAATATCCCCATTGGAACTTGTAAACCAGTGTAAACAAAAAATTGTATACTTGTCAGTAATCCAATTGTTGACGCTGTAACGTGAAAATCCCTCATCACCTGGTCTGTAATCAATCCTGGTGCGGTTCGTTGACTTGCCATTAAAAAGTAAGTAAACAATACAGAAACAAATACAATCCATCTGAATTTGCTATTTTGTTTATCCAATGTTTATTCTCCTGATGGCTTTTACTCCTATATATATGAAAGACTTTATAAAGTAGGATTATGAATTGCAGGGAATAGTTAAAAGCTAAAACAAAAAAAGCAGCTCCCATATCAAGAAGCTGCCTTTATCAGTATAATTCACTTATCACAAATGCTGAGCTTAACGTAAAACTCTAGAAGCAGTTGAAAACATAGACGGCTTAAAAGTAGCAATTTTCACAACATCACCCGTTTGAGGCGCATGAATATATTGTCCGCCCCCGATATAAATCCCGACATGATAGGCAGGAGAACCTCTGAATACTAAATCTCCTGGCTGTAGTTGATTTAATGGGACTCTTGTTCCAACATTTTGCTGAGCGCTTGACGTCCTTGGAAGACTAATGCCAACTGAACGATAGACATATGAAGTAAATCCCGAACAATCAAATCCGCTTGGTGTTGATCCACCCCATACATACGGAACACCCAAATATTGTTTAGCATTGGCAATTAGTGCATTTGCACTTGCCGGGCTTACTGCATTTGGAGCAACAACAGAAGGTGTTAATGGTGATGGTGATACTGCTGGCGCTGCCGCTGGTGATACTGCCGGTACAGATGTTGCCGTGGCGGCTACCAAAGATTGCTGTTCCGACTGTTGTCGGGCTTGTTCTGCTGCCTGCTGAGCTAATAAAGCCTGTTGTTCAACTGCTTGTTGTGCCAGTTGAGCTTGTAAAATACCCTGTGCGTCAGCTAAATCTTTTTGAATTTGCTCTTTATCTATTTCAATCTGTTGTTGTTTAGCGGCTAATTCCACTTGGCTCTGTTTTAATTGGTTGACCTGATTATGTAGCTGTTCCTTTGCTTCTACTAGAGCTTGTTCTTTTTGATTTAAGCCGTTTAGTAATTCAGTATCACTTTCGATAAACTGCGAAATGGCTGTAAACCGATTAAAAAAGTCAGAAACGCTGCCAGATGAAAGCAATAGCTCTGCGTAGGTAATGACAGATTGATTTCCCTTTAATTGAATGCTTTTAAGGCGCTCTGAATAAACTTCTTTATGATTTTCTAAAGCAGTTTCAGCTTTGACAATTTCCGTTTCGGTTTCCTCAATTTTACCTTGTTGATTTACAATCTTTTCATTTAGTTCTCGACTTTTCTCCATTGCTAAGCTAATAGAGTTGTCCAATTGTTGAATCTTTGTTTCAAAGTCATTAATTTGTTCCTTGGTAGCCTCGATTTGTCCGTTTGTTATTGGATTGGCATAAGTAGGTGTTACTTGTATTGTGGCAGCAAGGATGGAAGCGGCTACTAGATATTTTATGTATTTTTTTAACATCACAGAATCTCCTCTTGTTAGGGCACATTTATTTAAACTTTTAATATATTACTAGTTTATATTGCAAGAGGACTAAAAAACAATGATATAGTCGGAAATGTAATTAAATTGTAATTTATTGTAGAATAATCTATTAAATACACAGTTAGAATTCACTAAAGGTAAACATGCTCTTGGGTATTTTTGTCGTTAAGTGTCTATAAAGCGAATTAAAAAAAAGAAAGGCAGGTGAATCCGCCTTTCTTTAATCGATTATGTAATACATTCCATTCCTCAACATTTTTCACCCTTATATAAGTTCTATTTTGCATTCACATCGGGTTGATGAATTCCGAATACGTTTCCTTCTGTATCAGTATAGTATCCTTGCCACGCCATTCCAGGCAGTGCATACTTGGCCATAGCGACCTTACCGCCATTTTCAAGAATCTTAGCTTCCGTTACATCGTAATTTTCCACTCCCATTGTACAAGCAAATCCATTTAACGCTTGGCCTGCTTCTGGCTGAACACTTTGTCGCTGCATTAAAGCACCATTTATTCCTGGTTCATTTTCACCCCCCGTAACTGCACCAAAATAAGGCATTCCCGCATATTCACTCCAATCTTGAAATGACCATCCAAATACCTCTCCATAAAACTTCTTCGCTCGTTCAATGTCACTTACATGAATTTCGAAATGAACTAATCTTCCCATAATTTCCTCCTATTTGCCAAGTAATAATACCCCATTATTCCCAATTATCATTTAGGTATTCTCAAACTTAAGTATTTCTCTATTTATTGATGGACTCCTTTTTAATTTTATCAACAATGTTTCGGAGTTTAAATCGAAGTAATTTCTAAATAAAACGTTCAGAGTATTTAACACCCCGAACGTATTATTAGTGGTTTTTTTCTAGGAAGTAAAAAGAGTCATTCCAATCTTTTAAATACTGCAAATGTACCTGTAGTAATTGTTTCAAAGACTGCTTTTACCTTGGAGAATACCGCCTTAGAAATAATCTCCCATTCTAAAAAAGTTGACTTTTTTATATCTTATGAATATTCCACAAGTCTATAACATAACTGAATAGTTGAGAAAATATTATGAGTAAAGAAGGGGAAGTAAGGAGGGGGAAGTCAATAATCGGAAAAATGAATAAAGATGGTAAAAATGCTGCCCAAGAAATTGGGAGTTTAAGCTGACCGTACTTGACCTAATTAAGTCATGCCAAATCAGGAATGTTATTAATCCGTTATTAGCAGACCAGGTATTAAAGATGTTAGGCATTTCTTATACCTGCTTCATGACTTAAAGAGAGGTTACTTGCAAAAAAGATGAGTGTAATGAATTAAAGGGGGAGTTTATTATGGCTAATGTAGGAAAAGATGATTTTGTAAATGGCTTTGTACCACATCACAATCATGGGTCTGTTGATTATACTTCGGTGGAAGCGGGTCATGTCCACCAGTGTTTAGATGTAACTTCACCTCCAATACCAACGCAGGATCAAAATCATATTCATTACACAGAGGGATATGTTGTTTTTGAAGATGGGCATACCCATCATTATCAGGCATATTCAGGTCCTGCTATACCAGTAGGGAATGGGATGCATGTTCATTATTATGATTTTTACACCTCCGAAGATAATGGGCATAGGCATCATGTAAGAGGGGTTGACCAGCCGGCGCCAGGTAATAGATGAATAATGTAGATTTGGAACAGTTAGGAAAACATAAAGTATTTTTTACTTAACATTGAACTGCAACCTTATTGTTGGACACTTTCTAACAATAAGGAGTGTAGTTTTTTTATTCTGGTTTAGACTCGGAATAAATGTTAAATACTATATATTATTTCTAGAACATTCTTTAAAGGGAGTGCAAATTTGGAAGCATTTTACCGTACTTTCTTGGTTTTTATAGTAGGATATTTGTTTATAAGATTTACTGGAAAAAAAGCAGTCGCTCAGATGCATACATTTGATATTATCTATATCCTCATTCTTACCAATATCATTAGTGCTCCTGTTGAAGATCATAATATGGGTAAAGCCCTTATCTATGCTGGAATAACAGTAATTTTATATAAAATTTTTATTCGATTATCGTTACATAATAAATTGAGATGGATTATATATGAAAGTCCTACAGTGTTAATTCAAAATGGTAATATTGACAGAAAAGGCTTAAAGAAGGTAAGAATGCCTATGAACGAATTATTATCACATCTAAGAGTAAAAGGGTACACAGACATTCAAAGTATATCTATTGCAGTAATGGAGGAAACAGGAGATATTAGTGTGATCCCTAAGTCAGAATATCGGCCTGTTCAACCTAATGATTTAAATTTACAAGTAAAGAAAGAATTTATTCCAATACCATTAATCATGGATGGACAGATCATAGACCATAATTTAAAATATCTGCAATTAGACCGTGGATGGCTAATGAATGAGCTTGAAAACAAGGGAGAATTAGTAGAAAATATTACATTGGCAACTCTTTTAGGAGATGGAAAGTTATTTATTGATAATAATGAAGAAAAGGACCATAAAAGTAATCCTTTTTACTACAATCCAGGGAAAGATAACTAACATGAAATAGGCAAATATCCATTCCTCTTTGAATATGGACACATACACTACTTTGAAACAATTTGAGGAGGAGAAAAATAATGGATAGACAATTCTTTGGCAGCGGTATGGGTTATGGTGGTTTTCCTGGATATGGCATGGGTTATGGTGGTTTTCCTGGTTACGGTATGGGCTATGGTGGCTTTCCTGGTTACGGCATGGGTCATGGCGGTTTTCCTGGTTACGGCATGGGCTATGGTGGTTTTCCTGGTCACGGCATGGGTTATGGTGGCTATCCATTTCACCATCATCATGGATTCCATCACGGGTCCTGTTGTTAACTTTCAAAATGGAACCCTTGGAGCGATGTCTTCAAGGGTTTAGATTTTTCGTCCCGGGGTAATATTTACATTATGCTATGGTTTCTTCTCTTTTCACAGTTCGGTATTTGCACCCATAGACTGTATCATGCTTAGTGCAAAAAAAACGACAGAACTCCCTTATCGGATTCTGCCGCTTGCCTCCGTTTAAAACGAGTTCAGAGACACAATGAATGAAAGATATACAGAAAAATGGTGCTTCCTCTTAAATGCTTCCTTGCATAAAAATTTTTTTCAACTCCATTAAATCCATTCTGGAAGATAAAGATCCAATTTGAGTTGTTGCTTGAGCACCCACACAGTTGGCAAACTGAAGATACTCCGTTAATTCCGTTTTCCCCGAAGGCATTCCTTTTTCGTGAAAGCAATATAAAAGTCCGGACATAAAAGCATCCCCTGCACCGGTTGTATCAACTGCGTCCACCTTCGGAGCGAGGCTGGTAACTTTGTTACCATTCATTACTCCACAAGCACCTTCCCCTCCCATTGTGATAAATAGGTAAGGAATGTCCCATTTTGATATTTTTTCCAATCCACCCTCAAGTGAATTAGTTTCCATTAAGAAATTTAACTCCTCCTCAGCCAACTTGACGATAGTAGCATGTTTAAGGAACGATATCACTGTTTTACGACAATGGTCTTCACTTTCCCACCGTTTTAAACGTAGATTGGCATCAAAGGCGATTAGATTGGAAGATTCCTTTGCATATTTTAGTGCAGCCTCGGTGGACTTTTTGGAGTTTTGTTGAAAAAGGGTACCAGAGCCAAAATAAAAAATTTGAGTTTTTTCAAAAACCTCTCTTCTTATTTCTTTTTCTGTTAAAACTTCTTCTGGTGTATGGTTTAAATAAGAATGGAAGTTTCTCTCGCCACTTTCTGTCAGATGTACATAGACTCCACACATTCTTTTTATAGCAGAACGAACAGAAAATTTAAGATTAACTCCTTCCTTCTCTAATTCTTGTTCTACAAATTTACCAATTGAATCTGTCCCCAATTTACACAAAAAGTAAGTAGGCAGCCCAAGTCTACTGGTACCTACTGCTAGGTTTACAGTAGCCCCTCCTAACAGCTGTCGAAATTTCGTATTCGTGCTATCCGTTGATATATAATCTACAAAAGGTTCTCCTAATGATATAACTCCTTGTTTACCCAACAATAGCCCTCCTTCTTGAAACACTATTATAAACTATTTTTTTCTTTTTTCTCGTTAACGTACAGAAAAATCCCTCAAACCTAAAGTTCGAGGGAACATAAACAATATTAGTATAGGAGTATTTTCTAAAAATATTAGTCTATACCCACTGCATCGAATCCAGAATTGGCTGCGGCCACTTCTGCACTTCCTTCACCATAAATATCAATCGCAGACTGAACGATAGCTTGACGTGCGTCGCTGAAGTCAGAATTTGGAGTTAGATAGACAGTTAAAGCACGATAATAGATTTGCCCTAATTTTTCTCTTCCGATTTCTTGGCCAATCAAGTATGCAGCATGATTTGTAATGGAGGAGTTAACGTGAACACCGCCGCCATCAACAGAAGTTGGCATATGATAAAACTCGTCCATATGATCTGGATAAAACCCGCCATTTGTGCTGTACGCCCTTCTTTGCTCGTTACTGACAACCACGCTGTTTGGATTACTTAAACTGCGCAATACAGTTACACCGTCAGCTTTAGCAGCCGGGGCCATAATATCCTCGCCCATTTCCCAATCACTATCATCAACGAGTGCACCAAACACGTCGGCAAACGATTCGTTTAATGCTCCAGATTGATTGCGATACACTAAATTAGCAGAATGAGTGATTACGCCATGTGTCATTTCATGGGCAGCAACGTCAAGACCAGCGGATAGAGAGGTCATGAACACACCGTCACCATCACCATAAGTCATCCAACGCCCATTCCAGGAAGCATTGTTATAATTATTGCCATAGTGAACTTTTGAAATGATTGCCATTCCTTCCCCATCAAGAGAATTACGGCCATGCTCATTTAAGTAATACTCATAAACCTTTTCGGAATTGTAGTGTGCGTCTACCAGCGCCCGATCATAGTCCCCGATAAATGCAGCTGAATTTCCTACATAGAGAGTATCATTACTCGATGTATTATCATTTTTAGCGTCATACGTCACGATTCCACCAAGGTTTTCATGAGAGTAATCAGCTAACGCAAACTTCGTTCCTGCATTCGGTTCCTTTACTTGAGTAATATGTAATTCCCTGTGCTCACCATGTACACCTTTTCCAGCACCTTTTTGTGTTGTCATTTCGTCTGCATGCATTAATCCATTGTACTTATCGATAACTTCGCCTGTTTTCGCGTCCACAAAGACAAACCAGTTTCCAGGTTCATCCCCCATAAAGTTAACATTCACTTTATAGGTTGTATAATTTTTTCCTTCAAACGGTAGGACAACAAGCTCAGCAGTTGGCTCATAGGTCAGTTCTTCAGGGGCACTGACAGAGGATAAGGCCGTCTTTAGTGCAGACTCACTACTTAAAGAAACAGCCGTGTCAACTGCGTCATCGGCAATCGTCTGATTTACTCTTCCGTTAACCGAGACCACTTCATTATTCTTATTAAAATGGACAACAACCTCGGATCCTTCAACACTCACTCCATTAACTGCCTGATTAAAGCGGACGTGTGTCATACCGAGTTTATCTTTTTGTACACTCTTCACTTTTAGATTCTTATCAGGATTATTTATTCCGGTTTTGCCTTCGTTTTTCTTCAAATAATTTAATGCTTCAGAAGAGTTGCTAGATGAGTATTTTTCGGAAAAACGCTCCTTTACAAATAACGGAACATTTGCTTTCTCATTCCAAGCCTTAAAAGCTTGTACACTATTAGTGACCTTAGTATCAGCTGTCTGAGCAAAAACACTGCTAACCGGGATAGAGCCTGCTAACATCACTGTTGACAAGGCTACAGGTAAAATTAACTTTTTCTTCATCATTCTCTACCTCCTATTATTTTCCACATCTCTCATTATAGTTTAGTAGAGTTTAAACCACATGAATAATTGTAATTATTTTAATATTATGAAAACTAAAAACATTTTCCTATTTCCTATATTTAACTAGGCATAATTTACCAATATACATACACCTCTATCAAAAAACAAACACACTACATATATTCTCAAATGAAAAGAGATTAAGGACACTCACGGGTTCTAAGTAATGGTAATAATGGATGGATTTACATTGTTTTAAAACTTAATTAATAAAATTTACAAAACCTTTACAAAACATCTATTTAATCTTTACAAATAGCGTTTATTCTTTACATGTCGAGTAGATGTAGCAATCGATCACCTTGGAGGTTAAAAAAATGACGTTAAAAAGAAAGACAATGCTTGGATTATTGGTACTATTTTTAACTGCCATTCTATCAGCATGTGGAAATAGTAGTAATGAAGGTGCAGCATCAAATGATGGTTCAGCTACCGTTTCTGTTTCAGGATCTACGTCAGTAGGGCCTCTAGCAGAAAAAATTGCAGAAAAATTTAAAGAGAAAAGCAATGTAAAGGTTGAAATAAATCAAATTGGATCTTCTGCGGGAATAACCAATGCCATAAACGGAGTATCAGAAATCGGAATGTCCTCTCGTGATTTAAAAGAGGAAGAAAAAGCTAGCGGGCTCGTTGAGACCATTATTGCTTATGATGGGATTGTTGTCGTAACACATCCTAGCAACAAAGTGAAAAACCTTACGATGGATCAAGTGAAGGCTATTTTTACTGGTGAGGTTACAAACTGGAAAGAGCTAGGGGGCGCTGACATGGAAATCGTCGTTGTTTCCAGAGAAGATGGTTCCGGATCACGAGACGCCTTCCAAGAAATAGTAGGGTACTCTTCAGGTGAATTAGTAAGAAGCGCAATCATTGCGAGTGGTAACGGAAATATTAAAACGACGGTTGCAACAAATAAGCATGCGGTAGGTTTTATTTCATTCGAATATATTGATTCCTCAATATCAACTGTAGATATTAATGGAGTGGAGGCTACAGCCAATAATGTTTTGCAGCAAGAATATAGCCTGTCACGTCCATTTTTATTTGTTCACAAAGAGGATCAAATTACCGACGCTGGAAAACAGTTTATCGACTATATTTTGAGTCCCGATGGGCAAGCAATTGTTGGTGAAACTGGAGCTATCCCGATTAAATAACAACAGATATACCGATCCACTAAGCAAGTAATAGAGATTCATGGAGGAATGCGTATGCCGCGGCAGACCGTCGAGATTAAGAAATCAAATAAGAGGAAGTACATGTTAGAGAAGCTGTCATCAAGATTATTTCAGTTTTGTGCACTACTATCTGTTATCAGTTTATTATTGATCGTTGGATTTGTTTTTTATAAAGGATCACTCCCCTTTTTAGTAGATGGATATAGCTTTTTTGACTTTCTTTTTGGAGTGGATTGGGTTCCAAGTGAAGAGAAATTTGGCATTTTGCCGATGATAGTAGCCTCCATCTATGCAACTATTGGTGCATTAGTGATTGGAGTTCCAATAGGTTTGTTTACAGCCATTTTCTTAGCTGAAATTGCACCCAAAAGGGCAGCTAAATTGATTTCTCCAGCAGTACAGCTGCTGGCTGGAATTCCGTCCGTTTTATATGGTGTATTTGGACTTGCACTTATCGTTCCTTTTTTACAAAATCAATTAAACCTAGTAAAAGGACAAAGCTTGATTGCGGTTATCCTAGTGTTGGCAATCATGATGCTTCCAACCATTGTAACAGTTGCTGAAACAGCAATCCGTGCCGTCCCAAAAACATATCGTGAAGGTTCATTGGCTCTAGGTGCTTCTGAGATTGAGACCATCTTTAAGGTGGTTGTCCCATCAGCTAAGTCAGGGATCATGGCAGCAATTGTTTTAGGTTTAGGCAGAGCAATCGGTGAAACCATGGCTGTTATCTTAGTAGCCGGCAACAGTCTTATTCTGCCTACAAGCCTTACAGACAGTGTGCGGCCATTAACAACGAATATTGCATTAGAAATGGGTTATGCATTCGGAACTCACCAAGAGATGTTATTTGCTACAGGGATAGTTTTATTCTCGTTTATCTTAATTTTAAATTTTGTATTAGCAAAAATTAGTGCGAAGGGTGGTAAGTAAGTTGAGAAAGCAAAAAGATAAACTGTACCGTACACTTCTGTGGGGATCAGCTTTCTTGACGGTTGCCATACTTGTCATGATTGTTGGCTATATCTTTTTCAAGGGGTATCGTTTAATTAGCTTTGATTTCATCTTTGGTGACTACTCCCCTGCTGGAGGCGGTGGTATTTGGCCGATGATTATTACGACCATTTATACCATTGTGATTTCATTACTCATTGCAACTCCAATTGGAATTTGTGCTGCAGTATATATGCAAGAGTATGCAAAACAAGGTCGATTGGTAAATCTCATTCGTTTTGCAACCGAAAGCTTAACAGGGATACCATCGATTATTTATGGATTATTTGGCGCAGTTTTCTTCGTTACGACTTTAAAATTAGGGATGTCAATCATAGCTGCTTCTTTAACATTAACCATTATCGTTTTACCTGTAATTATCCGAACAACCGAAGAATCGCTAAAAACAGTCCCTCACTCCTATCGGGAGGGGTCACTAGCATTGGGTACCACTAAGCTCCAAACTTTATATAAAGTCATTCTACCTAGTGCAATGCCTGGTATCTTATCCGGAATAATCCTATCGATTGGAAGAATTGTCGGTGAGTCCGCTGCGATATTTTTAACGGCCGGAACGGTTGCAGCCATGCCTTCAAGCATCTTCTCATCAGCACGTACATTAACGGTTCATTCGTTTTTAGTTACACAGGAATCAGGTGACATTGAATTAGCTTCAGCCGTTGGAATCGTCTTAATCGTCATTATCCTAGTGTTGAATCTATCGGCAACGTTCATCTCGAAAAAACTAAATAAAGCTGACTTTTAAAATGAGGTGTTGACATGAATACAAATGGGATAAAGGTAAGGATGAATAATTCAACGCTAGTACAGGAACCAAATAAAGAAGTGAAAATCAGTGTTAGAGATCTTGATTTGTTCTATGGAGAAAAGCAGGCACTTTACTCCATATCACTTGATATACATGAAAATGAGGTTACCGCTCTAATAGGCCCTTCTGGATGTGGTAAATCCACTTTCCTGCGAACATTAAACCGCATGAATGATTTAATTGATGGCGTAAAAATTACTGGCAATATTATGATTGATCAAGAAGATATATACAAATCAACTGATGTTATAAATTTAAGAACCAAAGTAGGTATGGTGTTTCAGAAAGCAAATCTTTTTCCAATGAGTATTTATGATAATGTGGCATATGGTCCAAGAATGCAAGGCATTAAAAATAAACAAGAGCTAAATGAAATTGTTGAAAGCAGCTTACGAGGTGCAGCCATTTGGGATGAAGTGAAAGATCGTCTTAAACACTCGGCACTTGGTCTATCTGGCGGTCAACAGCAGCGTATATGTATCGCACGTGCCATTGCGATGAAGCCGGATATTATTCTAATGGATGAACCTACTTCCGCATTAGACCCTATCTCTACTTTAAAAGTGGAAGAACTGATAGAAAAAATGAAGAAGGATTATACCATTGTCATTGTTACCCATAATATGCAACAGGCAGCGAGAGTCTCAGATAAAACTGCATTTTTCCTAAGCGGGGAAGTCGTGGAATATGATGTAACTGGTAAAATCTTCTCGATGCCAAGCGATCAAAGAACGGAAGATTATATTACCGGCCGATTCGGTTAATTTTAAAACGAACAGTACCCATATTACCAATATCACAGAAGGTAAAGTCTATTTAATAAAAGGTCAGATGTATGATTTGAATTCGTAAAGTAACCAGGTGAATCAATATTTAAGACCGCATAGAGAGACACAGGGATTTCGGTATCTTCTGTGTTTTTCTATGCGGTTTTTTTGGGAGGTTATAATTTAAATAGGTACGCTAGCTGAAATATAAGATTCTTGCAAAAAAGAGAGTTTTTTTGGAAGGTTTGAATCAAGCTTTTGGAGAATAAAGAGCACTCATAGGTTGAATTAAGATGGGAAGAAACTTGTACATTTAAACTACAGTGGTTATAAGGAATTTAGCTTTTAAAATGTAAGATTTAGTGAATTTCTTTAACCCATTAGCCAAAATACACTTTTACACACTCTTCTTTTTGTGCTGTTGCTAAGCAGTTAAGTATAAAATTTCTGATTTGTTTTTGATCCCAATCCAAGAAATCACTTTCTGACAGGGAGTTCTCATTATCGTATAATTCCTTGTAGATAATTAAAGCCTTTTCAATTTGCTCTATTGTGAAGGTGGAACAGCCTCCTGACCCACTAACTCCTGCGTAAAATTTATCTGCCTCAAGTATACTATACAGTGTGATAGCATTATAATTCCCCATGCTAAAACGGGCATAAGCAATTTCTTCCCCCGCTTTATTGTATCCTGATATATCATGACCCATTTTTAATCCTCTCCTTCAGAGATAAATTTGTAAAAACCATAAATGATACACTTAACTCTCAGAAAACCTATAAATGACAAAGGTTAGGTTACATGACTATCACTCCTTTCAAGCTTGTTATATTATGATTTTTTTAAAAATTTTTGGACAGTAAAACAAGATGATACGGCAGAGCAAGGTGAAGTTTAATAAAGAGGTTATAAATTTATTAAATATTATTTGAAATCTTGTTTCGATGTGGGAATTGATGAAGGACAGAAATGACGAGATATGGAGAATAATATCTTTATTGTCTTATTTCGATTTTGCTAGCTACATACAGAAAAATAATATCACATTACATTTCCAATTCAGTTAGTCTTTTCTACAATATTGTGAACGTCTTCTTTCCTACATTTGAGTACAAAAAGGACCAAAATTCCTTTATGAATTTTGGCCCCTTATTGAGGGAATTACTCTAGTGACATTTTAAATTCTAAAAAGTATTCGTTGTATTTTCCCAGCAGCTCTAGACCTAAGTTTTCATATACTTCTAAATTTCTGCGACTTTCTTCTCGTGGGTAAAAACGTTCATCGTTTATTACTTCCTCGTCTAATAAATCCCAAGCTGCTTTATTTGGAATTGCATATCCTACATAATCAGTATTTTGTGCAGCCACTTCTGCATCTAGCATAAAGTTTATGAATTGATGGGCGCCTTCCACATTTTTTGAAGTTTTAGGAATAACCATATTATCGAACCATAAGTTTGAGCCTTCTTGTGGGACGGCGTAGTCCAACTCTTCGTTTTCGTACATCATGTCTGCTGCTTGACCAGAAAATGTTACGGCCACTGTCGCCTCATTATTAATCATTAGTGGCGTAATTTCATCACCAATAATCGCTTTGACATTTCCATTTAGTTGCTTTAATTTTTCTAAGGCTTCACGCAATTCATTTTCATCACGTGAATTTAACGAATATCCTAAACTGTTTAACCCCATTCCGATGACCTCACGTGCACCATCTACTAAAAATACTTTATTCTTTAATGCAGGATCCCATAAATCGTCCCAAGAATCAAAAGTGATATGTTTCGGGACTTCTTTAGGATTATAAACTACACCAACCGTTCCCCAAAAGTATGGAATGGAATATTTGTTTTTCGAATCGAATGGTAAATCTAAAAAGTAAGGATCAATATTTTGCAAGTTGGGAAGTTTCGAATGATCAATTTCAATTAACAGATCTTCTTTAATCATTGTTTCAATCGTATATTCTGATGGGACAACAACATCATAGGATGTGCCGCCTTGTCTAATTTTCGTTAACATTGCTTCATTAGAATCGTACGTTTCATAAATAACTGAAATGCCTGTTTCTTTTTCAAACTGCTTAATCAGTGCCGGGTCAATATATTCTCCCCAATTGTATACAATTAAAGTGTCCTTTCCACCAGCTGTACTTGCTGCTTCGAGTTTTGAGGCCACAAACGAAAGGATACCACACGCTATAATGATTGCTAACATTATTTGAACTAAAGATTTCATCGAGTAGAGCCCTCCGTTTTTCTCGACCGCTTCGTAATGAAATAGTACATAACGACAATACCCACTGTCACGATAAACACTAGCCCTGAGATTGCATTAACGGTTAACGTAATACCAGCACGTGCCATGGAATAGATTTCAACAGACAATGTACTAAATCCGTTACCAGTAACAAAAAATGTTACAGCAAAGTCATCTAATGAGTAGGTTAAGGCCATAAAGAAACCAGCTAATATCCCCGGTTTAATATACGGAACAATAACACGTGTTAATACAGCGCGGCGATTGGCCCCTAAATCAAGTGCTGCGTCAATTAAGTTCGTATTCATTTCCAATATCTTAGGCAAGACCATTAATACGACGATGGGGATACTGAAGGCAATATGTGAAATTAATACGGATGTAAAGCCAAGCTTAACCCCAATCATTGTGAATAATATTAAGAAGCTTGCTCCAATGACAACATCTGGGCTAACAATCAAAATATTATTTAATGATAATACAATGTTACGTATTTTGTAATTTCTTAATGAAACAATACCAACTGCTCCTAGTGTACCGATAATGGTAGCTATTAACGCAGATAGGAGTGCCACAATCACGGTATTGATTAAGATAACGAGTAACCGGTTATCATCAAACACTGCTTGATAGTGTTCTAGTGTAAAACCTTCAAATGACCCCATTGAACCGCCGCTATTAAATGAATAAAAAATCAAGTAGAAGATCGGTGCATATAAAATAATAAACACGATGGCTAAATATACTTTAGCTAGAGGTGTTAACGTTGATCTCATTTATGCTCGGCCTCCCTTTTTCTTTGTGCGTGTAAATCTCATGATTGCAAACATAATTAAGATTAAAAATACAGCAATGGTTGAACCCATTCCCCAATTTTGCGCAACTAAAAATTGCTGTTCTATCGCTGTACCAAGCGTAATTACTTTATTCCCAGCAATTAAGCGCGTAATCATGAAGAGGGAGAGAGCAGGGATGAACGTTACTTGAATCCCTGATTTTACACCTTCAATAGTTAAAGGAAAAATGACGCGTCGGAACGTCGTAAGCGGTGAAGCACCTAAATCACGTGCTGCATAAATTAATGACGGATTCATTTTGTCTAACGCATTGAAGATGGGGATAATCATAAACGGTATAAAAATGTACACCGCGACGAACACGAAACTAAAGTCGGTAAATAGAATTTGGGTCGGGTCGAAGCCAAACATTTCCACTATTGCATTGACCGGTCCGTATAAACCGAAAATACCAATAAATGCATAGGTTTTTAATAATAAATTAATCCACGAAGGAATAATAATGAGCATTAGCCATAGGTGCTTATGTTTTGTTTTTGTTAATAGGTACGCGGTTGGATAAGAGATGATCAGCGTAAAAAACGTGATGATCAATGCATACCAAAAGCTCGTTAACGTCATCGTTAAGTATGCTGATGAAAAGAAGTTTCTATAGTTTACTAGCGTAAATTCTCCGTTTAAATCGAGCATCGAATAATACAAAATAAGCCCAATCGGTGCAATAACGAAGAGTGCAATCCATAGTATATATGGGACGAATGCTGATTTTGACTTAAACTTCATTCGTATACGCCTCTATGCGTGCATCAAATTCTTCTTCAGTTTCATTTAGACGCATAATGTGAATCGCCTCTGGATCGAAATCAAGACCTACTTGTGCACCTACTTCAGCCTTTTTCAGCGAGTGTACAAGCCACTCATTTCCATCTTTGTCATATGTCGATAACTCATAATGTACGCCGCGGAATAACTGCGTATCGACGGTAACACCTATTTTACCTGCTTCTGGTGATGTAATTTGAAGATCTTCTGGACGAATGACAACATCGATTTTTTCGTTGTTCTTCATTCCGCCGTCGACACAGTCAAATACTTTTCCAGCAAACTTCACTTTATAGTCTTCTAGCATAACACCCTCAACGATGTTTGACTCCCCGATGAAGTCCGCAACAAATCGGTTAATTGGCTCATCGTAAATATCAACTGGCGTACCAGATTGCTGGATAATTCCTTCGTTTAAAACGAAAATTTCATCACTCATCGCCAAAGCTTCCTCTTGGTCGTGCGTAACAAAAATAAATGTTTTGCCAAGGCGTTGCTGCAGCTCACGCAGCTCGTATTGCATTTCTGTGCGCAGCTTTAAATCAAGTGCTGATAACGGTTCATCGAGCAGAATCACTTCTGGATCATTAATGATTGCTCGTGCGATTGCAACCCGTTGACGCTGACCGCCTGACATTTCTGTAATCTCACGGTTTTCGTAACCTGGCAGGTTTACGAACTTTAACGCTTCTGCTACGCGGAATTTAATTTCCGATTCTTTTACTTTTTTTATTCGTAAACCAAATGCTACGTTTCCAAATACGTTTAAGTGCGGAAATAGGGCGTAGTCTTGGAATACAGTGTTTACTTGACGGTCATTTGCTGGTACGTCGTTTACATACTTGCCATTAATGTATACATTCCCTGTAGTCGGTTTTTCAAAGCCTGCAATGATTCGTAAAATTGTCGTTTTACCACAACCCGAAGGACCAAGTAATGTGTAAAATTTCCCACGTTCAAGTTCAAAGCTCACGTCTTGTAAAACTTTCGTCTGACTGTCATAAAATTTTGTTACGTTATCGAATCGGATAATAATATCGTTTGCCATGGAAGCCTCCTATGAATAAGAATTATTCTCTACTAAAAATTTGTAGCGGTAACTTATGAATTATTTTAAAAATAACATTAATGAAAATAAGAAGGTGCGAAAAGAGTAGATTATAATGAAAGGTATCGAATTGAGTGTAGTCATAGAAAGGTAAAAAAATCAATTGTTTTTCCTTGTATTTACTCAAATGATGAGATGACTTTGAGGCGATGCCTTGTGGAGAATTTCCTTACTCCTTTCCGCTTTGCATTTCTTTTTACAAAAAAAAACCCGTTTTTTCGGGTTCTTTTCTCATTTTAGGACTTATTTATATCATCAAGATTGGTTCGAAGCAAAGTTATCAAGCAATGCACGGACGTCATCTGTTGACTTAGTGTTCATTAATTGATTTCTTAATTCACTTGCCCCTGGGAAACCTTTAACATAAATTTTGAAGAACCGATGCAGTGCTGTGATTGAACGCGGCAATTCTTCTGCATAATTATCTTGAAGATTAAGTTGCAATCTTAGGAGATCAAGGTACTCCTTAGTGCTATGCTCTCTTGGTTCTTTTTCAAAGGCAAACGGATTTTTAAAAATACCACGCCCAATCATAACCCCATCAACACCGTATTTATTGGCCAACTCTAACCCGGTTTGGCGGTCAGGAATATCCCCATTGATCGTCAAAAGTGTATCTGGTGCTACCTGGTCACGAAGTTTCTTAATCTCCGGAATCAGCTCCCAATGAGCATCTACTTTGCTCATTTCATTCCTTGTACGGAGATGAATGGATAGATTGACAATGTCTTGTTTCAATATATGTGTCAGCCAGTCATGCCATTCGTCTACTTCGCTGAAACCAAGCCTTGTCTTAACACTTACAGGCAATCCGCCTGCTTTTGCAGCTTGTATTAACTCTGCCGCAACATCTGGACGAAGGATAAGGCCGCTTCCCTTTCCATTCTGTGTCACATTAGGTACGGGACAGCCCATATTGATATCTATTCCCTTAAAGCCTAATTCTGCCATACCAATACTCATTTGCCTAAAGTTTTCAGGCTTATCCCCCCATATATGGGCAACGATTGGTTGTTCATCCTCTGTAAAAGTCAAACGCCCACGCACACTCTGCATCCCCTGTGGGTGACAATAACTCTCACTGTTTGTAAACTCAGTAAAAAACACATCGGGTCTTCCTGCTTCACTCACAACATGGCGGAAAACAACATCCGTCACATCTTCCATTGGTGCTAGTATAAAAAAAGGTCGTGGTAAATCACGCCAAAAGTTTTCTTTCATATTAATTCAAATCCTCTCATTAAGGGATCAGGACAACCCCCTTCTCCCAAAATTAAAAAGCAGAATGTCTCTGCTTCTTCTACACTTATACCATGCTTTAGTACCTTTTATCAAACAGAGGGAATGTTTATATTCAATTTACAGACTCTTATTAAGCAATTAACTCCTGCTAAAATCCACGCTATAACTAGTATTTCCACTGTTTCTAAACCATTACCAGAAAACTTGAAACATCACATCTCACTGTCATTTTTCACAATAGAAATGTGCCAAGGTACCTATCTTTGTTTTGTTTATACAATAAAATTGAATGGATATTTCGAAATAGTGGTGGAGAAAAGTGAATGAAGAACTTCAGAAATTGTTCAATAGTTTAATTCAAATTGAACATGTATCAACGACATTATATCTTGCCATGTCTGCATATTTAGGAAGGCTGAACTTTACAGGGATGGCCCATTGGCTAAGGTTACAATCTGAAGAAGAGAGAACCCATATGCTTAGATTAATTGATTTTGTTGTAGATCGTGATGGAACTGTCCAACTCAACAACCTTCCTGCTCAACCAAGTAACTTCGGTACACCATTAGAAACTTTTCAAAAGGTATTAGCACATGAGCAATTTGTTACAAACTCTTATAGACAGGCCTTTAATTATGTCAGTCAAGTCGATCCTCAAGCAGCTGTTATCATACAAGACTTTTTAAGAGAACAAATAGATGAGGAGGCACAAGCTAAAACGATCATCGATCGTCTAAGATTGGCTGAAAATAACCCATCTGCTCTTTTATTATTAGATCAAGAGTTAGGCAGGAGAACTACTACTGTCACTCCCCCAGCAGCAGGTTAATCAACGACAAATCCCCCTCAAAATCCGTATTTTCAACTTGATTTTGAGAGGGATTAAATATTTAACTAAGGTTTTAGGACAGTATTAATTTTATATAACAACTTCAACTTTATTTTAGGAGGCGATAGAGCCGCCCTTCTTCTTCTGTTTCGTTTCCCAGAACTCAGCCCCTTCGATTCCAAGTTTGGCAGGTTTAAATACTGGGTCTTTGTTTGCTTTTCTCTGTCTTGTATAGTCTTTCAAGACTTTAAGTGCCGGTTTCGTAAGCAACAGGATTACCGTAAGGTTTATCCATGCCATTGTTCCCATTCCTAGATCGCCCATTGCCCAGACAACCTCTGCTGTTCGAATACTTCCATAAAATGTAGCAACTAACAAAGTGACCTTCAGTATATGGTTCGGCCAATCGAATTTTACCTTTTTACTTCCTATCAAAAAAGCAAGATTTGTCTCTGCTTTATAGTAATAAGATAATAAAGTGGTAAAACAGAAAAAGAATAAGGATACAGCCATAAAGGCAATTCCGAATGACGGTAATGCAGATTCCACAGCAAGCTGTGTGTAAACAGAGGGTTCTACATCTCCGAGTCTTTCAGTAATAGGAGCTTTTCCTTCCGGTTTCACGTCATACATTCCTGTAATTAGGATCATAAAAGCGGTTGCCGGACAAATAATCAATGTATCGATGTAAACAGAAAATGCCTGGACTAAACCCTGTTTTGCGGGGTGTGATACTTCTGCTGCACCTGCTTCAAATGTTTCACTTCCTATGCCAGCTCCACTTGAGTAGACCCCTCTTTGTACTCCCCAAGCTACGGCCGAACCCATTAACCCTCCAAAAGTGGAGTTTAAATTAAAGGCACTGGTGAAAATAAGCGAAATGACATCTGGCAGTACGGTGTAATTCATGCTGAGGATAATAATACAGACTAATATATAGCCAATAGCCATAAACGGAACTATGATTTCAGCCGTTTTAGCAATCCTCTTGACACCACCAAAAATAATAAAACCAAGCAGCATAGCCATTGCTATTCCAGTCACTTCAGTCGACACTCCAAAAGCATTATTCAGCGTTAACGCTACTGTATTCGCCTGAACACCTGGCCATAAAAATGCCATAACTAATAATGTTACAACTGCTGATAAGACTGCAAACCATTTTAGCTTCAATCCTTTTACGATGTAAAAAGGGGTACCCCCTCGGTACTTCCCGTTTATTTTACTTTTGTAGACTTGAGAAAGAGTCGTTTCAATAAAAGAGGTAGCACTTCCTAAAATCGCAGCTACCCACATCCAGAAGACAGCACCTGGCCCACCAAATGCAATGGCAGTTGCGACACCCGCTACATTCCCAGTACCAATCCTGCTGCCCAATGACATTGCCAGTGACTGGAAAGAGCTAACACCTGCCTTTGAACCTCCACCTTGAAATGTCAGCTTAAACATGTCTTTAATATATCTAATCTGAACAAATCGTGTGAGAATGGTGAAAAGCAATCCTAATCCTAAAAATGTATAGACCAATACTGAACTCCAAACATATCCATTCAACCAATTTACTAAATCCCCCATAAAAACTCCCTCATATTTAAACTTTTTTTATCCATATGTACAGTAGGTTACACATTGTGTATACCCAAAAAATGCTTCGCAAAACATCAGCCTAAAAACCCGGATTCTCCCTTCGAGTTATAATAAAGTTTTCTACTGAAAATAAACCCAAGAAAGCTAAAAAGACCCAGAATTCGGAAAAATTTAGTTTACCGAAACTTGAGTCTTGATCATAAATGTTTATTTTTATTGAGAAACAGTACGTACTTTCATGTGATTTAATGAAAAGCTCGTTACACGTATTTAAGGAAATAAAAATAAACCTTAGGTGGGCAAACCTAAGGTTTTACATAGATAAGTTGATTAGCAAAAACAAAAAGAATTGCTGCTGTCACTCGAAACTACCAATTGATTTCTACCATTCGCTTTTGCCTTGTATAAAGCCTGGTCTGTTTTTTCAATAAATTGGTCAACTTTTTCTGATTTATATTCGTTTAATCCCAAACTAATGGTGATCGGTACTTGTTGATCGTTGTAAATAAAATTAGAATCTTCCACAGCTTTACGGACATGTTCCGCAATTTCACTACCTTCTTCTAAACTCGTTTCTAGTAGCAGAATGGCAAATTCCTCGCCTCCCATTCTAATAACCACGTCGGTGTCTCTAACGTTCCTTTTAATAACGTTCGTAATATGCTTAAGTGCATAATCACCGCACACGTGACCATAAGTGTCATTAACCTTTTTGAAATGGTCTATATCAAACATGACTAGAATTAAAGAGTTACTCATCCTTTTACTTAAGGGGATTGCGTGTTCAAGATATAAATCAAAATATCTTCGGTTGTATACTCCTGTTAATGGATCCGTAATAGTCATTTCTTCTACTTTCCGTACCAATTTTTCAGTTTTTATTCGTAAGTATCCGACTGTTAAAAGAATTGACCAATTTACTATTATACCTAAAACAAGGGTTAGTAAATCTAGAGAAAACTGGGTGAAACCCTCTTGGTTTAACTCAATCGTAAGTTCAAATAGGCTATAAAAGATTGCTGTTCCAATAACGACATTCCAACTTGGATACCTAAAGATGATGATGATACTTGGAATTAGAGCTATTGACCATATAAAAGGATAGTGGTCCCCGTGGTTATCTGCAATGGTATCAATAATAATGGGTAAAGCAGTCCCAACCAAAATAATTATCCAATTTAAATACCTGTATTTCATAAGTTTCTTCTCCTTTGGAATCCCATACGAACGTATCTTAATTGTAATTATAGGTCGAGACATTTGTATAGTACCAAAACTTCTCAATTTAAAATTCATAAAAACCTAAGAAAAATAGGAACAGATTCCTATTGTTATTTTTTGTCCTAAACATGTTCTTCTGACATGTAAAAAAGCCCAGTCATATTAACTGGGCATAACAGAAAGAAGGATTATTGACACAAGAATAATCCTTTTAATGATATATCGAATTCTGCAAAATCATCAATTCCTTTGTTATAGTTGGGTATCCTTCTATTTCCGGAATTGCCTTTTTTGAGGATGAACGTTTTAGACTAGCTGAGTTTGCCATCATTTCACAAACGTAAAGCAATTGTGAAAGTACTTTATCTGAAAGAAGCGGACGGCTCTTCACTTTTGAACATTCCTCCAGGAGATAAGCTAAATGCTCCATTGAAAATACAATGGACCAATAATAATCCAAGGTATCACGTTGTACAGGAATTTCACCCAAAGCTGTATTATACAATGTTTTTAAATTGGTCAAATTAATTAGCATCTTTCTCAATTCCTTACTTTTTCTCGCATTAGAGCCTTTTCCTAGTTCAGAAAAAAGTATCAATAATAATTGTGCCTGACTCCGGATTGTTTTTTCAATAAAATGTGGAATATGACTGGATGCAGACTTTCTTCCCATCAACCAAACACCAATTAAACCAATCACACCCCCGATCATTACATCGATCATTCTCGCTGAAGCAAAATATGAAAAGCTAAAGCTGCCTGCCGATGTACTTTCAGCCATCAAGAGAGCATTTGGAGTAAAAAACAGTGCTGCCAACCCATAATTTTTCACGATAAAAAGTTCTGTAATAAATGTCAATATAAGTATAAAAAATGCAATACCATACCCGGATGGCTCTAGAGCAAGAATCAAACTGGCAATGATAATTCCAATGACCGTACCAATCCCTCGTTGAATAGCACGATGATGTGTTGCCACAAGGGTAGCACCTGACATTACAGCTACACAAGATAAGGGAACCCAATAAGAACGAGCCAATTCTAGTTCAAAAGCAATGATTGCAGCAATGATTGTAATAAAACCAAAACGAGTAGCGGTGATAAAAATAATGGAGTTTTTATCAAAAGCCCCGCCAAATATTTCCTTTATTGATAATTTGGTTGGTTGAATGGCTTGATTAATTTTTGCAGTCGGTTCATTCATAATCGCATCTGCATCATAAATTTTTGCAAATATCCGACCTACCTCTTTATTCATTTCACTAGGCTGAAGAATCTTTCCATAAACACCCTTATTTTTCTTATCAAACGAATCGGCAAGTTCCCTTACCGACTGCCCTAACTCCTGTGGTAATTTTTCCTCCGCATCCATAAAATACTCGTTAATGTACATAAATATAGTATTTGCATGTTGATTTAATAGAAACAACCGTTTAAATAAATCCGTTTCCCGCCATGGTATATACCCTGCGGCAAGCGTTTCATCTGCCTCCCTTAATACTGACATCATATTATGTCTTAATTCATGAACATTGTTCGTACCAACAGAGTCAATAAATTTCGCTAACTCTATATAAACCCTTTTTACGACACGTTCTTCTGGTGCATGAGGGTCAAATAACCAACCACTCATGGCAATTATCCATGATAGACTCCCTCCTAGAAAAACGAGTGCAGCCCGTAAAGGAGCAAGTCCCTGGTCCACTGGCATTCCTGAAACCATCGCAAAAACTAAAACAAAAAAGATTGCAGACGGCCCTGCAATACGTAAGGATCCAAAAATAAAAATGACTGCGGCTCCAATCACCCCCATTAAAACAGCTACAGCTAGAGGGTAAGGAGCTGCAAGCGTTCCTAATACAGTGACCAAAGACATTCCAATCACAACCCAAAATAACTTTTTAGCCCGCTGTGCATAGGGAATATCAAACACATACAAAAAAGTAAAGCCACCCAATCCGGCCATTAATCCATATTCCAGATTACCGAAGAGCAATCCAATCATAACGGGTAGACTTGCAGCTAATCCAGCAGAAAAGGCTTTTACCCATGGAAAAGGCTTTCTGTTAACCTTTAAAGCCTGTTTTAAAATAGATAAGGTTGCAGAGTTTTTATTTTTTTGGCTTTCTACCAATACTAAATCACTTCTTTCTAAAATAAACCCATAAACTGTTTATCTTCATATCCTCTATTTTCCCACCTCTCTGTATCAAAATATACTTTTTGTCGCCTAGTTTTCACCATTATAAATGAGCAAAAATATTCCTATTGAAACGGTAAAAAGGACCAAATCATTGGCCCTTTCAATTTTTTATGATTATTTGGATAATAGCATTGAAGACTATTTCAATACTAACTGTGACACGCACTCAACATGTGCCGTCTGCGGGAACATATCTACTGGCTGGATAAATTTCACTTCGTATTTTGCACTTAACATATTGATATCTTTTGCCAAAGTAGAAGGGTTGCATGAGATGTAAATGAGCTTTTCGGGTGCTGTTTGTAGAATCGTTTGGATTAACTGCCCGTCGAGACCGGTTCTTGGCGGATCAACCACAATGACGTTTGGCTTCCACCCTTTTTTCACCCATTTAGGAAGTACCTCTTCTGCTTTACCTGGTACATATTTGGTATTGGTAAATCCGTGACGTTTGGCATTTTTCTTTGCATCCTCTATCGATTCCGGAATGATATCCATCCCACGGACTTCGGCCGCATGGTCTGCTAACCATAAGCCGATTGTTCCTACACCACAATAAGCATCGACTATTTTTTCTTGGCCAGTCAGTGCTGCTGCTTTTTTTACTTCATTGTAGAGCTTTATGGTCTGTACAGGATTTAACTGAAAGAAAGTCCTTGCCGACAATTCAAACTGGAGGTCTCCCAATGTTTCTTGGATAAACTCTTCTCCCGCCATTGGCAAAGTTTCTTCTCCAAAAATGAGCGAAGTTTTTTGTTCATTTATATTCTGAACAATGGATTTCACTTTAGGAAGTCGTTTTTTGATTTCCTCAATAATCTGTTCTTTCTTTGGTAACTCCCTCTGATTTGTGATGAGAACAATTTGCAGCTCACCGCTTTGCACCCCCACACGGGTAACAATGGTCCGAACGATTCCTTTACGGGTTTTTTCATTGTAAATCGTAATTTTTAACTCTTCAAGAATGTTTTTCACAGCATTAACCGCTTCATTTGTTTGAGAATGCTGAACCGCACAATGTTCAATATCGATTAATTGGTGAGAGTTTAAGCCATACAATCCTGCTAAAACCTTTCCATCTCTACCTGCGAGTTGGAAACTGCTTTTATTCCGATATCCCCAAGGATCTTCCATTCCAATCGTTTCTCGAATATCAAGTTTGTCTACCGCAAGACGGGTATGACGTTCAAGCGATTGAATGACAATATCCCTCTTTTCTTTTAATTGCTGGCTATATTTTAAATGCTGCAGCTGACACCCGCCGCATTCCTCATAGACAGGGCAAGGAGGCTGAACGCGATGTGGTGATTTAATACGAATTTTCTTTATTTTGGCCTCTGCAAATTTAGGATTAATCTTTGTTGCCTCAACCACAACCTCTTCTCCTGGAAGTGCTCCTGGCACAAAAACTACCTGCTTTTTAAAATAACCGACACCTTCCCCATTAATGCCGAGTCGTTTGATTGTTAATGGAAAGGTCTGTTTTTCTTGTATTTTAATTGATTGATCTGTTTTCATTTTGTTCACTCCAAATTCCGATTCCTGTTTGATTTCACCGTATTATAGCATTATTAACAGAAAAAAGCCGAATTCTTCTCGAATCCGGCTTTTTAACGAATTATTTTCTCCAGAAACTCGGGATAATCTTTGATAAACCTTTCTTTTCTGGCTTGAATTCATCTAGACTTTTGAATTTATAGCCTTTCTTTTTCAGATCCTTAATCACTTTTTCAAGTGCATCGGCATTATCCTTCGAAACAGTGTGCAGAAGTAATACACTTCCAGGGTGGATTTGTCTCATTATGTTAAGGTAAGAATACTCCCAGCCTCTTTGGGCATTTGTATTCCAGTCAACAAAGGCCAATGACCAGAAAACATGTGTATATCCTTCTTCCTTCGCAATCTGCATTGTTCTCTCGCTAAAAACGCCTCTTGGAGGACGTAAATATTTCATTTTCTTTTGACCTGTAATCTCTTTTGTTTTATCCTTCACTTTTTGAAGTTCCTCACGAATCCGCTCATCACTGATTTCGGTCATATTAGGATGGTGCCAAGAATGATTGCCAATGATATGACCTTCATCCACCATCCTCTTCGTCAATTCAGGCTGTGATAATAAGTAATGTCCTGTCACAAAAAAAGTTGCTGGAACTTTTTCCTTTTTCAACACATCCAAGATTTGACCGGTATATCCTGCTTCATACCCATTATCAAAGGTTAGATATAGAATTTTTGAATTTGGATCTCCCTTATAAAAAGCACCATACTTCTCAAGGATTTTTTCATACTCAGCCCCTGCATCAGGCGGCTGTTCATCCACAGCTTTCTTAAAACCCCAATGGATTGGCTTATTGGGAACGTACCCATATGTAACCTGAGGCACCATTAACAGCAGCAAACTAAGGATGCAAACTAATTTCTTCATCCATGTTCCCCCTATTTTGTTTTTTATAGTATTTGTTTGTCATTGGGAAACATGTTTAGTATTTTAAGGAAATAGATTTGGTTGGTGGTAGACTGTGTCGCTTGTGTAACCAATACGGGTAAAATCAATTGCAGATAACAAATAAGAGGCGATTCTCTGGGAAGGAATGTGGAGGAATTTTCTTATTTCTGAATTAGTAAACCACGGCTTATAAATTAAGCAATAATCATCAATTGCTCTTATATGCGCATCTTTTGAAACGCAGTTACATATAGGACACATCCATTTATGTCTGTAATATTTCATCGGCGCCAATAAACATGCGGGGCATTGAACACCAGTAATAATATCCGATACAGGTATATTGAACGTTTCTAAAATATCTATTCTCTTTGGCGTGTGTTTTTTTAATAAAAGGTCGCTTACATTGAATAAATCCTGTTCATTCATATGGATCTTTTTGCTGTACCTTTCTAAATCCTCAATTTTTCTTAGTAAATCATGTGATTTACAAACCTTATTTTCTGCTTCTTTGTACCCTGGAGTTATAATGATTTCACTTGAAGATCTGGTGAAGACAACTAAGTTATCCATAAAAGTATTAGGTAAATTATTTTCCTCTATCCAATTTCTCAATAATATTTTGTGTCGATTAGTCTGGGAGACAGGATTTTCATAAACCTCTCTTATATCAGTCGTTTCTTGTATCATTTGATTTTTTTCAATGGTTATTTTGCCGGAATGATTCTTCCCATCAAGATTAATAAGAATATTGGGTGATAGAAGAATGACGTCAATTTGAAAAAACACTTCACCTATAGGGAGGCGGAGATCGTGGAATATGTGGTATTTATGCTGAGGTATTTGCCCCAATTGATAATTTAATTCTTTTTCGCCATTATACCCTGACTTTAAAATTTTTATATTCGTTTTAATCTCTGGTATTTTTTCATGATTAGGACATAATCTTCTCTCTAAAGCCTCTGCTTGAAGTAAGGGGATCGGAACGCTTAAATTTTTCTTAAACAAACAAGTTCCTCCTCTAATTGTTTGTTGTTACTTTTCTATTTAAATTATGTTTTCCCTGCTTAGAATACTAAATCATTTTGAATCTTTTATAACTTATAACCTAATTTGCTTGATAACTGTACAGTTCTTACAAAAAACCATACAGTTTATACAATAAAGTGTACAGCTTATACAATATACCGTACAGCTCCGTCCAACTTTTATATAAACCGTACAGTTTGTACAAAAAACCGTACAGTTTATACAATAAAGTGTACAGCTTAAACAAAAAACCGTACAGCTTATACAATTAACCGTCCAACTTTTATATAAACCGTACAGTTTGAACAAAAAACCAAACAGCTTATACGATAAACCGTACAGTTTATACAAAAAACCATACAGTTCATACAAAACAAGTCCCCAGCACCCAACCCCAAAATAAAAAAGCAGACCCCAAATCAGGAGCCTGCCCAAAAAAAATCTTAACTAAAAACCTTATCCTTAAACTGTGCCAATTTCTCCAAAGAAGACTTATCCACATCAGCATGCAAGCTGTTACCATGTGAATCCATCGTTACAACAGCAGTAAAGCCTTCTACACGCAGGTGCCACATGGCTTCAGGAATACCAAATTGCATCAGGTCGACACCTTCAACGCCCTTGATACAATCTGCATAATACTGAGCAGCGCCGCCGATGGCGTTCAGATACACACCACCATGTTCTTTAAGCGCAGCCAGTGTTCGAGGTCCCATTCCGCCTTTTCCAATTACTGCTCGGATACCAAACTTCTTCATAATGTCGCCTTGATAAGGCTCCTCACGAATACTTGTGGTTGGGCCGGCTGCTTTAACATGCCAAACTCCATCTTTATCCTTCAACATAACTGGACCACAGTGGTAAATCACTTGTCCATTTAAATCTACTGGCGAATCATGATCAGAAAGGTATTTATGAATGGCGTCACGACCGGTGTACATCATACCGTTAATTTGAACAACGTCGCCTACTTTTAATTTGCGAATTTGCTCTTCAGTAATTGGCGCCTGAAGCGTAATAACGTCATTAGCACGCGCAGCTGCAGTTTCTTTTTCAGCTTCAGTCTCCTCAAAATCAATAAATTCACCATCTTGGTACATCCACTCATTAATGTCTCCTGACACAGGATCCACACTTACACCTAAGCGGCGGAATGCCCAGCAATTGTAAGCAACTGAAACATAGAAGCTTGCAGGAATTCGATTCATAACCCCAACCTTGCATCCTAATAACGTAGCTTCTCCGCCAAAGCCCATTGTCCCGATACCCAATTTATTTGCATTTTCTAGCACATACTCTTCTAAAGCACGCAAATCCTCGTTTGGATTAACATCATCCAACGAACGGAATAACTGTTCTTTCGCTAAATCATAGCCAGATGAACGGTCGCCGCCGATGCCTACTCCAATGAAACCAGCGCTGCATCCTTGGCCTTGTGCTTGATACACAGAATGCATAACACATTTGCGAATACCATCAAGGTCACGTCCTGCTCTTCCTAATCCTTCTAATTCGCATGGAAGACTGTACTGAATGTTTTTATTTTCACAGCCGCCGCCTTTTAAAATCAGACGAACGTCAATATAATCTTTTTCCCATTGGTCAAATTTCATAACCGGCAAACCTGCACCAAGATTATCGCCGCTGTTTTCACCAGTCAATGAATCAACAGAGTTTGGACGAAGCTTCCCTTCTTTTGTTGCGATAACAATTGCATTTTTAATTGCTTCTTTTATTTCTAATTGGTTTACCCCAACAGGTGTTTTAATTTTAAAAGTTGGTAATCCGGTATCTTGGCAAATAGGTGAAACTTGATCATCTGCCATTTTAATATTATTGGTTATTGTGGCAAGGCTCATTGCTGCACTCGTACCTGCGTTTTCCTTCTCCTTAGCCGCTTTCACTGCACGGCGTACATCCTTTGGAAGCTTGGTAGAAGTTTCAACCACTAACTTGTACATGCTTTCCTGAAATTTCTCAATATTCACCTAAAGTTCCCCTTTCCCCTTGTCCGTTTCATAATCTATTTAAAAATTACAACTATTTGACGCTTATTATTATACTCCTATAAACAAATCTTTTAAAGGTAAAGGTTTTCAAAAAAATAGAGCCTGTAATTATACAGACTCTGGTGCTTCACGATGATTGAATTCTTTACACTTTGATTCTAATTCATCAATCATTTTGATTAAGTTGTCAATATCATCAATATCCGTATCCTCTGGATCAATTGCGTCCAAAACATCTAGAAACATGTTTAAACGCTGCTTTAAAAAACTAACTTGTGAATTTTTATCATGAGTAGGACTACCCAAATCTGATCTCCCCCTTCTATGTCAATTTATCTTACACTTTCTGCAGCACTTTTTCAAAAAAGAACCCCTACGACCTTGGTAGGAGTTCTTTCTCCATGATTATCTTGGTCTCTCTGAGGCAGCAAAACCAAATGAAACATGGTCCTGAACCGGAATCCATGCTCCGATTCCTTGTGACGTTACATTTTTAATAACAATGACTTTTTTATTTCCCTTAAGCATTAAATACACTTCTCCGTAGGTGACTTTCCCTTTTTCATTCACTGCCGGTGCATAAGCATATAAGTATCCTAAGCGGTTGACTGGTATGTTGTAGACATGATCGTTTTTCGTACCTGCACCGATAATCGTATCAAAGGCAAGCGGTAGACGTGTTTTTTCCATCGCCTTCAATAACATCATTTTCTTAACCTCTTCGGCATTTGCAATTTTTGCTGTTAATCCACCGCGGATAACTTTTTGTGCTTCCTGAACATAATGAATTTGGTATGGTACCTTCCCGCCGCGATTGTCATAGTAGTTCGTATTAATTTTTTGATATTCCCAGTTGGGTGCGGTTTCTGTCGATTCATAATTTAATGGCCACTGACCTAGGTATACGATTGCTCGATACCCGAGGGCAAATGGAGTACTATTGATGCTTGACTCATTTAACATACGGATTAAATCCGGATTTTCAATTTTCACCTTGGAAGAGTCAATCAGCTTCTTCGTTAATTCACTAGGCTGCAAAGTTGGCAGGTCCTGAGTTGAATTTGGATACGTATTTTCCTTCGTAATATTACGGACTGACGAAGGTATTTGATAGTTTACAGGTACTTTTTTAACAGTTTTGTTTTCAGCAGAGGCTGTCGGCATGAAAGTTAACAGTAAAGCCAGCGTCACTACGACAGGAAACAATTTTTTCACAAAGAAAAACTCCTTTCACAATATAGCAGTAATAAGTCTGCTCATAGTGTTTTCGGAGTTGAAAAGTTTTATCCATTTACAAAAAATATTTCAATATTTCTCCTGAAATGTACTGTCTAACAGTCGATTCATTCGTTTTTCAAAATAAGGAAAACATAGTTGAATAAAAGGACCGATTGTAAACGTTATGATGATGGTACCAATACCAATTGGTCCTTGGAGAATAAGCGCAGGAACCAACGCAATCAGTTCTCCAATCGTCTTCGCTATCATTAAATTAACGCGAAATCGTTCTCGAATGGCCATCATAAAGGAATCAATTGGACTCGAAGGAAACTTTGCTTGTAAATAGATTGCAGCACCGAAACCAATAATGAATATTCCCAGAAGTAACGTAACTATTTTAAGTGATAATCCGCTGACTTTCAGGGACTCAAACACAAAGAACATCCATAAATCAACTAAAGATCCAATTAAGATAATGGTAAGTATCGATAAAATTTCAGGTCTTCTCTTCACCAATAAGGAATTTATTATAACTAACACTGCCCCATCGATGATAATCCAAGTACCGATCGTAAAACCAAGCCACTCTGTTAGGGCCACATTTAACGCATCCCAAGCACCAGCCCCGAGTTCTGCTTTTATGGTCAAGCAGACCCCAAAAGTCATAATGGTTAGCCCTATCAAAAAGAAGAGAAACCGATAAAATAACGCCATATTTATCTCCCTAAAAAAATAATCAGAACATTTACAAAATTAAATAAATCGATTATACTATACTTAACCTTTAAAGAAGGAGGGCAGTGATCAATCGACGAACCATTTACTTTAAGGAGGTTGGGATTCCACTCATATATGAAAATTCAACACTCGTGTTTTTCAATTATAAATTAAACATGAAGGTTGGTGATTGATGGTCCCAAGAAACGCGATTGGTTTTTTCCCGTTATAACATAATGCTTAAATATTATAGCACAGTTAAAGGATATACCCTTACATCGAATTAAATAATTATAAAAGACTCTGTGCCTTTTGGCTCAGAGTCTTTTTCGTACCATAGTTATAACAGAAAAAATCCTATGCCCATGATCAAATAGGCAGCAAGTAAAGTGAGTCCTTCAAACCAATTAGATTCACCGTCATTTGAAATGACAACCATCAAGAGGACTGAGGTTACCATTGCAATTAACTCTGGCATGGTAAAAACAAGCGGCATCGTTTCTGTAAATAGAAGTGAAATGAGGACGAGCACAGGTAATACAAACATCGCGATTTGCAGAGTAGAACCGATGGCAATTTCGACCGCGATATCCATTTTATTTTTATAGGCCATTAGAATAGCAGAGGCATGTTCTGCTGCATTACCAACAATAGCTACAATGATGATCCCAATAAATAATTCCGACCACCCAAATGATTCTGCTACATATTCAAACGTATGAACAAGATTCTCTGAAATATATGCAACGGCTAGTGTTGCAGCCAATAAGACACCAATAGCCTTTCCCTTGCCCCATTCTGGTTCTTCTTCCTGATGAGCGGTACCAGACTTCTCACTTTGATAAACGCCGCGATGAGTGACCAGTTTAAAGAACAGTGCTGCAAGATAAAGCAGGATGAGAATTACTGAAATCCCTATACTTAACGTTAAGGTTTTCGTATCATTCATTTCCATTGAAAACACTTCCGGAATCACGAAAGCAACAATAACAGCAAACATTAGGAGTCCTGAATTATGTCGTGCATCATGGACGTTAAATGCCTGCCGTTTAAATTTGAGGCCGCCAATAAAGAACGATAAACCTGCAACAAGAAGCAGATTTCCCAGTACGGATCCTGTTAAGGAAGCAAGAACCACTCCAACTAATCCAGCTTTTAAAGCAAAAATGGAAATAATTAATTCTACTGCATTACCGAATGTTGCGTTAAGTAGTCCGCCAATTCGCGGTCCGGCAACAATCGCCAAACTTTCAGTTGCCCTTCCCATATAACTAGCCAGAGCGATAATGGTAATACAGTAAACAATAAAGAGGATCATGGTTGGCCAATGCATTAATGTCCCAATTACTGAAAGCGGGACTCCAATAAAAGTGAGCAGCATAAATATTTTTCCCATTGTTTTCCTCCTAAATGCTAACATAGCAAATAAATATGATATAAGTGTATAAAAATTCCTCTCGTTATGAGAATTCCCTATTTTTCTTCTATCTAACATGATTGAAAGATATTTTTCTTGCAAATGGTTTATTTTCCCGATACCATCGAATGGGTATCGAATACTAAACAAAACTAACGAGGTTTATGTATGAATAATAATAACTTTCGGTTTTGGGTCCTTGTCACCATCGTTGCAATTTCTGGTTTTTCACAAGGAATGCTTCTTCCTCTCATTGCCGTCATATTTGAAAAAGGCGGAGTTTCTTCCTCCCTTAATGGATTAAATGCTACTGCACTTTATATGGGTATCCTGCTCGTCTCTCCTTTTATGGAAGCACCACTGCGAAAGTATGGCTATAAACCAACGATTATTATCGGCGGCGGGATTGTGGTTTGTGCACTGGCATTGTTTCCTTTGTGGAAATCCTTTTGGTTCTGGTTTTGTTTACGGGCTCTTATCGGGATTGGTGACCACGCCTTACACTTTGCCACACAAACATGGATTACTTCCTCCTCTCCAAGCGAAAAAAGAGGACGTAATATTTCCCTGTATGGATTATTTTTTGGAATTGGCTTTGCCAGCGGGCCTTTGATGACACCTTTAGTAGATATTAATCAGGCATTGCCATTTATCGTTTCATCTATATTATGTTTGGTTGGCTGGGTGTTTGTATTTACCTTAAAGAACGAGTTTCCAGAACAGGAAGTAGAAATTAATTCTTTTTTCAACACGATCAAGCGTTTTAGAAAAACGATGAAATATGGCTGGGTCGCTTTTTTACCACCTTTCTGCTACGGTTTTTTGGAATCCTCTTTAAACGGCAGCTTTCCTGTATATGCTTTAAGAAGTGATATCGACGTAACCAGTGTATCCTTAGTGTTAACTGCCTTTGCCATTGGAAGTATTATCACCCAGCTGCCATTAGGTGTCCTAAGCGATCAATATGGGAGAAGAAATATTTTAATGATTGTATTACTACTGGGATTCTTAACCTTTTCAGCCGCAAGTATATTCGAACAATCTTTTATAGGTTTATTTGTCACCGTGCTTTTATCAGGTATGGTGGTGGGATCAACCTTTTCTCTTGGAATCAGTTATATGACGGACTTAGTGCCTAAGAATTTGTTGGCGACCGGAAATTTATTATGCGGGATCTTTTTTAGCTTAGGAAGTTTAAGCGGTCCGATTATCGGGGGTCTTTTCATTCAATTTTTTGAAAGAATAAGTTTCTTTTATATTATCAGTACCATGCTGTTATTCTTATCCATCGTCATTTATGTCTTTGGGAAAAAGACATTTTCTATAGCTGAGCAACACCAATCTTAACTTATAAATTTGGAGCATTTATATATATTAAACATAAAGTATATGATAAAATAGAAATAAATTAATCTAATAATTGTTTTTGGAATACTGCTGTCATCTTAATTGATGACAGCTTTCGTGTTTTTTAGGGGTAATGATTTTGATTATTTTTCTCAATTAGTAGAAAAGCGGAAGCGCCTTCGGAACAAGCACAGCTTGTTCCTGCGAGGATTAATCTAAGGAGCTTTCCTTAGTGCACAGGGGCGACAGGCATAAGACGAGCCGGCGAGAAGGTTGTTCTTTAACCTTCTTGACGGATTGGCTTATGACCAGAGCTCCTAGGCGCTGTAGCTAGACAGGGGGAGGGAACTGAAAATGAGCACAGATGCTAAGAGATTATCAAAAGGGCTGCCAAAGGTAGGCATGTTGGAAAAAATTAAACCGCATGCAGAACTAATTGCTGCTGGTTTAAGCGGCGTTTTCATTGCAGCAGGATGGATTACGGACAAAACGAATGATCAGGTGGCTTCTATTATCTTTTATTTATTGGCTTTTATGATTGGCGGCTTTGCGAAAGCCAAGGAAGGAATTGAAGCAACGTATGAAAACAAACAGTTAAACGTAGAAATGCTAATGATTTTTGCTGCAATTGGGTCTGCGATTATCGGCTACTGGACAGAAGGCGCCATTCTCATCTTTATTTTTGCTGTTAGTGGGGCCTTAGAGACATATACAATGAACAAAAGTCATAAAGAGATTTCCTCACTAATGAAACTTCAGCCTGAAGAAGCTCTTCTAATTAACAACGGGGTGGAACGGCGAGTACCTGTGTCCGAGTTAACAGTCGGCGACCACATTCTTGTTAAGCCTGGTGAAAGAATTCCTTCAGATGGCGTTATTATGAAGGGTCATACAAACATTGATGAAGCTGCTATTACAGGTGAATCAATGCCTGTCTCAAAAGGGCTAGAGAAGGAAGTTTTTGCAGGGACAGTAAATTTAACAGGCGCTATTACTGTCCAAACCACAAAAGCTAGTAATGAAACACTTTTTCACAAGATCATTGAGCTTGTACAATCTGCTCAAAGTGAAAAGTCTCCTTCACAACTGTTTATTGAACGCTTTGAAGGCACCTATGTAAAAACCGTATTAGTTGTTGTTTTATTGATGATGTTCCTGCCCTATTTCTTACTTGATTGGACCTGGAATGAATCCTTTTATCGTGCCATGATTTTACTAGTTGTTGCTTCCCCTTGTGCCCTTGTTGCTTCTATTATGCCAGCAACTTTGTCGGCCATTTCAAATGGTGCAAAACGCGGGATTTTAGTAAAAGGCGGTGTACACTTAGAGAATCTAAGCCACTTGGAAGCTATTGCCTTCGACAAAACTGGTACGCTTACGAAAGGAAAACCTGAGGTTACCGAAATTATCATCAATGAGAACTTTGTTGAAGCAGATCTATTATGGAAAACAGCTTCGATTGAAAATCAATCTAATCATCCTCTTGCACAATCGATTGTCAAATATGTGAAAGCTAATTTTGAACGTGACCTTCTTCAGCCAGAAAAACTTGAAGATGTATCTGGATGGGGCTTAAAGGCAGAAATATCTGGAGAACAGTGGAAAATAGGAAAGGCTGATTTTGTTGGGAGAGAGGCTGCCCTAACATTCGCTAACGGCAAAGCAGCTGACCTTGCTAGTCAGGGAAATACACTTGTATTTGTGCAAGTAAACGATTGTTTAGCTGCGATGATAGCCTTAAAAGATGTCGTTAGACAAGAAACAAAACTTGCTATCGATCATTTAAAAAAGCAAGGTATCTATACGGTTATGCTCACTGGTGATAGTGAGAAGACGGCAAATGCGATTGCAAAAGAAAGTCATGTGGATCAGTACTTTGCAGAATGTCTGCCTGAAGAAAAAGTGGAGCACCTTAGAAAGTTGAAGGAGAAATATAAAACCATTGCGATGGTGGGGGATGGCATTAACGATGCCCCGGCATTAGCGACTGCAAATGTTGGAATTGCCATGGGGGAAGGTTCTGATGTAGCACTTGAAACGGCGGATGTGGTTCTCATGAAAAATGATTTACCAAGGATTGCCGATGCCATTGATCTTTCAAAACGAATGAATCGTATTATTAAACAAAATGTTATCTTCTCCATCACGGTAATCATGGTGTTAATTGCCTCTAACTTTTTTCAATTGCTTGATCTGCCATTTGGTGTAATTGGGCACGAAGGCAGCACAATTCTTGTGATTCTAAACAGTTTAAGGCTGCTAAAAAATTAAAGAACCGGGCTTTATGCCCGGTTTTATTTAATGATATCCATTGCTTCCGTTTGCAGATCCTGAAGTTTTATTTCCTTTACTGCCTTTACCCTTTTGTTTTGTACCGCCATCTTTTTTTGTATGTTTAGTCATGATAAGCCCCCCTATTTATGATCTGTTCCCCATCTATATTGTTTGCAATTGAGAATTTTTCATAAAGAGAATTTTTAACAGTTTGATTTATATTTCTCACTATAGAAAGCATTTATCTCTCCGCCGATAATGATGATAAACCCGGATATGTATAACCATATGAGTAACACGATAATGGCTCCAATACTTCCATAGGTCAGTGAAAAGTTGTTAAATTTACTTACGTAAAAAGATAACCCATAGGAGGAAAGAATCCAGCCAACAGTCGCAAAGCCTGCTCCTGGGAAAGCACTTTTACACCGTAATTTAACATTAGGGGCAATCCAATACAATCCAGTAAATATTAGAAATAATATTAACGCACTCACGACTAATCTTAACATTTCCCAAATACGAAGGAATTCCATTTTAAAACCTAAATAGGAGAAAAGAAAAATTCCAATTTCCCTTCCGAATATTGGAAGTAATACAGCAACGATAAAGACAAAAATCATCCCTGCCGTCATTAGGATTGCCATACCTCTAGAAACAATAAAAGAGCGGCTTTCTTTTACGTCGTAAGCTTTGTTAAAAGCCCTTACCAATGCATGAATACCATTGGACGCAGACCAAATTGTACCAATAATCCCAAAGGACAGTAATCCTCCATTGCGATTATTCATCACATGGTTAACATTTTTTTCAATTAAATCCATTGTTTGTGGAGGTGCAAACTCTCTGATACTGCCTAAAATATCAGGGTATGGAATAGGGAGATATGGCAGTAACGTAAAAATGAAAATAAGAAGTGGAAACAGTGAAAGTAGAAAAAAATAGGCGAGTTGAGCTGATAAACCTGGTATATCATCTTCTTCAATCCGGTGCCATAACAGTCTTAATAAGGATTTTCGGACATCTACTACCTTCTCCATTTTCTCACTCTCCTTTTATTCAATCTAATGTTACTTTTTCTCTATTGGTTCTTCTACAACAACTTCTTTTAATAACTCTTCGACAAGTACTGAATCTTCATTCTTTGAGAAAGTACTTTTCGTTTCCTTGACCACTTCTTTTACTTGCGGGGTTAACTCTCGGAGTTCGTCCACTTTACTGATAATGTAAGAGATATCCTCGCTTACCTGCTCAATCGTGTTCCTAATTTTTTCAGCAGTTTCCTTAACATTTTCGGTAATTTCCTCTGGATGATGAACTACATAAGAAACTTGCTCGTACACTTTTTTCACATTTATTTTCATTTCCTGTCGTGTTTTTTTATCTAATAAACTAAGAGCTCCACCTGCTAAGGCACCATAGAATATGCCCTTCAAAAATAAATTTTTACCCATTTTTTAACCTCTCCCTCAAACATGTTTTTATCATTGTTTTCATCACTAAGAAAAAAATACCAATATACTCCACTATATATATTGCTTTATGCGTGCGGCCAAATGCAAGCGTCTATTATTTTATTACCCATCATTAGATGTATTAAAACAAGTTTAGATTGACATCTACGAATGAAAATGGAAAGATAAAGTTACCAATACTGAAAGGGTGACGGGATGAATTTATCAGAGAAGACAATTGAAAATGTAGAGTATATGATTGAACAAATAAAAGAGAAATTAAAGGTATTAAATCTCGGAGCCATAAAACCTTCACACTTTGATGAAGACATGTATGAGGAATTAAAGGAAATTTACGAGATGGTTATGAAAAAACCTTCTTTTAGCCCTAACGAAATGCAAGCGTTGGTCGAGGAATTAGGAAGCCTTCGAAAAAATAAGTAAAACAGATCTCTAGGATCTGTTTTTTTATTTTTCCTGTTCAGTTAAAATAATTGGACCATTCTTGGTGATGGCAATGGTGTGTTCATATTGGGCAGAATATTTACCATCAATCGTTCTAGCAGTCCATCCATTATTATCCATCTTTGTTTGGTACATGCCGATATTAACCATTGGCTCAATGGTAAATACCATCCCTTCTTTAATTCTTGGCCCTTTTCCAGGCAGCCCGTAATGGGGTACATCGGGTTTTTCATGAATAACTGCCCCAATTCCATGACCAATAAAATCACGAACAACCGATAAACCCTCCCCTTCTACATAGGTTTGAATAGCATGACCAATATCCCCAATCCTATTTCCAGGAACAGACTGCTCAATTCCTTTATAAAGTGCCTCTTTGGTAACCTTTAATAAATGCTCTGTTTCCTTAGAGACATTCCCTACAGCATATGACCATGCTGAGTCGGCTAACCCTCCGTTATAATTGACAACCATATCTATGGTCACGATATCGCCTTCTTTTAATGGTTCCTTTCTTGGAAACCCATGACATACTTCGTCGTTAATGCTCGCACAAGTGGCATATTTATAGCCTTTATATCCCTTTTGCTGTGGGGTAGCATCATGCTTTAAAAGGTAATCATCAACAAATTCATCAATTTCCCATGTTGTAATACCAGGTTTTATTCGTTTGGCAATTTCTTTATGGCATGAAGATAGAATTTCCCCTGCTTTTTTCATTGCCTCAATTTCTCGCTGTGATTTAAGAACAATCATGATCTTCCCAACCTTTTTATATTATTTTTATGTATTCTTATAGAATTGGAAACACACTTTAATATTATCGCTAAGCTAACATTTTTTCAAAAAGTTTTCGATATTGAGGGGTATTTTTGTACAAATAACTTGTTCTTAATATGGAACTTTCTCAGCTTTTCTGATAAAATTATTACAGCCATAATAAAAATAGGTGTGTGAGCCCAATGATAGGTGATCGTGTTAAAAAACTACGGTTAGAAAAAAGGATGTCATTATCAGAACTTGCGGAGCAGGCTGGAGTTGCTAAATCTTATTTAAGCTCTCTTGAAAGAAACCTGCAAAGAAATCCATCTATTCAATTCCTTGAAAAAATTTCTTCTGTATTAAACGTTCCAGTTGATCATTTAATAAATGAACACATTAATAAAGAAGAATTAGATAGTGATTGGATGAACATTGTAAAAGAAGCGATGGAATCAGGTGTTTCAAAGGAACAATTCCGTGATTTTATTGAATTCAATAAGTGGCGAATTGGTCAAAACAATAACGAATAATAAAACAAAGCATACTACTTATTTTTTTGTAGTATGCTTTGTTTTTTTTATGTAAATCAGCGATTCTTAAGTACGCCCTCTCTGACTTCGTTCTGATGGAGGAAATTAAGAATTGTCTCCTTTGATATTCCTAGCTCCTTTGCTTCTAAAATAAGAGCTAACCATTCTGCGTCCATTCCATTGTTGATACTATCAGCTATTGCCACTCTCGCTCACTCCCAAAATACATATTCGTATTCCAGGCAGCCCGGCCATCATAGTAAAAGTTATACCTTAGATCCTCGGCTTTGCGTCCCAATTTTTCAATAGGTTTGCCCTTTTCTGTTTCATATTACACATAAATCATTGATTATTCAGTATATTAAATAGACAAGTATTCCTAATTCATCATTACTTTATTTATTATATATAGTACTTTTATAGTATATTGTTGTTTTTTGTCAGATATTTCAATTTTTCTAATCATTTTTTAACACAAAATAATTCAATTTTCTACAAAAAATCCATTAAAAATTTCCCATACGTTCTAACTTCAACTAATCAGATGGAAGTTTATTGGAAAAAGGAAGGGCCTACAGTCGAAATTAGGTTATTGTACCTATATGAAGTTTATTTAAAATGCTACAAAAGAAAACACAGTGAAATTTGTCTACTTTGTGACAATTGACAACTTCTATTATTACCTTTAAAATATACTAAATATTACAAATATTCAAATAATGGTGGTGATCCAGATCAATGACAACCATTCATGTGTTGAATTACGCTATTCCAATTGCCTTTATGGTGTTTTTTGGTTACCTTCTAGATCGTATGTGCAAGCCTGCAAAGTCTGATGAAAAATAGAAGATAAATAATCCTCTCTCCTTCTATCTTCACTAATAAATTTCCTTCGTTTGGGAATGATACATTCGAAGACGAAAGGAGTGTTTCATTTGGCACGTGGAGAACATTTTAACCATAAAAAGAAAGGTCATCCTGGAAATTTGCCTAAAGATAACTTAGTTGAAAAACATTCTAAGGATGCCATTGGGGATGAGGAGTTTATTGTAGTTCAAGAAGCATTTAAGAATAGAGTGGAAACGAAAGACGTAGAATAAAGGCGTGAATTTCACGCCTTTTTTACTTATTTTACATTATCAGCTTTTTGAAGGAGCTTCCTTAAGTTCCATTCTTTTAGACCTGCCGCAGCCATTTCGATATCTTTAGAAAAAATCCGATCCTTCTTTATCGAAGGAACCAGTTCCCTTCCTATCTCGTACACCTTCTTGGTCTGGCTGGCCATTTTTTCTATTCCGCGAATTTCAACCGCCTGCATGGCACAAATTAGTTCAATCGCCAGCACTCTTCGGGCATTTTGAATAATTTGATAGGCATGTCTAGAGGCAATCGTTCCCATACTTACATGGTCTTCTTGATTTGCAGAAGATGGAATGGAATCGACACTTGCTGGGTGTGCTAGTGTTTTATTTTCTGATACCAACGAAGCCGCAGCGTATTGCATAATCATCGCTCCAGACTGCAAACCAGGCTCAGGGCTTAAGAAAGGCGGCAAATCGTTCAACTGTGGATTTACTAATCTTTCAATCCGTCTTTCGGAAATATTCGCAAGCTCGGCAACTGCGATTTTCATAAAGTCCATCGCAAAAGCGATTGGCTGCCCATGGAAATTCCCGCCAGAAATAACCTTTTCCCCATCATCGAATATGAGTGGATTGTCTGTAGCAGCATTCATTTCAATTTCCAATTTTTCTTTTACATAATCAAGAGCCTGCCAGGATGCTCCATGTACTTGTGGAATACACCGTAGGGAATAAGCATCTTGAACACGGTATTCTCCTTGAACGCTGGTTAATAAACTATCACTTAAGTAACCACGGATTCTTGCTGCTGTATCTATCTGCTGCTGATAACCCCGTGCTATATGAACTTCCTCTGCGAATGCATCCATGATTCCATTTAACCCTTCCATTGTCATAGCAGCAATGAGTTCACTTTCAAACGCCAGCTGTTCCGCTTCAAGATAGCCAACAACTCCCATGGCGGTCATCGCCTGTGTACCATTAATTAATGCAAGACCCTCTTTTGCCTCTAAATTTATGGGAAGAATGCCCTCCATTTGAAGCGCGTGGATTGATTCCAATCGATTACCTTTGTAAAAGACCTCCCCTTCTCCAATAAGTACTAAAGCTAAATGGGAGAGAGGAGCCAAATCACCGCTCGCACCCAGTGACCCCTGCTGAGGAATAACTGGGATGATTTCTTTATTAACCAACTCTAATAATTTTTCAATGACGATCGGTCGGACCCCTGAATACCCTTTTAAAAGCGCATTAGCACGTAACAGAACCATTGCTTTTGAAACAATTTCCGGAAAGGGTTCTCCAACACCACACGCATGTGAGCGAATTAAATTAAGCTGTAAATCTCTAACGTGCTCTTTATTGATTAATACATCACTAAACTTTCCAAATCCAGTATTAATACCGTAAACTACTTTGCGCTCTGAAACGATCTTCTCTACGGCTTCACGGCTCCTATTTACAAGTTCCATACTTTTTTCCGAAGCCAAAACCTTCTCTTTTCGATATAAAACTTCTTTCATTTGGTCCATTGTTAAACTTTGGCCTGTTAGCATAATCATATTTCTCGCTCCTCTACCACTTTATTAGAATAAAGAAAGAGGCTGGATTCCATCTCAGTTAGATTTGGAGTCCAGCCTCTTTTATAAACATATTTTGATATAATTTTGTTTTGTGGTGCCTCATAATTATCATTCCATTCTAAAATTCTATTAGATTAATAATTATTGTATGTGATATAAAGCTTGATTGTCAATAGAATTGTCAGAATTTTAGCACGATATCACTTTAGTGAGATAATATAGGAAAGGCTGCTGCTATTTACAATTTAAAGGGTTCCTTTCTGAGGTGCTATTCTTAAAAATACTTGCCGAAGGAATACGGTTCACCGGTATGCACAAAAATAAGATTTTTTTAAGCTTTCTAATCCTTAATCGAGTAAGCAGGAAAGGTAAAATAAGCGGAGACTTTCCGGTTAAGTGCAGAATGGAGCTCGTTACGTGGCTAATAAGCGGAGGTTTTCCGCTTAAGTCAAGGAAAATCCCTCATTTTCAAATTTTCAGAGCCCATAGGCGGAATTTCTCCGTCTATTCATGCCTTTTTTACTACTAATTTCGAATTAAGCGGAATTTCTCCGCCTATTTAATGACTCAGGTATTCAACTTGATCTCCAACCGATAAGTGATAAGAATTCACCCGAAAACAGTTCGCTTTACAATATAGGCTTTATATACAAATTAGTATATAAAGCCTCATTTTCTAAAAAATATTTTTATTGATTTTCCTTACTTCAGATTCAACTTCTTTAAGGCATCCGCCAAAGCTGTATTAATGGGCTCTTCTTCCTTGTTTTGGTTCTTCAAATACTTTTGCACCGTACGTTTATCCACTTTTCCGGTCGATTCTTTTTTACGGCGTGCTTCAAAAGCAGTTAGTTTCTCTCTGTGCCCGCATTTACAAACGAAAATTTGTCCTTCCCCTTCGCCGCGAAGCTCCAGCTTCTTTTTGCATTGTGGGCAGCGCGCATTAGTGACGCGCGAAACATTTTTGCGATGTCCACACTCACGGTCTTGGCAAACAAGCATTTTACCCTTTTTTCCATTTACCTCAAGCATAGGTTTTCCACAGTCTGGACAATTTTTTGTAGAGATATTATCGTGCTTATACTTTTTATTACTTGCTTTAATTTCTGTAACAATTTCTTTTGTATACTTTTTCATTTCGCTGATAAAAACGTCTTTTTTCAACTTTCCATGAGCAATTTGTTCAAGCTTCTGTTCCCACTCGGCAGTTAATGCAGGAGATTTTAGTTCTTCAGGCACTAAATCCAGCAATTGACGTCCTTTCGAAGTAAGGTGAATGTCCTTACCACGCTTTTCAATTAAAAAGGAATTAAAAAGCTTTTCAATAATATCCGCACGTGTAGCTACAGTTCCTAATCCACCAGTCGATTTTAACGTTTCTGCCAGCTGTTTATTATTGGTTTCCATGTACTTACCAGGGTTTTCCATTGCTGATAATAATGTCGCCTCATTAAAACGGGCAGGCGGGCTGGTTTGCCCTGCTGTTTGAACGATTAACTTCACGTTAAGGGTATCGCCTTTTTCAATCCGAGGCAATATCTGTTCCTTTAAGTCGTCAGCTGCGTCCTCGTCTTCAAAGCGGTTCTCATACACTTCTTTCCACCCTGTCGATAAAATGGTTTTCCCCCTTGCAACAAAGTTCTCTTCACCAATTTTTGCACGAAGAGTTAACTGTTCATACTCAAAGGCTGGGAATAATACGGCTAGGAATCGTTTCACCACTAGGTCATAAATTTTCCGCTCTTTATCTGTGAAGGCTGAGAAGTTCACATAACTTTCTGTAGGAATAATCGCATGGTGATCGGAAACCTTGCTGTCGTCTACAAATGCCTTCGATACTTTTATTTGCTTGCTTAAGATCTTATTGGTTAACGGACGATACTCTCCTACTCCACATGCTCTCAAGCGTTCTGGAAGCGTTCCTACAATATCAGAAGAAAGGTAACGAGAGTCTGTACGAGGATAGGTTAAGACTTTATGCTGCTCGTAGAGCTTTTGCATAATATTTAACGTTTCCTTTGCAGAATAACCAAAGATCTTGTTCGCGTCGCGCTGCAATTCGGTTAAATCATAAAGCCCGGGAGAAAAGGATTTTTTCTGCTTTTTCTCAATTTCCTTTACAATGGCGTTTTGTTTGCCCAGTTTTTTCACTATTGCTTCGATTTTCTCTTTATCAAAGCTTCGGCTATTTCCTTTTGTATCCTGCCAAGTCAATTTTAAATTCTCTGTTGTTTGTGCTTCGATCCCGTAAAAGTTTAGAGGTTTGAAGTTTTTAATTTCATCTTCCCGCGCCGCAATGATTGCAACCGTTGGTGTCTGAACCCGGCCACAGTTTAGCTGGGCATTAAAACGGGTTGTTAATGCACGGGTTGCATTAAGACCGATATACCAATCCGCCTCCGACCGTGCAACAGCAGATGAATATAAATTTTCATAGGATTTGCCTGGCTTCAAGTTGGCAAAGCCATCTTTAATTGCTTTATCTGTAACTGAGGATATCCACAGACGTTTTAGTGGTTTATTAACCTTTGCCTTATCGAGTATCCATCGTGCAACCAGCTCCCCTTCACGGCCACTATCTGTTGCAATAATAATCTCTCCGACATCAGAGCGTTGTAGTTGGCTTTTCACCGCATGAAACTGTTTACCGGTTTGCTTAATGACAACAAGCTTTAGCTCGTTTGGCAGCATCGGTAAATCTTCTAATTTCCAGGATTTATATTTATCGTCATACACTTCCGGATCTGCAAGGGTAACTAAATGTCCTAGTGCCCATGTAACAATATATTTATCTCCTTCTAAAAAACCGTTTCCTTTCTTATGACAATTCAATACTCGTGCTATATCACGAGCGACAGAAGGCTTTTCGGCTATAACTACACTTTTTTTCATTTATAAACATCCTTTCGGTGAACCATTGATTAATAATATAGCATATTTTAACCTCATTTACAGAATAGCACTGTTTAAAACAAGCTTTGAAAGATTAGGGCTAAATACCATTAGGTTCATTGGTTTGTACCTTTGTGGGTAGGTTACATATCTATGTACCTACTTTTTTCTTGTAATTATCTCTTTATGGATAGTATGATGAAAAAGCGCTATCATACATATTGGTTTCGGGGGTACAACATGAGGATTAGAGATTGGGATCCGAATTTAAAGGTTCGCTTATTTAGCGAAGCCATGATGAACATTACATTTTGGATGTTCTTTCCTTTTCTGACGATCTATTTCGCAGAAGAATTTGGTAAAAGCAAAGCAGGTTTATTATTGGTATTTTCACAGATATTTTCTGTTATCGCGAACTTAATGGGCGGATACTGTGCCGATCGCTTCGGGCGTAAAAGGATGATGGTTCTTTCTGCTTTTGGCCAAGGTCTTTCTTTCTTAGCTTTTGCTATGGCAAGTTCTCCTTGGCTTCAATCACCTTGGCTGGGATTTATCGCATTCGCTATTGCTGGTGTTTTTGGTTCGTTTTATTGGCCTGCCAGTCAAGCAATGGTAGCAGATGTCGTTAATGAAAAAGATAGAAGTAATGTATTTGCCATTTTCTACACTTCCATTAATATCGCCGTGGTAATTGGTCCTATTTTAGGGGCAATTTTTTATGTGAACTATCGTTTTGAAACGTTGCTCTTTGCCGGTATTGTTTGTATGTTGCTTGGGTTAATCTTAGCAAAATGGACAAGGGAAACAGCACCGTTGCAAAAAGTGGATCCATTGAAAGCTGAGCGAAAGTGGTACTATTTCCTCCAAAACCAGCTGAAGGATTACACCTTAATCATAAAAGATAAAACCTTCCTGCTTTTTATCATTGCGGGTGTCTTAGCTGGTCAAACTTTTATGCAATTGGATTTATTATTTCCTGTTTACATGAAAGATGTAATCGACCTTCAAACTCTGTTTTCAATAGGAGACTGGTCATTTACCGTTAAAGGGGAGCAGGCATTTGGAATTGTGCTTGCTGAAAATGGCTTCCTTGTTGCTTTGCTAACGGTAGTCATTACGAAATGGATGGGAAGCTATAAAGAACGAAATGTGTTTGTGTTGTCTTCTGTTATATATGCGATTTCGATTTTCCTCTTTAGTCAAACTAATTGGATTTGGGGATTTATCATCGCGATGGCGGTGTTTACTTTTGCAGAGTTAATGGGGGCAGGCATTCAACAAAGTTTTGTTTCGAAGCTAGCTCCTGAGCATATGAGAGGCCAATATTTTGCTGCTGCCAGTTTACGATTCACCATCAGCCGTACCATTGCTCCATTATCTATACCATTGACGGTTTTGATAGGGTATGAGTGGACATTTTTTGTATTATGCCTTCTAGCACTTGCAAGCGCAGGGCTATATTGGCTCATGTTTTATTCATTTGAAAAGAAAACCGCATTGGATCCTCATTAGGATCCTTTTTTTGTTCAAAAAAATGTCAATAAATTGTGCTAAAATGTACACATTTTAGCGGTTTAGATTTATAATTAATTTGAAATCGTTTTCTACTATAAGGAGGTTGTTTTTGATGGAATTGTCCCAATTTATGTCTCCTACATCATTGTCTGGAATTGTTACATTTCTCGTATTATTTTCAGCAGGTGTTTATTTTAATATAAAAGTTTATGGAAGCAAATTACAGTAGAGATTCACATCCCTACTGATTTTTTTTCTAATTTTAGAGTGCCCGTATTAAACTGCTATCAGTTTCTTTTTCCTATTAAAAGGGCTAAAATAAAAAAGGAAGATTTTGAAAAAAGGGAGATTATATGATGAGTGATTTTCTAAGAAACCTTGAGAAATATGCAGAGCTTGCCGTGAAGGTTGGTGTAAATATTCAAAAGGGTCAAACTTTGGTGATAAATACTACTATAGACGCAGCAGAATTTGTCCGTCTTGTTGTGAAAAATGCATATACTGCAGGTGCAGATAACGTGGTAGTTAACTGGACTGACGATGTAGTATCTAGAACAAAATATGATTTAGCACCGGATGAAGCTTTTACTACATATCCTGTTTGGCGTGCAAAGGAAATGGAAGACTTTGTTGACCAAGGGGCAGCTTTTATGGCGATTGTTTCTTCCACCCCTGACTTATTAAAAGGAGTTAATCCTGAACGTATTTCTAACTTCCAAAAGGCTGCTGGAACGGCGCTGGCTAAATACCGTCAAGCTGCACAATCTGATAAAGTGAGCTGGACAGTGATTGCCGCTCCATCTCCAGATTGGGCTGCAAAGGTTTTCCCTGATGCACCAAGTGAACAACAAGTTTCATTACTTTGGGACGCCATCTTCAAAGCTGTTCGTGTTGATACTGAAAATCCTGTGGAAGCTTGGAAGAAGCACGATGAAACCCTACATGAAAAGGTTAACTATTTAAATGAAAGACGCTATCAAAAGCTTCACTATACAGCACCAGGAACAGATTTAACCATCGAACTTCCACATAACCATCTTTGGGTTGGAGCAGGCAGTATAAATGAAAATGGTTTTGAATTTATGGCGAATATGCCAACGGAAGAAGTCTTCACCGTGCCTCACCGTGATGGTGTAAATGGGACAGTTGCAAGTACGAAGCCATTAAGCTACGGTGGAAATATTATTGACCGCTTCTCTGTGACTTTTGAAAACGGAAGAATTGTTGATTATAAGGCCGAAGAAGGTGAGGAGTTCTTAAAGCGTTTAGTGGAAACAGATGAAGGCTCACATTACCTTGGCGAAGTAGCACTAGTTCCTTTCAATTCTCCAATTTCACAATCTAACGTATTATTCTATAATACTTTGTTTGATGAGAATGCTTCAAACCACTTAGCTATCGGAAGCGCTTATGCTTTCTGTATTGAAGGCGGTAAGCAAATGTCTTCTGAAGAACTAAAAGAAAATGGTCTTAATGACAGTATTACACATGTTGATTTCATGATTGGTTCACAGGACATGAACATTGACGGCATTAAAGCAGATGGAACAAGCGAACCAGTATTTAGAAAAGGCAATTGGGCATTTTAATGGTATAATAACAGGAGCAGCTTCTGAATAGGAGCTGCTCTTTGCTGATTATTCAAATTAAAAATTGGAGGTTTTATTCATGTTAAATGAGTTTAAGAAGTTTGCCATGAGAGGCAATGTGATTGATCTCGCTGTCGGGGTAGTGATTGGCGGAGCATTCGGTAAAATCGTTTCCTCACTGGTTGCAGATATTATTATGCCAATTGTTGCGATGCTCGTGGGAAGAGTTAGTGTCGCGGACCTAGCGTTTGGAGAAGTAAAATATGGGGTATTTCTACAATCAATAATCGATTTCTTAATTATTGCTTTTTCTATATTTATGTTTATTAAATTCCTTTCTCGTTTTAAAAGGAAGGAAGAAGAAGTTAAAGTGGTGGTCCAAATTGATAAGAAAGAAGAACTTCTTGCTGAAATACGAGATTTATTAAAAGCAGAAAAAGATTTTTCTAGATAAATGAAACATCTTGACCTTTTCTTCGTATATTCTAGATATAAACTATTTTCGAGGTGAAGTAAATTGTATACTCAAACATCTACTGAATTTATGCCATCTGTCATTAGGACATTCGCGCTTTCTCTAGCCATCGCCTTCGTTGGGACTATGATAGGAACCTTTGTACCGCCGGCACTATTTCTACCATTAGCCATTCTTGAATTCGTTTTGTTGATGATTGCCTTTTTCTTTAGACGCAAAAAAGCAATTTCTTATACGTTCCTCTATATCTTCACTTTTATTTCAGGGATTACGTTGTACCCAATTGTTTCTTATTATGCAATGACTGCCGGAGCAAACGTGGTGTTAATGGCTTTTGGAAGTACTACAGTCGTGTTTACGGGCGTAGCCATCTATGCAACGGTATCAAAACGAAACTTCTCTTTTTTAGGCGGATTCCTATTAGCAGCGTTACTTGCTTTAGTTGCCATTTCTATTTTTAATATCTTCATGCCGTTAAGCTCAACTGGTATGCTTGCATTCTCTTTCATAGGAGTATTAGTTTTTAGTGGATATGTATTATTCGATTTCAATCGGATGAAGCAGTATGGTGTAAGTGCTGAAGAGGTTCCTTTAATGGCATTAAACTTATACTTAGACTTTATCAATCTATTCGTAAGCATTTTGCGGATTTTTGGAATTCTTTCATCTAGGGATTGATAATAGAAGCCGGGAGTCCTCTCCCGGCTTTTTCTTATGCAAAGGATTGGAGTTTCGGTCTAAGGTGCTCTTTTCCCCTTTTCATCCTCGTTTTCACTGTGGATATTGGGATATTACTTCTTACTGATATCTCCATTAATGTAAGGTCTTCAAAATAATATAAAAAAATAGCAGACTGATAAATCTCAGGTAACGTCTTGACACTTTCCGCCATTTTTTCCGCTGAATCTTTATGTAAAAACACTTCATCCGGAAGTGGAGGCACTTCTACTGCAGCAGAATAAGAATACACATCTTCCTTCCAAAACTGTTTTGTTTTATTTTCCTTCCGCCAATAATCCCGACACTTATTTCTTGCTATGGTAAATAGCCAGCCTTTTAGTCTTGATGGTTCCTTAATACTATGAAACGCTAAATAGGCAGAAATCAAAACCTCCTGGTATAGGTCCTCTGTAAGTTCCTTTTGTTTAACTAACGAAAATATATAGTTAAAGATGGCATTCCCATGTTCTTTTACCATCCATTCAAAAGAATCAGTCAATCTATCCCGCATTTTTTAAACCTTCTTTCCTATTAACACTTATCATATTAATAGACGGAAGAAAACTGCCTAACCCCTACACTCTACTCTCACCTTTTTAATTATTTTTTTGAATTAAGCCCCTCATAAAAATAGATACGCCGATTTTTTTACAAATACTTAAGTAATGCATTAGTGCCAATAACACTGATCCTGTATTCATCGCAATAATTACGCCGTCCATCCTCCATTCGGGACGCGAGGCAAGAAGGATAATAATAGAAAAGGAAACAATTGTCGACCAAATTCCATGAATAAACGTTTCCTTGATCAGTCCTAAACCAATTAAAAATGCCTGCATGGGCATGACAAAAAAGTGAAATAAAAAGAACGGCCATAGCATTTGTAAGTAAACAGCAGCAATTGATGAACTAAAGAAAATGGAAGTAAGCGGCTGAGCAAAAAGATAGAAGAGTACTACCGCTGGAACTCCATACAAGAATGTCAGGCTCATTACCTGTGTTAGCATTTTTTGCAGTGTGGAATAATCTCTCATGGAATAGGTTTTAGAAACTGCGGGTATTAAGACCGTCATTAAGGAATGAGCAATAAATGCTGGGAAAAAACCAATTGAAGCAGCAACCCCCATAAGCATGCCAAAATGTTCAGTAGCAATGGTTTCAGAGAGTCCAGATTTAACCAATGCTGCCTTGATTAAAAAGGGTTGTATTGCCCCAGTTAATGCTGAGAATAAACGCAATCCTGTTGTGGGTACCGAGACAGCCATTAAATTTTTACGGACAGCCTTTCGATTCAAATTTGAAAAGGGCATACGTTTTAATTGTTGGAAGTGAATGATTAACATGTAACATAAATAAAGAAATACAGCTATTTCACTGCCAATAAAAGAGGCAATCGCAATTAATACTGCGGTTTCTGAGTCAAATTGGAAAAAACGAAATAAAGCAAATAACAAGACTAGCTGAATAGACTTTCTTATGAAATTAGCAATGGCGATCTTACCCATGTGATGCCTTCCCATGAAATAGCCTCGCGCTACAGAGGTAAAAGAAATGACAGGAACTAACAGAATAATCAGCCAGCGTGTATATGGATGGTATCCATTAAAAACTGAAATAAATGGAAGGAGGACCATAGCAACCAAAAAGAGGATACAAGTAAAAATAATGGTAATCGTAATCGCATGATAAAGAATATTCCGATGAAACTTTTCCTCTTTCTCAGCAACAAATTTTGATATGGAAACCGGCAGTTCAAAACTCGACAACAGAACTAACAAATAAATCGATGGAAGAATAGACATATATAAACCTAATCCATGCTTGCCCAGTTCTTTTGCTAGTATTAGATTAACTAAGAACTCCACACCTTCCCCTAAAAAGGCGGATAGAGCTAAAAATAATATTCCTTTGTAAAAGATAGCCATCACGAACTCCCCTTTAAAACAATCTCACTTTTAATAAGCTATGAGACAAGTTCTTTGAATAGTAGAGAGAAATAAAAAAAGCATAAAAAAAAAGGGCTCTTTGCCCTTTCTAAACATTTTTTGCTATCGTCTGTTTTCTAACTGCCCAAGTCATAAAGAGGATGATAACCACTAACAATAATTGGGGGACAGTGGTTTCCCAGGTTGGGTACAATCCAATCCAATCAACAAACGGGAAGTTAATCACTGTGCTCGTCGAAAAGACCTTAGAAATCTGTAAAGCGTGGATACTAATTCCGAGCATTTTAAACGCTAGGAAATAAATCACAAATGTTGCCACTTTAAAAAATACATGAATGGGAATTTTTACACTGTAGTAAATAATGGCAAAGCCGAAAATCACTAAAATGATTACTGCTAGAACAATCCCTAGTACAAGTTGCTGCATGCTTATATACGGTGTTATTCCGGTGTAAAAAATAATCGTCTCGGCCCCTTCACGAAAAATTGAAAGAAAACTGATGACGGCAAATGAAAAGAGGCTTCCTTTTGCAATCGCCTGCTGCATCTGTTGCTTTACATACTTATTCCAATTGTCAATACTAGATTTTTTATGAAGCCATGCTCCAACAGATAGCATCATAACCACAGCCAATATACCAGTTATTCCTTCAATATATTCTCGACTGGATGCTGCAGTTATCTTGGAAAAGATTATATTGATAAAAACTGCTAGGAAGGCACTTGCTAAGATCCCCCCTGCCACGCCTGTCCAAATCCATTTTTGTTGAGAAGACTGGCCCATTTTCTTTAAAAAGGCAAGTAAGGTAGCAATGATTAATAATCCCTCTAGCCCTTCCCTTAATAGAATAAGTGCAGAATCCCAAAAAGAATAATTGGTTTTACTAATTAATGGTTCTAAATTCGCATTTAATTCCTTAACGATAGCCAATGCCTTTGAACCATTCACCTTATCAGAACTTAGAATACTGATCGCTGTTGGAATTTTTGTTTCCATTTCACTATATAACTTACTGTCTCTCGTTTGTACTTCCCCTTCAACGATTGGCCAAATGTTGAGGATTTCATTTAAATGCTGAATAGAATTCTTATACTCCTTATTGGCTATCTCTTTTTCAGTTTTCTTTAATAGTGTCGAAAGGTCAGTTAAAGAAAAATCACCTTTAACCTGGTTTGAAAATTTACCGGCTAAAAAGTTGTCCACTTCTTGTTTTAATTGATCTACATTCGTCTCGGCCTTGTTTAAATCCACAGGGTTTTGCGTAATTGAAATTCGAATTAAAGCCATGTATTTTTCAATATTTCCGTAAGAAGCAATACTTTCATCATGAACGATTTTCTCAGAAGCATTCCATTGATCCATTAGATTTTGATACTGAATCTTTATATCCGCTACATTCCCATCCAAAATAGCTGCTTTCAAATTCTCTAGAAGCGGGAGCATTTTTTTTACTTTGACGGTTTGTTCTGTGCGATCTATAGGGTTTTGTTCTGCATCATACTTTACCAGAGAACTTGATAATGCTGAGAGACTACTAGAGAGTTTCTCTTTTTCTATTTCCCCTTTTGCTAGTATACTTTGAACCTTTACTAAATTTTGATCAACCAATTTTGCCTGTTCACTATTAATATTCTTGATTTTATCCCATTCCTTAGAAAACTGTTCTATGTTATTCGAAACGGTTTCCTTATCACCTGATTTAGCTTTCATTAAACTATCACCGATTAGTACAAACAGTTCGTCATGGTTTTCTGCTGCCGCCACGTGATGGGCAGTTTGAAAAATAATGAATAAAGATAAAAATAATATAAAGGGCTTCCATAACATTTGCATCTATCTATCTCTCTCCTCTTTAATAGGAAAAACATTACATAAAGAGTGTCTCCCCTATAAAACCTCCCTGTTTCGTTCCTGGTAAACAGGCGAAAAGGGCGCTGCCTCGATGTGAAATATACTCATTCAACTTATCCATTTTTGAAAGTCTCTTTTGGATGGGAATGAATTGTTTACTTGGTGAACGTTGAAAACTTAAGAAAAGAAGACCTGCGTCAAAGCTCCCCGTCTTCAGATCCATTCCATTCGAGTAAGAATATCCTCTGCGGAGAATTTGCTGCGATCCATCTCCATGTGATAACCGAACATGCGAATCTACAGGGATTGTATCCTCTCCGTCTGCTTGTTTGTGATTTAAATCTAGTTTGTCAAATTCATTTTTTTGCCCAAAGGGTGCACCACTGTCACGATATCTTCCAAAGGTATTTTCCTGTTCCTTTAAATTGGTACGATCCCAGACTTCTATAAACATTTGAATCCTTCGAACAACAAGATAACTGCCGTTCTGTAGCCAATTCGGACCATCACCCGGCTGAACCCATACGTGTTCATTCATCTGTTTTTCACTTTTTACATCAGGATTGACACTTCCATCCTTGAAGCCAAACAGGTTCCTAGGTGTTCCTTCTTTTGCATCAGCCTGCTTCGTTCGCTGAAATCCCGGCTGTGCCCATCTTAAAACAGCCTTTCCCCTCGCAATTCGAATAAGGTTTCTTACCGCATGAAATGCTACTTGCATATCATCCGCACAGGCCTGAATACATAAATCTCCTCCAGTCCATTCCTCTTCTAATGCATCTAATGAAAATGCGGGAAGGTCTTTTAACTCCTTAGGCTGCTTACTTTTTAATCCAAAACGATCTTGGTTCTCCTTTACGAAAAGACTAGGACCGACCCCAAAAGTAATCGTTAAATTAGAGGCTGATAATCCCTCCGCCTCTCCCGTATCTTTTGGCGGAAGAAATTCATTACTAGAGAGTTCTCCGATCGGTTTCCCCTCAGACATTAATGCTGCTGCCTGCGTCCATTCTTTAAAAAGCATGATTAAATCTTCTTTTCTAGTAGTTGTCACATCCAAGGCAGCAAAATAAACATGGTTTTGTGCTTTTGTCGTAATTCCACTTTGGTGCCTTCCATAAAATGGGACAACGTCACTCACCTTCACACTGGATGCCTTCCCTTCTGTAACAGACAACAAGCCTCCTATTCCAGATGCACCAATTAGAATCCCAGCACCGCCAACTCCAGCTGTTTTCAAAATATCCCTTCGTGAAATTTTCTTCACTCCAGGAGATTCCCCTTCAATGATGTACTCATTCTTAGACATTTATAATGCCTCCGTTACAATTCCGATTTCCGAAAGTGGTTCTGCAAGCGCATCAATGGCTTGACTAAGTTCCTTTATCTCAGGTTCCGTCAAATCCGTATAGACCTTGTATCCTTCATCGTTTTTGTGCTTATTTAATAAGCTAAAAACGTCATCGAAGCGGATTTGAATTTCCTTTGAAAGTTCTTCATCCTTTTCCTTTAAAGCAGGGTTTAAAAGTTGAAAAATTTTGTCCGCACCTTCTACATTTGCAGCAAAATCAAATAAATCAGTATGAGAATATCGATCCTCTTCCCCCGTTACTTTTGAAGTAGATACCTCATTTAAGAGGTCTACCGCCCCCGTAATTAATAGGTCAGGCGTAACTTCGACTGTATCCACCTTTGCTCGTAAAAGATTTACATCCTTCATCAACTGCTCGGCATATTGTTCATAGCCAATAGTTGTGTTTTCGACCCATAACCCCTTTTCAATACGATGGTAGCCTCCCCATTCAGCCTCTGGGACATCTCCTTCACGGGCGTCGATTTTTGGATCAAGATCTCCGAATACTTCAGCTATCGGTTCTGCACGCTCATAGTGCACTCTTGACGTGGCATATAGTGCTTTAGCTTGGTCAACATCTCCATTTTTTACTGCAGTCGTAAATGCCTCCGTTGCCTTTACAAATTCTTCAATTTCTCCTATAGCATACTTTCGGTATTCATCCGTTACTACAGAAAATGAATCTGATACTGTATTCTTTGTTTCTTTCACCGTCTCTTTCGCTGAATTTTCATCTGAATTAGCACAACCAAATAATAGACTGCTAGACAATAATAAACTTCCTGAAACCTTTAGTAATTTCATATATATATATCCCCCATCACCGATAATAATGATAATCATTCTCGTTAGTATCATAACAGCAATTGATAATATTTTTCAATAGTAAATAAAAAACTTTCCAACTATTCAGATTGGAAAGTTTTTCTGGAGTTATTTTTTTAAAGAGTGTTTAAATGCGTAAATGACTGCTTGTGTTCGGTCTTGGACGTTTAGTTTACTCAGTATATTACTTACATGAGTTTTTACTGTTTTCAATGCAATATATAATTCGTCAGCAATGTCTTGGTTGGTTTTTCCATCTGCCATTAACATTAATATTTCCATTTCGCGGGTGGTGAGTTCTTCGTGGGGCAGATGCTGCTGTTTCTGGCGCATTTTCACCATCATTTTTCCTGTTACTTCGGGCTCAAGGACAGACTGTCCATGGTATGTAGCACGAACGGCATTAGCAATTTCATCTGCCTTTGATGTTTTTAACATATAGCTAGTGGCACCGGCTTCTAGTGCGGGATACACCTTTTCATCGTCCAGGAAGCTAGTAACGATAATAACTTTTGCTTCTGGCCAGTTTTCAATAATTTGTCTAGTTGCTTCAATCCCGTCCATTTCCTTCATGACTAAATCCATTAAAATGATATCAGGTCTGAGCTCAAGTGCCAGCTCCACTCCCCTTTTACCATCAGCTGCCTCACCTACAACTTCAATATCTGGCTGTGCTGATAAATAAGCAGAAACGCCTATTCTCACCATCTCATGATCATCAACAAATACGACTCTAATCATTTACACCATCTCCATTTATCAAACCGGTACCTTTACTTCCAGTCTTGTACCTTTACTTTTCACACTTATTACCTTTAAAGTTCCTCCAACCTCAAGTGCCCTCTCATGCATATTCTGCATTCCGTATGACCCTGCCTTCATGTTATCAACTTCAAAACCGATCCCATCATCGACAATTCTTAAAATGACAAGGTCTTCCCGCTTTATCAATAAAACTTCTAGTTCGTTCGCCTTTGAATGCCGAAGCGTGTTGGATACAGATTCCTGAAGGATACGGAAAAGATGATCCTCAATTCCTTTATCAAGTGGAAAGGCTTCTACCTTCCATTTAATTTCCATTGTTACTTTCTGTGATAATTCGATTAATAACTCTTCAATTCCTTCTTGCAGCGTTTTATTTTTCAAGGCAACCGGACGCAAATGAAGAAGCAGGGCACGCATTTCAAGTTGTGACTGATGAATCATTTCTTCCACCATTTTCAACTGCTTTGCTTCCCTATCCTCTTCATTCACACCTTGCCTGGTTGTATTAATGGCTGACATCATCATCGAAGCAGCGAATAATTGCTGACTGACGGAATCATGTAATTCACGGGCGAGACGGTTTCGTTCTTGTTCAATGATTTCTTGGATCCTCGCTTCCTGATCTTCCACCTTTTCTGTAGCCAATCGTTGTGAAAGCTTGGCTTGTTCCGACATTTGCCTGCCTATTCTATCAATCTGTTCAGCTATACCTTGCATTTCTGAAGTGGCTTGCTTTCCATCCGTGACAATTTGTTTTCCCTGCTCTAAATGGTGCAGTGAATGCTCAACAGCCTGAAACTGTCTTCTCCAGTAAATACCAGAAAAAATGCCCAATAGGATACCTAGAGCAATACTAAATGCGGGAATAAATATTACAAATGGGATATCCATAAAATGCCGATTCCATAGTTCTGACCATTCTGAAATTGGAAAAACCATGATAAAGGTTGCCGTAATAACGAGTGCAATCATCACAGAAGAAGCGATATTCCAAATAACCTGCCTTTGTATTGTGCTCATATCCGGCTCACCTCTAAATTGCCTACCAACAAGGAGGTAAAGATTTTCACCTTTTGCTCTGCCTGGTCATAGTCTGCTGTCCTAAGGTGAAATGCTTGGTTAAAAACCTGAGCCTGACGATTCTCAAAAACCTTAGTGGTGCCAACAACGGACGTGTGATGTACACTTACTTCTATTTCATAAGGTATTTGGATTTGGATATTGCCAATGACATTTCGGATAAAGATAATCGTTTCACCCTTCGGCAAAACCGTATAGCTTAAATCTATGATTGTATCTCCAATTCCAGATTGGATGTTAATGTCATTCCATTCATAAACACTGCTTGGTGTTTTTTGTTGTCCGAAAAATATATTTTCAAAGAGCGGCTTTGTCTTGATCAGCGTCTCTTTTTGCTGAGCCTGCTCGGATTCTTTGATATCTAATGTAATTTTATTTGGATTTTTTTTAGAGCTAGAATATTGAATGATAAAATGAAGGAGAATCGCCAGCAATAAAAATCTAAAGGTCATCATGCTAAACACACTAATTAAAAGGAAAATGATTCCTGCTAGGAAAAGAACCTTACCACTCTTCTTCCCCGCTTTTCTTCTTCCTATATAAATGAGTCCGCCAGAAAATATAAGAGAGAAAATTAGACCACTGTTAAAAAATAGAATTTCTAGCAGCAGTACGACAACCCCCATAACGACCAGCCATCCCGTATAATCATTTTTTGCATTTTTTAACATTTGGCCTATCCCTCCCTTGTTGGTTTTCGTATCCATGATATGGCCAAAAAGGTGCAATGGCTGCACCTTTATAGAATACCATGTTTTGGTTATTAAATGGACTTGCTTTCTTCTAATTTCATTTCTTTTTCCAATTGTGCAATTCTAGCGTCAATGGTATCACGGTAATATTCACTTTTTACTTGATGATCTAAACGATCTAAGTAAGTATCAATTTCTTGAAAACGTGTGTTTGTATTGTTAGATGTCAGGTTTGAGTCCAAAACTTGATTCATACGATGATTGGCACGGGTTACATTTTCACGACCCATCAATTCCAATCGTCGGATTTGCATATCTTTTAATTTATGTTTCATTTCCTCATATTTTCTTTCTAATTCACCTAGCTGACTTTTTACTTGTTCTAGTGAATTAGAAAGTCGTTCAACACGGCTTGAGTATTGCTGATGTTCTGCTGCCGCAAACTCATACAGCTCGGTTTCACCCGCTTTAGAAGCGATTTGGGCCTGATACTTTCTTTTCTCTGCCAATTCTACAGCTTGAGAATATTCTCTTGTAAATTCATCTTTTAGTGCATATTGGCGTTCGACAAGTTTCCTTACCTTTTCAGTTTCTTGCTCACATTGACGAAGATATTGGTTCAGAAGCGCAATTGGATTTTTCTTTTCTTTTTGGTCAACAGCAGCATGTAAATCTGCCATAATCGTATCTTTAATTCGTGTTAATAGGTTCGTCATATTTTATCTCTCCTAATTAGTTTTTGTTTAGTTCATTCCATTGCTTTTCAAAATTTATAAATGGATCATGATCCTCTTTTACCACCGTATTTTTGCTTTTACTCCAGTTTTTGTAAACAAGATAAAGTACATATGCAGCAACAACACCAATAATAGCAGGAGCATTATGAATGGAAGCCATTAGGACAAAGAATCCGATAATCCCAAGAACAATCTTGCTTCCCGTCGAATCAGCCTTTAAAAATTGCTTGAAGATGAAGTATAGGATCCCAAGACCAACTAGTAACCCTACCAGCGGACCAATAGTTGATAGTAAGATGATCGCTGCAATTCCTCCAACTAAAAGTAAACCAAATTTTTTCATTTTGTATTCCTCCTTTCTTTATCTTGATTTCATCTTACCTCTATTCCAAATTTCTCATAACGAACCAGCGCTTTATTTTCATCTCGGTCTTGAGACGTAGAAAGGGTCAGTCCCCTTTCAGGAACTGACCCTTCCATTGATTATTTTGAAATAAACATTTGTGTCCAATAATGTCTTTGTGATCCGCCTTTTGCGTACCCAACACCTATATGCGTGTAATTTCCGCTTAGTATATTTGCACGGTGGCCCGGGCTGTTCATCCAAGCTCGAACAACTTCCTGTGCCGTTGTTTGCCCTGCAGCAATATTTTCGCCTGCCGAACGATAAGAAATCCCAAAATTCTTCATCATGGTAAATGGACTGCCGTAAGTCGGACTATCATGGCTGAAATAGTTTTTATCCCTCATGTCTATAGACTTATAACGCGCCACTCTTGAAAGTTCCCAATCTGGAGTTAGGGCTCTCAATCCATTTTTTGCTCGTTCTTGATTGGTTAATTGAACGACTTGGCTTTCAATGCTTTTCGTTGCATCATAATTAGGAATGGTAACTTTATTTCCTGGATAAATCAGGTTTGGGTTCCTAAATTGGGGATTTGCAGAGATGATTTCAGATATCCCAACTTGGTAACGAACTGCGATTTTCCAAAGTGTATCCCCTGGCTGAACAGTATATATTTGCTGGGCAAAGGATACATTTGGAATGCTAATAAGTGATAGTAAAAACATCAAACTAAACCAAAATGATTTTTTCATTTTACGCCTCCTCCGATATATATATTTTTGATTTAAGGCTCAAAATATACAGATGGAAATAATATATTTTTTAACTGAATCTTTGTGGAGGAGAAATAGTGAGAGATATTTCATGGATTACCTATGTGATGTTAGTTCTAGCTAGTTATCGATTAACCCATTTAATTGTTTTTGATAAAATTACCGAGTTTATACGCAGGCCTTTTATGAAGAAAGTGAAAGTAGAAACCAATCATGGAATTGAAACAAAGGAAGTACCAAAAGGCATGTTCGGTTATTTATTGAAATGTTATTGGTGCGCAGGAGTTTGGAGTGCCATATTTCTTGGAGGCGGATATTTACTATTTCCCCGGGTAACGTTTGTGATCATCTTGATTTTTTCCATTGCAGGAGGTCAATCCATCATTGAAACGTTTGTCGGAGTAAATATTAAGAAAGTCGATTATTATGCAGAATTAGAGAAGAAAAAATAATACAGAAATCTCCCCCTTTCGCATAAACATTAGGAAAGGGGGGATTTGAATGGCTGCATGGTGGGTAACTACCATTGGTTTTATCATTTGTCTTGGTTTAGTTGGGGGTACAATGGTTTACTTTTTAAGAGGAACGCTTAACTCCGAAGACTCCACCCGTGTTGACCCGATTAAAAAAGAAACGGACTAATCTTGTAAAATAACGTTTAGAACCCTGGAATTCAGGGTTCTTTCTTTATATTGATGTCTCCATGTATGGCTGAAATGCGGACAGGCTCTTTTCGTCAATCAAATCTATTTTCAAATAATATTTTTTTATAAATTATCGTTACATGATATCAACAAAGTTGGAAAAATTAATCATATGAATACAGTACTGGAGGAAGACATATGAGTTCATCAGAAAGTACCCACCATTTCCCTAGAACCTATTGGCGTGAAATAGAGTTGCCAACGTTTGAAACCTTGAATGAGGATACTACAGTTGACGTTGCCATTGTTGGTGCAGGTATAACAGGTATTACTGCTGCTTATTTGCTTGCAAAAGAAGGTGTAAAGGTCGCCATTATTGAAGCGGGCGGAGTGTTAAACGGAACAACAGGACATACCACCGCAAAGCTGACTGCTCAACATGGATTGATATACGATGAATTAATCAGCCATTTTGGCGAGGAAAAGGCTAAGTTATATTTCGAATCCGCATCAAATGCGATTAAATTTGTTGAGAATACCTCGAACGAAAAAGGAATCGATTGTGATTTTAGCAAACAAGATGCTTTTGTTTATGCAACCACTGATCAGTATGATAGGAAACTTGAAACCGAAATGTCTGCCTATCAAAGGCTCGGAATTGATGGTGACCTGGTAGGCAATATTCCATTTGATATTCAAATAAAATCTGCACTATTAATGCGTAATCAGGCACAATATCATCCACTTAAATTTTTAAAAGGGCTGTTAGAAGAGGCGATCAAAGCTGGGTGTAAGGTTTATGAAAATTCAGTTGCAGCTGGGATTGAAGATGTTGAAACTGCCCAGCCAAAGGTTAAGATAAAGGGCGGGCCTAAAGTGGCATGTAAACAAGTGATCATTGCCTCCCATTTCCCATTTTATGATAAACCAGGCCTTTATTTTGCAAGAATGTACGCGGAAAGATCTTACGCCATCGGGATTAAAACCAATCAGGAATATCCTGGCGGAATGTATATCAGTGCTGATAGTCCGTCACGTTCCATTCGCTATACACCAATTGATGGAGGGAATCTTCTTATTCTTGGAGGCGAAAATCATAAAACAGGTCAGGGTGTTGATACGCTTAGCCACTATGTTGCACTAGAGTCGTTTGCAAAAGATGTGTTCGACCTTTCTGAGTATCACTACCGCTGGTCTGCACAGGATTTGGTAACACTGGACAAGGTGCCTTATATTGGTCCGCTAACACAAGACAAAGAGCATATCTTAGTGGCAACCGGCTATAAAAAGTGGGGAATGACTACAGGTATTCTTGCTGCCCATCTTCTTACTGATTATGTTTTAAACCGTGAAAATCCATATAAGGAATTATATTCTCCATCTCGTTTTGACGCGGACCCGGATATTAAGTCGATTATTTCAACCAATGCGGATGTGGCGAAGCATTTAATTAAAGGAAAACTTGAGTTTGTGCCAAAGGACCCTGGGGATTTAGTTAATGGAGAAGGTTCTGTTGTCATGCACAATGGACAACGTGCTGGCGCATATAAGGATGAAAACGGAAAGCTTTACATTGTGGATACGACTTGTACACATTTAGGCTGTGAATGTGAATGGAACCGTGCAGAAAAATCATGGGATTGCCCATGTCACGGCTCGCGGTTTGCATATAATGGAGAAGTCATTGAAGGACCAGCGAAAAAGGCATTAAAGAATGTTGGCGGAGTATAATGCCGTAAATTCATAAAAATGAAACGCCTCCCTAAACAGGAGGCGCTTTCTTTATTTGCCATGTGGACGGTTGCGTTTTAGTTTTTCTCCCGTTTCAAATTCAACGAGTTCTTCAGGCGTTCTCATTGCCTTTTTACGATTATTATTTCGCTGGGCATTGGCGTTACCGAGCTTTTGTCTACCCATACTATCATCTCCTTTTTAGAGAATACATATAGTATGAGTGAAAATAATTGAAGTTATTCTCCCCTAAGAACTGGTGCTTTACGGAACTTTGTTAATTGTTCAAACGCAAAAGCGGCTTCAATCAAGATAGGCTCACTATAGGCGCTTCCGGCAAAAGTAATTCCAACAGGTTCTCCGATAGATGTATAACCAGCAGGTACTGCAATGGTCGGATAACCAGCCTTCGCACTAATGTGTGAGGCCTCTTCACTAGGAAACAGAATTACGTCTAATTGATACTTCTCGAGCGCATAATCAATTCCTTGTTTGGTGGAATGATAAAAATCAAATTCCAACGAATTTACATAATCTGCTTCCGTTAAAGAACCACTAGTTGCATTGGATTGAATTAGGACCTCCTGTCCATACTTAAGCATTGTTTCTTCATTTTCCTTATTAAATTGAATTAAATCATTCAATGTTCTAATGGGTATAGATGGATGAAGTCCGTTTAAATATGCGTTTAAGTCTGGTTTAAATTCATAGGTTAATACGTCATACCGCCATTTTGCATTCGCAGATGGAAAGTCGATATGTTCAATAATCTCCGCACCAGCTGCCTCTAAAACAGCAACTGCGTCATGGAAAATCTTTAGCGTCTCTTCACTTAAATGTTCAGTGAATCCATCTAAGGCAATGCCAATCCGTTTTCCCTTGAGTCCGTCTTTACGTAAATGTTCGGTAAAGTCCTTCTCAGCTAGTGGATTTGTTTTCGTTATTGGATCTTCTTCATCTTTTCCTTTCAATGCATTCAAGAGAATGGCCGCATCTCTAACAGTCCTTGTCATTGGTCCCGCTGTATCCTGTGTATGAGCAATTGGTATAATACCTCTTCTACTGATTAAACCGACTGTTGGTTTGATACCGACTAATGAATTTTGGCAGGAGGGATTCAAAATGGATCCAGACGTTTCTGTTCCTATCGCTGCAGCCGCTAAATTCGCAGCAATAGCCGCACCAGAACCAGAACTTGAGCCGCCGACATCAAATTGTCCAGGTCCATAAGGATTTAATACTTGACCGCCACGGGAGCTATACCCGCTTTTCATGCCATAGGCCATAAAGTTTGCCCATTCCGTCATATTCGTTTTCCCAAGAATGACTGCTCCTGCGGCACGAAGCTGTTCTGCCACATGAGAATCTCTTAACGCAATGGAATCCTTTAAAGCCAAAGACCCAGCGCTGGTATGCATTTTATCAGCAGTATCAATATTGTCTTTTATCAAAATGGGAATACCGTGCAACGCACTGCGCGGCCCCGTTTCCTTCCGTTCAGCATCAAGTGCAGAGGCAATATGCAGCGCATCTGGGTTGACCTCAAGGATTGAGTGGATACTTTTATCATAAACAGAAATTCTATGTAGATACATCAACACAAGTTCTTTGGATGTTAGCTCTCCGCTAGACATTTTTTCCTGCATTTGGGTGATGGTCGCTTCCTCAATCCAATGATCGAGATATTTATTTAATTTTTCACTTTCCATTTTTTCCCCTCCCGTTGATAAAATTCTATAAGAAAATGGGTATTCCTGCAATAATAAAAGACAGCAGGAAAGTCCCACTGTCTTTGTTTAACGCCGTACTTTTTGTTCGGGCTCAGCAATTTGCCCTTTATAAAAAATCCTCTTATTTGGAGTGACGTTAAGTTCTTGACAATACTTTTTTAATTCTCTCTCTTCTCTTTCGGTTACTAATGAAATAACGGTGCCATTTGCTCCCATTCTTCCTGTTCTGCCAGCTCTGTGAACGTACTGAGCAATATCCCTAGGGAAATCGACATGGACAACATGAGTGACTCCTTGAATATCCAATCCCCTTGCAGCGACATCCGTAGCAATCAGCATTTTTGTTTTGCCATCACGGAAAGCCTTGAGCTCCGCCTGCCGTTCTAATTTCTTCATATCACTATGTAGAATTCCTGTTGATAACTCTTTGAAATTGAACTTTTCTTTAAAAACTTGGATTTCCCCAATATCATTAATAAATGCTAAGGCTTTGATATGATCTAACCGCACAATTTTTTCAAGAAGCTTAATCTTATCTCTAGGCTCGGCAGTAAAATAGATATGCTCAACCTCTCCAGAGGACGCCAGCTCATCCTTTTCTATTCGAAGTATTTCGGGCTCCTTCGTTATTTCCTTTGCCAATTTCTCCGTTCCAGCTTTCATCGTTGCTGAGAACAACACAACTTGTCGGTCGCCCATCGTCGATTTGACAATATTTTGGACTGTGTTTAAATGCTCAGGAATTAAAAGCTGATCTCCCTCATCTAAGACTACCAGCTTCACTTCGTGCATCTTTACTTTTTTCTGTTTGATCAGTTCAAATAATCGGCCTGGTGTCGCAAAAATAACATGAGGGCGCTTTTTTAACTTTTCGAGTTGACGTTTTACGTTGGCTCCGCCAATGATGGATGTGCCTCTAATCGCACTTCCTTCGGACCACTTTTGAAATTCTTGATAAACCTGCATAACCAATTCCTGTGATGACGCTAAAACTACAGCTTGTAATGATTGTGAATTAGGTTCAACTTTATTTAATAATGGTAATAAATAAGCAAGTGTCTTACCCGTACCAGTTGGCGATTCTGCAATTACATCTTTTCCATTAAGAATCAGAGGAATGGCTGTATCCTGAATGGAAGTAGGTTGTTGAAATCCTGATTTTTCCCAGTTTTCCTGTAAAAAAGGGCTTAAGGTATTTAACATATTGGACTCCTTTATCTATCTCATTTCTTCATATTATATCCACACATGACTTTGATACTATCCTATTTACTAAATTGTGTCCATAAAAAACCCATTCCTAAGACACGGAATGGGTCATGTTTCAATTCATCTATTAATCAAATGTTCGGATAGCCAATTTATGAATGGTTGAGTTTATTTCTTCAGATTCTATAATTGCTTCATTATAGTTAATTTCAATTTTTCCACTTCCAGCTAATATCTTTACCTTTTCAATCCCGTTATATCTTTTTATTTTCCTTTTTATTTTTCCAATACATCCCGAACAGGCAACATCATTTAGAGATAACTGAATTATACTCACTTTGAATATCCCCTTTCTAAAATGGCAATTCTAACAGTATATTAGCTAAATTTCATGCATTTTAATAGCCATCAATCGGAAGTGCTGAGGTTCTACTTCGCTGACGATTGCATTCATGCCCATCGATTGAAAAGTAGCAACCAATGGCTCCCCACGGTGGGGTAAATGAATTTCAAATATCGTCCCAACTGGTGCCGTTTTTACAAAATTTAAGATTTCCCTGCGTGGATGTTCTCCCTTTAAGACCCTCTCACGAATATCTATAACGGCTTTTTTTCCTTCTATCTGAAAACTGCTCATAATCTCATCTCCCATGACTACGATTTTTTCCAGTGTAGCATTGTTTTCACTTTATAGAATTGATTTAAATCACGCTCATAAATTGTTTTTCATAGACTTCGGCTGATAACTACCTTAGGGATAGTAAAAAGCTATTTTTGAACGTATTGTGAACATTATCTTGAATGTACGTTAACCCCTCTTATTTAGTGGTAAAATGAGAAACAGCCAGATAACAATATATCGGAGTTGAAAATGATGTTAAATAAAATTGCTCTACTGTCCACGTTTTTGTTTTTTATTTTTGGAGCAAATGTATTTGCTCATTCCCATTTGGAAGATTCTACTCCTAAAAATGGAGAGATTGTATCCGAATCACTTAAAGCAATCACACTAACTTTTGAAACAGCCCTAGAACCCACTAGCTCTTTTACATTACTGAATGAAAAAAATGACTCTATTCCACTTTCTACTGTTACAATTAGTGGTAATCAATTAGTCGCCAATGTAGAGGGCAACCTTGTAAATGGAGCGTATACGATACATTGGAAAATCATTGGAGAAGACGGTCATCCACTTGAAGGGGATATCCCTTTCACCACCGAGCTACCTATAAATGCTGCCTCTCCAGAACAAAGTGAGACACAATCATCTGTTGCTGATGCGACTACTGCCGAGGTAACATCTGCCGCAGTCACAGATACGGTACTGAAAGATCAAGCAGCAGGAGTAAAAGAGGATGCTTTAAATGAACCTAAAATCATGAATTATGTACTCCCAGCTATTATTGGTTTGATTATTGTTTTAGGGTTTGCAAGCTATTGGTTGATTTTTAGGAGGAAACAAGTCTAGATGTTTATTGCAGGCATTGTAAGTGAGGCATTACTTTATAGTTGTTTTTCGTTGTTATTAGGAAGCTTTATTGTTAATCTGGTTCCCAAATCAGTTCGACCAGAAATAAAGATACCCAAAATCATACTATTAGGTGCCGCGTTAGGAATCGCTCTATTTTCATTCTTACCGGTATTAAAAATAGTTCTATATTTATATGAGGACTTAGGTTTAGGCTATACCCTTGAGTCTGTGTTAACGAATTTCGAGGTAGGTAAGACTTGGGTTAGTACGGGGATTATTTCGTTAATTCTATTTGTATATCTAATTCCAATTAAACTGGAACAAAAACCGTTATTCTCTTTAACTGGTCTTGCCTTTACACTAATCTTAATCGCTTCCCTTGGATGGTCAAGTCACGCAGCTTCATTATCTAAAATGGCGGGTTTCCTTACGCACAGCGCTCACTTTTTGGCGATAACAACATGGGTTGGAATACTATTGGTGGTAAGTTGGTTTTCACAGAACCATGATCATTGGCTTAAATTTTTAAAGTGGTTTTCACCTGTTGCTATGTTATGTTTCGTTACTACAACCATAACAGGGATATCATTAATGACCTTTCATATGGATTTGTCCAATTATGTTAGTGTAACGTCTATTTCCTATGGGCAGGCATTATTAATCAAACATATTGCCATTTTGCCATTATTAGCTTTTGCCTTTATCAATAGCTTTTTGATTCGGAAGAAACTCAAAAATGATCCTTCTTATAATCCGCTTCCATGGGCTAAGCTGGAAAGTATTATCGTTTTGATTATTTTTTCTATTACTGGTGCACTGGGACAAGTTTCACCACCCCATGAACTTAGTGCGATGATTAGAGCAGAAGGTGCTTCTAAGCTATTTTCCTTGTTTCATCCAGGTGAGATAAATTTCCCTATCGATTTTTCCCCTGGGATTGTTTCCATAATCCTATTTCTAATGGCTATTCTTTTCCTAGCGCTAGTTATTGTAACTTTCATAAAAAGAGCACCAAAAGCTTTGGCGCTCATAATGAGTTTACTATTTATTGTTTCAGGCTATATAGGGTTTATGTTAAGCATTTCATAGCATTCCCTTATTGGACGTATGCATTGGCATACGTTTTTTTCTTTATTTATCAAGCTTTCTCAGTTGGGGGATCAGGGTAAGCACCCGAGCTGACAAATAGGCGGAGAAATTCTGCTTATATCGTAATTAGTATTAAAATTGGCTTAAATAGACTGAGAAATTCCGCCTATTGGCTCGTAAAATTGGAAAACGGGAGATTTTGCTTTGATTAAGTGGAAAACCTCCGCTTATTTCCCCCGTAGTGAGCTCCATTCTGCATTTAATCGGAAATCTACGCTTATTTTACTTTTGCGGGTTACTCGATTAAGGACACACATCTTAACTAAAAGAGAGTAAGTCTTTTCTCGAAAATTAATTGTAAAGTGAACGTAATACCGCTCTTACCGGACTCCCATCCCCTTCAACCAATGGCAGCGGCAAAGCAATTAATTCATAATCACCCGGCTCTACCTCATCTAAAAGGATGGATTCAAGGATATGAATTCCATTTTCATTTAAACTATGATGAGCATGCAGGTCTTTGCTGTCAATAGGATCGACCGATGGAACATCTACCCCAATCAGCCTAATTCCCCTCTCCGCTAGGTATGGACCAAGGTTTGCTTCCAAATGGGGGATTTTTTCTGGAAATTCTGATTCATTTTGCCATGATCGTGTCCGAAACAGCACTCTTTTCATACCTTCTAAATCTACATCGGCTAGATCCTTAGCTCCTATACTAACCTTCCCGGACATATCGACGACTCTTACAGGTCCCATATATAATTCGAGATCCAATTCAATGATCTTTTTTCCACCATCATCAAAATGAAAAGGGGCATCCACATGTGTGCCCGTATGGGTGCTCATTGAAAGGCTCCCTACGTTTACAGAGCCGCTTTCTGCTATTGACCATGACACCTCATAATGAAAGGGTGTATCCCCAGGCCAAACTGGCATTCCATTTTCAATCCTTCTGGAAATATCAATTATTTTCATTCAACCACTCCCTAGGGCAGCATTTTTGAGTCTATGTTAAAAATATATCGCCGTCCTGGTGTTGTCAACTAATGAAAGGAACGCCAAAAGTCTCCCTCGTGATCGATTATGCTGCTTAAATCATGAAACGGGATCCTAAAGGTTGGAAAGCCAGCAGCATATGGAGCAATCTCGTATGGTTCATAATAAACATTCAACGTCCCTTTGCTAATATAGTAAGGATGGTCTGCCTTTATCCCTTTATAGGAATTCGGGAAAACATAGGAATATTGTTCATCACTTTTGATTTGTTCCCTAATCATTTCACTGAGTTCTTTTACATAATCTGCCCCTTTCCTAAACAAATCCTTAAGTTGATAAAACCTTCCCGTTTTTAGGTCAATATGGGCATATTTCTTTATAGGCATCCCGTGTGCCGCACCAAAAGGATAATCATATCCATTTATCTCAATAACTACCAGGTTTTTCTGATAAAAGCGTACATCGAAATCCCCTGTGTAGCTTGAGTCCAATTGCGTATGTGCAACCGTTGGCTTCACTCCAGACATGTCCTTCAATGTCTGATTAACACTCTCCGGATTTGCAACACCTTTTAACTGTGGATAGTAGACTAAATAATCTTTATTGGGTTTGAATTTTTTTTCAATAACAGAATAATCATTCTTTAAAGGAATGATTGTATTTTGTTTCCAAATCAACTTGCCTTTCTTATCGAAATAGAGAATCCGGAGATCGATATCCCCCTTAATTAAAGATTTATCAAATGCTAATGAACCGCTGCCTTGCACCTTTGGGAGGTAATTCAATCTTTGACCACGCTTATCAATAAAGAACGTCATTTCATCATTATAAGCAGATGCCAGGCCATCCAAGTAATTGGACACACCATTGTAGATGAACCCAGTAAAAATGTGACCATTAGAATCGGCTATTGCATATTTTTTAGGAAGATACGGCTTCCCGGGATTAACCGATTTTCCCAGAGCATATTGATTTTCCCCAAGGTATATCAAACTGGAATACTGAGGTTTTATGATAAACTTCCCCTGCTTATTAATTAAGCCATATCCATTTTGTTGATTTTCCACGTTAACAATCGCACGACCTTCAACGAAATGCTGTGTTTCGATAAACTGAGGTTCAATCACTACCCTGCCTGATTCGTCCATATACCCCCATTTTCCTTCATTACTTTTACGAAATGCCAGCATACCCTCTCCATAATTGTCGACAAATGGATAAGAGTAAGAATTTAATACGTTTCCTGTTAGATCAATGAGTGCATAGTTGCCCTCTTTCACTTTAACAAGGGCTTTACCGTCGTGAAAGTCACTAGCAGATTCATAGGTCAACGGAATGACCTCATTTCCTCTTCTGTTTAAATATCCATATAAATACTGACCATTTTCGTTCATATTGGCAACTACTGCTCTGCCTTCCTTATAATCTCCAATAAAGGAATATGACTTCGGGCCAATTTCCTTCCCAGCTTCATCCAAAACGTTAAAACCTCTGTCATCAATCGCAGTGGCACGACCTTCGGAAAATGGACTGATTGTGTCATATTTTGGTTTTACAATGAAATATCCCTCGTTGTTGATAATACCTGTAAGATTATTTAATTGAATGATAGCTAAGCCACTTTCCTGAAACTCATGTGCCATTTCATATTTGGGAGGAAGAACAAAATTCCCCTTACCATTGATATATCCCCACTTACCTCCGCCAATTTCTTTGACTTCTGCAGGAAAAAGGTAAACCATTCTGGATAAGGTAAGCAAGTAGGAAATCCAATTTCCCTGTTCTATATTTCTTCTAGACATCCGTACTACCCCATTTTATTTTTTATTATATATATGAAAAAATGGGCGGAATGAAGCTTATCTTTAATCACAAACAAAAAGAATCTATTTTTGCACAAAGGCTTTTAAATAGATTCTTTTTGATTAGTTATATAAAAACATAATTTTGCTGTAATTCTCTAAGGATATTCTCTTTTGTCTTCAATATAGCTTGAACGATTTGGTCTTTTACCTCAGGTGAAATGCGATAGGCAGGTACGCTGACACTAAAAGCTCCATAGGTTTGGTTATTCATTACTAATGATACACCTAGACAATAGACATCTTTCTCACCTTCACTGTCATCTACAGCATACCCATTTCTTCTTATATCCTCTAACTGTCTTAACAAAGTCTCTGAATCTGTAATCGTCGTTTCCGTTATGGCTTTTAATTCCACTCGGCTTAAATAAGCTGCTACTTTATTTTCTGGCATTTCTGCTAGTACAGCTTTACCCATTGCAGAGCAGTAAAGAGGCTTCGATAGACCAATTCTAGAATTCAAACAGACAATTGGCTTATTCGTTTCCAGCTTGTTAACCGTTAAAATCTCATCGCCTTCTAAAACACCTAAGTGTATCGTTTCATCTAAATTATTTTGCAGTTCTTTTAAATAGGGATAAGAAATTTTTGAGATGTCCAGATTAGCAAGATATTTATTTGCGTATTTTATCAAGGCACTACCAAGTTCGAATTTTTTTGTTTCAGGATGTTTTTTCACATAACCAATTAGAAGAAGTGTATCTAAGATCTTCAAAGCAGTTGAACTTGTTAGACCTGTTTCCTGCGCAATTATATTTAAGGATTGTGGTTCTTTCTTTGCGGAGAGTACATCTAGGATACTCGCAGCCTTTATTAGAACCGTACCATAAGGTTGTTTGGCATTCTCCATTGTATTACCTCCCTTCATCCTATCTTTTTTATAAATATTTTAATTAATTTGATAATCTTCAAATGAATGTTCCAGATTATTTACGGATCGTATACTATTTCCTTGATTGTCCAAACTGATATGTAACAATTCATTTCTCCTTGTTACATAGGACAAAGTTATTTTCCCATTTGAAATATCACCTGTAAAACAATTTTTATTCTTATTATTCATAGCAGTTATAAATGATTCCAGATCATTTATGCCTAATCCATCCGCATCTTTAGAAGAGACTATCTCCATAATAATTCCATTCAAATTAGAAGAAAGCGGGCTCGTAATAGAGATTCTATCCTCTTTTTCTTCCAAATTAAATTCGTTCATTAAATGGAATTGTAAAAAGGTATCTCCAATTTTACCATATCCCCTATGTTTATTAAACTGCCACTCTCCTTTTGGGAGACAGCCAATAATATATGGAATTGCCTCCTTTTCATCAAGAGGGACATTCCAAATTTGAATCACAGTGTCCTTGTAAAACATTACTTCACCAAAAGTACTCGCATGGCGACCATCATCAGGGACATAATTTACACCTGGATGAAAAAAATACGCCTGATTCACACTTTCAGATTGTGTCACTGGCAGAGTGATATCCCAACGATGCTGTTCATTATCGTATTCATTTATTCTTTCCCAAATACCACCAACTGCATATTCGGGCGTTACATAGACATAGGTATGAGCTTCTTCTGACACGATATCATCAGCATTGGAAAATTGGATTTTTCGTTTTATCTCGACAGGTTGTGTACGATTGGTAACTCTCCTAACCATATCTTCAGAAAGTTCATACGTAAATAGTCCAGTCCCTTCCAATCTAACTGTTTCAGTTGGTAAAGGAAAATCACCAAATTGGATATAATCCAATAGTGTATTCGTATCCTTCGGAGCATCATGCGGCCACTGACGTGAATGCGGTCCTACCCAGGCTCCCTTTAAATAGTAATCCGCCCGCAGCCCCCATAAATAGTCTAAGAGTTCGTTCATAGTCCTTTTTATCTCCAAATCCTCAACAATCTCCCAAACACATGTAAAGGATTGTACCCAATGCCAGAACCAAGGAAGTGCTCCATATTCTTTAAATCCATATCTTCTTATATGGTTTAATTGCTGTTTTGCAAATTGGTGGCCCTGTTTTACTAACTCTTTGTTTTTAAAGAAATCCCCTAGTAAGATTTTTAAAGAGGTATGTTTAGCCTCATGGTGATACATATAAATCAAAGGATGGTTATAAACATTACTTTCGTATATATGTGCTATTGCTTGATAGCAATCATTTTTTACATTAGTGGGCAGATCATTCTGATATTTGTTGTAGAACAATATAAGTATACAGCCCATCAATTCAACAGGAAGAGGATTGGCTTTTGCTTTAGAAGGGTCGACTCCTAAATTCAATGGCCAATGACCGTACATGGGATCCTGAGGATTTTTCACCTGAAGCGATAGGACCTTCTGAATTATAGTAAGGGCTATATCTTTAGCCTTTTTACTTTGTTCTTCGTTCCAATCACATTCAAAATCCTTATCTGCGCAATAAGCAAATAAATGAATAGCATAATAAAAATTATCTCTTATATCATTATGAAACCAGTATCCACTTTCTATTAAAGGAAGGTCCAGTGCTTTATTAGCTGCTAAGCTTACAATCTCTTTTCTACGATTATTTATTGCTATAGTAGAGTAGTGCATGGTGTTTTCCCCCAGATAATGAAAAAGAATATAGCTATATAGAAAATAGCTATATTCTTAGTAATTTATACTATAAACTGTTTTTTCTAGCGAACTAACCAGCCGCCATCAACTGGAATAATGGCTCCATTCATATAATCCGAAGCTTTGCTTGCTAGGAAGACTACTACACTTTGCAGATCCGCAGGTGTTGCCCAACGGCCAGCTGGAATACGAGAGGTAATTTCCGCATGACGCACTTCATCCTCACGAATTGGCGCCGTGTTTTTAGTTTCAACATAACCCGGTGCAATGGCATTAATTTGTACGTTATTTATCGCTAATTCATTAGCAAAGGCCTTTGTTAACCCTGCTACACCATGTTTGCTGGCTGTATAGGATGGTACAAATTTACCACCTTGGAAAGAAAGCATGGAAGCCACATTAATGATTTTTCCGCTGCCTTGTTCGACCATTACTTTCGCTGCCTCTTGGCTTAATAAGTAAACGGCGTTTAAATTAATATCCATTACAGCGTCCCAATCTTCTTCCTTATATTCTAGTAATGGAGAACGTCGGATCGTACCAGCGTTATTAACTAAAATATCTACTCTTCCATAGGTTTCTAAGCATTTAGCAATAATATCTTTAGAAACTTGTTTATTTGTTAAATCGCCTTGAAAAAACTCTACACGACGACCTACTTTTTCAATGAGTTCTCTTGTTTCATCCCAATTATTCCCGTGCGTGACAACAAAAAGGTCAGCACCAGCCTTTGCTAAAGCTACCGCAAATCCTTGTCCAAGGCCCGTATTACCGCCTGTCACAATCGCAACTTTACCATCTAATTTAAAATAATCTAGTGAGAATTGCTGCAAGTCATTCGTCATTTCTGAAAACCTCCGTAATGTTGGTTTATTTTAAATCCTTCATTGGAACCATGTCCATATCATTATAAGTAATGTTCTCGCCGCACATTGCCCATATGAACGTGTAGTCACTTGTTCCAACTCCAGTATGGATTGACCAGCTCGGAGAAATGGCAGCTTGCTCATTGGCAATCACTAAGTGTTTTGTTTCATCCGGTTTGCCCATGAAATGGAATACACGTGTATCTTCTTTCATATCGAAATAAAGGTATGTTTCCATACGGCGTTCGTGTGTGTGACATGGCATTGTATTCCAAGCGCTTCCTGGAGTTAGGATTGTGTAGCCTAATTGAAGCTGACAGCTTTCACAAACGTTTGGATGAATATATTGATAGATGGAGCGGTGATTTAATGTTGCTGAATCACCTGTGACCATTGGTTCGATTTTATCAATACTAATTTTTACATTTGGATATTTGTGATGTGCCGGTACAGACACTGTATAGAATTTTGCTGGATTAGACGGATCATCTGATTTAAATTGGAGATCCTTTGTTTCTTTTCCAATGTAGAAGCCATCTTGCTTTTTCATTGGCTCTTCTGTACCTTCAATAACGATTGATCCTGGCCCGCCAATATTAATAACACCTAGTTCACGGCGTTCTAAGAAATAGGTAACTCCTAATTCTGTAGAAAGTTCTATTGTTAACGGTTGATCTGTTGGTGTTACACCGCCAAAAATCATACGATCGTTATGGGTATACGTTAATCTAACTTCTCCTGGAACAAAAATACTTTCTACTAAAAATTCCTTGCGTAGTTGTTCTGTTGAATAATGACGAATATCCTCTGGGCTATGTGTATAGCGAGTTTCCATTTTATTCACTCCTGTTATCGATTTATTTTTGCACTGCCATTTTCCATAAGATTTTCTACTTCTTTTATCGTAAATGGATTACAATCACCATAAATGGTATGTTTCAAGCTAGAGTATGCGGTTGCAAAGGAGACCGTATAGTTTAGGTCTGCACCTGTAACTAATCCATGCAGTATACCTGCTGAGAAAGCGTCTCCGCCGCCAACCCGATCGACGATTGGTTCCAGCTTATGAACTTTAGATACATAGGTTTTTCCATCTTTCCAAAGCGTACCTTGTAAGGAATTAGAGGTAGCGGAGTGGACTTCGCGCTTGGTAGAATAAAAGATTTCAATATTGCTATATTTCTCATTCATTTTTTGATAGTAGTAGTCTGTATCATCTTGACCTGATTGATTTTCAGGAATGCCTAACAAATAAAGCGCATCCATTTTTCCTGCAGAGCAATAATCCACATATGGCAGGATTTTTGATAGAGCCTTAGACGCTTGGTCATGATTCCAGAGCTTAGAACGGAAATTAATATCGAAACTCACTTTAATATCCCGCTTTTTAGCTTCTTTTACTAAATCCAGAGTAATTTCCGCTAACTTTTCCGAAAGTGCTGGTGTTATGCCAGAAACATGAAGAATGTTTGCGTTTTCAAAAAGCTGTTCGTAATCCCATTCCCATTCCTGCAATGAAGCAAAGCTGGAATTCGCTCTGTCATAGATAACGGCGGAAGAACGCTCGCCTACACCACTATCAAGATAATAGGTTCCAAGACGATTGCCGCCAAAATGCAACTCTTTTGTCTTAACTCCATACTTTTGGAGGTGTCTTTTTACAGCAAGACCTAAAGCATTGTCGGGTACTTTGCTTGCAAAAGCAACGTCATGCTCTAAATTAGCCAAGTTCACCGCGACATTTGCTTCTGCTCCGCCATAATGGGCCTGAAAGCTTGCAGCATTGCTAAAATGTGTTCCAGTTAAAGTTGAAAGCCTTAACATAATTTCGCCAAAAGTTAGAATGCTGCTCATACGCTCACCATCTTAATTTCATGGTACCTATCTATATATTGCTTAGCTAGTTTCGTAATTTGATCGTAGTTTCCTGTTTTAGCAGGAGCTAATAAGTTCCCGCCTACACCAACCGCTACACAGCCTTTATTTATCCACTCGGCCATGTTATCTAAATTCACTCCGCCTGTTGGCATGATATTAATTTGTGGAAGCGGTGCTTTTACGGCATCCACAAAACTAGGTTCATATGTACTTGCAGGGAATAGTTTAATAATATCTACACCTGAACGAAGGGCTGTTTTCATTTCGGTTATCGTCATACAACCTGGCAAATATGGTACATGATAAAGATTACAAATCTCCGCAATTTTAGAATCAAACATTGGGCTTACGACAAATTCAGCTCCCGCCATAATTGCGATTCTTGCTGTCATTGCGTCAAGAACAGTTCCTGCACCGACAACGATAGTAGAGTTATCTTTATATTTTGCTGCTGTTTCACGAATAACCTCGTCTGCTTGCGGAGTAGTAAAGGTTACTTCTAAGCCGGTAATCCCGCCGTTTACGAGCGCCTCAATCGTTTTTAATGATTCTTCCTTGGTGTCTGATCTTAGTACTGCAATCACACCACTTTTTTCTAGCTTCAAGAGAATATTAGCCTTTTTTATGATGTTTACCTCCCTTAGATTTCTAAATAGGAAATGTTATTGTTTATTTGGAAATTTATAATCTTATTATATTGGACAATATTGGGTTTTTCAACCACATTTTATAAAATAATTTGAATAAAAAAAATAACCTGTTTATTTAAACAGGTTACTGATCTATTAATCTATATATTTTGCTTCAGGAATGAGGATTTTCCATTCTTCATAACTTATGATGGTTTCCCAGTGACCTGTTAGTTTGGCAAAGCCAATAATAATAAAGAAGGCCACTAAAAATGTCACTGGTATAAACCATTTACTTACCTTCTTATTAACTACCGTCATATTTAAGGTGTCCTTTACAGGGCATGCTTCCACACAGGCCATACAAGCCGTACAGTTCAGGTTATTTACGGTTTCTACTTTGTGCACTTTTACTCTGGACGGACAAACCTTTGTACACATTTCACAATTGGTACACGATTCTTCATTTCTGCTGATTTTGGAAATTCTAAATATCGAGCCAAGCCCAATGAACGCTCCATATGGGCAAAGGAATCGGCACCAGAAGTTCCTAAAAAATAAGGATAGCATAAACATTACGATAAGAACTCCTAAGCCAAAACCGCTAATATCTAAGAAAAATGTCAGCATTTTCACATCAGAGATTTTGTTATATGGTTCATTTAGAAAGGCAATCGCCCCATAGGTAGGCATTACAATAACCATCCCCAAGAAGAACAGCAATAATAAATATTTAATGGGGGTTAGCAGCCAAACGAGCCACGTGGGTACTTCAAAATTACGTTTAAACAGCTTTTTTCCTAATCTTGAAATCCATTCACTCACTGTTCCAATTGGACAGATCCAGCTGCAAAATGATCTTCGGAAAATAATGGCACCACCTACAAAAAAGCTTAGCAATACCAGTCCAGCTGGATGAATTAAGTCGAAGTCTCCAGTGGCAAGCCAAACCTTTAATGCCATTAGGGCACTAATCGGCAAAAATCCTTCAACCGCGGCCGGTCTCTTAACAAAAGGTGTTTCTCCGAGGGTCTCAAAATGCATATAAAATTGATAAAAGCGAACACCAACATATAGTAAAAACAACAGGAATACCGCTTGTACGACGTACCTCGTTATTTGAACCGGCTTTCTCTTCAACTGCATCTTATACCAGTTCTTTGACTTCATTATGACTCCTCCAATCTTCTTCTTCTTAAATATAAGGAACGAAGCAAAATTGGGGGTGTGATAAAAGTCATCGAAAATATCGTTTTCATAAAGATTTCACAACCGTATACTTATATCAGACAAAATTGGGCAATAGCTGATAAACGTTAAGCCAGTGTTAAAACAATCTACAAATTCCCCTTGTGTTCTACTCCAAACACAATATTATTCTGTTTCCGCGCTTCTTCCGTTACTCGCAGAACAATCATACTCATTTCTTGTAACTTCTTATATTCGTGGTCATCATTTTTTTTAATGATTTCAGCAAATTTCATGCATTCATAGGCCATGTCTTTATCTTCTTGAGCAACACTAAAGATTTCACTCTCTTTTGTGTGACTGTCGATGAATTTTATCTCGGAAATCGGTGCCGCATCTTCAAGGACGAAGGTTCCCTTCTCTCCATGAATTTCACATGGCATTACCGAATGAGAGATCTTAGAACATAAAATGGTACAGATAAACTCTTTATACTCCAATACAAGGGTACCGCTGCCATCAACACCGCTTGATAAGATAACTGGATGATAGCTAACTTTCTTTGGTTCTCCGAATAGGCCCACTGCTAAATAAAGTGGATACACACCTAAATCAACCAAGGCACCCCCAGAAAAAGTACTTGAAAAGATATTTGGGTTTTCCCCTCTCAAAAACGAATCATACCTAGAAGAATACTGTATATAGGGAAGCATAGCACTTCTTAGATTTCCTGCCATTTGAATTTTTTCCTTAAGTATACGAAAGTTCGGGGTGTGAATATTTCGTATCGCTTCAAATAAATAAACTCCATTATCCTCAGCCATTTGATAGGCTTCTTCCAGTTCAGCCGTATTAGAAAAGATTGGTTTTTCACAAATGACATGCTTTTTATTTTTTAAAAAGGTAAGTGCCTGCTCAAAATGGACTGAATTGGGCGAAGCAATATAGACCACCTGAACTTCAGGACTTTTAGCCATTTCCTCCAAATCGGTAAAATAATGTGCTGCGTTATATGTATAGGCAAGTTCCTTCGCCTTATCGACTGTCCTTGAATAAACACCGGTTAATTCTAGTTTCCCGCTTTGCTTTGCTGCTTCAATAAAGGAGGATGTAATCCATCCTGTTCCGACTGTGCCTAGCTTAATCATAAAATATCCCCTTCCCATTACTTCTTCAAGCTTATATTGTAGCTTTTTTTCATTCTTTTTGCCAATTTAACTATTTTTCTAATGAATTGTTGGGTACAATGGAAAAATATCATAATTTATGTTATTTATAAGTAATAGATGAAAGAAAGAGGTTGAATAGAGTGGACAATCTAGGTTCTAATTTTATAAAAGATGTTATGATTAAGGATTTGGAATCCGGTAAGCATGATAAAATTATCACTCGTTTCCCTCCAGAGCCAAACGGATATTTACATATCGGTCATGCTAAATCCATTATCATTAACTTTGGATTAGCGGATGAATTTAACGGAAAAACTAATTTACGATTTGATGACACCAATCCGTTAAAGGAAGATATCGAATATGTAAACTCGATTAAAGAAGATGTGAAATGGCTTGGATTTGAGTGGGATAACTTATTCTTTGCTTCTGATTATTTTGAAGAAATGTACAAACGTGCGGTTCTATTAATCAAAAAAGGACTTGCCTACGTGGATGACCTATCTGCTGAGGAAATTCGTGAATACCGCGGGACATTGACTTCTCCTGGTAAAGAAAGTCCTTATCGTGATCGTTCAGTTGAGGAAAACCTCGACTTATTTGAGCGGATGCGAAACGGAGAATTTGAAAATGGGAAAAAAGTTCTCCGCGCCAAAATTGATATGAAGTCTCCTAATATCAATTTACGCGACCCTGTCATTTATCGAATTTCTCACACTACACACCATAACACTGGTGATAAGTGGTGTATCTATCCAATGTATGCATTTGCACATCCGCTAGAGGACGCCATTGAAGACGTGACGCATTCGATTTGTACCGTTGAATTTGAAGATCAACGCCCACTTTATAACTGGGTAGTGGAACAATGTGAAATGGAAAGTACACCGCAGCAAATTGAGTTCGGTCGCTTAAATGTGACTAACACTGTAATGAGCAAGCGTAAATTGAAGCAGCTCGTTGACGAAGGATTTGTGGATGGATGGGATGACCCGCGGATGCCGACTATTTCTGGAATGAGGCGCAAAGGGTTTACCCCTGAATCCATTCGTAATTTTGTTCGTGAAACAGGCGTATCAAAAGGTTCCGGTGCGGTTGATTCGCAAATGCTCGAACACTTTGTTAGAGAAGACTTAAAGTTGAAGGCCCCGCGGACAATGGGCATTTTAAATCCTTTAAAAGTTGTCATTACGAACTATCCGGAAGGTCAAATTGAGTTACTTGACGCAGAGATTAATCCTGAGGTTCCTGAAATGGGCATGCGGAAAATTCCATTCTCTCGTGAAATTTATATTGAAAAAGACGATTTCATGGAAAATCCTCCGAGTAAATATTTCCGCCTCTTCCCAGGCAATGAAGTTCGTCTGAAACATGCTTATTTCATTAAGTGTGAAGAAGTAATTAAGGATATTAACGGAGAAGTCATTGAATTGCGTTGTACCTATGATCCGTTAACGAAAAGTGGTACTGGGTTTACAGGCCGTAAAGTAAAAGGAACTATTCATTGGGTGGAAGCAACCAATTCCGTTCCAGCAGAGTTTCGTCTATACGAGCCACTAATCCTCGATAAAACAGAAGATGGAACGGAAGAAGAAGAAAAGTCTTTCCTTGACAATGTGAATCCTGATTCATTGGTAGTATTACAGGGATTTGTAGAGCCGAATATGAGAGAAAGCATGCCGCACGATAAATTCCAGTTCTTTAGACATGGATATTTCAATGTTGATCCAAAGCATACCACCGTTGATAAGCTCGTCTTTAACCGAATCGTTTCCTTAAAAAGTTCTTTTAAAATATAGTAAAGCTAGACTATAAAAATAGAACCAAGCAAAAATGCTTGGTTCTATTTTTATCGTTTTGGCTTTGCTGGGACCTCTAGGATAATTTTTGTTCCTTTACCTGGTGAAGAATTGATGGTAAGCTCTCCACCAACAGCCCTTGCCCGTTCATCCATACTAAACAGACCAACACCACGGGATTGGGAATCCAGTTCAAATCCTTTTCCTTTATCCTCGATCATTACTCTAATAACGTCATCTATTTCTCTAATTGTAACAGCTGCCTCGGAAACTTCTGCATACTTCCTGATATTCGTTAAGGCTTCTTGCGTGATCCGATAAATCGTTAGTTCGACGCTAATGTCTAAGCGGCGATTTAGTACACACTCAAAATAAACATCGATATGATAGTTTTCTGAAAAACGAGATAGAAACGAACGAATCGCAGGAACAAGTCCAAGATCATCTAATACGGAAGGACGCAGTTCCCATGAAATATCTCGGATTTCCTCTATTAGCTGGGTTGCTTCAGTTTGCATTTGCACTAGCAGAGGATGATTCATTTCAGAAAGCAGACGATTGATGGTAATGAGGTGACTATATAAATTCTGCCCGATTCCGTCATGTAAATTTCGAGATAAACGCTTTCGTTCTTCTTCCTGAACATCGATGATTGTTGTCATCATTTTCTGTAATTCTTGTTCAACCCGTTTTCGTTCGGTAATTTCGTAGCGGATTGCTAAATATTGATAGGGTTTTCCATTATCGTTCATAAACGGAACAATCGTAGTATCAACCCAGTAAAATGTTCCATCTTTTGCACGGTTGCGTATTTCGCCCTTCCATACCTTCCCCGAACCAATTGTTTTCCACATTTCTTTAAAAAAACTAGCTGGGTGGTATCCCGAATTTAATATTCGATGATCCTGGCCTAGAAGTTCTTCTTGTGGATACTTGGAAATTTGGCTAAATTGATCATTAATATATGTAATCGTACCTCTTGAATCGGTTATTGCCACAATAGAAGATTCATCAAGGGCAAACTTTATATCGATTAATTCCTGCATTGATTTTTTTAATTCTAACTCAAGGTTTGCAAACTCAAGCTGCTGCCGGTCTCTGTTCATACATATCCCCCTAAGCCTAATATCTGGTTTTGTAATATCTGCTCTAATTCCAAGGCAGCATCCTGAACCATTTCTTGGTCATCTTCGGAGAATGTATATTTTTCTCTTTTTCCAACTAGCAGAACACCTTTTGGTGAAGAATTGAAAAATATCGGCACTGCATAACAGGAAACAAGTTTCTCAGCAAGCATAATAGGATGGTCTGTTACCTTTCCATATATATCATTTGGGAAGTCAATCAACATCATAGGACTGCCGCTCGAAATTATTTTTCCAGCGATTCCTTTTCCAAACCGGACAGTAATTCTTTTATATTTATCATTTAAATTCCCTGAAGCATAATGCCAGCGTACATCTGGTCCTACCTCATTTTGAAGGGCTAAAGCAACAAATTCACAGCCAATTCTTTTCTTTAATCCTTCACAAACCTCATTTACCTGTGATATCCCCTTAATCTCGGTCATCCGCGAAAAAACTCCTTAAATACCATAACCTAATAACCCCTTTTTTACGGCGAATTCAACCAATTCTGGTCTGGTTTTCATCTGAAGTTTCTCCATTAGATTTCCTTTGTGAGTTTCTACAGTTTTTACACTTATCACTAACTGTTCAGCAATTTCCTTATTGGAATATCCTTTTGCAATTAGTGTAAGAACCTCTTTTTCACGATCTGATAATAGTTGGTAGGTATCATTACTGCCATGTTTAAGGCTTCCAAGGTATTCTTCCATTAATCGCTTCGTAGCCGCAGGATGGAGATAGGCATTTCCATTTGCCACGGATTCAATCGCAGACATTAACTCATCGTGCGGTGCACTTTTTAAAATACAGCCAGATGCCCCTGCTTGAACCGCTCGAAATAAGTATTCTTCATCATCATGCATCGTTAAAATGAGTATATTCACTTCAGGCATTTGCTTTTTTAATTCGCCGGTCGCCGATAATCCATCTTTTCCATGCGGCATGCTTAAATCCATGACAACAACATTCGGTTTAAGCTTCAACGCTTTTTTGATTCCTTCATTTCCCTCAGAAGCTTCACCGACTACTTCCATCTCAGGATTTGTGTTTAAAAGCATTTTTAAGCCGCTTCTTACCACTGCATGGTCATCAACTAATAAAATTTTAATCAAATGTTCCCCCCCCCTTTACTTCCTAAATAGGAAGAGATATTTCAATAGACGTACCTTCTCCTATTTTAGAGGATATTTCACATTGTCCGCCAGTTAGAAGCATTCTCTCCTTCATTGTAGCAATTCCGAGTGAATAAGGGTTCTTTTCTAGATCTTCTATCTGGAAGCCCCTTCCAAAATCAAAAATAGATATTTTTAGTTTGCTATTACTCCACTTCAAATCTATCCTAACATTTGATGTATCGGCATATTTAGCAATATTTGTAAGTGCCTCCTGACAAACTCGAAACACTGCAATACTATTTTGCTCTAGGATGGGCTTTTCTTCTCCTATGGAGGAAAGCTCAACTACAATTCCAAAAGTAGAAGTGTACACCTTAATATAACTCTTAATAGCTGGAAGTAATCCAAGAGCGGTAAGTGCAGGGGGGTATAGTTCAACGGAAAGTAATCGAATTTCCTGCATTGTTTTTTCAATCAACTGAGTCATTTCATGTAAATGATTTTTAACATGATCCTCTTTTATCCCGGATTCCACTACTTTTAAACCCGTTAAAATGCTGAATAAGTTTTGTCCTACACCTTCATGAAGTTCTAAGGAGATTCTTTTAATTTCCTCCTCTTGGGCTTGAATGATATAGGAACTCATTTGATTTCTTGTTGCAGAGTATTCCATTACTTTCCCTCCTTTACCCTTATTTAATTAAACTTTTCTAAATGTATAGGTTAATCCACTCTCAGTATCGGACGCTGAGAACATTGTTTCAGAATGCGCCATATTACTCGCAAGTGGGACAGCTATAAAATTGAAATGATCAACATAGAAGCGGATATGCGTTTTGTCAGGGCAGTACTCTATTTTTTCTATTTTCTTATTTATAGCTGGCGCTTGATCGCTGCCCTGTTGATCATGAACTGTGATTTCAACGGAAGCCCTGACCAATCCTCTCAGTTCCTCTAGGTTAATGGGTTCCACAGCTATTACACCCTCTCTTTACGGGGTAGATGAACATTTTATAGCCTTGAAGATACTCCCAAAACTTTTCGCCGGCATTCTCTTCAAGGAAAGTGATTGTTTCTTCTTCTGAATTCCAATCACTCATCCCCTTTACCTCGGCAATCACCATTTCAGCACCATCCATTGTCTTTTCCTCTAGAAACCAATTTAAACGTTTCTTCCCAAATGTTTCCTTTAATATTTCTTCAATTTCAACGGAAAATCCACCTGATTGTCCTCGCATAAAACAAAAATCAAGATACGTTTCACTAGTCATTAACATTCACACCTTTTTTATAGATGATGAAAGCGAGTGGAAATAATACGACATTCATGACCCCAGCAACAATTGTATTGACATAATTCTGATAAAAATATTGATGGACCATATATTGTGTAACAATGATATTCAGCATTAACACAGCAAGAAGGAGTGCAACAGGAAGGTAACTACGCTTCATATCGTTTCACCCCCACAGCATAAACTGCGCCGTTTTCAACCTTTACATAAATTTCGGGCAGTGGACGTCTTGGCGGTCCTGCAGTCGGTGCACCTGTTTCAACATCAAATTTCCCGTGATGGCAAGGGCAAAGTAAATCTCCTTCTTCCTTTTGCCAGAACACTGGGCAGCGGAGATGTGTACAGGCATTTTGATAGGCCACATATTTATTTTCGGAGAGCCTAATTAAAATTGCACTATCATGCTCACCCGGAAAATGAAAATCAACTGCGTCACCGACAGGTATTGCGGTTACGTCAGTAATTTTTTGCTTTGGATATTTCTTATCTCCTAAACCAATAAGTTCTTTTGCTGCTACTGCTCCCCACGGAAGTGAGGAAACAGCGAATACTCCTGCTGCTCCAACTAATGTTTTCATAAACCCACGGCGGTCTAGTTTTCTTTCATTATTACGGTTTATATTATGAGTATAGTTATCTTCATTAAACGGGATTTTATTATTTTTATCTGTCATGGTTAATCCCTCCTAAAACAATTTCGTGACACCCTGGAGGATACCAGGGAGATTCACTCTAACATTGGTTTCGCCTTCTAAATAAGGCATGCTGGTAACCCATTTACCATTATCTAAATTAAATTGCTTTTGTTTTGCTTCAATTTCTTCATCTGTTAACCATTGCAATGTATTGGATGGACATACACTGGCACACATTGGAGGAATGCCGTCTTTTGTACGGTCAATACATAGGTCGCACTTGTACATCAAATTTTGTTCTGTATCAAACTTCGGAATTCCATATGGACAAGCAATCGTACAATTTTGACATCCAATACACTTTTCAACAAGAGCCGAAAGAACAGCTCCTGTTTCATGAATTTGAATTGCTTGCGCCGGACAGCTTCTAGCACATGCTGGATTCACGCAGTGAAGGCACATTAGAGGCATTGTCTGACGGTTAACAAGCGGGTTAACATCGTAGACATAGTTACGGTTGCGCTCCTCATGACCGCCGCACTGTGTACAAGCTGCCAAACAAGAGCGGCAGCCTATACAGTTTTCAAGTTCTAAATATAGCCTCTTTTTCATTTACTGCACCTTCTTTAGTTCTAGTTTTTCAATCTGTGCTGCGCACGCTTTGAATTCCGGCATCCGTGACATTGGATCAAGTGCGCCAATTGTTAATAGATTAATAGATTTATCATGGCCAAAATGGTAAGGCACAAATACCGTATCTTTACGGATCGCTTCCGTGATTTTTACTTTATATTCAGCTTCTCCCCTGCGAGTATAGAGGCGGACAAATTCTTCATGTTTAATGTTATATTGTTCTGCTGTTTCTGGATGTACTTCTACATATGGCTCAGGACACATATCGCGTAAGAAGTTGATTCTTCTTGTTTGATTTCCAGATAGATAATGATAAACGACACGTCCAGTTGTTAAGCGCAACGGATATTCTTCATCCGGCTCTTCTGCTGGCGGACGGTAAGGAAGGGCACAAATTTTTGCTTTTCCATCTGGATGATAGAATTTTTTATCTAAGAACATATGTGGTGTCCCAGGGTCATTCTCATCTTTACATGGCCAGAATACACCATCTTGCTTTTCGATTTTATCCCATGTAATTCCGTAGTAATCTGCATAACCGCCTTTTGAAGCTAAGCGGAACTCATCACCAACATCTTTAGCAGTCTTTAAATGAGAGAAGTATTTACCTCTGCCTAAACGCTCACATAACTCAACATGAATTTGCCAATCTGGTTTCGATTCACCAAGCGGATCTTGAGCTTTGTTAATTTTTATACAACGTCCTTCTAGATTTGTAACGGTTCCTTCATCCTCAGACCAAGTGGTGGTTGGTAGAATTACATCTGCAAATTCTGCTGATTCTGATAAGTAAAAATCAGAACAAACCATGAAATCTAGATTTTTTAACTGCTCACGTACATAATTTAAGTTTGGTGCTGAAACAGCTGGATTAGAGCACAATAAGTACAATCCTCGAATGACCTTTTGCTCCATTAATCCAAACATTTCATATGCAGAAACACCCTCTTTAGGCATTTCTTCTGGTTCAATCCCCCAAACCTTAGCCACTGCCTTTACGTGCTCGGGATTATTAATCTTTCGGTACCCAGGAAGTGCGTCGGCTTTTTGACCATGTTCACGGCCACCTTGACCATTACCTTGACCTGTAAAAGTAGCAACACCTGCTTTAGGGCGGCCAATTTTCCCAGTCACTAATGCCATGTTTGTGTATCCAGAAACATTATCTACACCTTTAACTTGCTGCTCAATTCCGCGTGCAAACATGACAATGGCATTTGGAGCTTTTCCGTAAATTTCTGCAGCACGAATAATCTTTTCTGGAGCAACTCCTGTAAGCTCACTCGTATATTCAGGTGTAAATTCTTTCACTAGTTCCTTGGTTTCTTCAAAACCGTTTGTATGGTTATTAACGAATTCTTCATCTGCATAGCCGTTTTGGATTAATAAATTTAAGATTCCGTTAGCCAATGCAAGGTCCGTGCCTGGTCTTAAATCTAAGTGAACATCCGCTCTTCTAGCAATTGGTGTTTCACGAGGATCTGCAACAATTAAATACCCGCCTCGTTCTTGAACGGCCCATACGCGGAACATGGATGTTGGGTGACATTCCGCTGTATTGCTTCCCGCAATAAACAAACAATCTGTTTCATGAAGATCTGTCCATGGAAGGGTAGAACCACGGTCAACTCCAAATGACCTCATAAATCCGCCAGCGGCACTCGCCATACAAAAACGGCCATTGTAATCAATGTAACGTGTCTGCAAACCTACACGTGCAAATTTTCCAGTTAAATAACACTTTTCATTGGTCATCGATACACCGCTATAAACACTTAGTGAATCCTTGCCATAATCACGTTGAAGCTGTTGAAAATTTTTCACGATTAAGTCATATGCTTCATCCCATGTCGCTTCACGGAAACCTTCTTTCGTTCCTTTTAATGAAGCGTCATCACGAATTAAAGGTTTTAGGATACGATCATCATGGTTTGTCTGCTGATAAGCCGTAACCCCTTTCGGACACATTTTTCCAACTGTTACTGGCCAATCATAACGAGGCTCAACCCCGATAATCTTATTGGTCTCTGTATTTACTCGTAAATTCATCCCACATTGCATACCACAGTAGCTGCAATGTGTTTTTACAAGCGTTTCATTTGGATGACGGAGATTTTCAATTTCTTTAAAAAACTTATCCCTTTGCATTTTGGTTAGCCTCCTTGACCTTCACTTGATGCGTTGCAAATCCTGAGAATCTTGAAATACGATATTTTCTACGGCATGGGAGGCATAGTTCAGCAAGATTAAAGCCATCTTCCATATTGAATTCAATCGCATTTACTCCTAATACTTGAATGACATCATTTGATTGTTCAACCGATACGAAATGGTCACCGCATACTTTACACTTTTTCTCTTCCTTCTCGGCGTAGTGTTCACGATAGTTTCTTGCAAAAACACTTACCGGACGGAAAGGTATATGAGCGAGCTTTCCAAATGGTAAATAAATTAAAGTAACAATAACGGAAAATTGGTGTATCAATGACATTTGCGGCTGCATCCAGCCATTTAAAAATACGTTTTGAACGGTTAATAAAAGACCTGTGATTGAAATAAATAACAATAAATAAAGTGGCAGGAAGTCATAGATGAACTTTTGTTCTGCTCTTGCCTGCATGTTTTTTAAGCGTCTGCGTAAAGCCATACATACACCAGCTGTCACCATAATAGCTGCAATGTTTAATGCATTATAGGAGAACCAAGCGATGATGCCATCAGCTTTTACCTCCATTAAATTCATTCCCATTAAGACAATCGTATAGTAGCCGTTATCATCCATCGTGAAGTACATCCAGCCAAACACGAGCGGGAAGGTAACCATACATGCAAGAACACAGCCCCAGCCGATTAAAATATGCTGAACCCAGCGGTACAAGCCACGGTTTTTAATAAAATCATAGATGGCTAAATGATTAACGGCCGTTTTCGGGGTGCTTTTTCTCTTTAAAAGTTTTAACCCTTTTTTAATGAAAATTTTGGTTGGCGGTCTTTCACCCCAAGCGATAAAACGGTAGAAAAAACCTCCGATAAAGACTACAGTTCCAACCATATATCCATATAGATTTAAATCAACATGGGTAAACATTCTAGTTGCAATAAAAGATAGAATGACAATTGCAGTAACGGTTAAAAACATAGATTTAGCAAACTTGGATGCAAAGGCATCATTGATCGAGCGTCCAGCTTTTTTATTTATTGAAGTATTTGTCTGCATATAAGCTCCTCCTAAAAAAATAACACTAACGATTTTTCTTACTCTTATTGTAAGAAATTCGTTAGTGTTATCTATATAGGGGAACTCCCCCATCTGTCGGGGAAAAAACCCTTAGAATTTTTGTTTTAGACAAAGTTTTGTCACACTTTGTGAAGAAGGTATTTTTTTCGCCATGAATATAGAAGCAAGATAATAAATATGCTGACCTGTAATGAAAAAATGAGGGCATCCCAAAACAGTAAGCTTGTTGGAGGTTTAAGAAAACCGGGGAGAAGCTGTTTTCCCATCTGAATCACTTGTGGAATAAAATACAAAAAGTATAGGACAATGGTTACGACAAATCCTAAAAAGTAGAAAATCGTATAAGTAGAAACCACTCTTTTTTCACCAGCAAAAACAACCTCGTCTATTGATTTTAAGTTTAAAAAAGATAGCCGTTTTTTAATGGCATGTTTGGCATTTTCCATCAAGTTGTAACAGCCAGAGACGTTCTCAAACAAAAAGTACAAATCTGTTTTCATATAAATACAACATTGAAATATCATTCTCAATACAATATCAAAAGCGGCAAAGTGCATTAACCCAATAATAAAATTGGAACCATTCGGAAACAATAACTGAACAATTAGCGCTATAAAAAGCAGAACTGAATCAAAATACAGACCTCCCAAGAAAAGTATATTTCGATCCTTAGGCGGCAATTTCCAGATTGCAGACATATCTGTTAATAAAACGACAAATAACATTCGATGGCCAATTTCCATTTTCGTTGGAAGATTGTGCGCTCTAATAGCAAGAACATGACCAAATTCGTGAATTAACACAAAAAGAAAGCTTAACGACATCCAAACAATTACATTTACAAACATAATATCAAAAACGAAAATATCATCACGGTGGGGAAATAAAGAAGGAAACCCAATAAACAGCGCTATGTTTAATAGAAATATTACACTATATAATAGGACAGTAAACTTATTAAAAAAGAATTTACCCATTCTAGGAGAAACCCACAGCATCCCAGATTGCTCGTTTGAAATTTGTTTTTTTTCAATCGTTACACCATCAATCTGGTCAATCAATTCCAGCTCTAATAGCTGATTGGCAAAATCGACTAGATTCACCTCTCCTTTTGGGAATTTCTCCATAAGTGTTGATTCGATTTCGCCTAGCGGAAACCCCTGATTTATCCTATTAATTGCTTCAATACATATTTCTGGCATTTCATAAAACTCACCAGTAAGCTTATCTTCGACTATATAATGCTTTTTATCCTTGTGAATATCGATCGGAACGATGGAAATACGCGAATGGAGTGTGATGTTCATTTAAAAAGCCGCTCCTCCACAAAATTATTATAAATAAAGGATGCATAGCTTTCGCTTGCATCCTACTTCATTATTTACCTACGTAAATACACCACCAGCATGTTGTTTTTACCTTTTTAAGCTTGCGGATTTTCATTCCTCCACCTCCCTAAGTAATTCCCATTTTTCTGACCAAGGATAATTTTGATGAAATTTAATCCATGCCGGGAAAATCTTTTTAAATTTTTCCACAAGCATAGGATCAAATTGTGAACCCTGCCCTTGAATTATTCGGTTATACGCTTCTTCATATGGCAATGCATCGCGATATGACCTAGATGAAGTCATGGCATCAAATGCATCGGCAATGGCAGAAACTCTAGCTAGTAAAGGTATTTCTTCCCCCTTTAATTGATCAGGATACCCTTTACCATCCCAACGTTCATGGTGAGAACGGATCACATAAATACTATTCTTTATTCCTTCCACATTCTTAACCGCTTCAGCACCAACTACAGGATGAGACTTTATGATCTCAAATTCTTCATTGGTAAGTTTACCAGGCTTCATCAGAATTTGATCGGGAATATTTACTTTACCAATATCATGGAGTAAACAAGCATAGTAGAAAGATTTTTGTTCTTCCTTTGAGAACTTTCCGACTTCATTCGCAAACATTAATGCATATTTGGCAACACGCTCACTATGGCCTCTAGTATACGGGTCTTTTAATTCGAGAGTAGCAATCACTCCTTTTACAATTCCCTCCAATTGGTCATCATAGGAACTGCTAAGCGCACGGACATACCCTTGGAAGCGGACTAATAAAAAGAAGGATAATCCCGATAAAATTGCAATTAATACAATTGGTACAACTACTAGGGATGTTTTTAATAGTATTCCCGTTGCGATGTATTTTAGGGTTACTCCAAGTGTAACTAACCAAAAGTATTTGGTATTTAAGAAAATAGGCAAGGAAAGGATTAGGAATATCTCCACCACATTCCCGCTCGTATATCCGTCATTATCTCCGTGAAAGGTAACGATATCAACAAGACAAGATACACTTAAATAACTGATAATAAATACATATTTAATCCAGTTCTGTTTTTTCACCTTATTAAAATAATAGGCAATAAACAGTATGAGCAATAACACGATATAGTTAAGTTTCCACAAATCAGGAAGCCCAATCACTTCATGCTTTTCAATATACTTAGGATTAAAGTAGTAGTAAAATACATCCCAGCCAATTATTAAAATATATGATATTAATAAATACCATTTTACGGTTTGTTTTTCTTCATGTGGTATCATAGAATCCTCCGTATTTCTCACACATGTATGTTATATAATTCGTTAGGATTAGAAAAGATATAAGTATTTTTAAACCTATATTTATTTCCATTTTCCAACAAAAACCTCTGTAATTCTGTATTCCTCTACATTATATCTTATTGGAGATAACGTTGTAACATATTATATTGATAGTTTTTGTATAATTATAGAATTAATTTTTCCTATATATCTGGGAAATTGGTAGCATTACATTAACCGTTGTGCCTTTTCCAAGACTGCTCTTAATCGTAATTTTCCCTTGATGGTCTTGAATAATTTGGTTTGAAACCATTAATCCAAGGCCTGTTCCATCAGCTTTAGTTGTAAAGAATGGTTCACCTAGATTTGGAATACTTTCCTCATCTATTCCGGATCCTTCATCTTGAATCGATATATTCATCTTAGTCCCATCTAAAACCTTCACATTAACTTTTACTTTTCCGCCCTCAGACATAGATTCAATTGCATTTTTTATTAAATTAATAAAAACCTGCTTTAACTGCTTACTGTCACAATCGAGTGGAGGTAAAGGTCCAGTCATCGTTGTTTCGACCGAAACACCCTGTCTCTCTGCCTCTTGTTGCGTAATTGATAGAGTGTAGGCAATGATTTCTTCTATACTTGCTTTTGAAAATTTGATTTCCTTAGGTTTTCCAAGTGTCATTAAATCCTCCACAATTGAATTAATCCGATCAATTTCTTGGATCATAATCGGATAAAAATCATTTGTATTTGGATATCTTTCTTGCTGCAGTTGTGTAAAACCTTTTAAGGATGAAAGTGGATTTCGTATTTCATGAGCAATAGCAGCCGCCATTTGACCTATAACAGCAAGTTTTTCTTTCCTTCGAAGCTCTTCATGAGCTTTCGTTAAGGAATGTAAATAGGACTTAAAACGTATTAAAATAATCAAAGCAATGGCTGAAAGGATCATGTATATGATCATAGGAGCTACAACCTGTACATCATGAATAATGAATCCAATTAGACCATACTTTAACACCATCCCTAAAGAAACTGTCCAATAATATTTTTTATTAACAAAAATAGGAGAGAAAAGAATAAATACAACTTCAACGATACTTCCTGCAGCAAATTGTTTGTCCGTTCCTAAATAAATGATTAAGTTATGGACAGTGTCGATAACTATAAAGGTATAAATATAGAGATACTTAATAATGTAGGGATTCCCTTTTTTAAAATAGTAAATGGCAAGAGGGAATAAGCCGAAAATAAAGAAGTAGTACCATATTCCTAAGCCTTCTTTATATTTACTAATCCCCCCATCTCTATACAAATTGGGAAATAGATAATAATAAATTAATTCAAAAGCAATATAAAAAATATAAAATAACCACAAAAATAAGTTTGTTGCTTTCGTTTCTTCATAAAATAATTTATGAACTATGTTATCTTCTTTCATAGGTGGTACTCCCTTAGATATTCCTTTACAATCTAATACAAATTGTCTCCTACCATTCTACCACCTTTCCAAGAAAAATCCTGTTGTTTTTTTTTGGAATTCGATGATATTCGACAAAAAACTTGGGTGCGTAAAAGCATTTGAATACCCCAAGCCTTTTTAAACATCATTTTGTAATGATTTGCTTTATTTTTCTAAGAAATATATATATATAATTATATTCACTCCAAATCGGACCATCATAACCAATATTTACAAGTAGTTTCACTCCTACAAAAGCTACATTCAAAAAATATTTATTCACCCTGGATAGTTCTTTTGTCACAAAAAAAAGCTACCACAATTAAGTGGCTAGCTTTTCTTTTGCGATTTTTTATCGATTTTTACCAGAAAATGTTCCGTAAAAGATGTAACATCTTCGGTCCTCATCTATCTCCCGTGAATCAAGTTCAAACTCCATAAACTTACCATCCTTTTGAAGGTAGATGAAATCGGAATGAAGCGTCGACAAAATCTCTTCATGGTCCCAAACATCTTTTCCTTCTACTAATTTAGATGTCGTACCATTCAGTTCCCTCACTTCAAAACCAATGTGAGAATAGATGGTATCGGCGGAATCGTTGATGTAACTTTCTTTTGTTACATACAAAACAGCTGTTCCATCTGGGTCCATAGCTGTGGCGCTTACCGCGTATGTCTCTCCTTCTTTTACGAAATATTCGCAGGTCATTCTTGCCACTGCCTCAACAGGAGTAATATTTTGATAATTCCACAAGGCAGGATATTGTTTTATATTGTCATCAAGTCGATATTCCAACCTCATTATCCATCCCTCTTTTCGTTTTCTTTTTATCTTACCATTGTTTTCCTGAAATTTACTTTTATAATAAATATTATAACTCACAAAAGGAGCGTGGGAAGGTGAAGAAAACCCAATGGTTAATCTCTGGCGTTCTTACTTCTCTTATGGCTGGAACTACCCTTGCCGGTTGTTCCCAGGCACAGGACTTACCCCCAGTACCAGAAGATACAGACTGTGCTGATTGGGAATGGGATGATGATGAAGGAGTTTGGCAATGTGACGATAATCGCTCGAGTCACTATGGCCACTTCTTTTACGGCGGAATGTTTTTCCATAGCAGGTCGGCACTTTTAAATTCTTCCGCCTACAAGTCCTACAGGTCTTCCAAATCTTACAAGTCTTCCTCAAGCTTCAAAGGAGGTTTTGGGAGCGGATCGAAAGGTGGATTTGGAGGTTAATTGCACATGACCACATACGCAAATAAACGAGAGGAATTTTACTCCGAATTTCCTGACTTTTGGTCGAATTTATATGGAAGTGAATACAGTTTATATCATGTTTATAGTATTACAGAGCAGACACACACCCTGTTGAAGGAAGCCACAGAAAGAATGGGCAGGGTATTTTTCAAAACTGCAGGTCTCCTTCGCAGTCTTGAAGACGAACAGCTACTTGAACTAGGTTTCCCTGCAGCAAGTCTTCCATTTCTTCGGATGAAAAGTCCTTTTCCTGAATCCGTCATCTCTCGATTTGATTTTGCTTTGACGAACACCGGGATAAAAATGCTTGAGTTTAATGCTGACACTCCTACCTTTATCGTTGAATGCTTCCAAATCAACGGGAAAGCTTGTTCAAAATTTGGCTTTGTTAACCCGAATGAGAACCAAGAACGGCTCCTCGCTTCTGGTATCACTAAGGCTGTCCTTGAATCCTCAAAGGGCTATATATCACCAAATGTTGTGTTCACAGCTCACCGTGACCATATGGAGGATTGGAATACCACGGTATATTTAAGTCAGTTATGTAAGGTTCCTAATCAAATCCTCCCTCTTTCAGAACTGCGGCTTACCGATGATGCACTTTTAGATTCAAATGGTGTACCCATTGATGTATTATATCGCCAGACCTACCCTCTTGAACATTTACTTGAGGACCGTGATCCAAATACAGGGGATCTCGTAGGAGTTGACTTATTACAGCTTGCTAAAGACCGGAAATTATCCATTGTAAATCCAGTTTCAGCATTTCTGCTTCAACCTAAATCCATTCAATGTTTGATTTGGGGATTGGCAGAAAATGAACAATTTTATACAAAGGAAGAACGGGATTGGATAAACACATACATGCTGCCTACCTTTCTTGAGGCAGATGAATTTGCAGGTACCACTGCCTTTGTCCAGAAACCATCCTTCGGCAGGGAAGGAGATACCATTACCATATGGGATCAACACAGCGAAATAGACGCTCAAAATTCCTTTCAAACCTACCATAAGGAACTGCCTGTCTACCAATCTTATGTTCCACTTCCAATTGTTTCACTTGAGACAGAAAAAGGTATCGAAGAATTATCTATAGTATTTGGTTCCTTCCTGATTGCTGGGAAACCAAGCAGTATTGGGATTCGAGCAGGAGGTAAAATCACAGGGAATGAGTCTTATTTCTTACCGGTAGGAATAAAAAAGGAGGGGTTTAATTGTTAGATTTCTTGATATATTTAGGTGTTTCTATTGCATTATTAATCGTTGGACTCTTTTTAATGGAAATCACCACAAAGGTAAAGGAATTTTCTTTAATGGCAAAGGGAAACAAAGCCGCAAGTTATGTATTAGGAGGCAGACTGCTGGGGCTTGCCATTGTCTTATATTCAGCCCTAGCTAATTCCATCTCTCTATTAGATATGGTGATATGGGGAGCAATTGGAATTGTAGCACAGATTATCGTGTTTTATCTTGCCGAATTACTTACACCCCGGTTTAACATCAGCCAAAGTATTGAAGACGATAACCGTGCTGTTGGTCTATTTCTACTTTTACTTTCCGTTTCTATCGGGATTGTTATTGCAGGATGTTTAACCTATTGAGAAAAACGCATCGTTATGATGCGTCAGGCTGTCGAGAAAGTCTCGACAGCCTTTATTTTGACTATGATTAAAAAGGGACCCGTACGATTTGTCCTCAAGACCCTGTATTGAGGACAAATCCTTGCTTGGTGCTCACTCGATTTGTCCTCAAGATCCTGTATAAAGGACAAATCCTTGCTCGCTGCTCATGTAATACGTCCTCAAATCACAAAATAGTAAAAAACCACTTCCAAGAAAGATACTCTTCTCGACAATCTGACGCATCGTTATGATTGGTTTTTTTATAGAGTTTGATATGTATATTTATCACATATGACAAATAATCTAGCTTCCTTTGGGATAGGTTCATTCCATTTATTTAGTATGTTCAAATCATGTCGGTCAGCAATAAGCTGAGCCCCTTTCTCCTTTAGGTATTCGTAAGCAGCACCGTATGTTTTCCACTCTGGCTTAATATTTACTTCCCACAGATCACTTCCTCCATCTCCATCCTGCCTGCTTAACAATTGTGTAAATAGATGACTGGCTCCTTTCATTTGTGCAGATTTCGCCATTAGATTCGACACGGACCCATTTGATAAAATAAACTCATCAATCTTAACATGCTTAAAATTATCAACATGTTTTTCATTGATGATCTCTGCAATCGTATAAATATTCTTTTCCGTCCCTTCGTCATAGCGTTCTATCGAGGAAGCAGTTAACAGTGTCTTGCCATCTACTAAATCAGGATTTGCTATCCCTTCGGCTGCGAATAACAAAACAGCTTGGGAATTTTCAATTTTAGCTTTTCTCAATGTCTCAACATCTGTCGGACTCCCCTGAATATAATGAAATCGTTCATGTTCAAATGGTGTCTTTTCAAATTCGTCTATCAATACGATATCCGTTTTCTCATCACATAATAATAGTTCCTTAGTAGTACTCTTACTTTTGGCAGTCCAGCCAATAATGACAAAATGATTCTCACCTTTATATAACAATTTCCCCTCCTCCTTCCGCTTTTTATATTGTGAAACACTATCTACAATCACCCCAATAACTGTTCCAAATAAGCCTATCCCTAATGTATAAACGACAATCATCGCCCAGGTTCTTCCTGCGTCCGTAGTAGGGTATACATCTCCATAACCTACTGTCGTCATTGTCGTGAGAATCCACCACACTGCATGTAAGCTGCTTTCAAAGGTCTTCGGCTCTAAGAATCGAATGATTACTGCATTTACAATAATAAAAAGCATGGTAAACAGAATTACGGTTCGATAACGGTATCGTGAAGCTGTTAGAAACAATTTACGAAAAAAAAGCATTCTTCCCCTCCTTACTTAATCCTTTTTTATTTATATTTCTATTAATTATTCATTTATTCCTTTAAGAGTATAAACACTCTCTCAAAATATATTGTTGACACACAATATTTTTTGATGTATTATTATTAATTGTGCTTAGCATTTATGTAACTTGTAATAGACGAGATAACGCAATGTAAGAATTTTATTCTGGCATTCTGCTTATGTTTTAAAAGTAAAACTTATTCACACTGGATCGGCTTCGGAGCCGTTAGGATGTAAGAGAGGTAGGGCTTACGTCGTTTAGGTATAAAACCATCAGGTGGAAGAGTAACCGCGGCAAATTGGTCTTTTAATACCATTTATTATATATAAATTTTTACCTTGCGATGGCTGATCATCGAAACAACCATTCACAAGTTACTATAGTGATCCTCTAGGATCAAAAGCAAAAGAAGGCAGAGGAATTAAATCCTCTGCCTTCGTCCAATTTTATAGTGTTTTATTTTTGAATGACAGCTCCATTCGAATTTATGTCTATTTTTACAGATACATTGACATCCGATTCGGCCAAAGCTTCTCCCCATTTATTTTCTACTTTTTTATAATGAGTATATTGGTACGCACGGGCGTAAAGGCCAAGCCCAATAGGGTCTATTTTCTTTTTTTGGATTTTCTTTATGAGGTCCTCGATTTGTTTTTTTAACACTTTTTCAATCGCCGCCGTTAATTGATCATTGTTTAGTTTCTCTTCCGGAAATAAACGTTCTACAATATTGATGGTCAATGTAATGCTAATATTAAATTGAAATTTATTCTGCTTATATCCAGGTTTTATCCTGGTTTTTACTTTGTTAACGGCAAAACTTATCACATTTTTATGGAAGATGTTTTTCTCATCTTTATTAGGAAGAACGGGAATCGTTAGAGTGATTTCATGCCTCTTTTTATTTTGTAACATCAATAGTAGAGTGGATTCAGGCACATTAAGAAATTGAGCATATTTCCCTTTATTATCAAGAAGAGATATTCCTGCCAGCTCGATATTTTTTTCTTTTTTCACTTCCGAAATAAAAGGGGTCATACCCTTCTCGTAAATCTCCCTATGCAGTTCTTGAAGTGTACCTTTTACCGCTCTCGTTCGATCATAGTTCTTATCGATCAAAGCTTTCAGATGTAAAGATAATTGTGGTTTCTCTTCTGGATTATGAACAACAACTTTTGAAACAGGACCATCAACCGTCACTACTCTTGTACTCATGGAAAATGTAGGGTTTCGATAAACAGTATCCAATATTGGAAACCAATCTTCATGTTGCAGGACACGTTTTCCCACTAATAATACTTGAATTTTCCCAGCAGTTACCTCTCCTGTTGTCAAAGCATCAAAAAGTCTTCTTGAATCTCGTATTGTTTTCGCCTTTACCTCATAAGATTCAGTTCCTTTCTTTGCTTCTTTACTAAAAACTGGATTAATTTCATAAAAGACAAGGTTATTTTTATCATCTAGATCAATACCAAGGATTAAAGCAAGCGTCAAATCCTCTAAAGGAGCTTTCTTGCCGCAGCTAGAAAGGATGACGATAAGGAAAATAAAAAGAGTCGCATATAACCACCGTTTCATTTTATCGCCCTCCTTTTGAGGTGAGAATAAAGCAGGAGATATACCCATAAACATAGCGGAAAAGCATATCCAAGTAGGAAACTAATGGGTTCGCCCATTTTTTGAAAATGTGTATTCCTGTCAAAAGATTGAGGTAAGAAAAAAACATAGACCAGGTTAAGAAGTAATAACCATCCTACATATTTACTGTGATCTTGCTTACCAAATAATTGACTGACAGAAAACACAGTAACAAAAAAGATTGGCAGGACCGTCGTAGATATGACAAATATATAGAAAGATAAATAGACAATTTCTAACCGTTCCAAAAATTTGAATTCAACAATTTTTAACAGATTTATGGTTGGTTCTTTATACTGGGTAATTTCATCTGGACTATAAAATGTAAAAGCAACGATCGTTACAATTAAAAATACAATCAATGTAAGTGTATTAGCAATGACTATTCCGATGGATGCTTTATGTTTTTGTTGCAAAAAAGGATACAGGAAAAAAGCAATTTCAAATCCTAAAAAGGAAAAAATCGTTGTTTTTACTGCTTTAAGTATCGGAAACCATCCTTCTTTTATAATAGGAAGCAGGTGAAGCCAGTGAGCCTCTTTTAATGGATTGAAATAAAAGAAGAACATCCATATCGTCATAAAAAAAACCAATTCAGCATACCTGCCTACTATCGTTATATTATTTCGAACAATCAGGTAGCTGGGAATGGATAAGAGCAATAGTAAGATAACCATATTTGTTTGCGGTAAAATCCAAAATTGGATAAACAGACCTTCCCGAACAAAAATGGTAGAGCCTATAAAAGCGTAATACAAAATAAAAATAACAGCCGCGATTTTTCCACACCATTTTCCGAAATAATGGGTGATTAGATCAATAATCGTTCCATTAGGATAATTCTTCATCACTTGTATAATGATTAAACTCGCTAGTGTAGAAAATAACCAGCCAATAATAAGAGCGATCCAGCCATCTGTCCCTGCTTTTTCAGCTAATTCACGCGGCAATGTTAAAAGACCGACCCCAACCTGGACACCATGAATTAAAAAGATATATTGCATGAACGTAATTGGATTTTGTGTATATTTCATCAATGTTCGTCACCCTTTGGACGATTTGAATTAGCTCTTTTCCTTTGAATAGCTCTAGTGCTTTCAGGGCGCTTGACAATCGACCATTCTGGAAACCGTATAAATAGATCCTTCCAATCTGGAAAACGTAATGGAGCGAATGGACTGCCATAAGGTGTACCTAAAGATTCGAGTGCAATAACATGAGCAATTAATGTCATTAATCCAACTGCGAGTCCCACAAATCCGAATATTGCTGCTGCAATCATCATTGGAAATCGAAGCAGCCGAATGGCTGCGCCCATATCATAATTTGGAATAATAAAAGAAGCAATTGCAGTTAAGGCAACGACAATCACCATGATATTACTTACGATTCCTGCTTGTACAGCCGCTTGCCCTATGACAATACCGCCAACGATACCAACTGTTTGACCAATTTTTGCAGGAAGACGTATACCTGCTTCACGCAGCATTTCTAATGTTATTTCCATAATGATTGCTTCTATAAAAGGTGGAAATGGAACTCGTTCTCGTGATGCACCAATGGATAAAAGCAGCTTTAAAGGGACGATTTCAAAGTGAAAGGCAATGACAGCAATATAGGTGGCCGGTAGAAATATGGCAATAAAAAATCCAAAATATCTCATGAGGCGAATGAAGGATGCCACTATCCAACGTGCACCATAATCATCCATACTCTTGAAAAAAATTTCAAACGTTGCTGGTCCAATTAGGACATTTGGAGATCGATCTACTACTGTCACAATTCTCCCCTGTAAAATTTCTCCAGCAGCAAAATCAGGACGTTCTGTTAAAAATAGTTGTGGAAAAGGAGAATAGGGGTTGTCCTCAATATATTCCGTTAAAGAAGCGGCATTTAAAATACCATCGACTTCGAGTTTGTTTATTCGGTCTACAAGCTCCTTCAATACATCAGGATTTGCAACATCTGCTAAATACAATATCGTAAGCTTCAAGTTCCCTCTTGCACCAACGGTCATTTCCTTCATTTTCAATTCTCGGTTTGGAATATGCCGGCGGATCATCGCAATATTGTTACTTCCTGTTTCTGTGAACCCTAAATGTTCACCTCTTAAAGAAGACTCAATGTTCGTATCCTCAATTCCTCTTTGCGGCCATCCCTGTGTATCAAAGATGAATGCTATATGCCGCTGATCAATAAATAAAACACTATTTCCTTGTAAAATTGCATTTTCTATTTCCTGCCAAGTACTATTCTCTTTTACCAACCCCAGCGATACCTGTACTTCAAAGTCTTGCTCCTCCTTATTCGCTTCGAATAACAATGGGCGCAAGACATGATTATTAACCGTCTTTGTATCGGTGAGCCCGCTTAAATAAACAAGAGCAGCTGGGCATTTTGTTTGTTTTATAACAAAGTTCTTCACAATCAAATCGGTAGTCTCACTAAAAATCTTCTGTATTTCAGCCAAATTCTCCAATAATAGAGGACTTATCACTTTTTCGGTGAGGTCATTGTTCTGCATTTTGAATGAACTTTGCTGTCTCTGTTTATTACGATAGTTTCGAAAAAAAAGCATAAAGAAAACCCACCTATTATGGAATAAGATAGGTTAGTTTGCATCTTTATATGGAAGGATATGCAATCAAATCCAACTTTCACCTAAGCACTGGCACAAGGTACAATCATCTAGGCAACAACGAAAAAAAGCAAAGGCTGCCCTCTGCTTTAATCAAAATTATGTGTTTTTAGAGATTTGCTCTTTTTATTCTACGTACTACCTGATTGATAACTTCTGAAAATACAAGACCAAAAGCGATTGAACCTGAGAGTAACGTTACTTTTGCACCTAAAGCCAAAGCTTGATAGTAATCGTCCTCGACAAAATTCCTCATTGTATCATACGCCAAACCGCCAGGAACTAAAGGTATGATTCCTGCAACACTAAAAATTATAACAGGCGTCTTATAAAATTTAGCTAACTCTTGACTAACAATCCCAACAAAAAGAGTGGCTCCTAGTGTAGCTAAAACGGAATCTCCTGAATACTTTTCCGCTATATAATAGATAATCCATCCACCCATTCCAACAAATCCGCATTTTACTAACGTCTCCTTCGGTGCATTAAAAATTACGCCAAAAGCGGCTGTGGCAATAAAGCTTGTGACTAATTGTCCAATGATGTCCACATTAAGCCTCCATTTACAAAAAAGATAATACTACCGCAATTCCTGATCCAATAGCAAAAGCAGTTAAGAATGCTTCTGCACCTTTAGATAATCCCGACACTAAATGCCCAGCCATTAAATCTCTTACAGCATTCGTGACTAAAAGTCCTGGAACTAACGTCATGACGGACCCGATAATAATTTTATCTAACTGCTGTCCTGCCCCTATTTTTACAAGAAAAAACGACAGTAAACCAATGATGAATGAGGCCAAAAATTCAGAGAAAAATTTTATTGGTATATATCGGTGAAAGTATAAAAAACCGAAATACCCTACTCCTCCAGTTAACATGGCTGGGATAAAATCGATCCACTCACCCCTAAACATAATCATAAAACAGCCGCTTGCAATCGAGGCTGCCGCAACCTGAACCATAAATGGAAAGGTCACATTTAATGAATCAAGCTCTTTTAGAAGTGTTAGAGCTGATTCTAGATCTAATTCACCACTACTAATCCTTCGTGAAATACTATTTACCATGGCCACCTTTTTCAAGTCAGTTGATCTTGTTAATATTCGAATCAACTTCGTTTTGGTCGGCTCGGCACCTTCTGCAGAAAAAATAATTCCTGTCGGTGTTACATAACTGTGTGAGTTCTCAATCCCAAAAGCAGCGGCCATTCTCATCATCGTATCCTCAACTCGATAGGTTTCCCCTCCGCTTTGCAGCATAATTTTCCCCGCAAGCAAACAAACTTCCATTATTTCATATGTACGTGTTTTTTCATTTTCCATCAAGCCTTCACCACTATTACTCTTTCTTAATATGATTTCCTAAGTTTAATCAAAAACTTTCTGTTTATCAATAAAATAGACGCCAACCGTATAGGCAGGCGTCATAATAGGTTATTTTTTATAATGTTCTTTTAACTTCTTCATCCATTCCTCTTCAAAGGCAGCAGATTGACCCCAGCCCGGAATAATATCAGCCAGGTTCACCATATTAACAGGTTCTTTTGATTTTTGAAGATCTTCTTGTGAGATCAATGATGCTTCGAGATCGAACGTTTGTGGAGTTTCTTCTCCTGCAAGTTTCTTGGCTAATAATCTCATGTTAACAGCTCCGATTAACTTTGGATCAACCGCTGCTGTATATTTCCAAGCACTGCCATCTCTTTGGATTTCTTGTAAATCCGCATTTGAGACATCAATTCCATATAGCTTAACTTCTTCTCTTCCAGCTTCTTTAAGTGCACGCGCAGCGCCGATCGCAAAAGCATCCCATGTTGCAAAAATGGCATCCAATTTACCTTTTGGATATTTGTTCAACATAGCCGCAACTGCATTCTGTGTTTGAGTGCTTGTGTCAGCAGAAGCCACACCAAACCGCTCCACTTCCTTGATTCCTGGGTTCTTTTCTAAGACATCTTGGTAAACTTTATTTCTACGAACCATTGGCGGGAATCCATCCACCCATAAATAAGCAATATTCGCTTCACCATTTGTTTCTTTCACTAATTGATCAAGTGCCAGCGTCGCAAGCGCTTCATCATCTTGTGATGTTAGCGTAACTCCATCCACCGTTGTTAGGTTTGCATTAGAGTCAAATGCCACAACACTTTTTCCGGCTTCCACGATTTTTTTAACATCATTGATCGTAGCATCATCATCACCATGAGAAATAATAAATCCATCATAGTTTTGATTTAACGCTTGATTAATGGCATCATGAAATTTTGCTGTATCTCCATTGGCAGTAAACACATCTACTTTGAAACCCAGCGCTTCACCCTCTTGTTTAGCACCAGCTAAGAATTGAGCTGTATGATCGTCCCCGCCGATTTTTCGAATTACCTTAATTTTTGGCTGCTCACCATTTGAGAAAACTTCTGGAACTCCCTCAATTTTTGTATTTCCGGTCGCCTGCTTTGTTTCTCCCCCAGAAGCACAGCCTGTAAGCAATAGTGTGGCTGCAATCGCAGATACAAACGTGCTCTTAAATAAATTCTTTTTCATGTTAAAAGCTCCCCTTTTTTGTTTTACGTGCATTCCTACCAACGTTGCTCCTAGGAGGGTTTCTGTAATAAAACAAAAAACCTCTCCAGAAAAGAGAGGTTTCATCACAAAAAGAAGGACTACTCCTCTCTTATCTCTCAAAACAATTACTTGTTCTGCAGGATTTAGCACCAATTCCAACGGAACGGTTGCTGGGCGTCATCGGGCCAGTCCCTCTGCCACTCTTGATAAGAGAACGTATTATTTACTTGTTTAAAGTATTAAACTAAATTTAATCTCCTATTAACATTTTGTCAATAGTATTATCTAAATATTTTTAATAGAATAATTAATTTGTAGCCATATTATAATACTTTTGCAAGTACAAGATGTTGCACAACAGGCCTTATTACTGTCATTATTTTAAAAATTCGCTATTATTATATTTAGGAAAGCGAAATATTTTTCAGAAAGAAGTGGACGGACATGACTAATTCAGAAATGGCTAAACGGAATATTGTAATCATGTGGTTCGCAAACTTCTTTGTTGCCGGCAGTATGACGATGGTTCTGCCCTTTATTTCGTTGTACATAGAGACCTTCGGAGATTTTTCTGAAAAATATGTTCAACACTGGTCAGGAATAACCTTTGCCGTTACATTTGTATCCGCCTTTATTTTTTCTCCCATATGGGGGAAAATCGGCGACCGTTTCGGAAGAAAAAAGGTTTTGATAATTTCAGGCATCGGAATGGCGTTTTCGATATTTCTAATGGGCTATGTGCAAACCGTTTGGCAGCTATTCCTCTTAAGGCTGTTGATGGGATTCTTTACAGGCTTTATTCCCATGTCACAAGCATTTATTTCTACCCAAACCCCGAAGGAAATAGCAGGAAGGGTACTTGGTACATTACAAACAGGCAGTATCACAGGATCCCTTCTCGGGCCGATGCTTGGCGGCGTATTAGCGGATTCACTCGGATACTCCTTGACTTTTAAGTGGACATCTATTGCTATTTTTGTCTCGGGTCTGCTGGTTTTTACAACAAAGGAGTACAAAATTGAACCGAAGAAGGGTGCAAAATCACATTATAGTAGCAAGGAAGTAATATTACATATAATTAGAAATCCAGTATTATTAACTGTTTTACTCATTTCTGCATTAGTTCAGATTGCCCATTTTAGCATTCAGCCCATTTTATCTTTATTTGTTACAGAACTCCACGGGCACACAGATATAGCCTTTTACTCGGGTATGGCTTTTTCAGCCGCTGGGTTAGGTAATTTGCTGATGTCAAGAAATTGGGGAAAAATTGCAGATAAACACGGATATATTAAGATTCTTGTGATTCTGCTTTTTGTATCTGGAGTTATCTATCTTCCTGCAGCAATCGTCACCGATTATTGGCAATTAGTAATCATTCGTTTTATTCTTGGAATCGCTATTGGCGGAATTATTCCCGTCCGTATTGCGTATATACGACAAGAGGCACCCATCGCCATGCAGGGTGAAGTTCTAGGTTATAACACTAGTTTAAGGTTCCTTGGAAATATCGTTGGTCCAATGTTGGGCGGATTTATTTCAGGTTATTTAGGATTTTCTGCTGTATTTATCAGCACGAGTGCTTTATTAATCATAAGCGGAATTATATTATCTATCTCAATGCATAAACACCCAAACCTTGTGAAACATACAGCATAGAAAAAAGCAGGAGCTCCTGCTTTTTTTATTTGCTTATATTGTTTTGGAGAATGGAAAAATCCAAATCCTGATAATAACTATTTTTAACTAAAATATTAGGACCCAAACAGGATACAGCTGGACAATGACAACTCAATTCCTTAGAGATTACAGAGGATTGCCAGTTTTCATACGCGTCGGTGAGCTTGGTATTTAGCACATTCCCTAATGCCGGCGTATCACCAAAATCCGTAACGATTATATCACCATTAAAGATGTTAACATTTAGACGGGACCTGCCATCAGGGTCATTTCTGACCGTTACCTTTCGGCTTTTATAAAGTCTGGATAAAAGCTCTAAATCCTCTGTCTTATGACTGCAAGCATAAAAAGGCAGTGTCCCAAAAAGCATCCATACGTTTTCATCACGAATATCTAAAAGATGATGAATAGCTTCCCTTATTTCATTCAGTGACAACGTCTCTAGATTACTAGCAAAATCACTCGGATACATTGGGTGAATCTCATGACGCTGACAGAGCATTTCGTCAACAATTTGGCGGTGTATCTTCTCCAAATGCGGCAAGGTACGTTTGTTTAGCATGGTTTCAGCAGATACCATTACACCGGCCTTCACTAACTCCCTACTGTTTTCTACCATTCTAGCAAAATACTTTTCACGTTGTTTGTAATTAGGCTTGTTTGCCATCCTGGCAAATCCACCCTCAACAAAATCATCCACTGTTCCCCAGTTATGCGAGATATGTAAAACATCTAAATAAGGAATAATCAATTCATAACGCGCTAATTCAAGTGTTAAATTGGAATTAATCTGAGTCCGAACACCATGTTCATGAGCATATTTTAAGATTGGCACTACGTAATTTTTTATAGAGGACAGCGAAAGCATCGGCTCGCCGCCTGTAATACTAAGGGACCGAAGGGTTGGAATTTCATCTAACCTATTTAATAGCAAATCCAGTGGAATTGCTTCGGGGTCTTTTGTTTGAAGGGTATAACCTACTGCACAATGCTCACAGCGCATATTACAAAGGTGAGTTGTCGTGAATTCAATATTGGTAAGCATCGGTTTTCCGTATTGCTTTATATCATTATAAGCTTCCCAGGGATCATACTCAGGGGTTATTTTTTTCAATTGAGACATAGTAAACTCCTTAAATCAGTATTAGAAAAATCACTTCATTATAGCTGATAGATGGTTTTTATGGATAATTTAATGCTTTTTTAAAACCTTATGTTAGTAATTTATCTATTATTCTATACATGCATAATTTAATGTACTATGATTGAGACTAAAAAGATAGAATTTGTTATTTATGGATGGTGATGTACAAAATGGAAATGTCACTCTTAAGCGAAGTCGAAAAACTGGCTTTAAAGAAGGTAAAAATCTTTAGACAAAGCCTGTTACGATATATTTTAAGAGCAATGCTTGCAAGTATGTTTATCGGTTTTGGTGTAATTGTTGCATTTAAGACTGGAAACTACTTTTATTTGGAACATTCTCCTTTTGCCTACCCGATGGCTGCTCTCACTTTTGGGTCAGCAATTATTTTAATCGCTTACGGCGGAGGAGATTTGTTTACTGGTAATACTTTTTATTACACCTATGCAGCCCTCAGAAGAAAAATGGCTTGGTTAGAAGTAACCCAGCTCTGGGTTAGCAGCTACATTGGAAATATTTTAGGAGCAGCAGTATTCGCACTATTAATTTTCACAACAGGTCTTTATGAAGAATCATCGGTTAATGGGTTTTTATTGAGTGTTGTGGAAAAGAAAATGCAGGTTCCAACAATGGAATTGTTCTTTCGAGGAATTCTATGTAATTGGCTCGTTTGTCTAGCTTTCTTTATTCCAATGGGTCTAAAAGGTGACGGACCAAAGATGTTTTCGATGATGCTTTTTGTGTTCTGCTTTTTTATTTCCGGCTATGAACATAGCATTGCCAATATGTGTACATTTGCCATTGCTTTAGTGCTAAACCATCCGGGAACAATCTCATGGGGCGGAGTTTTCCATAATCTAATACCAGTAACTATTGGTAACTTGATTGGCGGAGGCATATTAATGGCCTGGATGTATCATTTTGTTAATAAGCCTTTTTTAGATGAGTATAAAGAACAATAACAGCCGTATTATTTTCATACGGCTGTTTCTTTATCGACAAATTCCCGGGAAATATCAACAAATTAACACGGCAGACGACAATTGATTTTCGAATATTCTAAAAATAAATTCATTCTATTGTCTTTTACTTAAAAAATATAAATAACTCTTAATCATAAAATAACTAACTTCTTCAGGTAAGTGTTCTTTAAGCGGTTTTAAACGGTCTCTGCCAACCTGTTTAACCGCTTCTTCCAGTAGCGGAATATACTCTGCAGGGATAAGCACAGTGAAATTTACTTCCATTCCTTGTTGAGCACATTGAATTAAATGGCTCTCAACGGTGCTTAGTGCCAACTCTCTTTTTTCTGCAATCTCTTCCATGGATAAGTTTTGCAGGTGCAACTGAAATGTCTCTAAGTGAGAATCGCCAACTGCCTTTTTTGAGGGCTTTTTGGGAGCAGCGGCTATCATTCTCTCTGGCTTTCGCTCAGGGTTTGCTTCGCAAAATGTGCGAATGGCTTGGATAAAATCAAGTCCATATTTTTTTAACTTATGTTCCCCAACACCGCTTACCGTTAGGAATTCTTCATTTGTCATTGGCAGTTTGGTACACATATCTTTAAGCGCAGCATCAGAAAATATTACAAAAGGCGGCACATTTTCAGCTTCGGCTATTGCTCTTCTTACCTCGCGTAAAGCTTCAAATAATGGATCATCCTTTGAAATTTCTCTGACTTTAACGGTTTCTCTGCGATGGACATTGGTATTCCCCAGCAAGACATCTTTTCCTTTAGGAGAGACAAATAAGGTTGGAAATTGACCTTGTTCAATGGCAATTAATTCTTGTGAGATTAAGAACTCAATAAAATCACTGACATCTTTCGTTCCTTTTTCCTTCATGATTCCATACGTGGTTAACTTATCAAAGCCCAGTTCAATAACTTTTTTATTTCTAGAACCGGTTAAAACTTGGGCTATAAGTGTTTTTCCAAATCGCTGCCCCATCCTGATTAGACAAGACATTACCATTTGCGCTTCCTTCGTTACATCAATGCTGGAACGGGAATCAAGGCAATTACCGCAGCGTCTGCATGACTCCGTTTCTGTTTCACCAAAATACTTTAAAATAAACTCTTGTAAACAGTTTTCTGTATGGCAATAATCCACCATCTGCTGCAGCTTCTCCAATTCCGCATGAATACGTGATCGATCACTGGATTGATCAATTAAGAAGCGCTGAACCTGCACATCCTGGGAGGAATAAAGCAGGATACATTCACTATCAAGTCCGTCTCGTCCCGCACGGCCAGCCTCTTGATAATAGCTCTCCATATTTTTTGGCAGTTGAAAATGGAGGACATATCTAATGTTGGACTTATCAATTCCCATCCCAAAAGCTGATGTTGCAACCATAACGGAGGCTTCATCTTTCAAGAATCGGTCCTGCTCACGTATGCGCTCAGCGTCTCCCATTCCTGCATGATACCGGGCAACATTGATATTCCCCTTTTTGAGTCTTTCGTAAAGTTGATCCACGTTTTTCCGAGTTGCTGCATAGATGATACCTGCTTCTTTTTCATTCTTTTTTAAGTAATCTCTTATAAAGTGAAGCCTGTCTTGTCCTTTAATCACAGCAAAAGTAAGATTCTCGCGTTCAAAACCTGTTATGATTGAATTCTCTTCGTCGATATCGAGTGTTTCGCAAATATCTTCCCGAACCCTTGGTGTAGCGGTTGCAGTCAGCGCTAATACATTAGGTTTTTGTGGCAGACTATCGACCATTTTCTGGATATGACGGTAGCTTGGACGAAAATCATGTCCCCATTGTGAAATACAATGGGCTTCATCAACTGCAACCAATGGAATATCCATTTGTTTTAAATCCTCGATAAATTCACGGGATTCTAATCTCTCGGGGGCTATATATAGGAGCTTGTACATTCCTTGTTTTGCTTCCCACATTCGTTCATTTGCTTCATTGTAACTTAGTGAGCTATTGATAAAAGCTGCTGGAATTCCTACTTGAACGAGGGCATCGACTTGATCCTTCATGAGTGAGATTAACGGGGATATTACAATCGTGGTACCTGGTAAAACAAGTGCAGGAATTTGATAACAAATTGATTTTCCTCCGCCAGTTGGCATAACACAAATTGTATTTTCTCCAGCTAAAACGGATTGGATAGCGCGCTCCTGTCCATTTCGAAAGGATGAATAACCAAAATGAGATTCCAGTAACTGTTGAGCTTTTTCAAACAACAAATAATTCTCCCCCTTCTGCTATTTAGTCTTTTATCATTATAACTCTTTTTTGGTCAATCTGAGAGTAAATTCGGCTATCCGAGAGTAATTTATCGCTATTCGCAAGTAAACCTATGCAATATGCAGCTAGGTCATAAAGTGAAAGGCCGCTGAGTCAGACTCAGCGGCCTTTCACTTTATTATCCCTGTGTAAAAAGTTCCTCCAATTGCTTCCGCAATACGAATTTTTGGATTTTCCCACTCGCGTTACGCGGCAGGGCTTCACAGAATAGATATTTGCGCGGCCGCTTGTAATTTGCGAGACTATCACTTTTTTTACAATAGTCTTCTAAATCTTCTTCCGTCAACTTAGGATCTTTTCTTACGACAAAAGCAGTCACAGTTTCACCCCAGCGGTCATCTGGCTGGCCGACAACCGCAACATCTAATACTCCCTCATGTGCATGCAAAACATCTTCGACTTCACGTGGATAAATATTTTCCCCACCGCTGATAATCATGTCATCGACTCGGTCATTGACATAGAGGAAGCCCTCATCGTCTAGATAACCAATGTCACCAGAATGATACCAGCCTTTATACATCGATTTTTCAGTCGCTTCTTCTCGATTAAAGTAGCCAATCATCATGCAAGGACCTTTGACAATAATTTCTCCTGTTTCTCCAACTGGAACGACATCATCCGGATCAGACGGTCCATTCTCTCTTGTACGAACCACACGGATATCATGATTAATAGCAGCCTGCCCTGCAGATCCTGCTTTTCTTAACTGATCTTTCTCTGATAGGAAGGTGATCGCTGGTCCCATTTCGGTCATCCCGTACGCTTGAACCAGACCAATTCCAAAACGATCATGGAGAGCATGAACGAGAGACGGTGCCATAGGAGCCGCACCATATAATCCAAGCTTTAGACTATCTGTATTATATTGACTTAAGTCCTCTTGAAGAAGCATGTTCCACATCGTTGGCGCTGCAAAGAATTTGGTTATCTTTTCTTGACCTATTAACTGAAGGATACGTTTTGGGTTGAATTGATGCAGGATAACATTCCTTGCCCCCGAATGTATTCTTGGCAAAAAGGCACAATGCAGTTCAGCACAATGAAACATTGGTGCGGTCACAAGTCCAACGTCATCTGCTTCTAGCTTTTGGGAGGCAATACAAAGAACACTTTGATCCACCATATTTCGGTGACTATGCATGACACCTTTTGGTCTGCCTGTAGTCCCACTTGTATAAATAAACGCATAGATGTCATTTTCGTTTACGTCTGCTTGGATGTCTTCGCTTGAAGCAGCAGCTAATTTTTCCTGATAGCTTGCTGCATAGACAGGTGCTTCCTCATCAATAAACCAAAAGGAGACAGAATCAAAACGATTTTCAATCGTGGAAATGACAGGCTCCAATGCCTTTTCAAAAAGAACTACTTTAGGTGTCGCATCTGAAATAATAAATGCTACCTCCTCAGGCATTAAACGAAAGTTGATTGGATTGAAAATCGCACCAAGCTTGGCACATGCAAAGAATGCCGTTCCTAATTCTTCTGTATTAAACATGAATGTAGATACCCGATCACCTTTTTTGACCCCTTCCTTCACTAATGCATTCGCAAGTCTGTTTACCTGCTCATTCCACTCTTTATACGTATAGCGGACATTTTTCCTAACATCATAAATGGCTTCTTTGTTCGGGTATCGTTTTATCGTTAAATCAAATATCTTTCCGATTGTGGTTGTCATCTAAATCCCTCCAATTTATAATCCTAGGTTTTTTGCAATAATAGTTTTCATGATTTCGTTCGTACCAGCGTAAATACTCGAAACCTGAATATCACGGAATCTTCTTGCAATCTCGTATTCTTCCATATATCCATAGCCGCCATGAAGTTGGAGGCATTCACCTGCAATTTTCTTCGCGGTATCCGTCAGCCTCCATTTTGCCATCGAAACCTTCGTGACCACATTTTGACCACCGATGTGTTCCGCTATTAACTGGTCTAAGAATACCCTCCCCATCTCTACCTCTGTTGCCATTTCAGCTATTTTAAACTGAGTATTTTGAAACTGGCTGATAGGCCTTCCAAAGGCTTCACGACTCTTCACATATTCAATCGTCCCCTGAAGCATGATTTCTGCAGCAATTTGTGCTGCAATCGCTACAACAAGGCGTTCCTGCTGGAGTTTATCCATCATATAGAGAAACCCTTTGCCTTCTTCCCCCAGTAAATTTGCCTTTGGAACTCTACAGTCTTCAAATATCAACTCGGCCGTATCTTGACTATGAAGTCCAACTTTGTTCAGCTTTCTCCCTCTTGAAAAACCAAGAGTATCCCGCTCCACAAGGAGCAAGCTCACCCCTTTATGCTTCGGTACTGCATTAGGGTCCGTCTTACAAGCCACGAGGATTAAATCAGATTGAATTCCATTTGTAATAAAAGTTTTTTGTCCATTCAAAATATAATGCTCACCGTCAAGCTTTGCCGTGGTTTTAATATTGGCAAGGTCAGAACCTGTGCCAGGTTCAGTCATAGCAATGGCAGTAATCAGTTCACCAGTGACACATTGAGGGAGCCAGCGCTGTTTTTGCACCTCTGATCCGAAAGAGTTGATATAGGGCACTACGATATCATTATGAAGGCCCATTCCTACTAGACCAGAACCAACTCTCTCTAACTCTTCATTTATAACAACAGAGAATCCCCAGTCGACACCACTTCCGCCATATTTTTCATCTAAATCCGGACAAAGGAAACCCTGCTCTCCCATCTTCCTCCATAAGGAGCGGGGAATCATTCTCTCCTCCTCCCATCTCTCATAATGTGGTACAGCCTCTTTCTCCAAAAACTTTCTTAGTGACTTCCGAAATATTTCGTGGTCTTCAGTTAAATATGGATGTTGTTTCATTATGCACACCTCTCTTTCAACTAATAGCCAATTACTAGGTTTTCACTTTGTACTAAGAAGCTGTTATGTTTGTCCCAGACAGGGATGATATGGGTTGTGGTGAAAACAAAATTATCGGAATTTCTCTTTTTTTCAATAAAAAATCTACCCAACTTATTGTATCAAATACGTTGAATTTTTTGAATATTTTAACAAGTTTATTATAGACAACTATTCTATTAAATTCTACCTTATACTACAAATGTCATAGGCTTTTTGCATTATTTGTAGATTTATATATATTGAATATTCAAAATACAAGGGATTATAATAGAATCTGACATCGAAATACATAATAATTGGGGGATTAGAAATGAAGTTTAAAAAGCTGTCGATTTTATTTATACTCATGTTAGCACTCAGTACCTTCTTTTCATCTTCTGCTTTCGCAGAAAATATTGACAATCCTAACCTTGTAGCACTTGGGGATTCGATTACATATGGTTTAAACCTTGAATCCAGTAATTCCCAACCATCACCAAATGCATTTCCTAATCTGATTCAAAATGGAAATTTCAAGGTAACCAACTTAGGTGTTCCGGCACTGACTTCAACACAATTATTAAATAATTTAAGCAATCCAGCAGTACAAGGTGCTATCGGAAATGCGAATGTTATAACGTTATTTATCGGCAGTAATGACTTATTACAAGATCCATTATTAGCATCTGTAATGCAGCAATTAGGGGCTGCCCCTCCATTCGAAGGCAATCCAGCACTGGAGCAGATATTTAATGCAGCTGTACAAGCAGCAGAGCCACCTAAAGCATTAATAAAGACAAACTTAACGGGAATTTTTAATGTAATCCAGCAAATAAATCCAAATGCCCAAGTAATTCTCTATAATCTTTATAATCCATTTGGAACAGGAAATCTCAAGGTTCTAGGTGATAAGATCCTTAATGATATTAATACAAATATTATTAATGTTATAGCTAAGGATAATGGAGCAGTTGTGGCAGACTCGTTTTCTGCTATAAACGGAAACCAAGCGACTCTAATTTTACCAGGTGATATACATCCAAATAAAGCAGGTCAGATTGCATTGGCTCAAGCAGGTGACAGGGCATTAGTAGTCCTTAAGCCTGAAATTGAGTTGAATCCAGCAACAACAGAACAAACTGCTGGACCATTGACTATCGAAGTTGCTACTACTGCCAAAAAAGTTATTGAATTGAAATGGCTTTCTGGCGAGAAGACAATTACCGACTTTGCTACTGCTGGAGATATCATAACCGACAATAAATTTAATGTTTCTGAAAATGGATCTTACACTGTTTTTTTATTTGACAATTTAGGTTTTAAAGTTGTAAAAACTTTTAAAATCGAAAATATTAAAAAAGTAGAACCGCCGAAGGAAAACCCTGATCTAAACACTGGCGGAATTGATAATACACCAACACCTACAATACCTGAAACACCAGCAATTCCTGAAACACCAGAAACACCAGCAACTCCTGTTACGCCTACAACGCCAGAAACACCAGCAATTCCTGTTACGCCTGCCACACCTGTTACACCTGTAAAAGTACTAACTGACAAAGGACATGCGTTACCAAACACAGCATCTCCTGCTTATAATTTTACCGCAATTGGTTCTATCGTCCTTTTAGCTGGATTGGCAACATTGAAATTACAAAGAAGACGCAGGCACGAAATTTAATCCAAATAAAAAAGGTCAGCCCCCTACGTTAGAGGTTCTGACCTTTTATTTATGACACAACTCTTTCCTTCGGAGTAACCTTTTTCTTCCTAACTTCTAGCACAGTTAATACGATAGCCATAATTAAAAAGAGACTACTAATCCGGAAAAGATTAGCCGTATCTGTGAATTGAGCTATTGTCCCGAAGATAATGCCGCTTAATCCTATCCCTAAATCAATGGATGAAAAGAACATTCCATTTGCCACTCCTCTTCGGTTTTCGGGCGTCATGGACAAGGTCCATGATTGTAAGGTTGGTAAGGCACAGCCAAAACCAAGTCCAAACAATCCGCCTGCTACAGCAAGCAGGAAATCGGTTTGTGCATAGGAAAGGACCCATAACCCAACAAACGTAGCCGAAATACAAAAATAAATCATGCCAATGGGACCCTTTTCATCAAACCACTTTCCTGCTAACGGTCTAGCCGCTGTGGCAACAATTGCATTAAGAATATAGAATAAAAAGATTTGTTCAATGCCTCTTTCTTCCCCAAAGATGACGATAAAGGTAGAGACTGAACCATAACCAAGACAAATAATAATGGTAATAAAAGATGGGTACCAACTCGATTTCTCCACAAGTGAACCGAGGTAGGAAAATTTAAGACTTTCCTTTTGGTTTTTTAACACGGCTTCAGGTGTTTTGTAATGTACAAGTGCGAGCAAAACAACTGAAATAAAACCTAGTAATCCTGAAATAATAATGAGGTTGGTAAAGGAAGTAACATTATATAAAAAGATTCCTAGACTAGGAGCGATAATGAAACCAATTGTCGTTGACAGCCCAAAATAGCCCATTCCTTCACCCAGCCGTGAAAATGGAATGACATCTACCGCAGCGGTCCCGTTAACTGTTGTTGACCAGCCCCATGCAAGACCGTGAATAAAACGAATAAATAAAAATATCATGACAATTCTTGAGATAGGGTAAAGGACGGTAATGATTAATAAAATGACCGCTCCTATTAATACAAGTGCCTTCCTTTGTTTGTATTCGAGCATGTATCCAATAAAGGGTCTTATCAACACTGCACCGATCGAAAACAATGCCGTTACAAGACCAATTTCCAGCCCAGATGCTCCTATGGATTTAATGTAAGGTGGTAATGTGGGGATAAGCATTTGGAAAGACATGAATACAAAAAGATTTCCAATCATCAACATAATAAAAGATTTAGTCCACAAACGTTCCCTCAAAACAACACCCCTATCTATCTTCCTATAGAAAATGGAGGAATAGTTCGTTTATTTCGTATCACTAAATAATAGCACAGAATAGTAGAAATAAAAATATGAAATCATCTTCTTTTCACTATTTATCCTGTTTAATCGTTATCTTTTTTCAGTCAACTCAGGTATCATGAATAGTAGTAATCGAAATTCCAGTCGTTGCTATCCATCCATGATGATGTACCTATTTCCAGCAGCCTGGCTTCGATTAATCGTGTTGATTTTTCTTAAGGCTATTAGTAGAGGAGCACTATTATGCAACACGTTACTTTAGAGAAAACAAGGAGAAAGAAGAAGGTACTGCTGTCTTTAAAAATGACCGTAGCAGCTATTGTCATTTTCCTGTTCGTTATTAATTTATTTCCAGTTAAACAAATCGAGCAGAAAAACTTTTTTAATCATAACCGTCCATTAGTCATTGCCCACCAGGGCGGTGAATTGTTGGCACCTTCTAATACAATGGCTTCCTTTAGAAATGCTGCAAACATGGGAGTGGATGTCCTTGAAACAGATATACATATTACAAAGGACGGTCATTTAGTTACAATCCACGACCCTGGTGTTAACCGGACAACTAATGGAAAAGGCAATGTGGCAGACCTTACTTTAGCAGAACTTCAAGCGCTCGATGCAGGTTATCATTTTAAAGACTTAGATGGCAACTATAGTTTCCGTGGTAAGGGTGTTTATATTCCAACGGTCGATGAGATGTTTCAAACATTTAAAGACATAAAAATAGAAATAGAAATTAAAGACGATAATCCTCCTGAAAGAATTGAAGAAATGGCTTCGAAATTATGGGACCTAATTGAAAAATACCAAATGGAAGATAAAATCCTTATTGGCTCATTCGACAAAAAGATTATCCAAACGTTTGAAAAGTATGGCAAAGGTCGTGTTGCCGTTTCAGCCGGCCGACAAGAGGTTAAAAACTTTGTTGTTCTTCATAAATTCTTTTTGCGAAATCTTTATGTACCAAAAGTCGATGCCTTCCAAATCCCTGTAAAGGACAGCGGCTTTGATTTAACAGACAAAAGGTTAATTGATGGGGCACACCGTCTTGGCATGGACATCCATTACTGGACGATTGATGATCCAAGAACGATGGAAAAACTGATTGACGCAGGCGCTGATGGTATATTGACAAATCGGCCAGATTTATTGAACAAATTGCTTGAGGAAAAAGGTTTATAGATACTTGGGCTATTGGAGGTACCCCTACTTTCTTTGAGAGCCGTAACTACACCTTATTCTTCATTAGCGCAGGCTATCATGTGGTAGCATTGACGATTATGGAAATCATTATAGCGGCTTTTGTTTAATAGTAAAGGGTGCCCACTGTGTGAGGCACCCTTTATTTATTAATAGCTCTGTTATTATTCATTGTTGATTTAGGTTTGAGAATTCATAGGCGGAGAATTTCCGGCTATTGTATATAGAGGAACCTTAGAAGCAGATATAAGCGGAGATATTCCGGTTAACTGCTTTAAATAAGACAAAATCCAAGGATTTAGATAAATTAAGCGGAAAGACTCCGCTTATTTTTAAAGAAATATGGGTATCTCCCAATTTAAACGGAAATTCTCCGCTTATTTTCCAAACACATTGAAATCAGCATTCAGTCTTAACAGAGCATTATTAATAAATCGTGTGTACACCCTTTCCTGCTAGTGTGGCCCATTCAAATTGACGTAGTCTAACTTCAAACAACGTCAACGGATCACGGAACATTTCAGGGTTCGTATTCATTTTTTTCAAGATATCTTGATTTGCTGATATTTGAGACAGTGATTCCTCAATTGCTTCATTAAGGATTTTCAAGGGCTGTCTAAAGAACAATGTTATATCTCTTTCAAGTGATTTTTCAAATAACTCAAACTGTTGGAAAAAGCGTTCAATAACAACCTCAGTTGGTTCAGAATAGCTGTCGTTTTTCACAAAGTCCTTGTATTTGTTATAAAGTAACGATTTGTTTTGAGATAACGCTCCAAAGAGCTTCCCTGCACTTTTTAATAAGAATTGTGATGGAGTGTTGCGAAGTAAGATATTTACCTTTTCTAATTGGAACCGGCTTGTCATTCTATCGGTATCCCTATGCCAATCATCGAGAACTTTAAAGTCGCATAATGGCTTAATTCTCTCTTCCCCATATAAGCTATTTAAACCTTCTGCCATCTCATCTAAAAATTCTTGTCCTTGCGCAAATTCCTCTTTACTACTGTTAATCCATTCTTGAAGGGAAGTATAATACTTCGGCATTACCTCCTGCTCCAGGTAATCTTGTAATCGCTTGTTCATCACATCATTTAGCTCGATATGAATGGTGCTAATGTTGCTATCTTCCGCAATTAACTCCGAGCATTCCTGTAATATTTTCGGTACTTCGATAGAAATTTCATTTTGAATGGATTCCTTAATGGTACGGTATGATCTTGTAATGGCTTTTATTTTTTGTGCCTCAGTGTCCTTTAATTGATTAAGAGCTCCATTTAACTTCATTACTACTTCTTCATTCCAGCGGACCGACTCAATTAATTGATTCTCAACATCAATTCTCTTTTGCAACAGCCTAGAAATAGTAGTCCGTATGAAGAATAAAAGCTTAGCCAAGCGCTTGTCTGCAATGTTCCTTGTATCTGTGATTGATTGCATAAAGCCCTTTAATTCTAGTAATTGCTGTCCTCTTTCGTATTGGGAGGAATAGGCAAATACTTCAGCCTCAGGTAAGTAAGTCTGAATCTTAGACTTAGCTTCATCGTAAATCTTTATTGCCTCCTGCTCGTTAACAATCGTATCCATTTTACTTAAGAGAAAGTGGATAGGAATATCAGGTGCAAGCTCATTAATTTGTGAAAGAATGACCTTCTCTTTCTCCGTGAATGGTGCATTTGCATCTATTACAAATAATAATGTATCCGCCAGTTGAATATATTGCAGGACTTCATATCGATCTTGATGACTGCCTTTTAATCCTGGCGTTTCAATTAATGTCAGCTTTTGCTCATATAGAAATGGAAATGGTTGTTGAAATTCGATAATCGACTCAAGCGCATTCCGGCGTCGATCCATTCGCTCTTGAAAATGTGTGAAATCTGCGAGTTTAATGGTTTCATGATCTGTTATTTCATAGATATTCAGTTCCTCAAAGTCTTTAAACATGACAAGTGACGATGTTGGGCTGTCCTGAATTTCCTCACCCAAAATTGAATTTACGAAAGCAGACTTTCCACTTCCGCTCAAACCTGTAATGAATAGGTGATGGGTATCAAAATCATTTAATTGCTGAACCACCCATTTTAAATGGTTATTTTCACCCATATCTTTTGTCTTTGCCCAACTAATAATTGCCTCAAAGAGATTTAAACTCTCTTCTAGCTCGTCAATATTACTATTTGTTTCACTAATAAGATTTTCAGCTTCACTAACAATGGACATGCTTATACTTGTTGGAAAGAGCTCATTCCATGACAATACCGCCGCTGATACTAAGACTGTATGCTTTGGAACAGACAATCGCAGCCAATTGGTTAAAAGGTCTGGCACTAGGTCTTCTAGCGTTTTCATAATGAAGTTTCCATTTATTAAACCAAAATAAGTTTGATAATGAAGCTCAGAAAGGAATTCAAAATGAAGATTTCGGCTAAGATCAAGATTTAACAGTAAATGATTTACCTCTTTAAGCCATGTGAAATACGATTCCTTATCTTGGTAACTCCTCCAAAGGGAAGTTGTCAACTCTTCAAACATTCTCTGATCTAAGCTATACAATTCAAATATTGCTTGGGTGAAGTAATTTGGATTTAAACTTTTTGTAAGACCTTTTTTTACATAAGAATTTACTGTATCATACCAGTCAGTTGAACCTGTTCGTTTCGCTTCATTTACTGCCAGCTCAATGGCATTAGCCCAGTCCTGCTGATCCTCAAAATAGGCTCTTGCGATATCTGTCACATTTGGGTAATCAGGGTTTGAATTAATCGTTTTTTTGATTATTTCAACTGCTTCCTCACGCTTTTCTCGATCAATGTAGAGTGAAAATAACTGCAGGGAAACTTCTGTTTTTAATGTGAGATTATGGGTCTCAATCGAAAGATAAAGATCCTCTGCGTTCGAGAGAAGACCTGATTCATAGTAGGCATCTGCGATATTTTTTCTCGCCCATAGTTCGAGTTCACCCGTAATGTTCTCCCATTTAAAAATGGCTGCTTCATAGTCTCGATTATGGAAATAAATTTCACCTTGTGCAAAGCGGATAGACGTTAAATCGGGCAGGTCTTTTTGGAGCTCTTCCTGATATGCTTCGCCTAACACACGGATTGGCTGAACACTTTCTTGTTCATTTATGTACATTTGATAATATTCTTTTTTTATTAACTGACTTTCCAATGTCATGACGTACCCTCCTATACCACCACTTCTATGTCATTCATATGGAAAAGAGGCAGAAATATTCCTCTATACAATACGAACTGCGTACTCATTTTTAGTCCCAATTATATCGATTCTACCAAACGAATTTTTAATTCAGATTTCAATTATATTTCAATTTCGATACAATACTTTTCATTATGCTTCTACATTTATCCAAATTCAACGTATAATGATTTCAATCGACCAAAAGGAGCATTCACTTTGGAAAAAAAACAAGCTGTTTATCTGGCAGATTTAATCGAGGTTTCAAAACCGGCCATTTATGATATTAAGAAATTAGAAACAGTAAATGGAAAATTGCCTGGATTTCATCAATGGACCAATGGAAAACAAACCACCGCAGCCTTTGAGGTTACGCGTATTGATAGTGAGACAACCTACTATTATCTATTAATCGATTGGCACCGAAATGACAACTATTATTTAGTCATTTACCTTCATAATAAATCCACCACAGCGGCGGAACTAAGGGTCATCGAAGAAATTGATGGAATCCCATATATCTCATGGATGTACAATCCTTTAAAACGTGACGGGAAAAACGATCAAAGAAAAGCCTATTTCAAGCAAATGTTTGGCTCGAGAAAGGTACATATTAAAATTCCTGACACTACATTAGAGATAACAGAGTTCTTAAACGAATTATTTAGACTCTGCCAAAATCGTATAAAAGCAGATAAAGTCGTCGAAGTGTTTAACTTTGAAAAATAATAAGAAGTAAAAAAATCGGAAGGCACCTGCCTTCCGATTTTATAAAACCTTACTTAAGAAGGCTTTTGTTCGAAGTTCCTTTGGATGATCAAATAATTCATTTGGAGTATTTTCTTCGACAATAAGACCCTCGTCCATAAATATTACGCGGTCTCCTACTTCCTTAGCAAAGCCCATTTCATGCGTGACCACAATCATGGTCATACCTTCTTTTGCCAACTGTTTCATAACCTCCAAAACCTCTCCGACCATTTCAGGGTCAAGTGCCGAGGTTGGTTCGTCAAACAGCATGATTTTCGGTTCCATCGCAAGCGCTCTAGCAATGGCAACACGCTGCTTTTGACCGCCTGATAAGGAATCAGGATATGCCTCAGCTTTTTCCTCTAATCCTACTTTTCTTAAAAGCTCTAAACCTTTTTTTCTTGCCTGCCCAGCAGATATATTTCGAACCTTCATTGGAGCGAGCATGATATTTTCAATGACCTTTTTATGAGGGAATAGATTAAACTGCTGAAAGACCATCCCCACTTCCGTCCTTACCTTATTGATATCTGTCTTTTTGTCGGTAATATCTGTCCCTTCAATATAGACATGTCCATCCGTAATCGTCTCTAATAGATTTATACAGCGCAGGAATGTAGATTTACCTGAACCAGATGGACCAATCACGACTACCACCTCTTGTGGCTTAACCGTTACACTAATATCCTTTAGTACCATATTTGTACCAAATGATTTTTTTAAACTTTTCACTTCAATCATTCTGTGGCCAGCCTCCTTTCAAGACGGCTTAATACGAAGCTTAACGAAAGCGTTAAAACAAGGTAAATGAGTGCTGCCGTAATATATGGCTCCCATACACGAAAATATTGACCTTGCATGGCTCGTCCCCAATACATGAGTTCAGGAGCTGCGACTAACGAAGCGAGAGAAGATTCTTTGATTAAGACAATAAATTCATTACCTAGCGGCGGAATCATTCGTTTAAATGCTTGAGGAAGGATAACATAACGCATAGCTTGTACATGCGTCATACCCAAAGAGCGAGACGCTTCCATCTGCCCTTTATCAATTGATTGAATTCCTGCACGAAAGATTTCAGCTATGTACGCTGCAGAGTTTAATGAAAGTGTTAGAATCGCCGCAGCCACAGCATTCGTTTCACCGGTAAATAGCGGTACGACCGCAAAATGAATTAGCATAATTTGCACGAGCATTGGAGTACCACGGAAAAAGGTAATATAAATACCAAACGGTAAGGATAGAAATCTATTTTTCAGCATTTTGCCTAATCCAATAAATAAACCCAGGACAGTTCCTAATGCAATACCAGCTAATGATAGTCCTATTGTGAGCAGTGTCCCTTTAAGAAAAAAGGGTGCGTATTCCGCTAAAATATTCCATTGTATATCCATAATCAAACCCCCTATGAAACATTGATTCTCTTTTAAATGATGTAAGACTTGGTATTAAAGCAAAAATTGCGTAACATCTACTTAATAAGAGTTACGCAATTTTTGTTCTTATTATTGTTGATCTTTTAGTAATTGTATATCAGGATCTACCTTAAACCATTCATTGTAAATTTTCGTATACGTTCCGTTCTCAAATACTTCGTTTAGCGCTTTATCAAAATCAGCTTTTAACTTACTTCCCTTCGAAAACATTAACCCATAGAACTCTTGTGCAAACGCGTCTTTATCTTCAATAATGACAAATTTATCATTTGGGTTGTTTTTTGCATATTCTTCAATTACTGTATTATCCGCAACAACAGCATCTGCTCCTCCAGCCTTCAGCTCAAGGATTGCTAAGTTATTGTTTTCGAACTTTTTTATCTGTGGACTGTTTTTACCAAGAAGACCTTCAACTGCTTCCTGTCCAGTGGTTGCATTTTGAACAGCAACAGTTTTATCCTTCAAATCCTCAGCACTTTTAATATCACTGCCTTCTGGAACCATAATCTTATTGGTAGATAAGAAGTATGGTACAGAAAAATCATATGTTTTCTTCCTATCATCATTTATGGTAATCGACGAAATACCAATATCGGCAATTTTCTTCTCTAATTCTACGAAAATTGGATCCCAGCCTGTGTGAGCAATATCAATCTCGTATCCTGCTTCTTTCGCAACAGCTTTAATTAAATCAATATCAAATCCTACAATTTCACCTTTATCTTGATACTCAAATGGTGCATAGGCAGCGTCAGTTACAACGCGGAGAGCTTTCTTTTTGTCATCGGAATCAGAGCCATTTCCACTTGTTTCACTAGAGCCGCAAGCGGTTAGAACTAAAATAAAAGCCATGACCATAAACGTTACAAAATATTTTGCCTTCTTCATTTTTGACCCCCTAATGTTTTTTTAAAAAACTAATCTTTGAAACATTTTAAATTTTTAGAATATAAGTGATTATAACTTTTTTTATTGACTTATTCAATATTTTATTGGCGCACTTTATTTGTTTTCCTTTTTAATGATGTAAAAATGTAATATAAAAATAGTATTAAAGAGTTAATTGTTTTATTCTGTTGATTTTTTCATTATTTACCTTGCTCGTTCCTAGGCACATGCCCACACTCTCCGCGAATGACTACATAACCTATATGGTATTCATTTAAAAAAGGAGAGTTGCCCAATGTATCCTTATGGCTATTATCAAGTACCACCAACACAGTATGATTACAATCAATTTGAACAATTTGATTCGTATACTCAACAAAACCAATATGACCCGTATGATCCAGATAGACAACCACAACAACTTGAGCGCAGAGTCAATCAGCTTGAAAGAGAAAATCAGCGTCAGGAAAGAGAAATTAATCAACTTCAACGTGATGTAAACCAACTTCAACGACGTCTACAGCGGGTTAACCAACGCCTGCGTGCAGTGGAAAGACGTTTTAACTTCCCATTCACACCATTTGATGGCGAATTTTAAAAGTATGTAAGAACCAGGCAGTCAACGCCTGGTTCTTTTCAATTTGTAAGATTTATACTAACAAATCAAAAATCATGTCAGTGTTTCTGACACAACCCCTGACAAATTTAAATTATTTCGTTAACTTTTAGAATACATACTGTTTAGATAAGGGGAGATTAGCTATGTATACGACGAATGATATCAAATTAGCTGAAAGGATCCTTCAGCTAGATAAACGAAGAGATGAATTGTATGAAGAGCTCATGAAAAAACTGGGCTCACATGCACATGAACTGATTAGAGCCATTCAAAATCGATAACCATGGAGGGAAGGAAATGACAAATCAATTGCGTAAAGGAATCAAAACACTTAAACTATTTTACATTAATAGATTAATTGAATCTGGTCTTTATAACGCTTCTGACGATGAACTACATTCCCTCACATTAAGTGAACTGCAAACAATTTTCAAAAAGACATTCCCCCCTAAAAAAATCCAATCAATGTAAGGAAAATTAACATAAATTAAAATATAAACCTAATCACATAAGAGCGTGGTGAGATTAAAAATGGCAAATGATTCTTCATATAAAGATAAAAAGGTGATAACGATTGGGATTGTAAGAGACCTAACCGGTCTTTCAGAGCGGCAAATACGCTATTATGAGGAACGTAAATTAATTTTCCCCGAAAGGTCTGCTGGCGGGAGCAGAAAATATTCCTTTGCAGATGTTGAGTTATTAGTGGAAATTGCAAACAAAATTGAAGATGGTGTTCAAACACATGAAATTAGAAAAGAAATGCTTCGAGCTCAGAAAAAGCAAAACCAGAATGAGATTACTAGAAAGATGATTCAAGGACAATTGAATGCGCAGTTTGGGTTGCGAAAAGGACCATCTTCTTAATAAAGTAACAGGTTTACATTAGAGGTTCAAACAATATAAAACACATAGCAAAACGCACTTGAATTGACAATATAATTCACAGTGCGTTTTTTATTGATTGTGTGTGTGAATTTTTGAGATTTGGTACATGTGGCAAAACGAAGGTCCCCCCTCAACGCATCTAAATGAGGTTTACTTGGTTTTTTGAAAAATAGGAAGCCTTATCCTTAATTGAGTAACCAGTGATTTTAAGTGGAGATTTTTCGGTTAGACTTCAGAATAGAGATCGGTTCGGGTATATAAGCGGAGATTTTCCGATTAAGCAAAGCAAAATTACCCATTTTCATGTTTTTCGTGTCGATAGTCGGAATCCTTCCGTCTAATTAAGCAATTTTCAGTGCTATTTCGAGATTAAGAGAAATTTCTCCGCTTGTTTATCAAACTTGCTTTAGCGTCTACTAAACTTGTACAACTTACGGGTGGTTTCATGAAGAAATTAAAAGCATAGAGATAGTTGCACCTCTAAGCCTTTTTGACTGTGGAATGTACTGTGAAGTTGATGTGATTTGGTCTGTTATTTACCGTTTTACACCTCACAAGTAAACTCTCTAAAGAGGATGGTTTTTTTACAAAACTCACCCTCTCCCCCGCCTCTTTTTCATAAAAAACTCACTTATTTTTCTGAGAACTCTAAAAACCATGTCAGGTAACCTTACACAATTGTAGAATCCACTTTAAATCCATGTAAAAATACAAATACACTAAATGTTAAGAAAATTAACATGAACTCAAGGGGGAGAATGAATGGATACTATATTCTTAATGAACAGTTTATGGGTAATGGTTGGAGCAGTTCTTGTCATCCTGATGATTGGAGGATTCATCCTTCTGGAAACTGGATCAACCCGCATGAAAAATGCTGGTCATATTGCAGGAAAAACGATTCTTACTTTTGGTATCTCGTCTATCGTATTTTGGGCAGTAGGTTACGGTTTAATCTTTGGTAAAGGAAATCCACTTATCGGACTTTCGGACTTCTTCTACTCAGGATATGATATCGAAGGTCTAGCACTTTCCGGTTCAGTATTCTTTTTGTTCCAATTAGCTTTTGCAGGTATATCCTTAACCATTGCGTTTGGGGGCTTTGCAGAAAGAGCGAAATTAGGAGCATACCTCGTATTTGCAGTACTATTCTCAGTGATTGTTTATCCACCCATTGCCCACTGGATTTGGGGCGGCGGCTGGTTAGCAGATCATGGTAAACAAGATTTCGCAGGCTCAACTGTTGTTCACTTAACAGGCGCAATGGCAGCATTTGCAGCCACATTAATCCTAAAGCCTCGTATCGGAAAATATAATAAAGATGGGTCAGCAAATAATCTTGCTGGACACAATCAAGTGTTCACTGCCTTAAGCGTATTACTCTTATGGGTTGGGTGGTTTGGGTTTAACGCAGGAAGTACAGTTTCTGTTGACGCTGCCTTCTTTGGTTTCGTAGCAGTTAACACAAACTTAGCTGCGGGTGCCGGCGTCATCGCAGCGATGATTATTTCCTGGATTGTTTTAGGTAAAGCAGATGTACCAATGATGTTGAATGGTGCCTTAGCTGGCTTAGTCGCAATCACGGCCTCCTGTGCATTTGTTGATACTTGGGCCGCAGTCCTAATCGGTTTCATTGCAGGTTTCCTAGTATTTTATAGCATTCGATTCTTTGAAAGCAAAGGGATTGATGATCCAATCGCGGCATTGTCTGTACACGGTGCAGCAGGAATTTGGGGAACCTTATCAACAGGTTTTTTTGCAACACCCGAATTAGCAACAGTTGGTGAGCCAGGGTTATTTTACGGAGGCGGCTTACATCAACTTGGAGTTCAGGCATTAGGAGTTGTTAGCAGTGGTGCTTTTGCCTTTATCGTCTCCTTTATCCTCTTAACCATTATGAAAGCCTTAATGAACGGACTACGCGTTACAGAAGAAGAAGAGATTATTGGTCTTGACTTGAGTGAGCACGGAAGCTACGGATACCCTGAAATGGTCAAGACTGAAATGTCGATCATTAGTTCAGATTCAAAGTTAAAGGCTTAATCCCCCCTTCCATCCTCTTTCAAGGGGATGGAAGATATTTATCGAAAAGGAGGTAACTCAATGGATGGCCAGCTACTTAGAGATTAGGAGATTCCGTGATGACCACATCATTTGGGTATCTCGCAATCATTTACAGTTAAATCAGCTACATGATGAAATCATTCAGCGAGTAATTTCTGTTTCGGTTAAACAAACAGAAAAATTTTTCGGCTCCCCTCCATGCCCCTTCACTTTTTTCATGATGGGCAGTGCTGGACGATTTGAGCAATCCATCTGGAGCGATCAGGATCACGGCATTATTTATCAACAGCAAGGAGATTCAATATACGAATATTTTATGGTGTTAGGAAAAGAAATCTCACAAGGTTTACAACTTGCAGGATATGCGTATTGTGATGGAGCTGTTATGGCAAGCAACCCCTTATGGTGTAAATCACTTTCCGAATGGAGGCAGCAATTAGTAAATTGGTCATTCAACTCAAACTGGGAATCTATTCGTCATTTATTGATCTTCATAGACGGAAGATCTCTTTATGGTGAAGCAAGCTTTCTAGAAAACTTAAAAACAGAAGTATATCAGATTATCCATAAAGAGTGCCTCTTTAATAAAATACTTAATAATACGCTATACCTAAAAAAGGGACTCGGTGTACTGGGGCAAATACTAGTGGAAACTCACGGACCACATACAGGTTCCTTAAATATAAAAGAGAAAGCCCTCTTTCCATATGTAAATGCGGTTCGTTTATTGGCTATAAAAGGGAATATCCTTGAGACCTCTACTATTTCTAGACTGGAAAAGCTTTCACAAATAGAACTTCCTTCTATTAAGGGAGAAATATATAAACAACAGTTCATAAAATTACTAAACTACCGTCTATCTCTATCAAAACCGGACAATTACGAAAATAGCCACTTTCTGCCTATCTCTACCCTCTCAAAAAAACAAAAGGAAGAGGTAAAAGAAATACTAAGAAACGGGATGGCATTGTACCGTTATGTAAAAAATTTAATAGAAAAGGAGGATACCTAATGGGAATGAATGATATGATTCAATTTTTTAGGACTATGTCAGGCAAACTTGGCTCCAATATTTACGCAGGTGTTCAAGGGCAAACCAATATGCAAAATATCTCTTTCATCCGACAACTGCAAAAAGAAATGAAAGAAAACAATTGCCTTGACACACCCTTACAGGAATTACAGGTTGTTGTATTTGATTTAGAAACTACCGGTTTCTATCCCGAAAAAGGAGATCGAGTCATCTCCGTGGGTGCCATCAAAATGATAGGTAATCAGCTATCGAAAACAGAAACCTTTTATTCCCTGGTACATTCTCCACAGACCATTTCAGATGAAATATCCACCCTGACCAACATTACCAATGAGGAACTAAGCAGTGCACCTATGGCCTCAGAGGTGTTACTGGAATTTTTCAAATTCATTAAGAATCATCCACTTGTCGCCCACCACGCCAAGCATGAACAATCTTTTATGCAAAAACTGACATGGGATTTATTAAAAACTAGATTCGAACACAGAATTATCGATACCTCCTTTCTGATTCGCATATCAAATCCTTTGATCAAATCCATCCCACTAGAAGCCGCTTGCGAGCAATGTGGGATTGAAGTAATCAATCGGCACCATGCTCTAGAGGATGCAAAACTGACAGCAAAGATTTGGAGTCATTATTTAACACTTGCCCAGTCCAAGGGTTATAAAAATCTTCGTGAAGTATACGAATATCTCGCAAAAATTAAATAGTAGGAAAAGTAAAAAACAACTATAGTAAAAAACTAAAGTACGCTTCTTTATTGTGGAATTGACCTCATAATTCAATCTGTTTTTTTACTTGACTATAGTAGAATCCCCGTGTGAAATTACTCCTTTCAACTCTTCTTTTTTGACCTCAAAAAAAATTTTTTTACTATTTTTATTTTCTTCCAACCTTAATCTGACAAGGATGAAAACGCTAACAATAATTTTAATTTATTTGAATTGTCAGATTTTTGTGTTGACCAAGATTTAGATTGGGTGTAAGATAACTGAAAATATAATTTGAATTAAATATTCTAACAAATGAGCATGCTTTCACTCATCCTATGAACTAGGAGTTATGGCATAGGTATTTTTTTCAACAGATTTTAATTATCTAAAGCGTTGTATCACTAAAAGGAGTGGTTAGGTTGGGAAGTCAATGGATATTCCTTAACGGCGATTTCGTTAAGAAAGAGGATGCTGTAGTTTCAGTTTTTGACCATGGTTTTTTATATGGTGATGGAGTATTTGAAGGCATTCGTGTATATAGCGGAAACGTCTTTAGGCTCGATGCTCACTTAAAAAGACTGTACGAATCAGCACAATCCATTATGCTGAATATTCCTTATACACAGGAAGAAATGACACAATTAATTGTCGATACGATCAGAAAAAATGAATTGAACAGCGCCTATATTCGTGTTGTTGTTTCGCGAGGTAAAGGAAATCTCGGACTCGACCCATCTTCCTGCTCGAAACCAAGCGTTATTATCATCGCAGAGGAATTGAAAATGTTTCCTCAGGAATATTACGATCGGGGAATAAAGATTGCTTCGGTTCCAAGTAGAAGAAATCGCCCAGATGTATTAAGCCCACAGGTAAAATCACTAAATTATTTAAATAATATTTTAGTTAAATTAGAAGCTAATCAAGCTGGTGTTGAAGAGGCATTAATGTTAAATGATCAAGGCTATGTAACAGAAGGTTCTGCGGATAATATCTTCATTGTAAAAAATGGAGTGATTTATACCCCGCCTGTTTACTTGGGAGCGTTAGAAGGTATCACTCGGAACGCTATCATCGATGTAGCAAAAGCGAAAGGCTACGAGGTTAAAGAATCTCCATTTACTCGCCACGATGTTTATGTGGCTGACGAGGTGTTCTTGACTGGAACAGCTGTAGAAGTTATTGCTGTTATTAATGTCGATGGCCGGGTAATTAGCGGCGGCAATCCAGGAAACGTTACAAACGACCTTTTAGAAGAATTTAGAAAAATCGTAACAACAGACGGAGTGGCTTGTTACCCTGAATCAGCAAACCACGCTGTTGTCAGTTAGGAGATTAGAAAATGCGAAGCGATATGATTAAAAAGGGAATTGATCGTGCTCCCCACCGAAGCCTATTATACGCAACAGGGGTAACAGTAAAAGATTTAGAAAAACCATTTATTGGTGTCTGCAACTCATTTATTGAGATTATCCCAGGACATAAACACCTTAATCATTTCGGTGAAATTGTAAAAGAAGCGATACGAGAAGCGGGCGGAATCCCTTTTGAATTTAACACAATCGGTGTAGATGACGGAATAGCAATGGGTCATGTGGGAATGCGCTACTCCCTTCCAAGCCGCGAAATTATTGCTGATAGTGCTGAAACTGTCATTAATGCTCATTGGTTCGATGGTGTATTTTACATTCCGAACTGTGACAAAATCACACCTGGAATGTTAATGGCAGCAGTTAGAACCAACGTCCCTTCCGTTTTTGTGTCTGGTGGCCCAATGGAAGCCGGTGTTTCTTCTACTGGAAAAAACCTTTCTCTTACTTCTGTATTTGAAGGAGTTGGAGCATACCATAGTGGGAAAATGACTCAGCAGGAGCTGCTTGAAATCGAAACTGCAGCATGCCCCACTTGCGGATCTTGTTCTGGAATGTTTACTGCAAACTCAATGAACTGTCTGATGGAAGTGTTAGGCATGACGGTTCCGGGTAACGGAACAATTGTAGCTACTTCTGAAGAAAGACACGAGTTAATTCGACAAGCAGCAAAACACTTAGTTGAATTAGTGAAAAAGGATATTAAACCACGAGATATTGTCACTAAAGAAGCAATAGACAATGCATTTGCTTTAGATATGGCTATGGGGGGATCGACAAACACCGTTTTACATACCTTAGCTATCGCTCATGAAGCTGGTATTGACTATGATCTACGTGAAATTAATAAAATTGCTGAACGAGTTCCGTATTTATCTAAAATTATGCCGGCGTCTGATTATTCTATGGATGATGTACATCGCGCTGGAGGAGTTAGTGCCATTCTTAATGAGTTATGTAAAGTAGAAGGTGCTCTCCATCAAGATTGTTTAAGTATTACCGGTAAGACTCTTGCTGAAAATGTGAAGGATGCAACAATAACAAATGAAGAAGTCATTCGGACTAAAGATAATCCATATAGCCCTGTTGGCGGTCTATCCATTCTATATGGAAACATTGCTCCAGATGGCGGTGTTATCAAAGTTGGTGCTGTTGATCCATCTATTAAAACTTTCCTTGGTGAAGCAATTGTTTTTGAGTCCCAAGATGAAGCACTGGAAAAGATTAATAATGGAACTGTTAAGGCTGGTCATGTTGTCGTCATTCGTTACGAAGGACCTAAAGGCGGACCAGGAATGCCAGAAATGCTTGCTCCAACATCAGCAATTGCCGGCCGCGGTTTAGGGAAGGAAGTTGCTCTCATTACTGATGGTCGTTTCTCTGGCGCAAGCCGTGGAATCTCCATTGGCCATATCTCACCGGAAGCTGCTGAAGGCGGTCCTATCGGGCTCGTTGAGAATGGCGACAAGATTCTCATTGATCTTGAGGCAAGAACGATTGAATTAATTGTTGATGACGAGGTACTGGTAGAAAGACGCCGTTTATGGCAAAAACCAGAACCTAAAATCAAATCTGGCTACTTAGCCAAATACGCAAAGTTAGTTACATCTGCCAACACTGGCGGGGTTATGAAAATATAGCAGTTAGTTACTGTCGCTTTAACCTGCTCAGGGTTTAGGCTCCCTTTTAATCGCCGAGGTTAAAGACACTTCAGTAGATTTGAAAAATTCATAGACAAAATCGATGACGGGAATAAAGGAATAAGAACATGTATTTTCAGAGAGCTGGGGTTGCTGTGAGCCCAGTAATACACCTTATTCCGACATCCTCCCTGAGTATTGAGCTGAACAGTCCTAACTTATTAGGCTCAATCGGGTGTACTCTAAGACACCTGTTACAAAAAGAAGCGCTAATGATTTTATTTATTCGCTTCAAGAGGCAGTATTCGTGAGGATACTGTAAAACCGGGTGGTACCGAGAAATGGAAGGCCTTTTCTCCCCGAAATATTCTGCTGTTGTCTAAATAAACTGGCAGTTTATTCGGAGAGAAAATGGCCTTTTTTATTATACAGGTAAAATATCTACACCGGTTCACTTTTTAAAGATTTGAATATTTACAAGGAGGGAATACGAGGTGAAAGTAGAAGCAAAGCCGGATTTCCAAACAAGTACGGCACCGAAAACGGGTGCAGACCTGCTCATTGACTTATTAATTAATGAAGGTGTTGATACGCTTTTTGGGTATCCGGGTGGTGCCGTTCTGCCAATATATGACGCGATTTATCGTGCAAGAGGCACCATTAAGCACGTCCTCTTCCGTCACGAGCAAGGAAGCATTCATGCTGCTGAAGGTTACGCACGTATAACAGGAAAACCCGGTGTTGTAATCGCAACTTCTGGTCCTGGTGCTACCAATCTGGTGACTGGAATTACTGACGCAATGATGGATTCTTTACCTCTAGTGGTTATCACTGGACAGGTAGCAAGAGGAATAATCGGAACCGACGCATTTCAAGAAGCCGATGTCATGGCAATTACGACACCTATTACAAAACATAATTATCAGGTTCAATCCATCTCTGACTTACCAAGGATTGTAAAAGAGGCCTTTCATATCGCTTCTACAGGGCGTCCTGGTCCGGTTCTGATTGATGTTCCAAAAGATATCTCTGCTGGAGAATTGTTTGAAATTCCTGCAGAAGGAACGATTGATCTTCCTGGTTATCAGCCGACAACCAAGCCAAATCCGCTGCAGATCAAGAAACTTGCAGATGCCATTTCTAGGGCTAAAAAACCAGTGATTCTGTCAGGTGCAGGAATTCTTCACGGAAAAGCTTCAACAGAGTTAACAGCCTTTGCTGAAAAACACAAGATCCCAGTTGTAACCACCCTTCTTGGACTTGGAACTTTCCCTGCAAATAGTCCCCTCTCCCTTGGGATGGGTGGCATGCACGGAACGTATACAGCTAACATGGCATTGTACGAAGCAGATTTACTTATTAATATCGGCGCCCGTTTTGATGACCGTCTGACTGGGAACTTAAAGCACTTTGCTCCAAATGCAAAGGTTGCTCATATTGATATCGATCCAGCAGAAATTGGTAAAAATGTTCCAACTCAAATACCAATCGTATCCGATTCAAAAGAAGCATTAGTTGAATTAATGAACCAGACAAGTGAATCACCGGAGGCTGGTGATTGGTTAGCAACACTAAATAAGTTAAAAGAAGAGTACCCATTATGGTATAAGCATGATCCAAACGGAATGTCTCCACAATGGTTGATTGAAGCCATTCATAAAGTAACAAATGGTGAGGCAGTTGTTACGACGGACGTTGGTCAGCACCAAATGTGGGCCGCTCAGTATTACAACTTTGAAAAACCCCACCGCTGGGTTACATCCGGTGGACTAGGAACGATGGGCTTCGGCTTCCCTGCTGCGATTGGAGCGCAAATGGCTTCACCTGGAAGCACAGTGGTAGCCATTGTAGGTGATGCTGGATTCCAAATGACACTGCAAGAGTTATCTGTTATCTATGAACAGAATCTCCCTGTCAAGATCATCATTGTTAATAACGGTGCCTTAGGTATGGTTCGACAATGGCAGGAATTATTACATGGTAACCGTATTTCAGAATCCATTTTGCATACACACCCAGATTTTGTAAAGCTTGCGGAAGCCTATCATATCCGCGGGTACAAAATCGAAAGTCAGGAAGAATTGATCACAAAGCTTCCAGAAGTTTTTGCATATAACGGTCCTGTTTTAATGGATTGCCGAGTGCTCCAGCAGGAAAAAGTCTTCCCGATGATCGCTCCTGGAAAAGGAATACATGAAATGATTGGGGTGAAACCATCATGAAACGGATTATATCCTTAACCGTTCAGGACCGAAGTGGTGTATTAAATCGTGTCACAGGTCTACTACAAAGACGTCAATTTAATATCTCAAGTATATCAGTCGGTCCAACTGAAACCGAAGGCATTTCAAAAATGACCTTGGTGGTTGAAGTTGAAGATGAGCAGCGCCTTGAACAAGTTACAAAGCAATTAAACAAGCAAATTGATGTTTTAAAGGTTTCAGATATTACCGATAAGGCGATTGTTGCACGTGAACTAGCCCTCATTAAAGTAGCAGGCAGCTCACAGCTTCGCAGTGAAATTAACGGGATCATAGACCCCTTCCGCGCCTTGATTATTGACGTAAGCAAAGATAGCTTAACGATCCAAATCACTGGCCGGCCAGACAAAATTGACGCGTTGATTGACTTGCTTCGCCCATATGGAATTAAAGAGATTGCTAGAACTGGACTAACCGCCTTCTTACGCGGACATCAACCACAGGTTAACGAGTTAACTACCTACTCTCAAATAAAATAAACATTTTCGAAGGGATGATTATAATGGCAAAAGTATTATATAACGGAGATATTCAAGAGGCAGTTTTACAAGGAAAGAAGATCGCAGTAATCGGTTATGGTTCACAGGGTCATGCACATGCATTAAACCTTAAAGAAAGCGGATTTGACGTTGTTGTTGGTTTAAGAGGCGGTAAGTCTTGGGATAAAGCTGTTGAAGATGGTGTTGAAGTAACATCTGTTGCAGATGCAACTGCACAAGCTGACGTTATCATGGTTTTACTTCCAGATGAAATGCAGCCTAAAGTATATGAAGAGAGCATTAAACCAAACCTTGAAGCTGGTAACTCATTAGTATTTGCCCATGGTTTCAACGTTCATTTTACACAAATCGTTCCTCCTGCTGATGTTGACGTATTCTTGGTTGCTCCTAAAGGTCCAGGGCACTTAGTACGTCGTACGTATACAGAAGGCGCTGGTGTTCCAGCACTTTACGCAGTATACCAAGACTATACAGGTCAAGCACGTGAACTTGCTCTTGCTTATGCAAAAGGAATCGGTTCTGCTCGTGCAGGTGTACTAGAAACTTCTTTCCAAGAAGAAACAGAAACAGATCTATTCGGAGAACAAGCGGTTCTTTGCGGTGGTACCACTGCCCTAATCAAAGCTGGTTTCGAAACGCTAGTAGAAGCTGGTTACCAGCCTGAAGTTGCTTACTTTGAGTGTTTACACGAATTAAAATTAATCGTTGACCTTCTATATGAAGGAGGATTAGAAAACATGCGTTATTCTATCTCTGATACAGCTCAGTGGGGAGATTTCGTATCTGGACCACGTGTTGTTAACGAAGATACAAAAGCCCGCATGAAAGATGTATTAACAGATATCCAAACTGGTGCATTTGCGAAAGGCTGGATCTTGGAAAACCAAGCAAACCGTCCACAATTTAACGCAATCAACCGTAGCGAAAATAATCACCAAATTGAGGTTGTTGGCCGTGAGCTTCGTGAATTAATGCCATTTATTAAAAAGCCTGTAAACCAAAAGAAAGAAGCTGTGGTAAATGGTTCACGTTAACATCTTTGATACGACACTGCGTGATGGTGAACAATCTCCTGGTGTAAACTTAAATCAACTCGAAAAACTTGAGATTGCTCGACAATTAGAAAAGTTTGGCGTTGATATTATGGAGGCCGGTTTTCCGGCTTCCTCCCAAGGGGATTTCGAGGCAGTAAGAGCAATTGCCCGGAGTATTAAAAACAGTTCCGTAACAGGCCTGGCAAGAGCAACCAAATCGGACATTGACATTGCGTGGGACGCGTTAAAGGATGCTGCAGAACCAAGGTTGCATGTTTTCCTTGCAACCTCCCCAATTCATATGAAATATAAATTGTTCAAAACACCTGAGGAAGTCATTCAAACCTCTGTCGATATGGTGGCATATGCAAAACAAAGATTCCCGCATATCGAATGGTCTGCTGAAGACGCATCTCGCTCCGATCTTGATTTTCTTGTCAAAATCATTACAAAGGTTATCGACGCAGGAGCAACAGTCATTAACCTCCCTGACACGGTAGGCTATGCCACTCCAGCAGAATATGGTTATATGTTCCGGTATATCAGAGAAAACGTTCCAAATATCCATAAGGCATCACTTTCCTGCCATTGTCATGATGATTTAGGAATGGCTGTTGCCAATACACTAGCTGCTATTGAGAACGGTGTTACCCAAGTCGAGGGTACGATCAACGGGATTGGGGAACGTGCCGGGAATGCCTCACTAGAGGAAGTCGCAGTAGCACTAAATATTAGAAAAGATAAATACCCTTATACTACGAATCTTGTTTTAAAAGAAATCAAGCGCACAAGCGACCTTGTCAGCCGCTTTACAGGAATGATCGTTCCTGGGAATAAAGCTGTAGTAGGGAAAAATGCTTTCGCTCATGAGTCTGGTATTCACCAGGATGGTGTATTAAAAAATACTTTAACCTATGAAATTATCACTCCTGAAATGGTTGGTATTCAATCAAATGATTTAGTACTCGGTAAGCATTCGGGACGACATGCTTTTAAAGACAAGATTGAAAATATGGGCTTTACCTTATCTGCCGAAAAGCTTCAAGAAGCATTTACAGCTTTTAAACAGCTTACCGATCGTAAAAAAGAAGTTACTGATGAAGATTTATTTACGATATTAACTGACATCCAGACAGCCGTTGTTGATGTTAAAAAGTATGAACTTGTAGCTTTCCAAGTTCATTATGGTTCCGCCAACCTCCCTACTGCAACAGTTGCGCTTAACACGCCAGAAGGTGTTCGAGTTGAAACTGCCCGTACAGGTTCAGGAAGTGTTGAAGCGCTAATGAACACATTGGAAGCTCTAATAAAAGAGGAAATTCATCTTACTGATTATAAATTAAATTCCGTTGGTCAAGGGCGTGACGCCTTAGCTGAAGTGCATGTGAAAATGACAGTTGATGGTGCACAAGTTAGTGGCCGCGGATCAGCTCAGGACGTATTAGAAGCTTCTGCTAAAGCGTTCTTGAATACTGTAAATCGTGTATTATTTAGCACTAAAGCCATTGTTCAACTAGAACCGGCTCAAGCTTAAGAATCTTTCCTGAGGCGATGTAAAAAATGACGAGGAGGTTGCTTCGAATGAAAAAACGTATTGTATTACTACCTGGTGATGGGATTGGCAAGGAAGTTATTAATTCAGCAAAAGACGTTTTGAGTGCAATTGCTGAAGATTTTAACCATAGTTTTACCTTCGAAACCCATGAGATCGGAGGGGCAGCCATTGACCAATACGGTACACCGCTGCCGGAAACTACAGTTGACGCTTGTAAGCAGGCAGATGCTGTATTATTAGGTGCCGTTGGCGGCCCAAAATGGGATAACAACCCCTCCCATTTACGCCCTGAAAGAGGATTACTCGGTATTCGTAAGGCACTAGAGTTATATGCAAATTTAAGACCGATTAAAGGGTTTAAAAATTTGCTTCATGCTTCTCCTTTGAAAGAAGAAATCGTGGCTGGCAGTGATTTATTGATTGTCCGAGAACTAACCGGCGGAATTTACTTTGGTACTCCAAGTGAACGCCGAGACAACGGTCAAACAGTGGTTGATACACTCGCTTATACACGTAAAGAGATTGAAAGAATCGTAGACAAAGGTTTTCAAGCAGCACAAGGACGGCGTGGGCACCTCACTTCTGTTGATAAAGCAAACGTGTTGGAATCTAGTAAGATGTGGCGTGAAATTGTTGAGGAGAAAAAAGCTCAGTATCCAGATGTCGTGGTTGAGCATGTATTGGTTGATGCGGCTGCAATGAAACTCATTACAAATCCTTCAAAGTTCGATGTTATTGTTACCGAGAATATGTTCGGTGACATCCTTAGTGATGAGGCTTCTGTCCTAACTGGTTCTCTAGGAATGCTTGCTTCAGCATCGTTGAGTGAAGATGGAGTTGGTTTATATGAACCTGTTCATGGTTCGGCACCAGATATTGCAGGCAAAGGGATCGCCAACCCAACAGCCATGATTTTATCAACTGCATTAATGCTGCGTTACTCTTTCCAACTGAATGATGAGGCAAAATTAATTGAAGATGCGGTACAGTCTGTCTTAGATAGTGGATTCCATACAGCTGACCTTCACATACCTGAAGGAAGGCAAGTGGGCACAGAAGAAATGACTCGTCTCATTGTTGATTATATTAAATCCCAAAACGCCTCAAAATGTATCATGAGCTGTTACGTGTAATTGATTTTGTGCAGGTTGGAAGCCGCTGGGACTCTTGGTCCAGCGGCTTCCCCTTATCTACATTTGATGAAAATTGGGTGTATCGCTGATTTATCCTGATTATCGCCGATATATTCCATTAAAACGCTGATATAATGCAAATCCCGGGGTTTACTCCCCCACTAAATCTATAAACGTGAGGAAGGACATTATGCAAAAACCAAAAAACATTATTCAAAAAGTTTGGGAGCAGCATGTTGTATATCAAGAAGCAGGAAAACCTGATTTACTATATATCGATTTACACCTTGTTCATGAAGTAACCTCTCCTCAAGCATTCGAAGGATTACGAATGAACGGTCGAAAAGTACGCCGCCCAGATCTAACTTATGCAACAATGGATCATAATGTTTCAACTCGTGATCGAAACGAAATTAAAGATCCCATCTCAAAGAAACAAATTGATACATTAAAAGAGAACTGCCAAGAATTTGGTGTTGAACTCTCAGACCGCCAACATCCTGACAATGGGATTGTCCATGTAATTGGTCCTGAGCTCGGTCTTACACAACCTGGAAAAACAATCGTTTGTGGTGATAGCCATACTTCTACACATGGTGCGTTTGGTGCTCTAGCGTTCGGAATTGGGACAAGTGAAGTAGAACATGTCCTAGCAACTCAAACGCTTTGGCAAGCACCTCCTAAAACAATGAATGTGAAGGTAAATGGAAAGCTCGGAACAGGCGTAACTGCAAAGGATTTAATTCTTGCAATTATTGGTAAATTCGGGGTCCAATTTGGAACCGGTTATGTAATGGAATATACGGGTGAGGCAATCCGCTCCCTATCAATGGAAGAGCGTATGACTGTTTGTAATATGTCCATTGAGGCTGGTGCACGTGCAGGCTTGATTTCTCCTGATGACACAACGTTTGAATACTTAAAAGGACGCAGACATGTTCCTAAGGGTGAGGCATTCGAGGAAGCTGTAGCAAAATGGCGCGCTCTTGCCACTGATGAAGGGGCGGTTTATGATGCGGTCGTTGAGATAGAAGCTTCTGAAGTAGAACCTCAGGTTACATGGGGCACAAACCCAGGCATGTGTATCCCAATAACAGCCGCTGTACCAAATCCAGATCATGAAGAAAAAGCGAATAAAAAGGATGAAATTTCTCGTGCCCTTCAATATATGGGACTTGAAGCGGGTCAACCTATTTCTAGTGTAGAAATTGATCATGTCTTTATCGGTTCATGCACCAATTCACGGTTAAGTGATTTACGAAAAGCTGCGGATGTTGTTCGGGGACACAAGGTTAATCCTAATGTCAAGGCAATTGTTGTCCCGGGCTCTTTCAGTGTCAAAATGGCTGCGGAAAAAGAAGGTATTGACCAAATTTTTAAAGAAGCAGGCTTTGAATGGCGTGAAGCTGGCTGCAGTATGTGTCTGGCAATGAATGATGACATTGTTCCTCCAGGCGGACGCTGTGCCTCTACTTCTAACCGTAATTTTGAAGGCCGCCAAGGAAACGGGTCTCGCACTCACCTTGTAAGTCCTGAAATGGCTGCTGCTGCTGCGGTTGCAGGCCGTTTCGTTGATGTTCGTCAGTTCACTGCTCAGGGGGTACTATAAATGGAACCATTACGCATTCATACAGGAGTCGTTTGTCCGTTAAATCGAAGCAATGTTGATACCGATCAGATAATTCCAAAGCAATTTCTAAAAAGAATTGAGCGAAGCGGTTTTGGGCAATTCTTATTTTACCACTGGCGTTTTGATGATGATGGTAACCTTCGAAAAGATTTTTCGATGAATCTCCCAAAATATCAGGGAGCCTCCATCTTAGTAACTGGTGAAAACTTTGGCTGTGGTTCTTCTCGTGAGCATGCTCCATGGGCGATTCAGGATTTTGGCTTTAGAGTCATTATTGCGCAAAGCTATGCAGATATTTTTAAAAATAACTGCGTGAAAAATGGTATCCTGACGATTCAAGCAAGCGAAGAACAAGTTCAAAGTATTATGCAAAACGCTGAAACTGAAGGATACACACTTACCGTGAATCTCGAAGAACAAGTAGTTTTTGATAATCAAGGTTTAGAAATTAAGTTTGATATTGCTCCATACCCAAAAGAAATGCTTCTTAACGGCTGGGATGAAATTGGCGTAACGCTAAACTATGAAGATAAAATTTCACAATATGAAGTTGCACATAAATAAATAAATAAAATGAGCTTGGACATCCAAGCTCATTTTTCTATTGTCTTGGAGCTAACAATATCACAAAAACACCTATTAAACATATTCCGCCGCCAATCCAGTCATACATATCTGGAGTCTTTTTGTCAATGCCCCATCCCCATAATAGGGAAAGCACAATGAAAACTCCTCCATATGCAGCATATACTCGGCCGAATGATGGGAATGCCTGAAAGGTAGCGATTACGCCGTACAAAGCAAGCACCACTCCTCCAATTAGTCCCCAGTAGGATGGCTTCCCTTCCCGCAGCCATTGCCAAATCAAGTATCCCCCTCCTATCTCTGCTATGCCTGCTAAAATAAATAATAGAGTTGCTTGAAACATAACAATCACATCCTCTGCTTTTATCCTATATAACACTTATGCGATTTGTCTTCGAGACTCTCAATCAAAGACAAATCTTTCTGCCGGCTCCTGAGA
>NZ_BCVA01000011.1 GCF_001591505.1 Neobacillus niacini NBRC 15566
CGGACAGGCAAGCCCCAATTCTGGGGGAAGATGTCCGAATACAGGGCTCATTCAGACAGGGCGAGCCCCATAATAGCTATGCTGTCCAAATCATGGTCCCATTTGGACAGGCAAGCTCCAATTCTAGTAGAAGCTGTCCGAATGAGGGGCTCATTCAGACTCGCCAAACCATAAAATTACAAAAGCTGTCCGAATTGTCGGCCTCACAATGTAGATAAACTCAAAAAAATATCATTGCAGCTTTTTTATTTTCTAATATTTTCGTTCATTTTCCTCAAACTAACAAGGTAAATAAACTTGGAGGTAAAAATGAATGTCCAATAACCAAAAACAACAAAAAAATACTTTTCCATCACAGCACCAAAATCGCCAGCCTGGTATTGAAAGTGACATGAACCCTCGTCCTGTTTCTGTTGATCAAAACTATAAAAGTGCTGGTAAGTTAGCCGGTAAAACAGCCATTATCACCGGAGGGGATAGCGGCATTGGTAAATCCGTTGCCATTTATTTTGCCAAAGAAGGTGCGGATGTCGTGATTGTCTATTTGGATGAGCATCAGGATGCAGAAGAAACACAAGGACTCGTTGAAGCAGAAGGACGCAGATGTCTGCTTTTTTCCGGTGACGCAGGCAATGAGGAATTTTGTAAGGAAACCGTTAGTAAAACGATGGACCAATTTGGGAAAATTGATATTTTAGTCAACAATGCTGCAGAGCAGCACCCACAGAAAAGTCTGTTAGATATTTCGTCCGCGCAGCTTGAAAAAACGTTTCGGACCAATATTTTCTCGTATTTCTATATGGCTAAAATGGTCCTGCCCCATCTGAAACAAGGATCAACCATTATCAATACGGCGTCCGTTACGGCTTATGCCGGCAATGAGCAATTATTAGATTACTCTGCAACAAAAGGTGCGATTGTGACCTTTACACGTTCCCTGGCAAAATCGCTTGCCCCACAAGGTATAAGGGTAAATGGCGTAGCACCGGGTCCTATTTGGACGCCGTTGATTCCCTCTACGTTTAATGAAGACCAGGTGGCAAGCTTTGGTTCAACTACACCAATGGGCAGAGCGGGACAGCCATTTGAGCTTGGCCCAAGCTATGTATACCTCGCTTCTGATGATTCTTCCTACGTAAGCGGACAAATCCTTCATGTAAATGGAGGAGAAATCGTAAATGGATAGCCTATAAAGAAAGCGCGATACTCTATTAGCAGTATCGCGCTTCCCTTTTTACTTTCTTCTTTTCCTAATTTTTAATATAAAAATAGTGAACAAGATGTACACCGCAACCAAGGAACCCACTAAAGGCATATTGATGCCGCTTTTTTTTGTTAAGACATAAATCTCTGATTCATCACGGTCGATGATTAGGTCATATTGATCACCATTGCTCCGAACCAAATCTCCGTTAAGCAATCCTCGTAATTCTTTATCACCTTCAATTTGCTCATTGTTTAAGGTAATGTTTTGAGATTCACTTGTATTATTTATGGCAATAATCGCTGTTTCATCTTGGTAGACACGTTTGTAAACTGCCATTCCATCTTTTTCGTAAATCATTTCCATACTTCCTCGGGTTAACGAAGGAAGTTGATTCCGGAGCTCACCAAGCTTGGTTATATAGTCAATGAGTTCCTTCTCAGTCCGAAAATTCATTGGCTGGCGATTATCTGGAATTTCTCCCCCATTTAAAGCAATTTCACTTCCATAAAAAACAACTGGGATACCGGGTGTTGAATAAATATAAGTTAATGCCGTTTTCCAGCGTGCTCCTGGAAAATGTTTATTTGAAACGATATCTTGTGTAAATCTAGGTGTAAATTCGTTATCAAAAAATTGCGGCTGTACTTCTAGCTTTTGAACCTTGCTATCATTTAATGGGCCAAAGGTTTGATTAGTAGCAGCAAAGGCATTCCTTAAATCTTCAATATGTTGATAATCAGTAAGGCTGTCAATTCCTGCCTCAACATATTTTCTGGGGTCTGCTACACTGTTTGTAGAAGTGATCCCTAACAGAAAAAAGTCTTCCTTTTCGCTTTTAACCTCTTTTGAAAAATCACTCCAAAAGGAAACAGGTACATAATTTACTTCTGGAAGACTATAACCGTCAATATCCGTCTCGTTAATCCACCATTTAGCAGCGTCCAATAAGTATTCCTTTACCTCAGGGTTGTCCTGATTAAGGTCAGGCAAACCGTTCACCCATCCATTTTCTAATTCATCCTGTTCCTTTGAGTCGCTCGTTTCCTGCTTCTCATGAAACCAATTTTTCTTGGATGAATCCATCAACCATGGGTGTTCAAGAGAGACGTTATTGGATACAAAATCAATAACCACCTTCATCTCTCGTTTATGTGCTTCTTGCACAAGTTTTTTAAACGTTTTCATTGAGCCAAAATGTTCATCCGGTTTATAAAAGTCATTCACCCAGTACCCATGATATCCACCAGCAGTATTATCAAATATTGATGTTAATCGGATCGCTGTGAAGCCCATTTCATTAAGATAGTCCAATTTATCAATGACTCCTTGAAAATCACCGCCATTATAGGCGAGCGGGTCGAGTGTATTCACTTCCTTATCATTATTTGTATTTGCATTAAAAAAGCGATCAACCATGATCGAATAAATGGTTTCATCCTGCCATAATCGGCCATCTCTCTGGGTTTCTGCATGTGCAGGTATCACCGTAATAAGCAAAAAACAGATTAAAATAAGTGTAATTAAGGTTTTTTTCATGTTCAATCCCCTTCCATACACTCATTTTAATCTAATAAAGTTGTGAATCCAACTATTAATGTCTACCCATTTACTATATTAATATTGTAATCTTTAAACCATATATCGAGTTGAATGAAGTAAGCTAATAGTTGTGGACCTGACATCAACTGACCAAACCAAGGTTCTTTGAAGGAATTACCACCTGATTCGACAAGTTCATTAAGTAATTCACGATTAAATAATTCATATAGTACCGAGGACTTATCTGCTAATATCTCCTTCAACTGTTGTTGAACTGCTAATGTATATTCTGGATTATGGGTTTTGGGATACGGGCTTTTCTTTCGATAAAGTACTTCCTCTGAAAGTATTCCTTCAAAAGCTTTTCTCAAAATACCCTTTTCTCTGCCATGAATCATTTTTATATCCCAAGGAATATTCCAAACGTATTCAACAAGACGGTGATCTGCAAAAGGAACCCTGACCTCAAGACTTGCTCCCATACTCATCCGATCTTTTCTATCAAGCAGCGTTGTCATAAAATGTGTCATATTAATATAGAAAAGCTCTCGCCTCTTTGCTTCCTCTGGGCTCTCTCCATCCAATCTAGGTGTTTCCCGGATGGCCTGATTGTACTTTTCAATTACATAGTCCTTGAGATTCAATCTTTGCTGCCAATCAGCTCTTAACAAATTATTTCTTTCATGAACAGAACGCATCCAAGGGAAACTCGGTCTCTCTAAATCTTCCTTGCGATGAAACCATGGATATCCTCCAAAAATCTCATCCGCACACTCTCCAGAAAGACTCACAACAAAGTCCTGCTTTATTTCCTTACAGAACCAAAGTAAGGATGAATCAATGTCAGCCATACCAGGACAGTCGCGAACATGAACCGATTCTGTTAAGTCTTTCACTAACTGTTGCTGAGAAATTGTTTTGAAATGGTGCTTTGTATGAAACTCCTTGGTTACAATGTTAATCCATTTCTCATCTGCATTTGGCTGGAATTCATTTGCTTTGAAAAATTGATCGTTTCCTTCATAGTCAATAGAATACGTATGAAGCTGACCTTTTCCTTGGTCTTTAAATCCTTTAGCAGCAATCGCTGTAATAATACTTGAATCAAGCCCGCCTGATAAGAAGGTTGAAAGCGGCACATCTGATACAAGCTGTCTTGTTACAGCGTCTGTTACCAAATATCGTACCTTTTCTGCTGTTTCTTCCACATTATCCTTATGCACATCACTCTTAACATTCCAATAGCGCCATATCTTTAAGCCATTTTTCGAAAAGGTCAGAGCGTGTGCCGGCCTTAATTCCTTAATGCCTTTAAAGATTCCAGATCCAGGTGTTCTCGAAGGGCCTAAACCGAAAATTTCTGCAAGCCCCTCATATTCCAGTTCTGTTTTCATTCCCGGGTTTGCAAGTATAGCCTTAATTTCCGAAGCAAATATAATTCCGTTATTTAATTCCGTATAAAACAATGGTTTTACTCCCAATCGGTCACGGCCAATAAACAATTGTTCTCGCTCTTGATCCCAAATTGCAAATGCATAGATACCGTTGAAATAATTTACGCACTCTTCCGCCCATTCTATATAGGCAGTTAACAGAACTTCTGTATCAGAATGACCTTTGAAAGAATATCCTTTAGTAAGGAGAATTTTGCGGATATCTTCGGTATTATAAAGTTCACCGTTGTAACAAACGGTGTACTCATTACCTTCCTTTTGTTTTGTCATTGGCTGCCTTCCGCCTTCAGGATCCACAACAATCAGGCGCTTATGACCAAACACTGCATGTGTTTGAACCCAGAGATTCGTTTCATCTGGTCCTCTTTTGGCTAGAGTTTTGGTCATTTTTTCGATCGTATCTTTTTCGTCTCTTAAATCTTTTGTAAAATCAACCCATCCTGAAACTCCGCACATATATTTCTCCTCTCTCCAGTAATTGACACTGGATATCATTGAATGCTTTTATTCTATTCAGCCCAATTTATTTGGTAAATTGTCCAAATTAAAGATAAACAAGTTATAAAATCTCACAAAGATGTCTACAAAGAAAAAGAAAGCATTAGGCACGGAGGTTAAACATGAATCGACAACAAAGAATTAAACTATTGGATTTTCAACTGAGGGCCTATAACGAAGGAACAGTTGAACAAATTAGTGATCAATGGATCTTTTTTGATGAAGAAACAGAAGAAGCAGCAATGCTCGATGACTTCCTTCAGCAAGAGATTGAAATATTTCGTGTAAATCGTTGGAGGAAAGGAATCTTAATAGAATCGGGAAAGATTCGATGTGGAAATGAAATTATCATGATTCGTGACCATGACAAGGTTAGAATCAGAAAGCATTTAATTTACTCATTAGAAAGACTTTTAGAGGGAATGAATGATGATGCCTTTTTCCAATTTGTTACCACATTAAATTCTTTAGATTTTTCTATTTATGATTGTATTTATTGTTATAATCATCTATCATTCTTATCCGATGATAATCAAAGAGATGGAGTAAACTTTATTGTCTTCGATAATCAAGAGCAAATTTGTAATGTTCAGCACCATTTTTGCTATTTCGAAAAGGTAAATGACCGCTTTGAATTCACCTTAAATACAGGGAAACGATTGGTTATAGAAAAGATGATATCTTAAGGAAAAAGGTGTGGTTTCTTATTAAGAAGACCACACCTTTTTCTAGTTGCCTATATATTTTGTAAAAAGGGATTTTGCTTTCACGATGTCATCGGTACCATGGACTAGTACACGACCATCCTTGAATACGACGATGGTAGTTTCATCATTGGGAGAAAAACGAAGTAAAAATTCGTTTCCGCTGACTTTCCCATTCTGTTTTAGGCGTTCACTAAGCTTATGTAAATTGCGTTCCCGTTTTTCTCTAAAATATATTTGCACGGTATCTCTCCCGCATAAAGAACTATAAGTTTCCTGGACTGCAGACAAACGATCAAGGAATTCAAATTGTCGTTTTACACATGCAGGGCATTGTGGATTTTTCCCCTCAGTTGTATCCATTGAAAAAAAGGAAGTTTCCCAAATATCGATTTGCTCAAGATTAGTATTCGTCACAGCCCCTAACAGTAATTTAATGGCTTCCATAGCTTGAAAAGAACCTATAATATCTGTAATTGTCGACAAAACACCAATTGTATCACAGGTCTCGCCCCTCCCATCTGGTACTTGTGGAAATAGACATCGATAACACGGTGTTATTCCAGGTTTAATGACGGCAAACATTCCTCTTGAACTTACTGCAGCCCCATGGACCCAGGGAATTTGATATTTAACAGCAACATCATTAATTAGGTAGCGAGTCATAAAATTATCAGTACCATCAACAATAACATCAACCCCAGACAATAATTCCTCTGCGTTATCAAGATTTAAATCTGTGATAACTGCCTCAACCTTAACCGAAGAGTTAATAGAGTTCAGCCTCTTTTTAGCAGCAACTGCCTTTGGAAGATTTAGAGTTACATCTTCTTCATTAAAAAGTGATTGACGCTGCAGATTGGAAAGATCAACTACATCTCTATCAATTAACCGAATATATCCTACACCTGAACGGACCATGTGATTGGCACAGACTGTTCCCAATGCACCGACACCGACAATAGCAACTTTGCTGTTGAGTAGTTTCAGCTGTCCCTCTTTCCCTATCCCTGAAAAAAGAATTTGTCTTGAATATCGCCCTAATTCGTTCATATTATATTCCTCTTTTCTAGATTAGTAGTAAATTCTAACGAGTTCAGCAATCTATGTTAATTTTAGTGGATTTTTGGAAAAGTTTAAATATTAAATATATAAAAATAATTGTATAATAGTAATTGGGTTTATTTATTAATTTTGTGAGGAATATCCTATTAATATTTTTAATATCGATGGGAGATAAGCTTCAATTTATTAATGAAAGAGAGGGAAAAACATTGAATTTAGGCGGTTTTTTAAACAAAGAAGTGGTGGTTGATTTAACATCAGGTACAATCAATTACAGACCTATTAACGAAGAGGATGCAAAAAAGTACATTGGCGGCCGTGGTCTCGGCGTAAAATATGTACTTGATAACGGCCCGGAAGTAGAGCCTTTATCTCCTGAGAACATTCTTTGTATCATGACTGGCCCTGTAACCGGCTCACGTTCTTCCATGAGTGGACGTCTTTGTGTTGTGACGAAGTCTCCGTTAACAGGTACCGTTACAGACTCTCATATGGGTGGATGGACCGCTGCACGATTAAAATGGGCAGGTGTCGATAATATCATCCTAACGGGTAAAAGTGACAAACCAGTTTATCTTTATATTGAGGATGGAAAAGCGGAACTGCGTGATGCTTCTAACCTTTGGGGCAAAGGAACTAGAGAAACAGTTAAAACGTTGCAAGCTAGATACGGAGAACAAGACCTTAGTGTCATGACGATCGGGCAAGCAGGTGAAAACACCGTTAAGTTTGCTTCCTTTATTAACGAACATGATCGCGCTGCTGGACGTGGCGGAACTGCCGCTGTTGCAGGCTATAAAAAATTGAAAGCGGTTGTAATTAAAGCTGCTCAAAAAGGAAATATGCCGCAGCCTAAGTTAGAAACTGAATATAAAGAGGCTAACAAAAAGGCAGTAAAGGCTATTCTTGACGGTGGATTAACGGCTCCAAATAAGGGTGGTCTTTCTGTTTACGGTACAAACGTATTAACAAACATTATCAATGAGGTTGGGGCGCTTCCAACAAAGAATTCACAGTTCACTCATTGGGATGAGGCAGAAAAGCATAGTGGGGAATATGTAAACGAGCACTTGCTGGTTAAAAACAATACTTGCCATGCATGTCCCGTAGGCTGCAAAATCGAAGTTGAAGTGAAAGATGGAAAGTATAAAACAAGAGTCGAAAGTATTGAGTTTGAATCTGCTTGGTCCTTAGGCTCAAACTGCTTATTAAGTGATGCTGAGGCTATTTCTTATCTGATTGACCGCTGTAATGAGTACGGTCTTGATACCATTGAACTTGGCCACTGCTTCTCTGTTACAATGGAGGCTTATGAAAAAGGATTGATTACAGAAGAGCTTATCTGGGGCGATGCCGATTCGATGATTGACTTAACGAAGAAAATTGCATTCCGTGAAGGCTTTGGCGGCACTCTTGCTGAGGGCCCTGCAAAAGCAACAGCTTTATGGGGCGCACCAGAACTTTCGATGTCTGTAAAAGGTCAATCAATTCCTGCCTATGACCCTCGTGGTATTCAAGGAATTGGACTTGGTTATGCCACTAGTAACCGTGGAGCCTGCCATTTACGCGGCTATACCGTTGCCAGTGAGATTGCCGGGATTCCTGAGCCAACTGATCGCCTAAAACCTGAAGGAAAAGGTGAGCTATTAAAAATATTCCAAGATATGCTTGCTTTCTCTGATTCTATGAATATTTGCAAGTTTTCCTCATTCTCAGAAAATGCAGAGCATTATGCAGAGCAATACAGCACAATGACTGGAATACCGATGACAGCAGATGATGTGATGAAGGCTGGAGAAAGAATCTATAATCTTGAGCGCTATTATAATAACTTGGCTGGATTCAACAAAGAAGAAGATGATTATCTGCCAAAACGATTTACGGAAGAGCCTGCCTCTGGTAATAGTGCAGGAGAAGTGAGCCGTATGGATATCATGCTTAAAGAGTATTACCAAGTCCGGGGCTGGCAAGATGGAAAGGTCACCGAAGCTAAGCTTCGCGAGCTAGAAATCATCGACCCTGAAAATCAATTGGTTTAAGGAATAATCAAAGGCTTCTGCATATTTTGCAGAAGCCTTTTGATTGGTTTAGAAATTATCCGCCGATTCTCCTTGTTTTGACCCGGTAATTTTTGATAAGCTCATTAAGCGTCATGTCATCTGAGGCACAAAATCGGATATGAACACTATTGACTTTAAATGTAGAAGTTATCGATAATTCCTCTTCCCTTACGATTTCTCCATACCAGTGGTCAGATTTATATATGTAAGGAAATTGATTCGTAATTTGTTTGCCGCCTAACTCTTCAAAATATAATCCGAGGTGCTCTCGATTGATTCCGCGAAACTCCAATTCCTGCTGCAGCATATTAACCACCTGCAACTGGAGGAAAAAGTGCAAATTGATCGGTTTCTTTTACAATGGTCTTAAGACCATCCAAATGAATAATATTTCTTCCGTTAATGAATACATGAACAAATGGAAGAAGCTCTTTTTCAGGCGTAAATATTTCATCCTTAAGATCAGGGAACATTTCCACCATCTTATCAAGTACATCAATGACCTGCTGCCCTTCCGGTCTAACTTCTACCCCAACTCCGCCGCAAATTTGCCGGAGATTCGCAAACACTCTTACTAGCATAACAAACACTCCTCTCCCCTTACTTAAATAGTAAAACTATTTGCACTTCTTGTCATCTTTTTTTGAACTAAAAAAAGAGCAGCCGGTAAACCGACTGCTCTTTCTAACAAATTAATCTTATACGTAAAAAATCGACATTGGCAGTTTATCAAATCCTAAATACAATACAAGTAAGAAGGCGATAACGAACTGTATCCACAAAACGGAAGTCTTTCTATTTTGTGCAACCTTGCTAAGGATCATTTCAAATAAACCAATGACCCAAATGCCTACTACGGCTTTTAATATATACAACAAATCAATATTAGACACCATGAATAGAAGTCCAACACCCGTTGCAATGATTAACAGATAAAGAACACGCAGAATCATTCGCACAATTTTAGCGCCCTTTTCTTTCCCGCCTTTTAGTAAAAATATAGCGACAATAAACAAAATTAGGGCTAATACCCAAGCTGTAACGTGACCATGAATCATTTAATCTTCCTCCTATGTATCAATAGCTTATAGCAACACTATCATACCATAGGCCTTGCCAAAATTCCTAAAGAAAAGCTAATAATAAGAACCTTCTAGTGGATTCACAGTAAAAATATCTCTAAGCACAATATTGTCATCCTTGATCCCCTGAACCTCTGTTATCTTCGTAATTTTTCTTTTTCCATCATTTAAGCGTGAAAGGTGGATTATGATGTCAATAGTACCAGCGATTTGTTCCCTAATCTCATTGATAGGCAAATTCATCCCTTCAAGATAGGCAATGACTTCTAAACGGTCAATCATATTACGCGGGCTGCTGGAATGTCCTGTTGCAAGAAAACCATCAAGTCCTCTATTTTGTTTCCGAAGTATTTCACGTACATTTTTACCACGAACATCTCCAAGAATATTCCTTTCCTCTCTTGGAATGAAAGTAGAAAGGGCATTGGCAAGGGTTTTTTTACCTGCACCTGCTCCTCCGCTCACTACGATATTTAACCTAGCTCTCACACATGTAGAGAGGAAGAGGGCCATTTCTTTTGACATGGTCCCGTTACAAATTAAATCCTGTAAGTCTAGAGGTTTCCAGGAATACTTTCTATTAGCCAGCCTAGCCGAATTGTATAATTTGTGATTAATACCTTGTCCCTGATGATTTTGTTCGATTTGTTTTAATAGCCCCATAGATTCCACCCACCTTGTTTGTTTTTTGAAAACCAATTTACTCTCAAAACTTAAAGAAAATATGAACGAACGGTTAGGCAGGGGTCGATAAACAGATAAAAACAACCCCGCCTTTACCGAAAGGGGGGTTAACAAATGAAGTACAACAGTGTACATAGAAAGACCTATGTAAACAATGCTGTTATCTACGAAAAACACCCTGTTCTTTCGGTAACTGGCTGGCGTAGTGCAAATGCACCTTAGCCCCTTTAGCTTTGCGTCACTGATTTTCATCAGTTTTGCCTTTATCGAGAATCAGTGTTTTTACATTTCCGACTGATCTCTTAAATCTATCTTAAGTCCTTTTGCCTTCATCTCATATCCTACTATTTTATCATTTTTCACAAACAAATAGGTAATTTTACCTAATTCTATAATTTTCCCAACCAATTAAGGTTGGATTTACTTTATTTGGGCGAATGAATCACATTACACCAACCCATACATAAGATATTAGGAGAAAAAAGGTAAAGGGTGTTGTTTATGCCAGCGATTGTAGGAGTTGCACAAGTCATATCACTTGGCAGCAGTTCCGTTTTTCATATTGGAGATGTCTACAAAATTATGCCATTTTCATCTGCAAGAACTTTCTCCGGTGCCGGTTCATTTAATACGGGTGAAAGTTTAAATGTTCATAATAATAATTTAAGTAATACGAACACAAACGATTCAGATGGTATTGATCAAGGAATCTTCCTTAATGCTTAAGGAAAGGTTGGTTTTTTATGAATTTTTATATCCAGCAATCCATTCAAATAAACTTTATTAAAATTAGCAGTATAACAAATTCTTCTGTCCTGCAGATTGGCAGTGCTGGAATTATTAAACCTGCCTCATATTTGTATAACACTGGAGGTTTTACAACGCCCGCACCAACTGCAGGAGGTACTCAGACTACAACCGGGCAATCTGGCAGCCCCGCAGTGCCATTATCAGGTACAGGTTCGAGAGAAGAAGATTCAAAGTGAGGTGATGGTATGTACCAGGATTATTCACAACTTCTTCAATGGGTCCAGATGACTTTACAGGCACAGGAAAATAGAATTGCAACTCTTGAACACACCATTCTAAAACTTCAGGAAGAAATAAATCAATTAAAAGATAAGCCAAGTATTCGGGTTGATAAGATTGAATACAAATTCGATCAATTAAAGGTTGAAACTCTTGAAGGAACCTTAAACATTGGACTAAATCCATCCGATTTGGCAAATATTGAAGATTTTGCCGTGGAAAATCAATCCTTAAAAACACCTATCCATCCTAAGGCACAAATGCAGCGTTCTATGAAAATCGAAGAATCTATTTATCAGTATTTAGAAACCGAACTGCCAGTGCTATTTAAGGAAACTCAAAACCAAATAAATGTTAGATTAGATGATTCCTATTTAGCTTTTATTAAACAAGATATCATGAAACAGCTTCCAGCCAGGATTGATTACCATATACAAAATGCTGGAGCCAATGAGCGGAATGGCGAACAATTCTCAGAGGAGAGCATTGTCGAATTACTTAAACAGGAAATTAGAAAAGGAATTTTAATCTTTATTAATCATTTACCAGAGAATGTGAAAGGAATGAATACACAAAATGAACTTTGAGGTATATAATCGAGATCTCCATGTTGATACCATTAGAATAATAGGAGTTGCAAGTTCGTCGCTCGTGATGGTAGGCGACACACAAACTATTCAATTGGCGTCAACTTTTGACACTCCCGCTGAATCACTTATCATCGGGCCGTTTGTCCCACTTTTTTAGGGGTGCTAAAGTTTATGCTCCAGAGATCTTCTGTCGTAAACAGGGTTAATGTGACCTCTGCTTCCTTTGCCTCTATCATTCAGCTTGGAGATTCCCGTATTATTAATGGATTTTCACGTGCCTTGGCTGTTCAAAGGGAAGCTGAAGTTTTTAATACAAAAGAAGGTAATTTTTCAAACTATCCTGTGTTTTCTGAACCAATCCCTTTTTTGCCAATAAATGAGAGTATTACGATATCTACTCATAATTGCCTTCCTATCATTAAGGTCAACACTATATCTATCCTTGCAATGTCCTCGGATGCCATACTGCATGTAGGAAACAGTGAAAACGTCTCAATGGAAGTAAGGGTTAAACATATCAGACAACTGCAGCATAGAGGGGGTGAACAATGACAAGGCCGTTAGAATACAATATCACAAGCTCGCTAAGGGCAAGTAAAGAAAAGGATGTTAGTAAATGCCAGCGATAATGGGTCCAGTTCAAATTGTGAATGTAAGCGGTGGAATTGTTCATTTTGGGGATACGGTATATATTTCTCCAAAAAGTGCTACAAAGACCAATGCAGGTTCTGGAGGCTTTAATACAGGAGGAATTATATTTACTGCTAGCGGTTTAAGCGGCACAAATGTTCTTGATGCTAATTTGCTTGACCAGCCAATTGGCGGAAATAATTAGAAACGACATAAACGAGGATGTTTATGTCGTTTTCTAATTGACTATAGCTTTACTACATGAGCACCGTCAAAGAAGAATAAAAATCTTTCATCGACTTTTCTTTTCCAAATTCTCTCCAATGCTTGCGTGTAAAGATTGATTTGCAGCAGGTACCGTTGTTCAAGTATTGGTTTGGCCTGTTCAAAACCACCTTTGTAACGATCTCTTATCCCGTCTGATTTAAAATCAATAAGAACAAGGCCATTTTCATCCTCAAACACACAGTCGATTATCCCCTGAACAAACACAGATTCATCTTGGCCCTTCCATGTTGGATAAACTTCAGCAGCAGGTAAGGATAGGGTAAAAGGAATCTCACGGCTCACTGCCTTTGCCTTTAACATCCTCTTACCTAAATCTGACTCAAAAAATTTCCCAATGAGCTGTGTATCAATGACCTCCGCCTGTTCGACCGTTATCAGCTCATTATTAACCATGGCCTCGATTTGTGTCTTAACAGATTCTATTGTCACAGGTCTTGCTAAATCGACATGCTGCATGACCATATGGAGGGCAGTCCCTCTTTCAGCAGGGCTAAGCGCCTTTTCCTGCATAAACTTAGGGCGTTTTGTAATCGATTTTTTAAATTTGCTTAATAATTCAGTACCACTATGCTCATCGGACATTTCCCTCTGACGTTTCATTTCGGATACGGATTGCTTCGAGCGATGGGTTGAGGCATTGGCAAAGTAGTATTCCCATGTTAAACGAGACTGAATTTCTTCTTTAAAAGGAGATGTTAAAGGTATCATTTCCTTATTCTCTACCTTATCTAGGAGGGTGTCCTCCTCCAAGCTTTTAATAACTTCCTGATTTTTGACTTCGTCTGCATGTATTATTGTAATTTTCCAAGCAGAAGGGTGACAGGTTATTTCATCAGGAAGGAATGAGTTTTGAATCTCACTCTTCATTAATTCTTTACTGTCTTTGTGACGAATTAACGCAGGGCCAACCCAATCCATGTAACAGCCTGCCGCCGCTCTTTCATAATCCTTGAGAAGCCAGTTTTGATTAGTAGAAACATCAGACCACTGATCTATTTTCTTTTCTGTATCCTTCATAGTCCCTATTAAATATAACTTTTCCTTGGCCCGTGTAAGCGCCACATACAGAACCCGCATTTCTTCTGCAAGCATTTCCATCTTCTTTCTACGCTTAAAAGCTATTTGAGGCAAAGATGGATAGGAAATTCGTTTTTCCACATTTACATACTTTGATGCAAAGCCGAACTCTTTGTCGAGCATATAAGGCTTCCGGATATCAGACAGATTAAAATTACGCGACAATCCTGCAATAAACACAACTGGAAATTCTAGTCCTTTACTGCTATGAATGGTCATAATCCGCACAACATCTTCTTGCTCTCCGAGTGCTCTTGCTGCTCCTAGGTCATCGCCTCTTTCAATCATTCTTTCTACAAATCGCAGAAAGCGGAATAACCCTCGAAATGAAGTTTGTTCATATTGCCTTGCACGATCATACAACGCTCGTAAGTTTGCCTGCCGCTGTTTACCACCTGGCAAACCACCTGCAAAGTCATAAAACTGTGTATCCCGGTAAAGCTGCCAAATTAAATCTGATAGCGAACCCTGACGTGCCATCGAACGCCATTGTTCCAAAAAGTCATAAAAACGACGAACCTTTTCATATAAAAACACTGTTTTTTCTGTTGGTCCGCTTCTACAGAAATTCTTAACAGCCTCCCAAAAAGTCCCCTTGTTGTACATACGTATTTGTGCGAGTTCCTCCTCGTTGAGCCCAACAATTGGAGACCGTAAGACCGAAGCCAACGGTATATCTTGAAATGGGTTATCAATCACTCTTAGCAACGACATCATGATCGCTACTTCCGTTGCTTCAAAATAACCAGAGGAAAGGTTCGCATAAATCGGTATGCCCTGTTGTTTAAATTCCTCCATTATTTGTGGTGCCCAGGTCATGGAGCGAAGAAGAATCACTATATCTCGATACATAATCGGACGATAAGAATTGGTTTTTGGGTTATAAACCTTGGTTTCATTCTCGATCAACTGTTTAATTTTTGAAGCCATTACTCTTGCTTCAAGCTGGGATTTTTCTAAATCCACCTCATCAAACTCAGAAGGTCCGATCTCCGTTTCTGCTTCAGCTGCTTCTGCAGATAATTCTTTACTATCATTATTTTGATCGATAAGTAATAGCTCAATTGGAAATGGTTCATCTTCTGGATATGGTGCACCCGGCCTTAATTCAGCAGCTTCATCATATTCAATTTCTCCAACCTTTACACCCATAAGTTGTTTAAATAAATAGTTTGTCCCATCCAGTACTTCTTTCCGGCTTCTAAAATTACGAGCCAGATCAATTCGTAATCCAGTGCCATTACCATCCTGCCTGAAACGGTTATATTTTCCTAAAAATAAATTAGGCTCAGCTAATCGAAACCGATAAATGGACTGTTTGACGTCGCCCACCATGAACAGATTACCATTCGTCTCATCTTCTTTTGATACCAGCTTTAATATGGTTTCCTGAACCATATTGACATCTTGGTATTCATCCACAAATACTTCATTAAACTGTTGGCGATAAGCTACCGCTGCTTCCGATGGAAGAAACTCTCCTGCAGTATTTATTTCTCCTGTCAATATTTCTAGGCAATAATGTTCTAAATCGGCATAGTCCACAAGTCCTTTTTCACGCTTCGCTTTCTCAAAGCGCGAAGAGAAAACAGTGACCAAATGAACCAGTGTTTCAATGAGCGGGCGCATTTCAGCCATATCCCGTAAGAAGCCTTCTGGTTTTCGCAAAAACAGCTCTTCTTTAATATCTTGGATCCTCTTTTTAGCCTTATCACGTAGTTTTTGCGCTTTTTCAGTCAACTCTTTGTCGAAGTGATCGCCTTTAACTTGTTTTGCTCGGGAAAATGACCATGTCTGCATGGCCTGATAAAGAGCTGACCACGAGTCACGGTTTGCCTGGATAAGCGTATTAATCACATTTATATCATCAAGAAAATTTTCCGCCCTTGGTGCCGGACCACCTGGAAGCTTTGTCACTTCCAAGCCCCGCTCAATCAATTCCTTTGCACCTTCCAATTGAAGTTCCATATCAAAAACAAGCGCTTGAATGAATGGTAATTCTTCAAGATTTGTAATAGAAGCAACATCATACATACCTATCATTGACTGTAAATAATGACTAGGCACAGGGTTTGACCGTGCAAAATCATAAATATCTCTCACTATATCCATTAGGGCACTATCACTGCGATCGCTGGTAAAGGAATCTACTAGCCTAAAAAATGGCTCATTATCTTTTTTTCCATACTCCTCTTCAAATAGCTCGTCCATGACTTCATCCCGAATTAATTGTGCCTCTGTTTCATCAGCAATTCTAAATCCAGGGTCAACATCAATAAGGTAATAGTATTTACGGATAACCTCCATGCAAAAGGAATGCAATGTGGAGATGGAGGCTTTGTTTAATAGGCTAAGCTGCTTTCGTAAATGCCTGGATCCGGGATCCTTATTAATCGCTTTTTCCAATGCTTCTCCGATACGATGACGCATTTCAGCTGCAGATGCGTTCGTAAATGTTACCACTAATAACTCATCCACATTAATAGGGTCTTCTTCTGATAGAATCTTTTGGATAATTCGCTCGACCAAAACCGCTGTTTTACCTGAGCCTGCTGCGGCTGCGACAAGAATATCTTTATTTTTCCCCATAATCGCTTTCCATTGGTCTTCCGTCCAGGTTGCCCCCTCTGGTTTAGGAGGTATTACAAAATTACTCATTTACGCCAACCTCCTTCCTTATTAATTCAAAGATTGTTTCCTTAGGCTGCGGTGTTAGAATTCGATATTGATTTTCAATCGACTCATCAAATTGACAAACGGATTTGTAGGCACAAAATGTACATGGTGTTTTATCTTTCAGTTTATAAGGAGCAATGTCAACTTGACCATCCACGATAGCCTCTCCTGTAGTTTGATAGAGCTTCCGGACATAATCCCTTAAATTATCAAATTCATTTAGACTTGCAACTTTTGATTTTTTCGTCAGATTCCCATCTTTTTTTATGCCTGCTGAGATAATCTGTGAATCACCTGATTCAAGTGTTTGGTCCATGAGTTTAAGGACATCTGGGTCACCCATCATTAAACCATTCATCTTGAATTTTTTCATGATTTCCTTTTCGATTTCTTCAATCGTCAATAATTTAGTAGTGCTTATTAATGGGTTATGGACATGGAAATAAAGGACTCCCGCTGGGCTTGCTTTCATTTCTACCAGTTGGTCAGAATGTGTAATGACTATATCTAGGTAGGTTAACATTTGCAGGGCTAGTCCATAGTATACCTCGTTCAGGTTAACATCCTTTTCACTCGATTTATAATCAATTACACGTAAGTACGTACTATCATTAACACCCTTTGCTTGATCGACCCTATCGATACGGCCAGCTAGTTCCATTCGTTTGCCATTTTTTAATGAAAACGTTAATGGCGGAAGCTTGCCATTACGTCCAAAGCTCAATTCTAATCCGATTGGTGAGAATCCACTTACTTTTGCATGTTCGCTTAATACTTGAGATGCCCGGGTAATAATTTGTTCTAATTTTCGTTTGATATAATGATGACGTTCCGAACTTAAAAGAATTTCATTTTGCAGCTTAGGAGCTAAAGCACTCACCGCTTCTTTGGCCAGTTCTTCACATTGTTTCTTTGTAAGAGATGCCCAGCTAAGTCTTTGTTCATTGACATAATCAGAGATATGTTTTAAAGCAGCATGAAATAATTCACCTATGTCAGGAGCTTCCAATCGGAAAACCTTCCGTTCACGAAGCTTTAGCCCGTGCTGTGCAAAATGGGAAAAGGCACAGCCATTGTACAATTCCATTCGTGAAACACTCGCCTGTATGGTATCCCCATATAATTCGTCGGCTGTTTCCTTTGAAAGCTGTACCGTTTGGTTGGTATAGAAGAGACTAGCGAATACTTTCTCTGCTCTTTGCTTCCACTCACCGCTGATATAAAAGTTATATACATCCCACCACAAATCGGATATAGGATAATTCCGCTTTTTCAACTGAAGCTGTGAAGTCAAGTAAGAAAGAGTGGTTTTGTGATTAGTAACAAAGTTTAACTGTTCTTCTTCTGTTAGCTCAGCAGGATCGGTACCATAAAAATGTTCTGCTAAATTTGGATACATATCTTTTAATCTTTTAATATACGAGGAAGCTATTAATGCCTTTCCTTCATCATTGGCAAGCGGGTAACTCACGTAAAGAGATTCTGATGGTGTCGTTAGGGCCTTGTAAGCTATAAAATGCTCATCCAATAGCCGTGTTCTGCTGCTTGGAGCTACGATTAAATCTGATTCCATTAACATTTCACGCTCATCATCAGATAATATCCCTTCATCGGCAATCTTTGCTGGTAATACCCCCTCATTTACACCAACAATAAAAGCTGTTTTTATATCTGTCAGTCGAGATTTCTCCAAGTCTCCGATGATAACCTGATCTAGAGCTGGAGGAATAAGTGAAAAATAGAGTGATTCGAATCCTGCTTCCAAGATAGCAGCGAAAGACTTTAAGGAAACCGCCTCATCTCCTAATATTTCCACATATTGATCCAATAGATCAATACAGGCATTCCATACCTGATCATGCTCACGCATTTTGACTAGATTTCCTTTCTGTTCGGCTTCCATTTTCCAATTTTCTAGTTTTGAAGGAATATCTAATTCTTCTAGATATAAGTAGATTGCTTCACAAAGTTTCCGGCCCGTGTCTGCCTTTTTAAGCCTTCTTGATAACCGTAGAATGGGTGCTGTTACCATAAGCTTTAATTCATTCAATTGCTGTTCTATTTCTTTTTCCGCGTCGGTTTGCACATTTGTTTCCATCTCCAGACCATTGAAGCGACGGTATGTCCAGCGGTCTTTACTTGTCCATTTACTGCCTTTAATTCCATAGGCAAGTACATAGTTTTCTAGTCTATCCATTTTTTCCCGTATTCGATCTGGATTTTCATGCAGCGGGTATATCAATTCAGTTTTTATTACTCTAAAAACAGGCTCATAACGCCAAAATGATTGAATTACCTCCATAGTTGACCGGATTAATTCAATCAATGGGTGATTCAGCATTGTTCTCTTTTGGTCAATAAAAAACGGAATTTGATAATCAGAGAAAACAGGCTCTACGATATCATGATAATCAGTGCCATTCCTTATCAATAGGGCTACGTCTTTATACCGATAATTCTTTTCCCGAACTAACTGAAGAATTTCGCGTGCAATCCCCTCTATCTCTGCTCTTCGATTAACAGCTTGCCCTATATAGATGTCTGTTTTTCCATCATAAGGGGCTGCTGGTCTGGTATCAAAATGTCTCTCTAAATGCTGTAAAGATAACTGATTCCATTTCTGCTGCTCAGATAGAAAGAGCGGAGACTCCATTTCAATTCCTTCCGCTTGTGCTAAATTGTATAAAGTGGTGCACGTATCACTTGTTAATCGAAATAAATCCAATTCATCTGGCACCATTTCAAAGGAAGTTTTGTCAGTTGTCATGGTAATCGTTACTCTCTGACAATGTTTCATTATCTGTTGTATGACAAGGTATTCTTGTGGCGTAAAGCTATAAAATCCATCTATATAGATTTCTGCCTCTTTTAAGTAGGTGGATTCAGAAACCTTTTCTGAAAGCAAACGAAAATAATCTTCTGAACTGATATACTTACCAAAGACTTCATCTTCAAATTGTCTATATATAATCTCTAAATCATTTAGTTTATCTTGTAAGGCTCTAGAAGCATTTTCACTATTTCTATTACCCTTCCCTGCCTTATCAATCAACTCATCTGGGGTAATACAATAACGTTTAAACTCAGTAATCATCTGTTCAACTTGCTGAACAAAACCATTTTTATCAGCGGCCCGCTGGAATAATTTTAATTCGTCTTTCTTATCCTCTATAATTTTTCTAATAAGCATGCTTAGTCCAACACTACTTAGATGATATCGGCTAATACCTCCAGCCTCCTGCAATATTCTCCAAGCTAACCGTGAGAAACTGTACACTTGTGCACGTATCATTCCACCAAGTTTTGGATTGGTCGCTAAGCGGTATTCTGTTGAAAAAGTCATCTGTTCTGGAACAATATAAATAATCGGTGCACCCTCTGGATTTTCCAGCAGCCGATCTTCAATTTCATTCATACACATTTGTGTTTTACCGCTTCCCGACCTTCCGGTAATCATTCTTAATGACATGTTTCTTCCTCACTTTCCGATTACCCTGTTTTAAAATTACTTACTCTCATTTTATCATAAAATGAGCACAAACGTTTGGAACACTTCTTACAGATTAAAACCAGTAATGGTAATTTATAAACAAAAAAGAGAGTCGATATTATCATCGTACTCTCAGGTTTCTACTCTATTCTAATTTAGAATTGTACATCCATTTCGTTTAGCGGCCAATACCGGAGGTCAACCTTTCCTACAACCTGGGTTACAGAGATGAATCCAAAATGTCTGCTGTCCCAGCTGCCTAAGCGATTATCTCCTAGCACGAATAGCTTTCCTTCTGGTACTGTACTTTCACCTGTTATTTCCTTCAAACTAAAATCACCTGTAAGTTTGATACCAGGTATTTCTTGCTTATAAACAGATAAAAACGGTTCGTTGTATTTGTGTCCATTGATATATAATTGATCATCTTTAAACTCAATCTTATCTCCTGGAAGCCCGATTACTCGCTTGACGTAATCTTCTTTCTCATTTGCATGGAATACTATGACATCAAAACGGCTCAAATCACTAATTTGGTAGCCCAGCTTATTAACTACTAATTTGTTCCCATCCTGGAGAGTAGGCATCATTGATTCTCCCTCGACCACATAATTAGAAAAGAAAAAAGTTCGTATAAAAGCGAAAATAATAATACCAATTGCAAAAGCCTTAACCCATTCGATCCCCTCTTTTTTCCATTCAATATTCACCTTTAACTCCTCCTTTTCTTCAACTCTTTACCTCTATTTATCTCCTCATTATGGTCATTTTCCATCCTCTTATTCAATCTTACTTCAATTCTTTTTCCAACATACCAAAGAATAAAAATAACTAGAAAAACGATGGCAGTACGGTAAGGCTGAGTAATCAATGATTGAAGGTCATAGCCAACAAAGCTGATGGTAAAAATCATCACCATCTTACCAATTGCTACAGCAAGCATATATTGATAAATACTAATTTTCGAAAGAGCCGCTACAACATTTACCACAACAGATGGTGTAAATGGGAAACAAAGGAGCAAAAAGAGCGGTCCAAAGCCATGTCGATCTACCCAGTCCATCAACTTTTGAACCTTTGAGTGTTTTGATAGAAAAGAAAAAACTCTCTTTTGTCCATACTTCCTTATAAGGAAAAAAAGCAGCAGCGCTCCTAAAAAAGACCCCAGCCAAGAATATAAAAATCCCAGCCATAATCCAAAAGCACTGGCATTAGCCATTACAAAAATAACCAATGGCAAAAAAGGTAAAAATGCTTCAATCATGGGCAGCACTACACCGGGTATTGGGCCAAAGGACCGGTACTCTTGAATTAAGTCCATTATATTTTCTAGTGTGAACCATGCCTTGATTGCTTCAATGTCCATATGATTGCTCCTTACTTCATACATTGTTGCTGTTTGTTTGTTTTTTATTTAGTTAAAAACTGGTGAAAAGCTTCCCTATTCATCTCTAAATTTAAATCTAGAACAGATCCTTCCCCTTTTATTCTTGCGTCTTCATATCCGTTATCAATTGGAATTCTAAAGGTCTGAATATTTCCTCTATCTTTTGCAAAGAAATCTTTTGCCATAAACAATATATCCCCGGTATCCATGTTTGTATTGATATAGGGTGTAACTACACCAATTAATTTCGGGAGTTTGGGGATGGTTTGAATTCCTGAAAGCTGGTCGCTTATCGCCTGAAGTGCCTGCTGCTGACGTTGAACCCGGCCAAAGTCACCTATCGCATCGTGTCGAAAACGTACAAAACTAAGCATTTGTTCGCCATTTAGTCTTTGCAGTCCTGGTTCTAGTGGAACTTCAACATATGCTGACATTTTCTTTTCAACATTTATTTCTACGCCATTCGGAAATGCCTCATCAACCAATTGCACAAAGCCTTCAAAATCGACAATGGCATAATATTGTAAATCAATATCAAAGTTTTCTTTTATTGTTTTCCTCATTAATTCAGGACCGCCACGCATAAAGGCAGAATTAATTTTATGTTTACCCTCACCTGGGATATTTACATAAATGTCTCTCATTATAGAAGTCAGCTTATAAGTGCCTTTGTCTTCATTATAATGTGCAATCATGATAGTATCCGCCCGTGATACTTCCTCGCCCGCTCTGGCATCGCTTCCTAATAAAAGAATATTGGTGGCCCCATATTGATCTTTTTTACCTTCAAACGTGTAAACTTCTTCATTAACATTATTTTCCTTATTCATTTTCTTTAATGATTGATTAACTCCTTGTTTATACTGAAAATATGTATAACCTGCAGTTCCTCCAAATAGTAGCAGCAGGACCAATAGTATTGAAGTCTTTTTCCTTTTTTTCTTTTTTGTGTGTCTATCGTATCTCATACCAGATTCACCTATCTATGTCATATTTTTTAGAACAAATTTATTGTGTACATATATAATTCATTTTCCCCGAAGAAATATCCTTCTATCAAAAACTTTCTCATACAAGTACCAAATTTTGCAAACAAAAAACGCAAGCTTTAAAGCATTGCGTTTTCCATCAGACTTTTGTATGATAAATTAAGAACAAATGTTCGAATTCATTATTTGAAAGGGGTCGATGACGGGATGACCAGAATTCCAGAGGAAGATCGTAATATAATGGAAAAAGCCATCTATTTGCCTATGGTATTAATTGTCTTAAATCGTGATTTAACCGTTGTAGAAAACAGTCCTTTTAAATTAAAAAAACCATACTTAGAACTAATTGAAGAAACCATGAAAAGCATTCAAACGGAATTAGCTGAAGTGAAACGATATATGAAGAAGAATAATCTGAGAGTAATGGAAACAAAACGGGATGAAGCCTTTACCATGTATATGTTTTTATATAAAGGGTATGAAGAGGCTCATAATTACTTTAATCCAAGAATACGCAACAAAGTTCAAGAACTAATGGAGTTCTATTTTCTAAAACAGTACCTGTCCCGTTAAGATATTATTGTTTATCCTTAACCTTATGTTTGCCATATTGATAAAAGTTTTCTGAAGCCTCCATGGGTTTTGGCCGTTGTAATAAATAAAAGGATTTTTTTTCATTGTACTCAATTCTTTGCATTAACTTCGTTCTTAAGTAAGCTGTTCTCTCCAGTTGAGAAATGATTGAACTGCACGAAACAGGGAATTTAAAAGACTGATTATTATTAAAAAGGATTAAAGTTTCTTGGGGATTTACTCGATCGTAATCTTTTACATGTTCATGGGAAATCCAAATACATTCTTGACGGGTTGGTGATGTGGTAGGGAAGAAAAAAATGCGGTTTGTAGGATCAATTGCAATGGGAATCTTATGCGCATACCCAACTAACTGTTTGGTGCCATTCCTACGACCTTCATAATCACTTCCATAGTATTCACAACTATTTCTTATAATTTCGAGTGGTTTATAGGGAGATAAAAATTTGTCCTCTACTTCGAAAATCTCCGAATAAATTTTACTGCCATACGCGATAGGTTTAATAAACATCGTAAATGGATTTACCTCATACTCTTCAATTTGTTTTAGCTTCAATATGCTCAACTCCATTAGCAATTTTATCCATCATATCATGTTTAAAATTTGGTTTATTTATTTTTCTGAATTGTTGCGAATTTATTCACAAAGTTATTACAGAAAAATAAAACTGAAAATTATAAATATTAATTGATATTATCAAAAAAACCCCATATAATATTAAAAAGCATCGAGGTGATTTTGATGAATGAGAAATCATACACGGAATTAATGAAAATTGGTGCCATGAAACGTCAACGGAAAGAGAATTTTGTCCAGGATTTGTACATTGAAATGCTCTTATCAGAGATTCAATTAAATGTCGAAAGAGAAAAACTGCTGAAGAAAATTGACCGTGCGATTGACCATCGCGATAAACAAAACTTTTACCTTTTATCAAAACAATTAGTTGAAATAAACAAACGGTTTGGAACGTAAGCTTTTTAAAATAAAAACGGGAAAGGAGATTAAATTCTCCTTTCCCGTTTTTATTTATTTGCGTTGTTTAACTTCATATTCTTCAAGCATTGAAATACGCTCAAGCATTGAAGGATGACTGTAACGGAATATTTTTACTAATAAAGGCGGGTTAATCTGGCTTAGTCCCGAGCGGGTTAATTCTTGGAAGGATGTTATCGCAGCTTCAGGATTCTGTGTCATATTAATCGCATATCTGTCAGCCCTGGTTTCCTCATACCGAGAAATGAGATTAGAGATTGGACTGGACGCAAACAAAAGCATGGAAATGATCATGAAAAAGAGCGGTAAGGAACGAATATCTTTTACGTCTGGAATTTTCAATTCTTTTCCATATCGCCCAATTGCCCAATTCATAATTCGATACGTTAAATACAACCCCAAAAGTGAGAACAATAAATATAAAGCGATTCCGATATAGATATGCTTTTCAACATAATGACAGATTTCATGTGCCATGATAAATAAAATTTGATCATCTGATAATTTATTTAAAGTAGTATCCCATAGTACAATCCTTGCGTTTGAGCCAATCCCTGATACATATGCATTTAAGGAATTTGTCTCCTTGGACATATTCACTTCAAAAACATGTTCGGCGGGAATTTGCGCTTTATCTGCTAAAGCTAATATCTTCGTTTCTAATTCTTTATTTTTCAAAGGATAAAAATCATTATATAACGGGTCAATGATTACGGGCTGTAGAAACATCATAAACAAGGTAAAGGGTATCGACAATATCCAGGCATAGAGCCACCAGCGTTTAACACTTTTTTTCATGAGCCAATATAAAACTGGGACAATAATCAGTAAAGTCCCGTAATTAATCCAAAAATCAATTAACTCCTCCTTCATCCAAGAAGCAAAGGTTTGTGTTGAAATGTTATAAGTTTTTGACAAAGTGTAACTGATATAGCTTAGTGGCAATGTAGCCAAAAAAGCAAAAAATGAAAGCCATATCATATATATAGCTGTTTGAAGCAGCTTATACTTGGACGAATTTTCAGCCCATGATTTAAATGCTTTTGAAAAGCCAAACAGTAAAATCAGAAAATAGAAAAGCCATTCAAATGGTGTTGATAAGAAAAATAACAAATTTCTAATTTTTGAATACTCTTCACTCAGCATTAATTCCCTGCCATTTAAAAAAGTAGCAGGATCAGCTTTCGTCCCTTGATATTCAAAAGGCAGGTTTGAGTCTGCAAAGTAAAATAAATACCAATAAAAAAACAACCCATATATTACATAGGCCAAAACTGCATAGACTCCCATTTTTCTAACCATGTTTTGTCCCCCTTTTTGTACAAACTCTCTATATTTAGTTTAGTTATAAAGTTCATATTTAGAACTAAAAAAAGCCGGGCTATACCGGCTTAGAGAAAATAAGAATATATAGCAAGAACTGTAATCGAGCCTAGAACTACAATGATAACATTTGCCCCTAAAAAAGCAGCACCAAAGGCGGCAGCGGCACCAGCAATTCCATACCAAATATCATCTTTTTGAAGAAATAAAATCGCCGGGAATATTAGTGCACCAAGGGTTGCATACGGAACATTTTTTAGTACACCTTGGATAAATGGCGGCAGCTCCATACCTTTAAACAATACAAACGGAAGCATTCTTGGTATATATGTAACTAACCCCATTCCAATAATCATCCATACTATTTCACTTTTCATGCTTTACACCCCAATGCCTTGCTTTTATGACGTCAATCAGTTCAATTATTATAGCGGATAAAATGGTAGATATAACGATTGCCCATCCTTGAGCCATAATGCCTCCGAATGTAAAAATCGTATTAAATATCGCCGCAAGAAGTGCTAGAAATATTACCTTCGCACTTTTTTTCAGCGAAGGAACTAAGAGGCCAATAAACATGGCATAAAGCGCCACGCCCATACTCTCTTGTAATGTTTGTGGAAGACTTGCCCCTATCAAATGACCAATCCCAGTGAATATTACCCAACTCGAATAGGCTAACAAATTAACTCCAAACATAAAACCAGAAGTCACTGTCCCTTCTCTCGTTGCAGCCACTGAAAAGGTCTCATCTGTAATTCCAAATGAATAAAGCATTTTAGTGCCAAGATGATCATCTTCACACTTTTCAGTTAAAGAAGTCGACATTAAAAAATGACGAATGTTTACAATAAAAGTAGTTAAAACTATTTCAACTATTCCTGTCCCATAGGCAATTAAACTTAATGAAATATACTGTGAGGCACCAGCAAATACAATCAAGCTCATCAATACCGATTCATAAATAGAAAGCCCTGATGTTTTGGCAAGAAGACCAAAAGTCAATGCAATCGGAAAATAACCAATACCAATGCTAATTCCTGCCTGTAGTCCTTTTTTAAATTCAGTCGATTCTTTTCCTATTGCAAAATCAGACAACCTTATCTCCCTCTTTCTCCCCTTGAATCAAAAGTAAATTTTATCAAACTTTTGAAAATAATGAAATAAAAAAACATGGCGAGGATTCAGCCATGTTTCCTTGTTTTTATACCGTCTGTGTAATTTGTGCTTTTAACGCCCTTCGCAGGATTTTTCCAGTTGTGTTTTTTGGAAGTTCTTCTAGAAATTCTATTGTTGAAGGAACTTTATACTTAGCTAAATGTTCTCTGCAAAACTCAAGTAATTGCTCCTCAGTCGTATTCGGATTTTTGCTCACAACATAACATTTTACTGCTTCTCCGAGATTTGAATCTGGTACACCAAGAACGGCTGCTTCTACTACATCAGGATGATTATAGAGGACTTCTTCTACCTCACGAGGATAGACATTAAAACCGCCGACAATAATCAAATCCTTCTTCCTATCTACGATATAAAAATATCCATCTTCATCCATTCTTGCTAAATCACCTGTATATAACCAGCCATCACGTATAGCTGCTGCTGTTTCTTCCGGCATTTTGTAATAGCCTTTCATGATATTGGGACCAGATACAATTAATTCACCCACTGCTCCAACCGGCAGGTCCTCTCCTAGTTCATTTACAATTTTGTTCTCAACGTGAAGAATAGAGGTTCCAATTGAACCAGCTTTACGCGGTCGGTCCAGTGGATTGAAGCAGGTAACCGGTGAAGCCTCAGACAAACCGTATCCCTCAGAAACACGGACATTAAATTTCTTTTCAAAGTTAGAAAGCAGGGCAACTGGTAATGAAGCTCCGCCAGATATACATAATCTTAGAGATTTAAAATCTTCAGGGTTGCCTTCAGGGTATTGGAATAAGAAATTATACATCGTTGGAACTCCGGCAAAAACGGTTGCTTCATACTCTTTGGCTAATTCAAAAATTTCTTTCGGACTAAATTTTGGGGCAATCAATAAGGTAGCCCCACTTAATAATGGTGCATTTAAAGCCACAGTTAAGCAAAACACATGGAACATAGGGAGAGTAGTGATGACACGATCTTGATCATTCATCCTTAAATAATCGCCCACATCGCTAGCATTGCTATATAAATTTTTATGAGTTAGCATTGCACCTTTAGGTTTCCCAGTGGTACCAGAAGTATAAAGAATAATCGCAGTGTCATCATCCTGAAGCTCCGGTCCTATAAAGGAAAGATCACCAGAGGCAACTACTTCTGTAAACGATTTCATTTTAGAGTAAAGTGAGAGTGATTCAATATTTTGCTGGGGGATACCATTTTGACTAGTTTCACAGAATACAAATTTCTCTACCTTAGGTAAAAAAGCATGGACTTTTTCTGCTAATGGAATAGCCATATCGAGCGCAACGACAACTTTTACATCACCGTTATTTAATATGTAACCAATTTCATCTGGTGTATAGATTGGATTAACTGGAATGACAGTAGCTCCCAACCTCAATGCCCCATATAAACTTATAACGAAATGAGGTGAGTTCCCAAGTAACAAAGCTACATGATCACCTTGTTTAACCCCTAACTTTTCAAGCCCAGAAGCGAAGCTTGTAATCGCTCCATCCAATTCGGCATATGTAGTACCTTGTCCCATAAAATAGTAGGCAGTTTTGTCTGCTGCATATTTAGCAGTTTCCTGAAGTCTAGATGATAAATTCATAATTTCCCTCCTCCTTATGAATGAATACTCATTCACTAAATCGTAAAAATTTTCTAAATATATTATATTTAAAGAAATTTAAGTATTCAAGCAAAATTTTTTTGTATTAGTCAAATTTCTACTTCCGCAGATATCCATATCAAAATCCCCTTCTACATCATATTTTATCAGTATGTAATAAGAAGGGGGATTTGTATGACCTTAATAGGCATGCTGCATCATAGAAAAGATCCTAATACTGTTATTAAGTCCTATGCCTATGCTGTTGTCGCAATGGCAGAAGGCGCGGATTTCATATATTTTACTCCAAAGAGTGTAAGTTTCGAAAATCAAACCATTGAGGGTTATGTATATAAAAATGGCTCTTGGCAGAAAAAAATTACACCATTCCCAGATGTTATCTATAATACAGGGAGCCCTGAGAAACTTGAAGCCTCAAAAGATATCATTAATCAGCTAAGGGAAACCATTCCTTTTACTACTGTTTCATTAGGGAATAAATGGGGTATTAATGAACGCTTAAAAAAAGGGAAGGAATTTTCTAAGTACTTAATTCCAGCCAAGATTCTTCAGGAATGGAAAGATCTACTGAATTTTCAAACCTTGTATCAGGATGTGGTTGTCAAACCGATGGATGGAAGGAAAGGACAAGGTATTTATTTTATTAAGAAGTGCGACCAAGGATTTATTGTTAATAAAGATTCTAAGGATAAAGTCTATACCCAAAATGAGTTGAAAGAGTTTCTCCAATCTTTACTTCAAGAAAACACATATATTGTTCAGCCATATGTTAAAAGCAAAACAAAAACGGGTCTTATTTTTGACTTTCGTCTGCATGCGCAAAAAAATGGAGAAGGCAAATGGGTCATTACGACTATTTATCCTCGAATAGCCTCAGATGGTACGATTGTAACCAATATTAATAATGGCGGGTACACCAATTATTTAATGCCGTTTCTCAACCAAGAATTTAATGACGAGGAAGCCCTTAATATTAAGCGAACATTAGAATACTTTACACTTGCTCTTGCCCGTCATCTTGACGAGCTTCAAATGCTGGAATTTTCAGAAGTCATTGATGAGATAGGAATTGATGTTGGTTTAGATGAAAATCAAAAACTATGGATTTATGAAGTAAACTGGCGTCCCGGCTGTCCCCCAGCATTTTATTTAGAACTTGATGTTGTTCGAAATACAATTCAATATGCAATTTATTTAGCCAATAATTACGAAAAAGTTAAACAGGACATCAGGCAATTTAAAAAGAAAGATATGGAAAAAAGAAAAGTGCCCATTATTGCAGTAACAGGCAGCGCCGGAAAAACCACGACAAAATCGTTTATTACATCAATTCTTAAAACAAGATGGAACACCTTCGAATCGAAAGATTATTGGAATCGGACAGATCATACACAAATACATGCTGATTTAATTAATTCCAGTCATCAAGCGGTTGTTTTAGAGTATGGAATGGGGTTCCCCGGAGTCATTACAGAACATTGCCGTATCATTCAGCCAAATATTAGTGTCATTACAAATGTGGGAATGGCACATATAGGTAACTTCGACGGAGATATCAAAAAAATTGCCAAGGCAAAATCTGAATTAATTCATGGAACAAAGAAAAACGGTATCTTATTTATTAACAAGGATTGCGAAAATTCAAAGTTACTCGAAACCGATCAGTTTAAAGGAAAAATTATCACAACAGGAATAAAAAATCCGGCTGATTATCGTGCATATGATGTCTCTTATGCTGAGAATGGGATGGAATTTAAAGTAAAACTTCAAGACAAAGAATGGTTATTCTTTATTCCGATTTATGGTGAACATCATGTTTATAACGCACTGAATGCTATAGGCGTTGCTGATTATTTAGGATTTTCTCCGGAGGAAATAAAATCCGGTTTACTCTTTAGAAAGCCTCCGCGCCGTTTAACGGTCTACCAATTAAAACAAGCCATCACCTTAATTGATGACTCTGTTCATTCCACACCGCAAGGAGTTAAAGCAGCCATCGATGTCTTTAAAAATATTAGCCCCAATCGAAAAATAGCCGTCCTTGGCCGAATGATTGGGCTTGGTAACCGAAGAGTTGAGCAATATCAACAAATTGGTAAATACCTTGTTAAACAGGGAGTTGACATGGTTATTACTTACGGTCGTTATGCACAGGGGATTGGATATGAGGCAATTGCTGCAGGTCTTCCGATTGAAAATTTCAAACATTTCATGGATGAAGATGCGATGCACGAATACCTCCTAAATGTTTTGCAAGAAAATGATTCCATTCTTGTAAAAGGAGCAAGTATTATGAATATGTTTAATACCGTCCAATTTCTCAAATCCGCTATTGGTATCGATAATAGACAAACTACTTCAGAAAAATAACGATAAAAAGATCCCCATATAAACCAGTATGGGGATCTTTTCTACTCTATTCTAAGATGAAAGGTAATCTCATTTGCAGCCTGCTTTGCTATCCTTTCTGCTTCTTCTAGCGTATCTCCTTTTGCAATAACATACGCATAGCGGTGCCCCATGGATAAAGGAGGTGTCACATACGTTCCACTCTTCGGTTTGACGTACACTTCCACCACACCAGGTATAGACATTGCCCTTCTCTTGCCTGTTACTTTTTCTAAAAAGCCTTTATTTTCAAGGATGACATACTGTGTAAAGACATAATGACTTGTGGTCTTTTCTAAAGAGGGGGTCTCACCTATTAACAATTTTAGTGTTTCTTCTACTAAGCTATAACCAAAAGCAGCTTGAATCATCTTATTCATTGCCCCGCCGGAAATTCGTGGGTTTATTTCGATTAGTTTCCATCCATCCTCCGTCAATCTTAGTTCTAAATGAAAGGCACCATTTTGAAATTTTAAGGAGGATACAATTGTGTCTATTATATCTAGTAAACCCTCCTCTAGCTGCTTGGGTACTTCTGCTAACACGCCATATCCCGTTACAATAAACCGTTTTCCCTTGGTAATTTCTTGCTTGATAACGGCACAAATGAGAACTTCCCAGTTAGTGACTAAAACCTCAACTAAATATTGGTCTCCCTCCACATATTCTTCAATGATGATCGTTTCATTTGGGTTTTTTGCACGCACCTTACCTGCGTTTTTTTCTAATGCTTTCATATTCTCTGCAAAGATGACATCCTTTGAGCCAGTTGAGGAAGCACACTTCACCACCACAGGAAACTTTAATTTCGGGTCAGTAAGATCAACTGGCATTTGCATATCTTTTGTAATTAACTTAAATCTTGGAGTAAATGATTGGTTGGCGAAAGTTGATCTAGTGGTATCTTTATTTTCCATTATAGCAAGGGCTTCCGTTGATAAATAGTTCACGCAATATTCATCAGCCAACCTTGAAGCTGTCTGAACATATTTTGCAACAAAAGTAGTAATGATTACGATCTCATGTCCACGTTGCTGCAATAACTCAATTTGTTGTTTTATTTCTTCGATCTTGCTAAGGTCGATTAAAGTCATATGATGGACATCCTGATATTCGCTTCTTTGCTGCATTTGCTTTTCAAGATTAGTAAAAACAACCGTATAATAACCTAATTCATTTGCGACTTTTACAGCCTCTCTGCTTGACCCGGATTTATTTACACCGATAAATATGATCGTTCTCATTCTTCTCACTCCTATTTTCCACTGACAAAGATGAACGCCCTATATGTTATGAAGGAATTAAACTTTTGTATGGACTTTTTCAACATTTCTTGGAATTTAGACGGACCAAACCATGTATTTACATGGTTAAATGTACAGTCCCATCGTAAAAGAACTCATAAAATAACAGGTAACGTATTATAGGATTGGAAGTGAATAAAATTCATGAAAGCTTTTTCCATTTTCGAAATTCGCCTTATCATCAATGGTGAATTGCTTCAAGGCTCTGATGATTTACTTGTTGACTATATACCTTATTATCAAAATATAAATAGGAGAAAAAGAAATGTACTCATTTTTATAAGAAATAAATCTGATTTGGACCTCGGCTATATTAAGACAAGACTTCCTTGTGCAATTGTAATTGACAATGATTTCGATGGACTTAAATCCATAGAGGAATTAACGGTCATTAAAGTAAAAAATGTAAAGAGAGCATTTTGGAACTTTGTTCAATTTTATCGAGGGTTATTTACGATTCCGGTAATAGCAGTAACCGGTACATGTGGCAAGACAACCACTAAGGAAATGATTGCGCATATCCTTAGAGAGGAGAAGAAAAAGGTCCAAGCCACTAAAAGCAGCGCTAATTCCCGGCTTGCACATTTACACTATTTACTTGGAATAAATGAGGATACGGATGCTGCAGTAATTGAAACGGCTGTAGGCAAGCCAGGGGATATTTTATATGCTTCTAGATTTTTCAAACCAACAATTGGGATTATTACAAACATTGGTGCCTGTCATTTAAATGCCTGCAAAACCATTGACGCCTATGTTGCAGCAAAAGGAGAAATGGTTTCATGCTTAGACGATAGTGGTGTTTTGATTTTAAATGCAGACGATGAAAAAACGAAAACAATTTCCTTAGAGCACTTTAAAGGTAAGATTGTATACTTTGGCATTAAGAACCATGCTGACTTCTATGCAACAGACATTCAATATGGTAACGGCGGCATGAATTTTAATCTTAAACTAAAAGAGATTAGTTTACCTGTATTTGTTCCAGGGTATGGAGAACACCAGGTTGCCAATGCCCTGGCTGCCTTTGCTGCTATAAATGAATTAGGCATAGACGTAACACAGGCGGCAAAACGGTTGCACTCATTTAAGAACCTTGGGAGACATTTGGAAATAACTAAGGGGTACAATGGCGCTACTATTATTGATGATACTTGGAATTTTAATACTACTTCGTTGGAAGCAGCGATGCAGGTTTTAAACTATGCAGCTGAAGGAAAACATAGAATCGCTTTGTTTACTGATATGGCTGCACTCGGAGATTACAGTCTTCAACTGCATAAGGAAGCAGGTGAAATCGTCAAAAAATATGGGGTAGATACAATTATTACAATTGGTAATCGCTCTAAAGAAATGGCCCACTATACACATGACCTTGGGTTAAAATGCACGATCCATTCATTACATGAATATGAACAGGTGTATTCACTGCTAAAGGAAATTTTAAATAAAAATTCAACATTATTAATTAAAAGCTTTGGAAATAACACCTCCATGATTGAATTAGCTTCTTTTTTTAAAAGATAATTTCTCCTAAAATATGGAACCACAGGTGGGAATTTCCTCGGTTTCTCCTCCAATTTCTATGTTAAGATGAGGTTGTTCCTACTCGAGGAGTAAACAAAACAGGAAGCGAGGAGAAACATTTATGAAAAAGAAATTGATTACAACATCTGTGGCGCTAATGATAACTTTTAGTGGAATGAGTATTCCTACTTTAAATATAACGACAAATCATGCAGCAGCTGCCACAACGGCAATACCTAACCCTTATAATAACCAAGCTGCAGTTGACGCTAAAGCAGACCAAATCATCGCAACAGCGAAGGATTTAATCGGAAAAGCTACGTACGGTACGAAGAAACTAACCTACCCTTATCAATTTACTTGTGCAACATTTGTAAATTATGTATTTGCGCAAAATGGTGTTGATATAGCGACTGAGACAGAAGAATATATGATGGAACAAGGCTATGAAGTTCCAAGAGATCAACTACAAAAAGGTGACCTCGTTTTCTTTGACGCTAATCCAACTAATACTGATCCTACCGATCATCTTGGGATCTATATTGGCGATAATAAGATTATTCACATGGCAAACCCTGAATTAGATATTACCATTTCTGATTTGGATAGCACTTCTTATTACCGTAACAATTATGTGAAAGCGAAAAGAGTACTTCCTAGTCTCTTATCAGCAAATCCTGCTACAAAAGGTGACCAAGTGGTGGCTGGTTACTTCGCTTTGAAAGACAAGGTGAAAATTAATTCAACAACGAATAACGCAGCAACTTCAACCTTTACAAATGCGGGATTAATTGATCATATCTATAAGACAGCAGGTATTAATTTAGGTACAACAAACATGACTGAGCAAATGAAATTAGGTGAGCCCGTTTCTAAGGATAATCTAAAAAAAGGTGACCTTGTATTCTTCAACAATACTACAGGTTCTAACACACCAGCTTTAGTAGGTATTTACGGAGGCGACCATCGTTTACTTTTAGCATCTACTGCCTATGGAACTGTGACTAGAATTTTGTTCCTGCCTTATTATAATGACTTGCACTATATTACTGCGAGACGTGTGATTACGGAAACACCAGTAACAACTACAGCACCTGCACCAACGCCAGCACCTGCACCAACGCCGGCACCTGCACCAACGCCGGCACCTGCACCTGTAGTGCCAACTAAAGCTGATTCTATTGTTACTACTGCTACAAGCCTCATAGGAAAAGCAAACTTTGGCTATGTTTATAATGAAAGTACGTTAACATTTACGCCTGGTGGTTTTACAAAGTATGTTTATAATCAGCATGGGATAAACTTAAAGTCAACTCTAGCCAGTTACCAAGCTACATTAGGACAGCATGTCGAGAAGGCTAATCTTCAAAAAGGCGATTTAATTTTCTTTGGCGGAACAACCATTAGCAACGTAGGAATCTATATAGGTGATAACCAATTCATCCATCTAATTAGAGGTAAAGGAACCATCAAAGAAACTTTAAATTCTGATTGGGCAACGCAAAATTACAAAACTGCCCGCCGAGTTTTATAAACGAAAGAGGAGCAAATTTGCTCCTCTTTTTGTTATAGTTCATATTCTTTTTTCCACATAAGTTATACTCTTTCTTTTTCCAGTTGCGACAAAATCATTTTTTAAGTAAAGTCTCAAAGAATAAGGAGTACACTTTGCTTTAATAAGATTCTTATTTAAGGTTTCCACATACTTGTCCCGTTCTTCAAATAAACGTTTGTAAATACCCTTCCCCCTAAATTCTTTTCTAACAAAATCCGTATTGTAATAAACAAATGTTTCCTTTATAACACATGACACAATACCCACAATCTCTTCTCCATACTTGGCGCCAAACCAAATTGTATTTTCTGTATTCCTAATTCTCATATTTCCCCTGAGTACGTAAGGCACAATTGGAGATATTTCATGAAATGTCATCAGAGAAATGGTAATATTCATCATCCTCAACTCCAGCAGATATTTAGTACCTTTGATACTATATGAAAAGGATTTATAACTTGTCTGTGTAAAGATACCGGATAGATGGCCTAAAAAAACACACGGTGAATATTTTCACCGTGCTGAACTCTAATAAATTAGGTCGATAAATTCTTCTTTTGATACGTTTCCGAAATAATAAGTTATGTCGACATCTTTAAGTACAGCTTCTAGCTCACTTTTTTCATAGCGAACATGCTTTAGTTTAGTTTCAATATCACTTACATCACCAACACCAAAAAAGTCGCCATAGATTTTACAGTTCTCGATGACTCCTTTATCAACATCCAAGCGGACATCTATGTGCCCCACTGGGAAACGATGAGAATGCTGAAGATTGAATTTCGGCGATTTCCCGTAGTTCCATTCCCAATTCTGGTAGCGTTCCTTGGATAGTTGGTGGATTTTCTCCCAATCCTCTTCCGTTAGTACATATTCCGTTACCGCTTGCCCTTGGAAGATAAACTTCAACAAGGCAGAACGAAACTCTTCAATCGTCCATTTATCTGTCAAGAATTCTGAAATATTAGCCACTCTACTCCGAACAGACTTGATTCCCTTGGATTCAATTTTGTCTTTCTTCACTCTTAAGCTTGAGACAATGTGATCCATTTCCGAATTAAAGAGAAGCGTCCCATGGGTGAACATACTCCCTCTTGTTGAGAACTGAGCATTCCCTGATATTTTCCTGCCCTCAGCTAAAATATCATTTCTACCACTTAATTCTGCATTAACTCCCATCTGTTTCAGTGCCGCAATTACAGGCTCTGTAAACTTGCGGAAGTTATGAAAGCTATCGCCGTCATCTTTTGTGATAAAGCTATAATTAAGATTGCCAAGGTCGTGATAGACGGCTCCCCCGCCAGACAATCTGCGTACCACATGGATACCGTTACTCTCAACATACTCTGTATTAATTTCTTCTACTGAATTTTGGTTTTTTCCAATGATAATTGATGGTTCATTTATGTAAAATAATAAATAGGATTCATTAATATCGAGATTTTTTAACGCATACTCTTCAATGGCAAGATTTATTCTCGGGTCGGTAATACCTTTATTATCGATAAATAACATACTTTCTTCCCCTTCTTATAGTGAAATGGTTTGAAATTCTTCTGCTAGTTTTATTATACCAGTATATTCTGTACTAGCTTCACTAATCAGCTTAGATAAATCTCCGTAATGCGGCAAATGGGTTAAAATCAATTGTTTAACACCGGCTCTGGCAGCAAATCTTCCCGCGTCAATGCTATTCATATGTCCCGCAGACTTCCCATTTTGGTGTTGATAAAAATTACATTCACATAACAATAGATCAGCACCTTTAGTAAACTCAATAAATTCTTCTTTAAAGGAACTATCTGCTGTGTAAACAATTGACTTTCCGTTTGCTTCTATCCTCATGGCATAGCAAGCCACTGGATGATCTGTTTTTAAAAAGGAAACCTTAAAGGGTCCAACAGTAAGCACTGCATTAGGTGAATATGTAATTCCCTTTGTAATTTCTTTATAGGTTAACTTCGTAAATTCCGCATTGTCCAATGAGTGTCCATAGATTGGTAATGTCGGAAAACTCTTTCCTAAGAAGCCCTGGATTAACCGAGCGTGCTGCAGGACTCCAATATCCGCAATGTGATCTGGATGATAGTGAGAAACTAAAACAGCGTCGAGCTCTTCCGGCTCAATGATATTTTGCATTTTTGCAAGAATGCCGCTGCCACAATCAATCAATAGTTTAAATTCTTCATGTTCCAGTAAATACCCTGAACTTGCGCCATTTTGTTTTGGGTATCCGCCCCAAAACCCAATAATTGTTAACTTCAACTAAATACCCCCTTGGTTAAAAAAAAGAAGCTATTTATAAAACAGCTTCGCGTTTATTCTTTAACATTTAGATACTCTAATACAGATTTTACAGCTTCTTCACCTTGATCAATACAATCAGGAAGCCCTACACCGCCGAATGAGGCACTCGCTAAAAAGACACCTGGAAGCTCTGATTTGATATGCTTTCTGATGGTCTCTAAACGCTGTTTATGTCCCACTGTGTATTGCGGCATGGAATCCTTCCAGCGTGAAACAACAGCAAACTCAGGCTGCATTCCAATATCCATTGTCCTGCTTAAATCATCAAGAACAATCTGAATAATTCTATCATCAGAAAGATCAACTATCGTTTCGTCTCCTGCTCTTCCTACATAACAGCGAAGCAGCACCTTACCTTTTGGAGTAGAATGAACCCACTTTTTATGTGTCCAAGTGCAAGCTGTTATTGAATAATCACCATTTCTAGATACAACAAATCCTGTGCCGTCAATATCATTTTTTATTGCTTCTTCAGGAAATGCCAGAGCCACCGTTGCCACAGATGTTGACGGTACTGACTTAAAAGGATCAAAAAAACGATAGTCTGAAAACATAGATTGAGTTATTTTATGCGGTGTTGCCGCAACAATACAATCCGCAATCAATGTTTCACCGTTATTCAGATATAGCTCATATAGATGATTAGTCTTTGTAATTTTATCGACTCTGTGCCCTTTTAAGATTGATTTAGGGTCCAGTTTCGCTTCAATACCTTCTGCAAAGGACTGAAGGCCAGACTTAAAGGTTAAAAATACCCCTTTTTTCTTCTCAGCAGGTTGATTTGCTATCGGTTTGGATGGTGTGGTTTTCTTCATCCCAAGGATAAGGCTGCGATATTTTTGTTCAACCTCATAAAATTGTGGAAAGGTTGACATTAAACTCATTTGATCAATATCACCCGCATAAATACCCGATAATAACGGTTCAATTAAATTTTCAACTACCTCATCGCCCAACCTTCTTCGAAAAAACTCACCTAAAGATTGGTCAGTATTTCCTGCGGACCTTGGTAAGATAAAATCCGCAGCTGCTCTTAGTTTACCTGGTATTGAAAACAACCCCGTCGTTATAAATGGTCCTATTTCAGTCGGAATACCCATAATGGAGCCCCCAGGCATCGAATAGAGCTTGTCATTTACAAGAACATAGGATTTCCCGGTAGAATTAGATACCAGCTGCTCCTCCATCCCTACTTCCTTAGCAAGTCTAATCATGCTCACTTTTCTAGCTAAGAAGGAATCGGGACCTCTTTCAATGGTGAAACCGTCTCTTATCACGGTTTGCATTTTACCTCCGAGACGTTGTGAAGCTTCGATCAATTTGATTTCAAGAGGCAGCTTTTTATCATTTATGATTTTTTGAAGATAGAATGCCGCAGTAAGGCCCGCTATTCCGCCCCCAATAATGGCTACCTTCTTTTTTTCTTCCGTCACGGATGTCACCCTTCTTTCTTTATTCTGATTGCAATTGGCTGGATAATTTTTTTAGTATGACCGTTGCCATAGCATCAATTAAATCATCATGTGCGTTCGGCATTTCAGGACGGTAGTATTTTGCTCCTACCTCCTCTGCCGCTATTCTACACTCATAATCGTTATCATAGAGGACTTCCAAGTGTTCGCATACAAAGCCCACTGGCGCATAAACAAATGCTTTATAGGAATGTTCTTTTGCTAAGTCCCTCGTTAAATCCTGTACGTCTGGTCCTAACCATGGATCAAGAGTGTTCCCCGCACTTTGCCAGCCAATCGTATATTTAGTGACACCAGCATGTCTTGCAATTAAATCAGCGGTTTCCTGAAGCTGGCTTGGATAAGGGTCACCAAACTGTAAGATTTTCTCTGGAAGACTATGCGCTGAAACAATCATCATAGCGTCATTTTTTTCTTCTTGGGGCATTTGATCATATATTTCCTTAATTCTATCTGCCCAGTAATTAATAAATTTAGGTTCATCATACCAGCTATCAACGGAAGTAATTTTAATACCTCCAAGTTTTTCTGCTTCTTCATTTGCCCTGTTATTATAGGACTTAATGCTAAAAGTGGAATAATGAGGCGCCAATACAATACTAATTGCCTCTTTCATTCCATCTGCGTGCATTTCCTTAACAGCATCCTCGATAAATGGTTCAATATGCTTTAAGCCAAGATACATTTTGAATTGTATTTCATCTTGAAGCTTATTAAGATGTTCTTCTAGTTTTTTTGCCTGCTCCATCGTAATTTTAGCTAATGGTGAAATACCGCCAATTGCTTCATAGCGATTTCTTAACTCTTCAATCATTTCTGGAGTAGGCTTTCTGCCACGGCGAATATGTGTATAGTAACGTTCCAAGTCATCTAAATGATAGGGGGTACCGTATGCCATTACGAGTAAACCCATTTTCTTTTTCGTCATCTTCCGCACCTCGTTTTTATTTCTTGCTGCTTTATCAAAAATGAAGATTTCATCCTATGTTAAGGGCTCATATCAGGATTTAGAGGGCCTCTAATTTTTTAGGGCCCTCTTTTTCATGCATATTATATTGTGCCAAAAAAACACTTATCTTACCAATATTAACACTCGATGACAGTATTTATCTGCTTCGTTTTGAGGCAGAATACTCATGGACAAATGAAGTTAATTTCTTTAAGGTTGCAGGGTTTACGGATGGGAAAACGCCATGGCCAAGATTAAAGATATAGCCGCCCTGAGCCATCCCTTGGTCTAAAATTGCTTTAGCTCTTTCTTCAATCACTTCCCAAGGGGATAACAGGATTGCTGGATCGAGATTACCTTGAACCGTTTTATGAATCCCCATTTCTCTTGCTTGTTGAATCGGAAGACGCCAGTCCAATCCAACTACATCAACCGGAAGGTCATTCCACTCTAAAGCAAGATGACTCGCACCTACTCCAAACATAATAAGTGGAACATTCTCTTCTTTCAGTTCTGTGAAAATCCTATTCATGACTGGCTTAATAAAATAGCGGTAGTCCTCGACATTTAGAGCTCCAACCCAAGAATCAAAAATTTGAATCGCTTTAACTCCGGCCGTAATTTGTGATTTCACATATGTAATAATCATATCAGCAAGTTTTTCCATAAGCGCAAACCATGCTTTTGGTTCTGAGTACATGAATGCTTTCGTCTTATTATAGTTTTTCGAAGGTCCTCCCTCAATCATATAACTAGCGAGCGTGAAAGGAGCCCCGGAAAATCCAATTAAAGGTACTGACAATTGTTCTTCGGTTAATAATTTAATCGTATCTAAAACGTATGGTACATCCTCCTCCGGATGAATTTCTCCAAGTTTTTCAACATCTGCTAATGATGTAATTGGATTGTCGATGACAGGACCAATTCCTGATTTTATTTCAACCTGCATACCAATCGCCGGCAGCGGCGTCATGATATCTTTATAAAGTATAGCCGCATCAACATTGTACTGCTCTACTGGAAGGCGGGTTACATACGCACAAAGCTCAGGCTGGTGAGTAATTTCAAATAATGAGTACTTTTCTTTAATTTCTCTGTACTCTGGCTGTGAACGACCTGCTTGACGCATGTACCAAACTGGGACATGATCTGTCTTTTCTCCTCTTGCTGCTTTTAAAAATGTATCGTTGATTTGCTTCATCATGTAAATAAATCCACCTTTCAAAAGACATGTCTCGTTATATTCTAATATATGTAGCAAAAAATTAACAACTTTATAGAGTACATAGCACTGTTTTCACTATATCGATTATTCCTATTTATGTATAGGTTACAATGGAAAGTGTCAAAAAAAAGTCGTTTTTATGTAGGAATGAATTTATATAAGTTAGGGAACATACCCTTATAAATAAAAATTAACGAATGAGGTAATGAAAATGAATGTATATATCACCACAGGGACTTTTGAATACTTGAAAGGAATAGAAATGACGTATCCTTCTGAATCAATGGCAACCATGGTTAACCAAGATGGTGCCCTCCTGTTGCATGAAACTAGTAAAACGTCAGTATTTAAGGAGCCAAGGAAATATGAGATATTAGAATCATCAGGGTTAATTGGGAAGGAAGGCTTTGCTGTTATAAACAACATACCAATAACAGAAGAAAGCGTCCCTCTATTTGAACACCAATTTAAGGATCTTCCCAGCCTGCTAGAGAAAGAAAAGGGTTTTATAGCCATTCGAGTCCTACGCCCTTTATCATCAAATACTTATATAATCCTAACAATTTGGGAAAGTGCGATTACCTTTGAAAACAGAAAAACACTTTTGGATTCTGAGATAAAAAAAGCTTATGAAAATGTTAAACACTCACACATATTTACTAGCGCACCATATGTCAGCAAATATACTATCGTTACTCCACAATAAGGTTTCAAAATAAATCCCCGACACTTGGTCACATGAACCTCTCATGTGATCTTTTTTGCTTTTTCCTACACTTGATTTGGTCACATTTTATAAATAAATTTTTTTAAAAACCTCTCACCACAGAAATCTTATTTCATATTCTGTATTACATCCAAAGGGCGAATTACCTAATTATTGCACTTAGATGAAGATGAAAGGAGGTCATTGTATGCTTGTCGAGCTTTCCGCTCTTCATTGGATATATGTTGTCTTTATTGCTCTTATTATCGGATTTATGGTCAAACGAAGAGATACCACCCTAATTTGTATCCTCGGAATATTCCTTATTGCTATTACTGCGACGGGCTCCTTAAGCAGTTCGGTTAGCAGCATCTTCAACAGTTTTATTTACGCAATTACAGAGTTGTTATCGACTATTTTAGTCATCTCGATTATTGTAGCTATGAGTAAAACATTAACATCTACTGGAATAAACGATGTCATGATTTCACCTTTTACAAAACTAATTCGTAACCCTGCGCTCGCCTATTGGACCATTGGTATATTAATGATGGTCATTTCCTGGTTCTTTTGGCCGTCACCGGCTGTTGCGCTTCTTGGAGCCGTACTGCTTCCAGTCGCCTTACGAGCAGGTCTGCCAGCTTTGGGAGTGGCCATGGCAATGAACTTGTTTGGGCATGGTATAGCCTTATCAGGAGACTTCGTCATTCAGGCAGCGCCAAAATTAACATCGGACGCAGCAGGAATTCCAATCGGTGATGTTATCAATGCTAGTATTCCTTTAGTATTTGTAATGGGGATTGTGACTACTATCGCTGCCTTCTATTTTTTAAGAAGAGATATGAAGAATGGTGTGTTGCAGCCAACCCCATTTGTACCTATAGAATCAACCGAAGAAACCACATCCGAGAAAAAACTTCTCACGATTGGGCAAAAGCGATTTTTTGCCATTCTCGTTCCGATTTTATTTGCTATAGACGTTGCCTCTATGTTTATCCTTGACCTTACTGGAGGAGACGCCACTGCTTTAGTCGGGGGAACATCGATTTTCATCCTTCTCTTAATCACAATGGTAAGCCATAAAAACAAAGGTCTCGAAAAAACAACCAGCTATTTAATAGAAGGATTTACTTTCGGATTTAAAGTCTTTGGTCCGGTAATCCCAATAGCAGCCTTCTTCTATTTAGGTGATGCTGGATTTGGTAAGATAATCGGAGATTTTTTACCAGATGGTTCTCAAGGTATTGTAAATGATCTAGGGATTGCACTAGCCAATATTGTTCCATTAAGTAAAGTGGTCGGAGCAGTCACTCTAACCACTGTAGGAGCGATTACAGGTTTAGATGGTTCTGGATTTTCAGGAATATCACTCGCAGGTTCAGTAGCAGGTTTGTTTGCTGTTGCAATTGGTAAAGGTGTGGCAACTCTAACAGCCCTTGGCCAAATAGCAGCCATTTGGATTGGGGGCGGAACATTGGTACCCTGGGCATTAATCCCTGCAGCCGCAATTTGTAACGTCGACCCTTTTGAATTAGCAAGGCGAAATCTTCTCCCAGTGGTTATTGGTCTTGTAGTGACTACTATCGTAGCAATGTTTTTAATCTAAAGGTATCATCCTGACTAAATGATTAACATTACAGCAAACAAAAAAGAGGCATCCGCCTCTTTTTCTATGTTTTTCTCAATCTTTTTTTAACAAGTTGGTATATATAGATCGATAAGAACAGCCAGATATATCCAAATGCAAAACCAGCGATTACATCTGTTGGATAATGTACTTGGAGTATGATACGGCTTGCACCAATCAGCAAGAGTAACAATACGGTGACAGTCACAACAATCCTTTTAGCAGCTGGAGACTTCATCCCCTCTTGCATGAGATAAGCTGTAAAAAAGTAAAAAACTAATCCAACCATTGCATGTCCACTAGGAAAACTTAAACTGTCAACATGTGCAAAATGTTCTAATTCGGGTCTTGGACGTGCAATCCAATCCTTTAAAAGCCTATTCGCTTCATTTCCCAATCCGGTTGATAAGGAGAGTGCCGCTGCTCCCAAGAAATGCCGTTTTCTTAATAATAGCCAAACCAATACAATCAATGCAACGATACCAATACCCTTTTTATCACCTAATTCGGTCACCAAAAGAAAAAAAGGATGCAGGGTGTCAGGTACATCTGCAAATAAATCTGCTAGTTTAGTATCTAACCAAAAAGCTTCTTTTGCTGCCACTTTAATAGAAATAAAAATGGCAATGATAACAGCTAAACATAAGAATATGTACGAAAAATTATTCCCTTTTGTTTTCATAGATTAGTTAAATCCTTTCTGATTCAAAATTCTTTAAAATTATAAATAAAAAGACAGTAAAAATCTACATAATAGTGTAAAAGTGTTAAAATAGTTTGAAAATGGGATTATTGATTGGAGGATGCCATATGTTGAACCATTTGTTTTCAAAATTAGAAGATTACTATGATGAAATGGTCACAATACGCAGGTTTATGCACCAACACCCAGAATTGTCCTTTCAGGAATTTAACACGGCCCAATATATAAAGAAGTTTTACGAAAAACTTGGAATCGAAGTAAAAGGAAATGTTGGCGGAAATGGTGTTATTGCAAAAGTATATGGCAATACTCCCGGCAAAACTGTGGCATTAAGGGCAGACTTTGATGCGTTACCCATTCATGATGAAAAGGATGTACCTTATAAATCATTAATTCCTGGTGTGATGCATGCTTGTGGTCATGATGGACATACCGCTACCCTTCTTATCCTTGCAAAAGTTCTAAATGAACTGAGGGGTGACCTAGAAGGAAACTATGTCTTCATCCATCAGCACGCTGAAGAATATGCACCAGGTGGAGCAATCACCATGATTGAGGATGGCTGCTTAGAAGGTGTTGATGTCATATTTGGAACTCATTTGTGGGCAAGTGAACCGACGGGGACAATCCAATATCGTACTGGTCCAATAATGGCTGCAGCTGATCGCTTCGAAATAGATCTACAGGGTAAAGGTGGCCACGGTGCACAGCCTCATAAAACAAAGGATGCCATCGTCACAGCTTCACAGTTAGTTTTAAATCTTCAACAAATTGTCAGCCGGAAGGTGAATCCAGTTGAATCAGCTGTAGTCACCGTAGGCTCTTTTATGTCTGAAAATGCCTTTAATGTAATCGCGGATAAAGCGAAGCTCGTCGGCACCGTCCGAACCTTTAATGATGATGTTCGCCAATACATTGAAGAAGAAATGGAAAGAATTATTCAAGGCACATGCCACTTGTCCGGCAGCACCTATACCTTTTTATATGAGAGAGGTTATCCAGCAGTAGTCAATCATGCAAAAGAAACAGAATTTCTCATTACTGCGGCTAAGGATGTTCCTGAGGTATTGAACATTGAAGAATCGGAGCCGCAAATGGGGGGAGAAGATTTTTCTTATTACTTAAAGGAAATACCCGGAACTTTCTTTTTTACAGGCGCAAAACCACCTGGTGCCACCCCAGGATATCCGCATCATCATCCAAAGTTTGATATCGATGAAAACGCAATGTTGATAGCAGCCAAAACACTCGGGACAGCCGCAATAAAAATACACAGTACTAAATAAGCTAAGCCCCTAAACTCGGTTAAAGTTCAGGGGCTTTTTTTAGGATCCTCAATCTATATACGTTCATCGCAGTTTCTCCCAAATGTTTGAGAAGATTGTTATTGGCATAAGCACCTACAAACGCTCCAATTCCAGGAACTAACTGGAACATCTTAACGAGATCGATATAATCTCTATATTCCTGTTGAAATTTACGCCAATCCATTTCAACGAGCTCCTGCTTTCTCATATCCCAATTTTCAATCTCTGATAATGTTTCGCGGCGTATTTCATCACTAGAAAATGCAAGCTGGAAAATATGAAGAATAAACAGCCGCTCTTCAAACTCTTTCGTGTTAAAACCATAAATGGCAGCCGCTTCAAAAAGAAATTTCATTTTAATCGACAGGAGTAAGGGAAAATCAGCCAGCCCCAGAAGAATTCCACCGGCGCCCGTTCCTGCACCTTCGACCAAAGCTGTTTTTTGGAAGACCGCTGTTTTTTTTCGCATTAATTCATCGCGTTCTTCCAGTGTCAGACCAGCAGCTTGATTTTTGTTGGTCGTAAGCTGCGATCCAAATAAGGTGGTTTTCACCATACCCTTTATGCTTTCTGTCATCACCTCGTGTACCTTATCAGGGATCATTTCATTTATTTTCCCTTGCGCTTTTTTAGAAATCCGATTCATCATCCCCGAACGTCTGGTTAATTTTCTTTTCCATTCGACCACTTCACCATATACTTTTAGCTCATATTCATTCATACTTACACCCCCTCAGCAAATAGATATTAGGCTTTTATCCAATCCATTCATGCTTTTAGTCTTTTCTTACTATAAACAGTAACAAATAAAAAACTAAACAAGAGTCCAGATAGGAAAATTAATAACGAAAAGATCCATTCCCCTTTAAACAAGATCACTAACGCAAATATGGAGGATTGAATAAACAAAATCCTAGTAAGAAGGGAATGAAAAGCAGTTAATTTATACTCTTGGGAAACTGGATACAAATCAATCCAAAGCTTGTTCTGGTGATGATTCCATAATGGCAGAAGCTGGAATCCGGTTAAATAGATAAATAAGAGCGAAAATACGACCTGCCCTGCTCCAAAGGAGATAAAATACAGTGCTACCCCGCCTATTACCGTTAATCGAATAAAAAGACCCAAATAATCAGATGATCTCAAGAATGTTCTTGCGAATAAATAATCAAAGGTTTTAGCTTGTGAAAAGGGTATCTGATTAATCAACATATCAAGCCATTTTCTTCTTTTCACGGTATCTTTTAATTTTGGTACATCTGTGAATAAATTCGCTAATCGATAAAAAGAAGCCATCCTCTTTTCTTCTTGTGCAATAAGCAAATCCCATTTCAAACCCATTTTTTCCGCCCTGACATAGAACGCGCGATAATAAGAAGCCATAATCAAAGCAAATATTAATAAAAAAAGGATAGGTGCGTTATTGAAAAGCAAAAAAGTAAATAACACATTAATGAAAAAACGGACGACCATGTCCGAAGTATAAACGGACGGCTGCACATAAAAGTGGATTTTCCAATTTACTGCAATATTCCAGCCCTTGATAACCAACAAAACCATTAAGAAGATAAAAAAGGATTGAAAGCCATTTTCGCTGACATGAGCATACATAGGCATGACAATGGCTAAAACCATTAATAGAATGTATCCCTGAAAAACTAAACTAAGCAGCCCAGAACGTAAAAAGTACCCTTTTAAACGCGTTTCAAGTGGAATTAAAAACACTTGGTCTGCTTCAAGTAAAAAAGTATAAACAGGGCTGTGTGTTAAAAATACACCTAAAATAACAGCAATAATGATCTCCGCGGGAAAATCAGGAGACAATGATTTTACCCAGTCTTGATAATAAAAAGCAGCTGTGCCTAATAAAAACAAAAGGACAACGACTAGATGGCCATTAAGAATATATCGAAGATAAACACCAAATTCTTTTAAACGATGAACAGATCGGTCTTTCCATAGCTTTTTATCATCAAACATAATTTTCTTCCTTCGTTAATTGGATATATAGGTCATCTAAAGAAGCTTGTGGCATCGAGAACTGTTCTCTCAAATCAGTAAGAGTACCCTTTGCACGAATCTTTCCTTCATGAAGAATAACGAATCTGTCACAGTACTTTTCTGCGGTGGTAAGAATATGGGTTGACATTAATATGCCCGCCCCGTTTTCTTTCATTTTTTTCATTAAATCAAGTAATGACTGAATTCCTAGTGGATCAAGACCTACAAATGGCTCATCAACAATATAGAGGGAAGGCTGCACCAGAAAAGCACACATGATCATTACCTTTTGTTTCATTCCTTTTGAAAAATGAGCTGGAAACCATTTCAGTCTTTTCTCCATTCGAAACTGTGTTAATAAATTTCCAATTCTTTTTTTATATGTAGACTCATCTAATCCGTATGCCATAGCCGTTAATCGTAAATGTTCTTCAAGGGTGAGTTCTTCGTAGAGTACCGGAGTTTCCGGGACAAAGGTAAACATTTTTCGATAAGCTTCCTTATTTTCAGTAATTGATTTTCCATTTATTTTCACGGCCCCGCTATGAGGCTCCATTAAACCGATAATGTGTTTAATCGTTGTACTTTTCCCGGCACCATTTAGACCGATTAGTCCTACTAATTCTTTTTCCTTTACCTCAAAAGTGACATCTTTTAGGACTGGATTTCTTGTATATCCTCCTGTAAGGCTTTCTATCGATAATAAAGACATGTGCTCCGTCCTTCCATAGCATAATAATTACCTTACATTTTACCAAAACAATGGCCATAAAAATAGGAATTCAAATTTTTGATGTTTTTTTGTATATTCTTCTCGAAACGGGTTATCATAATATTCGAAGGGGAAACACCTACTCGATGAAGTGATTCATCAAAAATTTGAAATGAGGTGTCTGTCAAAGACATTTAACTTTTCAAACCAGTAGCTTCTAAACGTTTCAAATAAGGGGATGGTTGTTTTGCACAAGTTGCCTGGTAACCATTTAGAGTTCATTTAACACCAGCTATTTATCAAAAAATAAATGAGGTGTTTACGGCAGATTATCATCCGTTTTTATAAGTTGATGCAACTATAAAAACAACATAGGGGATGGTCAGCTTGAACAATAATTACTGTTTATAAAAAACACTAAATTGTCAAATGAGGTGTTTATCAAACGTAATTCCTGATGAACGTATAATATGAAGCAATTCCCCTTCGAGAGGGCAGGATTCCATGCGGATCCTGTCTCTTTCTTTTTTTATTGCTCATTTATATGGTAAAATACGGATATAAAAACCAAAAGGGGTTGTATAGATAATGAGTGATTGTATCTTTTGTAAAATTGTTAATGGTGATATCCCTGCTGCGAAGGTGTATGAAAATGAACATATTATTGCCTTCCTTGATATCAGTCAGGTGACAAAAGGACATACATTGGTCATCCCGAAAGTACATAAAGAAAATTTATTTGAATTGACTCCTGAAATATCTAAAAACCTGTTCGAATCTGTACCCGAAATTGCCAATGCACTAAAAAAGGAGTTTAGTCCACTCGGATTAAATCTCGTTAATAATAACGGGGAACATGCAGGGCAAACAGTATTTCATTTCCATATTCATTTAATCCCGCGCTATGGTAAAGGAGACGGATTTGGAGCAGTTTGGAAAAGCAATACTAGCGATTATACTCAACAGACACTGCAAGAAATGGCAGCAAATATCAATAAACACCTCTAACAAAAGATTGAATTGTCCGAAAATTATTTCTTTATCATTTTTATATTCCTGTGATATAATGAAAACAAGTTTTTCGCTGCAGGCATTTAGGGCACTGCAGGAGGAACTAATAGCTTAGTTAAGCAGAGGAGAGATGAGAAATGAATACAAAGAATCTAGTAGTCCTATCACTGTTGGCGGGAATTGGGGTAGTTTTGCATACGGTAATGCCAGCCTTCCTCACTATTAAACCAGATATGATGCTGGCAATGATGTTTTTGGGTATTATTCTTATTCCAGAAATTAAAAGTGTTATGTTACTGTCAATTGTAACTGGAGGTCTTTCCGCACTCACAACAGGTTTTCCCGGAGGCCAACTTCCAAATATCATTGATAAGCCCATAACTGCCTTAGTCTTTTTTGGTTTATTTTTGGCATTAAAGCAATACCGAAACTCCATTATTAGTGTGGCCGTCTTAACTGCAATTGGGACATTAGTTTCAGGATCTGTCTTTTTAGGTTCTGCCTATTACATTGTAGGCTTACCAAGTTCTTTCACAGCTTTATTTGCTGCTGGTGTTTTACCTGCAGTTGCACTGAACACAATTATTATGGTTATTTTGTATCCAGTTGCTCTTTCAGTTGTAAAAAGAACAAAGACATCACCTATTGTCATTTCAAAATAACACAAAAAGAAAAGAACCCGAGAAAGGTTCTTTTCTTTCTATAACATCAAATACATGATTAAAAGCGTGATAAAATAATTGTCACTAGCAAAAATATCACGCCAGCGCCTGCTAAAGATGCAGCTCTCTTCTTTAAAACTTGTTTAGGTGGATAAAATCCTGGTCTTTTTAAAGCTAGAGCATTCCAAAAAGCACTGATAAATAGCACTATACTTAGCAAAAAAAGGACCGAAGTTACGCTCTTCATTTAATACCCCCTATTAAAGAAACAAGAGTTGATATTATCATTAGTATGTATTGCCGTGCTCCCCTATGTAGAATATTCAAAAGGTTGGCATTATTTAAAGAAAAACCTTAAAATAAGGGAGAGTTATTTTTTTACATTTGTATTATATAAAAAAATATAAATTACAAGTAGAAAAAAACGTAATTTCTAAAAATTTTGTGAATTTACATCTTTATTAATTTTTATTTTATTGGCATAATGTTAATAGAGAAATAAAAAAGTAGGTGAAATTGGGGATGTCGGAGAAACAGTATTCAATGAAAGAAGCGATGCTATTTAGCCAAAGGATTGCACAATTAAGTAAAGCCCTATGGAAATCGATTGAGAAGGATTGGCAGCAATGGTTAAAGCCTTTTGATTTAAATATTAATGAACATCATATCCTTTGGATTGCATACCATTTAAATGGAGCATCTATTTCGGATGTGGCAAAGTTTGGTGTTATGCATGTCTCAACAGCGTTCAATTTTTCGAAAAAGTTAGAAGAAAGAGGTTTACTTACATTTTCAAAGAAAGAAAATGATAAACGAAATACGTATATTCAGCTCACCCCTGAAGGTGATGAGATCTTTCTTCGCTTAATGGAATCCTACCATCCCAGTGGCAATGCTGCATTTGTTGGTGCCTTGCCATTAAGAGATTTGTATGGAAAGTTTCCCGATATTATTGAAATGATGGCGATTGTTCGTAATATTTATGGTGAAGATTTTATGGAAATCTTTGAACGTTCTTTTCATAATATTGAAACAGAATTTAACGAGAATGATGGAAAACTTAAAAAGTCAGAAAAAACTGAACAAGAACTCTCTTAAAGACATTTAGTAAACTCTTTAAAAAGCGGTTCGAATAAATGTTGTTTTAAACAAGCATGAACAACTTCCTTCGCATTAAGTTTTTCCGGTAAACAATATAGAAACTCATTAAAAAGCGGATGAAAGTTAATAAACCCTTCCGCTTTTTGTTCTTCCATTTTTTTGTTCAAATGCTCACATAGCTGGTTAAATGCCTCTACCTCATGTTCTGATACCCCGTTCTCGATTACCAATCTATAGAATTCAAGATTTGGGGAAGTCAGCAACTTTAAAAGTAATTTTTGATGGTATTCGAGAAGATTAACACGAGCTTGCAGTTCAACGTAATTGTCCATTGATTTTCGACCTCCGGGTCATTGCTTTACATTTCTACATTCATTATGTACCTTTATCAGTCCGAGATAAACCTTTCTAGAATAGAACGCGAAATAAAATTTTTCATAGTTTTTATTTCAATTTATTTCCTACTTTTCTACCATTCCTTTTAACTATCTTTTTATGTGAATTTTTGATAATGTATTAACATATCATGAACATCAGGGAGGGAATCGATGATGATCTCCATTTTTATTGTTTTGGCCATTTTCATTTTGTTCTACATTAACAAAATGACCAATTCCCTATGTATTCAAAAGGATATTCCGGAAGAACGTCAGCATAAAGTATTTCGCACAATAAATGTACTTGTCACGATATTATTGATCACATCCTATGTGGAAATTTTGTATACATAGGTTTACTTTATGTAATGTTTAAATGTTAGAGAAAAACAGAAGCGATGAGAAAACTTTCTCATCGCTTTTACATTTGTTTTTGATTAAAACCAAGAAGCTCCAATAATTATTAATAGGATGAATAGGACCACGACTAACGCAAATCCTCCACCGTAGAAACCAGTTGCTCCAGACACACATTTCTCCCCTTTCGTAGATGGTAAAGTTGTTGTCTGCCTCAGGCGGTAAGGCTTAAATTAAAACCAAGCCGCTCCAACAATAACCAATAGAATGAATAGGACTACAATCAATGCAAATCCTGCTCCGTATCCGTGTCCACCACTCATCGTAATACCTCCTTTATTATTTACTACGATATACTATTCAAGCTGTATGCTTTTCGACTAGGCGCTTACCTTATTTCTTAGGAAAAAGTCCACCTTTTTCTTACTGGGTTCTTATCCATAGAAATCATGACGTTCAGCCGATGAGCTTAAATAGATCTTTTTTGTTACAGGTTATCGTATGTACCAATTTCTAAATTCGCAATGGTTAAATGCCCAAATTTCAGTTCACAAATTCAGGAAATATTTTTGCAGACGTTACCATTTATGATATAGTATAGTTTGTGGACAAAAACCCACAAGAATTTTACTGTTTAGGAGAGGTTCCTCATGAAAAAATGGATGTTAGCCCTTACATTAGCTGGCGGGGTTTTTGCCTTAACTGCGTGTAATCAGAGTGGAGGTTCAACTGTGGCAGAAAGCTCTGCTGGAGATATTACACAGGATGAACTTTATGAAGCAATGAAGGAAAAGGTGGGTGCACAAGCACTACAACAGCTTGTCTATGAAAAAGTCCTATCTGAGAAATACGAAGTAACGGACAAAGAATTAGACGCAAAAGTAGATGAATTGAAGGCTCAGCTCGGAGACAACTTTCAAGCGGCGCTGGCACAATACGGATACGCTAATGAAGAAGATTTTAAAGAGACAATGAAACTTGGTATGATGCAAGAAAAAGCTGCCATGAAGTCTATAAAAGTAACAGATAAAGAAGTAAAGGAATACTACGACAACTACAAGCCTGAAATCAAGGCTCGTCATATTCTCGTTGCTGATGAAAAAACAGCTTTAGAAGTTAAGCAAAAACTTGACGCTGGCGAAAAATTTGAAGATGTAAGCAATAAATATTCTACTGATGAAGCTGCAAAGCAAGCTGGCGGTGACTTAGGCTGGTTTGGTCCTGGAGCAATGGATCCGGATTTTGAAGCTGCTGCATATGCCCTTAAAAAAGATGAAATTAGCGGTCCAGTAAAGAGCTCATTTGGATATCATATCATTCAATTAACAGACAAAAAAGAAAAGAAGTCCTATGAAGAAATGAAAGACCAAATGGAGAAAGAATTAAAATCTTCAAAATTAACAAATGAGAAGATTAACGAAATTATGCAAAAAGAAATTAAGGATGCAAAAGTAAAAATTAGCGATAAAGATTTAAAGGGTGCGTTAGATCCAGCACCTGCGGCTCAGTAATTGATGCAAAGAAGGAACTCTCATGGAGTCCCTTCTTTTTTTATTCCCCTGTGGCTCTTTCTCCTTCACGTCGTTCTTTTTCTTGTTCCAACCGTGTTAAATAAATTTCTCCCTCTTTTTCAATATTTTCCATCTCCAACATACGTTCTTCTCTACCCGTTTTGATTGCCATCAACGCGCTTATAACGATACCAACCACGACTGCATATACCCAAATAGGAATAGTCATTTATTATTGCTCCCTTCATTAGTGGTTGTCCACTTTTTTATACAACATATTCGATTTATTGATAAATATTCATACTGACTATAAAAAAAAATAACCCAGTAGATGGGTTATTTATTTATGAAATATCGGTTTGTAGAATGATCGGTTGTCTAAGGCAAATACACGTTCAGTAAATTCACCAGGTTTAACTCTTTCTAATGCACGATCGAGCATGTTCATTTTTGCATCGAGATTATCGATATAATGAAGAATTTCTGCTTCTTTAATTAATGGCGGCTTTGGACTTCCCCACTCAGCCTTTCCATGATGACTTAAGACTAAGTGTTTTAGTATTAACACTTCCTCACCAGTTATCCCGAGTTCTTCAGCTGCTTTGCCGATTTCATTTACCATAATGGTAATATGACCTAGTAAATTACCTTCCACTGTATAAACTGTAGATATTGGTCCGGATAATTCAACCACTTTACCCATATCATGTAATATCACTCCAGCATAGAGTAAGTCCTTATCAAGACTAGGATAAAGTGCAGAAATTGATTTTGCTAGGTCGAGCATACTAACAACATGATAGACAAGTCCTGATACAAACTCATGATGATTCTTCGTTGCTGCCGGATATTCTAAAAAAGCCTTTTGATGTTTTTTCAATAAGTGGCGGGTAATTCTTTGGATATTTGGATTTTTCATATCAAAGATATATTGTGTCAGTTTACTCATCATCTCTTCTTGGCTTAATGGTGCGGTCTCTAAAAAATCCTCCAGCTTTACTGAGTCACTTGGGCCTGTTCTTCGAATCTGCCGAATTTTCAGCTGGCTTTTTCCACGATAATTATGAATATCCCCAATAATCTTAACTATTTTTTGCGCGGTATAATTCTTTTCATCCTCTTCATTAGAGTCCCATAGTTTTGCTTCTATTTCACCACTTTGGTCTTGAAGGATAAGTGTTAAAAACGGCTTACCATTACTTGCAATCCCTTTTGTGGCGCTTTTAATAAGTAAATACAGATCAACCTGTACTCCGAAATCATAATCAAGTATTCCTTTAGTCATCTGTCTCTCTCCTCCCCATAGCACTAGTATAACATTCTCTATGAAATTACTTCGACATTACCTTTATGAAGATAATAAACATTTTCTGGGTGAAAATATTGAAGCAAATGTGTGTGACAAGTAAAAAATAAAATTTGATTATATTTAAGATTGGTTAAAAGCTCCATTACCTTTTTGGTACGATTAGCGTCAAAATTCACGAAACTATCATCAATGATAATGGGAAAGCGATACTTTTCGTAGAGGGTGGCGGCAAGCGCCAATCTTATAGAAACGTACACTTGCTCGGTAGTAGCTTGACTTAACTCATTTGCCTCAAATAGAGTATAATCACTTCTTTCTATTAAAAAACCAGTTCCTGACTGTTGCAGATGTATACGCTGATATTGTTTTTCTGTCAGGAAGTATAGGTACTCCTCTGCTTTCTCCAGTATTCTCGGCAAATGAACGTTTTTGTACTTTTCAACTGTTTGGGTTAGTATGTTTTGTGCTAAACAAAAAACTGACCATTCTTTTGCTGCTTCTTCAAACTCAAACTTTTGCTGTTTATAGTGGTGGAGTAACTCAGAATATGATCCTCCTTCTTCAAGAATTTGAATCTGGTAATTTACAGCCGCTTGCTTTTCCTGCAGTTCCATTAGTCTTGACGATAACCTTTCGATCTCATCATGATAAGAAATTAATTGTTCTTCTACATTATGAATTTGTAAGAATCTTTCTATATCGTCTGCCTTTAGAAAAGAGTATTGGACCTGCTTACTAATATCCTCCAGCCTCTCGATGAGCTTTAACTTTGTTTCAAATTTTTTCCCAAGCTCATAAAATGCCCCTTCTTCCTCCACATTCGCTTCTTCCAGAAGTTTTTTCTTTTCCGAAATGAGATGTGCTTGTTCCTGTTTCATTTGGTGCAGGTCTGCCTCAAGATCATCTAGCTTTTCCTGCTTTTCTTGGACTTTTATTAACTTTCCATGTTCTTCCTTTAATTTAGTCCGCAATAAGTACCCCATCTTCGATAAGTCACTACCAAGGTCTGCTAAATATTGTTTTGCGTAAGAGAAGAGCCTTTCGGAAATGTCAGTCTGTGCGAGGTGAATCTGTTTCAACCTTGCATGCAAATTCTTTTTTTCTCTGCTAATTAGTTTATATTGTTCAATTAACTCAAAGGCTTCAAGAAAAAAAGCATCGGCGATATACTCTGGTATATGAAGTTCACTACTCAGTTTCAGTAACATTTCCCTATTTTCAGCTGCTTCAATCTCCCACTCTTCAAATTTCATGATGACTTTTTCATATTGTGTTTGCTGCTGTTCGAGCTTTATTTTGTATAGCTGCTGCTGTTCTTTCCAATAATTATCCTGCTTCAATTTTTCTTGGAGAGCTGGAATGTTACTATTTTTATATCTCTCGAGTATTTGAATGCACCTTTTTTCATCGTCTAACAACCGACTTAGAGCCACATTGATTTTTGCATCATTTTTACGACTATTGTTATTACCTAGAAAAAAAACGATTAGTAAGGTTCCTAATACCCCCATCACTACCAGTATCCATTGCTTGGAATACAAACCATATAGTGATAGAACCAGCAATAATACTCCAATGGTTAAAAATTGAATTTGTTTTTGCTTTTTTATTGCAGCAAATGTTTTCTTATCCTGTTCCTGAGTATGCTGATAATACTCTATTTTGTCTTGTACAGCTTTTAATTCGTATTCAACTTTTCTTTTTTCACTTTCATCATTGACTAATTTTTCAAGGCGCGATCTATCATCAGCTGGAATCATCTGAGTTTCTGCAAAGCTAACTTTCTTTTCCAGCTCCTCAAGAGAGTTTTTTTCTTCTCGAAACTTCTCCTCAAGTTCCTGTTTTACCTCTAAGAGCTTTTGCTTTTTCCTTGCTGCCTGCTCCACCTGATTTTTCATATAGATATTGGTGTTAATCGTATGAACGTCTTCTTCTCTTAAAGGTAAGTGAAGTTTCTCATTTATGATGATGATTTTATCTTCTAAATCTACTAATTTTAATTCACACTGTTGTTTTTCTAGGACCAACTGTTCATAGATGGGAATTTGGTCTAATGCACCTAGGAGCTGGGATTCATCCGCAAGCATTTGCTTATTTGGCTGTTTTGAGGAAACTTCACTTTTAATTTGAGTGATTCTTTCCAGTAAACTTGAAATCTGAGCATTGTACGGATAAATGAGCTGATTTAATTTTTCTATTCGTTCAATACCTCTGGCAGGGAATGGGTCTTCCCCAAGTAATTTGATTTCTGTATTTATCCATCTTTCTTCTTTGACGAGGGAATGGATTCTTTGCCATTCACTTAGCCTCTCTACCTCGCTTTTTACATTCTTAAGTGCCTGGCTTACCTCTTCCATTTCCTTAGTGATTTTTTCTTTATCAGAAACTATTACTTCATATTCAAGATTTTTGGCGGCTGCTTTTTTTAGCTCACCGCTAAGTTCATGAAGTGCTTTAAGTTTTTCATTTATCAACGGCTTCTTTCCGCTTGGTTTAAAACGAGCTTCTAACTCCTTCTGAAGTTCTGCTTCTGTTTTCGCTAGGCGCTCTGTTCCAAGTGTACCAGTAGAAAATAAAAACTTACCCAATTCCTCCCCTTTCATTTGATGGATATTTTGCAGCCCATGTAAATTAAAAGAAAATATAGCTTGAAAAAGTCCTTTATCAATATTCCCAAGCAGTTGTTTAAGCAGTTCTTCTTCACCTTGGGTACCATCCTCCAGTGTGACTGTAACGTCCCCAGAAGCCTTGCCTCTAATCCTTTCTATCGTGGCAACACCAAACTCATCAAACAATATTCTAAGCTTACCGCCATAGTTTGAGCCGTTTTTCGGTACATAGCGATGTTCTGATGATTGCTTCGTTGGGAACCCAAACAGGATTCCATGAATAAATGCCATGATCGTTGATTTTCCTGCCTCATTTTCACCATAAAACACGTGAAAATCAGATAGGTCCTTAATAACGGTATTCGTTAATTGACCAAAGCCATATATATGTATCTCCTGGATTTTCAATCAATCATCTCCTTCACTATTGATATAATAAGCCAATTAATAGTTTCTCAGCTTTATCCATTACTTCTTTCTGTTCACTTTCTGTTAGACTTATTAAATATTTCCTACCCAATTGGTGCTGATATAAAGGTGCAATTGCCTCCTCAGTAGTTTGGTAGTCATCGATGGTGGCAAACAGCTCTGTATAAAAATCTGCTTCATTCATTAATTTTTTTCTATCAAGCTGCTGGTTCTCTTCCAGGTTTAATTTAACGGTCCAAACAAATGATTCTTCATCATTTTCATAGTCTAACAGTACCTCTAGAAGTTCAGTATCTAGAATTCTTTTCTCTTGAGTATTATCTAATTGAACATTTTTTAGGTTTAAGGTAACAAGCGTACCTTTACCAGCTTTACGCAACCGTTCAATGGTTAGCTGACATAATTGCAGTATTTCTTGGAAATTGTTTGCCCCTGCAGCGTCAATCGTAACTTCCTCCCAAAGAATATCCGAAGTTTCGATAAATTCCTTTTTAACTTCGAAATCATTTAATGTAATGTGATAACATCCTTTTACGCCTACTTCTTTCTTATTACGCCCTTGAAGGTTTCCTGGGTAAATGATGGGCGGCGATTCTGATAATATCGTCCGTTTATGAATATGACCTAAAGCCCAATAATCAAATCCTTTCTCATAGAGATCTTTAATAGAAAAAGGAGCGTAATTATCATGGTCTGTTCCTCCACCTTCATTCCCGTGGAGAATGCCGATATGAAAATCCGCAGGATCATGTTTTTGATAGTCATCTATTCTTTTATCAAAAATATGTCTTTGTAAATAACTAAAACCATAGAGATGGACGGTATCCCCACGTTTCGTATGAAATACCTTGATTTCGACATCACTGCCAAAAAAATGAACGTTTGAAGGCATATCAAGGTTTACCCATGAGCCACTTAAATGATCATGGTTTCCATGGATAACATAAACAGGAATATCCTTTTTTGAAAGCTTTTGCATTTCATTACGAAAGCGAGATTGTGCACGTAAACTTCTATCCTCACCATCATATAAATCCCCGGCTAAAATGACAAAATCAACGTTGTTGTCAATAGCGGCTGCTGTAAGCTTTCCTAACGCAGTGAACGTACTCTCTCTCACTCTTGAAAGGATATTCGCAGGTAAATGCTTTAAACCAACCATAGGACTGTCCAAATGCAGGTCAGCAGCGTGTATAAATGATATCTGTTTCATTAGAAAGCTCCTTTCAGAGTTTTCTTTCATTGTAACATCTCAAAAAAGCGAATGCACGTTCTTAAATAAAATATTAAAAGGGCTTTGTCCGTTTTGACAAAGCCCTTCACATTTTATTCTTTTTTGGTTAGTTGCAAGGCCTTTTTTATATCTTTAAAGGAATTCGATTTTCCATACATTAGTACTCCTCCGCGGTAAACACGTGCACCAAATACCGCTAAGATGGCGATCGTAGCCATCAGGATGGAAATTCCTAAGACTGCTTCCCAAACCGGAATATTCAGCATACCTACTCGTAAAAACATAATCATTGGGGTGAAGAATGGGATATACGATGTTATAACAATAAACGGTGAATCTGGCTTTCCAAGACCAAACATCGCAATCATAAATCCTGCTACAACGAGTAACGTCATTGGTGTAATCATTTGTTGAACATCCTCAATCCTGCTGACCAATGAACCTAAAAATGCCGCAAGAGTAGCATAGAGAAAATAACCTAAGATGAAGAAAATAACCGCATAGGCAATGGTTGATAAAGAAATATTCCCAAATCCAAATGCGTCAAAAAAGCCGCCTTCAAGAGAGGACATATTCCGTTTTATAGAAAAATAACCTACAGAAAGAAGTACCGCAAGCTGAGTTAAGCTTAATAAACCAATACCAAGTATCTTACCAAACATTTGCTTTATGGGAGACACACTTGAGATCAGTATTTCCATCACCCTTGAAGACTTTTCCGTAGCCACTTCCATTGCAATCATACTGGCATACATGATGACAGCAAAATAGATGATAAAAAGCAGGACATAGACGAGTCCCCGGGCCTGATTTAGTTCTTCTTCGGTTTTCGCATTTTCTTCAAGAGCAATTTTCTCGAAAGAAACTGGTTCGTATAGCTGCTGAAGCTGTGCTGGTGTTAGATTAATTTTTGAAGCCGCAAGCATCGTCTTGATTTGTTGGAGCCCCGTCTGAAGATCAGAAAATAATGATGAATCTGCAACAGTCAATGCTTTATATGTAGCTTTAGGCAATTGTTCCTCATCAAATTGGAGCTGAACAAACGCAACAAAATTCCCCTCTTCCACTTCCTTTTCTGCCTCTTCTTCTGTACCATCAAACTCTGTTAGCTGCAGGTTTTTATTTAATGCACTCATTTGTTCTTTAAGCGGTGAATACAACTGACCTGTTTCATCTAAAACAGCTACCTTTTCTTTACCTCCGCCTTTATCGAAAGCTTCAATAATATTATTCATATTGGTTAATGCTAGCGTGATAACTACCGTCATTAAGGTTGTGATCAAAAATGACTTTGTTTTCAATTTGTTTACATACGTATGGGATAAAATAATCCAAAATTTATTCATAGGAATCACCCACTTTCTCGATAAAAATATCATTTAAAGAAGGCTCTTCAAGGTCAAATTTTCTGATAAATCCTTGGTTGACGATCTCTTTAAGGATTTTTTCTGCAACAGATTCGCCATTGATTTGCAGATGAATCCCCTCGGTTGTCGATTTAGCTTTCACTACCCCTGGATATTTTTTTAGAAAATCCAATGGAAAATCAGAATGAATAACAAGGTTTTTTTTACCAAACGCACGTTTAATTTCTTTTAAAGAACCATGAACAATGGGGGCCCCTTTATGCATAATACAAAGATGCTCACACATCTCTTCAACATGATGCATTTGATGGCTTGAAAATACAATTGTAGTTCCCTTTAGCTTTAATGAGAGAACGGCCTCTTTAAGCATTTCAACGTTTACAGGATCCAAACCGCTGAATGGCTCATCAAGAATTAATAATTTGGGTTTATGTATGACCGCTGCAATGAATTGGATTTTTTGTTGGTTTCCTTTTGAAAGCTCTTCTACTTTTTTATTTTCATATTCTGGGACTTTAAATTTCTCAAGCCAATATTTTAATTCAGAAACAGCCTCACTTTTCGAAACACCTCTTAATCTTGCAAGGTAGACAATCTGATCACTAACCTTTAATTTTGGGTATAGCCCTCTTTCTTCAGGAAGATAACCTACTAAATGACTTGTAGAATAATTTATGGGCTTTCCATCCCAAGTAATCTTTCCCTCACTAGAATCTAGCAGCCCTAAAATCATCCGAAAGGTTGTCGTCTTTCCTGCACCATTTGCTCCTAAAAAGCCAAACATTTCATTTTCAGGTATCGTGATGGAAAGGTCATTAACAGCTGTGAAATCCCCAAATCGTTTTGTTACATGTTCAAGTTTTAAAACCATACAAATTCCCCCTCTCAAAGATTACAATACGAAAGTCCTATGGAAAAGTTTCACTTTTGCAAAATATCAAGAATTGTGCAAATATTATAATATCAATATTTTAGGGGGAGAACTAAATGAATACTTACAAATTAACAGCCTTTGAGGCAAATGGGGAAAAAATAATAGATGAGGCTATTCAAGCTGAACATGATGAGGCAGCAAAAGAATTAGCTGAGAAATTATTAGCAGAAAAGAATTTACTAGATAAAACACATCGTTTTACATCACCTAGCGGGAAGCTTTTATTGTTCCATTCTTAGTCTTCAGACAGAAAAAAGAAGCAACAAATGCTTCTTTTTTCTGTCTAACTTATTTGCCGATAAATTTTGCTGGTCGTTTTTCTATAAAGGCTCTTATTCCTTCTTGGTGGTCGAATGTTCGACGCATGTTTAGCTGGCCATTTTTTTCTAACTCTAGAATCTTAAGCAAATGGGGTCTGTTCATATCTGCTAGTATCTTTTTGGTTTTGATCATTGCCTGAACTGGACGTTCCAGCCAATCGGATATTCTTGCTTCTAGAGTTTCTTGCAAATCTTCTGCAACTTCTTGGACTAATCCTATTTCCAATGCTTCTTGTGCGCTCATCATTTTTCCATCCCATATAACTTGTTTTGCCTTGACTTCTCCTAATCTTTTTTCTAAAAAGAAGTGAGAACCGCCATCTGGGATTAAACCGATTCCGATAAAATTCATTGCCAGTTTGCTCGTTTTATCAGCTATGATGTGGTCTGTAGCCAACGCAAGACTAAATCCAAGCCCCGCCGCTGCACCACTCACAGTACTAATTGTTAATTTAGGTAAACTATAAAGAGTTATGATTAATTCACTAATACAATCCATCACAGGAAAGAATTCGCTTTCATCCAGGTTAGAAAGCATCGTTTTAATATCTCCCCCTGCTGAAAAGGCTTTACCGTTACCGGTTAAAACCACAACATCTATATCATCCGATTCAGCTATTTCCTTGAATTTGCTTACCAGCCCCTTTATCATATCCACATCGATTGCATTTAATGATTCAGGCCTGTTCATCTCTACCGTTGCAACTCGTCCATTCACCCACAACTTCACCTTATCCGTTACAAAATTGATTGTCACCCCAAACGCCTCCCATAATCTTAGTCACTTCCATTATAGCTTGAATACCATGGTTAAAAAATAAATTTTCATAATATATAAAATTTTCACTGATAGTAATTTTATATATTTTTTTTATACGTAAAAAGGACAAAGATCAGACTCTTTGTCCTTTACAACTTATTTTCTTAGTACTTCCTTTTGAACCTGTTCTCTTAGTGTCATCTTTAAGAACTTCCCAACCGAGGTCTTCGGAATTTCCTCCAAAAACAAAATTTCATCGGGAAGCCACCACTTAGCAAACTGCGGTGTTAAAAATTCAATTAAATCTTCCTTTTTCACCTTATCCTTATATGAATCTTTTAATACCACACAAGCAACCGGTCTTTCTTGCCATTGTTCATGCGGGACTGCAACAACCGCCGCTTCAAACACTGACTCATGCGCCATTAATGCATTCTCTAAATCAACGGAGGATATCCATTCTCCGCCGCTCTTAATTAAATCCTTTGTTCGATCGACAATTTTCACAAAGCCTTCTTCGTCGATGGTTACAACATCACCAGTGTGGAGCCAGCCGTCATGGAAGGCGTCTTGTGTTCTCTCATCCTTATAATACTCTGAGGCAATCCACGGACCCTTAATACATAACTCTCCCATTTCTTTACCATCCCAAGCAACTTCCCCATCCTTGCCCACGACTTTTATGCTTAAGCCAGGAACAAGAACGCCTTGCTTTGCTCTTATTTCTAGTCTTTCTTCATAATCTAAATTCTCCTGATAGCTTTTTAATGTTGAAATAACCACGAGTGGGCTTGTTTCAGTCATTCCATAAGCATGTAGGAATGGTACGTTATGCCGCTGCTCAAAGGCCTTAATCATCCCTTTAGGCGCAGCTGAACCTCCGCAAAGCACTCCTCTTAAACTACTTAGATCATAAGAGCCCTCATCAAGTTGCTTTAACAGACCAAGCCATATGGTTGGAACACCAGCAGTGATAGTAACCTTTTCGCTTTCTATAAACTCTGCCAGCAGTTTTGGAGTAAAATATGGTCCAGGCAGCACCAATGATGTCCCAAACCAAACTGCCGCAAAGGGCATACCCCAGGCATTGGCATGAAACATCGGGACAACTGGCAATGCTATGTCTTTCTCACTCATAGCGGCACTATCTGCCAGCCCTAACGCCATACTATGAAGAAAAATCCCTCTATGCGAGTATACAACCCCTTTTGGATTTCCTGTAGTCGCAGAGGTATAGCACATACCTGCAGGGTCGTTCTCTTCTATATCATCTGGATATTGAAAGTTAGGATTTGCTTCCGCTAATAATGTTTCATAATCATAGATTGGTGAAAGTGTAGTTTTAGGGAGTACCTTGTCGTCTGTCATAATCACATAAGCCTTAACGCTTTTTAACTCATGTGCACATTTTTCTAGTAATGGAACTAAGTCTGGGTCTACTAAGAGGATACTATCTTCTGCATGATTGATGATATACGAAATATGCTGCGGAGAGAGTCGAATGTTAATGGTATGTAGGACAGCACCCATACATGGAATGGCAAAATATGCTTCTAAATGACGGTGATGATTCCACGCTAGTGTTCCTACCCTATCACCTTTTTCTACTCCTAGTTTATTTAAACTATCTGCAAGTCGTCTTGTTCTTTCACCGATTTGTTTATACGTAAACCGATGAATGCCACTTGATGTTCTGGAAATAACCTGTTTCTTTGGAAAATACTTTTCTGCTCTCTCAATCATCTGTGTCATTGTTAAAGGTGTTTGCATCATTGCTAAATCCCCTCCATAATTGAAAGCGTTTTCAAATCATAGTATTCTTTTGTCCTATTAAATATTCGTTATGTATAAGACATTTCCTCTATAGAGAACGATTTTTTTTTTAGCAAATATGCATGAGCAATGCTATTTGACCTAATTTTTGATTTTTCCTTTTTTCGGTCAAGTGGGAGTCTCCCATTTGACCCAATTTCTGATTTTCGCTTTTTTCGGTCAAGTGGGAGCCTCCCATTTCACCCAATTTCTGATTTTCGCTTTTTTCGGTCAGGTAGGAGCCTCCCATTTGACCCAATTTCTGATTTTCGCTTTTTTCGGTCAAGTAAAAGCTTACTCCATTAAAAATCCCCTGCCATTTAAGCAGGGGATCCCTTTTCTGAGAAGATTGTATCTAGTATTTTTATTTTTTCTTCCGTATAAGCTTCAAAGCTTTCATTATATGTTTTAGGATCTTTAGGATTAGCAAACTGAGTGATTTTTCCTGAAAGCGGGTCAATAAATTTGCTTGAAGCACCACAGCCAATCCCGATAATCGTCTGCTGCTCCTCCATAATCATGATATTGTATATGCTTTCTTGATTTGGAAACGCATAGCCGACATTCTCAAGGTTACCAAGAATATTTTTTTGACGGTAGAGATAATAAGGAACATAGCCATGACATTCAGTCCACTCTGTTGCAAGATTCATCATTTGTTCTACTTCATCTCGACCTGCAACTTTATATTTATCCTTGTTTTTTGTCATTTCAGAAGCACGTTTAAACGATAAAGTATGCACCGTTAGGGATTCTGGCATAAGTTTTTCGGTTTCAGCAAGTGAATGTGAAAATTCAGCCATCCCCTCACCTGGCAGACCAATAATGAGATCCATATTGATATTGTTCATGCCCATTTCTCTCGCTAAATGATACTTATCAATAGTTTCTTTAACAGTGTGATGACGCCCAATTGCCTTTAATGTTTCTTGTGTATAAGATTGAGGATTTATACTAATCCTGTCTATTTTCCACTTCTTTAATACCTCTAATTTTTCAGGAGTAATCGTATCCGGACGGCCTGCCTCAACAGTTATTTCTCGTATATTTTCAACATCCGGGAATGACTGGTACATCTCTTCATAAAGCATATCCATTTCTTCTGCCGTAATACTGGTTGGTGTACCACCGCCATAGTAAACCGTTGTAATTCGTACACCTTTTTTCTTTAGCCATTCACCAATTTTCTTCATTTCATAGTGGAGACCACCTAAGAAGGAATCCACTGATCCTTGTCTGCCGTTTATTGCATAAGCGGGGAATGTACAGTAGGCACATTTTGTTGGACAAAACGGAATCCCGATATAAATGCTGACTTCCTTATGCAGGTCATAAAGATCAGGAACAACGGCCAACTGCCTGTCGACAATATGCTGCATGAGCTTGATTTTTTCATCTGAAATCAGATAATCATTTTTTAATTGCTCGTGGGCAAGTTCTTCAGACACACCCTCCTGGACTTTACGATGTAAAAGCTTTGTCGGTCTGACCCCGGTTAAGATTCCCCACTTTTGAGTTATGCCTGTCCAATTCTGCAATAGAGTTAAATATACATGGGCGACAGCATTTTTGACCTGTTTAAAATATTCCTTATCTGTTTGAAAGGGCTGTACAGCTTTTTGATAATCTGTTGAAAAGGATTTCCCTTCAGTATCTAGTAAATCGGCCGAAACCTGAATGTGGTGATCTACATTTATAATAAATTTTATCGTTAAATCTGCCTCATCGTCTAAAATCTTCACAATCTCTGTTTCTTCAAAAAACAAATTTGCAATCAGGGTCAATTGCCGGTCGAATCTTGTGTCCCCTAACCCGATTATCGAAATTTTCATTAGAATCACTCTTTCAAAATAAACTTCTTTAAGTGTACATAATCACCAAAATAAGGTCAATACAATGGAAATCATTCACAAACGTAAAAGACATCATCGTGCGGGACGATGATGTCTGCTCATTTACTTTTTAATAATATTCATTTTTCTTAAAAACTCAATTGGCTGCTGCTTTCTGAAGTGTTCCTTAACCATATAGGCGACACCATGCTCATTTTTCGATCTAGTCACCCAGTCTGCTGCTCTTTTTACTTCAAATTCAGCATTCCACATAGCCACTCCTAATCCCGCTGCCTCAATCGCTGGGATATCATCCAACCCTTCGCCAATTACGACCATTTCCTTGAGCTGGATACCAAGATGACTGCCAAGAAAAGCTAATCCCTTTAACTTTGAAACACCAGCTGGGACAATATCTAATCGTAAACGATCTAGTTGAATGGTTTCAATTTCTGTAAACATTTTTTCAATCGCCTTTTTTGCATCCTGAAGATCACTTTCCTCTTCAAAATAAACCTCAATTTTCGGAGGAGTCACTGGTTGATCATGTAAGTATTCACTTAATGACGAAACAAATTGCTGAGAATAAAAAACAGGATCACCTGATGTAAAGACAGTTTTGACTAACAAACTGTTATTTAATTTCAACCTATTTGCTAAAGAAAATTGTTCATGCACCAGCCTGATTTGGCACGGCATACCTTCTAAGAAACGAACGGTATCATAAGTAATATTCTCGTTAATTCTTTCGACATAATTTTGTTTATCCTGAATATTTGCAATAACGGCACCTTGATGCGTAATTAGCGGGTTTTTTATTTTTAATGCCCTTGCAACCTTCTTGGCTGAGGGAAAACTTCTCGATGTCATAAGCGTTACATAAATTCCCTTTTGCTGAACATACTCAATGGCTTCCTTTGTTGACTTATGGATTTTCCCATTACTTTGTAAAAGAGTTCCATCAATATTTAATGCAAGCAAACGATAAATCATTACGCTGCCCCCTGTTCTTGGTGAAGTTACCCTTATAACACTTTTATGATTTTTCATCCAAAGATAGAACGAGTGCAGCAGAAAAGAAAAAACTTCCGGAAAAACCGAAAGCTTTTTTTAATGAGATTATATATTATTTCCGTATAGTTCCTCTAAAGGCTTCATAATTAATTGATTTAGTTCCCCAATTATCATGCTCATTCGCTGTTCTGCCTGCATGAGTCGGGCTATTTTTTCATTTTGTTGTACAACGGCCACCGTTGATTGAGCCTGCTGAACTTCCTGCTCCGATATCTCTTGCCCCATCATTTGTTTTTGCTGTAAATTCATCTGAATTTGACGAAATTGATCAAACATTCTTTTTGCTGTGGGGTCTGCATTTACTTCATGATACATCTGCTGTAATTGTTTATATTCATCACTTTGACGAATCGCCTTTTCTAATGCATAAGCCGCATCGTATAAATTAACGGACATTTTTTCCACTCCTCTTAAGAAAATAATCCTACTAACTATAACAAACTATGTTGGTAAATGCGAGGATGTTCAACCTGCGCACAATTAAGTATCACCAACCTATGGGCGATAACATACGATACCATATCTACGAATGCCTATTTTTAACATATATTCGCTTATAAATGAGGAGTGACTATGCCCCCAATCACAATTATTCCTATAGAAGCAGGAAGCAGAACTGACATTTTTGCTCAGATGTCCTCGCAACTGTTCAAACTACTGAGACTTTATGAACACCAAATCAAAATTTCTATAGGAAAAAAAATGGTGAATGTAACTATCCAAACAGTCGAGATGAAACCTAATGAGATTCATTTCCCTGAGTATCTATTTCAACAATTTTCCTTACCCATTCAACCATATAAATTTCTCGCTATATATAAAAAAGACATGAATTTACTTTCTTTAGGTCCAATCATTGGTTTGGTTACAGATTTTAAACATAAAGGAAATGATGAACCCCATTTTGGTTCGATCCATAACTTTTGTGAAGAACTTCATCACGGGATAACAGATAATGGCGGATTTCTATATGTATTTTCCTATCCAAACTTTTCTGTTCAAGGTTTTTATTTTGACGCTGGCATTTGGAAACCTGCAGAACTCCCTCTGCCAGATGTAATTTATAATCGCATTCACTCCCGAAGGTTGGAATTTGGTAAAGAGTATCAGCTATTTCGTCAAACGCTTGCAGAGTTATGTATTCCTATTTTTAATGATCGCTTTCTTTCGAAATGGGAGGTTCATGAGCACTTAATTCATGAAAACCATCTTCATTCTTATATACCAGATACAAATATTTTCACAAAAGATAATCTAAGTTCCTTTGCAGAAAGATATGAAACCATTTTTATTAAACCTGTCCATGGAAGCCAGGGTAGAAATATTTTTAAACTACAAAGAGAAAACAATCTTTTTTCATTAGAATCATCTGTTACATTACCACTAGAAAAAAAACAAACAATCCTTTCTTTTGAGGAGATATATCGGCTTCTAAGACCTTTACTGAACAATCGCATCTACATTATTCAACAAGGAATCTCCCTTCTTACTTACCAGTCTAGAGGAATGGATTACCGAGTATTGTGTCATAAAAATCATCAAAACAACTGGGATGTTACTTCGGTGGTTGCACGGATTTCCGCTGAAAATGAGTTTGTATCGAATATTGCAAGGGGCGGGGAAATCATGACTCCAATAAATGCCCTAAAAGAGAACATGAGCATTAGTAACGCAAAATCGATCATATCTCAAATGAAAGATTTAGCCATTGAAACGGCCTTGATTATTGAAAGAAAAACACCTGGAATCACGGGAGAACTAGGAATCGATATTGGTCTTGACCAAGATGGAAAGCCCTGGATTATAGAAGTAAATTCAAAGCCTTCAAAAAACTTTGAAGATGGCCAAATGAAAATACGACCATCTGCCAAGGCAATTATTCAGTTTTGTACAAAGCTTGCATTAGATACAACCTCAGAAATGGAGGATTCATAGATGATACCCTTTGGAATTATGACCTTAAACATAGAGAGTGAAGCATCATATATTCATGAGATTGCAGCACGCAGCCACTCCTGCGGCATGGTGTGTTATCACTTTCTTCCCTCTTCTATTAATCCCCTGACCAAGCTGGTTCAAGGGAGACGCTTTTGTGAGACGAAACAGCGCTGGGTCGATGATCAATTTCTAATTCCCTCCCTTATCTATGATCGCTGTTTTTATGGAGATGATGCACATTCAAAGCAATGTATCCCGATTGTTTCTTGGTTAAAAAGCAGAGATGATATTACTTTTTTGGGCTTTGGCCTTCCTAACAAACTAGCATTATATGAAACTTTGTCCAGCTCTCGATTAGCTCCCTACCTACCTCATTCAGGTTTAATCAAAGATTGCTCACAAGTAATATCTGCCTTAAACAAACAAAAAAAGATTATTATAAAACCCATTAATGGATCTCAAGGTTATGGGATTTATTATTTAAGGAAAAACGATAAAACCATCCATGTGAAAACCGAAAAGAATAAAAAAATTATCTCTAGAATATTCCCAAATGAAACGAAACTGTTTCAATGGCTGCAGCCCCTGATTAATTTTCGGCCATACCTTATCCAGCCATACCTTGAATTATCAAATACTGTATCACAGCCTTTTGACATTAGAATCCTGCTTCAAAAGGATGTACAGGGGGTCTGGCTAGAACGCGGGAAGGGAATTCGAATCGGAAATACTGGAGGTATTCTTTCAAACTTAAGTGCTGGAGGCTCAGTGTTGGACTTCACTACCTGGTCCTCCACTTTATTACAGGCCAGCAAAGAATCTATTTGCTCGGAGCTGCATTTTATCACCACCAATCTCCCGCATATTCTTGAAAAAGAAATTTCACCATTATTTGAAATAGGAATAGATATCGGTGTGGCGAAGAATGGTGCCCTTTGGATTCTCGATGTGAATTCAAAGCCAGGAAGAAAAGTAGTTTTAAAAACAGATCCAGATTTAAAAGAAACCTTATTCTTTGCACCACTTCTATATGGAAAATACCTTTTTCAATCCGATAGTAAAGAAAGGAAGAGCCACTATGAGAAAACGCTATACCATTGAAATTGCAGATAACAGCCATTTAGTTGTATATTGCCCTCAAGAGCTCTTACAGGATAAGGTTATTAAGAAAATTGCATTTGGATCAAAAGCGATTGAAGTTGACTTTAGACCTCACCGGCTGAAAAATAATTGTATCGCAATCAGTAATGAGGTAAAAAAACAATTACTTTTTCCTGACTTTTCCCTAAAATTGCATGTATTTATTGAGGATTCTGTTCTCAATGTGGGGCCGCTAGTTGGAATATTTACTGCAGGTTTCACCCCATTCCCCCACCGGCCAATAGGAGACAGAACTAGTTTTTTCTCAAAATTATTATCGGTTAAAGCAAACGTTGGGGCGATTCCGTTTGTTTTTGGAGAAAAGCATATCAATTGGGATACGGGGACCATTACCGGGTATGTTTATCATGATCACAATTGGGACCGTATTGAGGTGCCTTTCCCAAACGTTATATACGACCGGCTGCCAAATCGAAAAAGTGAAAGAAACCCCAAACTGGCAAAAGTGAAAGAAACTTTACAAAGAGACTATCTTATTCCATGGTATAACCCCGGCTTTTTCAGTAAACTGGATATTTATGAGAGATTACAGCAGGAGCATTTAGTCACTAGATATCTCCCAGAAACACACCCATTTACTTCCTTTTCAATGATTGAAGACATGCTTTCCAAATATGGTCATATCTATTTAAAACCAATTAATGGAAGTTTAGGATTAGGAGTACATCAAATCCTTTATGATAAAGTCCAAGACGAATATTACTGTCGTTATCAAGACCGCGAGGGTGTGAATCGTCTACGAAAGTTCTCCTCCTTAGAAGGAATGTTTAAAACCGTTCTCGCAAACCGTAATCTAGACAAAATGATTGTGCAGCAAGGAATCCATTTATTGCGGCATGAACAGCGGCCAATCGACTTTCGGCTACACACAAACAAAGATGATAAAGGTGTTTGGCATGTCACTGCATTGGCTGCAAAAATAGCAGGACTTGGAAGTGTAACTACCCATTCCCGAAATGGCGGGGAAATTAAAACCCTTTCTGAAATTTTCCAACCTGAAGAATGTAATCTTTTTAAAGAAAAGCTGGTAAATGCTGCACTTCTGTTAAGTAAAGCAATAGCAAACAACATGGAAGGCTTTATTGCCGAGATTGGTTTTGATTTAGGAATTGATAAACACGGTGATGTTTGGTTATTTGAAGCAAATTCCAAGCCAGGGAGATCGATATTCAGTCATCCAGAGTTAAAGGATTTCGATCAACTGACATGTAAATTATCGCTGGCGTTTGCAGTTTTTTTGACTGAACAATCTATCCTTTATCCCGAGGAAATTATCAAATGGTAATGAACCGTTCATGGAGCAATAGAAAAACACCCGTTATCGGTATTTTGACTGCACGGAAGAAAGATGGATTGATTGCTGGGAATGGCACACTTTTTATGGAACTTCAAAAAAAGCTTATTTCACTTAATGGAATAAGCTTTATCTTTACACTGGATGGAGTCCACCAAGAAGCTATTGATGGATTCATATTTAATCCTGAAAGAAATGGATGGGAAAAGATTACCACTCCTTTTCCCGATCTTGTTTATAATCGAATACCCTTTCGAAGGTCAGAAGAAGAACTAAAAAGGAGTATGTTCTTTGCTTCCTTAAAAGAAAAAAATATTCCCTTTTTTAATCCTGGATTTATTGATAAATCTGAGCTCTATCACCTCTTTAAAAACCATCCCTTTCTTCATACCTTCATACCAGCTACCATACCAGCCAATCATAAACAAATGCTTTCTGCCTTTTTATCTCACCATCAATCAATATACTTAAAACCTTCTCGGTCAGCTAGAGGGAATGGGATTTTTAAATTAGAACTAGATACGGAGAAAAAAATACAAATAAAAGGATTAATAGAATATCATGAATTCATCTCATTCGATTATTTTTGGGAAGAATGGGAAAGCAGGCTATTGGAAAATAAATATTTGGCTCAAGAGGAGATAAAGTCCATTCTTTATGAAGGAAAAAGAATCGATTTTCGTATTCTTGCACATGCCGAAAATAATCATTATAAGGTGACTGGAATCGGAATCAGACAATCCCAAAAACAGGATATCACCACTCATATTCCTTCAGGGGGAAGACTTTTGCCCTATGAGCTGTTACAGAATGAGGAATATGATCTCTTTTTCGAAACACTTGTCCAACATATCGGTGCTTCACTATCTGAAACGTTTGGCTTTTTCGGTGAATTTTCCATCGATATGGGAATTAGTCAATCAGGGCAGTACTATATTTACGAAGTAAACTCAAAACCGATGAGCTTTGATGAGACCGACATTGAAGAAAGAAAAATTGAACACCTTTGTCAGCTGTTCCTGGAATTAACCGGCAAAAATAAAGACTGAAAACTTTTACTGGAATGTATTCCTAATTTCCCGTAATCTAGTAGTAATCACTAGTATGTAAGGGAGATGTAGCCGTTGCTGACACACTTTCAATTTAAGCCTTTATTTGAAAATAAGAATATTCCAGGTTGGAATTTTTCCTTTTACTATAAAAGACAAAGATACTCAGGTATCTATCACCAAACCGGAAAAATTGAATGGACAGTGAATACTCCCGAACAAGATGACATTGAAACATTAACCAGCCAAATTCATGAATTAATGCTATTTCATGTATACGAATAATCCCTGGCCTGAATGAAATATCCCCCTTTCCGCAAACTAATAAAAACAGGAAAGGGAATGGTCATTGTGGAGGAAAAAAATAACGTTCAGGCAAAAACAGATTTGCAATATGAAGGAAAAGACAAGGTCTATTTAGATATTGACAGAATGATAAATGAAGGATTATCAGGCGGTTCAGTCCATGCGCGTCACGACACTGCCAATATAGAAGAGGCAAGAAATCTGACAGAAGAAGAGCCTCCATCTAAAGTAAATGAATAAGCAGAAAAAGGCTGACATGTTAACATCTTAACGAGTCAGCCTTTTATAATTTAAGCAGGATTAATGTTATAATTAGTGCATTATTCTAAAAAATAGGAGAAGTTAATCTTGTTAAAAAATCTCAGGACCTTATATAAAAATTCAATATTATATACTGAACAGCCGCAACATACATCCGATCAATTTTACATATTCTTTGACGAATCCGAAAAAAACTGGCTTGCCATACCAAAATCAACTTTAACTGAAAAAGAATATAACCTTCTTCAAGTACTATATGAACAAGTGGAGTTTTCGTACAAGCCCTTAACCACACAATCAAGAAAATGGCATGATTTTCTTCTATTAAATGGGCCCGTGCCCTCACTTAGTACCGACAGTAATTTTCGATTCATTCAGTTCCATATTAAAGGTCTTGGAGTTGACCCGACAGAAATTGAACCCGCAATCAAAGGTTTTTTTTCAGATGAAGTACAAATCATTTGGGAAAATGGCCATACTGGGATTGTGATTGAAGAGAGAAGACAATTGTCCCTTACAGAAAGTGAATTAACTTCAATGGCAGATACACTAGAAAGTGATTTTTATGTAAAGATATCTTTTTATTTCGGAAAAGTTTACCCATTCTCCAGTCATTTACGTACCAACTTTTTACAAGAAAAAGAGTATTTTGATTTCGCTAAAGAAAATCTTGAACGTACCAATATTCTTACCTTTGAAAAGATTTTTCCGGCTTTTGTGGCATTCAATCTTCCTGAATACATGAAAGAAAAAATTAATATGGAGCTTTCCTCTGTATTCTCAGAAGATCTTGAGTTATATACAACAATAAAAGTCTTCCTTGAAAATAATCTGAATGCTAGTTTAACGGCAAAAAAGTTATATATCCACCGTAATACACTTCAGTATCGGATTGATAAATTTATTGATAAAACAGGAGTACAATTGAAAGACTTTTATGGAGCTTTTACCGTCTTTTTAGCATGCCTGCTTTTTGAACAAAAGAAATAGAAATTGGGATAGGACACAATGCACAAAATTTTCTTTAGGAACTTTGTGCATTGTGTCCATATTTTTTGTAAACCTTTTCATTTAAACTTAAGTTAATCAAATCAGGGAGGTTTTACACAATGGCTGAATTAAAATTAGATCACATTTATAAAATCTATGACAATAAAGTAACAGCGGTTACAGACTTTAATCTACATATTCAAGATAAGGAGTTTATCGTATTTGTAGGTCCGTCTGGCTGCGGTAAATCAACAACTTTACGTATGGTTGCCGGTCTTGAAGAAATTTCAAAAGGTGACTTTTATATTGACGGTAAAAGAGTAAATGATGTAGCTCCTAAAGATCGTGATATCGCAATGGTATTCCAAAACTATGCACTATATCCGCATATGACGGTTTATGATAATATGGCTTTTGGTCTAAAACTTCGTAAATTTCCGAAGGATGAAATTGATCGCCGTGTAAATGAAGCAGCTAAAATCCTAGGATTAGAAGCTTACCTAAAAAGAAAGCCAAAGGCTTTATCCGGTGGTCAACGTCAGCGTGTTGCCTTAGGACGTGCGATTGTCCGTGACGCGAAGGTATTCTTAATGGACGAGCCTCTTTCAAACCTTGATGCGAAACTTCGTGTAGCCATGCGTGCTGAAATCGCTAAGCTTCACCGCCGTTTAAACACAACGACTATTTATGTAACCCATGACCAAACAGAAGCAATGACAATGGCTTCTAGACTTGTAGTTATGAAGGATGGAATTATCCAACAAGTGGGAACACCAAAAGAAGTATATGAAAAGCCTGAAAACGTATTCGTTGGCGGATTTATCGGGTCTCCTGCAATGAACTTCTTCAACGGAAGACTTGAAGATGGTAAATTTGTAGCTGGCAAAACTTCTATTGCTGTTCCTGAAGGTAAAATGAAAGTCCTTCGTGAACAAGGTTATGTAGGAAAAGAAATTATCCTTGGTGTTCGTCCAGAAGATATCCATGATGAGCCTGTATTTATTGAAGCATCTGCTGGTACAAAAATTACCGCAAATGTTGATGTAGCTGAATTAACTGGTGCAGAATTAATGGTTTACTCTAGTATCGACGGTCAGGACTTCGTTGCCCGCCTAGATTCAAGAGCTGATATTCACCCAGGAGATAAATTAGATCTTGCATTTGATTTAAATAAAGGTCACTTCTTTGACGCTGAAACTGAGTCCCGCATTCGCGTGGCTAATGAATAAAATAGATTAAGGTCCTGCATAATGCGGGACCTTTTTTTTATTGCTATTCTTTAATAAAGATGACATCATCGTTATGACAGGATGGACACGTATACAGGTGGGGGCATTTTTGCCCTGAATTCGTGTCGGAAAATCCGTCCTCCATTTTCATTAAATCAATTTCCATGTATGGACTGTAATCATCATAAAAATCAATAAGTCTTCCGCTATCCAACATTTGTTCCCCGCAATGCGTACACAATAAATACATTTCACGTAAACCATTACATATTGGGCATATTGACATTTCCATTCACCCTTTTATTTTTTGTATGAGGTTAGTTTGCGTTACTACGACTCCACTAAGTAGAGGGAAAAATTACCATAAAAATAATCGAATAAGCAGTCCGATTTTAATCATAATAAATATTACAAAGCAAGCAACACCACAAGCCGCAACATTAAATCAATGGGTTACCAAGTGAAAAAGAATTCGCTTTTTCACAACTAAAGGGTCTAAAGCCGGTGCAAGTCCGGCTAACCCAGCCACACCAAAAGAAAGTATGAAATAGCTCCACTATCTTATAACTTACAAGATGGGTTAGGCCATGGTGGCAATGGTTAGCATAACCATAATGGTTCAATTCCATACTGACCCCAAAATTATTAAGAGGAGTGTTATTCAACTATGGCTAGTAACAACAACTCTAATCAACTTTTAGTACCAGGCGTTCAACAAGCACTTGATCAAATGAAGTACGAAATCGCTTCAGAATTTGGTGTAAACCTTGGAGCAGACACTACTTCACGTGCTAACGGTTCTGTCGGAGGAGAAATCACTAAGCGTCTTGTAGCAATGGCAGAGCAACAACTTGGCGGATTCCAACGCTAATTTTAAGTAAAACATTGTAAAAAATTAAATAATATGGCTTAAGCCCCCTCCACTCTCGGAGGGGGCTTTCAATGTCTTAGATCATATTTTCAGGTTTAACCCATTCATCGAATTGCTTCGGGGAAACATATCCCGTTTTTACGGCTGCTTCCTTTAACGTACTATTTTCTTTGTAGGCAAGCTTTGCAATCTCTGCAGCCTTTTCATATCCGATATAGGGATTTAACGCTGTAACAAGCATTAACGATCGCTCCACATGCTGTTTCACTACTTTTTCATTTATTTCAATTCCAATCGCACATTTTTCATTAAAAGAACGAATGCTGTCTGTTAACAGGGATAGCGATTGAATGAAATTATAAATAATGACCGGCTTAAAAACATTCAATTCAAAATTACCTTGGCTAGCTGCAAATCCGATCGTCGCGTCATTTCCAAAAACCTGGCAGGCAACCATTGTTAATGCTTCACTTTGAGTGGGGTTTACCTTACCTGGCATAATGGAACTTCCCGGCTCGTTTGCCGGTATGATTAATTCACCTATTCCACTGCGAGGTCCGCTTGCCAGCCATCTGACATCATTGGCAATTTTCATTAAATCTGCTGCCAGAGCCTTTAATGCACCATGTGCAAAAACAATTTCATCATGACTCGTTAAGGCGTGAAATTTATTGGTTGATGTCTTAAACGGGAAACCCGTTAACGCTGAAAGCTGTTCCGCCATTTTTTCTCCAAATTCACGATGGGCATTAATTCCAGTACCAACCGCGGTACCGCCAATTGCAAGATTGAGTAAATAGTGACTTGAATCTGCAATCATCTTTTCTTCCTTCTCAAGCATAAACCTCCAGCCGCTTATTTCTTGACCAAAAGTTAAAGGGGTCGCATCCTGCAAATGGGTTCTGCCAATCTTTATGACATGCATAAATGCCTTTTCCTTTTTTAATAAAGTGGCTTTTAGCTCCCCAATAGCAGGCAGTAAATTCTCCGTAACTTTTAAGTAGGCAGCGATATGCATGGCAGTTGGGAAAGTATCATTCGAACTCTGCGACATATTTACGTCATCATTTGGATGAACTCTCTCCCTACTTCCTTGACCTATAAACCATTCGTTTGCCCGGTTAGCAATCACCTCGTTTACATTCATATTCGTTTGGGTCCCGCTCCCCGTCTGCCAGACCGCAAGAGGAAAATGTCCGTTATATTTTCCTGAAAGGATCTCGTCGCAAACCGAAACAATGGCTGTCATTTTACTTTCAGCCAATTTCCCTAATTGGTGATTAACAATTGCTGCAGCTTTTTTAATTAATGCTAACGCATGGACAACTTCAATCGGCATCTTTTCGTTGCCAATATTGAAGTTGTTAAGGCTCCTTTGTGTTTGTGCACCCCAAAATTTATCAGCCGGTACCTTAACCTCACCAAGTGTATCTTTTTCGATTCTACTATTTTCCATGTATGATTCACCTCACTATCATATGTATTCCCAATAAATAAAAAAAAACTACAGACATTTGTCTGCAGTTTAATGTTTTACGATCATATAACCAATATAATATGAAAGAATTAAGAAACTACCAATTACATTAACAATTGAAAAGTCTGTCATTATATCCCACCCCTTTAATGATGTTAGACCTTAAACATATTTAAATTATCATAATAAAGGGTATTTACCTGTGATAAAAATAACAGTTTATCACTAAAATATTGAATATTTTATGAACAATCATCCTGCGAGTCCGGCACTGCCTTTTTGGAGTTGATACATTTGATAGTATTTGCCTCCTAGAACCATCAATTCTTCATGTGAACCACGTTCAACTATCTTTCCACGGTCCAACACAAGTATTTGATCAGCATTTCGAATGGTTGATAACCTGTGTGCAATAATAAACGTCGTTCTTCCTTTTTTTAAGACATCCATGGCTTCTTGGATAACGGCTTCGGTTTCAGTATCTATACTTGACGTGGCTTCATCTAAGATTAAAATAGCTGGATTAAAAGCTAGGGCCCTGGCAAAGGAAACTAACTGTCGCTGACCACTGGATAAAGTACTTCCTTTTTCGATTACTGGTTCATCATAACCATTTTCTAAGTTTTTAAAGACCTTATCTGCTCCAACATCCTTTAACGCCTTTTCTACCATTTCTCTCGTTATCAATGGATCACTTAAACTCACATTGGAGGCAATCGTACCCGTAAATAGATATGGATCCTGTAGGACGATACCCATATGATTACGAATCGTTTGACGTGGAATGCTGACAATATCCTTTCCATCAATCAAAATTTTACCCTTTTGACAATCATAGAAACGGAAGAGCAAATTCATGATTGAGCTTTTTCCAGATCCAGTGTGTCCTACGAGGGCTACAGTCTGCCCTTGTTTAGCCTCAAAGTCAATATCTTTCAACACAAACTCGCCATCTTTATATCCAAATGACACATGTTCAAATGTAACATTACCATCAAATCGTTCCATTCTATCAGAACTTACATTCTCACCTGGTTCATCCATAAGTTTAAACACTCTTTCACCAGCCACTAATGCGGCTTCCAAGTTGGCTAATTGATTGACAATCCCCTGTACTGGCTGAAAAAGACGATTAATATAATCCACAAATGCATATAGCACACCTAGCGAAATAACGGTAGCCGGATTTAATGATAACCCGCCAAAATACCATATGAATGCAACAAACACGATATTTCTAAGAACTCCCACTAAATTATGAGAAGTTAAAGCATTCAAGCTTAATAATTTATTTTGATAAGTAAAATGTTCCGTATTAAGTTTTTCAAATTCCGTTTCTGTTTCCTTTTCTCTCCTAAATGCTTGAATAATACTCATACCGCCAATAGATTCATTAATGGTCGCATTGATATCACTTATCCGAGAACGAATAACATGATTGTAACTTGAGGCAAACTTCCGATAAACTAACATCCATCCGTAAAGGATTGGCAATAGCATTAAACAAATGGCTGCCAGCTTCACATCCAAGATAAAAAGGGCAGCATATATACCCGTAATATAAATCGCACTGGTAAAAAATTGGGCAAGAACGGTTACATATAGTTCACGGATTGCTTCAGTGTCATTGGTAATCCTGGCAACCACTTTTCCGGCTGGAAGATTATCAAAGTATTGGATTGGAAGCCGTTGTATCTGACCAAAGACATCCTCCCGCATTTTTTGGATGATTCGATTTGCTGACTTCTGAAGTAAAAAGCGCTGACCATATTGGAAAATCGCTGAAATGACTAATAGGCAAAAATAAATGACCAACAGCGTAATAATACCCGGTATCTCCAACTCATAAAACGCCATCAGTTCTTTCGTTGTAAGGACTTGTGCGTTATATTCCGCTTTTTCCGTTCCCTTTTGAACCGTTAAAACACCTTCTCTAAAGGTTCTTTTCCCATCAAATTCAAGATTTCCTTCTACAATGACAAACCTTGGCCCAACCTGCAAAATTCTTACTTCTTTCCCCTTTTCTTCACTGTTTGAGAAGTTCTTTTCCTTTTTATAAAATTGTCCATTATATGCTGCAGTGTTTTCCCCACTAGATGTTTCATACCAAACAGATTCAATACCTAAAATATGCTGGTCAATAATATTTTTCGCAATGAATGGACCTGCTAAATCAGTAACAACGGAAATGGACAGCATAAATAGTGCTGCAAAAATGATTTTTTTATAGTTTAATGCATATTGCATTAATCGCCGGCCTGTATTCATGCTGTCACCTCTTCTTCTAAATTATTTTCCACTTGTTGGCGTAAAAATTGCTCTTTATACCAGCCATCATTTGAAAGCAGTTGTTCATGTGTTCCTGCTTCAATAACTTTTCCATCATCGAAAACGAGAATTCGGTCTGCATGCTCAACCGCTGACATTCGGTGAGTTGTGATAATCGTGGTTTTGTCTTTTCTAATCTCACGAATATTATCAATAATTCTCTTTTCTGTTTTAGCGTCAACGGCTGACAACGAATCGTCTAGTATCAAGATGTCAGGATTTTTTATTAACGCTCGCGCAATCGATATTCTTTGTTTTTGACCGCCGGAGAGAGCTACACCTTTTTCACCCACCAGTGTTTCTAATCCTTCCGGGAGCATCTCTAAATCCTTTCTTAGAGCTGCTAAATCAATCGCTTTTTCCAATTCTTCACCTGTTGCCTCCGAATTCCCAAATAGAATATTTTCTTTAACACTTTTTGAAAAAAGAACATGATCTTGAGGCACATAACCAATCCATTGACGAACTTGATTTAGTGTCTGCTCTTGTAGAGGTACACCTGAAATAGACAGTTCACCGGTTCCAAGAGGATATTGTCGTAATAACTGTTTAACCAGTGTTGTTTTTCCGCTGCCTGTTTTTCCGACAATCCCCAACGTCTGCCCTTGAAGCAATTGTACAGAAACATTTTTTAAATTATCCTCCTTTGAAGATGGATAGCGAAACCGTACCTCTTTAAAATCGATTCTGTCCGGTGTTTCCACTGTAACTGGCTTTTTAGGATTCTCAACGGTTTCCTGAAAGGCCAATGTTTCATTTACCCTGTCCAGGGACGCATTGCCTCTTTGCATGATATTAATTAATTCACCTATCGCAAACATTGGCCAGATTAACATTCCTAAATAAACATTAAAGGAAACAAGGTCACCCAAGGTTATGACCTGGTTAAAGACTAAAAATGCACCATACCCAAGACCAATCATGTAGCTTATTCCAACCAGTATTTTTACTGTTGGGTCAAATAACGAGTCAATTCTTGCTACTTTTATATTTTTTTGAAAGACATCTTCTGTTAGTTGGTGGAACCTCCTGCCATCGGCCTCTTCTTGAACATAGGCACGAATAACCCTTACACCCGCAACTGATTCTAAAACCCGATCGTTTAATTCCCCAAATGCATCCTGAGCTTCCATAAAGCGCTTATGAATTCTATTTCCATAAATTTGCATGATATAAGCCATAATTGGCAATGGAAGGATTGCAGCAAGGGTTAATTTCCAGCTAATTAATATCCCCATCGTAATAATTAGTGTAAGCATCCAAACACTTGAATCTACCAAGGTTAATATCCCAAAGCCGGCTGTTGTGGAGATTGCCTTTAAATCATTTGTGGCTCTTGCCATTAGGTCACCCGTTCGATTTTTTTCATAAAATGTTGGCGACATTTTTAACAAGTGCTTCATAAATCGTGATCTTAACTTCCTTTCGACCAGGAAAGCTCCACCGAATAATTTATACATCCACACATAGGTGATTCCATATGAGAAAACCATTATTAAAATTAGATAGCCTAGGTATTTTATGATTTTGCTATTATCCATAACACCAAGATGAATATCATCAATTGCCATCCCGATTAATTTAGGCGGAACAACGTCAAGAATCCCAACTAGAATTAATAACGATACAGCAATTAGATACCGCTTCCAATATTCTTTAAAAAACCAACCCAATTTCTTTAAAACCGAAAACATCCCATTTCCCCCCTTGTAAAAAAAAGAGACATACCACACAAGAGTGCAGTATGCCTCAGAAACTAAAAAAAGAGACAAAAAAACACACGTTACGTATAAAAAAGAACGCAACCTGTGTTTTGATTATCAATGAATTAAAATAGACTCACTTAAAAAAAGTTATTAGGGAGCAGGTTACATTCGGATATTCAGTTGCTGATAAAGTTCTGTGTAAAACAATCATTTTGTAACCCTCCTTTTCCTTTTTTTACATCCTTTGTTAGATTATCACCAGTTTATTTATATGTCAATTCCTATTTTTCAGAATTATCTCAGTTGATTAATCAGCCCTTTTTCGAAAAATCTTTCGAACAAATAATAAATAAAAAAGTGTTGGCATTGGAGCTTGAATAAGACCAACGATTCCCCATAACCAATAATTGTGATTGCGTTTCCTCGCATCTAAAAATAAATAGATACTTTGCAGTAAAAGAATAGCAGCAACGAGAATAATCACAGTGGGTGATAAGTCTTGAGTCATTGATTCCTCACCTTCTTACGAAGCCCATTAATGGTGTAGAATGCCACAAAAACCGGAGTAACGATTTGAATGAAGAGAAAAACGACTGGCATTTGATAGAAAGAAACAATGATTCCACTTAATATCAATAATGCGATGATAAGAAATAACGATAATTCTTTCATTAATTTTTTTCTGCTCTTTTCCTTTTCGGTTACTACCATATTTTCAAACCATTGTAAATCCGGAGTATAGACAGGGAATTGATCAACCTTGCTTAACCCATCTTGCAGTTTGTGAATAGCACCCAAGTCATGATTATTTAGTTGTTCGTTGTCGAGTATGACGACCTTCTGTTTCTTCACCTAGTTTCAGCTCCCTTCTTACCGCCAAAATCCCATTATGAACTCTTGATTTCACCGTTCCCGAGGAAATTTTCATCCATGCACCAATCTCATCATATGAGTAGCCATAATAATGCTTAAGTACAATAGGAACTCGAACGTCTACTGGTAATCGCCCTAATGCTTCCAACGCGTCGTTCCATTCCTCATTCCGGCTTTCAAAATGCCATTTTAGCTTACGATAAACTTCTTCTTGTCCTTTCCAATTAGATTCTCTCTTTTGCTTTCGGCATTGGTCGATATAAGCATTAGTGGCAATTGAAATCAACCAAGTGGAAAATTTACTTTGACCATTATAGAGATGAATTTTTTGTATACATTTCGCCATGGTTTCTTGTGCTAGTTCCTCTGCAATATCTGGATTCATTGTAATCTTCATTAAATATTTTACAAGGAACGGATAATTTTCTTTAAACAACATGGCAAATGCAAGATGATCCCCTTCTTTTGCACTTTTAACCAACGGATCCATCACACTTGTCCTCTCTTTCCCCCATCTACCCTTTAATTCTGTCTATGTATAAGACGTAAAAGTGCCAATTTCGTTCATTATTTTGGTGAATAATTAAAATTCTATCACAAAAGGCACGAATTTCTTCGTGCCTTCCTGTTAATGATTCATGTTTGGACCTATATTTTTCCATCGCTTTTCCCACTTTTCTTTTTGCTTTCTCCACCTATCTTCCCATTTACTTGAACCCTTTTTAAAATGTTCTTCAAGTGATTTTCGGTTCTGTTCTACCTCTTCCTTCTTTTTCATCAATATGTCAATGTGCAGCACTCTAAAACTACTTGGGGGTAACCCTTGTAATGCCTCTTTCATTACTTCGCGAAATACGATAGCAGCTCCCGCTCCGCTTGTCGTTTTTAGATAATGTTTTTCATCTGTTTTATCATAGCCCACCCACACTGCTCCTACAAGTTGCGGTGTATAGCCAACAAACCATTGGTCCTTTACCCCTTTAACTCCTTCGATTGGTACTTGTGTTGAACCAGTTTTCCCAGCAATTTCTCTTCCAGAAATTTGTGCGCTTTTTCCAGATCCATGTTCAACAACTCCAAGGAGCATGGTATTAATGCGATCAGTTACAGCTTTTGAAGTGACTTTTTCCTTTTTTTCCTTCCACTCAGAAACTATATCACCCTGTGCATTAACGATCTTTTTAATTACATGAGCTTTCATTCTAACCCCATTATTAGGGAAAACAGAATATGCCTCGGCCATTACAAGCGGTGATACTCCTTCTTCTAATCCACCTAATGCCAGTGAAAGATTACGATCACCTCTTCGTAAAGGAATTCCAAAGCGTCTAGTGGAAGCCACTCCTTTTTCTATCCCTATTTCATTTAATAACCAGACTGCTGATACATTCTTAGAATCCTTCACAGCTTCGTACATCGGTACTTCTCCACTATATTCATAATTATAATTTTTCGGCTCATATTCGCCAAAGCTCATTGGTTCATCCTTTAACATATCTGTTATTTTCCAGCCAGCTTCGAGTGCAGGTGTAAAAACTGCAATCGGTTTAATAGAGGAACCAGGCTGTGCTTTTAATTGCGTGGCACGGTTATACCCTCTAAAGGTATGTTCCCCTCGACCGCCTACAATTGCCCGGATTCCGCCTGTTTTTGGATCGAGTAATATCCCGCCGCTTTGGACCACCTGGTCTGATCCTCTTGGAAATAAATCATCTCTTTGATAGGTTTTCTCCATTGCATTCTGCATAGCAGGGTCGAGTTCAGTATAAATTTGATAACCACCTGTTAATAATTCATCCTGTGATAAATGATAGACATTTATCGCTTCTTCAAATACTTGATCCACATAATGCGGATACTTCCCTCGGAAGGGATCACTCCCTTCATTATTCAAGACTACTTTTTCATTTATTGCTTCTTCATATTGCACTGTTGATATGTAGCCTTGATTCTTCATTTGAGATAGTACAATATCTCTCCTCTGGGTTGCTTTATCTAAGTGCCGATAGGGATTTAGTAAAGAAGGCGCTTTTATTAGACCTGCTAGTAAGGCTGATTCGCTAATCGTAAGATCCTCTACCTCTTTGGCAAAATAATTGCTGGCTGCATGCTTAATCCCCCATGCACCATCACCAAAATAGATTTGATTTAGATACATTTGAAGGATTTCTGATTTACTGTATTGCCTCTCAATTTCAATAGCTAAAAACACTTCATCTATTTTTCTTTTCAGAGTTTTCTGGGAGGTGAGTAAAGTATTCTTTGTTAATTGCTGGGTAATTGTACTGCCTCCTTCTACCATTCCACGAGCTTTTATGTCCCGTATGAGTGCTCTTGTAATACCAAGATAATCGATACCATGGTGTTCATAAAATCGACGGTCTTCTATCGCAATCACTGCATTTTTCATTGAGTCAGGTACCTGATTAATCGAAATACCTTCATTTTTATTCGCAGATACTTTACTTGCAACCTCACCATTCAAATCATAAAATACGGTTGCCTGGGGAAGTTCATTCTTTAGTGAAGAAATATCTGCATCCATGGAATAAGCGTACACAATACCAAGAAAGCCCAAAACTAAAAGAGATAACGATAGAACCAATACCTGGTTCATATGCCATCGCTTCCAATTATTCACTACCTTTTTCATAATTCCTCCTTAATCATAATACGGAATGAATGACATCATTTTCTTTTTCCCAAAAAGGGGAAAAATTAACCAATTTAATGGATATAAAAAAAGAAAAGCATTCGACTAGAAAATTCGAATGCTTTCCTTTATTCATTCTTGGTTAATTCTTTAAAGCGGATTTTGGATTGCTTTTCATCAAAGCTGCTATACACTCGATAGTGTTTTTCGTCCAATATCCGGAAATGTTTACTAAGAATATTCTGCTGGAGGATAAATCCGTTCTTTCTCGAGATTTGACGCCACCAAATTCTCCCTCCAAAGGTTTTCATACCTCGATAATCTATTCCTTCGCGTGCTACAGTTTCCAGGACCTCAAGTGGTTCATTTCCAAATAAAAATTGGACGGTTTCCGTTTCTCTAAATAAAGCACAAATGGTGACAACCGTAGACCAGCCTGCTTGCAATCTTCCTTTTTCTATTTGAACCAAGGTTTTCTTTGAAACACCAATGATTTCTGCCATTTTATCCTGGGTATATCCTGCTTCTGTACGAATTAATCGTAGTTTATCTGAAACTAGCTTAATAATTTCATCCCTTTTCAATTAAAAACCCTTCCTTCAAAACACCTATTAGTGTAATTTTACACAAGTTCTATCATAATGAAAAGAAAAAAACTGCTATCTTTAAATCGATAGCAGTTTCAGGACTTATTTAGACGGAATTCCACATTGACTTTGACTAGAGCAAGATTTTTCGAGGTCACATGCAGCACATTTCCCTTTTTTAGATTTATTTACAAACTTAACTAATGCCCAAGTGGCATAACCAAATATTGCAGCGCCAATGATGATATTCGCTATCATACAGTACACCTTCCTTATTTAGACTAATCCAACCAGTTTGCCGCCCTGATAAATAATCAAGCATAAAACATAGGCAATAAATAATGCATAAAGAATGGAAAACATAGTCCATTTCTTTGAGCCTGTTTCTTTATAAATAGTAGCCGTAGTTGCTAAACATGGAATATATAAAAGAATAAAGACCATAAAGCTATAAGCTGCAAGCGGTGTATAGTAATGACTCAATAAACCTTGTAAGCTCGCATCATTTGGGACAAAGTAAATAATATTCATCGTTGATATAATTGCTTCTTTTGCTAAAAATCCTGTTATTAAGGAAGCGGCTGCCTGCCAAGTACCGAATCCAATCGGTTCTAAAATCGGGGCAAACAAATTACCTATAGCCGCTAAAAAGCTGTTATCCATATCCACTTTTAAACCCTCCGGACCAGCATATGATAACAGCCATATGAAAACCGATCCTGCGAAAATGAATGTGCCTGCTTTTCTAACAAAACCTTTCCCCTTATCCCACGTACTTCTCCAAAGCGACTGAATTTGAGGAAGGCGATAAGGCGGCAGTTCAATGACAAATAGTGATGTTTCTGATTTTAATAATGTTTTCGTAAATATCTTTGCTAAAACTAAAGCGACAACGATACCCAGAACATAAAGACTTAATACCACGAGTGCTTTATGACCTACAAAAAATGCGCCAACAAATAATGCGTACACTGGTAATCGCGCAGAACATGACATTAGTGGAGTTAATAGTATTGTCATTAGTCTCTCACGCGGTGTTTCAATTGTTCTAGCAGCCATAATACCAGGTACATTACAGCCAAATCCAATCATCATCGGAATAAAGGCCTTGCCATTCAGCCCAACCGACTCCATAATCCTGTCCATTACAAGAGCTACCCTCGCCATGTAACCAGAATCCTCTAATAAGGATATAAAAAAGAAAAGAATAAATATCTGTGGCACAAACACAAGTACTCCACCAACACCAGCAATTAGTCCTTCAATTATCAATGCATGTATAAAGTCTGAGGCGTGAATAGCGCCAAGGAGTTTTTCTACTCCTATTGTCACTGGCCCAGTTAGTATTCCATCCAGAACATCTGATAATGGAGTTCCCAGCCAATCAAAGGTCAACATAAACATTAAATACATACATATTAAAAAGATTGGCATTCCTAAATAACGATTTGTAACGATGGCATCAATCTTCTCTGACAGTGGTACAACGGTACTTACCTTTCGAACCGAAGCTTCTAGTATTTTTTCGATAACTTCTTTTCTCTTTAAATAAATATAATTGGACAGCGATTTTACATGATCATTGTCCTGAATTAATAGTGAATGCAAATCAGAAATATATGATTCAAGTTTTGCAGTTTCTAAAATGTTAGATAGATAATTTTTTACGTATTCATTCTCCTCAAATAATTGAACAGCCAGCCATCTAGGTGAATGATCGGTTTTACCGGTCAGTTCAATACTTAATTTGGTAATAGCGTCTTCGACTTCTTTTCCATAATAAACATGTTTTTTCACCTTAGAATGACTTGAATTGGTTGAAATGACCTCTATTAATCGATCGCAGCCTTTACCACTTCGCGCTACAACAGGAACAACAGGTACTCCTAAAATCTGAGAAAGTTTCTCAGTATCAATTTGTATGCCTCGATTGGCAGCGACATCGACCATATTCAAACCAATAAGGGCAGGCTTTTCATATTCCAGCAATTGTAGTGTTAAATGCAAGTTACGCTCTAATTGTGAGGCGTCCAAAATATTAAGCAGCCGGTCCACAGGTTCCTCTAAGAAATAGGTAGTCACCACCCCTTCATCCTTAGATAATGGATTCAGTGAATAAACTCCTGGTAAATCAATTAATCGTCCTATATGATTCTTAAAGACTCCGACCTTCTTTTCAACTGTAACACCGCTCCAATTCCCAACATACTCATAGGACCCTGTAAGATTATTAAACAAAGAAGTTTTTCCAGTATTGGGATTTCCAATCAGTGCGATTTCCATTTAGACTCTCTCCACTTCTATTAAACATGCTTCTTTACGGCGGATTCCGATACATTGTCCACATGATTCAATCATGACTGGTCCCCCAAAAGGCATGACGCATTTAACACAAACCTCAGAACCTTCCGTTATTCCCAGGTCCAACAACCGTCTTTGCACCAATCGTCCAACTTTCGATATATTAATGATTTTTCCTTTATCTCCTACTTTAAATGAACCGAACATCGCTATCACCCTTACATAGGTTAATTGAGAATGATTATCTTTATTTATATCATTATTTTACCATTGAAAAATAGCAGATTTTGTGACAAAAGTTCGAAAAAAAAATAGAAAAGTCACAGACTTTTCTATTTTCCAACTTATATCATTTTTTTCGGTGCAGCACTTATGATTAGGATGACAATAATCGCACATACAATAAAGCTCGGAAGCATGTAGGTTCCATTGTATATCAGGGAATATACCGCTGCAGGCTGCCCTTCAGGTGCATATTCGCCAAAAAACACAATTCCTGAGTAGACATGGGCTAGATATCTTAGTGCACTGCCTAAAAATGTTCCCATTAACACAAATGTAATCCATTTTCTTCTATTATTATTTGAAAGAGAATCTTTTACTTTAGTAGCAAAAACACCTGCCAAACCAACTACAGAAAAAGCAATACCATAATCAATAATACCTTGCAGTAGTGTATAGATTTGTGAGAAACCAAGAATGAATTGAAGTAATCCCAGTAAAAATCCAGATAAGATTCCACCTTTTACCCCCCAACGGAATGACATTAGGAAGATAGGAATCATCGCAATAGAAATGGAACCTCCCTGTGGCCAAATTTTCAGTGACAACATTCCTGATACCAAATCCAATAAATATGCTAATGCCGAAAATACTGCTACCTCAACTAAGAATAATGTGTTACTACGCTTTTTCTCCATACATGTTCCCCCTAATTTGTTTGTATTGTGGAGAACGTTCGAAAGGATATGCTGAACTATTCGTATGGTGCCATCTAACAAAAAAAGCAATGCAGGACATATAAGGATAGTCTGCATTGCTTGCATTCATTTTCGGCAAACCACATCCCTACGCTAGTCTTAACTAACAGGTTCATAGGGTCAGAACTCGAACGTTCACTCTCAGCCACCAAAAGCAGCTCCCCCTGTGGAAATATTTAATTGTCCATTATTGAATATACTATTTTTATAGTACTTTTACAAGGTAAAACTTCCAATCATGTTATAATTAGTTTACAAAGAGAACTGGGATAGAAATTGATAAAATTTACCTATATTTATTTAAAGGGATTCCAAGCGATCATCACGAATTTAATTTAATCAGTTCGGCAATGTCTTAGGAGGAAACTGTGATGTTATCTGAAGTACGAATGGATTTAATAGCTTTTTTTGAAAAGAATAAGGACCAATTGCTTCGTGAATGGGAGAATTCCATTGTTATTTCTAAAGGCGATCCCTATAAAGAAAAAATAAGTCAAAATGGAATAGCCATTTTTAATATAGTGTTAAACATGCATACTATGAGTGAAAAGGAACTCTTAAATTCTATTGAAAAGTATGCGATAGAAATTTCCGAAGAAAGAGCCCTAGCTAATATCAATATTGGGGACTTTGTTTATAATGTTAACCTGGGCAGAACGGTTTTATATAGCTATTTAAGTAAGACGGGTATAGAATGGGCTGATCTTCAAGAGTCCATAAATAACATAAACTTCTGCTTTGATAAATTTCTATATTTCGCTGTTACTCATTATACAGAAGCTAAGAACAAAATTATTGAAGAAAAAACGATGTTTATAGATTCAACACATCAAGACCGTTTAACCCTTTTAGGACAAATGACATCAAGTTTTATTCATGAATTTAGAAACCCGCTTACTTCTATACAAGGATTTATCCAGCTTCTAAAAGCAGACTATCCAGAAATGAAATATCTTGATATTATCTCCAGTGAGCTGGATCAGCTTAATTTCCGCATCTCACAATTTTTGCTATTGTCTAAAAAAGAACTAATCGGAAAAGAAAAAGAACAATTTAATCAGAATAAATTAATTGATGAAGTGTTAAATTTCTTATACCCAAGTATTTTAGACGGTAAAGTGAAAATAAAAAAGGATATCGTCGATGATATTACCCTTTATGGATATGCAGATGAAATGAGACAAGTCTTTATTAATATTATATTTAATGCGATTGATGTGTTAAACCATAACAGAATACCAAATCCCACAATTGAAATTAAATGCTGCATAGAAAATAATACACATATTGTTATATCTATTTCTAATAATGGTCCAATGATTCCTGCTGAATTAAGTAAAACCATTTTTGAGCCTTTTTTCACAACAAAAAAACTAGGTACTGGTCTTGGTCTATTTGTCTGTAAAGAAATCATTGAAAAACATAAAGGTAACTTACACTGTATTTCAACTCCCGAGCTAACAGTATTTACGATTAAATTACCTCTCGCTGCGTCTTCATTGTAGAAGACGTTTATTTTTTAAATTTTATAATTTTCCGACTCATATAAACAAGACTTTTTTCATAAAATGTTAATACCATCCAATTATACAAACCAGTACGTTTGACTGTACAGTTGTAATTGACTATAATTATTTCTAAATTTAGAATACCGAGGTGATTTGATGGGGCTGTCTATCGTATCGGTGAATTAGCAGAAATTGCAATGGTTTCTAAACGGACAATTGATTATTACACATCAATTGGTTTACTAAGTGCAGAACGATCCAAATCTAATTACCGAATATATTCTGATGAATCCTTAAAGGATTTAAAGTTTATTGAAGAATGTAAGAGTTTGCACTACCCGCTCGACGAGATTAAAAGAAAACTAGATATGAAGAAGGATAAAACAATTCGTGATTCAGAAGTGGAGAAATATGTAAATGCCGTTATACAGGAAATGCAGCAGCTGCAAAATGGTTTATTTGACTTAATTCCAATCGTTGAAAAATTGGATGACCTTCAGAAAGAAAAACTTAAATCGAACCTATTGATGCTAAAATCAGTGTTGACGAACTCCCTTTTGAATGAAACGAGTTAATTTTTTTTTAAATTACTAGGAGGTGACTCCTTAACTCGTATGTAACGAGCTAAGGGAATTTATTTGGACATATTTAACTTGGTTTTAATAGCCATTTTAATTGCGTTAACTGCTTTTTTTGTAACTTCAGAGTTTGCTATTGTTAAAATTCGCAGTTCAAGAATTGACCAGTTAATTGAGGAAGGTAATTCGAGTGCCATTTCAGCAAAAAAAGTCATTTCAAACTTAGACGAATATCTTTCAGCTTGTCAGCTTGGAATTACCATTACTGCCCTTGCTTTAGGATGGATTGGGGAATCAACCATTGAACATTTACTCACTCCCCTTTTCAATGGACTAGAAATTCCTGAAGGCGTTTCCCACGTGTTATCAATCGGGATTGCATTTGCGACCATTACTTTTTTACACGTTGTCGTAGGGGAACTAGCACCTAAAACACTGGCTATTCAAAAAGCTGAACTAATTACTCTGATTATGTCGCGGCCACTAATCTTTTTTTATAAGGTGATGTATCCATTTATTTGGTTATTAAATGGGTCTGCTCGCATTGTAACGAGCATTTTTGGTCTTAAGCCGGTCTCTGAAAGCGAAATGGCACATACTGAGGAAGAACTCCGAATTATCCTCTCAGAAAGCTATAAAAGTGGCGAAATTAACCAATCTGAGTTTAAGTATGTAAATAAGATTTTTGAATTTGATAATCGGATTGCCAAAGAAATTATGGTACCAAGGACAGAAATTGTCTCATTGTCTAAAGACGATACGCTGGATACTTTTCTCGAAGTGATTCGTGAGGAAAAATATACGAGATATCCAATTATTGATGGTGATAAAGACCATATCATTGGGCTGGTAAATATTAAGGAAATGGTTACGGATTTAATCAGTAAAGAAACGCTATCAACTAAAACACTTGAGCACTACACTCGTCCGATTATTAGAGTTATCGAAACGATTCCGATCCATGATTTGCTTGTAAAAATGCAAAAGGATCGAATGCACATGGCTATATTAATGGATGAATATGGTGGTACATCCGGGCTTGTTACAGTTGAAGATATCCTTGAGGAGATTGTTGGTGAAATCCGTGATGAATTTGATTCGGATGAGATTCCAATGATACGTAAAATTAAAGAAAACCATTATATTATAGATTCTAAGGTTTTAGTCACTGAAGTAAATGATTTATTGGGGGTCGATATCGATGATGAGGATATTGACACTATTGGCGGTTGGATATTGACCGAGAATTATGAGGCCAAAGAAGGAGACTCGATTCATCACGAATCCTATACCTTTAAAATACTTGATATGGAGGATCACCATATTAAATATGTTGAGGTAACAAAGATTGCAAACGATGAACCAATTACAAATAAAATACCTTTGCCTCAAACAGAAGTACTTTCTTAAATGGGCATTCTAAAAACAGACCAATCTTGGTCTGTTTTTTTGTAATAAAACTGTAATATTTCCTCAATAATCCAATCACCTTCATTCTTGGATTCATACTCTATAACTAAAGGGGGGAGAAATTACAATGGAATTAATTTTCTTATTTTTAGCATCAATACTTTCTGGCTTTGCATTAATGAGCTTTGAGCCGGTATCATTTTTAAGTTTCTTAGGTCCGATTTTAGATATAGTGGGCGCATTAGCAATTATTATTTTCTCATTAGCGCTACTATTCAAAGGTGTAAAATCACTATTTAAGTAATTTTGTAAGCGATTGCAGTGTTGTTTAAATAATTGAAAAGGAAAAGATCAGATACAAAAATCTGATCTTTTCCTTTTCAATTATTTGTTTCTTAACATGATAATTTCTTCTTCTGCTTTAGCTAATTTAATTAGGTGTGAATCCAGGCGGCGATTAATGTGCTTAATTTCCTCTCCATTACCTGCGTTTTCTTCTAACTGTTTTACCACATTACCTTGTACGTCTTCAATGCGCTGCAGTGATTCTTTTATATCTGATAAGTCAATTTGATTAACCTCAACTCGATGCTCAATTCTGTCCATTTGCTCCAAACGAGAAAGTCTATGTTCAATGTTTTCTAACGTTTTATTAAACGTATTTATTAGCGTTTTAATATCAGAAATGTTCTCAGTTAACTGATCAAGTTTTTTCTCCATAGTTCGTATCTCCCTTTTGGTATTAAGTTCATTTTATCACCTTTAACACTCTGAAGATGTTACAAATTCTAAAACAATACTAAACGGTATTTTTTAGTATCCACTTTTCATTAGTTTATTGCGAAAATATGAACATTTTTTAAAATAATCTATAGAAGAGAATTCCTTGTGAAAAATATCACATGCAAAACTAATGAAAAGCCTTAATCTAATGTATAAGAAATGGTTAACATTTCTTTTAAATTATCAGTTTTTCAATTTAATTATGACTTTTACCATTTTGAAAAGGTTGGTGCATTTTATATGTTACTTTCTATTGATGAAAAAGCGGCAAAGTGGTTTACGAGTGAATTTGATGTCAATACTGTAAGAATGTTTCCCCAATATGCTGGTTTTGGAGAAAAGCACAAGGGTTTTACCTTGGCATTTTCTGCAGAGCCACCATCAAATATTGGCTTTACGAAAGAAATAAATGGTATTAACTTCTATGTAGAAGGAAATGATGTATGGTTTTTCGAGGATACCGAAACTTGTTTATCCTATAACGACGAAATAAATGAGATTCAAATAAGCTTTAAGGAAAAAATAGTTAACTAATTGCTTCGATATTTTTTAGGGCAACCATTCAAAATGGCTGCCCTTTTCCTTTATAAAAACTATTCAAAACAATTTTAATTGTGCAATCAGACCTACAGTAAAATGCTTACTAACTATGCTAACTAAATAATTCCGAATATTAAGAATTAATTGTGAACTATGTTGCAATAATAAATATTTAGCTTTATAATAAAAGCGCTACCTAGTAAGAATTTCCTATGTCTGAGAAGTATAACTTACTTCTTTAACCTACTATAAGAAAGGGGTTGGACATCATGGAACACACTAGGCCTCAAGTAGTTCTTTTAAACTTAACCTTCGATTTATCCATTATCCTGACCACCACCATTGCCGCAATGATTGTTTTTATTATTGCCTACTTTGCTACAAGACAGCTCACAGAAGGAATTCCGTACAAATGGCAAAATTTTATGGAATGGCTCCTTGACTTTGTTAGGGACATTATGATTAATTCTTTGGGTCAAAATACGAATTTATTTATTCTGTCAACTGGCGTATCTCTTCTAATGTATCTGTTCATTGCCAATATTTTAGGTGTCCCATTTTCTATTATTACAAGTGAAGAACATCCTGTTTCGTGGTGGCGCTCTCCTACAGCTGATGCTCATGTCACCATGACTTTAGCAATCATGATTATCGCCTACACACACTTTATCGACATACGCCTGCATGGTTTTAAGCATTATTTTCTCAGCTTTTTTAAACCCTTTAAAGCTTTGTTTGCAATTAATATATTGGAACAATTTGCAACAACCTTAACCCTTGGCCTTCGATTATTTGGTAACATATATGCAGGAGAGGTTATGCTTGCATTATTGGCTGGTGCTGTAACCCATGGATTTGCCATTGCCTCGTTAGCAATCTTCCCGATGCTCATTTGGCAGGCATTCTGTGTCTTCATTGGTGCTATCCAAGCTTACATATTTGTAACACTTACAATGGTTTATATTGCTCACCGCTTAACATAATAAGAAAAGTGGAGGATAGACAATGAAAAGTGAAAGGAGTTGAATTATTTTGGGTGATATTACACTGTTTGGACTCCCTATCTCATTAGGAACTATGGTGTATCAGGCTCTTATTTTTACTGTTTTAGTATTTATTTTAAAGAAACTTGTTTTCAAAAAATTAATTGGTGTCTTGGACAACAGGAAACAACATATTGAAAATCAACTTTTATTGACGGAACAATATAAGCAAGAAGCTGAAAAAAACTTGGAACTTAGTACAGAAGTTCTTATTCAGGCTAGGAAAGACGCTAGAGAAATCAGGAAACATAGTGAACACCAAGCAAAATTAATGATTTTGGATGCGAGAGCTAAGGCGAAAGATATTCTCAAGGAAGCAAAAGAAGAATCATCCCGTTCCCGGTCATTTTTGCATAAAGATAGTAAGGGGGCGTAAATGGTATGAGACATAAATTCACAAAATACTTAGGCAGAGTGACAGAGAATCTTGAATTAGGTTTTGAAGAAAAGTTTATTTACGTACATTACACAAAAGGAGAAATAGAAAAAACTGCATGTATCTTAAAAAATAATAATAAAACCAAAGCGGAATACTTAGAGCCATTTTTCGAAGAAAATAAAGTTTCCGAGGACATGAAGAAAGAGGTTCGAAACTTTTTGAACAATGAAAAAAACTTTAACAATGAACATTGGAGCGAATTTACAAATTTTTTAATGAAGACTCTATCTTTAAATATGGTATTTGGCTTAACAATTGCACTAACTGTGTTCGGATTCTATAAACTAGGTACCTATTTCGATCATCGTTATGGCTTTGAACCATGGCTAACAGTTATTTTCACTTTTGGCGGTTTAGGTTTAGGCGGTCTTACTGGATATGTCATGGTTCAAAAATATTTTAAGAAATCAGTTGATAAGAACCCTAAGACCGATACTCAGTTTCAATCACAAAGACAAGTAAATGATAAAACTGAGTACCCAGTAGTTGATGTTACGATTGATCAGGTTCGTAAAGCTATACGCCAATTTTCAGATAATCTTCCAAAAGGCGTATACAGGACAATCATAGTACAAGATGATAACAGTATTGATTTTAAACAACTAGCGACTATTTTAAGCGGTATTCCTTCTAAGAAGTTTTATATGTCGAAGGAAACTTATGATCTGTTTGAGGAAAAAGATAAGAAAATACCTCCCGAAATGGACATGGTTCAAAAGGCAGTAGACTTATATGTTAAAGAACGAAAAGAATATCCTATGCTGCAATTTGATCCACAGCGAAGAGTGAACTATTATCAATTAGTTCAAGAGAAATATTTAAAATCCACTCCTGATACACAGTTCTATATTACTGAAATGGATGGGCTCATTACTCATATTAGGCCTGAAAAAAAGAAAGTAGAAAACTCTTCTCATTAACGGTAGAAGAGTTTTTTTTTGCTTTTTTACATGATATTGAGATAATATCAATAAACAACCATATTTAGTAAAAATGAGGGAGACACAGATGTCGAATAAAAAGAATAAATCGAAGCATTTAGCGACGATTTCTCTAGCTGTTATGGGAGCAGGTTTTATTGTAACAATCCCTTTTCAGGATTCTCTTTGGGGATTAATCCTTCAAGGAGGTTTTGAAGCAGGCTTGGTTGGTGGTCTTGCAGATTGGTTCGCCGTTACTGCGTTATTTCGCCACCCTCTCGGTCTACCAATCCCGCATACCGCCCTTTTACCAAAAAACCGTAAAAGAATTATTGCAGCAATTATCTCAATGCTTGAAAATGATTGGCTGACAAAAGAAAGTATTAGAAAGAAAGTCTCAAGTATTCCTTTTATCGAAAAACTCTTTAATTTTGCCGAGCAGGCCATCACAGGGCAGCATGTAAGAAATGTTACGATTAAACTCATCCAACATTTACTTCTTTCGGTTGATAGTAAAAAATTAGCCCCCATCATTGAAAGTGAATTGAAGTTAAAGCTAAAAGATTTAGATGCAAGTAAGTACCTTCCTGCTGCTATTGATCAACTACTAAAAAGGAAATATGACGAAAAGGCACTTGATTTTGTCCTTAAGGAAGTCGATGATTGGTCTAAGAAAGAGAGCACAAAAGAAAAACTTGGCAGGATGGCCGTTGACGCTCTTGAAAATATTAAAGCCGATGGTTTTATGCAATTTGCTTTAAAATCCTTTACTAATATCGTTAATGAAGAAAAGTTAGGAAACATCATTCAAGGTCTTATCCAAAAGGGTGTACAAAGCTTTAAGGATCCGTTTAATCAAAATAGACAAACCTTACTTTTTCATATAGACACCAAACTACAAGATATTAAAAGCGATGAAAACCTAGCTTCGGAAATAAACAACATAAAAGAACAAATGCTTTCACAATGGCACTTAGAGGATAAAATTACCAATTTTATTGAACAACTAAAAGAAAAAGCACTTACCCTAATTGAATCACCTAATTTTTACGAGGGTTATCTCCTTCCTCAATTATCAAAAGCACTTGAAAGTTTGAAAAATGATCATGAAAAAATGAATGCGATTGAACTCTGGATTCAGCAGCAAATTTCCATTTTCGTTGATAATAATCATTCGAAAATTGGAAAACTCGTAGAAGAAAACTTAGAAAAATTGGATAATAAAACACTTATTGATATGATTGAAAACAATGTTGGAAAAGACCTGCAATGGATTCGTGTAAATGGTGCGGTCTGCGGCTTTCTGATTGGGCTCGTTTTAGTAGGCTTAAAATTAATTTTTTAGAAGTTTATTTGAAGAAAGATCTCAGACAGCAAAAAAAATAAAAAATAGCTGCCGAACAAAAGTGTTCAGCAGCTATTTTTTAGGTTTCCAAAGTTGTTCCACAATTATTGCTAGTAAGGTACCTACTAATAAACCATTTTTACCTATGTTTTGGGCGATGTATGGAAGACCGCTAAAGATTTCATCTGGTAAAAACATAACTCCAATTCCTACTAGTAAGGATAACCCAATAATTGTACTATTCCGGTCATTTAATGGCTGCTTTGTCAATGAGCGAATGGCTATCCCAAGCATCTCAATTAATGTGGTCAGGAGAGCAGCACTGGCTATGGGTAATGGTAAGGAAGCCAATAAACCTACAATACTTGGAAACATTGAAATGATTACCATAGTCCCACATGCAAAGAGAAAAGGAAGGATTCGATATTCTTTTGTTAATCTGACAAAGCCAGCTGTAGCTGGTAAAGGTACCACACCAATGGTTGAGAATACAGCAGAAAAAAGATGAGAAACTCCCCCTATCCAAGTTCCACGATAAAGCCTAACACGGAATTGACCTTTATTATTTGGGATTGCTTCCTCTGCAGCGGTAATTGCGGCAAATGTATTAGAAATGAGTAAAAAAGTAAATAAGATCGTTGTGACCAATACACTCCCAGTTATCACGGGGAAACCCCATGGGAAAACTTCTGGCAGCTTAATGATATCAGTTGTTACTATTGTATTGCTTGGACGTACTTTTCCAAAAATCAGGAACGCACCCCATCCTGCTATGATTCCTAATAAGATTGCATAGTTTTTTATCCATCCCTTAGCTTTAGAGGAAAGTACAATGATAACAGAAAAAGTAAAAATAGCTATGAGACAGCTCACTACATCCAGCTGACCCGTGTTGCTATCCATTGTCACCATTCCCTTTAAAAAGACACCACTTAATTGAATAGCTAATATAAACAGAAACGTGCCAGTTACAATTGGTGTAAAGAGAACCAATAAGTGTTGAACCCACTTAGTTAAACCTAACAGCAATAATATTACCCCAGCAATGATTAATCCCGCCTCAAGGGTTTGTAATGTCTCCATCGATGTCAATCCTTGCTGTGTCCCAATGCTTGCAAAGATAACAAAAATACTAACCCAAGAACCAGCTGGTCCATCTACTATTGGATATCTATGACCAAACTTCCCTTGAATAAAAGAGCTTAATCCTACGACAAAAAACGTTCGTTGCATTAAGGATGATATTTCTGTTGCAGGTAGATGAAATACATTCCCAATTACGATTGGGAGCGCAATAGAATTAGCAAGTAAGTAGATAAACCATTGAAACACACTTAAATATTTGTTTTTTGTATTCATTGATCAATTAGTAACCTTTCAAATTCAAGAATATCAAAGTCCCGTAAGTGACAGCAACGGACTTTCTCAATTATAACAAAATGTGATGAAATGTTAAGCTTATGATAGAACCCAAAAATTAATTAGTTATCTTGCCCAAAATATTTCTTAATTATTTAGGCATTATGCATAACAAATTGTGTTTATATTTTCATAAATACTACTCTAGGATACATAGACTTGATTTCATTTGAGCATGTTGTACAATAAAATGTGATGAAATGATAATTTAGGATGTGTATAGATTGCTGACTGTTAAGGACCTTTTTGAGATTAAAGCCATTGATGGATTAAAAATTGTAGCTGGAGAAAATGGAATTAATAATGAGATCGCGATTGTAAATATTATCGAAAATCCTGAGGTGTTCGATTGGCTATCACCAAATGAATTGCTTCTATCAACAGGATATATATTTAAAGACAATGAAGAATTACAAAATCGAATCATTCAAGAGCTCTCTCAAATTAACTGTGCCGGACTTATTGTTAAAATGAAGAGATACTTTGATAAACTCCCGCAGAACATGATTGACCAAGCAAATAAGCTTGGATTACCTTTAATTGAGTTACCATTTGAATATACATTATCTAGAGTCATTTCGATTATTAATGAAAAAGCTTCAGGAAGATATGATTTATTAAATAGAAAAACCCTAGACATACATAATTTATTTTTTAGGATTACACTTGAAGGCGGAGGTATTGATAGAATTTTATCGATGTTGTCTGAGACCATTAATAATCCTATTATTTTTGTAAATGAAGATTGGAAGCTAGTGGACTTTACAGAACATATGAATAATAAAGTTCCTCTGTCATACTGTCTTAATTTGGTGAAAAATAGACCTGCGTTCCCAAAAGATTTCATTGACTCAATTCCAAAAAACGTTAGTGAAATGAAAAAGACTATTAAACGAATATATCAATTAGAAGGTATGGAAATAAATTGTAGAATCTTGCCTGTTGCTGCGGCAAGCTATATTTATGGATATATCATTGTATGGCAAACAGTCAGCGAACTAACTGAATTTGACTTCATCATTTTAGAACAGGCATCGACGAACATTGCGCTAGAAAGAATAAAAGCCAAAGAAATAGAAGAAGTGAAATTAAAAATTCGACAGGACTTTTTCGATGATTTACTCACTGGTAAAATAACCTCTAGTGAAACCCTCCATACGCTAAGTGAAATGCACGGACTTCATTCAAATTATATGTACTACTGTATTGTGATTCATATCCAATCAGAGGAGTTTGAAAAGTATGAGGATATGGTGGCTAGAAGGGTAAGCTTGGAGAATAAAGCTAGAAAATGTGTAGAGTTAATTTATGATTACGCTAATAAAGCAGACGGGGAAGTTACTTGCTTTTATCGAAACAATCGCATCATCATCTTAATTGGACAGCATGAAAACCGGCCAGCTGTTTCTGTTTATGAAGCAAAACAATACACTAATAACCTTTATAATGTCTTGAATAAGCAAATTAGCAATTCCACCTTCTTAATCGGGATTGGCAGACAGTACGAAACGATTCGTTTTCTACATAAAAGCTTTTCGGAGGCAAACGAATCGATAAGATTAATGCAAAAATTTGAAAACAGTGGCGGAGTATCCCATTTTGAAGATCATTCTATCTATCACTTCTTAGATTCCAATATAAGAGACATGGAATTAGAAGAATTTTTTATGAAGCGGCTTGGAAAGGTTTATGATCATGATCAGTTACATGGAACGAGTTACATTATTACATTAGAAAATTATTTTCAGAATAACCTTAATATCAGTGAGACAGCAAAAGCGATGTTCTTGCATCGGAACACGCTCATTTATAGAATTGAGAAAATCAAAGAAATATTAAATTCTGATTTAAAGAATTCAGAAGAACTACTTCAAATCCAATTAGCATTAAAAATATTTAGATTACTAAATAAAAAACTCCGTACAGATTCATAAGGCAACAAGCCCCGTTAATGTATAATCAACGGGGCTCTTCATTTACAATTTTCCTGATACTATTTTTCCTTTAAACATAACAGCCTCGCGCATTGGTGTTCTTGCTACTGCTTCTGCAGAACAGGAGGCATTGACTAGAATAAGACTTGCTTCATCACCTTGAAGCGGCCAGGCAATTTCACCATCCTTATTTAGAGGTGTTGGACCACCTGTTGCCCATTTTAAAGACTGCGCTAATGAACGTTCATCACTTTTTCGAAAAAGTTCACCGTAGCGCGTTACCTTTTCCAATACATCACCTGTGCCAAATGGTCCCCAGGAATCATAGAAACCATCGCACCCTAAGTAAACATTTACTCCTTTTTGATCCAACAAATCGATTGGCGGAAGTGTCCTATTAATAGGTATCGTAGACATAATTGACATACCTGCTTTGTTCAATTTGTCTGCCATTTCCTCCTGTTGGGGCTGTGGTACTTCTCCTAAACAAAATGCATGACTAACTGCAGCCCGATGACGCCATTTTGCTTCTTCTACCATTTCAACAAATTTATCAACCGTATACAAGCCGACATGTCCATTATCATGTAAATGAATATCAATATCAGCATCAAATTCTGTTGCAAGATTCATCACTTCATATAGGGATTTTTCAATGTTGCAGTCAATTCCTGCTGGGTCTAGCCCTCCTACAAGGTTAGCTCCTGATCTCATCGCTTCTTTCATTAACGGAATCACGTTTTCTCTTAATAACCCATGTTGCGGGAAAGCTACGATTTCATAAGTTAGTTTATCTGAATAATCCTCAAGCGCTGCTTTAACACCCTCAAGATTTTTCAAACCAATATAAGGATCAATATTTACATGTGACCGAATGTGTGTAGAACCATGAGAAAGAAGCAATTCAATCATCGCACTAGCACGCTGTTTGGTTGTTGGCGCTAAAACCTCAAGCTCTGCCGCTTCTAACCGCAGTCGTTCTTCTAAGTTTTTAGCAGGTGTAGGTGCCTTCCAATCAAGTGATAGATAAGTTTTATCTAAATGATTGTGCATTTCTTTAAAAGTTGGTAATGCTAAAAGTCCTTTTCCATCGATCGTTTTTTCACTTGGTTGAATACGAAAGCTATTACTCTGCTTTTCTACAATTCTTCCGTCCTCAATTTTCAAGTGAAAAAGCTCTGTTTTTGTTTCATAAATACCTTTTTCATCCTGTATATAGCCAGTTTCTAATTTTACGTTTTTTAACCAATATGGTGTGGTCATTCTATTTCCTCCTTTATACCTGCACCGGATTTGCTTCTTCTAGCTTACGTTCAACCTTTTTCCCTTTGAAATATAGCGATTCAACAGAAGCTCTCCTCGCGACTGTTTCGGCAGAACAGGAGGCATTTACGAGCATCATCGTTGCTTCATCGCCAATCTTTGGCCAAACACGCTCGCCTTTCTCATTTAACGGGGTAACTCCTCCCGTTCCAAATTTTAAGGTTTTAGAAAGTGAATATTCATCAGACAATCGGAATCGCTCTGCTAGAATGCCAAGCTTTTGAATCGTATTCCCTGTTCCAAATGGGGACCAATGATCCGTAATACTGTCATGTCCTACGGAAACTTGAATTCCAAACTTGTCTAGAGTTGGAATTGGAATGGTAGGCCGATTTACTGGAACAGTTGTAGTAATATCAATCTCTTGATCTTTTAATATTGTAATAATTTCTGCGAGCTCCTCCCCATGTAAGTCACCTAATGCATTGGCGTGGCTGATTGTTGCTCTCCCTTTCAGACCTGCTTCTTTCGTATATTGTGCCATTCGTTCAAATGTAAATGCTCCTAAAGTGTTGGGGTCATGTAAATGGAGATCGACACCTTTATTGTTTTCAACGGCAATATCAAAAATGGTATATAAAGATTTTTCGATATTCCGGTCTACAGTTGCTGGGTCAACGCCGCCAACTAATGTTGCCCCATTCTTCATTGCTTCACGAATCAATTGGACAGAGTTACTCTTCAACAATCCATGCTGCGGAAAAGCAACGATTTCATATGTCAGAACATCCTCGTATTTTTTCAATGCGTTCACTGTTGCCTCTAAATTTTTAAGACCAATTACAGGATCCACATTACAATGAGTCCGAATATGGGTATGACCATTTTCCAAATACAATTCAATCATTTTCTCAGCACGTTCTTGGGCGGTTGGCAGCAACTTCGGCAGTAGTTCTTTTTCCTCTTCTAACCGGGTAAATATGCCTTTTTTAAGTGGAGTACAAGCCTTCCATGGTCCTCCGTAGTATGTTTTATCGATGTGAATATGCATATCTCGTAACGAAGGAAGAAGGAGTTGATTGCAAGCGTCAACCTGTTTCTCTTCGACATTGGGAAGAATATTTGTAATTTCGGCAATCTTTTCATCTTCAATTTTCAAGTGGCATATTTCTGTCTCAGTACCAGAAATACGTCCATTTTCTTTTATGAAGCCTTTTTCTAAACGGACATTCGTAAGCCAATAAGTAGTCAATCCTATTCCTCCTATTTAAAAAAATTAGGAAAAGTACTTTTTTTACAAAAGTACTTTTCCTCTTGGTTACCTTTACTTAATTACTACATCATCAATCATGAGATAGTTTGCAGCATTCAGCCAAAAGCCGCTGACGTTTTTACTGTGAGCCGCTAAATGCTCGTAGTTCCGAATTGGAATATAAACCGCATCGTCCATTTCAATTTGCATAACTTCTTCATATAGCTTTAAACGTTTCGCTTCATCTGTTTCTTGACGTGCCGCTTCAATTTTTTTATCTACCTCTGGATTACTGTAGTAGAAATGGTTACCTGCTGGCCCCTGTGATGCAGTGTGGAATAAATTATACTGGTTATAGTCTCCGTCACCAGTTGCATTTCCCCAACCGTTAATTACCATTTCATGCTCACCATTATTAATCATTTCAATAAATGCACCATACTCCATTACTTGAATTTCCACATTGACTCCAATCCCTTTTAATTGAGATTGAATTACTTCTGCCATGTTAATTCGTTCTTTTCGATCACTTGTTAATAATTTAATTTCTAAACCATTTTCGTATCCGGCTTCTTTTAACAATTGCTTTGCTTCATTTAAATCATAATCATAAGGCTTAATCTTGTCGCTATATCCTAATACTTTAGGGCTCATCGCTACGTTTGCGAGTGTTCCTACATTATTATAAACACCTTTAATAATAGCTGCTCTTTCAATCGCATGGCTGATTGCTTTACGGACTTTTACATCATCAAATGGCTTCTTCTTTGTGTTAAATCCAAGATATTCGACTGCTAGTCCTTCTGTACGATAGAGACCCATTGTATCGGAAGCTTCGATTCGATCAATTTCGGTTACAGGTACTTGGTCGTTGATATGTGCTTCACCTGTTTCAATCATTGCAAGACGTGTTGCATCTTCAGGTACTACTTTAAAAACTACACGATCAATATTTGGCTTCTTACCCCAGTAATTATCATTTTTCGTTAATGATATTTCTTGACCACTCTTCCAAGCTTCAAATACAAATGGTCCTGTTCCAACTGGGTGCTCAGCCAGTTTTTCTGGATTTTCAGCTAAAGCTTTTGGACTGATGATGCTGCCTTCCTGACTTGCCAAAATTGATAGAAGTGGGGCATAAGGATAGGCAAGTAATAATTGTACTGTGTATTCATCTATTACTTTTACTTCTGTAATCATTTCAAATTTCGTACGTTGTGGTGAGCCAGTATTTGGATCTAATAAACGATCAAATGTTGTTTTTACTGCCTCTGCGTTAAATGGGGTTCCATCATGGAAAGTAACATCATCTCTTAATTTAAATTCCCAAGTTGTATCATTTACTACAGTCCATTCTTTCGCCAACAGCGGTTGCACTTTAAAGTCTTTATCTGGAACTACAAGTCCCTGATAAACTTTTTGATAGATAATATTGGCTGATGGAATATCAGTAATAAAATGCGGGTCTAGCTTTGTTGCATCAGAAAGTCGAACAACTGTTAATGTACCGCCTTGTTTTTCCCCTTCTTTTTTACTTGCTCCTTCATTAGAAGAAGTTGATTTTGTTGAACACGCTTGAGTAATCACTAGCATTAATCCTATTAATACTAATAGAAACGCATTTCTTATAACTCGTTTCTTTCTCTCCATTTTCGTCTCTCCTTCGTTGATTTTTTACAAGATTCTGAATTCAAACGGAATAAAGATTTTCGCAATTCCTTTTAAATCCTTATCTGAATTATAGAAGAAGATTTACTGGAATATTTACAGAATATTTACAAGAATTTAAACTATTTTGACAAGAAAATTAAAAAATATTTACTTTCCCATTAATTTTGATAATTTTGTACATATCCCCAAAAAATAATAGTTTCTAAAGAGGAGGATTATGACAGCTAGAGACGACATCATTCTTTCAAAAAAAATTAAGGAGGGTTTTACATGACATTAGAAGCAAAAACCGAACAACCAGTTGTAATTACACAAACAATGAATCAACCGAAAGAATCTAAAATAAAAGATTTTTTATCAATTTTAACCATGAACAAAGCTGCAATGGTCGGTGCAATTATCATTCTTTTCTATATATTTGTCGCACTCTTCGCACCCTTACTTGCTCCCTATGATCCATATGAAATAAATTTAGAAAATAAATTAATACCTCCCTCATCAGATCACTGGATGGGCACAGATGATAAAGGAAGAGATATCTTAAGCCGTATCCTATATGGTTCAAGACTTTCGATGGGGATTGGAATAACCGCTGTCATTTTCGGTGCCTTTTTTGGAATTATTTTAGGACTTATCGCAGGCTACTATGGAAAATGGATTGATTCAACCATTATGAGAATTATGGATATTCTCTTAGCATTCCCTGGTATTTTACTTGCTTTAGCCATTATTAGTGCACTTGGCCCTGGTTTAATCAATGTAACGATAGCTGTCGGTGCATACTCAATTCCATTATTCGCAAGGATTGTCCGCGGATCAACCTTAGAAGTAAAACGACTCGAATATATTGACGCCGTCCGTTCACTGGGAGCAAATGATTTTACGATTATTTTTAAACATATTTTACCGAATATTCTTTCACCTATTATTGTACAAGGAACTCTAAGACTAGCTACCGTCATACTATCAGCAGCTGGTTTATCATTCCTTGGTCTTGGTGCCCAGCCACCATCTCCAGAGTGGGGAACGATGTTAAGCAGCGGCAGGGATTTCTTATTTTCTGCACCTTATATCGCGATATTTCCAGGGCTGGCTATTTCTATACTAGTTTTAGGTTTTAATATTTTTGGAGATGGATTACGTGATGCTTTTGATCCAAGAATGAAGAAATAGAGGAGGTATATTAGATGTTAATGTTTATAGTACGCCGGTTAATGCAAACGATTCCGGTCATTATAGGGGTAACTTTTGTCGTATTCTTTATTATGCAGCTAGTTCCAGGTGATCCAGCAGTTTTGCTTGCCGGCGAAGGAGCTTCAAAGGAAACTATTAATGCCATACGAGAGCAATTAGGGTTAAATAGACCATTATTAGTACAATATTTCGATTACTTAACGAGCGTTTTTCGTGGAGATTTTGGAGTATCACTTAAGAATAGTCAGCCTGTCTTAGATGAAATATTAGTGAGATTGCCTATTACTATTGAACTTGCCTTTTTTAGTATCCTTATAACCATTGTTTTAGGAATGGCCGCTGGAATTATTTCTGCGATTAAGCCTTATTCCTTAAAAGATACATTAGTTATGATTGTAGCTTTATTAGGTATTTCATTACCAAGCTTTTGGTTTGGATTAATGTTAATGTATTTCTTCTCAGTAAAACTGCAAATCCTCCCTGTTGCCGGCTGGGATAGCCTCCTTCATGTTATCCTGCCTGCTCTAACATTAGGTGCGGGCGGTGCCGCCATTGTAGCCCGAATGACAAGATCAAGTATGCTTGAAGTTATTCGTCAGGATTATATCCGAACAGCTCGTGCTAAAGGGGTACGTGAAAGTGTAATTATTTATAAGCATGGATTACGTAATGCTTTAATTCCAGTTATTACAGTAGTTGGTTTACAATTCGGAGCCTTACTTGGCGGGACAGTTCTAGTTGAATCCATCTTCGCTATAAATGGACTTGGAAGAATGATTGTCGACTCGATTCGGATGCGAGATTTACCAATGGTTCAAGGCGGGGTATTAGTTGCCTCTCTTGTTTTCGTCGTAGTGAATTTGTTGGTCGATGTACTATACCGATTCTTTAATAAACGGATTGAATTAAATTAACAGGTGGTGATAGATGATGACGGAGAATAACAAACCAATATTAGAAGTAAAAGGATTAAAAACACATTTCTTTACAAAACGCGGGGTAAGTAAGGCGGTAGATGGGATCGATTTTAGTTTGCATAAAGGGGAAACCTTAGGAATTGTCGGTGAATCCGGCTGTGGAAAAAGTATAACATCTCTTTCCATTCTGCGTTTGATCCCCTCCCCTCCAGGGAAAATAGCGGGCGGACAAGTTTTGTTTAAAGGAAAAGATTTGGTAACAATGTCTGAAGATGAAATGAGAAGGGTTCGTGGTAATGAGATTTCGATGATTTTTCAGGAGCCAATGACTTCATTGAATCCTGTTTTACCGGTTGGAGAACAAATTGCTGAAGCGTTACGAATGCACCAAAACATGGGACGTAAAGCCGCGTGGGAAAAGTCAGTCGAAATGTTAAAGCTTGTTGGTATTCCTTCCCCGGAAAAAAGAGCAAAACAAGAACCTTTCCAATTAAGCGGCGGAATGCGTCAACGTGTTATGATTGCGATGGCTCTTGCATGTACCCCAGAGGTATTAATTGCAGACGAACCAACAACAGCTTTGGATGTAACCATACAAGCTCAAATCCTAGAGTTAATTAAAGACTTGCAAAATAGGCTGGGCATGGGTGTCATCATGATTACCCATGATTTAGGTGTCGTTGCTGAAACTTGTGATACGGTAGCCGTCATGTATGCAGGTAATATTATTGAACATGCACCAACCGAGAAAATTTTTGCTAATCCAAGACATCCATACACACAAGGTTTACTAGATTCACTGCCTAAAATTCATGAAGACCAGGAAGAATTACAAACGATTGAAGGCAGTGTTCCTAGTCCCTACAATATGCCTGCTGGCTGTCGCTTTGCTTCAAGGTGCCCTCATCAGCAACCGATTTGTCACGAGAAGCAGCCAGAGCTTATTGAACAAAATGATGGTGTAAAGGTTCGCTGCTGGATGTATACAGATCAATGGACAGCAAAAATGGTAAAAGAGGAGGCTGTAAAATAATGCAGGCTGCAGCAGATAAGAAAGTATTATTGGAGGTAGAACATTTAAAGCAATATTTTCCTGTTAAAACAGACTCCCTTTTCAAGCCTAAAGCCTATGTACAAGCCGTAGACGACATCTCCTTTAAGCTATATGAAGGTGAGACTTTAAGTATTGTAGGAGAATCTGGCTGTGGAAAATCCACAACAGGCCGTGCGATTTTAAGACTTGATGAACCTACAGATGGAAAGGTTTATTATTCAGGAACAGACATTTTAGGATTAAATAAGAAAGACATGAGAAAGCTTCGAGGGGATTTACAGGTAATATTTCAGGATCCTTTCGCTTCTCTTAACCCAAGGCAAACCGTAAAGCAAATTTTAAATGAAGCCATGGCAATCCAAGAAGTAGTGGAAAAGTCAAAAAGAATGGATCGAATGCAAGAACTACTTGGCTATGTTGGTCTTCCCCAAGAAGCACTTGATCGTTACCCTCACGAATTTAGCGGTGGTCAGCGTCAACGAATTGGGATTGCCAGAGCACTTGCCGTTAATCCCAAACTAATAATATGTGATGAAGCTGTTTCGGCCTTGGATGTATCGGTTCAAGCACAAGTGTTAAATCTACTAAAGAAACTTCAAAAGCAATTTGGACTTACCTTTTTATTTATCTCTCACGATTTGAGTGTAGTCAGACATATTTCTGATCGGGTAATGGTTATGTACCTTGGGAAAGTCGTTGAGATTGCAGATAAAAAAGATTTATTTGACACACCGCTGCATCCATATACACGGGCCTTACTTTCATCGATTCCTGTACCAAATCCGGAATTAAAACGGGAGCGGATCATCTTAAAAGGAGACGTCCCCTCCCCTATTAATCCGCCAAAAGGCTGCCGATTCCATACCCGCTGTCCTTTTGCAACAGAGAAATGTAAAACGGAAGAACCAGCTTTAAGAGAATTAGATACAAATCATATGGTAAGCTGTCATTACGCAGAAAATTTTAAGTAAGAGTGTTTTATAATTATAAGGTATTACGGTAAAATATTATATTAAAAAAGGGAGAAGCAACTGCCTCCCTTTTTCTTCATATAAAGGAGAATTTCGGTTATGTTATCAGTTGAAGCTTTCTCCCTAAATATTATGATTGCAGCTCTAGTGCCTTTACTAGGGGCCTTTACATTGCTTTTTTTGTTTATTTTTGAAAAGCGAATAGACCTGTTGGAAAAAAAGACACGGGAAATCGCTTTAGAAAGAGAGCTGCAAACTGCCCTCTACAACCAATTGAATCAAGAGATTCAGCCACATTTCTTTTTTAATACATTAAATTCAATCTTAAGCTTAGCGAGGCTGGACCGTAAAACAGAATTAATACGTTCGATTGAGACGCTATCAAAGCTGCTTAAATTCAAATATCAAACAAATAATACTTTTATTACAATCGATGAGGAAATAACCTATGTTAATTATTATTTAGAAATACAAAAAATACGTTTTCGGGACAGGCTGCATTATGAATTTTCAATCGATTCAAATGTTAACCAAGCCATTACCATCCCTTTTATTATTCAAACCTTTATCGAAAATGCTTTTAAACATTCTTTTGAGAAATATGTTGGCGAAGCCTTTTTAAAAACAACGATTGAAAAACGGGGTAAAGACATCCATATCACAGTGTGGAACAATGCGGTTGAAGGTGCTGAGGAACTCTCACGGGAAAGGGGACTTGGTTTAGAAAACATTACAAAAAGACTGGAGTTATTATTTCCGGATGGTAAAACATCTGTACAATTAATCAACTCAGACAATGGGACAAGTGTTTTAGCTATTTTTCCATTTATACTGAGTTCTGAAATTTAAGGAAGGTGAACATTACGTATGAATATCCTGCTAGTTGATGATGAACCGCTAGAATTAGAGCAGCTCGAGTATTTAATCCTTAAAAAATTCCCAAACTGGAAGATTTTCAAAGCTCAAGATGCTTCCATAGCACTCCAAATCGTTAAGCAGCATGACATCTTTCTAGCATTTCTAGATATTCAGATTCCTGGGAAGAATGGATTGGATTTAGCTAAAGAACTAACACAAACTTATACGATTGATATTATAATGGTTACTGCTTTTCAAAATTTTGAATATGCTCAAACTTCGATAAGACTTGGGGTTGTTGATTACATAACCAAACCAATTATTGAAGATGAATTAATGGCCGTATTAAGCAAGTATGAAAGATTAGGGCGTTACTCAGAACAAATTGTTAATGCGATAAACATTATTCATGCGGAATATAGTGAAAAATTAACATTAAATTATTTAGCGTCAAAAATTCATATTAATTCTGCTTATTTAAGCAGAAAATTTCATGAGGAGGTTGGGATGGGCTTTTCCGAATATTTAAACGAGTTTCGCTTAAAGGAAGCTCAAAGAATGCTCGTTGAGTATCCCGATTTAAGTATTAGTACGGTTTCTGAAAGATGCGGTTTTAACAGCCAGCATTATTTCAGCCAAATTTTCCGAAAAATGACAGGACAATCACCAAGGGATTTTCGCCTAAGGGAGACATTCCATTGAAAAAGAATGATTATCAGTTATATATCAGTGGTGCCATTAAACTCGGTGTAAGCTTTGGGGTTGTTAGTTTATTGGCTCGATGGGTAACAGGAAATACAATCCTTTCATCACCGGAAACCTTGATCAAATACGGTCTTATCGGTGGAATTGGATATTCACTAGTAGGAGCGTTGTCCTCTATTTTATTTGGATTTTTAGCAAAAAAGATTCGTGAAAATCACCCTGGTCAGCACACGATTGGAGATGTTTTAAGACAAAAATTAACACCAAACGGATATTGGTTAATGATAACAGTTCTTATCCTAACAAGCTTTCATTCCTTATTTGTACAAGCTATGGGCGCAGGAATTCTTATTCAGATGATTTTTCCAATTCCTTATTTTATTGGGTTATTGCTCTTTTTAACTTTTTGTTTTTTTATCGGAGGAGCCGGGGGAATGCAGCGCCTTCACCAAGTAGCAGGTGTTAATGTCACCCTGATTTTTGCAGCGGTCATTATTATCCCCGTCTACTTTTATATTCAAGAAGGGGTTTATCCTGTTTATGACGGAATTAAGCTATATCATCCTTATTTATTGTATATAAAGAACACGGATGCCTTTTGGTTTATTTTTACAGCAATCTTTGTCTTTTTTGGTCAAATTTTGATTGACCGTGCTTCATGGCAAAGAATGTTTATCATTCAAAAAGAAAAGGTTCAACTAACCTTTACTTTAACAGGATTAATATGGGCAACCATCCCACTAGCTTTATCCTCCTTGTTAATGATTACAATATTCGGCAGAAGCTTTGAAAATGTTTATTCCTTGTTCTCTGAACTAGTAAACAGAATCCAATCATCTATATTAATCGTCCTATTCGTGGTCTTTGTTTTTAGTTCAATCGCTTCGGCCCTCAGTGCAGAATTACACGCCACAACTACCCTTTTTGTAAAAAATATAATGGAACTGTTTTTTACTCTAACAAATAATGAAAAATGGAAATACACGTATTTTTTTTCGGGAGTAGTGTGTCTATGCTTACTTGTCATAGTTAGTATACTTACTCCGAGCCCGCTCACGTTATTATTTTTCACAGGGAATATTTATGCGGCGGTGATCAGCCCCATGATATATATCATCCTTAGTAAAGGTGTTCTTCCTTTCATAGTCCCCTTTTCATCCTTTATTGGATCTATTGGAGGCTATATTTTTGTAACCAGAACGGAAGACTTTAAAGGAATATGGTTAAGCTTTACCATTTCAACAGCTCTTTGTTTACTTGTCTTAATCTATAAAACAATAACAAGAAATAATAATAAGCTACTATAGGGGGCGGTATGTTTGGGACAAAGTCATGCACAAGTCGAAAATCAAGCCCATTATAGCCCAGATTTATTACCAACTCCATCTGAGGCTAGGACATGGAAAGTAAGTCAATTTTTCTCTATCTGGATGGGCTCTGTTCATAATGTGCCCTCCTATGTAACAATTGGCGGATTCTTTGCATTAGGCTTATCGATTTGGCAGGTATTCTTTATCATTATCATTTCTTCGATATTATTATCAGTCATGATGGTATTAAATGGGCACGCCGGCAGCAAATATGGAATTCCATTCTCTATTCTGCTCCGTGCAAGCTATGGAATAAAGGGTGCTCTCTTTCCAGGAGTCCTAAGAGGCGTTATTGCCGCGATTATGTGGTTTGGTCTTCAAACCTATGCAGGCAGTCTTGCCCTTAGTATTTTAATAGGTGAATTTTGGCCAGAGTATTTATCTTTAGGCGGAAGTTTTAACTTTTTCGGATTAACCCTTTCTGGTCTTCTTTCCTTTCTACTCTTCTGGATCATTAATGTTTTATTCATTTTTGCCGGTATCGATCGATTAGGGAAGTTAACAAAAATGGTATCCCCATTAATTTTTGTGGTTTTTGGCGGAATGGCTATCTGGTCCATTAAATTGGCAGGTGGAATTGAACCTATACTAAACTATAGTTCAAGAGGAGTACAAGGAAATAGTATTTTCGTTTTCATAAGTTGTGTTTCAGCAATTATGGCAACCTGGGTTGCACAAATTCTAAGTGTTTCTGATATTACTAGGTTTTCTCGTTCTAATAAAGATCAGTCAATGGGCCAGATTTCTGGGTTGTTTATTACGTATTTATTATTTGCTGTAGCCAGCATTTCAATCATTGTGGGTTCAGAGATTGCTTTTGGTGTTCCGATTTGGAATGTACTTGAAGTGGTAGAGCGATTTGATAGTAGATTTGCGATTACCCTTTCACTGTTAACGATTTGCTTATCAACTTTATCAGTAAATATTGTTGGCAATATCATACCTGCCGGCTATCAACTTGCTTCTCTTTTTCCAAAGAGATTGAATTTCAAAACAGGAGCTCTAGCTGCAACCATTATCGGTATACTTATTATGCCTTGGAAGCTAATGGAGAACCCAACAAGCATATTTGCCTTTTTAAATGTTGTAGGAGGATTGTTAAGTCCCGTCATTGGTGTAACACTGACGAATTATTTCCTAATTTGTAAAAAAGAAATTAATTTACAAGAATTATATTCTATTAACCACAATCGATATTCTAACGGGGTTAATCTCCCCGCTATGATTGCAACCATCTTTGCAGGCATAATAAGCCTAATGGGTAATTTTGTACCCCTGCTTGGTCCGTTAACTCGGATTTCTTGGTTTACAGGGATATTTCTAGCCATTCCTTTATATCTAGCTTTATATTATTTTAATAAACAATTTGGATTAAGTGCAATAAAGGAATAAAAAAAGAGGCTAGTTCTAATGATTGTCACTTACCAGCCATTAGAGCTAGCCTCTCCCTACTATTAACTGGTTATTTAATTGAGACATCATTAAGTTCTAAATACCCAGCCGCACTGATTTTAAAACCATTAACATCTTTAGAAACAGCAGCTACGTTTTCAATGACACGTACAGGTACATATACAGCATCCTGCATTTCTAACTCTTGTGCCTCCGCATAAATCTGTAGGCGTTTTTCTGGATCACTCTCGATTCGTCCAGCATTAACTAACTGATCAACCCTTTCATTACTGTAAAAGAAGACATTACCAGCAGGTCCCTTTGAAGACGAGTGGAAAAGATTGTATTGATTGTAATCGGCGTCACCAGTTGCATTTCTCCAGCTATTAATAAACATTTGGGATTCGCCTCTATTTCTTTTCTCAATAAAAGTTCCAGCTTCAAATACCTGTATTTCTACGTCAACACCAATCCCTTTTAACTGTGATTGAACAACTTCTGCAAGGCTTACTCTTTCCTTTACATCATTGGTTGACAAGATTATTTTTAAACCATTAGGATATCCTGCTTCTGCCAATAATCTCTTAGCTTCATTTAAGTTATAATCATATGCTTTCAAACCTTCATGATATCCAAATACTTGAGATCCTAATAGAGAATTTGCTTTTTTTCCTACGTTATTAAATACACCCTTGATAATAGAATCCATTTCAATGGCATGTGCAATCGCTTTTCGGACACGAATATCATTAAATGGTTTTTTCTCCGTGTTAAAGCCAATATATTCCGTACCAAAACCTTCACTCCGATAGACTTCCATTGCTGATGAAGCGTCTACTGTATCCATCATCGTAACAGAAAGCGGCTCTGCTATATGTGCTTCACCTGTCTCAATCATTGAGGTTCTGGTTGTTTCCTCTGGAACAATTTTAAAAATAACCTTATCGACCTTTGCTTTATCTCCAAAATATTGTTCATTTTTAGCTAATACTATTTCTTGTCCAGGTGTCCAAGATTCAAATGAAAAAGGCCCGGTTCCATTTGGTTCATTGATGATGTTCTTACCAAACTTCTCAATCGCATTAGGGCTAATAATTCCTCCCTCATGACTGGCTAGGATGGAGAGTAAAGGTGCAAACGGTTCATCTAAGATAAATTGAACTGTAAATTCATCGATGACTTTCACATCACTAACCATTTTGAAAACACCAGCTCTAGGTGCTTTTACTTTCGGATCTAAAAGCCGGTCAAAATTCTTTTTGACAGCGCTTGCATCAAAAAGTGTTCCATCATGAAATTTCACATCATCTCTTAATTTAAATTCCCATGTTTTACTATCAATCTCTTTCCACGATTTTGCCAATAAAGGCTGGATTTGAGCATCTTTATCTCGTCCTACTAAACCCTCATACACTTTTCCATGTGTTACACTTGCTGCATTAATGGTATTCATAAAATGGTGATCCAAATTCTCTGCGTCTGCTAAACGAACTATCACTAAAGTACCGCCATCTTTAGCTTTATCATCTTCCTTTTTATTACCAATTGAACTGCTACTTTGATTTGTAGAACAACCAGTAATTAACATTACCATTAGCAGTGCTAAAATAAATTTTCCAATAATAAGTTTTTCTTTCATCAGCTTTCCCCCCATTTCCCTTTAGTTACCTTATATAAATCTGATTATATAGAAAATTCAAACTCCTGTTGTCGAATATTTTTACTTAATTTTTCGATTTCTTTACTACTTTTTATAATCTATTAAAAAAAGAGGATGTGAAAAATACATCCTCTTTACTGTATTTATTTACAAAAATTAATTATTGTAGGGATTCAAAAACTACATTACCTTTATAGATCACGGCTTTGCGTTTTGCCCGTCTTGCAACTGCTTCAGCGGTACAGCTAGCTTCAACTAGTACCATACTAGCCACATCGCCTACTTTCGGCCATGACTGGTTCCCCTCGTGGTCTAATAGGGTCTTTCCACCTGTAATATACTTTAACGTTTGACCAAGTGAAACCTCATCTGTCCATCTGAATCGTTCAAGCAGACGTCCAGCCCTTTCAAGAACATCACCATTTCCTGTTGGCCACCAAGAATCATAGATATTATCATTCCCAACGGCTACATCCACTCCACAATCTGTTAAAATATTTACCGGTGGAATATTCCGACCAATTGGAAGACTGGTTACAATAGAGATTCCAGCTTCTCTTAAAATCCCTGCCATTTCTATTGCTTCTTCTTTGGAGACATCTCCCAATCCGAATGCATGACTGACAGCTACCCTTCCTTCCCACCCTGCTTGCTTGGTTAAATAAGCAAGACGTTTCATTGTGAACGTTCCTAAGTGTCCAGGATCGTGTAAATGCAAGTCGATATCAGCATTTCCTTCAACAGCCAAATCCATTAATTGTACTAAGGATGCTTCGATATTATTATCCACAGTTGCCGGGTCAACAGCCCCTACAATCCCTGCACCGTTTCTTACTGCTTCTCTTATCAGTTGAACAGTACCAGGACGCAGCAAGCCATGCTGGGCAAAGGCAACAATTTCTGCACTTAGCCTATTAGAATATGTTTCTAATGCTTGCTGGACACCTTCCAAATTGTGCAAACCTGCCTCCGGATAGATATCCACGTGGGTTCTTACATGGGTGGATCCATATGATAATAAAACTTCCAGCAAAGCTTCTGCACGCTGCTTTGTGCTGGAAGGAATGGATGCTAGAATATTTTTTTCTATTTCACATCGTTCAATCACACCTGAAGCTGGGATACAAGCCCGCCAGTCCTCCCCCATGTAAGTCTTGTCTAGATGAACATGCTTTTCAATAAAGGAGGGTAAGAGAAGCAAACCCTTTGCGTCCTTTACAGGCAGTTCATTTCCAAAAGGCACTGATCCTTTGATTATTTTTTCGATATTACCATCCTCTATTAATAAGTGAAATAGCTCTGTTTTTGTTCCTGCTACTCTATCATTTTCTTTTATATATCCCGTTTCTAAGCGAGCATTTGTTAACCAATAAGTACGATTCATATTAAAACATCCTTTCTATTACTGTTACAAGATAAAAGGGCGTATCCACATGGATATCCCTCTTATCCTTTTCCTATTGTATTGAAACGTCATTAATTTCTAAATAACCAGATGGGCTAATTGCAAAGCCCTGAATATTTTTGGCTACAGCAGCAAGATTTTCAATCACCCTTACCGGAATATATACCGCTTCTTCCATTTCTAATTCTTGTGACTGTGCATATAGTTCAATACGTTTATTTGGGTCTTTTTCTTTACGGGCAGCTTCAATTAAGCTATCCACCTCTTTATTACTATAGAAGAAGGTATTTCCAGATGCTCCGTGAGAATTGGTATGGAAAAGGTTGTATTGATTATAATCGGCATCACCAGTTGCGTTTCTCCAACTAAGGATAAACATCTCAGAATCCCCGCTGTTTGCCTGCTCAACGAACGTACCATACTCCAAGACTTCGATATTAACTTTTATACCGATACCTTTTAACTGTGATTGAAGGACCTCTGCCATATTAATTCTTTCTTTACTATCCATTGTTTTTAGTGTCGTTTCGAGCCCATCTGGATAGCCTGCTTCAGCAAGTAATTTCTTTGCTTCATTAAGGTTATATTCATAGGCTTTCATATCAGCATGGTAGCCAAAGACCTTTGAGCCTAATAATGAATTCGCCTTTTTACCAACATTATTGTATACACCCTTTATAATCGAATCCATTTCAACCGCATGAGAGATGGCTTTACGAACACGGACATCATTAAATGGTTCTTTTTGAACGTTAAAACCAATATACTCTGTACCAAAACCTTCACTTCGGTATACTTCAACTGCTGACGAAGCTTCTACTGAAGACATCATCGGCACGGAGAGCGGTTCAGCAATATGGGCCTCTCCCGCTTCAAGCATGGAGATTCTAGTTGTTTCTTCCGGTACTACCTTGAATACAACTTTATCCACTTTAGCCTTTGGTCCCCAGTATTCCTTGTTCTTCGTAAAGACAATTTCTTGACCAGGAGTCCAAGATTCAAAAACAAATGGACCTGTTCCATTCGGTTCATTAATACTTTTTTTACCGAACTTCTCAATTGCCTTCGGACTAATAATACCGCCTTCATGGCTGGCTAAAATAGAAAGTAATGGTGAGAATGGCTCGGATAAGATAAATTGAACTGTAAATTCATCCACTACCTTTACTTCTTTTACCATTTTAAATACAACCGCTCTTGGCGAACCAACAGCCGGATCTAGCAGCCGGTCAAATGTCGCTTTTACCGCCTCTGCATTAAAGGTGGTTCCATCATGGAACTTCACATCTTTTCTAAGGTAAAACTCCCAAGTTAAATCATCAAGCTGTTTCCAGTTTTCTGCGAGTAAAGGCTTAATTTCAGCATTTTTATCACGTCCTACAAGCCCCTCATAAATCTTCCCATGTGTAACACTTGCGGCGTTGATTGTCGACATGAAATGATGATCTAAGTTCTCAGCATCTGACAAACGAGCAATAACTAATGTACCGCCATCATGTGAAGCGGTATCACCATTATTTTGCTTTGTACTTGCGTCCTTTTTAGTAGAACAGCCAGTAATGACGATTGCAATAAACATGATTAGTAAGAATGTTCCTAATCTCCATTTTTCTTTCATGCCCTCTAACCCCCTGAATATTTTATTAAGCATGTGCTTGACTAATTATAAAAAATATTCAGACTACTTTGTTTCGAAAATATTTACTTTATTTTTCAATATCTTTACTTCTTTTCAGAATTAGACGAAATCCACGGTTTTAAATGATGAAGAAAGCAATTCATTTTCGGGAAGTTGCTGAAAATCTCTTTCCAAATATCCTTTTCTCATTTTGTTAAAATATTTTTGACCTTTGGATTTGATTTCTTCTAAATCTAGATCTGGAATTATTCGGTCTTGCATAACCAATCTGCCGTTAATAATCGATAATTTAACATCCCTTCCTGATCCATTAGCGATGATTGTACGAATTGGATCATCAATCACGCCCATATGGAAGCCGTCTAAGTCAATCACAATAATATCGGCTTTCGCCCCTGCAGCAATCCTTCCAAGGTCATCTCTTCCAAGGAAGTTAGCTCCGCCAAGAGTTGCCGCACGATATAAATCTCCATAGGTGGAGTCTTTCACATCTTTTTCTATTAGTCGTGACAGCATGCTGCCCGTGCGGATGTTCTGAAACATATCTGGAGGAAACGTATCAGTCCCCATTGCTAAATTAATTCCTGCCCTTTTATATTTGGCAAATGATTCTAATGCAGAAGCATGTCTTCCGATAATTAATGGACAATGGATTACGGTTGTATTTGTTTCTGTTAGCAAAGCTATATCATCACCTTCGCCCCCGAGAGCTTCACTATAACCCGCAATAAAATGAGCATGTGGGATTCCGGTTTTCGGTCCTAAAAAACCAAGATTATACAAATATCGAATAGGTGTTATACCGTGTTTCTCAAGTAGTGTGTGATACTCAAAGGTTCCCTGCGCAGCATGAAGTTTTATTGGAACATCTAATTTCTCACTATAAAATTTAGTTTGCTTCAAACTTTCCTCTGTTTGGCACTCAATCCGTTCAGGTGCAAGCATACCTTTAACTAATCCATTATAGGCACCATCAAATTCTTCAACAAACTTTACGGCCCGCTCAAGTCCTGCTCTCCCTGCTTCTTCGTCCCAATAAAGCTTAATTGTTCCATCCGGCTCCACGACTCTAATCCCAGATTGATAACTAGGTCCCAGATAAATTCTTAATCCTAATCTTCCTGCATGATTGGCGGCTTCGGCTAGTTCCTCATACGTTTCTGCCCACTTTTTATAAAACACGGATGTAATCGGCATAGCAGTTGTTACCCCATGAAGAATCAATTGAGAATAAGCATAAAGTGATTTAAATGATTCTTCTTCAGCAGTCATAACTTCATGATGTCCGTTTTCAACATAACGCTTTGACCAAAGCAGGTTTTTCTGCTTGTCACTGCTTGCTTCAAAATGAAGAATATCGTGATCAATATCACCCAGTGCATTTAAATCGATAAATCCTGGACTTATGACCGCATTCCCAGCATCAATGACCTCATCTACTTCTTTAGAGTAGTTCTTTCCAACATAAATAATAGTATCGTTTTCGTATACAACCTCTGAATCTTTTAAAATGACATGATCATCTCCATCAAAACCAATCACATATTTTGCCTTAAGCTTTGTAATCATTTTTTATTCTCCTTTCAATCTAGTAATATCTGATTAATAACTTAATTATAGGAAATGATAAACGTAATTATTTTCGGAATTATTACTCTTTTTTTAACTTTTTCTACTTCTTGCCTGCATTATATTTACTTCAAATTTCCTTTTGTTTAAATTAAATAAAAGAACAAAGTGGGAATCTTTACAGAGGGGCTGCATGAAAATGAATGTCTTATTACTTGATGATGAACCATTAGAGATAGAACAACTAGAATACTTGTTACAATGTGAATTTCCGTCATGGAATTTGTTTAAGGCTTCCGATGCGAGTCAAGCTCATTTCATTCATATCAATAATGAAATCGATTTAGCGTTTTTAGATATTAATCTTCCAGGGAAATCTGGCCTTGAATTTGGGGAGGAACTGCGACAGAGCAATAAAGATATAGAAATAATCATGGTAACTGCCTGTCAGGATTTCAGCTATGCTCAGCAATCCATTAGAATTGGGGTTGTTGACTATTTAACGAAGCCGGTTATCGAGAGTGAATTGCTAAAGATTCTTTCAAAGTATAAAGAGCATCAATATTCTCAAAATTATTCCACCTTAATTCAATGCTCTCTCAAGGCCATTCACGAAAAGTATGCTGAAAAGATTTCACTTTCAGATATCGCAAATAAGGTTCATGCTAACCCTACCTACTTAAGCCGGAAATTTCACGAAGAAGTAGGTCTATCTTTTTCGGAGTATTTAATTCAGTATCGTATCCATATGGCGAAACGGTTTTTAATAACGACTCCAAAATGGACTATAGCGGATGTTGCAGAAAACTCAGGTTTTAGTAGTCAAAACTATTTTAGTACATTATTTCGGAAAATAGAGGGAGTTTCCCTAACCGAATTTCGGGAGAAGGAAAGAAGTAAATAACAATTTTTCAAAACAAAGTCCGGCACTTTTATAAATAGTGCCGGACTTCTGTTATCACCTACTATTGCATGCAATGAGATGTACTTAAACATTTGACAATGTGAGTACCTTGTTTTTCATTAATCGCTTCTTGCAAACTTTCTGGATTTGTAATAACGACTTTCTTTCCGCCATTTTCCAAAAAGCTTAGGCTAGCCTCAATTTTTGGCAGCATACTGCCTGGTGCAAAGTGGTTTTCAAGAACATATTGTTTTGTCTCTTCAACAGTAATTTTTTCTAGGGCCAACTGATTTGGTTTTCCAAAATTAATACATACTCTTGGAACACCAGTTGTAATAATTAATGTCTCAGCATTGACTTGTCCAGCTAAAAGGCTGGTAGCAAAATCTTTATCTATTACCGCGTCAACACCCATGTACTCATTCTCTCTTGTTTTTATAACAGGAATACCGCCGCCGCCAGCTGCAATCACAACGTACCCAGCATCTATCAATGATTTGATGGCTTCTTTTTCAACAATATCAATTGGTTTTGGTGATGGAACCACTCTACGATAACCACGTCCGGAATCTTCCATAAAAGTCCACTCAGGATGTTCCATTTTCATTTGTTCTGCTTGTTCTAAAGTGAAGAACGAACCAACCGGTTTTGTTGGGTTTTCGAAATTCGGATCATTAATATCAACTTCAACTTGTGTTATGATCGTAGCAACTTTTTTACTTATACCTCTTTTAGTAAATTCGTTTGTTAAGGCTTGTTGAATTTGATATCCAATACCGCCTTGTGTATCTGCCACACAATTGACAAGTGGCACATCCGTCATACCTGCAATTTCACTTGCAATTTCAGATCTTCTAAGTCCAAAACCAACCTGTGGACCATTTCCATGTGTCACTACTACATTGTATCCTTCTTGAACCATATCTGCGATATTAACTGCGGTTTCCTGAACTGCTTCATATTGATCTTGAACAGAGTCGCGTCCATTGTCCCGAACTAGAGAGTTCCCGCCAATTGCAACTATAACTAAATTACTCATTCACACTTTCCTCCTGTACATCTAATTGTTGTTTTAATAATTCAAGTGATTGGTTCTTATGCAATTGGTATAAAGGATTGGCTGGGTCGTTTGTAATTGCATTTTCAATTGCCTCAATCGCTGCTTCATGCCTTCCGAGGGACCTCAAACTGTTTGCTTTATGGAAAGAAAAGTCATATCTATTTGGCTGAAGTGCTAAAAGCTTATCCATTTCGGTTACAGCTTCCTCATGTCTGCCTAGTTCTCTAAGGTAATTTGATTTATGGTAACGGTAAAATGTTTCAGTAGGTTCTAATTCACATGCTTTGTCATATTCAGCTAGTGCTTCATCTGGTTTCTTCATTAGCCTTAAGCAATTAGCAGTATAAAAATAATAATCAAGTTCATTCGGGTTTAGGATTAACGCCTTTTGATATTCTTTGAGGGCTTCATCATAACGCTTTAGTTCTTGCAAAGAATAGCCTTTGTAAAAATAATAATCTACATTATTTGAATCTATCTCAATAGCGTGATTCATTTCTGAAATTGCTTCTTCATACTTATCATCTAGATAGAAAGCTTTTGCACGGTTTATATATTCATTTTGTTCAACATACTCATTCGTAAGAATCCTTACTACTTTTTCCTGCTTTAATTCTTTGGCATGCTGAAGTGACGACTTCCCATCCCTGTCTGGTAAATTTACATCCGCACCTGCTTTTACAAGTAATTCAATGATCAAGGAGTAAAGTCGTCCTCCATTACCCAAAATGACTGACTCTAATAGAGCAGACCAGCCTAAATTGTTAGCGTGATTGACTGGAATACCAGCTTCCAAACATCTTTGTACCGTTTTAAGATAGCCTTTTTCACTAGAAGGTAATAATGCAGTGCCTCCAAATCGATTTACACTTTTTAAATCTGCTCCGTAATGGAGCATGGTACTTAAAATTTCATGAAATCCATTTGCACCAGAACAAATAAATGGTGTTAATTGTGTAATATCTCTTGTATTTACATCACTGCCAGCTTCTAATAGCAGGTTCACGATTGAGAGTTGATTTTTTTGAGTAGCAGCCATTAATGCTGTTCGACCTTCAGCATCTTTAAAAGTGACGTCAACCCCGTTATCTAATAATTGTTTTACAGATTCTATATCTCCACGTTCACTTGATTGGATTAGCTCCATGTTTTGATTCATTTAAACATTCTCCCCCTTTATCCATTCTTTGGTGATAAATAAATCTCACCTTCGAGAGCCTGAAGGGCTTAACTATCGAAGGTGAATTCCGAAAAATTTAATTAAGCTGCATTTTTTCCTGTTTGAGGTTTTGGCTGCGATTTACTACGATCCATCACATATTTGATGACAAATATACCTGCAATCATTAGGTAGCCAAAGAAAAATTCTACAGAAGCACCCTTAGCAAATGCGACTGTTGGAGAGTGGATAAATCCTACGATAGACAATGCGGCTGCTACTGCTGCTGCGGCAGCACCACGTAACGGTTTATCATTAATAGCAAATATGGCTATACAACCCCATAATAGACTGGCAATCGGTGCACCATTTCCTAAATGGGATAATCCTTCGTAATAAACCCCTTTACTAGCAAGTTTATCAATCCCTACAGTGCCCGCGGCCGTTCCTGCAGCACCAAGTACATTATTAGCAAGAGTTAGAGCCCAGTTAGCGATCCATGGGAATAATGCAATAAAGATAACTGGCACTTCAAGTTTCGGAGTTTCACGAACCACTTGATTTGCTGTTACAACTCCGATATAAACAAGGATAGGAGCGATGGCATAGACCGGAATGACCGCTAATAAAAATGCACCTATACCAAAAAGTGAAAGAATTAACATCGATATACCCGTTGCAACTGTATAGCCAATACCAGCGCCCATTGATTTCCAGCCTGGGTGTCCAACATAAACTGTTACTGGATATGGATTTCCAAATGCTGCACCAATACAAGAAGCAATTCCATTTGTTAACATAACTTGTCTTGTTTGATATTCATCCCCTGCAGTATGGGCACTTTCAATATTTTCTAAGTCAAACACATAGTTTGAAAGACCAAGTGGTATAGCGGAAGCCAAATACGGTAAAGCGTGTGGCAACCCTTGCATAAAACCATCAATATTCAAAGATGGAGGATTGAATCCAAAAGATGATAATGATTGTGAAATTGCACCTGGCTCCATTACACCTAAAGCCCAGGCAATCCCAGTACCTACAGCAAGCAATAAAAACCCTGTTGGAATTTTTGCAAATACCGGTGATTTACCAAACCAATTTATAAAAATGATGATTAACACTGCAAAAGCGATCATCGGTGCTTCAAACGCTTGTAACATCGGATTCATGGCTAATAACAATAGTCCAAGACCAGATAAACATGATAATAATACTGTCCTAGGAATGACTCTTCTTATCGTATCTCCTAATAGTGACCCCACAACTAGAATCATAGCTTCTACGAAACACCATACTAGTGCAATGCCAATCGCAAATTCATAATCTTTTGTTTGAGTATAAACTGGCAATATTACTAAAAAAGTTACCGTGAATATCGACGGTGCACTTGGTCCCGAAGGCAATGCTGTTACATCTGTCCTTCCTGTCTTTTTAGCTAGTCGATAAGCAAAAAAGCCATACGCACAACTTGCGATAAATATCCCCATTCCAAAAGCTGGAGCAATTTTCCCGTAAACGACTGCTGATGGAATACCCACGACAAAAATTAATAACGACATCATGGTTAGGAGATTGGTTAAGTTATTAGCAAGTAAGCCGAAATAAGCTGCTAAATCCCCTTTTTTCCAAAATTTAATTGTTTGATCCATTACCTTTCACCTCTAATATGAATTAGTTTGTTGGATGTAAAAAATTTGCTCACATTATTGCATACTCTTTTATTTCATTTGCCTCCTTTGTAGCAGAGAATTATTTTTCTCTGGAGATTTTATAAATCTAAAAGAGAAATAATAGCATTTCGTAACCCCTTACATCTTTCATTTTAGTAGGTAAAGCTTTCTAGGTCATTGGCTACCAAAACCAAAAAGAAAGCTGTTCATTTAGGCAAGTTATACAATAATGTATGTACAAAATATGTCCTAAATTTTAGAATAGAAAAACTTAAAAACAACGCAATTATTTGTTATATTGCACAATCTTTTAATTGCATTATATGACTATTTTTTTTAGTATTAATTGAAACAATCATAAGACAGGACGTGTAAATAAAAGTGAAGAAAACTGTAATTTATAAAGAAGATGTAAATTTCTCAATAAAGGCAGATTTTTATGGGACTAATCGAGAAAATGCACCTGTCATCGTATATATCCATGGTGGCGGGTTAATTTGGGGAACAAGAGAAGAAATAAGTGAAGAAATGGTACAACTTTATACCAACAATGGTTTCTCACTTTTTTCAATAGACTACAGGCTGGCTCCTGCCACAAAGCTGCCGGAAATAATAAAAGATATTGAAGATGCTCTCCTTTGGATTCAAAGAGAAGGACCAAAACAATTTTCTATAGATCCGAAAAAAATTGCAATTGTTGGTAGTTCTGCTGGTGGCTTTTTAGCACTTACTACTGGAACTTTCACTCATAAGCCCTCTGCAATTGTTTCCTTTTACGGATACGGGGATCTTGTTGGGAGCTGGGCAACAAGTCCAAGTAAATATTATCGTCAAAAGGATATTGTTTCTAAAGAACTTGCTTACCAACTTATAACCGATAAAGTAGTAACTGAGGCCTCTGTAGAAGAACGGTTTCTATTTTACGTTTACGCCAGACAGAATGGGGTTTGGATCGAAGAAATTACAGGTGTAAATCTTGTAAATAATAAAGAAGCAATCTATCATTTTTGCCCGAATCGTAATGTTACAAATGAATTCCCCCCAACTTTATTATTACATGGAACGAAAGATACGGACGTTCCATACGAGCAGTCCGTATTTATGAGAGGTGCGCTTATAAAACAATCGGTTGAAGCAAAACTTATTACGATTCCAAATGGTGAGCATGTATTTGACAAAAACTTCCACGACCCGATTGTTCAACATGCACTTAAACAAGTCATTGATTTCTTAAAAAACCACCTGAAGTAAAAAAAATGCCCAGCAGATTAAAAATCTTAGCTGGGCATTTTAATTTAAGTTTGTATATATTGAATGGGTGATATATGTTATTTATTAGATTTATGAAAAAACTCAAACAAATGATCACAATCTTCTCTTTGCTCTACTTTAACCATTTTGAGAACACTCTTATCTTCCCCTGTTAAATACTTACGTAAATGCATGTCAGAGAAGCCATGTTTATCAGCGTCTTCACTCGTATTACAGTAATATACCTCTTTAATCCCTGTCCAAATAATGGCAGATACACACATTGGACACGGCTCACAAGTTGCATAGATCACACAATCTGATAAATCCATTGTTCCTAACTTTTTACAAGCTTCACGAATAGCAACCATTTCAGCATGAGCAGATGGGTCAGTATCTCTCATCATGGTGTTGCTTACTACAGCGATAATTTCATCACCGCGCACGATTGTAGCACCGAATGGTCCACCAACTTTGTTTGCCATACCAACAAGTGTTGCATCTGCAGCTAATTTCATATAATCCATATCAAAATTCCTCCTATTTTTACTCAGTAACAGGACCAATATTATCCTTCTTATTTACATAGAGTTTATACGCTAAGAATGCAGCAATTAGTAAATATCCCCAAACGAAAGGCATTGCAGTTGCTTGTGCAAATCCGATTGTGGTTGTATGAATGGCACCAACGAAAGTTAAAACGGCTCCAAGCACTGCAGCAATAATGCCTCCAATTGGCGTGTTACGGATGGTAAATACAGCTATACAACCCCAAAGAACACTTGAAATAGGAGCACCATTACCTAGAGCAACCAAGCCATCGTAGAAAAGTCCAGCATTGTGCAGAGCTAGTGAAGATACTTGATTGGCAGCCTCGCCCACAGACACACCAGCAGCTGAAAGTGCATTATTAACCGCAACAAGTGCCCAGTTAGCAACCCATGGGAAGAAGCATACAAAGATTGCCGGAGCTTCAAATTTTGGACTTTCTTTGACAACCTGATGCCCTGTTACAATCGCAATAAATACGAGCATCGGAACAATAGCAGCAATTGGGACTACAGCAAGCAACAGACCCATAAGACTGAAAATTGATATTAAGAAAATGGCTGCAGAGCTAGCAATAGAATAACCTAAACCTGCACCAACTTCTTTCCAGCCAGCATGACCCACATATACAGTTACTGGGAATGGGTTACCACAAAGGTTGCCTATTAAAGTACAAAAACCGTTTGTAAGCATAACATCTCGAGTTTTGTATTCATCTCCACTAACAGCAGCAGCTTCTACGTTTTCCAAGTTAAAAATGTAGTTTGCTAACCCTAAAGGTACAGCCGTTAATAAATATGGTAAAGCAGCGTTAAAACTGTCGGCAAACCCAGTTAAATGCAACATTGGGGGATTAAAGCCGAATGATTTTAGAGCTTCCGTAACATCAGCAGGGTTTTGATACCCAGCTATCCAAGCAATGGCAGTTCCAACTACGATCAATAATAAGCCAGTAGGTATTTTCTTTAATATTGGATGTTTACTTAACCAGTTCATGAAAATGATTATTAATGCAACAAATGCTACTACAGGCATTTCAAAGGATTGCAGCATTGGGTTCATGCCCAAGAATACAAATGCCAAACCTGCCAAAGCTGCCAGCAAGACAGTTCTTGGTACAATCTTTCGAATTGTTTCACCAAGGAATGCTCCTAGGAACAAAATTCCAGACTCAACAAAACCCCAAAGGATAGCAACTGTTGTTGTGAAAGCAGCATCCTGTGTTTGATGATACAGTGGAAGCATAATCACAAATACGATAAGAAATATACCAGGCGAACTAGAGCCTGATGGCAGTGCAGTAACATCGGTTCTGCCTGTTTTCTGAGCTAATTTATAAGCAAAATAAGCAAATACAATTCCAGATAGCAATACAGCAAGTCCAAAGCCAGGGACAATTTGTTTAAAAACAAACTCTTTTGGCATACCCACTACACCAATTAATAATGAGATCATTACCAAAAAGTCTGTCAAAACATTAACGAACAAACCGAAGGAAGCAGCAAAGTCCCCTTTTTTCCAAAATTTAACTGTCTGAGCCATTACATTTCACCTCTAATATGAATTAGTTTGTTGGATAAAAAAATTATTGCAAGTTACATTCTTAACTATTCGTCTGCTATTGCCTCCCTTTAAAAGAAACTTCATCCTGTCTTAGGTAAATTTTTATAAAGCAGAATCGTAATACTCATAATGGTTAACCGGTTACATCTAGAATTTTATATGGAAACCCTTTCTCGGTCATTGGCTACCTAAACCAAAATAGTAGGTAATCATTTAGGCACGTTATACAATAAACTTTGTACAAAATATGTCATATAAATATGAATTGAATAACATGAAGACGGTGAAATTATTGTTTAAAAAAAGCCCAGCAGATTAAATCTAGCTGGGCTTTTTTTATTGAATTTGAATATTATTGAATATTTTCACTTAAAGCTAACATTGCTTTTTCAAAGGCTTCAACTGGAGGATAGGTAATTCCTGCACCGATCATTCCGATTCCAGCGTCTTTATGAGCAATTGCTGTATTAATAACTGGCATAATACCTGTTTGGATAACCTTGCGAACGTCAATACCAGTCGGTAGTCCCGCGAAATCAAGTACTGGAATTGTCACGTTAGGATTCTCTGTTGTCGTAATTTCCTTCATTTTTGTTGTATAGCCAATAGCATCGTCTGGTGTTCCGCCAACTAATGCAACGATTGCCGGAGCGGTTGCCATTGCAAATCCACCGAAACCATAAGTTTCAGTAATCGCGCTGTCTCCGATATCAAGTCCAGAATCCTCTGGCTTATACCCTGCAAACATTGGACCGATAACTTTTTGTGCAGGACCTGTAAACCAAGTGTTTCCAGGCATTCCGCTGACACGGATACCGAATTCAACACCATTTCGTGCCATAGTTGTAACGACTGTACTATTTTCAATGCCGTGAGCAGCATCAAGCGCACATTTCGCCATTGCCATCCAAGTAGGACCAGAGAAGTAATCACTGCTCGCAACGAATTCAAATACTTCCTTCTTCTGTTGGATTGTATAATCAGTTTCTAAAATATACGGAGTTAAAGCTTGAATTAATAATGTTGTACCCGCAACATTTCGGTTATGACACTCATCACCCATATGAAGTGCTTGTGCAAGCATTAAACGTAAGTCAATTCCATTAGGGTTTAATCTCATAGCATCACGTAAAATAGGACCAAAAACATCACGCATCCATATTAATCGATCAATAACACTTTGGTCATTCGCTCCCATGCGAAGGATTTTAGCTAATTGTTCACTTAAGTTTGTATAAGCAATATTGCCATATGTTTTGTTTTCAACAATATGCATAAACATGGAGGCAGATGTAACACCTGCCATGGATCCTACACAATTGTGTTCGTGACATGGTGAAAAAGTGATTTCGCCAGATGCCGCTAGTTTAGCCGCCTCTTCAACATCCTTCGCTAACCCTTCAAATACGATTGCCCCAGTAACGGCACCTTTCATAGGACCATTCATTTTATCCCAAGTAATAGGAGGACCTGCATGAAGAATGGTCGTTTTTGTCATACCTGGTACGCAATTAATAGCTTGATCATATCCAATTAACACTGGTTGAGAATTAATAATTCTTTCCACTGCTAATTTGTTTGCTTCTTCAATTTTCTCCAAGATTGCAGGATTTTCAAACTTATCAAGTGCAGCAATTAATGCTGGGTTTCCTCTGCCTGGCGGTGTCCATTCTAAATGAATAACTTCAGAGCCTTGTTGTAATAAATCATCTTTAAAGGACTCAATTCCTACGTTAATAACATGTGGTCTACTTTTAAATAAATCGCTAATTCTACTCATGCCTATTCTCCCTTCACAACGAATTCTCTCGCCAATAATCCTGCATTTTGCATACTGCTTGCATGTGTTACTTCAGCAGCTAATAATTTATTAATCTGTTCTTCATAATCTTGTGGATCTAATTCTGTCCCAAGTACATATCCGATTATCTCCAAATGTCTTCCTTCTTGCTCAGCCTGTTGTTTCGCTTCTATGATCGCAGGAAGGAAAGCACCAACTGGATCTTCATGTGCTCCATAACCTATCACAAAGTCCATCACGATAACACCGACCGATGGATCTTTTGCCTCTTGAATAAATCTTTCAAGACGTGTGGATGGATCAATCATGGGGTGCGGTTTTCCTTGTGTATATTCATCATCACCAAAGTCGATGAATGTATGGTCTTGGCTTGTGTAACGGTCTTTTAAACGATACTCTGGATTTCTTTGAATATTGCTGTAGACATTATCAAATTTCTCCATTGCTGCATGCATCGCTTCATCCGCCAGTGTACCACCGCTGAAAAGTCCACGAATATATTTCTGTTCAGGAGTTAACTTTGTCCGAACCTCTTCTATAAGCGGAATGTTTAATGCACGTTTATTTAACTTGCTTTCGTCTGCCCCAGCTAATAACACTGCTTTCAGTGCTGCCTCTTTAGACATTTTGGCAAAATGTGCACCAGCTTCAGTAATTTTTTCTTCGTTTCCGCCAATAAACCAAACGACAACTGGTTTTTTACATGTTTTAATTTTCGCTAATACTTTTTCTTCCACACTTGGTGCAGGTGGTTTGGAAACAACGACAATGACTTTTGTCTCTTCATCGTCTTCAAGAGCCTGAATACCATCAAGCATCATAATCCCGCCAACTTCTTCTTTTAAATCTCTGCCGCCTGTTCCAATCAATTGAGAAATCCCATAGCCAAATTCGTGAATGCGCACGCTTACCTCTTGGCTGCCAGTTCCTGATGCCCCAACAATCCCAATATTACCTTTTCTTACTGCGTTGGCGAAGCAAAGGGCTGTGTTGCCGATAATCGCTGTTCCACAGTCAGGCCCCATCATCAATAATCCTTTTTCATGAGCTAATTTTTTTAATTCAATTTCATCTTCAACGCTTACATTGTCACTAAACATCATGACATGTAAATCATTTTCGAGTGCCTTTTTTGCTTCTCTAGCCGCATAAGCACCATTAACTGCAATAATGGCTAAATTTGCTTCCGGGTTACTTCCTGCTGCAGAAGAAATAGTAGAATACTTAATATCATTTTTTCCTTTTTTACCCGAATTCTTTTTTGTAAATAACTCATTTATTCTTTCGAAAGCGGTTTCGCACAATTCGTCAGTTGTTGCTTTTACAACAATAATTAAATCACTTGCACCCGCTGTCTCTACTTCAGGTGTCATTAACCCGACATTCTTCATTACCTCTTTATTCATTTCAGTACCCATTGCTATAATGGCCTGTTCTACTTCTTCAATTTGATTCGCTTTAGTGGATAGCGACATTAAAGATACTGAATCGAAATATGTGTTTGGCTTAATCAAAGCTTGTACTAACATACTTTACCTCCTGCTCTAATAGTGGCCTCCATTCCAAAAACAATGCCATACGCTATATCTGTTCCGGATGAAGAACCTATGTTTAATAATTTATTTAAAGAGAGAATTAAGTCTTCATCATCCTCAATTAATAACGAATTAAGTAATGTAATTAAAGACTCTCTCACTTTACCAATGGCTGCTTTTTTCAAAGTCATGTAACTAATGTCATTCGTCAAAGTTTTTGCTTTCCTTAAAACCTCTTCGCAAATTAATTTTTTGTTAGGATATAAAGGACTGTTTTTCATATTAAGAATAGTAAATAAGCCAGTTAAAAAATCATCCCCTGAAGGCGTTAACCCTGGCCCAAGACCTACAAGAGAAACTGCATGTGGCAGGGCAGAAGAAATTCGATTCGCTACTAATTCATTCATAAGGAAATAAGTTCGTTTCTCGAGCATATTTGAGACTTCTGCTTCAAAAGGATTTTCGGTTATTATTTTTTTTTTCATTCCTCCGCCTACACCGTGAAGGTTAATATAATCCTTCATTTTCTTTACATTTCGTTTCAGGATTTCTTCATTAGATGGATAGGATGGTAACACACCTTCCCATTCATTGATTTGATCCATTGAAATAGTTAGCTTATCGCCTATAAACAAGAGGTTTTTTACAACACGAACCCGATCATTAACTTCAATTTTTCCGGACTTCATATTATCAACATTAACGATTAAAGTATTGGGACCGTTATCAAGTTTTCTGCATGCAATGGTAAATAAATCTCCACTTTCAAAGCATTTAATATTTAATGTCCGATTGAATGTACTATGCACAAAACCAGTGAATAATGAGTTATTCATTTCCTTTATAAAATCTGAATCACCAGAAATTGCATTAATCATGAGTAACACCCCAAAAAATCAAGAATCAATCCTATAAAATTTTTAAGCAGATCGAACCTCCTTTTAAAGAGATATAAGCTATCTGGCTTACATGCTTATTTTAGACAATATGCATAATACCGTCATCGTTTAAAAAATCCAAAAAGCTATGCTTTCAATTGTGCAAATCGTACAATGGATTGTGTTTAAATTATGTCTAAGGGCTGGCTCCAAGTAAGCCAAGTTTTAATTCCAAATAATTACACCCATAAAAAGAAGATGTAAGAGTCCCTCCTACATCTTTACTCCTGTTATTTAGTGAATTTTCCTATGTTTAAATAATTTCGCGACGATATCCATTAATTTTGATTTAATGTACAGCTTCAAGAGAGCCTGATGCGAGAACGCCTTTATGCAGGACGGCAGCACGCTTAGGCAGACGGGCAACTGTTTCTGCAGAACAGCTTGCAGGAACTAGAACAGCATTTGCTACGTCTCCAACCTTTGGCCATATTTGCTTACCGGACTCATCTAAAGGTGTAATGCCTCCAGTAGCCAGGGAAAGGGCACGGGATAGGGTGTATTCGTGTTTCCATCCGTAAAGCTGTGCAGCAAGATGAGCTTTCTGCAAGGTATCTCCAATTCCGAATGGATCCCATTGATCGGTAATACTATCATTACCCAGAAGTACTTTAACCCCTTTCTGCTGGAGCAGCGGAATTGGCATAACCCCCTTTCCGATTGGGACGGATGACGCGATGGATATTCCCTGAGAGGCTAGGAGGCTTGCCATCTCCTCATCCTCTCCAGCTGGTAACGACGCTAATGAGAATGCATGGCTCACCGTCACTTTGCCTTGTAGTCCAGCTTGTTCTGTTAGATCAGCCAATAGCCTAATCGCTTTTATTCCAGTTTCTCCACCTTCATGGAGGTGGATATCAATTCCTGCTTTATAGTCGGCAGCAATTTGGACCATCGTATTCAATGATTTTTCCATGTTCCCATCAACCAGGGTTGGATCTAGCCCGCCAACATGGGTAACTCCAAGCTGCATTGCGTCACGGATCAAACCTTCTACATTTGAACGAAGTAAACCATGCTGAGGGAAGGCAACGATTTCATGTGATATTTTATCGGAGTAGTTCACTAATGCTTTTTTTAGATTCTCGAGATTCTTTAACCCCACGACCTGATCAATATTGCAGTGGCTTCTAACGTATGTTGAACCATAACTGAGGATTAGCTCAATTAATTTCTCTGCACGCTCCTGAGCAGTTGGCAGAAGCTCCAATAACAGTGTCTGTTCTAATTCAATCATATCAAAAATACCGTTTTTTCTTAGATGGGCTGCTCTCCAAGGACCGCCATAATAGGTCTTATCTAAATGAATATGCATATCTCTAAAAGAAGGGAGTAATAGCATGCCTTTGGCATCATAACAATCTAAATTTTTATTATATGTAGCTGTAGTATCTAGTATCTTGTTAATCTTTCCATTGGTAATTTGGAGGTTACGTAATACAGTTTCCGTCGCAACAACCAGACCATTTTCATATTTATAACCATTTTCTAAACGGACATTCAATAGCATATATTGGCTATTTTTCCCTGGCTTTTTGTTATTCACGCTGACCTCCGCTGCATTCGCTGTGTTCTCTTCTGGTAAAAATAAATCCATCGTGCCTGTAACGCCAAGAACAGCAGAGGCTCCGCCAATTTTTCCTGCATTACTAAGAAACTTTCTGCGAGAAAATCCATCATTTACCTTAACCATCTAAACTCCTCCTAACTAGTGTTGAGATATCAAAAGGCCTATAATTACAAGTGTATTTTAGGCGCTTTCAATCATTATTCTAGGTAGGAAAATAATTGAAGTCATTGGATAGAGCAACTGAAAATTCCCAAAATATTTAGTTATTTCATACAAATTTTTGTGAATAAATTTTGAAATAATCTCTTTTTAGATATTAAATCAGCTATTCCTTAGTTTTTTTAAAAAAGTATGATAGTAAAATAAGAGGAAAACAATAGCATATCAGGCTTGGGTCACTCCAGTACATCTGCATTGACCCAAACTTCTTTAATTGCCAGGCTTCGGTCACTGCAGCACC